>JADCGF010000009.1 GCA_020249145.1 Roseomonas sp. | reverse complement strand
GAAATCCCCTGCGCGTGACAGACCATTCGCGCTGTGATGGGGGCTGAGCCAAGCGAAATAGAGCGTCATTTCATTGCTATGATTCAGGCGTTTTGATCATGATGTGAGGGCCAAATGGCAGCACCATTCGGCCCTCGCATTCTCTTATCGACTGCGCTTTGCGATTTCGAGGCAAAGCTGATCTGTTGGCCTCGACCACCCTTCAAGCCATTCAGACAGGGCAGTGTGGCCGGAGATGCCTGGCTATCGCGCCAACCTGGTGCCGATATCGCCAAAAGGTGATAAGGTTCCTTGCGTTTAGCCCCTCCAATATGCTGGAAATTCTCAGTCATTGAAGCGACTGGGGCCTCGCCGCGAGCCTCCAACGGGCGGTGCTCAGACGTGGCAATTTGCCGAGTGATGAGGCAGCCATAAAGCAGTAATATTTACCTGCAACAGAGCGACAGAAGAACGATGAAAGCTGCCTCGCGCCTTGTGCGAGGCCAAAATCCGATTTGCTATCCTGTTCGACGATAAGACATGGTTTAAGGGGCGAAACCGACCGGCACACAAAGTTTCCGATACCTCCCTTGACGCGTAACGCTTTACCAGTTTAGCTTTTGATTTGAATTTTGCCGTCTGGTCATCAGGAATCGCTCTGCGTAATTCTTTGTTCGTCTGTTTCAGTCCAGCGAGCGATTTCACTTGGCTTTTAAAATGAACCAATCAAGAACACCGGATAATCCGGCCACGCATGGGAGAAGAAACACATGGATCGCTTTACTCGACGCAACCTGTTTGTCGCCTCTGGCGCTGGGCTTGCCGCCGGCCTAGCCGCGCCCGCGTTCGCGCAAGCGCGTTATCCCAGCCGCCCAGTCCAGATGATTGTGCCCTGGGGCGCTGGTGGCGGTACGGATGCCACCGCCCGCATCGTTGCCAGCCTGCTTGAACGCGACCTTGGGCAACCCTTCAATGTCGTCAACCGTACCGGTGGCTCTGGCGTGGTGGGGCATAGCGCCATCGCGACCGGGGCGGCTGATGGCTATACCATCGGCATGATCACGGTTGAGATCACCATGATGCATTGGCAGGGCCTGACCGACCTCAAGCCGACCAGCTATACGCCGCTTGCGCTGATGAACTCTGACCCGCCCGGCGTGACTGTTGCGCAGAACGCCCCCTTCGCCGATATCCGTGCCTTGGCTGAGGCAATCCGTTCGCGTCCGCCCGGGAGTTTCCGCGCCTCTGGCACGGGCCAGGGCGGCATCTGGCATTTGGCGCTGGTTGGCTGGCTGCAGGCCATGGGCCTGCGCGGTGATCATGTTCGTTGGGTACCTTCGAACGGTGCGGCGCCAGCCATGCAGGAACTCGCCGCTGGCGGGGTGGATATCGTCACCTGCTCAATCCCCGAAGCGCGCGCGATGATTGATGCGAACCGCGCCCGCGCACTCGCCATCATGGCGCCGGCGCGGAACCCGATGTTCGCGCAAGTGCCCACACTGAATGAAACACTCGGCATCAATTATTCGGTTGGTGCCTGGCGCGGCATTGCCGGGCCGCGCAATATGCCGGCCGAAATCGCGAATACGCTCGGTGCCGCACTGAAGCGCGCCTTTGACAATCGCGAATTCCAGGATTTCATGGCCTCACGCGGCTTTGGCACAGTCTGGGGTGATGCGGCGCAATTCGCTGCCTTCATGGCGCAGAGCGATACCTCCATGGGCGAGGCGATGCGGGGCGCCGGCCTGGCGCGTGGCTGATCGCTGACCTGGGGAGCAATGCGTTGCGTCTGAACGATGCGCTCCTTGGCGCTCTCCTGATTGGCTTTGCCGGCTGGGTCTGGTGGCTGACGGGGTTTTTTCCGCGCTTTCCCGGCCAGGATTACGGGCCGAATCTCTTTCCACGTATTCTTGCGGCGGGGATCGGTCTTTGTGGCTTGGCGCTGGTGTTACGCGGCCTGCGCGCGCGCGGGCCGCTGATCAGCCTTGAAGATTGGGTGCGCGATCCCGCCCGCCTATTATCCTTCCTGCTTATGCCGGGCGCGATCTTGTTCTATATTTTCGTCTCGGGCTGGCTTGGCTTCATCCCGACCGCTTTTGTGCTGCTTTTCGCGTTGTTCCTGTGGTTTCGCGCGCGACCGGTAGTGGCGCTGCCGGTTGCGGCGGGAATGACGCTGCTGATGCATTGGCTATTCGCCGGGCTGATGCGTGTGCCGCTGCCGCGCGGCCTGATGGAAAGCTTCTTGTGAGGTCCCTTCCATGGAACCGCTGATCCAGGCCTTCGGTCTTGTTTTTGATCCCTTTGTCCTGGCGGTGATTGCTGTCTCGGCGGTATTCGGCGTGTTTGTCGGCGCGATGCCAGGGCTCACCGCCACCATGGCGACAGCATTGCTGGTGCCGGTGACCTTCTTCATGCCACCAGTGCCCGCGCTTGGCGCGATTGTCACTGCGACGACCATGGCGATTTTCGCCGGCGATATTCCAGCGGCGATGCTTCGCATGCCGGGCACGCCAGCCTCAGCCGCCTATACCGATGAATCCTACGCCATGACCCAAAAGGGCCAGTTGAACCTGAATATGGGGGTCAATCTGGTCTTCTCGGTAGCGGGTGGCCTGATTGGCGTTGCAGTGCTGATCGCAGCCGCGCCGGCGCTCGCGGAAGTCGCACTGAATTTTTCGTCCTTCGAGTATTTCTGGCTTGCCTGCCTGGGCCTGACCTGCGCGGTGTTTCTCACCAATGCCGATCCGGTGAAGGGCTTCCTCAGTCTTTTCATCGGCCTGTTGCTGGCGACCATCGGCATTGATCCTTCCGCAGGTTTTCCGCGCTTCACCTTTGGCGAGGTGGAGCTGATGCAGGGTGTGAATTTCATCGCGACGATGATCGGCGTATTTGCAGTGAGCGAATTGCTGCGCGGCGCTACCTCCCTGCGCGATACGGGTCAGGTTATTGTGCAGCAGGTCGGCAATATGTTCCGTGGCCTGGGTGAGGTTGCGCGGCGCTACTGGTTCAATTTCCTGCGTGGGAGTGCAATTGGCACGGTGATTGGCGCGCTGCCAGGCGCGGGTGCCGATATCGCGGCCTGGATCAGCTATGCTGTTTCCAAGCGCTTTTCGAAGGAGCCGGAGAAATTCGGCACCGGCCATGTTGAGGGGATTGTGGACAGTACCTCGGCGAATAATTCGGCGCTTGGCGGTGCCTGGATACCGGCCCTTGTCTTTGGCATTCCCGGAGATTCCATCACGGCCATTGTCATTGGCGTGCTTTACATGAAGGGTATGAACCCAGGCCCGACGGTATTCACCGAAAACCCACAGCTGATCTACGCCGTCTTCCTGATTTTCATCCTGGCCAATCTGATCATGCTGCCGCTTGGCTGGGCCGCGATCAAAAGCGCGCGCCAGGTGCTGCGCACGCCGCGCAATATCCTGCTGCCGGTCATTCTATTGTTCTGCATCGTGGGCAGCTTCGCTATGACGAACAGCCTTTATGGCGTTGCGATCATGCTGGTGATGGGGCTGTTTGGCTGGTTCCTGGAAAGCCACGGCATCCCTGTAGCGCCGCTGATCCTGGGCCTGGTGCTTGGCGAAATGCTGGAACAGACTTTTGTGCAGAACATGATCAAGACAGATGGTGATTTCATCGCCTTCTTTGGTCGGCCCATTGGGGGGGCGCTTGGCATTGCGACGGTGCTGATCTGGGCGATCATGATCCTGCGCGTGCTGCGCCCGACGCGGCGGGGCGCCATGCGTGGCTAAGGTGGAGTGATCGCGCGGAGTTGGATCCGCTCGGCCATCCAGGGAAGCGTCATGGGGGGGTATCCGGGAAGGGTTGGGCGAGGATGCGCGGCGTTATGCGCTGAGGTTTGCACCTAAGCTGCTGAAATCACGCCGAAAGGGTGCAAACCATGCGAGGGCTGGGTGCAAACCAAGTGCAAACCTGAAGGGCCTAGGTTTGCACCTAAGTCATTGAATTCACGCGCCTATGGTGCAAACTGCAACCCATATTTTTATTCTGACGCTAGAGAGGTCGGGCGCGAATGCCCCCCGCATACAAAATCGCCAGGAAGGAACCATGTAATCAGAAATCAACCTGTTATCGAATTTGCTTTACCTTGCATGCTCTCCTTATCTGCTATCCAAAGTCCGTTCCGTTCCTGGACCTATTGCTTGGCGTCTTCACTCAGTTGCAGTCGCAATTCAACGACTGTCGAAATACTATCCCATCTGGTTCCAACGCCGCAATACGTTTTGAGCAGGACCAGAACTGTATGGTGGACATTGTACATACATTGCTGTAAAGCCGCCTCAGGAGATAGCAATGTCCTCAACCGCCAAACGCATCACAACGCCGCGCCGACGCGTCTCGAAGGCCAAGCCCTCCGTCACCGTTGGTGCCGTCAATATCCGCATACGTCCCGAAGAGCGCGCGCTGATTGATCAGGCTGCTGTGCTGTCGGGCAAGTCGCGCTCGGAGTTCATGCTGGAAGCCGCGCGTCGCGCTGCCACCGATGCCATCCTTGATCGCACACTGCTGCGCCTCGAGCCTGCAGCCTTTACGCGCTTTTTGGCCATGCTTGATGCGCCACCGCAGCCGAATGAAAAGCTGCGGAAACTACTCAAGACGACGCCGCCATGGGGGTGAGTGGGGAGATTTCGGCTCCCCTCCCCCTCGAGGACACGCACGAACTTGCGATGTTTGATAGCGGCGAGCCGTCTCTCGACGATTGGCTGAAGCAGCGTGCGCGCACGAATCAGGTAGCGGGCGCATCGCGAACCTTTGTTGTGTGCCGTGGTAGTTTTGTTGTGGGCTTCTACTGCTTGGCCGCAGGGGCCGTGTCGATGGCTGCCGCACCAGGGCGCATCAAGCGCAATATGCCTGACCCGATCCCTATGGCGTTGTTGGGCCGTTTGGCGGTGGACCGCACCCTGCATGGGCAGGGCATTGGGCGTGCCCTGTTGCGGGATGCGGTCTTGCGCGTCTTGCAGGCTGGTGAAGTACTCGCCGTTCGGGGATTGCTGGTTCAGGCTCTGAACGCTGATGCACAGCGTTTCTATCAAGCCTGTGGTTTTACGCCGTCACCTGCCGATCCGATGATGCTGATGGCCACGATGAACGATCTCAAGGCCGCCCTCGGCTGAGGCTTGCGCATCACGCGCCTTTGGTTGCAGGCCATAATGAACGGCCAGGACGCCAAGCGCCGTAAGGAGAATACCTTGCGCCTGAACGTGATGGACGGAGCGTCCTGACCATCCCTGGCGTGTTGCCCATTCGCGCAGCGAGCATTCAAGGCCCAGCACATGCCACAGGCAGCTTCCGCCAGCGCTATCGGCGCCACCAAATAAATTCAGCATCGCAGCGACGCGTTGTCGTGCTGCGGCCTGACCTTCGGTGAGTGGGTCGCTGGTGCCGCTCGGTATGCGAAGCAGCTGCGTCGTGCGCATGCCATCCAATGCGGCGATACGGAACGTCGCGCGGAAATTCTGGCCGGCGTCGTGCATGGGCTGCGTGATGCTACCCTTGGCGAGCATGAGGCCGAGCGTGTCGGTGCACCGACGCTGCATGATCGGCGTGCCGCTTTCCGTATCGGCAACGCGCGTGGCGGGACCGATATCGCCATGCTGCAAGCGCCACTTCGATGGTGCCGACAAATCCTCACGCGCCTTGGCAGGATTTCTGTTCTTTCGCCTAGCGGTCATGGTTGCTGCCTCCATTGCGCCGCCCCCAGCGGCGATTGGCTTCGTTGGTGATGGCTTGGCGCAGCCATGGGTCGGTGATGTCATCCACCACGATGCTGGCCACGCCATGCCGGTGCCACGCGGCCGCGCGCATGGCGTTCAATTCGGCGTCGTTGGTTGTGCTGCGAAGGCGCGTGAGCGGGCTCTGCGCGAGCATCGGGGCGCCGTGCAGGGTCATGCCCGGCCTCCATCTGCGTCCGTCGCCCAAAGCAGCAGGGCCAGCGCGTCAGCTTCGTTGTCATCCGCCGGCGCAAAGCCGCGAGCACGCATGGCAGCGATCATCGCGGCCTTGTCGGCATTGCCCTTGCCGGTCGCGTAGCGCTTGATCGTGCCGACGGGGACGCCTTGGTAGGCGATGGCGCGTTCCTCGCACCACGCCGAAAGGTGGGCCAGAAAGCCGCCGTAGAGGTGTGCGGCGTCAGTACCTGCATGGGCCCGCACTTCTTCGAATGCGATTTGAGACAATGCGCCGGCGAGGTGTGTGACCTCGGTCAGCCATGCGCGAAAGCGGAGAAACCGCATGCCACCGCCCTCGAAGCGGCTGGGCCGAAAGGTCATGGTACCCGAGGTGATCGCACCGTCGCCTGATCGCAGCGCCCAGCCGGTCGTGGTGCCGAGATCGAGCGCCAGGACGGCCCGTCGCGGTGCGGCGCCGACATCGCAATCGGAAATGATGGGCGGCCTGCTTGCCAGCGCCGCGGACATGGGGAGAGTCGAGAGAGCCATGATTGTCT
>JADCGF010000008.1 GCA_020249145.1 Roseomonas sp. | reverse complement strand
CTTTTTTGCCGCATGGAGGTCACGCTCAACGCTTGAAGGGCCGATGCCAGACAGAATCAGAAAATCAGTAACACGCCAAGGGGGTAAGAATAAATCAGAGGCTCCCTAACACTACTACAGAAGGCAGTTCTCCAGAGCATGATTGGCGAAGATCTGAATTGCGTGCAGTTCCAGTTCTACATCTGCTAAGCCATCATCTTTTACCCGGCGGTCTGGCCTTGCTCGGGGCTTCAGTATCCCTTTTGCTCAGCCGGTATCGGGCGCGCAACGCAGAGACCTTGCGTGATGGGTGGTTAGCCACAACTGTGCTTATCGTTATGCCCACCGCTCTCGGATCACTTATTGGCATTGTCTGGGGGGGGGTGCCCCGGATACATTGAACGCCGAACAAATCAAGGTTGGAGAATTCAGCTTTGGCGTTGGTGCGATCGCCTTCTTCATTGGCTTCATATTCGAGGATTTTCTGAACTGGCTCAAACGCACCCTGGTGACGACCTTGGAGAATAATGGTACCGGCAAGATCGTCATGAAGTAAGTTGGTTTGGGCCGCCTCTTGGCTGAGAAAGAATACAACCTGGTCAGAAGCTGAAGATTGCACATTGTCTGCGGCATCCGGTGGCAACACCTGATGTCGCAGGCGTCACGCCATTACGTCAATCGCGGTCAGACCATCGGCCAATACCCGCAGCAAATCGCGCTGCTCAAGCGCAATGCAGCCCTCAGTCGGGCGAAAATCAGGTCGGGCCAGATGGAGGAAAATCGCGCTCCCCCGCCCGCGCATAACCGGCGCGTCATTCCAACCCAACACACCAATCACATCGTAAATCGCATCATCTCGCCAAAGTTCTTCATGCCTTGCCGGATGCGGCAGGCGGATTGGCGCATTGTAATCAGCATGCGCCGGGTCATCGCACCAGCCATCATCGGGCGCTACCGGCGCCACCGGCACCGTTGCGCGCGGCCGGGCCAGACGATCAGCGCGATACAATACACGGCGCAGCGGCAATAAGCCGATCGGTGTCGCGCCATCGCCTTCGCGCTTATCGGCACGGATGCCGCCCTTCCCGATGGCACAGCGATAGATCACGCCCTGGAAGCGCAGTAGCCCATCGGCGCCAACAAGCGCGGCAGCCCGCACTGTCAAGACCTACCCCAGCATATGGCCAAAGCGCCGCGCCTTGGTGTCCAGATAAGCGTCATTCACGCCATTCGGATCAAAGGCATGAGCCTCGCGGCCCACCACATCAATCCCGCAAGCCGCCAGGCCGGAAAGCTTGTCCGGATTATTCGTCAGCAGTCGCACGCGCGGGATGCCAACTTCACGCAACATGGTGGCCGCCACCAGGAAGTTGCGTTCATCCGCGCCATAGCCCAGCGCGCGATTGGCATCGAGTGTATCAAGCCCGCGATCCTGCAGCGTATAGGCGCGCAGCTTGTTCACCAGGCCAATGCCGCGCCCTTCCTGTGCCAGATAAAGCAGCACGCCACCTGCCGGGTCTTCGGCCATGCGCTTGATCGCGCCGCGCAGCTGCGGCCCACAATCGCAGCGGAGCGAGCCCAAAAGATCACCGGTGAAACATTCGGAATGCGCGCGCACCAAGGGCGGCTGCCCTGCCGCCATGCTCGCTTCCGGATCGCCCACCAGAATGGCCAGATGCTCAATTCCGCCATCAGCGGCACGGAAGGCGATGATGCGCGCTTCCGGCGCATCTTCAAGCGGCACGCGGGCTTCGGCCACGCGCTTCAGGCTGGCAGCAGCGCTGATGGGGTAACTCAAGATATCCTCAGCCGGCACTGAAAGCAGCGAAAGCCGCTCGGCCATACCGGGGGCGGCGGGGGCTGCCACCAGGGCTGGCAGCAAGCGGCCAAGCTTGGCCAGCGCCAGGGCTGCGCCAGAAAGCGGCGGTGCTGCCACCTGCTCAGCTTCGGCCGGCAAAAGGCTTTCGGCGGTGGGGTCGGCAAAGCCACGCAGCCTGGCGGGGTCCAGTGTGGCGCTTGGTAGGCGCAGCGCGACCACCGGTTGATCTTCCGCTTGCGTCACGGGCCGGCGCAGCAGCGCCGCGGCACGCATCGGCGCCAATAGCAATGCCGGCGCGCCCAGCGCAGCGCCGCCAATATCTGCCAAGCCCGCTGCGCCAAGGGTTTCCGCCGCGCCCACCAGCAGCGCCGTTTCCTGCTGCACAATCAGCACCGGCGTCCCGCGGCGCAGTTCGGAAATGGCACGGTGCACACCACGCATGGCAAGGCGGCGTGGATCAACGGCGGGCTCTGGGATTTGCGACAAAAGACTACCTTGTGGGGACATATGCGGGGTTCCAATACGCCTTTATTCAACCATGGGGAATGTGGCACTGATACGGCGCTTTGCGAGCCTAAGGTCAGAAAACAGGTGACGGTCGCCGGGTCCGTCTTGCGGTCAGGCTTGGGGGGGTGGCATTCTTAACGCCAAAGATTGGGCGCTGCTGCCATTTTGGCGGTGCCGCATGAACCGGAATAAGGCCCGCTGCCGATGACCCCCCCGCATCCCGTATTGATCGTGGATGACAATGAAAGGCTTCGGGCGAGCCTGGCTGAGCCATTGGCCTTCGGGGGCGAATTCACCGTAACGGGGGCGGCCAGCATCGCGGCGGCTGAAGACCTGATCCGCACCGATGGCGCCCGTTTTGCCGCCATTCTGCTGGATCTTGGCCTGCCCGATGGATCGGCGCGGGAGTTTTGCGCAAAACTCCGCCGCGCGGGTCTGCGCGCGCCCATCATCATCCTGGCCGGGGCGACGGGGGAGGCGGAGGTGCTGCGCTGCCTGGATGCCGGGGCGAATGATGCCATTGTGAAGCCGTTCAGGGTGCAGGAATTGATCGTGAAACTGCGTGCACAGATTGCGCGCTTGGCCGATGGGACGGATGGCGTTTGCACCATCGGCCCTTACGAGTTTCGCCCCTCCGCCAAACTGCTTCAGGAACCGCGGCGCGGGCGGAAGATCCGCCTGACGGAAAAGGAAACGGCTATCCTGGCCTTCCTGCTCAGCACGGATGGCGCGGCTGTTTCACGTGAGACCCTGTTGAGTGAGGTTTGGGGGTATAATCCAAAGGTCACGACCCATACGCTTGAGACGCATATCTATCGCCTACGCCAGAAGATCGAACCTAATCCAGCCGAGGCGCGACTTCTGCTGACCGATGCTGGTGGCTATCGTCTGGCAGCCGGTTAGCGCAAATCGCGTTCAGATGGCAAATTTGAACGCGTGAAGATGCTCGAAAAACAACAACTTAGAGCGGGTTGCGTGAACCCATGTGAACGCAACATGCTTGTGGACCGGACAGCACGACCTTCAATGTTTCCAGGTGATTTCAGCGGGCGGCGCTTCGGTCGGGTCTACCCGCAGCCATTGGCCATTCATCACACTTTTGCCGGTGAAGGACAGGATGAAGCCCCAATGAGAGACGACAAGCGTATGGGACCAATCCTGAAGCGCAGCCATTTCGGCACGGAATAGATTTGCCCGGTCAATCACCTGTTCGGCGGGTTCTTCGACCGGTGGCCACCATACCTCATCTATATGGTCCAGCACCACATGGGGGAAATCGAGCCGCAATTCAGTCACTGGCCGGCCGATATCGCAGGTGAAGGCATAGCGTTCGCGGACCGTTGGCGTCACGGTCAAGGGCAGGTTCAGCTTACGCGCCACCGGCAAGGCGGTTTGCAAGGCGCGGGTATAGGGGGATACGATGATGCGCCTTATGCCTTCATGCGCCAGCGCCTCGGCCGCTTCTTCGGCGTGGGTTTGGCCAAGCGGTGTCAGCTTGGGGTCAATAATGCCGGGGTCCTTGCGGGTTTGCGTGAAAAGCAGGTTGAATTCGCTTTGCCCATGCCGAAGCAGAATCACAATTGTCACCCTTGATTGATCCCGGTTTGTCTAGCGAGGCTCCGGCAGGCCCGCAACCAGCCTTCTATTTGGGCAATCGGCCCCGGGCTTGGGTAATTCCTTCCTTGTTCCACATGATCCAAACGTTGCCCTTAGGCGGTCGAGACCCTAGATTAGGGGCTAAGGAGCAAAAACATGGGTGGCTTGCCGATTGATCTGATTCTCTTTGCCATGGTCGCAGCCTTTTTGGTGCTGCGCCTGCGGAGCGTGCTTGGCCGCCGGACGGGGTTTGAGCGTCAGGCGCAGCCTGAAGCCGCGCCGGTGCCCGCACGTGGCCCGGCGGCGGAGGTCGAAATTGGCGCCAAACCGTCCCAGGGCGGTGCGCGACGTGCCATTCCTGACCCGCGCAGCCCAGTGGGCGAAGCGCTGATGCAAATCCAAAAGCGCGACCGCGGTTTTGACCCGAACCGCTTTCTGGATGGCGCTGAGACCGCCTTTGGCATGATTGTGGAAGCCTTTGCCCGTGGTGATCGCGCCACCTTGAAGCCGCTTTTGTCCGAGGAAGCCTTTGCCGGCTTCGATCAGGCGATTGCCGCGCGTGAGGCTGCTGGCGAGACCCAGCGCACGGAACTCCGCAGTGTTGAGGAAAGCGGCATCGAAGCCGCCGAATTGCGCGGCAGTGTCGCTGAAATCACCGTGCGTCTGGTGACGGATCAGATCAATCTGGTGCAGGCGCGGGATGGCTCCATTGTTTCGGGTGCCGAGGCAGTGACGGAAATGACCGATGTTTGGACCTTCCAGCGTGACCTCAATAGCGCCGACCCGTCTTGGCGCTTGGTGGGCAGCACTGCCGCCTGATCACCTACGCGTTTTGGCAGGGGCCGGGGTGAAAATATTGCCCCGGCTTGGTCCGGCATGACGCAGCACCTTGCCTATGTGGATTTCCTGCCCCGCCTGCCGCTTTGGCTGATTGCGGCCTTCGCCGCGTTGGCGCTGATTTTTCTTGCCTATGGCCTTTATCAGCGCGCGCGCGGCATTTGGTGGCGGGCGCTGGCGGCGGTGATCCTGCTGGGCGCCCTTTGTAATCCGCGCCTGCTCCGCGAAGAACGCGAAACCCGGCCTGATATCGCAATCCTTGCCGTGGATCGCAGCGACAGCACAGCCATTGCTGACCGCGCCGAACGCATCGCCGCCGCGCGCGCAGCCCTCGAAGCACGTGCCGCACGCCTGCCCGCGCTTGATTTGCGGGTGGTAGAGGTGCCGGAAGCCGGCCAGCGCGGCACGGCGCTTTTCTCGGCGCTGGGGGCAGCCTTGGCCGATGTACCGCGGGCACGGCTTGCGGGAGTGATCGCGCTCACCGATGGCCAGGTGCATGACGCGCCGGCGCTGCTGCCCTTTGACGCGCCGTTTCACGTTTTGCTGCCCGGCCGCGCTGGAGAAATTGATCGGCGGCTTCGCTTGGTTTCCGCCCCCGGCTTTGGCATTGTTGGCCAGCAGGTGGAATTGCGCGCGGTGATCGAGGATCTGGGCGCGCCGGCTGGTGGCCATGCTGTGCTGATCATCCGCCGCGATGGCGGCGCGCCACGGCGCGAAGAAATCCCAATCGGGCGTGAGCATGCGATTTCCGTGCCCGTCGCGCGCGGCGGACCTTTGGTGATTGAACTTGAAGCGGAACCCCGCGCGGGTGAGGTGAGTGCGCTCAATAATCGCCAAGTGGTCACGGTGAATGGCGTGCGGGATCGGCTGCGTGTGCTGCTGGTCTCCGGTGAGCCGCATGCCGGGGAACGCGCCTGGCGGCGGCTATTGAAGGCTGATCCCAATGTGGATCTGGTGCATTTCACCATTCTGCGCCCGCCTGAGAAGGATGATCTGACGCCGCTCAATGAATTGGCGCTGATCGCTTTTCCGGTGCGCGAATTATTCCAGGTGAAGCTGCGCGAATTTGACCTTATTGTATTTGACCGCTTCACCAATCGCGGCCTGCTGCCGCCGGCCTATATGCGCAATATCGCTGATCACGTGCGCGCGGGTGGGGCCTTGTTGATGAGTGTCGGGCCGGAATTTGCGGGGCCGGCATCCTTGGCTTTCACGCCCTTGTCCCAAGTGCTGCCCACGCGTCCGATGGCGCGTGGCGCGGGGGTAGAGGAAGGACCATTTCGTCCGCGCATCAGCACGCTTGGCGCGCGCCATCCGGTGACCGAAGCTTTGGCGGGCGCCAATAGTGCCGCGGCAGAAGCAAGCTGGGGCCGCTGGTATCGCTGGCTGCGCGGTGAGGCGCGCGGCGGCATGGCTGTCATGGAAAGCCCCGAAGGCTCTCCCCTGTTGGTGCTGGATCGTGTGGGCGAAGGGCGCGTGGCACTGCTGATGTCTGATCACATCTGGCTTTGGGGGCGTGGGCATGATGGTGGCGGCCCGCAGGAGGAATTGCTGCGCCGCATTGCCCATTGGCTGATGCGCGAAACCACGCTGGAAGAGGAAGATTTGACGGCGCGGATTGATGGCGGGCGGATGGCGATTGCGCGCCGCAGCCTGGAAGCGGCACCACCGCCCGAAGTGACCATCACCGCACCTGATGGCGCGCGCAGCACCGTCCGGCTGGAAGAAGCCGGCGGCGGACGCGCGATTGCCGATGTTGCGGCACGCCTGCCCGGCGTGTGGCTGGTGGGTGATGGCAGGCGCGTTGCTTTCGCCGTTGCTGCTATCGCCAATCCCTTGGAAATCGCTGATCTGCGCGCGGATGGCGAGAAGCTGCGCCCCCTGGTGCAGGGCCGTGGCGCGCTGCGTTGGCTTGGGCAGGAAGCCGCGCCCGCGCTGCCGGAATTGCGCATGGTGCCGGCGGGGCGTGATGTTGCTGGCGCGGGCTGGATTGGGCTACGCCGCAATGCGGATCACAGCGTGATCAGCATTTCCTCCTTGCCATTGCTGCCGCCTTGGCTGGCGCTACTGCTATTGCTCGGCACAGTTGTGCTGGCTTGGCGGCAGGAAGGGCGCTGAATAGGCAGCGCCCTTGTCGCGCTACCTTACCGCGCTGACGCAAGCCGCATCGCGGAAGGTGCCGGCAGTTCAATCTCAATCTCAAGCGTGGACATATCCCCGCCGCGATCCAGATTGACATTCACCTTGCTCGGATCAATCGCGACATAGCGCGCGACAACCGCCACCAATTCCTGTTGGAGCTTCGGCAGGAAATCCTCTCGATTGCGGCCAATGCGCTCGTGCGCCAGCACAATCTGCAGCCTTTCCTTGGCAGCGACGGCGCTATCATCCTTGCGCCGGCCACGGAAGAAATCGAGCCAGGACATTATGCGGCCCTCCCACCAAACAAGCGCTTGAACAGGCCCTTGCGTTCCGCTTCCAGAAAGCGATGCGGCACATCCTGGCCAAGGAAGCGGGAAACCGCATCGGCATAGGCCTGGCCGGCATTGCTTTCATTATCCATGATCACCGGCGTGCCGGTATTGGAAGCGCGCAGCACGCTTTCGCTTTCAGGGATCACGCCCAGCAGCGGAATGGCCAGGATTTCGCGAATATCATCCAGTTTCAGCATCTCGCCCTTTTCCACGCGGTTCGGGTCAAAACGCGTCACCAGCAGATGTTCCTTCACCGGTTCGCGCTTTTCTTCCGCACGCTTCGATTTGGATTGCAGGACGCCAAGAATACGGTCTGAATCGCGCACCGAGGAGACTTCCGGGTTCGTCACCACAATCGCCTGATCGGCAAAATACAGCGCAAGCAGCGCGCCTTTTTCGATGCCGGCGGGGCTGTCACAGAGGATGTAATCGAATTCCTTGGACAGTTCCTCGATAATCTTCGCAACCCCTTCCTTGGTCAGCGTATCCTTGTCCTTGGTCTGGGAGGCCGGCAGGATGGAAAGGGATTCAACCCGCTTGTCGCGGATCAGCGCCTGGCTCAGCCGCGCTTCGCCTTGAATGACATTGATGATGTCGAACACCACGCGCCGTTCGACACCCATGATGAGGTCGAGGTTGCGCAAGCCCACATCGAAATCAATCACCACCGTCTTCTTGCCGCGCTGGGCAAGGCCGGTTGCGAAGGCGGCGCTTGATGTCGTCTTGCCGACGCCGCCCTTGCCTGATGTCACCACAATAACCTGAGCCATATCCTCTGCCTCCCTAAGACTTTAATGCACCGCGATCAGGTGATGGGGTCGAAGCGCATGCGCTCACCCACCAGCCGCACCTGCATCGCCTTGCCGATTTGGGCTGCCGGAAAGCCTTCCCGCACGGCGTAGAAGCCGGCGATGGAAACCAATTCCGGGTCGAAATTCAGCGCGAAAACCCGCGCTTCCATATTGTTGGCACCACCCGCAATGGCGCGGCCACGTAGCGCGCCATAGACATGGATATTGCCATCCGCGATCACTTCGGCCCCCGCATTGACGGTGGAGGTGATGATCAGATCTGACCCCTCTGCCCAAATGCGCTGGCCGGCGCGCACGGGCTGGTCCACCACCATGGTCGCGCGTGCGGCGGCCGGCTTGGCGGCGGGCGGCGGCGGGGCGGGTATTGCTTGCGGCGCCCCATCGGCAGGGGCGGCCGGCAGCGCGATATCATCCGTTTCCTTGCCGCCAACACTCCGCACCGGCGGCAGCCCATAGGACAGCGCCGCATTGCGCATTTCGACAGTGCCGCCGGTGGTGCCGATCGGCATGATCTCAAGCTCGCGCAGGCCCTTGATCAGGCCGGGGAAATCCACCTCATTCGGCGGCACCTGAATGTCTTCAAGGCCAAGCACGATGGGCGCGAAGCGCAAAAACCCCGGAGCACGGCGGAATTGGTCACCAATCGCCGGCACCACCGCCTCGGGCCGATGATCCAGCAGGCGCAGCACAAGCAGGTTGAAATTCGCCCCGCGCAGGCGGAAGGGTTCAAGGCGGGTGGCGGTATCTGGCCTGGACGCGGCGCTGGGCATGGAACTCCTGAGGGTTAGGGACTCGATGCGCCACCGACATATCCACGGGATTTAGTGGGTGTGCCCGGCAGCACCCCCAACATATAGCGTCTTCTGTTCGGCTGGCGAAGAGGTAGCTTGCTTCCCATTGATACCGCAAGGCCTTAGAGGCCGATCTTCAGAAACGCTGCAAAGCGCGACTCGGAGCGCCGCTTGCGGGGCTGACCGGGGCGCCAAGCTCGGGCAGAATACCCGCCCTCAAGGAGCCCTGATCGTGACGCCCATCCGCCTTGCCGAACCCTTTCGCGCGGTGTTCTACGCGCCCTTTTATGTTGCCGAACAGCGCGGCTTTTACGCGCGCCATGGCGTGACCGTGACGCGCGCCACCGCCGGAGACCCAACGCGGGCGGCAGAGGCGCTATTGGCCGACAAGGCCGATGTCGCCTGGTCTGGCCCGATGCGCGTGATCATGATGCGCGCGGCAGACCCCACCTGCCCCTTGCGGTCCTTTTCAGCAGTGGTGATGCGCGATCCCTTCATGCTGCTGGGGCGCGGCGCCAATCCTGGTTTCAGCTTGCAGGATTTGCCCAAGCTCCGCTTCGGTAGCGTCAAGGAAGTGCCGACCCCCTGGTGGTGCTTGCAGGATGATTTGCGCCAGGCGGGGATTGATCCCGATGCCATGGCGCGCGTGACGGATAAGACCATGGCGGAAAATGCGAATGCAGTGGCCAAAGGCCGCTTGGATGTCGCGCAAATGTTCGAACCCTTCGCGACTCGGCTGGAAGCCAAGGGCGGCGCCGTGTGGCACAGCGCTTCCGATCGGGGGCCAAGTGCCTATACCGCGCTTTATGCAACCGAGGCGAATATCCAGCGTTTCAGCGCGGAGTTTGAGGCCATGACGCGCGCCTTGGCCGACGCCTTGGCGTTTGTGTACACGGCGCCCGCTGCCGAGATCGCTGCAACTGTGGCGCCGCTATTCCCCGATGTGACCCTGGCCGAGCTGACCCATGGCCTGGCGCGCTATCAGGCCGCGCGGCTTTGGCCGGAAACACCGCATTTCCCGGAAGCCGCCTTCACGCAGTTGCGGGGTGCCATGAAAAGCGCCGGCGTGATTGCGCGTGAGCCCAGCTTCGCCGATTGCGTTGATAATGCGATTGTGACGCGCGCCTTGGGTCGTTAGGGGCAGCTTATGAGCAAGCAACGCGCAAAGCGCGCCGACTACGCCATGTTCATCCCCATCGCGACACGCTGGATGGACAATGACGTCTATGGCCACATCAACAACGTTATCTATTATTCCTGGATAGATAGTGCGGTGGCGCGTTTCCTGACCTCCTCAGGGTTTTTGCATATCCCGACCGCGCCGGTGATTGGCCTGGTGGTGGAAACCCAATGCCGCTATTTCGCGCCCATCGCCTTTCCTGATGATATCACTTGCGGGCTTCGTTGCGGGCGCGCGGGCAATACATCCGTCCGCTATGAAGTCGGCATCTTCCGTAATGAGGAGGAGGAGGCGAGTGCCGAGGGCTATCTGGTGCATGTCTATGTGGACCGCGCCACGCAGAAAACGCCAACACCCTTGCCGGAAAATCTGCGCGCCGCGCTGCAGCGCATCACCCTGAAACCTTCGTAACTTCAAGGAACACCTTATGTCTATTGCCCCCCTCAAGCGCTTCGCCATTCTGGATGATTACCAGGGCGTGGCACTTTCCCTCGGCCCCTGGGACAAGCTGCCCAAGGGTGTAGAGATCACTGTCTTTCGCGATACCATCACCGATCATGCGGCGCTGGTTGAAAGGCTGAAGCCTTTTGATGCCATCCTTGCGATGCGCGAAAGAACGCCGTTTCCGCGTGCTTTGATCGAAGCTTTGCCTAATCTGCGGCTGATCATCACTACCGGCGGGCGCAATCGTTCCATTGACGCCGCCGCTTGTGCCGAACGCGGCGTGGTGTTTTGCGGCACGGGCACTTCGGGCGATCCAACGGCGGACCTCACCTGGGGGCTAATCCTGTCCCTGGTGCGCGATATTCCGCGCCAGCAGGATGCGCTGCGCGCTGGGCGCTGGCAGACGCATATCGGCCTGGGGCTGGAAGGCAAAACGCTTGGCGTGATTGGCCTTGGCAAGCTTGGCGGACGCGTCGCCAAAATCGGCCAGGCCTTCGGCATGAAGGTGCTGGCCTGGTCCACCAACCTGACCGATGAACGTGCTGCCGAAATTGGTGCAACGCGTGTGGACAAGGCAACCTTGCTCCGCGAAGCCGATGTGGTGACGCTGCACCTCATTCTTTCGGATCGGTCGCGCAACACCATCACCGCGCCCGATCTGGCGCTGATGAAGCAAACCGCCTTCATCGTGAACACAAGTCGCGGGCCGCTGATTGAACAGGCGGCGCTGATTGCGGCATTGCAGGAAGGGCGCATCGCCGGCGCTGGGTTGGATGTGTTTGATATCGAACCGATGCCCGCGGACCACCCGATGCTGAGCGCGCCGAATACCGTGCTGACGCCGCATCTGGGATACGTTACGGAACAGAATTACCGCACCTATTACGAAGTGGCGGTGGCGGCGACCAATGCCTTCCTTGCCGGCGCACCCATCGGAGTGATCAAGCCATGACAAGCCCCTACACCACCCCCGAAGGCTGGGCCGGCTGGACCCAGGCCGCGCGCGACGCGGCTTATGACAATTTGAATGGCGTGGCCGATAGCGCCGCGCAGGTCGCCAACCGCAATGCGCTGTCTGAGGCGTTTCGCGCGGCGCATGCCGGGCATCTTGATCTGCCCTTTGGTAGTGGTGAGCGCGAGAAATGGGATCTCTACCCCGCCGCGCGCGCCGATGCGCCCTGCCTGGTTTTCATCCATGGCGGCTATTGGCAGCGCAATCGGCGAGAGGATTTCGCCATCATGGCCGAAGGCGCCTTGGCCGCTGGCTGGTCGGTTGGGATTTGCGGCTATACGCTGGCGCCCGAAGCATCCATGAGCAGGATTGTCGCCGAAATCCACGCCGCGCTGGATTGGCTCGGCGCTCATGGTGCTTCGTATGGCGTGGCGGGGAAGGTGGTCGCTTCCGGCTGGTCCGCGGGCGGGCATTTGGCGGCGCTGGCGGCGGAGCACCCCTTGGTGGTGGGCGCGCTTGCCATGTCCGGCATTTATGAATTGGCGCCAATCGCCGAGACCAATTTGAACGACAAGCTGCATTTGACGCCCGCCGAAATCGCGGCGCATTCGCCCATTCGCCGGCCCGTGGTGCAAAAGCCGATCGCCATTGCCTATGGCGCGCGGGAATTGCCGGAACTCCGCCGGCAAAGTCGTGTGTTCCATCGCCACCGGGCGGAGGCGCAGGCGCCCGGCGCGCTGATCCCAGTGCCGGAGGCGGATCATTTCCGCGTGCTGGAAGCGCTCTGGCGCCGCGATGGGGTGTTGTTGCGCGCGGCGGCGGAGGTTTTGGCGGCGGCGGGGTAGGGGTTAGTCGTGCCCGGCGGCGATGGCGGTCAGGCGCGCGCGTTCGAACTCGCCAAGGCCGCGCGCGCCTAGGCAATCATCGCTGAGCATGCGGGCGGCGAGGCTGCGCCGGTACTCGCCGAGCTTGCGGTCGCCATCGTCTCTCCCAATCTGCCGCAAAATCCCGCGGGCGATATGCGGCGCATGATTAGCCCCGCAAGCCAGCGCGCCAAGGCGATTTGCGACGTCTTCCGGTGCCGGGGTGGGGTGTTTATGCCAAGCGCCGCCTTCCGCCTCCGCGTCATCTGGCGGCTGTGGCGCCGTCAGCACAGAGAGCCGTTGTTCTGCAGCCGCTCGGTACGCTCCTTCCGGGATTGCATCAAGCCATGCCTGCACCCATACTGGCCAATTTCGCGGGTTGGGGCAGGCCTCACCACGCCAAACCCTATCCGCGCAGGGGGCCACGTCGCTGAACTCCAGATCGCGCAATTGAGCATCGTGCAGCGCTGCGTTTGGCGCCCGTAAGCGCCAAAGCTGAGCCCCTGTAATCAAGGCGCCCTGCAACTGCGCCCCGTCAAGCGACGCGCCCTGCAACTGCGCCCTGTTGAGCAACGCGCCCTGCAACTGCGCCCGATCAAGCGTCGCGCCCTGCAACTGCGCCCAATCAAGCGACGCGCCCTGCAACTGCGCCCAATCAAGCGACGCGCCCTGCATCTGCGCCGCAGCAAGCGACGCGCCCCGCAACTGCGCCTCACGAAGCGACGCGCCCTGCAACTGCGCTAGCACAAGCCACGCGCCCTGCAACTGCGCCCCATTAAGCTGCGCTTGCTGCATGAACGCCCCACGAAGCGTTGCCCCCCGCAAGTCAGCCCCAGTCAAATCCACGTTAAAGAACTGACTCCTAGATAAATTAGCAAAGCGCAGGCGCTTGTTCTGCAGCACCAGGCGCTCAAAGGCAGCGCGCCGCGTCGCGTTCAATTCCTCACCGGCGCGCAATTCCACAAAGGTACGATTATCCCAGACCTTACCGACCAGGGTGCGCCCCGGCACGGAAAGATATCGGCAGCCTAGCCCGACATGGGGGCACAGCAGCAAATCCACCGGCTGGCGTAGCGATGCGAACGCCAGATCAACCCTTTGCTTCGAGTTCAGGTCGGAGCGATCCGCTCCGAGTCCGAACAACTCCCATTTCAATTCCTCCCATTTCCCCGCCCCCACCGTGGTCGCCTCTGCGCTCGGCACCCGGCACCAGGCGAAGTTGAACCCCAGTACCAGCGCCGGCAGCACAAAGCGCCCGCGCTTGAACAGCCAAAGCAAAACCGAATCCCCCGATGGCCTTTGCCGGCGGAAAAACCAGATCAGCAGCAGGATATCGAGCAGGATGGTAATGTGATGGACGATATTCACCACATCGCTCTGCAAACGGAGCGAGCCAAGCTGCACCAGCAGCAGCACCGCCACCGGAAATACCGCCAGCATGAAGCGATAGGTCCACCGGAAGACAAAACTCGCCTCCGGCTGCACCGCCGCCTGGATGAATTCCGTATTCGCCAGCAATTGCAGGCAGCGGTCGCGGTCGCGCTGCCGCGGAACATGGGCGCGCAACTCCGCCTCAAAATGCCGGAGGTTCTGCATCAGCAGGTCAAAGCGGATCAGGGTATAAAGATGCAAAGCCACAAAGATTGCCGGCATGAAGCCGAAGGAAAGCGCCACCGGCACCGCAACCCCGCCCAATTGCGAAATGCTGATGGATGTGCCGATCAGCAAATCCTCATCCGTCGCCGAGAAGGAGGTGGCGAGTAGAAACAGCCCGATAAAGACAAAAACCAACGCGCCAAGCTGCGCTGATTTCGCGCCATCATTGATGGCGCCGATCAATTTGCTGATATAGGGCGGCGGGTCAAAGGCGCTCATTCAAGGGGCAGCATAATGACGCTGCTGATCATGATGCAAGCGCCCCGAAAGCCCACGCCCAAACAAAAACGGCGCGGGAAGGCCCCGCGCCGTTTTGCTGATCCAAAATCAGGCGTGAATTACGCCGACTTCGCCATGATCTCATCCGCGATATTGCGCGGCACCGGATCATAATGGTGGAACTGCATGGAAAAAGAAGCGCGCCCCTTCGTCATGCCGCGCAGGTTCGAAATATAGCCGAACATTTCCTTCAGCGGCACATGCGCGCGCACGATAACGCTGGTGCCCGCCATATCCTGGCTTTGGATCACGCCGCGGCGGCGGTTCAAGTCACCCACCACATCGCCCACGTGATCAGATGGCGTGGTCACTTCCACATCCATGATCGGTTCCAGGATCACCGGGCCAGCCTTCTTCATGCCTTCGCGGAAGCAGGCCTTGGCGGCGATTTCAAAGGCCAGCGCGCTGGAATCGACATCGTGATACTTGCCATCCACCAGGCTGTATTTGAAGTCCACCGTCGGGAAGCCGGCCAGCACGCCGGTATCGGCCTGCACCTTGATGCCCTTTTCAACGGCCGGGATGTATTCGCGCGGCACGGAACCGCCGACAACGCCGTTGACGAATTCAATGCCTTCGTTCCGTTCCTTCGGCTCGAAGATGATCTTCACTTCAGCGTATTGGCCCGAACCGCCCGACTGCTTCTTATGGGTATAGGTTTCGGTATGCGGCTTGGAGATGGTTTCACGATACGCCACCTGCGGCGCGCCGATATTCGCATCCACACCATATTCGCGCTTCAGCCGGTCAATAATGATTTCCAGGTGCAATTCGCCCATGCCGGAAAGAATAGTCTGGCCGGTTTCCTGATCGGTACGAAGCCGCAGGGAGGGATCTTCCCCGGCCAGCTTCTGCAAGCCAAGGGTCATCTTTTCGACCCCTTCCTTGGTCTTTGGTTCGACCGAGATGTCAATCACGGGCACCGGGAAGGCCATGCGTTCCAGGATCACCGCATCTTCCTGCGCGGCCAGCGTGTCACCCGTGCCGGTATCCTTCAGGCCCACGAAAGCCGCGATGTCACCCGCGAAGACTTCCTTGATTTCTTCGCGCTTATCGGCATGCATCTGGAACATGCGGCCCACACGTTCCTTATGACCCTTGGTGGTGTTCAGCACCTGGTCGCCCGAACGCAGCACGCCGCGATAGACGCGCACAAAGGTCAAATTGCCGTATTTATCATTGATGATCTTGAAGGCAAGGCCAGCAAAGGGCTCATCTTCATTGGCGGGGATCACGCGGCGATCAGCCGTTTCATCCTGGCCTTCTTCCGGCGCAACCTTGATGCCTTCACGATCAATCGGGGAAGGCAGATATTCAATCACCGCATCCAGCAAAGGCTGCACGCCCTTGTTCTTGAAGGCCGTGCCGCACAGCACCGGGCGGAATTCGCCCGAAATGGTGCCGCGCTTGATGCAGCGCTTGAGCGTCTCAACGCTCACATCGCCCTTGTCGAAATATTCTTCCATCGCCGTTTCATCAATGCCGACAACGGTATCGAGCAGCTTCTGGCGATATTCGGCGGCCTTATCGGCCAAATCGGCTGGGATCGGCGCTTCATGATACTTGGCGCCCAGTTCGTCGCCTTCCCAGATCAGCGCCTTCATCTCGACCAGGTCAACAATGCCCTGGAAGGTGTCTTCAATGCCGATCGGCAATTGCAGCGCAACCCAATTAATGCCGAGCTTTTCCGTCAGCGTTTCGGCAGCGCGATAGAAATCGGCGCCGGTACGGTCAAGCTTGTTGATGAAGATAATGCGCGGCACGTTGTAGCGGTCAGCCAGGCGCCAATTGGTCTCAGACTGCGGCTGCACGCCGGCGACACCTTCAATGATGAAGATCGCACCATCCAGCACGCGCAAGGACCGGTTCACTTCAATGTTGAAGTCAATATGGCCAGGCGTATCAATGATGTTGATGCGGTGATCATTCCACACGGCGGTCACGGCGGCGGAGGTGATGGTGATCCCCCGCTCACGTTCCTGGTCCATGTAATCGGTGGTGGTATTGCCTTCATGCACTTCACCGATCTTGTGGGACTTGCCGGTGTAATACAGGATGCGTTCCGTCGTGGTGGTCTTGCCCGCGTCGATATGCGCGGTGATGCCGATATTGCGGATGCGGTCTAGCGGGGTACGCGCCACGGTGGGCCTCCATAAGCAAAAGCCGGACGCCCGCCCCGGCTTTCGCCGGACGCCGCCCGCCATAAGGGTTCAGGGATTAGTCTATGGTGCGCACTTTCTGCGATGTTCGGGCGCGGTTTGCAAGCGCAAAGGCGGCGCTGGGCTGGGTTTATTCGCCCAAAGGCGCGTTTCACTCCAACCTGATCCCCTCAGCCGCGATCAGGTCGCGCATTTCGGCCCGTTCGGCGGCCAGGAAGCGGGCGAAGGCTCCGGGGCCGTCCGCGGCAGGCGTCAGGCCAAGCGCTTCCAGCCGGGGTGCCAAGGCCGGCTGTTCCAGCGCTTCCTTGGCGGCAGCGGCCAAGCGGGCAATCACCGGTGCTGGGGTGGCGGCGGGCGCCAAAAGACCCAGCCAATCGCCCATCTGAAACCCCGCAAAACCCTGCTCACTGATGGTCGGCAAAGCCGGGAAGACCGGGCTGCGCATAGGCGCGGAAAGCCCAACGGCGCGCGCCTTGCCATCACGGATCAAAGGCGTGGCCAGCGCAAGCGAGGTAAAGCCGAAGGGCACATCACCACGCAGCAACCCTGCCATCTGATCCGCCCCGCCGCGATAGGGGATATGCTCCCCTGCGATACCGGCGCGCCGCAACAGGCTTGCCGCCGCCAAATGGGTGCGGGAACCGACGCCGACACTTCCATAGCGTGCCTCGGCTGGGTTGGCGCGGAGCCGCGCGAGCAAGGCGGGCAGATCGGCCACGCCATATTCGGCGGCGGTGATCAAAATGAGCGGCAGGGTGGTGAGCAGCGTGATCGGCGCAAGGTCCCGCACATAATCGAAGCCAAGCCCGCGCATCAGGAAGGGATTGACCGATTGCCCGCCGGAATCGAGCAGGATGGTCCCGCCATCCGGCGCGGCCTGCGCGACAAACCCCGCGCCAACCGCGCCCGAAGCGCCGCTGCGGTTTTCTGGCGTCACCAGGCTGCCCAGCACTTCACCCATGCGCGGCGCGATCAACCGCCCGAGGATATCAGTGCTGCCGCCGGGGGGGAAAGCAATGATCAGGCGAACAGAGCGCTCTGGCGTCTGGGCCAAACTCGGCGAGGCTAAAAGGCTTACAAGGATGGAGCGTCTAAGCATGGCTTCACCTGCCTTGCGCGAAATGCTTGGTCAAATGAAACTGCCATGACAGGGCCAAGCTTTCTCAAGACCCGCGATAGGTCGCGTAACTCCAGGGCGAACAGAGCAGCGGCACATGATAATGCCGCTGATCCGCCATAAGCCCGACCGCCAGCGTCACCACATCCAAATAGGGCAGTTCCGCCCCCTGGCCGCGGGCAATGCTGGGGATGACTTTGGGCGAAATGCCTTTGAATCTTCGCTACAAGATCCATATCCTGGTGTTTATCGAACAATTTTCTGGGGGCTTCCTTGCGCATCCTGTCCGCCGAATTGCACGACTACTTGAGCTTTCGCGAGTGTCCGCCAATCGAGTTTCGTGAGGGGATCAATCTTGTCGTGGGGGTAAACAATTCGGGCAAGAGCGCCCTACTTAAGGCCCTAAACCCCACATTGCCCGCTCAGGCGAATCGCAGCGAAGAGCGTTTTCGCAGGAGCGAGTTGCCGTCGGCAAGCGTAACACTCAGAATTCAGTTCTCCGGCCAGAGATTATTGAGGGCAGCTTTAGATATGGGGGGAGTTGATATCCCCTTGCCTCATAAAATGCGCCATAGCGCAAATCAGCAGGAGATTGATGATTTTTGGGGCGATTTTTTCAAGAATGATCGTCACAGTTTTTCTGTTCCCTTTCATGGTAATGGGAATTTGGACCAATTTCGATATCCCGCTCATGGCCTTTTTGAGCCATCAAACAATCCCAATGAAGGAGGGTTTGTTAGGGTGAGCAACAAAAATGGTAAGCTTTGTTTCGATGGCCTTGGATCGGGGTGTGAAAGGGACTCGGTTCCTTCTATTTTGTCATCGATTTGTGGAAAAGATATGTTTAACTTTAGCGCTGAGCGCCTGAATGTTGGAGCGAGTGGCTTCGGCAATGTTCGTCGCTTGAGCCACAATGCAGATAATCTTCCTGCCTTTTTGCACACTCTCATGGGTGAACGAGGCAGCATTACTGATCGCTTAAAAGATCACCTACGAGCCATATTCCCAACATTCGGAAATTTGACGATTCGCTCTAACCCCGCCAACGGGTTAGCGGAAATCCTTATCTGGCCGACCACAGCGATGGAACAGCCAGAACTTGCCTTTCCGCTTAGCGAGAGCGGTACAGGTCTCGGTCAAGTTATAGCTATTCTAAGCGTCGTCATGACAACAACTGAGAGCGTAATAATCATCGATGAAATCAATACATTTCTTCATCCTGGTGCCGTCAAAGCCCTGCTTCGGCTTTTTCAAACTGAATATAGCCAACATCAATACATCATCTCCACCCACTCTCCGGAAGTGATCAGTTTTAGTAACCCCTCAACGCTCCATTTGGTTCAGCGCCGGGGGTATCGTTCCAGCGCAAGAGCATTAAGTTTAGGCGAAGTGAGGGAACTCCGTGAAGTAACCCAGGAACTCGGAATTTCGATGGCTGATGTTTTTGCGGCTGATCGTATTCTCTGGGTGGAAGGGACTACTGAAGAGTTTTGTTTTCCAGAAATATATCGCTTTGCGACACAAAAGGCGTTGCCGGCGGGGTATAAAATACATGCTGTTCCTGACACAGGGCGTCTCACGGCAGGAAAAAATACGGGGTTAGTTTTTGAAATCTACCGAAAACTTTCTGATAGTACTGCACCACTCGTTTCCGATGTCAAATTCAGCCTTGATGCTGAAAAATTCAGCGAAAAAGACAAGAAAAACTTTGATGGCGCCTCAGGTGGCCGCGTGGAGTTCCTGCCGCGACGTCACTTGGAATGCTACCTGATCCACCCGCAGAGCATCTTGGATTTCATTGCGGATAAAGACCATTTTAAGCCCAGAGATGCAGCACCCTTGACGCCCGGCGAGGTGGCGACGACGTTAATGCGCCTTGCTGCAGAGATGAAATTCAAAATCCCAGAGTGGCAAGGAAAACTCGATGACGTTGTTTGGTTGACCCGCGTAGATGCGGCGAACTTGATCAAGGCGGTTTGCGAAGAAATTTCGGAGGCGCGGGTCACATTCAATAAGAACCTTGATTCGCTCGCGCTGCTTCGACTGGTTATCCGGAATAATGCGTCTCAACTCAAAGAATTGTGCGACTACGTCTGTCGTCTGGTGGATGGGACGGCAGGATAAGCTCCCACCCCCCCTCAAGACCCACGATACGTCGCGTAACTCCAGGGCGAGCACAGCAGCGGAACATGGTAATGCCCCTGGCCCGCCGATAACCCCACGGCCAGCGTCACCACATCCAAATAGGGCAGCGCCGCCCCCTGGCCGCGGGCGCGGAAATACTCAGCAACCGCGAAGCGCAATTCATAGCGCCCGGGGATGAAATCCGCCTGTGCCATCAAAGGGCCATCGGTGCGGCCATCGGCATTGGTGCGCCGCGTCACCACCAAAACTGCCGTGGGGTCCATGCGCCAAAGCTCCACCGCCATGCCCTCGGCGGGGATGCCCTCAGCCGTATTCAGCACATGTGTGGAAAGGGAACCGGGTCCGCTGCGGGCCATGGTGTTTTCCTTCACTCCAAGGGCGCGCCGGCGGCGACCCAGGCGATCAGCTTGGCGCGTTGCTCGGTCGTCATTTCGGTCATATTGCCGGGGGGCATGGCTTCGGTCTGCACCTGCTGGCGCATGGAAGCCGCCCAACGGCGGATTTGCGCCGGGCTTTCCATGATCACGCCCTTGGGGGCCACCGCGATGCCTTCAAAGCTTGGGCGGGCAGCGTGGCAGCTCACGCAATGGGCGGCGACAATGGCCTGAACTTCGGAAAAGGTCGGCACCTCGGCGGTGGAGAAATCCTTCTTGCCGGATTGCACGATGAAGAAGGCCGCGATCATGGCCGCCACCGCGCCGCCGGGCAGCCAAAGCGCGTTCCGCCCTTGTTGGCGCAGCACGAAATACTGCCGCACCAAGGCGCCGGCCAAGCCAATCACCAGCAGGATCAGCCAATTCAGCGGGTGCTGCCAGGTCATGGGGTAATGGGGCGAGATCATGATGAACAGCACCGGCAGCGTCAGGTAGGTGTTATGCACACTCCTTTGCTTGCCCCAGCGGCCATATTTGGGGTCCGGCGTGGCGCCGGCGCTCATCGCCGCCACCATTTTGCGCTGGCCGGGGATGATCACCATGGCCACATTGGCAACCATGATGGTGCCGGTCATGGCGCCCACCTGCAAAAAAGCGCCGCGGCCCGAGAATATCTTGCAGGAAACATAGGCGACCACGGCCAGCGCCACGGCGCCGATCACACCTAACAGCGCCTCATTCTCCCCAAGCTTGGATCGGCACACCAAATCATAGGCAACCCAACCGCCCACCAGCATGCCGGCGCTGATGCCAATGGCCTGCCAGGGGGAAAGGGGCATCACGGCCGGGTCAATCAAATAAGTCGAAGCCTGGCCCCAATAGATCAGCACGAAAAGCGCAAAGCCGCTGATCCAGGTCCAATAGGCTTCCCATTTGAACCAGTGGAGTTTCTCGGGCAGCCTTTCCGGCGCCAGCTTGTATTTGCGCTTGTAATAGAACCCCCCGCCATGCACCGCCCATTGCTCGCCCCGCACCAGCGGGTTCCCATCCGCCGGCGGGTCAAGCTGATTGTCCAGCGCAATGAAATAGAAGGACGCCCCGATCCAGGCGATGCCTGTGATCAGGTGCAGCCAGCGTATGGCCAGATTGACCCATTCGGAAAGGGCGGCGAAATCCATCTTCTATCCCAGGCAAAAGGCTTATGTTGCGGCGCCACAATGCGTCGCAAGATGCGATTACGGCAAGGGCTAAGCCGCGCTGGGCGGATTTACCCTTGAAACCGGGCCGAATGAGGCGCAGGAACCGCCTCCCATGAGCCCTACCCGCCTCTCTCTCCCCAAGGACAAGATCAAGATCCTGTTGCTTGAGGGTATCTCCGATAGCGCTGTCGAGCTGCTGGCCGATGCTGGCTATCGTTCCGTGAAACGCGAAACCAAGGCGCTGGATGGCCCAGTGCTGGCGCGCGCGCTGAAGGGCGTGCATGTGCTGGGCATAAGGTCTCGCACCCAGGTGACGGAAGAAGTGCTGGCGGCGGCGGACAGGTTGATCACCATTGGCTGCTTTTGCATCGGCACCAACCAGGTAGCGTTGGAAGCGGCGGCTTCGCGCGGCATTCCGGTATTCAATGCGCCATTTTCCAATACGCGGTCGGTTGCGGAACTCACGCTTGGCGAGATCATCATGATGATGCGCGGCGTGTTTCCGAAATCCAATGCGGCGCATCGTGGGGAATGGGACAAATCGGCGGCCAATAGCTGGGAAGTGCGCGGCAAGACGCTGGGCATTATCGGCTATGGCAATATCGGCGCGCAGCTTTCCGTGCTGGCGGAAGCCTTTGGCATGCGGGTGATCTATTACGATCACACCACCAAGCTGCCGCATGGCAATGCCCAGCCCATGCCTAGCCTGCATGCGCTGCTGGCCGAATCCGATGCCGTGACGGTGCATGTGCCCGAAACCGCTGAGACCATGGGCATGATCGGGGAAGCCGCGATTCGTGCCATGAAGCCAGGCGCGGTTTTCGTGAATAATGCGCGCGGCACGGTGGTGGATCTGGAAGCGCTCGCGCGCGCTTTGCAGGATGGTCATGTGTTGGGGGCTGCTGTGGATGTTTTCCCCGTGGAGCCATCCCGCAATGGGGAGGCGTTTGTCTCCCCCTTACAGGGCATCCCGACTGCCATCCTGACCCCGCATATCGGTGGCAGCACGGGGGAAGCGCAATCGCGCATCGGGCAGGAAGTGGCGCGGAAGTTGATTGATTTTTCGGATACGGCGGCGACTTTTGGCGCGGTGAATTTCCCGCAGGTGCAATTGCCGGCGCGGCCATCGGGCGCGCGATGGACTCATGCACATCGGGACACGCCCGGGATGCTTTCGCGCATCAACGAAATCTTTGGCCGGCGCGGCTTGAATATCTCGGCGCAGTATCTGCAGACGTCGGGCAATATTGGCTATCTGGTGATTGACAGTGCCGAGGCACGGAAGGAGGCCGAGGAGATTCTGGCCGAACTCCGCGCCCTGCCCGGCACGATCCGCGCGCGATTGATCTACGAACGGCACTAAGTATTGGCGGGGTCCGGGGAGACACGGTCTCCCCGGCGGGGGTCTGGGGGCAGCGCCCCCTGTTTCCTTTCCGCTGCATTCCCGGCTAAAAGCTGTCAACTTAATCTGACACAGGTGTTTCATGGATCGCACGCTTGCGGGGCGCAATGCGCTCGTTACCGGTTCAACCTCCGGCATTGGGCTTGGGATTGCGCTGCTGTTGGCCGAGGCGGGGGCCAAGGTGATGCTGAATGGCATGGGTCGGCCCGAGGATATCGCCGCCGCCCGCGCTAAGGTGGGGGCGGCGATGGGGGGCGGGGATGCGCCCTATTTGGGCGCTGATCTGTCGAAGCCTGCCGGCGTGCGCGCCATGGTGGCGGAAGCCGAAGCCGCTTTCGGTGGCGTTGATATTCTGGTGAACAATGCCGGCATCCAATTCGTGAGCCCCATCGAGGATTTCCCAGAAGACAAATGGGATGCGATCATCGCCATCAATATGTCGTCCAATTTCCACGCAACACGCGCGGCGCTGCCGGGGATGAGGCGGCGCGGTTGGGGGCGGATCATCAATATCGCTTCCGCGCATGGGCTGGTCGCGAGCCCCTTCAAGGTTGCTTATGTGGCGGCCAAGCATGGCGTGGTGGGCATGACCAAGGTGGTGGCTTTGGAAGTCGCGGAAACACCCATCACGTGCAATGCGATCTGCCCTGGCTTTGTGCGAACACCCTTGGCGGAAGCGCAGGTGAAGCCGCTTGCGGATAAGTTTGGCATTTCGGAAGAAGCGGCGCTGCGCGATCATTTGCTGGTGAAGCAGCCATCGCGCCGCTGGATTGAGGTTGAGGATATTGCGCGCATGGCGCTTTACCTCTGCGGCCCCGGTTCTGGCGCGGTGAATGGCGCAGCGCTTTCCATTGATGGCGGCTGGATGGCTGCGTGATGGACGCAAACATCCCGGCAGGGAAGGGGGCCGGGGCGCCGATGGATGACCCGGCATCGCCTGCTGTTGCGAAGCCCGTGGCGAAGAAGCGGATCAGCCTGGCCTTGCAGGGCGGCGGCACGCATGGCGCCTTCACCTGGGGTGCCATGGAACGGCTGCTGGAAGATGAACGCATAGATTTCGATGGATTTTCGGGCACCTCAGCCGGCGCCATCAATGGCGCGATGGTGGTGCAGGGCTTGATCGAAAGCGGGCCTGCCGGTGCCATCAAGGCGCTGGATCGTTTCTGGCGCAGCATGGCCGCCAATCTGGCGATGAGCCCCTTGCAGGCGCTGCCCTGGGAAAAGGCGATGTGGGGGCATGACCTGACCTGGTCCTTCGCCTATCGCACTTTTGATACGCTATCGCGCGTGCTTTCGCCCTATCAGATCAATCCCTTTCCGATCAATTACAATCCGCTACGCGATGCGCTGAAGCAGAGCATTGATTTCGAACGCTTGCGTGAAGAAACCAAGGCGCCGCGCCTGTTTGTTTCGGCCACCAATGTGCGCACCGGCAAGCCGCGCGTCTTCACGCGGCGGGAATTGGATGCGGAAGTGCTGCTGGCTTCCGCCTGCCTGCCGCAGGTCTTCAAGGCGGTGGAGATTGAAGGCGAATCCTATTGGGATGGCGGATATCTGGGTAATCCCGCGTTATGGCCGCTATATGAACAGGGCGGGCCGCCCGATATCATGCTGATCCAATTGAACCCGCAAGTGCGCGAAGAAATGCCGACGAGTGCTTCGGATATCGTCAATCGGCTGAATGAAATCACCTTCAATGGCAGCCTGATGGCCGAAATGCGCGCGATTGATTTCGTGCAGCGGCTATTGGATGCGGGGCGCTTGGAACAGCCGCGCTATCGGCGCCTGTTCATTCATTTGATCGAGGATGAGGACAGGCTGCGGTCCTTCAAGCTTTCGACTAAATTCAATGGTGATTGGGAATTTCTGTGCATGCTGCGCCAATTCGGGCGCGAAGCGGCAGAGAAATGGCTGACAGAACATTTTGACAAGCTCGGCCGTGAAAGTAGCGTGGATATCCGGGAACGTTTTCTGTGACGCGCAAGGATATTTGGGACGCCAAGACCTATTTGCAGTTTGAGGATGAAAGGCTGCGCCCGGCGCTAGATTTGATTGCGCGCATTCCCCATGCGGCGCCGAAGCTTGTGGTGGATTTGGGCTGCGGTGCAGGCAATGCGCTGCCGGTATTGGCGGCGCGCTTTCTCGGCGCGCGGGTGATGGGGGTGGATGGCAGCGCGGCCATGCTCGCCAAGGCCGCGGCGGCAGGGTTTGAGACGGCGCAGGCGGATATCAGCACCTGGAAGCCTGAAGCGCCCGTGGATGTGATTTTCAGCAATGCCGCGCTGCAATGGCTGGATGGGCATGAGGCGCTGTTTCCGCGCCTGTTGGACTGCCTTGCCCCTGGCGGCGTGCTGGCCGTGCAAATGCCATCCATGCATGCGGCACCCCTGCGCGCGGAACAGGATAGGATTGCGCGGGCAGGGCCTTGGGCGGAGGTGTTGCGCCGCGTGAAAAGCGCGCCCGCCATTTTGGCGCCGGAAGTGTATTATGCGCTGCTCTCGCCGCGTGTTTCGGCGCTTGAGATGTGGGTGACGGAATATATCCATGTATTGCGCGGCGAAGACCCGGTGCTGCGCTGGGCCATGGGAACAAGCCTACGGCCTTTTCTGGATGCGCTGGGCGCGGAAGGGAGCAAGGGTTTCTTGGCGGAATATGCGGCGGCGATGCGCGCGGCCTATCCGCCTGAGGCGGATGGGGCGGTGCTGCTGCCGTTTCGGCGGTTGTTTTTGCTGGCGCGAAAGCTATCTTAACCGCAATCATGATCCGCCACCCAGCCAGATGGTTATGCGGCGCGGTTTGACGCGCCTTCACGATATCGCCCGAGACATGCACAACCAGATATGTTCAGGGGTGGTAGCCCCATGCGCCAGGTGGCCATGCCCAACCCGTGAGGAAGCGGTCGCGCCCGCAGTCAATCGAATGGCGCTTTTGGTCACAAGCAACGCCGCGCCTTTCGCTCAAAACACATGACGCATTGAAACGCAGCCGCTAGAGTTTTCCGGGCAAAATCGCAGGGGGAGTCCATGGGCGCGCTTAACGGCATCACAGTGCTGGAACTGGCAGGGATTGGGCCAGGTCCCTTCTGCGCGATGTTGCTGGCCGATATGGGGGCGCGGGTGATCCGCATTGATCGCCCCGAAGGCCCGCCCGGTACGCGCGATGATGTCGTTCTGCGTGGGCGTCGGTCCCTGTCTCTTGATCTCAAAAATCCGACCGCTGTTGAAGCCTTGAGGCGCATGACCCTGCAAGCCGATGCGTTGATTGAAGGCTTCCGGCCAGGGGTCATGGAACGGCTTGGCCTTGGCCCGGAACCGCTGCTCCAGGCAAATCCGCGCCTGATCTATGGCCGCATGACAGGATGGGGGCAGGCCGGACCACTCGCGAAACGCGCGGGGCATGACATCAACTACATCTCATTGACCGGGGCACTGCATGCCATTGGCGATGCTGATCGCCCGCCGCCGCCGCCACTCAATCTCATCGGTGATTATGGCGGCGGCGGAATGCTGCTGGCGCTAGGTGTACTGGCGGCGTTTATCGAACGCGCCAATTCCGGCCGCGGCCAGGTGGTGGATGCCGCCATGGTGGATGGTGCGGCGCTGCTGATGGCGCCTATCTATGGCATGCTCGCGCAGGGGCGTTGGAAAGCCGCGCGGGCCGCAAACTTCCTTGATGGCGCCGCCAGTTTTTACGGCAGCTATGCCTGCGCTTGCGGCGGCCATGTTGCTGTTGGTCCCATTGAACCTGCCTTCTTCGCGGAAATGCTTCAGCGCATGGGTCTTGATGGCGCCGATTTCGTTAACCGAATGGATCTTGCGACCTGGCCCACCCACAAGGCAAGATTGGCGGAAGCATTCCTTGGTCGAACGCGCGATGAATGGGCGGGAATCTTTGCCGATAGTGATGGCTGCGTCACGCCCATCCTTTCCATGGCTGAGGCGCCTTTGCATCCCCATATCACCGCGCGTCAGACTTTCGTCATGGCACACGGTGCTGTGCAACCAGCACCTGCGCCGCGCTTCTCTCGCACGCCATCAGCCATTGGCGCCACACCGCCATTGCGCGGCGAAAATGGCACCGAAATACTTGCGGAATTCGGCTTTTCAGCAGCGGAGATTGAAAGCCTGGTTGCCGCAGCGCCATCGCAATGATTTTGTTCCTGGCCACCTGGGGCGGCCCGCATTGCGACCGTGCGGAAAACACCCGTTAGCGGAAGCGTTCCTTCAATACGCGGCGGAGAAGCTTGCCGGCTTCGCTGCGCGGTAATGTCTCAAGAAACTCAACGGCAACTGGAACCTTCAGGCTACCGAGATGGGCGCGGCAATGAGCGATAATCGCTTCCGCCAGCGCGGCATTGATCGCGACATTCCCTGGTACCACCAATGCCTGCGGGCGTTCGCCCAATTCAGCATCCGGCACCCCAATCACCGCGGCTTCGGCCACCGCCGGATGCAGGCCGAGCACAGCCTCGATCTCGGCGGGATAAATATTTACACCGCCGGAAAGAATCAGGTCCGCCCGGCGGTCAGACAGAAAAAGGAAACCTTCCGCATCCAGCCAGCCAAGATCATGCAGGGTTGCCCAGCCCCGATCATTATAGGCAGCGGCAGTTTTTTCGGGGTCATTATGGTAGGCGAAGCGCGCCCCGCCTTCGAACCAGATACGCCCAATTTCTCCGGGTGGGAGCGCGCGGCCTTCCTCATCCAGAATATGCACCGCGCCATAGGCGGGGCGGCCCACACTGCCGGGTTTATGCAGCCATGTTTGACTGTCAATAAAGCAAACACCAATGCCTTCACTGCCCGCATAGTATTCGCGGATGATCGGCCCCCACCAATCCAGCATTGCCCGCTTCACCGGGATGGGGCAGGGCGCTGCCGCATGAATGGCGCAGCGATGGCTGGAAAGATCGAAAGCGTTTCGCACCGCATCCGGCAGGGCAAGCAAGCGCACGAACATTGTGGGCACCCATTGGCTATGCGTGACGCGATGTTTTTCGATCAGCGCCAAACACGACGCAGCATCGAATTTTCGCGTGATCACCGCCGTGCCGCCACCATCAATGCTACGCTGGACATAGCGATTGGGCGCTGCGTGATAGAGCGGCGCCGGCGAAAGATACACCGTATCCGCATCAAATCCATAGAAGGCCTTCCAGCTCATGTCGAATTCAGGCTTGTGACGATCCACAAAAGGAATGAGCGGGCGACGAATACCTTTGGGCAGGCCGGTGGTGCCCGACGAATAAAGAAACTCGCGCCCGATTGGTCTTTCGCCATCGGGCCAGGTGACAGGTCGGTCTTCCATGAGCGACCTCAGCGGCGCAAAACCTGGAATGGCACCGCCGACGCTGAAGCGATGGGGCAGGTTCTGAAGGTCCAGCGCCCCAGCCAGGCTACTGAGTGCCGCTTCAGCGGCCAGCAACACCGCGCCGGAATCGCGCAGCACATGGCCCACCTCATGCGAGCGCAAATGAATGGATAGCGGCGTCACCATCAAGCCGGCGCGCTTGGCGCCATAGGTCAGGATCAGGAATTCCGGCGTATTTTCCAACAGCAGGGCGATACCCTGCCCTGGCATGAGCCCCAAGGCGGCCAGCCCATGCGCAACCTGATTCGCGGCCTCATCCAGGGCGCGAAAGCTCAGGCTTTCGCCGCTATCGGGGAAGATGGCAGCAGGCTTGTCGGGTATTTCGCGTGCCAGATTGGCAAGGTGTGGCATCGGCCTTCCTTATCGCTTCTGTCTATTGCCCATGTCCAAGATCAGATGTCTCCTCGGATAGACCTTACGCCACACGAGACCGTCTTTGCGGCGCCTTGGCAAGATCACATGGCGGCTGCGTTAATTGCCCAGCCAATGTCTCCTCTATAAGCGAAGATCAGGGCCAATCACGGCACCGCTTCAAAAAATGTTTCCCCCGTCAGGCAAGGCAGGGCTTGATCGAAGCCCGGCTGCTGGACAGCAGAAGCCAGCGACAGCACAATCCCTCTCGCACAAGATGACCACCATCCAGGAAGGCGTCGCATGATTCCCCGCACGGTCTTTTCCCCGGCCCATGAACAATTTCGCGACCAGGTGCGCCGTTTTGTTGCGCGCGAAATCCTGCCCCATCACGCAGCCTGGGAAGAAGCCGGCGTGGTGCCGCGCGAAGCCTGGCGCAAGGCGGGTGAAGCCGGCCTGTTGCTCTGCAATGTGCCCGAAGAATGGGGCGGTATGGGGGGAGATTTCCTGCACAGCGCGATTGTCATTGAAGAAATGTCGCGCGCTGGCGCCACCGGCCCGGCCTTCTCACTGCATTCCGACATCGTGGCCCCCTACCTTCTGCATTACGGCACGGAAGCACAAAAACGCCGCTGGTTGCCCGCCATGGCGCGTGGAGAGGCCCTGGCTGCCATTGCCATGACCGAACCGCAAGGCGGCAGTGATTTGCAGGCCATCCGCACCACGGCGATTCGTGACGGCGATGATTACGTGATCACCGGTCAGAAAATCTACATCACCAATGCGCAAGGCGCGGATCTGATTGTGGTCGCCGCCAAGACCGACCCCACAGCGCGCGGGCGCGGTGTCAGCCTGATCCTGGTGGAGACCGATAGGCCAGGCTTTGCGCGCGGCAAGCCGCTGAAGAAGGTTGGCTGCAAGGCGATGGATACGTCAGAGCTTTTCTTTGACCAGGTACGCGTGCCTGTCTCAAACCTGCTGGGGGCAGAAGGGCGAGGCTTTGCCCAATTGATGACGGAACTTGCGCAGGAACGCCTGGTGCAGGCGGTGCGCGCGGTGGCTTCGGCGGAAGCCGCGCTGGACCAGACCATTGCCTATGTCACCGCACGCCCGGCCTTCGGCCAGACGGTGGCGGATTTCCAGAATACACAGTTCCGGCTGGCGGAAATGCGCGCGGAGATCGCGGTGCTGCGCGTTTATGTTGACCGCTGCCTTGAAGTGCATCTGGCCGGAGGACTGGATGCGGTTGATGCGGCCATTGCCAAGATGCAGACAACCGAAATGCTTGGCCGCGTGGTGGACCAATGCGTGCAGCTGCATGGTGGCGCGGGTTACATGTGGGAATACCCCATCGCGCGCGCCTGGGCCGATGCGCGGATGGCGCGCATCGCCGGCGGTTCCATTGAGGTGATGAAGCAGATCATCGCGCGCTCACTGCTGCCCAAGCAGGAAAAGCAGGGTGGTCGCGCGGCGGCAGAATAGCGTTTGCCGGACGCGATCAGGCCACCAGCATGCTGGCGGCTGATCCGCCTTATTCCATCACAATCTTCGGCGCGGCATCCGCCTTCGCGGCGGCCTTTTCCCAAACGCGGCGCGCGATGCGGCGATAGGATTGCGCTTCTTCCGAATCAGGCCGCGCCATGACAATCGGCGTGCCGGCATCGGCCAATTCACGGATTTCGAGCTTGAGCGGCAATTCGCCAAGGAACTCCACGCCAAGCCTTTCCGCTTCCCGCCTTGCGCCACCATGGCTGAAAATATCGGACCGATGGTTGCAATTGGGGCAGCAGAAGAAGGACATATTCTCAATCAGCCCCAGCACCGGGACATTGACCTTCTCGAACATGCGCACGCCGCGCCTGGCGTCCAGCAGCGCCACATCCTGCGGGGTTGAGACAATCACCGCCCCTGCCAAGGGCACGCGCTGAGACATGGTAAGCTGCGCATCACCCGTCCCTGGCGGCATATCCACAATCATCACATCCAAGGGGCCCCAGGCCACTTGCCCCATCATTTGCTCAAGCGCGCCCATCACCATGGGGCCGCGCCAGATCATGGGCGTTTCTTCCTCAACCAAGAAGCCGATGGACATGGCCTTCAGCCCCCAGCGGCTGAGCGGGGTGATGCGCTGGCCCTCTGACCGCGGTCTTTCGCGCGTGCCGAGCATTTGCGGCAGCGAAGGCCCGTAAATATCCGCATCCAAAAGCCCAACCTTGAGGCCATCGGCGGCCAGCGCGACTGCCAGATTGACCGCGGTGGTGGATTTGCCGACCCCGCCCTTGCCGGAAGCAACGGCGATGATCGCCCTGACATCGGAAAGCAGCATGGGTCCGGGGCTGGCGGGGCCGCGTGGCGCGGCAGGGCGGGCAGCCGGCGCTGCTTCGGCGCGATGCGCGGTCAGCACGGCGGTGGCCGAGATCACCCCCGGCACGGCGCGGGCGGCGGCTTCGGCCGCAGAGCGCACCGGTTCCATGCTGGCGGCGGCTTCCCGCGCCACCTGCAGGGCGAAATGGACCATGCCATCGCGCACCACCAGGCCCTGCACCATGCCAGCCGCCATCACATCCCGGCCCGAAGCCGGGTCCTTCACCGCCGCCAGGGCCTTTGTCACCGCTGCCGCCAAATCATCCGCCATCGCTTGAAAAGCCCCTACCCATGGTCAATATCCGCCCCACCCGGCATTACAGCGCCGTTAGCTGCTTTCCGGGAGGGCTGCTCGCCTCTATATGGGGGTTGGCTTCCCGCTTGAAGCATCCCGCCCGGTTTTGGGCCTTTCGTTTTTGACGTTCACCTGCTGGAGGCCGAGCCTTAGATGCCCTGGAATAATAATAGTGGCGGTCAAAGCCCCTGGGGCAATCCGCGCCCGCAGGGCCCTTGGGGCCAGCCACCTTCGGGTGGCGGTGGTGGTGGCGGCCAGGGTGGCCGTGGCCCAGACATTGATGATGCGATCAGGCAGGCGCAGGAAGCGATTCGCCGCGTATTGCCAAGCGGCGGCGCGGGCGGCGGCAAGCTGGTAGCGCTAGTGGGTATTGTGGTGGTGCTTGGCTGGGCAGCTTCAGGTTTTTACCGCGTGCAGCCGGATGAACAGGGTGTGGTGATGCGCTTTGGCGCTTTCAGCCATACCACCCAGCCCGGCTTGAATTATCGCCTGCCCTGGCCGATCGAAAGCCACACCACGCCGCGCGTCACCCGAATCAACCGCGTGGATATCGGCTTTGTCGGTGCCCAGGACGGTGCCATTGGCGGCGGGCGGGTGCTGCCGGCGCGCGATGTGCTGGAAGAAAGCCTGATGCTGACGGGCGATGAGAACATCATTGACATTGATGTCGCCGTGTTTTGGCGCATCCGCGATGCGGGTGAATTCCTGTTCAATACGCGGAACCCGGAAAGCACGGTGAAAACTGCAGCTGAGAGCGTGATGCGTGAAGTGATCGGGCGCACCCCCATCCAGCCTGCGCTGACCGAAGCGCGCGCCCAGATCGAACAGGAAGTGCGCCGCGGCGCCCAGGCGATCATGGACCAATACAAGGCAGGCATTGAAGTGACGCAGGTGCAATTGCAGAAGGTGGACCCACCAGCCCAGGTGGTCGACGCTTTCCGCGATGTGCAGCGCGCCAATGCGGACCGTGAGCGTTTGCGCAATGAAGCCGAAAGCTTCCGCAATGACATCATTCCCCGCGCCCGCGGTGAGGCTGAACGCATGAGCCAGGAAGCCCAGGGCTTCCGCGAAAGCCAGGTGGCGCGTGCCGGCGGTGAAAGTGCCCGCTTCCTATCCGTGCTTTCGGCCTATGAACAGGCGCGCGATGTGACCACGCGCCGGATGTATCTGGAAACCATGGAAGAAATCTTGCGGCGCAATCCGAAGGTTATTGTGGATGATCGCTTGCAAGGCGTGGTGCCGTTCCTGCAATTGGGTGAAAACGGGGGCGCGAGACAGCCGCCTGCCGCAGCACCTCAGCAACGGCCCGCGCCGCTGCCACCGGGGGCCGCCGCCGCGCCCATGATACAAAACCGTACGGGGGTGCCGCGATGAACCGCTCCATTATTCTGCTCGGCATTCTGGCCGCAGCGATTTTCACCGCGTCTTCCACCCTGTTCACGGTGCATCAGACGCAGCAGGTGCTGATCACGCAATTCGGTGAACCGCGCAAAGTGATCCAGGAACCCGGGCTGCATTGGAAGCTGCCCTTCATTCAAACGGTCATCACCTTTGATCGCCGCTTGCTGGATTTTGACGCGCCGGGCGAAGAAGTGATCCTGGGCGATCAGCGCCGCCTGATTGTGGATAGCTTCACGCGCTACCGCATCACGGATCCGCTGCGCTTCTTCCAGACGGTGGGCGCGACCGAAGCGGGCATTCGCGCCCGGCTCAATTCCATCGTCACCTCATCCTTGCGCCGCGTGCTGGGCAATGAACCGCTGCTTGCTGTGCTGTCCACGGATCGCGCCCGGATCATGGGTGAAATTCGCCGTCAGGTGAATGAGGAAGCGCGCCAATTCGGTATTGCCGTGGAAGATGTGCGCATTCGCCGCGCCGATCTGCCGGGCGAAAACACGCAAGCCATCCTGTCGCGCATGCAATCCGAACGTGAACGCGTGGCGCGCGAAGCCCGCGCTGAAGGTGCGGAAGTGGCGCAGCGCGTGCGTGCGAGTGCTGAGCGTGAACGCACCGTGCTGATTGCGGAAGCCCAGGCGCAGGCCGATATCCTGCGCGGTCAGGGCGAACAGGAAGCCATCCGCATTTTCGCGGAAGCCTTCCAGCGCGACCCGGCCTTCTTCCAATTCTGGCGCACCATGCAGGCCTATCGTGAAGCCTTTGCCGAAGGCGATACACGCCTGGTGCTGACGCCGGATTCGGAATTCTTCCGCTACTTCCGCGAAAGCCCGAATAGCCTTCAGGCGCCTGCGCCAAGGTGAGTTTCACCGCGCTGCTCCAGGGCATAGCCGTTGTGCTGGCCCTGGAGGGCTTGGCCTATGCCATCGCCCCCGGCTTCATGCGCCGGATGCTGGCAAGCCTTGCCGAAACACCTGAGGCGCGGCTCAGAATTGGCGGGCTTGTTGCCGCGGTGGGCGGCATTGGCTTTGCCTGGCTGCTCAAGCTTTTATGACGCTGTCGCTTTTTGTCGCATTTCGTTGCCGTGAGATGCCTTAAATTCGCGTCAAAGCCGCCAATCTGCTAGGCTGTTTGATGTATTCCCCGAGGAGAACTTCCTTGCGTATTGCCCATCTTGCCCTTGCCGGTGCCATGGCCCTGGCGCCGCTTGCCCCCCTGTCGCTGATCAACACGGCCCAGGCGCAGCAACGCGCGCCGGAAAGCTTCGCGCCGCTCGCGCGGGAATTGCTGCCGGCGGTGGTGAATATCTCCACCACCAAGAATGTCGCGCCGCGTAGTGGGCGGCCCAATGCGCCGGAAATGCCGCAGTTGCCGCCGGGCAGCCCGTTTGAGGAATTCTTCCGTGATTTCTTCAATCGCAACCGCCCACCCGGCCAGGGCCAGGGTGAGGGCCCGCAGCAGCGCCAGCGCCGCGCGCAATCGCTTGGTTCCGGCTTCATCATTGATGCGCAGGAAGGCATCGTGGTCACGAATAACCACGTGATTGATGGCGCTGATGAAATCAATGTGATCCTGCAGGACAATACCAGCATCCGCGCCGAATTGGTCGGCACCGATCCGCGCACGGATATTGCGGTGCTGCGCATCAAGCATGACAAGCCGCTGGCCTCTGTCGGCTTTGGTGATTCGGATCAATCCGAAGTGGGCGATTGGGTGATTGCCATCGGTAATCCCTTCGGCTTTGGCGGTACCGTCACGGCGGGCATTGTCTCGGCCCGCGGGCGCAACATCGGCCAGGGGCTTTATGATGATTTCATCCAGACGGATGCTTCAATCAATTCGGGCAATTCCGGCGGGCCGCTGTTCAACATGCGCGGCCAGGTGATTGGCATCAATACGGCCATTGTCTCCCCTAGCGGGGTATCGGCCGGGCTTGGCTTTGCCATTCCATCCAATATGGCAATGCGTGTCGTGGCGCAGCTGCGTGATTCGGGGCGCGTCAGGCGCGGCTGGATCGGCGTGAATATCCAGGCGGTAACGGATGATATTGCCGAAGCGCTCCGCCTGCCCGCCGGCACGCGCGGTGCCCTTGTGGCCAATGCGCAGGCCGATGGGCCGGCAGCCCAGGCGGGCATTCGCTCGGGCGATGTGATCATTCGCTTCAATGGCGTGGCAATTCCCGAAATGCGCGCCCTGCCGCGCATTGTCGCGGATAACAATGTCGGCAGTTCCGTGCCCGTGGTGATCTGGCGCGATGGCAAGGAAGAAACCGTGAACGTGACGCTGGGCGAATTGCCGGCGGAACAGCGCCAGGCCGGCGCGCCGGCGGCACCTTCAACCCAAGGGCCGGTGGAATTGACCGGGCTTGGGCTGCGCGTGTCTGCCATTACGAATGAGCTTCGCCAGCGCTTCAACCTGAAGCCGGAACAGCGCGGCGTTGTGATTGTGGAAGTGATCCCCGGCACCCCGGCAGCGGAGCGTGAGCTTCGCCCTGGCGATGTGATTGTGGAAGTCCAGCAGCAGCGCGTGGCAACGCCGGCGGAAGTGCAGGAACAGATCGAACGCCTGCGCCGGCAGAACCGCAATGTTGGGCTGTTTGCGGTGGAAAATGCCAGCGGGCAGCGCTTTGTGCCGCTGCGGCTCAACGCGCGGGGCAATGCGCCGGGGTAGCTTTCGGGTCACGCGGGGGGATGGTCCGTCAAACCGGGGCATCCCTTGCCGTTATCAGGTAAGGAACGCGCCACCATTCACATGGATGGTCTGGCCGGTGATATAGCCGCCTTCCGGCCCGGCCAGCAGGCGCACCACATCGGCGATTTCGGCCACAATCGCCCGGCGGCGCATGGGAATGCCGCCATCCGCCAGCGTGCTGGGCATGGACCCGGCCGAGGCACCGCGCACCGTATCCACCGCACCGGGCGCGACGCTATTCGCGCGAATGCCTTGGGGCGCCAATTCCACCGCAAGGGCGCGCATCAAGCCTTCCAGCCCTGATTTGGAGGCCGAGACATGCGCCCGATTGGGCGTGCCGACATGGGTTGAAATCCCCGATAGCCCGATGATGGAACCACCCCCGCGCGCGATCATCTGCGGCACGAAGGCTTGCGTGACGATGAAAGCGCCATCAAGCGCGACCGAGAGAATTTCTCGCCATTCCGCGAAGGACATGTCCAGAAAACGGGTCTGGCGCCGGAGCCCGGCATTCGTCACCAGAATATCCACACCGCCGAACTGCGCCGCCACAGCAGCGGCCATGCCGTCCACTTCCTCAGGCTTGGAGATGTCCGCGCGATAGGCCATGGCGCGGCCCCCGCTGGCCGTGATTTCGTCGGCCACGGCCTTGATCGCGCCCTCATCCGATCTGCCATTCACCACAATGGCGGCGCCATCGGCGGCGAGCCTCAACGCAATGGCGCGGCCGATATTCTTGCCGGCACCCGTGACCAGCGCGACCTTGCCCGCAAGCGAAGCATTCATGAGCGTTTCTCCATTTTCGCCTTTCAGGATAGGCGCATTTGGCCAGGGATGAAATCCGCCCCAAGGCAGGATTTGCGGCCCCGCGAATCGGCGCTTAGGATCACACCAGAAAAGGCGCCCGGTTGGGCGCGGTGGATTGAAGGCGGAAGCACATGCTGGTCATTTCGGAACAAGGTATCGGCCATATCATCGAAGCCTGGCTCAAGCGCTTCAACGCAGCGCTTGCGGCGGGCGACAAAGCCGCGCTCAGCGCATTGTTTCGCGCAGATAGCCATTGGCGCGATATCGTGGCGCTGGGCCGGCGCATCCGTACCGTAAGCGGCCAGGGGGCGCTGGTGGACGCGTTGTTGGCGGCGGTGCAGGAAGCCGGCGCGCGAGATTTCGCGATTGATGATGAACGCGCCGCGCCGCGCTTTGTGGAGCGCGCTGGCGAAGACACCATCGAAGCCGTGCTACGCTTTGAAACCAAAATCGGCACCGGCGCGGCACTGCTCCGCCTAAAGCGTGCTGAAGCTGCCGGTGACGCCCCGGTTGCATGGGTGCTGACCACAGCACTTGATAGCCTGCGCGGCTTTGATGTGGACAGCATGCGCGAAGCGCGTGAGGAACCCGCCTTTGAACGCGAATTCAACGGCCCGAATTGGCTGGATAAACGGCGAGAGGCCGCGCGTTTCGAAAGCCGCGATCCGGCGGTGCTGGTTGTAGGTGGCGGGCATGCCGGCATTACCGCTGCGGCCTGGCTCGGCGCGCTCAATATCGAAGCGCTGATCGTGGATCGCATGGCGCGGATCGGCGATAACTGGCGTCTTCGCTATCATGGCCTGAAGCTGCACAACCAGGTGCATAGCAATCACTTCCCGTTCCTGTCCTTCCCCAAGACCTGGCCGAAATACATCCCTAAGGACAAGATCGCCAATTGGCTCGAATCCTATGTCGAGACGATGGAGATCAATTTCTGGACCAGAACGAGTTTCGAAGGCGCTGAATATGATGCGGCGGCGAAGTGCTGGGTGGCGCGGCTGAAGCAGGCTGATGGCAGCGAACGCATCATGCGCCCGCGGCATATCATCATGGCCACCAGCGTCAGCGGCACGCCGAGCCTGCCGGATATCCCAACCCTTGATCGTTTCAAGGGAAAGGTTGTGCATTCCTCCGGCTTCAAGAATGGCGCGGAATGGAAGGGCAAGCCGGTTTATGTTTTCGGCACCGGCACCAGCGCGCATGACATTACGCAGGATCTGCACGGCAATGGCGCCAAGGTGACCATGGTGCAGCGCAGCCCGACGTTGATCGTGAATGTGGAACCCAGCGCGCAGCTTTATGATGGCGTCTATTACGGCAAGGGGCCAACGCTGGAAGACCGCGATTTGATCAATGTGTCCTTCCCGCTTTCGGTGATGAAACAGGCGCATAAGATTCTAACCGACAAGACGCGGGAATTGGACAAACCACTGCTGGATGGGCTGGAGAAAATCGGCTTCCGGCTGGAATTCGGCGATAATGGCACGGGCTGGCCGCTGAAATATCGCTCTCGTGGGGGTGGGTATTACTTCAATGTCGGCTGTTCTGAATTGCTGGTGCGCCGCGAAGTGGGGCTGATCCAGTATCACGACATTGCCGAATTCAACGCGAACGGCATGAAGATGAAGGATGGCCGCGCATTGCCGGCGGAATTGCTGGTGCTCGCCACCGGCTATAAGGGCCAGGATCATCTGGTGCGCGGCTTCTTTGGTGATGCGGTGGCGGATCGCGTCGGCAAGATTTGGGGTTTTGATGAGGCCGATCAGGAATTGCGCAACATGTGGATGGAAACGCCGCAGCAGGGGCTGTGGTTTACCGGTGGTTCCTTCGCGCAATGCCGGATGTATTCCAAATACCTTGCGATGCAGATCAAGGCGCGGGAAGAAGGCTTGGTTTGACGAGAGCATGTCGCGTTCAGATGGAAAATTCTGAACGCGATACGCTTAAATTGGCGTATCGCTGAAGGGGTTTCGCACCGTCACCCCACGCCAGGTAAAGCCATCCTGCATGTCCTCGGAAAGCAGGAAGCGGCATCCAGCCTGCGCTGCCGCGGCGAGCATCACGGAATCCCAAAAGCTGAGGCGATGGGTGGTTACCAATTCCATCGCCTCGACAATCACATCCGGCGTTGTCTCGATCATCGCAAAACTATCAGACCAACCAAGCAAGGCGCTACGCACTTCCGCTGCCTCGCGCTTTGCCTTGCGCGTCAGCACAACAAATAATTCGCCAAGAGCCTGAACGGGAAGCATCACTTCATGCTCCCCGAATTCCTGCAATATCCTGAGCGCCGCATCCTTGCGCGCCTGGCCATTCACGCCTTAGGCATAGGCAAGGATATTGGTGTCGAATGCGACGCGCATTTCAGCGCTCGTACAATGCGTCGCGGCTCCAGCGGCCTATGTTCTGAACGGGTTGCGTCTGAAGGCGCGCCAGCAAGGTCTCTCGCGCGGATTTGCGGCCTGCTTCGGCGGCGCTGCAAGGCCCGATCTGGGCAACCTGCTCGCCATGGGATGTGACCACAAAGCGCCTGCCTTCTTCGCGAACTTCGCGCAGCAGGCGGGAAAAGGCGCGGTTTGCCTCAGCGGCTGAGATGATCTGATCCATGGCATAAATATAGTGAATTGCACTACTTTCTGCAACCGATAGTGCGAGCGGCCTTGGTGCTTCCTTGGCGTCCCTTAACCGGCTTTGGCCTCACCAGCGCCGCGCAGCGCCCACATGAGGCTTACCGCGAAACTCGCCAGCAATAGCCAGAAAACGGTAAGCGTCGCGCCAGCGCCAAAGGCATCCATGGCGAAGCCCGCCATCAGCGGGGGGATGCAAAAGCCGATATGCGCCACCAGGAAAACGCCTGCCGCCGCGCGGGCGCGATCGAGGCCCGCTTTCTCGGAAACCCCCGCCAGCCCGCCAATGTACAAAAACCCATACGCCGCGCTGCCCACCAGCGCGCCACCCAAAAGCAGCGACCATAACGCGGCATGCAGCGTGCCCCACATGACCAAACCCGCGCCAAGCACCAGCACTGGCAAGCCAAGCAGCACCAACCGCCGCGCGGCAATCTGCGCCATCAATTGCTGCACCAAAGCCCCGACTAAGATCATGAAGCACACCGCAAGCGGCCCCATGCGCGGATAGCCGGCTTCGGTCAGCGCTGTCGGTACGGCAGTGATCACCGTGCCCGTCACTGCCCAGGCCGCCAGCATGCTCAGCGAAAGGGGCAAAGTGCTGCGCGGAAAACTTGGCATGCGCAGCCATGCCACGCGCGCCGGGGTTTTGGTTTCCGGCAGGAACAGCACCAACAGAAAAATCGTCGCCAGCGCCGTCATATGCAGCCAGAAGGTCAGTGGTGGTTCGATGGCGCCGAAGATTTCAATAGCCGCCATGGTGGCGATGCCGCCGGCGGCAAAGCCGCTTGCACTCGCAAGCGTGGTCACCTGCGCTGCGCGTCGCCCGGCTTCCGGCCCCTCGGCCAATTCCGCCGCCCAGGCCGTTGCGCCACCGGCCAGCAAGCCCACCGCCAAGCCCTGCATGCCGCGCGCGAAGGCCAGCGCCGCCAAGCCGGGCGCGGTGATCAGCGCAATCGTGCCGCAAATGGTCAGCGTCAGCGCGGCCAGAATGCAAGGCTTGCGCCCAATGCGGTCCGACATGCCGCCCAGCAGTGGCGCGGAGATGATCGCACTCGCCGCATAGGCAATGAAAGCGGCGGAAAGCCCGCCTGCGCCCTGGCCATCCCGCGCCGCATAGGTGGTGAATAAGGGCATGGCGAGGGTTGTCGAAAAACCAATGGTGAAGACCGCCGCGCCAATCACCCAAATACCGCGAGAAATTGCCAAGCCTGGCGCTCCTGTAACTCGCCCGATGTTCCGGGGCTTGCGCTGCCCCGTCAATCACTGTTTCGCCGCAGGGGCCGGTGTGATAAGCACGCTCATGGCCCGAGCATCGGCCAAACCCTCCCAAGGTCGCGGCGCGCCCCCCCGCAGCCCGGCCAGAGAGGCTCTCGGCGCGTGTCTTTCCGCCCCCCCCTCTCGCCCCGCGGCGCGTCCGCGGCGGCGCTGGGTGCTGCTGCGCTTTGGTTTCCTCGCGACGATCTGGGGGCTGATCGCGGCTTCGCTGGTTTTGATCGCCCTGGCCTGGGATTTGCCGCGCCCGGAATCGGCGCTGGCCACAACGCGCCGGCCGTCCACCACGCTACTGGCCTCGGACGGCAAGCTGCTGGCTACCAATGGTGATTTATATGGGGAAACACTCCGGCTGCGCCACATGCCGGCGCATCTGCCGGCGGCCTTCATCGCTATTGAGGATCGGCGCTTTCGCGACCATTGGGGCATAGACCCGATCGGGCTGGTGCGCGCGGTGCATGCCAATTTCACCTCGGGCCGCGTGGTGCAGGGGGGGTCAACGCTCACGCAACAATTGGCGAAGAACCTGTTCCTGACGCCGGAACGCAGCCTGAAGCGCAAGGCACAGGAAGCCATGCTGGCCTTTTGGCTGGAACAGCGTTTCAGCAAGGATGAATTGCTGGAGATTTATTTGAACCGCGTCTATCTCGGTGCCGGCACCTATGGCGTGGATGCGGCGGCGCGGCTTTACTTTGGCGTTTCGGCACGGCGGCTGACGCCGGGACAGGCGGCGGTGCTGGCAGGGCTGCCCAAATCGCCCTCACGCCTCAATCCGCGCGTCAATCAAGGGGCGGCACTGGCGCGCGCCTTGGAAGTACTGACCGCCATGACCGAAACCGGCGCGCTGACAGCGACCCAGGCCTTGCAGGCAGCCGAGGCCATTCAATTCGCGCCGGCACCTTCACGCGATGCCGGCTGGTTCGCCGATTGGGTTCAGGATGGCATGGCGGGCCGCGCGCCTGGCAATGCTGACCTGGTATTGCGCAGCACGCTTGACCCCGTGCTGCAAGCCGCCGCCGAGGCGCGGATTGACGCCATCCTGGCCGGGCCGGGCGCCCGGGCCGGGGTATTCCAGGGCGCCGTGGTCGCGATGGATGCCGCAACCGGTGCGGTGCGTGCCATGGCGGGCGGCAAGGATTACCGCAATAGCCCCTTCAACCGCGCCACCCAGGCGCGGCGCCAGCCCGGCAGCGCTTTCAAGCCCTTCATCTTCCTTGCCGCGCTGGAAGCCGGGCTTGGCACGCAGGATATGGTTGCAGATACGACGCTTAATCTTGGAGGCTGGTCACCAAGCAATGGGCAATGGCGCGCGCGCGGTGAAATCACGGTGGAGGAGGCTTTGGCGCAAAGCGTGAATACCTCGGCCGTGCGGCTGATGCAGCGCGTCGGCGGGCATCGCAAGGTGGCGGAAGCGGCGCGGCGCGCAGGGCTTGATGGTCCTTTCCCGCGCGATGCAACAATCGCGCTTGGCACCGGCGAAGTGGCTTTGCTTGATCTGGTAGCGGCTTACGCGCCTTTTGCAAATGGCGGCTTTCGTGTGGAGCCTTTTGGCGTCGCGCAGGTGCAGGCTGAAGGGCGGCCATGGCCCTTGCCGCGGCCTCAGCCCGAACGCGCCTTTTCGCCTGAACATATGGAAGCTATGCGCAGCATGATGGCAGCCGTGGTGGCGCGCGGGACGGGGCGCGCAGCGGCCATCCCTGGCCGGAGCGTTATCGGCAAGACTGGCACTACCCAGGAATATCGCGACGCCTGGTTCATCGGCATCAGTGGCGGCCTTGTGATGGGCGTTTGGCTTGGCAATGATGATGGCGTGCCGATGGATAATGTCGCGGGCGGCGGCTTGCCCGCGCGGCTGTTCCGCGAAATCCTGGAAAGCGCCAGCAGCGATAGAGCGCCTTCTCCGCGTTAGAGTATCGCCCACAAGCTTTGCGCCGCGTGACTTGGCGGGGCTGATCACTCTATGCTTGCCCAATAAAGCCGTCGGGAGAATGCCCCCATGCCCACCACCCTGATCCGCAAGGCCGATCTGATTGTCGCCTGGGATGCGTCCGAGAAATCCCACACCTATCTGCCCGATGCGGATATGGCCTTCACCGATGGCGTGCTGCGTTTTGTCGGCCGGCATTATGAAGGCCCCGCTGATGAGGTGATGGATGGCAAGGGCCTGATGATCATGCCAGGTCTGGTGAATATCCATTCTCACCCATCCAGTGAGCCGATGAATAAGGGCTTTCTGGATGAGATCGGCTCACCGGGGCTCTATAATTCCTCGCTTTACGAATACATGCCGATCTTCCGTGCGGATGCGGAAGCGGTGCCGCATTGCGTGCGTGTGGCGCTTTCCGAATTGCTGCTTTCGGGCGTGACGACGCTGGCTGATCTTTCCATGGCACATCCGGGCTGGTTGGATTTGCTGGCGGAAGCAGGCATGCGGGTTTGCGTGGCGCCGATGTTCCGCTCGGCCCGCTGGTACACCAAGAATGGCCATGTGGTTGAATATGAATGGGACGAAAAAGCCGGCGAGAAGGCGATGGAAGAAGCGCTGCGCCTGGTCGAACGTGCCGAGCAGCATGAATGCGGCCGGCTTTTCGGCATGGTGGTGCCAGCGCAGATTGATACCTGCTCGGCCGGGCTTTTGAAGGATAGCCGGGCTGAGGCCAATAAGCGCGGGCTTTCCTGGCAGGTGCATGCGGCGCAATCCGTGGTGGAGTTCCATGAAATCACGCGCCGGCATGGCACAACGCCGATTGGCTGGCTTGATTCGCTCGGGCTGCTCGGCGAACGCGCGATCATCGGCCATGGGATTTTTCTGGATGATCATCCTTCCACGCGCTGGCATACGGAAACCGATCTGAAGCGGTTGGCGGAAACCGGCACCACAGTTGCGCATTGCCCAACGGTTTTTGCGCGTCGCGGTATCGCTTTGCGTGATCTTGGGCGTTACATGCGAAATGGCGTGAATATGGGGATCGGCACGGATACCTATCCGCATAATATGCTGGATGAAATGCGCTTGGCCGCGCATATTGCGCGCACCCAGGCCAATTCGCCGCGCACGTTACGCACCAAGGATTTATTCAATGCTGCGACCATTGGTGGTGCGCTGGCGCTGGGGCGCGACGATATCGGGCGACTTGCCGTGGGCTGCAAGGCGGATTTCTCGCTGGTGGATATCACCCACCCCATGATCCGCCCGGCCTATGACCCCATCCGCAGCTTGATCTATGCGGCGGGTGACCGCGCCTTGAAGGCGGTATTCGTGGATGGCCGCAAGGTGGTGGAAAATGGCGAGGTACTGACCATGGATTATCGCCAGGCCGCCGAACATTTGCATGAAGCTCAGCAGCGCCTGGTGGCCAAGGTGCCACAGCAGGATTGGGCGCATCGCACGGCGGAGAAAATCGCGCCCCCCACTTTTCATTGGTCTTGAAACGCGCCCTGGCAGGGGCTTCAATCATCGTGAACTCACCCTTGGTGGAAAAGGAACCTACCCATGACCGATATCGTAATCCGTGGCGGCGTTGTGGTGGATGGCACAGGGGCTGCGCCGTTTGAGGCGGATGTCGCCATGGCCGGCGGGCGCATTACCGCCATTGGCCAGGTGCCGGAACGCGGCGCGACAGAAATTGACGCGCGCGGCAAGCTGGTGACGCCGGGCTTTGTTGATATCCACACGCATTATGATGGGCAGGCGGTGTGGGATTCCCATTTGGCACCTTCCGCCTGGCATGGCGTGACGACGGCGGTGATGGGCAATTGCGGCGTTGGTTTTGCACCCTGCCGCGCGGCGGATCGCGACAAGCTGATCGAATTGATGGAAGGCGTGGAAGACATTCCCGGCCCAATTTTGCATGAGGGGCTGAACTGGGCTTGGGAAAGCTTCCCCGAATATCTGGATGCTTTGGCCGCGCGTCCGCGGGATATGGATATTTGCGCCCTGCTGCCACATGGCGCGGTGCGTGTGCATGTGATGGGCGAACGCGCGCTGAATTTGGAAAACGCCAATCAGGCGGATATCGCCGCCATGCGCGCCATTACCGCCGATGCGGTGCGGGCAGGTGCCTTTGGCGTTTCCACTTCCCGCACCATCAGCCACAAGACGCTGAAGGGCGACCCGACACCCACACTGCGCGCGCAGGAAGATGAGCTGCGTGGCCTGGCGCAAGGCTTGCGCGATGGCGGCGGCGGCTTGCTGGAACTGGTTTCCGATTGGAACACGCCTGATCCCGCCACTGAATTCGCCATGGTGCGCCGCGTGGTGGAAGCGACAGGTCAACCGGTGGTGTTCTCGCTGACGGCGCGGCATGACCGCACGGAAGCCTGGAAGGAATTGCTGGACCTTTCCGATGGCGCGGCGGCGGCCGGCCTGCCGATCCGCCCGGTGTTTCCGCCGCGCCCCATTGGCATTCTGCTGGGCTTGGAAGGCAGCCAGAACCCGTTTTCCGGCTGCCCGAGCTACAAGGAAATCGCCCATCTGCCCGCGGTTGAGCGTGCCGCTGCCATGGCGGAACCGGGCCGACGCGCGCGCATTCTTTCGGAAGATCGTATTGCGGGCAGCAATTTCCCGCTGATCTCCAGGCTGGCTTTTGAACGCATGTTCCCCTTCGGCGATCCGCCGGATTATGCGCCGCCGGCTTCGGCTTCCATCGCCGCCATGGCTGCGCGGGAAGGGCGGAAGGCCGAGGAAGTCGCTTATGATCTGCTGATCGCTGATGATGGGCGCGGCTTTATCTTTGCGCCACTCACGAATTTCGCCGATTACACGCTTTCAGCAAGCGCGGAGTGTCTCCGCCATCCCAATGCCATCGCCGGGCTTTCTGATGGCGGCGCGCATGTGGGCTTTATCTCGGACGGGTCCTTCCCGACCTTCCTGCTTTCCTATTGGGCGCGCGATGCGAAGGAAGCGGTATTCCCCGTTCAGGAAATGATCCGCCGCCTGACGTCAGACACCGCGCGCGCTGCCGGGTTGCATGATCGTGGCGTTTTGCGCGCCGGCATGAAGGCTGATGCGAACGTGATTGATTTCGCCGCGCTCAAGCTGCAAGCGCCGCGCATGGTGCGCGATTTGCCGGCGGGTGGGCGTCGGCTGCTGCAAAAGGCTGATGGTTATGTTGCGACTATCGTGAATGGCGAAGTGACCTATCGCGATGGGGTTGCGACTGGCGCGCTGCCGGGGCGGTTGTTGCGGGCGGGGCGGGGGGGCTAATGTCGATGCTTAACTCACCCTTGCGGCGCGTCTGTTTTGGCAGCTTGCAGTAAGGCTTTCATTGCCGCACCAATCACGCTGATATCTGCATCGCTCACCGCCAAGACCCCGAAGCGTAATGGGAAGCCCCAGGCGGAACCGCGACCGGCGGTGAATTCCAGCTTTCCCAATAGAGGGCGGATATCTGCAGGTTGACTGGCCAGCCAATCCACATTCCGCCGCCATGGCTGAAATCCGGCGCCCATATCGAAGCAATAGGGTTCTGAATCCCCAATAACGCCTATGGCGGTGAAGGCTCGTAGCGATTGGCGAGCTCGGAACGCTTGGGTAGGGGAATAATAGGCGACATAATCCCCGGGACGCATGCGGCGCAGAGGTGCCGCCTTGCCGTGGCAGACCTGCATGAAGCCGCCCGCCACGCCCAAAGCGACATGATCGGCGCAGGCCACGGCGATCCAACCGCGATTCATGGCTCGGCGAAGACCCGCAGCCGATGCCGATCCGGGTCGCATGCGAGAAAGGTAAAGCCAAAATCCATCTTGGCTGGCGCCAGAATGATGCTGAGACCACGCGCCATCCATTCCGCATGCAACGCGATAACCGCCGCCGGATCCGCTACTTGGAATGACAATTCGCTACCGCCTGGATCGGCTGGCGGGGGCTGCACCTCCGAACGCCGCCAAAGACCCAGCATCATGCCGCTTTTCAAGGCGAAGAGGGCGAAACCAGGCGATGCTTCGACTGGCGGGCGACCCAGCAGTTCTGTGTAGAATTCTGTGCTTGCCGAAACATCCGTCACATAAAGCACGGTAAAATTGGGTTCAGCCATCGGGTTCCTCCTTTGATGGAGGTCCAAGCTAATCGCTGCCACTGACAGATTCTGTCAGCAGTCTTCAGAATGGGCCTTTGCACTCAATTTCTTGCCATTTTTGCAGCAGCGCTTGGCGTCGTTGTGGATAGCGCTCCCCTGTTTCAGTCAGGGCAGCGATGCGGTCGGCGCGAAAATGGCGGAAGTCGCCACGTAATTCGCACCACGCCGCCAGCAAGCGTACTTGATCGAAGTAGACAAGCCCGAAAGGCCAAACGCGCCGCTCTGTTTCCCTGCCCTGCTCGTCGCGATAGCGCAGCACCAGGCATCGGCCTGCACGAATTGCGCGCCGCAGCGTTGGCAATAGATCAACGGCTGCCTGATCCGCCGGCGGCACCACAAGCGACGACTCCTCAAGCGCGCTTCGTACCCCGACCGGCAAAACCCCCGCGAGCTTCGCCAGTGCCACGCGGGAGGCCTCGACCAGTACCGGATCACCCTGCTGCGCTACCCAACGCAGACCAAGCGCCAGGGCTTCGATCTCTTCTTCCTGGAACATCAGCGGCGGCAGCAGAAAGCCCGGACGCAAAACATAGCCAATGCCGGCTTCGCCGCTTATCTCAGCGCCCTGTCCCTGCAGTGTGGCGATGTCGCGATACAGGCTACGCAGGCTGATGCCGAGTGCCGATGCCAGCGCCGCGCCACTTACCGGCCGCCGATGCTGCCGCAAGAGCTGCAGTAGATCGAGCAGACGGGCGGCGCGTGACACGGGTTACTTCCCCCTCGCTTCCAGCAAGCGCACCAAAGCCGCATCGCGCCACGCCGCAAGATCACGCGTGGAGGCACCCTTGGTGCCTTCCGCGACACCTTCCGCAAGCACGCGCTGCAAATCCGCATCCACATTCGGATGCCCCAGATCATCCCACCAGCTTGTCACCGCCGGCAGCAAATGATGCAGGAAATGCGCCATGCCGCCCTCGCCGCCCGCCAAATGGAAGGTGGTATGCGGCCCCATCAATGCCCAGCGCAGCCCAGGGCCTTCGCTGATCGCGGCGTCCACATCGGCGACACTCGCCACCCCTTCCGCCACCAGATGCACCGCTTCGCGCCAAAGCGCCGCCTGCAAGCGGTTCGCCAAATGGCCGGGCACTTCCTTCTTGATCTCGATTGGGTATTTGCCAATCGCGCGATAGAATTCCATCGCAGTCTGCACAGCTTCTGGGCTGCCCTTGGCACCGCCCACAACCTCCACCAATGGGATCAGATGCGGCGGGTTGAAGGGGTGGCCGATCACCACGCGTTCGGCATGCGCGCAATGTTCCGATAAGCGGCTGGCCAGCAGGCCGGAAGTGGAGGAGGCAATCACCACATCCGCCGGCAGCGCGGCATCAAGGCGCGCAAGCAATGGCTGCTTCACCTCAAGCCGCTCAGGCGCGCTTTCCTGCACGAAATCTGCCCCGGCTACGGCGGCCACCGGGCCCGCTTCAAAGCGCCAGGCATTGGGGTTGGCGTCCGCCTTGCCGCCAAGCCGCATCAGAATCGGCCAGGCGTTTTCCACCATGCGGCGAATCAAATCAGGTGCGCCGGGGGAAGGGTCGCTTGCAGTCACGCTCAAGCCTCGGCTTAGGAAATAGGCCGCCCAGGAAGCGCCAATGGTGCCGGCGCCAATCACCGCGACATGCTTGATATCCTGCCTCATGCTTCGATCCTCCATCTTTGGCGCCAGCCTAACCGGAAAAGCCGCGCCCTGGCCATGCTGCCCGGCCAGGGTTAGCCTGCCCAGCATAGGAGAACGCCGATGCAGGAATTGATCGCGCGCATGAACGCGCTGTGCGACGCGCAACCCTTCACGACAAGCTGGTATGTGAAGGATCTGGTGAGCGGCCAGGAAGCGGAGCGCGAAGGCGATATGGTGCTGCCATCGGCCAGCACGCGCAAAACCTCGATCCTCATGCATGCGCTGTCGCGTGTGCATGAAGGCGTGCTGAGGCTCGATGAGCCCTGCACCATTGAAGCGCGGTTGCAGGAAGGGGTGGATAGCGGCACCTATCAATACATGACGCCAGGTTGTGTCATTCCGTTGCGCGATGCTTTCGTGAACATGATCATCACCAGCGACAATGTCTGCACGCAGCTTGTGCTGGAAAGGCTGGACCGTGATGCGCTGAATGCCTGGTGCCGCCGCATCGGCATGAAGGGCACGATGCATCGGGTGAATTTCCCGCCGCCGGGGCTTGCCTGGGATCACCCGATAGAGGCAGTCGCGAGCACCACGGCGCGCGATCAGGGCTTGCTGCTGGATAGGATGCTGCAAGGCGCGGCCAGTGATGCCGGCGCGGCGGCGCTTGGCGCAAGCCCCGCGCTTTGCCAGCTGGGGCTTGATATCCTGTCCTGGCAGAGGCTCCGCAACCTCATCCCCTCCATGCTGCCGGGCAAGACCAAGGTTGCGCACAAAACCGGGCGCGGGCCGCGCGGGCGGATGGATGCGGGCGTGGTGTATCGGGGCAATACGCCGCGCTTCATCATCAGTGTTTTCACGGATAAGGTGCCAGAGACCTTGCCGGATGGCATGCCGGGTTATACCGCTGCCTTCGCCACCGCTGGGCGGCTCACGCGTATGTGCTGGGATGCAATGCCATGACCGATGCTGAATTTGATGCGGCGATTGCCGCGCTTGCCCCTTGGGTGGGGCGTACCCGTATTGTGGAAGATGAAATCGGGCTTTCATCCGCGCGCCGGATTGCCGGCATGCTGGATATGGACCCGGCCAGCATTACTCAGGGCATGGCCCTGCCGCCGCATTGGTTCAGCATGTTCTTCCCCGATATCGCGAAGCAAAGCGATATCGGTCCGGATGGCCACCCGCATAAGGGCGTGTTTCTGCCGCCCATTCCGCTGCCACGCCGCATGGGCGCTGGCCGGCGCGTGACAATCAATGGCCAGCTTGTGGTGGGTGAACCCGCGATCAAAAAGGCCGAAGTCACGGCGATTGTGCCAAAGCATGGCCGCACCGGGCGCATGGCGGTGCTGACCATGCGCCACACCATCGAAAGCCGCGGGCAGGTCATTGCGGTTGAGGAATTTGACGCGATGTACCGCGATGCCACGCCGCCCGGGCAGAAAACCACCGCGACCCCGCCAGTGCCCGCGCCTGAGGGCGCCGCCTGGGCGGATAAGGTGCTACTCTCCTCGGCCCTGGTGTTCCGCTATTCCTCCGTGACCTGGAACGCGCATCGCATCCATTATGATGCGGATTATGCGCGGGATGAGGAAGGCTATCAGGCTACTGTCCAGAATGGTGGCCTGACCATGCAATTGATTCTGGATGCAGCGTTGAAGCGCGCCAAGGGGCGGCTGGTGGGCTTCACCGCGCGGCTCGCGCGCCCGCTTTGGGTGGGCGATACCGTGACACTCTGCGGCGCAGCGCAGACGGATCGCAAAATGGAATGCTGGGCCGCCGATAAGGATGGCTATCTCTGCGCCAAGCTGGAAGCGGAGTTCGCCTGATGGCCGCATCAAACCCGAATAGCTGGCGATCCTTGCTGTTCATCCCTGCGGTGGCGGAACGCTTTGTGGCCAAGGCGCATACGCGCGGGGCGGATGTGATAATTCTTGATTTGGAAGATTCCATCCCACCCAGCGAGAAAGAAGCCGCGCGCGCAGCGCTGCCCACTGCGGCGAAGACCATCGCTGCGCATGGTCAGGAAATTTGCGTGCGCATCAACCGGCCTTTGGAATTGGCCGTACCGGATATTGCGGCGGCCATCATGCCGGAAGTGTCTTGCCTGATGCTGCCAAAGGTCATGGGGCCGGAACACATCAAGCTTCTATCGGAAGTGGTGGCGGAGCGGGAAGCAGCACTTGGTATGCGCATCGGCTATACGCGCTTCATTGGCGTGGTGGAAACGCCTGATGCGCTGCCTGCCTTGCACGCGATTGCTTTGGCTGACCCGCGTATGGCCGCGCTTGGCGTTGGTTCGGAAGATCTTTCTACTGAATTGGAAGCCGTGCCGGGCGCTGATTCGCTCTACGTCTATGGCATGATGGCGGTGGCGGCCGCACGCGCTGCGCGCATTCTGCCGCTGGGGTCCATTGGTGTCTTCGCCGATTTTTCCGATCTTGATGCCTATCGCGCTTCCTTGCGTCGTTCCCGCGCTTTGGGCTTTGGCTGCGCTGCCTGCATCCACCCCGCGCAGGTGGCCGTGGTGAATGAGGAATACGGGCCAGCGCCGGCGGAAGTGGAGCGCGCGCGTCGCCTAATCGCGGCTTTTGACGTGGCATTGGCGGAAGGCGAGGGTGCGGTTGCCTTTGAAGGGGCGATGATTGATCTTCCCGTGGTAGAACGTGCGCGGCGCTTATTGGGAAGGGCTCGTTGATGCTGAAATGGCCACGCCGTGGTGTGCTTTTCGCGCCAGCGCTGATCGGCGCCGCAGCGCAGGCGCAAGCCGCGCCCGAAGTGGATCTGCTGCTGGTGCTGGCAATGGATGCCTCCGGTTCCATTGATCCGGATGAATTTCGCCTGCAACGGGAAGGCATTGCCGAATCCATCATTCACCCTGCGGTGCTGGCTGCCATTGCCGCCAATCCGCGCCGCGCCATTGCCCTTGCCATGACAGAATGGGGCAGCCCAGGTGGTGCGGCGCTGGTGGTGGATTGGCATCGCGTGAGTGATGCGGCCTCAGCCCAGATATTCGCTAATGCGGTGCTGGCCGCGCCACGATCACGCCAGAGCTACAATGCCATTGGTGATGCCATTGCCCATGCTGCCGCACTGATTGCCGCAGCACCCTATCGTGCAAGTGAACGTGTGATTGATGTGGCCGGCGATGGGCCGGATATGCGTTCCATCATTGCGGCCCCAGATGCGCGGGATGCCGCGGTGGCGCAGGGCATCACCATCAATGGGCTTGCCATTGAAATCGCGCCGGTCACGCGCGGCAATGAACCACTGCATGTGCATTATGAACGCAACATCATGGGCGGGCCTGGCGCCTTTGTGATGGTAGCTGAGACACGGCGTGATTTCGCCCGCGCACTACGCGCCAAGATGCTGCGGGAAATCGCGTAAACCCGATTACTATGCCAAGTACCGCGCCCGCAAATGATCCATGAAATCATTCGGATCAAGCGACTTTCCGGTGGCCGTGCGCAACAAATCCTGAAAGCCGAGCAGCGACCCCTTGCTATGCACATGGGTGCGGAGCCAGCCAAGCAAGGGCGCCATATCACCTTCCGATAAAGCCTGATCCAGCCCAGGTTCTGCGGCGCGCGCTGCCTTCATCAATTGCGCCGCCGCCATGGCACCCAAAGTATAGGATGGGAAATAGCCAAAGGCGCCATCATGCCAATGGATATCCTGCAAGCACCCCTTGGCATCATTGGGTGGGCGAATGCCGAGCAACTTTTCCAGGCCGTCATTCCAGGCGCCTGGCAGATCAGCGACCTGTAGCGCGCCTTCGATCATCGCCTTTTCCAGCCGAAAGCGCAGAATGACATGGGCGGGATAGGTGATTTCATCCGCATCCACACGAATGAAGCCCCGCGAAACGCGCCGCCATAAGCGCCCCAGATTTTCGGGCGCCACAGCCGCCGCATCGCAGCCAAAACGTGTGCGCAATTCACCGCCTAGGAAACGTAAAAAAGCATCCGAACGACAGGCCTGCATCTCCACAATCAGGGATTGGCTTTCATGCGCGGCCATGCCCGCCGCTTCACCCACTGGCTGGCGCGCATAGGCCGCCGGTAGCCCGCGTTCATAAAGCGCGTGCCCGGTTTCATGCAGCACGCCAAGCAGCGCCTTGGCGACATCCGCTTCACCATAAAAGGTCGTGATGCGCACATCGGTGGGTGTGCCGCCGCAAAAGGGATGCAGCGATTCATCCAGCCGCGCATGATCATATTCCAAGCCAATCCGCGCCGAAAGCGCCTGACACAGCGCCTTTTGCGCTGCCACGGGGAATGTCCCCGTGAGCGGCACGGCCGCACCGCGACGTGACTGGATTTCCTCAGCGCGCGGCAAGGCTTCGGCCAGGAAGGCTTCATAGGCCGCGAAGACAGGCTCCACATCAGCCGCGGTGACGCCGCGCTGATAGCCATCCATCAACGCATCATAAGGCGCCATGCCAAGCGCCGCTGAAAGCGCAGCAGCAGTTTCGCGTTGCAGGGCAACAACTTCCGTGAGCGCCCCGCGCACCATGGCGAAATCCGCGCGTGCTTTCGCTTCCCGCCAGATTTTCTCACAGGCCGAATTGGCGCGCGTGGTCGCTTCCACCAGGCTGGTCGGCAAGGCGGTGGCGCGCGCATGGGTGCGGCGCATCAGGGCAAGGTTTGCGCTGTCCCAATCACCTTCAGCCTCAGCCTCTGCGAGTTCTTCCGCCACCGCGGGCGCGGTCAGCATTTCATGCGCAAGGCCGGCAAGGGTCGCCAATTGCTCGCCCCGCGCGGCACCGCCGCCTGAGGGCATCATGGCACTCGCATCCCAGTGCAACATGGCGGCGGCTTCATGCAGCGCGGCAATGCGCGCGAAGCGGGTCTTCAGGCTTTGATAGGCGGAAGCGGACATCAGGCGGCCTTTCTCATGCGCCAGGCAAAGGCAGCGAAAACGCCGATCAGGGATAGTGCCAGGCCATACCAGGTGATGGCATAGCCAAGATGATTATTGCGCGGGCGTGGCAGGGTCTGTGCGGGTTCTGGCAGGCTACCTGCCTGGCCCAGCATCACAAGGCCATAGGGCGCCATCCCAGGCACGCCGAGCGCCGCGCCAATCGCCACAGGGTCGAAGTGATAAAAGCGCCGCCCGGCCACATCATCCTGCGCGGCGAAGCGCCCGGCGGGCTCACCAAAGCGGATATAGCCGGTGATGCGCTGCACGCCCTCAGGCCGGGGCAGGCCAGCCAGCCCATCCAGCGGCACCCAACCCCGATCCACCAGCAAGGGCGGGCCAGAATCGCGCAGGAAAGGCACCACCAGCCGCGCGCCCATCCGATTGGCGCGGATTTCAACGCCGAGCAATGCCTCGCGCGCATGATCAAAGCGTCCAAGCGCTTCAAGCTTCGCATAAGGCACGGGTGGGTCGCTGAAAGGCGCGGGCGTCGCGGCCTCAGCGGCGGCGATGCGCGCCAGGATATCCGTTTTCCAGCCCAAGCGCTGCGCCTGCCAAGTGCCAAGCCCCAGCAGAATGATCAGAACAGGCAGCCCCGCCAAAGCGGGCCAGAGCAGGCGGCGCAACATCATCCCTGATCTAGCTTGTGCGGCGATGCCGCCATTGCAAGCCAAGCAGCATGGCCCTGGCAAAGCGTCTTACCAGCAGCGAAAGCGCCAGCACAGCACCAATGGCACGCATCAGGAAAATGCCTGCCATGGCCGGCCCAGCCCCGACATGATGCGTTGAAAAATCAAGCCCACATGCCGTGCAGGCGGGGCGGATATCCAATACCCCCGCAAAAACATGGCCGCCCCCGCATCGCGGGTAGCGGCCAAGCAAGGCTGATTTCAGCACGCCGGAATGCCCGGCGCCGATCAGTGATGCGCGATTTCGCCCACACCCCACCAGTAGATGCAAATAAACAGGAACAGCCAGACCACGTCCACGAAGTGCCAATACCAGGCGGCAGCTTCAAAGCCGAAATGCTTTTCTGGCGTGAAATGTCCCTTCATTGCACGGATAAGGCAGACAAAAAGGAAAGTGGTGCCAACAACCACATGAAAGCCATGAAAGCCGGTGGCCAGGAAGAAGGTGGAGGAATAGATCCCGCCATTGTAGAACTTGAAGGGCGCCAGGCTGTATTCATAAACCTGCAAACCGGTGAAGATCACGCCGAGCAATACGGTGAGCGTCAGCCCGCGGATCAGGCCCTTGCGATCATTATTCAGCAGGGCGTGATGCGCCCAGGTGACGGTGCAGCCCGACAGCAGCAGGATCATGGTATTCAGGAAGGGCAGATCGAAGGGATCAAAGGTGAGCGTGCCCTTGGGCGGCCACATCGCGACCTCGGCGCCCGAAACATGTTCAGGGAACAGCGCGAAATGGAAATAGGCCCAGAAGAAGGCCACGAAGAACATGACTTCGGAGGCGATGAACAGCGTCATGCCGTAGCGCAACCCAATGCGCACGATCGGCGTATGCAGCCCCGGGGTGCGGCTTTCCTTCACCACATCGCGCCACCAGAAGAACATGGTGGCAAGAATGCCGGCGAGGCCCAGGAAGAAGACACCGCGATTGCCGTAATGTGCCCAAAGGATGATGCCCAGCACCAGCGCGCCACCGGCGAAGGATCCCACCAGCGGCCAGGGTGACGGATCAACCAAATGATAGGGGTGCTTATGCAGCGGCGGCGCTTCGCCCTCCGCCGTGGTTGCCTGCGCGTGAGATGTGCTTGCCATTTTCAGTCCTGGTGCCTTCCTCGGTCGCGGGCTTAGTGCCCGAAACGGACCATCGCATCAATCCTGAAACTGCCCCCGAAATCAAGCCCATCGGGCATTAAAACCGGGCCTAGCCGTCAATCAATTCTGCCTTGTTCCGGCTCGCCCAACATGCGGCCCCGCATTGGCAAGCGCGCCCGCCTTTTTCGCATCTTCGATGGTGCGGAAGAAGCTGTAGGAAAGCGTGATGGTGGTGATGTCCCTCGTGCTGGGATCCTCGGCGATTTTCGGGTCCACCCAGAAGGTGACTGGCATATCCACGCGCTCACCGGGGGTCAGGGTTTGTTCATCAAAGCAGAAGCAGGCGATCTTGTGGAAATAGCGCCCGACCTTCTCCGGCGTCACATTATAGGTCGAAACGCCGGTGACCGGTGTCTCCGACCGATTCGTGGCGGAATAGAAGGCAAGGCCTTCTTCACCCAGGCGCAGCGTCACGCTCGGCTGTTCGGGGGTGAAGCGCCAAGGGAGGTTGGGGTGCGTGGTCGCGTTGAAGCGGATGGTGATTGGCCGATCACCCACGGCGCCAGGTGCCGCCGCGCTGCGTTGCGTGGTGCCGCCAAAGCCTGTGACACGGCAAAACAGATCGTAAAGCGGCACGGCGGCGAAAGAAAGCCCAACCATGAAGGTCACAATCCCTGCCGCGGCTAAGCCGGTGCGGCGATTGCGCCGCGCGAGAACTGTCTTTTGCGCTTCCTGATCCATGACCTTTATCTGGGAAGCGCCGCGCCGCTGCTCAAGACCGCAGCAGGCGCGCGATACCGATGAAATAGAATAGCACCGAAAGACCAACCAGCACCAATCCCAACGCAATATTGCGCCCGCGACGACGCTTTTCGAAAATCGCGCGTTCTTCAGGGGTCATGGCGAAAGGATCAGCTTTTCAGCGGCCAGCACGGCGAAAAGCGCGAAAAGATAGGTCAGCGAAAAGCGGAAGCATTTCTTGGCTGCCTTGTCGCCTTCCAGGCTGCGGCCCGTCTCATCCTGCGGCTCCCGCAATACGGCGACCGCATGGCGGATGAAATTCAAACCAAGTAGCGCGGCAATCCCGCCATAGATCGGTCCGGAAAAGCCGATCAGCCAGGGCGCCATGCCAAGTGGCGCCAGCGCCAGCGTATAGACCAGGATTTGCTTGCGAGTTTCGCGTGCGCCGGCCGTCACCGGCAGCATGGGCACGCCGGCCTTGGCGTAATCCTCATGCGCCCAAAGCGACAGCGCCCAGAAATGCGGCGGCGTCCAGATGAAGATGATGGCGAAAAGAATGATCGGCACCAGCGTGATGTCACCCGTCACCGCAGCCCAGCCGATCAGCGGCGGAAAGGCACCTGCGGCACCGCCAATAACGATGTTCTGCGGCGTGCGGCGCTTCAGCCACATGGTGTAAACCACCACATAGAACAGGATGGAAAAGGCAAGCACGCCAGCCGCCAGATAATTGGTGGCGAAAGCCATCACCACGACAGACCCAACGCCAAGCAGAATGCCAAAGGTAAGCGCCGCATCAGGCGCGATGCGTCCGGCAGGAATTGGCCGGCGCGCGGTGCGGCGCATCACCGCATCAATATCGCGGTCATACCACATGTTAATGGCGCCCGAGGCACCGGCAGCCACCGCAATGCAAAGAATGGCGATCACTGCCAGCACCGGATGCAAATACCCAGGCGCTACCAGCAGCCCCGCGACGGCGCTGAACACCACCAGCGACATGACGCGCGGCTTCAGCAGCGCGACCCAATCGCTCACTTCTGAGATATTGTAGGAAACAGGAAGGGGGGCCGCGCCCCCCTTGCCGTTTTCGATGACCGAATCGCTCATCGTCATACCGTCCGTTGCAGCGCCTTAGCGCAGACGAGGAATTTCCTCAAAAGTGTGGAAGGGCGGCGGCGACGCCACTTGCCATTCCAAGGTCGTCGCACCTTCACCCCAGGGGTTCGCCGCAGCCTTGGCGCCCGAACGCATGGTCACCCATACGATGTAGAAGAAGAACAGGAAGGACGCCACCGAGATCAGCGAACCAATCGAAGCGACATAGTTCCACCCCCAGAAGGCTTCCGGATAATCCGGGTAGCGACGCGGCATGCCCTGATTGCCCGAAAAATGCATCGGGAAGAAGGTCAGGTTCACGCCGACAAAGGTCATCCAGAAATGGATCTTGCCGAGCGTTTCAGGATATTGCCGGCCGCACATCTTGCCGATCCAGTAATAGAAGCCGGCATAGATCGAGAATACCGCACCCAGCGACAACACGTAATGGAAATGCGCCACCACGTAGTAGGTGTTGTGCAGCACCTGATCGATGCCCGCATTGGCCAGCACCACACCGGTCACACCACCCACGGTGAACAGGAAGATGAAGCCAATGGCGAATAGCATTGGCGTATCAAGCCGCATCGAACCGCCCCACATGGTCGCGATCCAGGAGAAGATTTTCACGCCAGTCGGCACCGCGATCACCATGGTGGCCGCCATGAAGTAGGCGCGCGTGTCCACATCCATCCCCGATGTGTACATGTGGTGCGCCCAGACAAGGAAGCCCACAAAGCCAATCGCCACCATCGCGTAAGCCATACCGAGATAACCGAATACGGGCTTCCGGCTGAAGGTGGAAATGATGTGGCTGATAATGCCGAAGCCCGGCAGGATCATGATGTAGACTTCCGGATGGCCGAAGAACCAGAACAGATGCTGGAACAGCACCGGGTCACCACCGCCTTCAGGGCGGAAGAAGGCCGTGCCGAAATTACGGTCTGTGATCAGCATGGTGATCGCTCCCGCCAACACCGGCACCGCCAACAGCAGCAGGAAGGCCGTGACCAGCATGGACCACACAAACAGCGGCATCCTGTGCAGCGTCATGCCAGGGGCGCGCATGTTGAAGATGGTGGTGATGAAGTTGGCCGCGCCCATGATGGAAGAAGCGCCCGCCAAATGCAGCGAAAACAGCGCCAAATCCATCGCCGGGCCGGAATGGAAGGTGCTGTCAGACAATGGCGGATAGATCGTCCAGCCCGCGCCCGGGCCTTCACCCACGAAAAGGCTTGCCGCCAGCAGCAGGAAGGCCGGCACCAGCAACCAGAATGAGATGTTGTTCATGCGCGGGAAGGCCATATCGGGCGCCCCGATCATGATCGGCACGAACCAATTGCCAAAGCCACCAATCAGCGCGGGCATGACCACGAAGAACACCATGATCAAGCCATGGGCCGAGATATAGGCGTTCCACATTTGGCCATCAGAGAAAATCTGCATGCCGGGATACATGAGCTCAAGACGCATCAGCAGCGAAATGCCAATCCCCACCACCGCCGCAACCAGCGAGAAGATGATGTAGAGCGTGCCGATATCCTTGTGGTTCGTTGAAAAGAACCAGCGGGACACAAAGCCCGGCTTATGATCGTGGTGATCGTCGTGATGGGCGTGCGAAGCGGTTGCCATGTTTGTCTTCCCTGAGCCGCGCCTTACCGGCGGGCCTCCGCGATCTGAAGTTGTTCCTGAGAAGCGGGCGCGGCGGCAATCACCGGCGCGCTGCCATCAGCCTGGGCAAAGCGCTTTTGCGCATCGGCAACCCAGGTGTCGAATTCGGCGCGCGGCACGGCGCGCACGGCAATCGGCATGAACCAGTGATTCGTGCCGCAAATCTGATTGCACTGCCCGTAGAAAATACCGGGGCGATCCGCGCGCATCCAGGTTTCAAGCGTACGACCCGGGATGGTGTATTTCTGGACACCAAGCGCCGGCACAAAGAAGGAATGGATCACATCATGCCCCGTGGTCAGCACGCGGATACTGGCCCCAACCGGGATCACCAGTTCGTTATCAACCGAAAGCTTGAAAATCTGGCCTGGCTTCAGATCAGCTTCTTGGATCGGGTAGCTGTCAAAGTTGAAGTTCCCGTGATCCGAATAGGTGTAGTTCCAATACCACTGACGGCCCTGCACGGTGATCGTCATATCCGCATCCACCGCGCGGTCCTGAAAATAGAGCAACCGGAAGGATGGGATGGCAATCACCAACAGGATCAGCACCGGGATCACGGTCCAGGCGATTTCCAAGCCCGTGTGGTGGCTGGTCGTGGACGGGACCGGGTTGCGTTCTTCGCGGAAGCGCCACACGCAATAAGCCAGCAGCACCAGCACGAAAATCGTGATTACCGTGATAATGGCGAAGACCATGCTGTTGAAGGAAGAAATACGTTCCTTGATCACCCCGCCCGAGGGTTGCAAACCCATGCCCCAAGGCGCCGGCGCACCAACCATGCTCTCTGCCAGGGCAGGTACCGCCAGTACCAAACCCATCGCCAAAGCGGCCACGCCGGCCATAAGCCTGCCAAGGCCGAATGCGCGGCACTTTGCCATAAGAACCTTCATCAACCCATCCCTTATCGGTCGTGAAAATCACGCCGTTTCAAGATATTAACTCTCGCTTCACCAAGGGCCGAAGACCCCAGAGTCTCGATTTACGCCGGACCATAATCGGCGCTCCCGCACCGCACAAGGGCGGGAATACAGAAAAGCGTGATAATCCGCGACCTACTGCCTCAGGCATCACCCTCGGTCGCTTCTTCCTCACTGATGTGGTCAACCATATCGGCCAGCATGGAGCGGATATGCTCATCACCCACCACGTAGAAAACCTGCCGCCCGCGCCGATCCGCCTGTAACAATCGCGCGGCACGCAATAGCCGGAGATGGTGAGAAACCAGTGAAGGCGAAATCGCGAGCCTTTCGGCCATCTCATTCACCGCCGCCGGCGCGTCCCGGCAGGCCAGGATGATCTTGAGGCGTGTCGGGTCGCTCATCAGCCGAAAAATTTCGGCCAATTCCACCACCATATCATCGCCAATCCGAAAGCGCCCGCGCATGGGATCATCGCCCTTGTTCCAGGCGCAACATGGCGCCGCGGCCTCGGGTTAGGCAAGGCCAAACCAATGAAAGGCCTTGACGGCGGGAGGCGCAGGGACAAGATAATCCACAGAATAAGTATCTGAAAAAAAAGGAATATATGCAGAAGTGAACAGGTATTCAGCCATTACACGCCGCAGCCTTGGGCTTTTTGCGCTGACGACCATCCCCGCGCTGGCGCAGAACCGCCCCCTGCCGCGCGCGCTGGCGACTGTTGGCATGGTGGGCGATCTGCTGCGCGACATTGGCGGTGACCGCATCCGGGCGGAAACCCTGATCAATGAGGGGGTTGACCCGCATCTGTTCCGCCCGACCCGGGCTGATATCGCCCGCTTGCTGGCCGCCGATATCCTGTTCGCCAATGGCCATCGGCTGGAAGGCCGCATGGGCGATGTGCTGGCCCGCGCTGCCGCCAATGGCAAGCCGGTGGTGCTGGTGGCCGAAAGCCTGCCGCGCTCAAAACTGCGCGCCAATCCTGACTATCCGGACGCCGCCGACCCGCATGTCTGGATGGACCCGGTGCTTTGGGCTGAGGCCGCGGGCAGTATTTCCGAGGGGCTTTCACGCCTGATCCCCGATCAGGCCAGCGTCTTTGCTGCCAACCTTGCCGCGCTGCGCACCCGGCTTGCCGCCCTGCATGAATATGGCGCGCGGGTGATGGCGAGCATCCCGCCGCGCCAGCGCCTGTTGGTCACGGCGCATGACGCTTTCGGCTATTTCGCTGCGCGCTATGGGCTGGAAGTGGACAGTATCCAGGGGCTTTCCACCGAATCGGAAGCCAATCTGGCGCGCATTGAAGCGCTGGTGCGCGGCCTGGTTGAAAGGCGCATCCCGGCGGTCTTCGCCGAAAGCTCGGTCCCCGATCGCGCCGTGCGGGCGCTGATTGAAGGGGCCGGCGCGCGCGGCCAACGCGTGGCCTTGGGGGGCACGCTGTTTTCCGATTCCATGGGCAAACCCGGCACCTATGAGGGCAGCTATATCGGCATGATGGACCATAACTTCACCATCATCGCCCGCGCCCTGGGCGGGGAAGCCCCTGCACGCGGCATGCAAGGCCGGCTTGCCACCACATGAGCCAAAGCATCACCACCCCCGCGCCGCTGGCCATCACGCATCTGACTATCGCCTATGGCGACAAGACCGTGCTGTGGGACATTACCTGGCAGGCGGCACCGGGGCTGACAGCGATTGTCGGACCAAATGGCGCGGGCAAATCCACCATGCTGCGCGCTGCCCTTGGGTTGATCCCAAGCATCGCCGGTGAGGCGCGGTTTTTTAGTCGTGCGCTGCAAGAAGTGCGCAACCGCGTTGGCTACCTGCCGCAACGCGCATCGGTGGATTGGGATTTTCCGGCAACTGCGCTCGATGTCGTGTGCATGTCGCGCTATCCGCGCATGCGCTGGTGGGGCCGCGTGCCGAAGGCGGAACGGGAAGCCGCGCGCGGCGCGCTTGATCAGGTGGGGCTCGCTGATCTTGCCGATCGGCAAATTGGCCGGCTGTCTGGTGGGCAGCAGCAGCGCGTGTTTTTGGCGCGGGCGCTGGCGCAGGATGCTGACCTATACCTGATGGATGAACCCTTCGCCGCGGTTGATGCGGCAACGGAACAGGCGATCATCGCCGTGCTGCGCCGCGTGGTGGCAACAGGGCGCAGTGTGATCGCCGTGCATCATGATCTTTCAACCGTGCCGGCCTATTTCGATCAGGTATTGCTGCTGAATGGCCGCGCCGTTGCGGCAGGCCCAGTGAAATCCGCCTTCACGCCGGATGCGATTGCGCGCGCCTATGGCGGGCGGCTGAATGTGCTGGAACAGGCCGTCGCAGAAGGCGGGCTGCAGTGAGCCTTGGCTATAACACGCTTGTGGTGCTGGCGGGTTGTGCCTTGCTTGGGCTTGCTTGCGGCACAGTCGGCGCTTTCGCGCTGCTGCGCGGGCGCGCGCTGATGGCCGATGCGGTTGGCCATGCCGCTTTGCCTGGTGTGGTGCTGGCGGCGATGATCGTCGCCACGCTTGGCGGCAATCCGCGCGCGCTGCCGCCCTTGCTGGCGGGTGCGGTGATTGCCGGCGTGCTTGGCGTGCTGGCGGTGCAGACCCTCACACGCGGGCGGCGCATTCGTGAAGATGCGGCCATCGCCATTGTGCTTTCAAGTTTTTACGCCCTTGGCGTTGCGTTGCTGTCCTATGTGCAGACCATGCCGCAAGCGGCACAAGCGGGGCTTGGCAAATTCATCCTGGGGCAGGCGGCGGCCATGCGCGCGGAAGATGCGCTTTGGGCGGGCGGCATTGCGGCGTTTTCCGTGCTGGTCTGTCTGGCATTGTTTCAGCGTTTGCGCGCCGCCTGCTTCGATCCTGATTACGCGCGCGTCATGGGGCTTTCGGTGGCGCGTACCGATCTGATGCTGCTTGGGCTGATAGTGATTGTCGCGGTGGCGGGGTTGCAGGCAGTGGGGCTGGTGCTGGTTGTGGCCTTGCTGATCTTGCCAGCGGCAACGGCGCGGTTGCTCACCCATCGCCTGCCGGTGCTGTTGCTGGTCTCGGCGTTGCTCGGCGCTTTGGCGGGGGCTTTGGGCGCGGCGGCTTCCGCTTTTGAACCGGAATGGCCAACCGGCGCGGCGGTGGTGCTGGCGGGGGCGATTTTCTTCACGCTCGCGCTGCTGCTGGCGCCAGAGCGTGGCGTGCTGCCGGAAGCCTGGCGCCGCACAAGGCGGCGCATTGCCGCGACCGAATCGCATTTTCTGCGCGCTGCCTGGGAAGCGCAGGAAGCCGCTGGCGCCGGCCCTGGCACAGCGGGCGATCGTTGGACACCGATTTCGGCGCTGGCCGCCGCGCGCGGCTGGTCCGAAGCCCATGCATCGCGGCTGGCCCTTTGGCTTGGGCTGCGCGGGCTGGTGGCGCGGGCGGATCGGGAAATTCACCTGACACCACGCGGCGCCGCTGCTGCGCGGCGTGCGGTGCGCGCGCATCGCGCGGTCGAGCTGCATCTGCTTGGTCTGGGTGCCACGGATATCGCGGGCGCGGATCGGTTGGCGGATTTGGTGGAACATGGTCTGCCAGCGGAAATGGCAACACGCTTGTTGGCGGAGCCTTCTTCGCTACCAGCCTCGCCGCATGCTTTGGGGTCGGGAGCATTTTCAAGCCAAGCGGATACGCTTGGCGACTCGGAAAATGCGACAAAACAAAATTTCAGTGTTCGTCCGCTGCGCGGACGCGAAGCGGATGGGCACTGAACCGTGACCGCGTTGGATTTCCTGAGGCTCGATCTACCGGCCTTGTTGGCCGCCATTCTCGCTTGCGGGATGTGCGGGCTGCTTGGGTCTTTTCTGGTGCTGCGGCGCGATAGCTTGCTGGGCGATGCGCTATCGCATGCCGTGCTGCCCGGCATTATCGCGGGCTTTGCGATAACCGGCGCGCGGGCAGGTTTGCCGATGCTGCTCGGCGCGCTGGCGGCGGCCTTGTTGGCGGTGCTGGCGATTAGCCTGGTGCGGCGTGTCGCCAAGTTGGAATCCGGCGCGGCAACAGGCGCTGTCTTCACCAGCTTCTTCGCGCTTGGCCTGATGCTGATTGAAGCAACAGGTGCGCGCAGCGTTGATCTTGATTTGGATTGCGTGCTGTTCGGGCAATTGGAAAGCCTCGTTTGGCTGGAAGCGCAGGGCTTTGCATCTTTGCTTGATCCGGCGGCGCTGGCTTCCCTGCCGCGCCAGATATTTCTGCTGGCAGCGGTGAGCCTGGTGCTGGCCGCGCTGATCGCGCTACTGTGGCGGCCCTTGCATTTGCTCTGTTTTGATCCCGATTACGCTGCCGCGATTGGCCTGCCGGCGCGCGGCCTGGAATTGGCGCTGAATCTGATGGTGGCGGTTGCGGCGGTGGCAGCTTTTGAAGCGGTGGGCAGCATCCTGGTGGTGGCGATGCTGGTCTGCCCGGCGGCGGCGATACGCTTGCTCACGGATTCCTATCGCGCGCAGGTGCTTGGTGGGGCAGTGCTTGGGGCAGCGCTTGGCGCCCTTGGCTACGCGCTGGCAGGGCCTTTGCCTGCGGCCTTCGGGCAGTCGTTTTCGCTAAATGCAGCGGGGGTGATTGGCACGCTGGGTGGCGTGACGGTGGCTGGCGCGATGCTACTGCGCCAAATGCGTAACGCCAGCCCTAAACCCGCGATTACTTCAGGATAATTTCCACGCGCCTGTTCTGCGGCTCACGAACGCCATCGGCGGTTTCGACCAAGGGCTGCGTTTCGCCCAAGGCAGTGATGCTGATATCCTGGCGCGCAACGCCGCGCCGGATCAGTTCCTCCGCCACCGTTTCAGCGCGGCGGCGCGACAATGCCAGATTATATTGCGGCGTACCGGTGCGATCCGCATGGCCAGCCAATTCAATCCGCGTGGGTTGGGCGCGCGCGGCTTCCGCCGCTTCGCCAATGATCTGGCGGGCACGCGCGGTCATATCAGCGCGGTTCCAATCAAAAAACACCAGAAAGCTCCGCGCCGCGACGGGTACCGCGACAGCGGCAGGGGCAGCGGCGGGCGCATTGAAGGCATAACGCAACCCGACCAGGAAGGATTGGTTGCGGCTTTCCGTATCCGCCTTGCCCGACAGCACCGTAGCGCCCGCAGCATTCACATAGCTTACGGGGATGCTCGGCCCCAGGCTTTCCAGGTAACGATACTCGGCGGTAAGTGTCAGCCCTGGCACCTGACTGATCTGCAGCCCAAGACCAACGATACCCTGAAAGGCGAAGGCGCCGCCCGTATCATCCCCGCGGAGCCGCAGGGTGCCATTGCCGGGCCGGCCATTCAGATCATTGAAGCTGGCGATAAGATAACCCGCGCCAATCCCGACATAGGGCAGGAAAGGGCCGATCCGCACAAGGTCCACGAGCACATTGCCCATCAGCCCATAGCTATCCTGGCGCCCGCCATGCCCGCCGGGGCCAGCAACGCCCGCCGCTCCATTGGCGCTATCCACCTCATTGCTGCGGTAGCTGCCTTCGATTTCAAGGCGAATGCCATTGCTGAAACCCCAACCAAGGCTGAGCAAGCCAACGCCGCCATAATCAAAGCCAAGCTGGCCGCCATTGGGCTGGCCAAGCGCCGTCATGCCCTGGTTCAGCCGGCCATCCAGGCGGAACTTGGCATCATCCAGGTAATTCATGCCAATCGCGCCGGCGATGTAAGGCCCTTCGACGAATTGCGCGCGCGTCGGCTGGGCCGCAGCAAGCCCGAATGTCAGGACGGCGGCTGGCAGAATGCCGAGCGAGGATGAAGAGAACTTCATAAACCGCATCCTAGCGTCAGTTTCTAAACAAAAGAAGACCATGGCTTCCTTGCGCTCATGTTTTTTGCACCGCAATGGCCGCCAGCGGGCCAAGCGCGGCCGCATCATCCATGCCAGCCAGCGCCCACAGCGGCAAAAGCCGATTCGCATGGCCCATCTTGCGCCCTGGCCGGGCTTCGGCCTTGCCATAGAGATGCGGCGCAATGCCTGCCAACCCTTGCAGCCCCGGCCAGGCCGCCATGCCCTCTGCCCCGATCAGGTTGCGCATTACCGCATCATGGTGCCGGTCAGGCACGCCCAAGGGCAGGCCAACCACGGCGCGGATATGCTGTTCGAATTGGGATGCGGTGCAGGCATCCATGGTCCAATGCCCGGAGTTATGCGGCCTGGGGGCGATTTCATTACCGATCAAACGGCCATCGGCCAGCAGGAACATTTCCAAAGCCACCAGCCCCACCAGATCAAGCCCGCGCGCGACAGCCGCCACATGATCCTGCGCGGCCCGCGCCACTGCCGGCGCCACGCGCGCGGGGGCGAAGCTGATGTCCAGAATATGGTGCCGATGTGCGTTTTCGGTTGCGTCGAATACCGCGAGCGCACCATCTGCCCCTCGCGCGGCTATCGCCGAAAGCTCCAAGGTGAAGGGCACAAAGCCTTCCAGGATCAGCGGGCGGGGCGCCAATCTGGCCCAGGCTGCCGCCAGATCATCCGGGTGGCGCAGCACCGCCTGGCCGCGCCCATCATAGCCAAGCCGGGTGGTTTTCAGGACGGAAGGTAGGCCAAGCTCGGCGACCGCGGCCTGCAATTCGGCTTCGGTGCGCACCGCGCGCCAGGGCGCGACGGGCACGCCGATGCTTTCCAGAAACGCCTTTTCCTGCAAGCGATCCTGACAAATGCCAAGCGCCCTTTCGCCGGGCCGGCAGGTCACGCGCCGCGCCAGGATTTCCACCGCCTCGGCGGGGACATTTTCAAATTCGAAGGTGACGACATCCACCTGATCAGCGAAGCGGGCCAAAGCATCCCGATCTTCATAAGCAGCCACGGTGCGGGCGGCGGCCACCTGCATGCCGGGTTCATCCGTGCCGGGGGCATAGATATGGCAGCGATAGCCAAGCCGCGCCGCCGCCATGGCAGACATGCGCCCAAGCTGCCCGCCCCCCAGAATGCCCAGCATGGCGCCGGGCGGCAGAGGGGTCATACTGGGCTCTCCGGCACGCTTTCGGTCTGCGCCGCGCGCCAGGCGATCAGGCGATCAGCCAGCGCCGAATCATTCAGCGCCAGGATGGAAGCGGCGAGCAAGGCCGCATTCACCGCCCCCGCCCGCCCGATGGCGAGTGTACCCACCGGTACGCCCGCCGGCATTTGCACAATGGACAGCAAGCTATCTACCCCGGCGAGAGCCGCGCTTTGCACCGGCACACCCAGCACTGGCAAATGGGTCATGGAAGCGGCCATGCCGGGCAGATGCGCAGCACCGCCGGCGCCGGCGATGATGACCTTGATCCCACGCCCCGCCGCCTGCTTCGCATAATCAAACAGGCGTTCTGGTGTGCGATGGGCGGAAACCACGCGGGTTTCATGGGCGATGCCCAGTTTTTCCAGGGTTTCGACACTGTGGCGCAGCGTTTCCCAATCCGAACGGCTGCCCATGATCACGCCAACCAGCGCTTTCTCGGCCATTTCTGCCCCTTTCAGGCGATGATATCGGGCAAAAGCTGGCTATCGAGCCAGGCGATTTCGTCCTTCAGCTTCAGCTTGCGCTTTTTCAGCCGCTGCAACTGCAATTGATCCACCGGCCCGCTATCCAGCCGCGCGATCACGGTATCCAAATCCCGATGCTCGGTACGGAGTTCATGCAGGCGGCGGAGCAGGGCTTCTCGGTCAGCGATCATCGTGGGGTTAGGGCAAAATCTCTTGATGCTTTTTAAGGGCGGGGTGGAGTAGCATGTCCTGGCTGCCCGGGACAGGGCCAACCCGCCGGTTAGCGTCACAGCAAAGGATGCCTTGGTATGCGCTTGGATGCCCGGATCGCTTCCCTCAATAACCGTCATGCTGCGCTCGAGGCGCAGATTTTCGAGGAGGATCAGCGACCACGGCCCGATGCCGAAGCTCTTGCCAAACTCAAGCGCGAAAAGCTCCGCCTGAAGGAGGAAATGGAGCGGCTGCGCAGCATGACGCCCCACTGAACGCCTTTTGGGGTCGCGGTTTCCGGGCGGCCAAGCGGTTCCGCTTGGCCTGAAAATGCTTCACGCCGCGGCGTCTTCTTCCGGCTGAGTCGTAACGGCCAGCGTGCCGACCGCGGCGTTGAGTTCAGACTGCGTGCAAAGGCCCAGAATCACGGGATCACGCGGCTTGATATTCGCGCTGTTCCAATGGGTCTTGTCGCGCACCTTGGCGATGGTTTCCTTGGTGGTGCCAAGCAGCTTCACAATGGTTGCTTCCGGCACTTGGGGGAAATTGCGCAGCAGCCAGGCAATTGCGTCTGGCCGGTCGCTGCGCTTGGAGACGGGCGTATAGCGCCCGCCCTTCGCCTTGGATTTCGGCAAATGGCTGACCTGGCGGGCCATTTGCAACCGCGCTTCGCCATCCGCTTCGCAGCGCTGGATTTCTTCGCGCGTCAATTGACCATTGGCGACCGGATCATAGCCAAGAATGCCTTGCGCCACTTCTCCATCCGCGATGGCCTGGATTTCAAGCGGGTGCATGCCAACGAATTCGGCGATCTGGTCAAAGGTAAGCGCGGTCTTGTCAATCAGCCACACGGCGGTGGCCTTGGGCATCAAGGGCTGGTTCATGGCATAACCTCAAGGGGCGGGCGGGCGAGAGCAACCCCCGCCTTGTTACGGTTCCTATAGAGAGAGGCGCGGCCAGGGTCAAAACCCGCCCGCGCCCGGAAGGAGAAAAAATGGCCCCGATCGAGGAAGAAGACCGCCCCCGGCGCGCGCCGCGCCTTCAACCCATGGTCTTTGACGGCTGGGATGTGGCGCAACTCCGGGAGTATATCGAGGCGTTGCAGACCGAAATCAGCCGGGCCGAGGCAGCGATTGGTGCGCGCGATGCGCAGCGTGCCGCGGCGGAGGCGTTTTTTAGGAAGGGGTGAACCCCCACCCGTTACCGGGTGAGGGCGAGTATTGCTGACGCTCAAGCAGCCTGAGGCGCCGCTTCCATCAGCGCAGCCGGGCGGCTGGCCTGCACCGGAATCTGCCGCGGCTTCAGCGCTTCCGGCACTTCATGGCGAAGCGCGATGTGCAGCAAGCCGTTTTCAAGCTTGGCACCACTCACCACAATGTGATCGGCCAGCACGAAGCGGCGTTCAAAGCCACGCCCGGCGATGCCGCGATGCAGGAATCGGCGGGTTTCTTCCGGCGCGGGCTGGGCGCGTCCAACCACCGTCAGCGTGTTCTGATGGGCGGTGATGTCCAGATCGGCCTCGGCAAACCCGGCCACGGCCATGGTCAGCACATAGCTGTCATCACTGGTCTTTTCGATGTTATAGGGCGGGAAGCCCCCGGAATCGGCACCGGTGCGGGCCGTATCCATCAACCGCGCCAGACGATCAAAGCCAATGGCGGTGCGGAAAAGGGGGGAAAAATCAGTCGCGTTCATAGCAAGGACACTCCTTTGCAAAGCAAGGTCCGTTGAGGCCAGCGGATACGCACCCGAATGCCCCCATCTGGGCAGCATCTGGCTTGTTCCGCGCCAGGGGCCCGAATGGCGCCCCTTGGCAGGAGAGAAATGGAAATAGCCCCGCCACCAATCAAGGGGCAGCGGGGTCAAGCATCCGGATTTTTGCGACCTGCGCCTTGCGCCTTCAGCCGGCGCGGAAGGTGATGGGCTTCGCCCCTTCCCACAGCACCGCGCGCCCCGCCTTGGCCAGGCGATCCAGACCCTCACGGATCGTCAGGAAGTGGTTGCCGGCCAATTGGCCTGCCTTGCTCGCAAAGCAGCAGGGGCCATAGGCGACCAGAATTTCCGTCTCACTCATTGTGCCCGGATGCACAATGATCTGCCCCGGCGCGGGGTAGCTGGTGGCGTTTTCCCAGGGGATGGAGAGTTCGCGCTCACCCATCGGGATCCAGCAGGCCTCACCGGACCAGCGGACATGGATGATGCGGTCCTGATAAGGCAGCAGGGCGCGGAAACGTGCGCAGGTTTTGGGCGCGGCGGCGTCTTCAAAAAACGCCTCAAAAATCTCGCCACCAATATCAATGATGATGTCAGCCATCTGTTTCCCCCATGTCGCGCCGGCGGCACGCCAGCGCGCGGGGGTTACGCGACCCGGTCGCGCTTGCCAAGCCGGGGGGCGCCGCCGGGGCGCTTGCGCCCTTCCCCGCCGGGGCCGGGTTTGGGTTTCTTTTCAAAGCGCTTGGGCGGCTTGCCTGCGCCGTGCTTGCCCTTCTTCTCAGGCTTGCCTGGCTTGGCGGGCCGCGGGGCGGGCGCCTGTTCTGCCCTGGGGGGCGCTTCCCGCGCACCCTGGCGGAAGGGCTGCATGGGCTGGATGCGGATATCCTCATCTTCGCCATCCCCCGCCTGCCGTGCAGCGGCGGCGAAGCGTTCCGCGGCATAGGGCGCGATCTCCACCATGGTTTCCTGGCCCAGGATGCGGATGCGCCCAATATCCTGGCGCGTCAGATGCCCGCGCCGGCACAAAAACGGCAGCAGCCAGCGCGGGTCAGCATTGCCATTCCGCCCGATATTGAGCCGGAACCAAACGCCTTCCCCCCCGCGCGGCGCGGCTTCCGGCGCTTCGCGGCGCGCCTCTCGCCGTTCAGGGCGCTGTTCGGCGATTTCCTCGGGCGCGGGCAACGGCGCGCGGAGCATTTTAATCAGCGCCGCCGCCAGGGCTTCCGGCGCAATCGGCTGATCCGCCAGTAGCCGGCGGGCAAGCGCCAGATCATCTTCCGACGCTTCTTCGGTCAAAACACCGCGCGCCTGTTCCGCCAGGCGTTCGGCATCGCGCGCCAGCACCGCATCGGCGGAAGGGGCGGGGCCCCAGGTGGCGGTGACCTTGGCGGCGCCGATCAGCCTTTCGGCAAGGCGGCGGCGCGGATGCGGTACCAATAACACGCTGGTCCCCTTGCGCCCCGCGCGGCCCGTGCGGCCGGAACGGTGCAGCAGGGTTTCGGAATCCCTCGGCAATTCGGCATGAATCACCAAATCAAGTTCCGGCAAATCAATGCCACGCGCCGCGACATCGGTTGCGACACAAACGCGCGAACGGCCATCGCGCAGCGCTTGCAGGGCGCGCAATCTTTCGGCCTGAGTGAGTTCGCCGGAAAGCGCCACGGTGGGAAAGCCGCGTTCGGCCAGATTGCCATGCAGGCGCGCAACGGCAGCGCGCGTGGCGCAGAACACCATCGCCAAGGGCGGGTCTTCCAGGCGCAGCAAATTCACCACAGCGCGTTCAATTTCATGCGGCGCGACCGCCATGGCGCGATAGGTGATATCGCCATGCGCTTCCCCGCCGCCGCCCACTTCCAGGCGCAGCGCATCGCGCTGATAGCTTTTCGCGAGTGCTGCAATGGCGCGCGGTACGGTGGCGGAGAACATCAAGGTCCGGCGTTCGGGCGGCAGGCGATCCAGGATCGCTTCCAATTCTTCCCGGAAGCCGAGGTCCAGCATCTCATCGGCTTCGTCCAGCACGACCACGCGCAGCGCATCGGGCTTCAGATTGCCGCGTTCCAAATGATCGCAAAGCCGGCCAGGCGTGCCGACGATGATATGCGCGCCGGCCAGCAATTGCCGCTTTTCCGCAATGGGGTCCATTCCGCCCACGCCAGAGGCAATGCGCCCGCCGGCAGGGGCGTATAGCCAGGTGAGCTCCGCCTTAACCTGCAAGGCCAATTCACGCGTGGGTGCGACCACGATGGCCAACGGCGCGCCAGGCGGCGGCAGGCGTTCCGACCCACCCAGTAATTCGGGCGCGATGGAAAGGCCGAAAGCAACCGTCTTGCCCGAGCCCGTCTGGGCCGAGACCAGCAAATCCCGCCCGGCAGCGTCTTCCGCCAGGACAGCGCTTTGCACGGGGGTGGGGGCTCCGTAGCCACGGGAGGTCAGCGCTGATTGCAGCGCGGCAGGAATACCAACAAACGACATGAGGAGACAGGATCCAGAAAAAACCGAGGCTTTCCTTGCGCCCCCGCGCCGTGCCGCGTCAAGCACCACGTCGCTTTGGGCATTGATCCCAGCGCATGGCTGGGTAACGCTGCGACGCATTGAAAAGGAGAAACACCGTGCAAGAAACCATCCTATTCCCCGGCAAGGTCGAATGGTCCGGCGAAAATCCGGGCATTTCCCTGAAGGAGGACCCGAATGGCCCCTTCACCACACTCGCCAGTTTTTTCCGCGTGGTGCTCTCACCCCATGGTGCCGGCCATGCGCTGGTGCTGATGCAATCCCCGCATGAGGCGAACCCGGCCGAGGGGGCCGCGAATTGGTGCCTGACGGATAATGAACCCCTCGCGCGCTGGCTGATTGCCGAATATCTTAGCCATTTTGGCGCCTTCCGCGGCATTGCGGGGCTGGCGGGCTTGCGCTTCCGCAAGCTGGATGAGGTGAAAAGCGCGGGCGATCCGCGCAGCCATTACAGCGAAAGCGTGCGCGCGGGGGATATGACCGTCTCGATGGCGTGGCAGGGGCTGGGTGAGCCCTTCTGCTTCGCCTTCGCGCCGCCGCAATCGGCGACCGGCAAGCATGTCATGCCAAGCCTGTTCATCGGCTGCGAAAGCGCCGCCGTGACGGTGAATGGCATCCGCCGCCCCGGCGCGCCCATTCCGCGCGAAGTGGCGGGCCAAAAGATCAGCACCGCCATGCTCGCCTTCAGTGAGACCTGGCTGCGCGTGTAACCTGAGCTAAGCCGCGCGGTATTGCCGGAGCGATCCGGCATGCATGATCCGCCCCGCGAGTGGGCGGCCAATGATGCGTTCCGCAAGCCGCGCGGCTTCAATCAGCCGGTCAAGGTCAATGCCGGTTTCAATGCCCATCTCGTGACATAGAAACACCATGTCTTCGGTGCAGATATTCCCGGCACCCCGCGCATCGCCATGGCCGGCGAAGGGGCAGCCGCCAAGGCCGGCCACTGAACTGTCAAACAGCGAAACACCCATCTCAAGCGCGGCGAGCACATTTGCCGTGCCAAGCCCGCGCGTGTCATGCAAATGTAGCCCCACTTCCACATCGGGCAGTTTTTCGCGCAGCATCCCAACCAGGCGCCGCACCGCCTGCGGATTGGCCCAGCCCATGGTGTCGGCGAAATAAAGCTTCTTCAGATTGATGCCACGTTCCGCACAGACGCGATGCGCCCAGAGCAATTCCTGCACGGGCTTCTCAGGCGCGATCTCGCCTTCATAATTGCAGCCAAAGGCGGTCATCACCAAAGCGCGTTCCACGGTCACGCCCGCTTCGGCGTAAAGATCAAGCCAGCGCACCACGCGTTCGCGCATTTCTGCCGCCGTGCAATTATTGTTGCGCTTGGCGAAGGCATCCGAAGAATAGAGGCTGATCTTGCCGACCAAATCCACGCCCTTGGCGGCGCGGGCACGATTAAAACCCTGTTCGTTCAGCCATAGCGCTTCATAGCGCACGCCGGGGCGTTTCTTGATGGCGGCGAAGAATTCGGCTGAATCCACCATTTGCGGGACGGCCTTGGGCGACACGAAGGACGCCACCTGAATGGCGGTCAGGCCGGTCTCAGCCAATGCTTCCACCAGCGCCACGCGATCCGCCAGCGGGTAGATCACGGGTTCGATCTGAAACCCCTCTCGCGGGCCTTCTTCGTGGAAATGGACATGCTTTGGCAGATCGGACATGGCGCGGTTTCCTTGGTGCGTTGCCGGTTCACCTTCGTTCACCGGAAACGCACCATAACTCTGTTTGGTCGCATTTTCCGAGTCGCCAAGTGAAGCCACCTGGCTTGAAAATGCTCCGCGCCAGCGTTGACAGCGCCGGCCTTCGCGATGACGCTTGGGCGTGACTATGGCGCTGCCTGCGATGCTGCGCCAGAGCCAAAGGGAAACGCCATGAAACACACCATCATGCCGCGCCGCGCGGCGCTTTTGGGGGCTATGGGCCTGGTTGGCGCACAAGGCGCCACCGCGCAGCAAGCCGGGCGCTGGCCGGATCGGCCCATCCGCTTCATCGTCGCCTTCCCCGCCGGCAGCGGCACGGATGTCACCACACGCAATTTCACCGATGCGCTGAGTGCGGAACTTGGCCAGCCTGTAGTGGTGGATAATCGCGGCGGTGCCAATGGTTTTATTGCATCCGAAGCCGTCGCGCGGGCGCGGCCAGATGGCTATACCTTCCTGGCCACGGCCAATACCACGCATGGGTCAAACCCCGCGCTTTTTCATCGCCTGCCTTATGATCCGGTGGCGGATTTCGCGCCTGTCGCGCTGATTGGCGTGGGCGTGCTGCTGGTGGTGGTGAATAATGATTTGCCGGTGCGTTCCATGCGCGAACTCGCGGATTATGCGCGCGCCAATCCGGGTAAGCTCAATTTCGCCTCCGGCAGCGCATCATCCCGCGTGGCGGGCGAGATGTTCAAAGCCATGGCCGGGGTAGATATGGTGAATGTCACCTACCGCTCAAACCCGCTTGGCATCACGGATGTGATCGGCGGTGTGGCGCAGGTGATGTTTGTGGATGCCACAACCTCCATGCCGCAAGCGCGCGAAGGGCGTGTGCGCGCGATTGGCGTTACCAGCCGCCAACGCGTGGCGATGATGCCCGATGTTGCCACAGTCGAAGAACAGGGCTTCCCCGGTTATGAAATGCTGTCCTGGAACGCGATCTATGCGCCGGAGGGCACACCGCCTGAAATTGTCGCGCGCGTCAATGGCCTGGTGAATGACATCATGGCGCGCCCCGCGGTGCGCGAACGCCTGACCGCAAGCGGCATGGTGCTGCGCCCAGGATCACCCGATGATCTGGCGCGCTTTCAAGCCAGTGAGATCGAAAAATGGAAGCGCCTGGTGCGCGAATCAGGGATTGAATTGCAATGAAGGGCGTATTGTCTGGCGTGCGGGTGGTGGAACTTGGCCAGGTGCTGGCCGGACCCTTCGCGGGCGCGATTTTCGCAGATCTGGGCGCGGATGTGATCAAGGTGGAAAAGCCCGATGGCGGCGATGATGCGCGCCGCATGGGGCCAGATTTTCGCCATGGCGATGCGCTGAATTTCCACGAATTCAATCGCGGCAAGAAATCTGTCACGCTTGATCTGAAATCGCCCGAAGGTGTTGAAGCGCTGCATGGCTTGCTGGCTGAAGCGGACATCATGCTCCATAACCTCCGCCCCGGCGCGGTGGAGGCGCTTGGCATTGGCGCGCAAGCTGTCACGGCGCGACAGCCGCATCTGATCTATTGTGAAATGTCGGCTTTCGGGCATATCGGACCGGAGAAGCTCCGGCCTGGCTATGAACCGCTTTTGCAGGCTTTTGGTGGGCTTTCTTCCATTACCGGCGAACCGGATGGCCCGCCGGTGCGCATGGGCGCTTCGGTCGTGGATCAGGGGACGGGGCTTTGGACCGTGCTTGGCGCGCTGGCCATGCTAGAACGGCGCCATCGCACGGGGCAAGGCGGTGTCGTGAATACATCGCTGTTTGAAACCGCGCTGCTGTGGGCAGGGCAGAAAATCAGCGCTTATGTGAATATGGGCAAGCTGCCGGAACGCCATGCCTCTGGCCACCCCAACCTGACGCCTTATGAAGCCTTTGATGCGGCGGATGGGCCGGTGCTGGTGTGCTGCGGGAATGACAGGCTTTTCGCGAAATTCGCCGCGGAACTGGGCCATGCGGAATGGGCCAGCGATGAACGCTTTGCGACGAACCGCGCTCGCCTGAAGCATAAGGCGCTGTTGCTGCCGATGATCGCTGCACTCATGCGCATCACGCCGCGCGCGGAATGGCTGGAACGCTTGGCGCGCATTGGTGTGCCTTGCGCGCCGGTGAATAATATCCCGGAAGTGCTGGCTGAGGCGCAAACCCAGGCGCTTGGCATGGTGCAGCCCGTGCCGGGGGAGGATTTCTCCCTAGTCGCGATGCCGCTTTCCTTCAATGGCGAAAGGCCGCGCATGGCAGGGCCGGCGCCACGGCTCGGCGCGCATAATGCGGCGATTCTGAAGCGCTGATCAGCCGACGACGCGACGATTCACGCCGCCAGGATCGCTTCTACAATTTCCTGTACTTCCAGGGCTTCGCGCAGCGTGGCCAGCCGATGCGCCTCACCGCGCGTCATGGCCGCGACTTGCGCCAATTGGCCCTTCAGCACCATGGGGCGCATTTTCTCATTGGGCAGCGCATCCGGCGCCTGCGCCCAAGAGCCATCCGCGCCGAGCCTTTCGGCGAAGGACCAATCACGCAGCCGGATCGCGCCATTCAGCGTCCAGGTATTGTGATCATCCTTGGTGGTGGTGCCAACCGAACCCTTTAGCGTGACCGGCACGCCACCCGCGCTCAGCCGCGCTTCAATCGCGGTCTCAGCGCCATCGCCAGCCGGGTAGGTGACCTGCGCGTCCAATAGCGTGAGAGGCCCCAATTGCCGGCGTGTCAGAAACAGGAAATGGGAGACAACTTCGCGCGTGAAGCCGCCTTCGGCCCGTTTCGCGAGCCAGCTTGCTGCCGCCTGTTGCCAGCCGCGCGGCCAGGTGGGGAAGGCGACTTCAATATCAAGAGTTTCCGCCTGCATCCCCGCGCGCCAGGCAGAGAGCTGCGCGACAGCCGGCGATGACGCCATTGGGAAATTTACCGCCGCCCGCGCGCTGGCCGCTTCCGCCCGCGCGACAAAGGCGCGCGCTTCGGCAAGCGATGTCGCCAGCGGCTTTTCGATGAAGACACTGCGGCCCGCCGCAATGGCAGCATCCGCCAGCGGAATATGCGCCGCCGGCGGGGCTGCGATATAAAGGCAATCGCAGGCGGCGATCACCGCATCCGGGGTCGCCACCATGCGCGGCGCGCCCGTGATGCCGGCCAGGCGCCCGGCGGCGGCGGGTGCTGGGTCCCAAACCGCAACAGGCGTCACGCTTTCCGCCGCATGGTCCAGGGCAGCGCGCAACAGGCGGTCACCCATGATGCCAAGACCGATGATACCAAGCGTGATGGGCTTTGCCATTTCAATGCTGTCCTTAGAAGGGGCTTGTTTCACGGCCTGACTGCCATCACCATGGCGGGACCGCAACCCAAAGGCCGGAAGGGCGCATGGTCCAGACAATTCCCGAAGCGGGCTACCGTTTCATTCCTGGTGTCTATCAATATAGCGCGGGCGTGGCTGCCGAACCCGGCTTCCGGCTGGAACGCGTGCGATTTGCCGAACCATTGCCGCTGATGGCGGGCTTTGCGCGCATTGCTGCCTGGCTGGAAGCACAAGGCCGACCCAAGGTGGCTTTTGCGGCTTGCGAATTACGCTCCCCCGCGCCATTCACGGAAGAAGGCTTCGCCGCCTTCAACCGCGTCTATGGCGGTGTGCTGCAGGAATGGGGGCTATTCCGCGATGGGCTGAACCCGATTGCGCGCAGCAATGTCTGCCCGGAAATCGCGCCACCGGTCGAGCCTTGCTTTCATGCCTTTGTCTATACAGTGCCGGATGCCGGCGCAGCACCTTCCTTTGTGGTCGCTGGCAGTGGTGAAGCGGCGGAAGGCAAGGGCGATTATCGCAGTAATACGGTGGCACTTGGCGATACCTCGCCCGCCGGCATGCGGGCCAAGGCGCGCTGGGTGCTAGGCGAAATGGAACGCCGCATGGGGCTACTGGGCGCTGATTGGCGCGGCACTACGGGTGTGCAGGCCTATACGGTGCATGACATGATGCCGTTTTTCGCTGAGGAGATTGTCCGCCGCGGCGCCGCGCGTCACGGGCTGACTTGGCAGTATTGCCGCCCGCCCGTGGTTGATCTGGAATTCGAGATGGATTGCCGCGGCATCGCGCGGGAATTCGTGATGACCTGATTCTTGCGTTCAATCCCGATCATTCGCAAGGCGCCATTTTTCGATGGCGCCGATGGCCGTTTCGGAATCAATCACATCCGCATACCGCCGTTCCACATCGCGCATGTTTTGCTGATGCGCGGCTTCATCATGATCGCCCACGCAATCTTCGGCCACCATGACCCGAAAGCCGAGCGAAAAGGCATCAATCACGCTGGCGCGCACGCAGCCAGAGGTGATGCAACCCGTGACAATCACCGTATCCACGCCTTCACGAGTAAGGATTGCCGCGGCAGGTGTGGCGAAGAACAGGGAAGGCGCTGATTTCATCAGCAGAACATCGGGCTCGGCGGCGGCGATGCGTGGGTCAAGTTCGGTTGAAGGCGTATCCTTCAGCAGGTCATAAACCGGCTCTATTTTCCAGTGCGGCGCGGCGCGGGGCGAATCATAGCCATTCACGCAGGCAATCACGGGCAAGCCGGCGCGCTTCGCCGCTTCCATCAAGGGCACGGTGTTCTCAACCGCCTTATCCACCAGGGGCGCGCCGCCCATGGGAAATTCGGGGTCTATGAAGCCGCGCTGGAAATCCACAACGACAACGGCGGGCTTCTTCCCGAAGCCAAGCTTGCGGCTAGCGTAGCCACGTTTTTCGTAGATGTCTGACATGGTTGTGTCCTTTGCGGTTGGGGTTCGGCTTCAGCAATGATGGGCTACAGTGCATTGCGGCTTCAATCTTGCCCTTGAAAAAAAGACCATCTGCGCGATTTTTACAACAGATTGATGAGGTGTCGCTCCATAGGCGGTTTATTGTCGGAAGGGCGATCAAGCGACGTCAAGCATAACGGCAAAAGGATCAGACGGCGCTTGTTTCTGCTTGCGCCTTTCAGGGTTTTCCTTATCAGGGGACAGATCAAGCATGATTGCGGCCTGATTGGAGGGGCCACCCAATGAGTGCAACAGAAGGTTTGGATACCCCAACTGCATTCGAATTCACCGAGGATTGGTTTTCACGCCATATCCCTGCATGGCATGATATTCTGGCCGCCTTGAAACCCTCGCATATTCTGGAAATCGGGTCCTTCGAAGGACGCTCAGCCTGCTATCTGATCGAACAAAGCCCGAAGCTGGTGGATGGCCCTGTCTCGATTACGTGTGTTGATAATTGGCAGGGCGGCATAGAACACAAGGTTGGGGGTTTTGTCGAGGCTGTCATGTCCGAGGTAGAGCGCCGCTTTGATCACAATACGCAGCTCGCACTGGGGCGAAGCGCAAGCCCTGTTTCCTTACGAAAAGAAAAGCAGAATTCGCGCGACGCACTGGCGGGCCTTATCGCTTCCGGTCGAACGGAAAGCTTCGATCTTATTTATATTGACGGGTCCCATGAAGCGACAGATGTCTTGACAGATGCCGTGATGGCCTTCCCATTGCTACGTGTGGGAGGCACGCTAATTTTTGACGATTACGTCTGGTCTGACCAAGCCCCCCAAAGGCGCGAACCGTCGCGGATGCCGAAGCCTGCGATTGATGCTTTCGTGAATATCTTTCATCGCAAGCTGGCGCTTCATCAATGGCTGCCGCTTTGGCAGCTTTACGTACAAAAAGTCGCACGGTGAGATGAACTCTAAATCCGTCCTGCCACTGGAAGAAGCAGCATGCCTAATCCCCTGATCCAAGACCCCGGCCGCATCCGCACTCTTTCCGCCGCAATGGCAAAAGGTGAAATCATGGCGGAAATGCTGGTGCAACGTTATCTGGACCGCATCGCCGCGTTTGATGGCCAAGTAAGGGCCTGGGTACACCTGCTGGCCGATGCCGCGCTTGCCGAGGCCCGCGCGCTGGATGCGGAACGCAAGGCCAGCATTATCCGCGACCCGCTGCATGGCATTCCTGTTGGCATCAAGGAAGTGATTGATGTGCGCCGAACCACGGATATGTAGACCCATACGGTGTATGATCCGGTGCCGTTTTTCGCCCAGGAAATCGTGCATCGCGGTGCCGCGCGCCAGGGCCTGACCTGGCAGTATTGCGATCCGTCGCCTAAGGATTTAGAATCTCGAATTGATTGCATATCCATCGTGTGGGAGACCGTAATCACGCAGCCAGGCTGAACTCTGCCACTTCATGCGGGAAAGATATCGGGATGGGTGAAACAGAGCTATCGGGCTCCCAAGACGCCGTCAGGACTGACCCTGATGGGCTATCCGCATATTTTGCTGAAGGCAGAAAACGCGTACGGGGTTTTCTGACAGATGGTGCTGCGGCGGCCATTCTCATAATTCTGCGATTGCAGGCCAGGCAGGATATCAAGGGTCAGATAGCCGAAATTGGTACCTATCACGGCAAGACCTTTATTGGGCTTGCGCTTGCGCTCCGCGATGAGGAGCAGATCATCGGTCTTGATATCTTCAAGGAACGTGAGAATGATTTCGAGGCAAGTCTGCGCACAAATTATCGTTCATTCGGCATCCCGGACGATAAGGTCAGGCTGCACCGCGGCTCATCCACCGATATGAGCCGACCGCAATGGCAAGCTTTGCTTGGCGGCACTGCACGTTTCATCCACGTGGATGGTGAGCATACGCGAAAGGCTGCCTTTCATGATCTCACCCTCTCTGTTTCGGCACTTGCTCCGGGTGGTATCATGCTCGTCGATGATATTCTGCATTCATGGTATCCTGATGTGACGCTGGGTTTGTTGGATTTTCTCCACCAGGAACTTGATATCACCGCGGTAGCGCTAATTGATCGCCAAGGCCCCTTGATCAATGGGGGGGCGAAGATGCTTCTTACCCGCCGCGCCGATCTGGCGCGCTATAGGCAAGCCTTCTTTGAGCAAATGAGACCGTATATCGTGCGTGAGGCACAATTCGATCAACATCGACCGCTGATATTGAGCTTTGATCAACCTCGCGCTTAGTGGTCCGATCGCTGCTGTTGGTTCCCGACAGCAGCGTGAATCGGCCCATCATATATGATGGCTAGTAGTGTGCGGGGGTAGTAATGGATCGGGAGAGGTTAGCGTGAATCGCACCACTTTTGGCTGCTTGGTGACGCGCCATCCTTAAGGATGCTGCCCCCCTGAATTCGGTTGATCAAGGCTTCACCCTTGGCGCCCAGCCCCAGAGAACGGACACGGCCACAAGCCCGCCCGAAAATATTATTTCAGGCCTTTAGTGAGGGAGAAAAACGATGCCTAATCCCCTGATCCAAGACCCCGGCCGCATCCGCGCCCTTTTCGCCGCTATGGCGAAAGACGACATCACGGCGGAAGCGCTGGTGCAGCGTTATCTGGACCGTATTGCCGCCGTGGACGGTCAGGTGAAAGCCTGGGTTCATGTGCTGGCCGATAGCGCTTTGGCTGAAGCCCGCGCGCTGGATGCGGAACGCAAGGCCGGTAAGCTGCGCAGTCCCCTGCATGGCATCCCCGTTGGCATCAAGGATGTGATTGATGTGCGCGGCCTGCCGACGCGCGCCAATAGCCCTTCGCGCGCCGATATCGCGCCCGCCAGCGCCGATGCCACGGTTGTCGCGCATTTGCGCGCGGCGGGGGCGATTATTCTGGGCAAGCTGCACACCACGGAATATGCGTTTTTCCAAAGCCTGCCACCCACGCGCAATCCATGGGATTTGGCGCGCACGCCGGGCGGTTCTTCGGCTGGGTCCGGCGCTGCCATTGCCGCCGGCATGGTGCCACTGGCGCTTGGCACGCAAACCGCGGGCAGCGTCAATCGCCCTGCTGCCTATACCGGGGTTTGCGCCTTTAAGCCTTCCACGCTGGCAATTGGTGGCGTTGGGGTGGTGCCGCTGGCGCCTTCCTTCGATACGGTCGGCGCCTTTGGTGCCAGTGCGCAGGATGCGGCCTACCTCGCGGCGGGCTATGCGGCGGATCATCTGCGCCTTGCCTGCCGACCCGTGACCACGCCGCGCATTGTGCTGCTGCAAGACCCATTGATTGAAAAGCTGCAAAAGAGTGCCACCGCCGCGCGGGTAGCCGCGCTTGCGGAACAGCTTGGCGCCGCCGGCCTTACGCTGCATCGCGCCGGCGCCGGCGCGGGGTTTGAGGAAATGATCGCACGCCATCGCCGTGTGATGCTGGCGGAGCTTGGCCGCACCCACGCGGGGCTGCCGCGTGATCGGATCGCAACCGCCATCGCTGATGGCATTGCCGAGGGCCTCGCCATCCCGGATGAGGAATATCATGCGGCGCTGCGAGACCTGGCGGGTTTTCGGGCGCGCTTCTGGGCGGGTTTCGCGCCGGATGATTTCATCCTGGTGCCTGCCGCGCCTGATGTGGCGCCAGAGGCCGGCAGCACGGGTGATCCTTCCTTTGTCATCCCAACCACCGTGCTGGGCGGGCCGGTGGTGACACTGCGCGCGGGCCCTGCCGCCGATACGGGCATGCCGGTCGGCGCGCTGCTGTTTGCCCGGCCCGGGGCGGATGCGGCCATGGCGTCCTTCCTGTTCTCGGCCACCGCCACCGCGCTTGATCTTTAGAAGCTTGCCGCGCGGGGCCATCCGGCACATCTACAGGCTGGCAATGCTTTTATGGTAACAGGCCGAGCAGTAGTGCCAAGCAGGAGGCGTTTTGGGTTTCTGGGGTAAGATGTTGGGCGGGGTGGCGGGCTTCGCCATGGGTGGCCCCTTGGGCGCCATGGTGGGGGCCGCGCTTGGCCATGCCGCAGATGCTGGGGCACTTGGCGGCAAGCGTGGCGCCATTTCGGCAGCCACGCCGGATCTGATGGCGTTTTTTGGCAGCAAGGAAAACCTGTTTTCCTTTTCCGTCGTCGTGCTCTCCGCCAAACTCGCCAAGGTGGATGGGCCAATCAAGCGTGAAGAGATCGCGGCCTTCCGCAACCTGTTTCATGTGCCGCAAGAAGCGCTTGGCGAAGTTGGGCGCCTGTTCGATCAGGCACGCGAATCCGCCGATGGGTGGGAGCCTTTCGCGGAAAAGCTTGGCGAGGCCTTCGCCGACAATAAGGCCATGCTGGAAGATGTGCTGGTCGCTTTGGTGCAGATTGCGCGCGCCGATGGGCCTGTCACGAAATCCGAAGGTGATATGCTGCGCGGCATGCATGCGCGTTTCGGCCTGGATGCCGCCGCCTGGGAACGCGCCAAGGGCGGCACGCGCCGCGCTGTTGCGCCGGAAGCGCAGGGCGAAGACCCCTATCAGATGCTGGGCCTGACCCGGCAGGCGAGTGATGAGGAAGTGCGCCTGGCTTGGCGGAAGCTGATGCGGGAAAACCATCCGGATAGCTTGGCATCACGCGGTGTGCCGCAGGAATTCGTCAAGCGCGCGACGGAACAAGTGGCGCAGATCAACGCTGCCTGGGATCGGATCAAGCGTGAGCGGGGCTTGTAGCTTGCTCCGCATCCGCGACGTGCCCAGCCCCAACCACGAAGCGCGGCCCGATGGCGCGGTGATTGACACGCTGGTGCTGCACTACACCGGCATGCGTTCCGGCGCTGAGGCCATCGCGCGGCTTTGCGACCCCGCCGCCAAGGTTTCCGCGCATTATGTGGTGGAAGAAGATGGCGCGGTGTTTCGCCTGGTGCCAGAAGAACGTCGCGCCGCCCATGCCGGCATTTCGCATTGGCGCGGCAGAAGCGCGCTGAATGGCAATAGTATCGGGATTGAGATTGTGAACCCCGGCCATGAATGGGGCTATCGCCCTTTCCCCGCTTTGCAAATGGCCGCTGTCTGCGATTTGTGCCTTGAGATCATGGCGCGCCACCCGATTGAACAGCGCAATGTGGTGGCGCATTCGGATATCGCGCCGGACCGCAAGCAGGATCCGGGGGAATTGTTTGATTGGCAGGGAATGGCGGCGAATGGTGTCGGCCTTTGGCCGGGCGCGGACCCGGCACCGGTGGAGGAGGCCGCGTTGCTGCCGATGCTCGGTGCCATTGGCTATCGCACTGACTTGCCGCTTTCCGTGTTGCTGACAGCGTTTCAGCGCCATTGGCTGCCGGGGCGCGCCGATGGAATTGCGGATGAAGCGACGCGGGCGCGGGTGGTAGCGGTGGCGCACGCTTTCGCCTAAACGCATGCGCGACGCCGCCGACATCGCTGATCTGATCGCGCATAACCCGCGCATGATGCGCTGCCTTGCGGTACTCGCCGCGCATGGTCCCGCCGGCGCCTGGATTGGTGCGGGTTTTGTGCGTAACGCCGTTTGGGATCATCTTTCCGGGCAGGATACGGAAGCCAACCCGCCCGCTGATCTGGATGTGGTGTTTCATGATCAGATCAATGCCACTACGGAACGGGATTCGGTGTTTGAGGCTGCGCTGCACATTGCCTCGCCCGACCTGCCATGGTCCGTGCGCAACCAGGCGCGCATGCATGAAAGGAATGGGCATCGGCCCTATCGCGATGTTGCGGACGCCATGGCGCATTGGCCAGAAACCGCAACCGCCATTGCCGCGCGTCTTGGGCCACAGGGCGTTGAAATCCTGGCGCCCTTTGGTGTGACGGATGTGCTGGAAATGATTATTCGCCTAACGCCGGCCTTTCGCACCAAGCCAGAAATTCCACTGGCGCGGCTTGAAGCGAAGGGCTGGCGCGCGCGCTGGCCAAGGCTGCGCCTGGTCGGGTTTGGCGATTGCGCTTGATCAACCCACCCCAAAGCGCAAGAACCGCCTAGTCCCCATCAATGAGAACACTCGGGGCGTAAGGCTGATTTGATACGAAGAATTCTGAGAACTACTCCAAGGATCGTTAATCAGAAGGTTGTGGGTTCAGATCCGTCATCGGTACCAGCGCCCCCCTATTCCCCAAGCGCCATATCCAAATCCCGGATCAAATCGGCCGCATCCTCAAGCCCGATGGAAAGCCGCACCACATCCGGCCCTGCGCCGGCAGCAAGGCGTTGTTCCTCGGTCAATTGCCGATGCGTGGTGGAAGCGGGATGCAGGATCAGGCTGCGCGTATCGCCAACATTGGCCAGATGCGAAAACAGCCGGACATTTTCAACAAGGCGAATGCCAGCCTCAAACCCACCCTTTACGCCAAAGGTGAAGACCGACCCGGGCCCTTTGGGCATGTAGCGCTTGCCGAGTGCATGGAAGGGGCTGCTTGGCAATCCGGCATAGGACACCCACGCCACCTTTGCATGGTCCGCCAGGATTTCCGCCACCTTCTGCGCATTGGCAACATGGCGTTCCATCCGCACATGCAGTGTCTCAATCCCGGTGATGGTGAGCCAGGCATTCATGGGTGAAAGCGTGGGGCCAAAATCACGCAGCGCAACCGCGCGCGCCTTGGTGGTGAAGGCGAAATCGCCGAAGTTTTCGTAGAACTTCAGCCCATGATAGGCGGGTTCCGGATCCGCCATGCTCGGGAATTTGCCATTAGCGTAATTGAACTTGCCGGATTCGACAATCATCCCACCCAGTGAATTGCCATGCCCGCCGAGAAACTTTGTCAGCGAGTGGGTGATGATATCCGCGCCATGTTCGAAGGGCCGGCACAGATAGGGGGAGGCGAGCGTATTATCCACAATCAGCGGAATGCCGGCTTCATGCGCAATATCGGCAATGGCACGCAAATCCACCACAATACCGCCCGGATTGGCCAGGCTCTCGACAAAAATCGCCTTGCATTTCGGCGTCAGCGCACGGCGGAAATTCTCAGGCTCGACCGGGTCCACGAAATGGCAGGTCCAGCCGAGCTTCTTGAAACTCAGCGAAAATTGCGTGAGTGACCCACCATAAAGATTGCGGCTGGCGAGGAATTCATCACCCGGTTCCAGCAGCGTGAAGAAGGTGACGAATTGCGCTGCGTGGCCTGAGGCAGTGGCAACAGCGGCACGCCCACCTTCAAGGCTCGCGACACGTTCTTCCAAAACCGCAACGGTCGGGTTGGAAAGCCGCGTATAGACATGGCCGAAATTATGCAGGTTGAACAGTGATGCGGCGTGATCAACGTCATCAAACACGAAACTGGTGGTCTGATAAATCGGCGTACCGCGCGCGCCCGTGGTCGGATCAGGCGCGGCACCTGCGTGAATGCTGCGCGTGGCAAAACCATAATCCAGATTGCGCGGCGGCAAAGGGCGATTGCTGGTCTTTCGGTCTGCGGGCGGTTCCGGCGCGCGATTGCGGATCAGGCCGGAATTCACACCACTCCAGGATAATTCGCCACCGAAGCGGCTGAATTCAATCTTCGGGCAGCGATCCATGATCACTTCAAGCCCGGCTGCTTCCGCCTTGGCCGCCGCGCCATCATGGCGCACGCCAAGCTGCGCCCAAAGCACCTTGGCGCCAATCGCAATCGCTTCATCGGCAATAGCAGGCAGCGCATCCGCCGCGCGGAACACATCCACCATATCCACGTGGTCTGGGATATCAGAAAGCTTGGCGTAGATAGTTTCATCCAACAGTGTTTGCCCGGCCGTGCCAGGGTTCACGGGAATGACGCGATAGCCCTTGGATTGCAGGTATTTCATGACGAAATAACTGGGCCGGTTCCAGTTGGAAGAAGCCCCAACCAGCGCGATTGTCTTCACCCGCTGCAGGATGGAGCGGATTTTCGCATCACTATAGGCAAGCGGAGCCGGCTGGTTCATGGCGCAACCTTCGAAGAATGTTCAGGACCAAGCGTTTCGTTTAGCATGTTTCAAGACCCAACTCCCACCCCAGGCCACACACATGATTGCCATTATTTTTGAAGTTGAACCCGCAGAAGGCCGGCTGGACGATTATCTCGACCATGCCGCGGCGCTAAGAGAGGAGTTGCAGCGCATGCCTGGATTTGTCTCGGTGGAGCGTTTCCGCAGCCTGACCAATCCCGCCAAGCTGCTCAGCCTTTCGCTGTGGGAGGATGAGGGGGCCGTCACGCGCTGGCGCTGCCACGCCGGGCATCGCGCGTCTCAGGTGGCGGGGCGGGATGGCATTTTTGCCGGCTATCGGCTGCGCGTTGCCGCTGTGCTGCGCGATTACGGCATGACAGAGCGGCGCGAACAGGCGCCGGCGGATAGCAACGCACTTTGGGGGCTTTGATCACCACCGGTGCAAAAGGCGCGATCGCCCGCGCCGGTCAGCACAATCACGCCAATGGCCTTGTCCCAGCCGACGCGGTTCAGTGCATGGATCAATTCTTCGCAGGTCTGGCCACGAAAGGCATTCATCACCTGTGGGCGATTGATGGTGATGGTGGCCACCCCATCGCGCGCTTCAAACAGAATATCCTGATAGGTCATGATGCTTTCTCTCAGCCCGCCATGGTCAAGCCGCCAGAGACACTCAGCACCTGGCCGGTGACATAGGCGGCATCATCACTCGCGAAAAACAGAATGGCGCCAGGCAGGTCTTCCGGTTCGCCGATACGGCCCATGGGGGTCGCGCGGCGGAAGGCTTCTTCCAGCTTTTCCGGATTGCCGGCGCCCTTCTTGTAGTCATCGAAAAGCGCGGTGTTGGTCGCACCGGGGCACACCACATTCACGCTAATGCCATGGCGCGCATGTTCACGCGCGATGGTTTTGGAAAAGCCAACCAGCCCGGCCTTGCAGGCGGCGTAAACTGCTTCACCGGAAGACCCGACGCGCGCAGCATCGGAAGCGATATTCACAATCCGCCCATGCCGGCGTTCCAGCATGCCCGGCAACACGGCGTGATGCATATTGAGCGCACCTGTCAGGTTGATCGCGATCAGCTTCTGCCAATCCGCCGGCGTTGTGTCCTTGAACAGGCGAAACACGTCCCAGCCCGCGTTATTCACCAAAATACTTATGGGGCCGAGTGCGGCTTCCGCCGCCGCAACGGCACCCTTCACCCCCTCATGATCCGTGATGTCGCAGCGAAACGCCTGAGCAACGCCGCCGGCCTTGGTGATGTCCGCTGCGGTCTGCTCGGCGCTTTCGGCATTGATATCAAACACTGCCACGCGGCTGCCCGCTTCCCCGAAGCGCCGGCAGGTGGCCCCGCCAATACCGCCGCCGCCACCGGTGACGATGACCGTTTTGTTCTGAAGGCCGCGCATGTTTCCCCCCTGGTTTCGTTCAAGTGAGATTTGACTGGCAGGACCAGAATAGCAATACTATGATATATTAAATCTAATATGGCAAGTTATTGATGCAAATATCCGTCGCCACCCCCGAAAACCCAGCCGCGCGCGAGGATGACGCAGCCCGTTTTGATGTGGCAAACCGGCTGTTTCTTCGGCTTTATCAGGCTTCTAACTTACTGCACAAAACCGGCACGCGGGCGGTGGCGGGCTTTGGCGCCACCACCCAGCAATGGGCGGTAATGGGGGCGCTGGCGCGTCCGGGTAGCCGAGACGCCGGGCTGACGGTGAAGGAATTGATCGCCTTCCTCATGGTCAGCCGGCAGAATCTGACTGCGGTGATTGATCGGCTTGTGGCCGCTGGTTTGGTGGAAAGGCTCCGCGCCGGTGGCGATGGGCGGCTTCGGCATGTGCGCCTGACGGAAGCAGGTAATCGGCAATGGGCCGCGATGGGGCCGGCCATTCACGCCTATTACCAGGCGGCCCTTGCCGATTTCTCTACCGAGGAATGCGTGCAGCTTTTCCGCTTGCTCGATCGGTTGCGCGGTAGCCTCAACCGGATTGCCGAACCTGAATAGCGGTCCTCGGCTTATCGGCGCGCCCCGATTTCACCCGCCCGCAAACTGTTCTATTACCCCCCGAGAAACCCCCCTAACCGCGTCAGGTCCCCCGCCCCATGGCTGCCTATCAATACGTCTATGTCATGAAGAACCTCACCAAGTCCTATCCGGGCGGGCGAGAGGTATTCAAGGGCATCACGCTCTCCTTCCTGCCGACTGCCAAGATCGGCGTGCTGGGGCCGAATGGCGCGGGTAAATCCACGCTCATGCGCATCATGTCCGGGCAGGATAAGGATTTCGGCGGTGAGGCCTGGGCGGCGGAAGGTGCCAAGGTTGGCTATCTGCCGCAGGAACCGCAACTAGACCCCAATATGACAGTGGGCGAGAATGTGCGCGCGGCCTTTGCTGAGCTTTCCGGGAACCTTGCCCGCTTCAACGAGATTTCCGAAAAATTCGCCGAGGAAATGAGCGAGGAGGAGATGAATAACCTGCTCGCCGAACAGGCCGAATTGCAGGAAAAGATTGATGCGGTGGATGGCTGGGAAGTGGACCGACAGGTGGATATTGCGCTGGATGCGCTGCGCTGCCCGCCCGCCGATAGCGCCGTGACGCATCTTTCGGGTGGTGAACGCCGCCGCGTGGCGCTTTGCCGGTTGTTGCTGGAAAAGCCTGATCTGCTGTTGCTCGACGAACCGACCAACCATTTGGATGCGGAAAGCGTCGCCTGGCTGGAAAAGACGCTGCGCGACTATCAGGGCGCGGTGCTGATCGTGACGCATGACCGCTACTTCCTGGACAATGTCACCGGCTGGATTCTGGAAGTGGATCGTGGCCGGGGCATTCCGTATGAGGGGAATTACTCCGCCTATCTTGAAGCCAAGCGCAAGCGGCTGTCGCAGGAAGAACGCGAAGAAACCGCGCGCCAGCGGCAATTGGCCGAAGAACAGGAATGGATTGGGCGTTCACCCGCGGCACGGCAGGCGAAATCCAAGGCGCGTATTGCGGCCTATGAGGATTTGCTGCGCCGCAGCCAGGATAAGGCGCCGGACCCGACTGAAATCACTATCCCGCCCGCACCCAGGCTCGGCAATACCGTCATTGTGGCCGAGAATCTTTCCAAGGGTTTTGGTGATCGGCTGCTGATTGACAATCTTTCCTTCAAGCTGCCGCCGGGTGGCATTGTTGGCGTCATCGGCCCCAATGGCGCCGGTAAATCCACCTTGTTCAAGATGATCACAGGTGGCGAAAAGCCCGACTCAGGCAGCCTTGTCGTGGGTGATAGTGTCCAGCTTGGCTATGTGGATCAAAGCCGCGACAGCCTGAATGATACGCGCACGGTCTGGGAAGAAATCTCGGACGGGCTGGACATGATCACCATCGGCAAGCGCAGCATCCCGTCTCGTGCCTATGTTGCGGCCTTCAATTTCAAGGGTGGCGATCAGCAGAAGCGCGTTGGCGTGCTGTCAGGTGGTGAACGCAACCGCGTGCATTTGGCGAAGATGCTGAAGCGCGAACACAATGTGATCCTGCTTGACGAACCGACCAATGATTTGGATGTGGACACACTCCGTTCGCTGGAAGAAGCGCTGATGGATTTTGCCGGCTGCGCGGTGATCATCAGCCACGACCGCTTCTTCCTGGACCGGCTTGCCACCCATATCCTGGCTTTCGAAGGCGATAGCCATGTGGAATGGTTCGAGGGCAATTTCCAATCTTATGAAGAAGACAAGCGCCGGCGCCTTGGCGCGGATGCGACAGAACCGCACCGCATCAAATACCGGCCCTTGCAGCGGTGAGCGAAACGCTTGGCGCCCTTTATACACCGCGCGGCATCACCACCGCGCGGCTTTCCCTGCTGCCACCCGCGCCCGAGCAATTGCCTGACCTGATCCGCCTGAAGGCCGATGAACGCGTCTTTGGCTTCATGCTGCATGGCACCCGCAGCGCTGAACGCACGCGGGAAGAATTGGAAGACGACATAGATTTCTGGGCAGTGCGGGGCTATGGCACCTGGTCTGTCTTTGTGCGGGGCAGCGGCGAGTTTCTCGGTATTTGCGGGCTGATGGAACGCCCGGATGGGCGGGGTGTGGCGCTCCGCTATGCGCTTTGGCCGGAATGTCGCGGCAAGGGCTATGCGCGGGAAGCGGCGCGGGCCGCGCTTGATTTCGGCCATGCAGCCGGGCTTTCGCGCATCATCGCGGTGGCGCGGGAAAGCAATGAAGCGTCACGGCAGGTGATGGAAGATATTGGCATGCGCCCGGCAGGCGGCTTTACCCATAAGGGGCATGCGATGGTCGTTTATGAAAGCTTGAAAGCCGACTGATCAACTGCCTCCGCGCCCTGCCAAGCGCCCGTATGGCCTGACGGCCACCCCCCGGCAAGAACACGCATTTTGGATACGGCACCGCCGATCCAGTGGTCCGATCGCTGCTTTCAGGCCCCGATAACAGCGTGATTCGGCCCATTTGGGCAAGAAGCGCGATCTGTTGATTCCATCGGATCAAACACTGCTCCAGGCGGCCGGCTACCGCTCATTCATCCAGCCAACCGCTCGTTCAATCGCCCGATACGGCATTTCAGCCCATCCCTATTATCCGCTGCCGTTGGTTCGCGCCTGCCCAGGCGGCGCGGCTCGGCGCATCCGAACAAATCCTTTCATGGAGCCTTGTCTATGAATTTCCGTCGTTTTCTTGGCCTGGCCGTTGTGCTGGCCTGCCTTGTCGGCCAGGCTGGACCTTCGCTGGCACAGACCGAGCCACGGGGCGTCTATGCCGCGGTCTATGGCCAGGCCAGTTGGCTTGGCTCCACCTCCTTCAACGAGGTCGGCAACGCCGGCTTCGGCTCTGGGCTGGAAGCAAGCTTCAATACCGGCTTTGGCTTCGGCGCCAATATCGGCTTCCAGTTCGGCAATGGCTGGGCCACGGAACTCGAGTGGAATTACCGCAGCCACCCGCTCGATTCACTGACCAAAGGCGGCACAACCCTGGCGACGGATGGCGATTTCGCCTCAAACATATTTTTTATCAATGGCTTGCGCCGCTTTGTAGGCCTGACCAGGGGATGGACACCCTATCTCGGCCTTGGGGTCGGTTGGGTGCGGGAAATAGACCTTGACCTCAACACAAATTCGAACCAACGCGCTTGGTCAGAGCAAGGCAAGTTTGGCGTGCAATTCATCGCAGGTGGGGAAATTCCGCTCAGCAATGGCTGGAGCCTGATTACGGATGTCCGCTTCCTGGCTTTGGGCGGCATTGATATGCCGGCAGAATCGGGTGTGACAGGGCGGCTGTCCAAGCCGGACTATAATCCCGTGTCTCTCCAGGTTGGGCTGAAGCGCTTGTTCTGAGCCAAGCCTGCCGAAGGTGGCGGTGTCGCGGCGGGGATTTCATACCGCGCACCGTCCCCGAAGCGCGCCAGGACCTCGGCCTTCCGCCGCCGGCTGACCGGTACCTCGCGGCCATCGCTCAATTCACAGCTGGCCGCATCACCGCTTCGCCGGATGCGGCGCACATGCCGCGCGCTGACCCACCATGACCGATGGACGCGCATGCCGCCCGCGCCTTCGCCATCCTCAACATCCTGTAAGGAGCCAAGCACAAGCGCATTGCCGCGCGTGGTCCAAACGCGCAGGTATTGAAGCTCGGAAGAAACCGCGATCAGATCATCGCCCAATTCGCGCGGCAAAGCGGCGCGCCATGCGGGTGGTTTTTGGCTGGCGCTCTCGGCTGGGCTTGGCATAGGCAGGGCCTCCGGGATTGGCGCCGCGGCCTGCGACACCGCCACCAAGGGCGAGGCCTGGCTGTAAAGCCGTGGCCAGGAAATCAGCAACCAGGCAGCGGTCACCGGGCCGACGATCTCGCTGAATTCCTGCAATATGGCCGCCAGGCTGAAGCCAAGTGGCGGCACGGCATCATCATCAATGGTCGCGGGGAAGCCTAAAGCTTGTTGCATCAGGCCCTCACCGACCAGCCAGTAAAGCGGCGCCAGCAGGAAGGAGCCGACCACGCCACTGACCGCAACAAGCAGCCATGGAGGCCATCTGGTGAGCTTAGGTAGGCATCGGATCAGGTGCAGCACGCGGTGCAGGACGGCAAGGCCAATACCGATTTGGAGCGCCCAGAACATCGCCAACCAGGGCCAATCCGCAGTGAATCCGGGGTCAGGCCCCAGGACCATGATAAGCGCCCATAGCGCAGCCCCAGTGCCACAGAGATAAAGCGCCATGGACCAGGGGGCGTTTCGCTCAGCGATGAGGCGATCGGCGTTCATGGGACCGAAGCGGTGAAGGCGGGGGGATGAGGGGAGTGCGGCAGTCCCGCGAACCCCGCCAATGAAAGGCGAGCCGTGGTTCCGGTTTCCTCTGAAGGTTTCCTGCGAATTCCGTGATCACTGCAAGCGATATCCGTGGAGGAGAATCTGAAACATCACCTTGGGCGGATATGAGGGTGATTCGGCATATTGGGAAGTGTTTTGCGGCTGAAGTTAACGGATGCCCAACGGGGGCAGGCATAACGGCCACGGGGTTTTCCCGTGCGCTTGGTATCCAAGGAAAGGAAGCCGGCTGATCAGCCCCCCTCGCGTGCCGCCAATTGGGTGATCTGCCCGCGCATGGCTTCCAGCAAGGACGCCACGCGCCCGCTATTGCGCTGAATGACCGCGGCATATTCGCTCCGCGTTGTCAGGCGGAGGGAAGTGCCTTCGGCAATCACATCCACCACTTTCGGTTGGCCATTGATCTCCGCCACGCGCCAATCCAGCGTGAAGGCAGGGCTATTTGGGCGTTCCACCAGGGTGCTCACCAGCGCGTCTTCCTCCGTGCGCTGCTGGGAACGGCCGAGCGAGAATTTTACGCCGCGATATTCCCCGAAGCGGGCTGAGAGATTGCGGATGATGATTTCATCAAACAGTTTCAGGTAATCCTGCAATTCGGCGGGCGTTGCCTGGCGCACATAGCGGCCCAGGATGAAGCGGCCGGTGCCTTCAATATCAATCGCGCTGCGCAGAATATTGGCCACCCGATCACGCCGCTGCGCCTGGTTCAGGCGCGGGTCATTTATGGCGTTCACCAAATCCTGCCCGGCCTTATCCACAAAGGCGGTGGCGCGGTTGATATCCATTTGCTGCGCACGGGCAGGCGCGGCGCCGAGAATCACAAGGCCGGCAAGCAGAAGACGCCGTTGGATCAAAACGCATTCAATCATGGTGGCTCCAAAACGCCCTGACCAAAGCCAACACCACCTGCAGGCGCCACCGCGCCGCCAGGGCCATCCTTGTTCAGGATTTCAAAGGTACGGCGCTGGCGATAGGCGGAACGCAAGGTTGCGTAAGGGTCCAGAGAGGCCTTGCGCACCATATCAAAGGGTTCCAGCAAGGCTTCGCGCGTATCAATCACGGTCATGCCAAGGCGCGTGTAATTCCACACATCCAGGATCTGCCCTTGGCCAATCAGGGATTGGGGATTGGTATAGATATCTATCCCAAAGCCCACCAAATCGCGCGCCGTGGTCGGGCCGAGTAAAGGGACAAACATAAAAAAGCCTTCGCCTACGCCCCAAACTGCCAGAGTCTGGCCCATATCCTCGGAATGGCCATACACGTCGTAGCGGCGGCCAACATCCACAATGCCGCCAATCCCAATGGTGGAATTCACGATGAAGCGGCCAACAGTTTCGCGTGCGCGGGTCAGATTACCTTGCAGCAAGTCGCCGGTCAGGATGGTTGGCGTGCGGAGGTTGCCGAGCACATTGCGAATCCCGGAACGCACGGGCTTCGGCAGCAAATCCCGGTAGGCTTCAGCGATGGGCTGCAATACGGCCTTGTCTATCACTTCATTCACTTCGAACATGAAGCGGTTGGCCGGTTCAAAGGGATCGTTGTTTTCCCTGAATTCCTGCAGCGCTTCCGGATCATCGGCGGGTGGGCGCGTGGCGCAACCCGCGAGAAGCAGGAGGGCGAGCGCGGCGCAGACGAGGAGGCGGTTTGGGGGCGGGTTCATCAACAATGTCTTAGCGCGAAAAGCCGGGTTTCGGGAACTGCCTAAAGCAAATTGACCGCCCTTGCCAAGATGGCCTTGATGGGCAAAGGGGGCACTGTTGTGAATGGCCCAAGGCCTCACCATTTCGGGATATGACATGAACAATCTTGCCCCTGGCCCCTTGGCCCGCTGGCTGACCGGCCCGCGTTTCAGCGCCCTTCCGGCCCCGGCGGCCCTGCCGGCGCCGCGGCTTTCCTTTGAATTCTTCCCGCCGAAGACAGACAAGCTGGAGGAACAGCTTTGGGCCTGCATTCGGCGACTGGAACCGCTGGGTCCTCGATTCGTCTCGGTCACCTATGGGGCAGGGGGCAGCACGCAGGAACGCACCCATGCCACGGTCGCACGCCTGGTGGCGGAAACCAGCCTGACCCCGGCCGCGCATCTGACCTGTGTTGGTGCGACGCGGGAGGAGGTGGATGAGGTTGCGCGGCGCTATTGGGCCGCCGGTGTCCGCCATATTGTGGCCTTGCGGGGTGATCCGCCGGCGGGGGCCTCAGACTATGTGCCGCATCCGGGCGGTTATGCGCAGGCCGAGGATTTGGTGCGGGGTCTCAAGCGGATCGGTGATTTTGAGATCAGTGTGGGCGCCTATCCGGAAACCCATCCGGCGGCGCTTTCGGCTTATGCAGATTTGGATTTCCTGAAGCGTAAGATTGATGCGGGTGCGACGCGCGCCATTACGCAGTATTTCTTTGAGGGCGAGACTTTCCTTCGTTTCATTGATCGCTGCCATGCCAAGGGCATTAATGTGCCGATCGTGCCGGGCATTCTGCCGGTGTCCAATTTCCAGCAGGTGGTGAAGTTCTCGGCCATGTGTGGTGCTTCTGTGCCGGCCTGGATGGGCCAATTGTTTGAGGGGTTGGAGGAAGATGCGGAGACGCGGCGCATGGTCGCTGCCGTGGTGGCGGCTGAGCAGGTGCGGCTATTGCAGGCCAATGGCGTGGATGAGTTCCACTTCTACACGCTGAACCGCCCGGACCTAACCTTCGCCATCGCCCATATCCTGGGCGCCCGCCCCCTCAAGGCTTGATGACGTCTCGGCGGGGGTGCGCGGTCAGCGCCCCCGGTTCTGCCATTGATCTATATTGTGGGTTATAGAGGTTTCATGCAGACCCTTTTCACCCCCACCCAATTGGCTGACCCGGATATTGCAGAAAGCAACCGCATTCTGCGGAGTTGCGTGCATTGCGGCATGTGTACCGCGACCTGCCCCACGTTTTTGTTGCGTGGTGATGAGTTGGATTCGCCTCGGGGCCGGATTTATCTGATCAAGGACATGCTGGAGTCTGGCCGCCCGGCGAGTGAGCTTGAGGTCCGACATATTGATCGTTGCCTGTCTTGCTTGTCCTGCATGACGACCTGCCCTTCGGGCGTGCATTACATGCATCTGGTGGATCATGCGCGGGCCTATATTGAAAAAACCTATCAGCGCCCGGCGGCGGAGCGGTTTTTGCGGCGTTTGCTCTCAGCGGTTTTGCCTTATCCGGGCCGGTTTCGGCTGGCCTTGATCGGTGCCAGCCTGGCGCGGCCATTCGCGCGGCTTGTGCCGGGTTCCTCGCCGATTGCGGAAAGGCTGCGCGCCATGCTGCGCCTGGCGCCGGCGCATGTGCCATCGCCTTCGGCGATCGAGCGGCGCGGGGTTTTCCCAGCGCAGGGCGAAAGGCGCGGGCGCGTTGGTTTGCTGACGGGCTGCGCGCAGCAGGTATTGGCCCCTTCGATCAATGAGGCGACCATCCGACTGCTGACGCGGATGGGGATCGAGGTTGTGGTGACGAAGGATCAGGGCTGCTGCGGGGCGCTGGATCATCACATGGGCTATCATGACCCGGCGATGCGCCTGGCGCGGGCGAATATCGCGGCCTGGTCGGCGGAGATTGAGGGTGAGGGGCTGGACGCAATTGTGGTAAATGCGTCCGGCTGCGGCACCACGCTCAAGGATTATGGCTTCATGTTCCGGGAAGAACCCGCGTCCTGGCGCGACAGGGCCGAGAAGGTGGCGGGTTTGGCTGCGGATATTTCGGAAGTGCTGACGCGCTTTGGCTATGCGCCAAGCCGGGCCGCGCCGGGGCTGACGGTGGCTTACCATTCGGCCTGTTCGCTTCAGCATGGGCAGAAGATCACGGCGGAACCCAAGGCGCTGTTGGCGAAGGCCGGCTTCGTCGTGAAGGAACCGGCTGAGGGGCATATCTGCTGTGGTTCGGCTGGGACCTATAATCTCATGCAGCCGGAAATCGCCGGCCAATTGAAGGAACGCAAGCTTGGCAATCTGGCGCGCACCGGTGCGGCGGTGATTGCCGCAGGGAATATCGGCTGCCTGACGCAATTGGGTGATGGCGCGATGCCGGCTATCCATACGGCTGAATTGCTCGATTGGATGGCGGGCGGGCCGGAGCCAGAGGGCATCGCCAAGGCACGCGAATTGGCATGATGAAGCGTCGCGCCGCCCTGCTGCTGGGCTTGGCGCTGCCGGGTTTGGCACTGGCGCAGGGCACGCCGCGCGCGGCGGAGCTTGATCAGCTTTTTGCCGTGCTGCGGGATGGTCAGGATGCGGCGCAGCTTGCGCTGGCAGAAGCGCGCATTCGGCAATTATGGATCGAAGCGGCATCGCCGGCGGCAAGGTTGTTGTTGCAGCGTGGCACCCGCAATCTGAATGCGCGCCTGCCGGAAGAAGCGATCGAGGATTTCGATGCGGCGGTGACGCTTGCCCCGAATGCGGCAAGCGCCTGGCATTTGCGCGCGGAGGCTTTGGCCGTCCTTGGCCAGACGCGCGAAGCCGCGCGCGATTTGGCCGAAGCCTTGCGGCTGGAACCGCGCCATTTCATCGCCTTGCAAAGCCTGTCGCGTTTGCAGAGCGAGACAGGTGACGCACGCGGCGCCCTGCGCAGCCTGGAAGCGGCCTTGGCGCTATACCCCGCGCTGCCCGGCGGGGCTGAGGCACTCAGGCGTCTGAAGACAGCGACAGAAGGTCAGGCGCTGTAGCGCTCAGCCCTTCGGGCGGTGATCCTTGAAGGCTTCGCGGAGCTTTGTCTTTAGAATTTTTCCTGTCGCTGTATGGGGAATTTCATCCACCACCACCAGATCATCCGGCAGCCACCATTTCGCGACCTTATCAGCGAGGAAGGCATTCATGGCGGCAAGATCAGGCGCCGCCGCGCCTGGCTTCATCACCAGGACCATCAGCGGGCGTTCATCCCATTTCGGATCATGCATGGCGACAACAGCGGCTTCCGCGACACCAGGATAACCGACCGCGGCGTTTTCCAGCGCGATGGAGGAAATCCACTCGCCACCGGATTTGATCACATCCTTCGATCGATCCGTCACTTCCATGAAGCCATGGGTATCAATGGTGGCGACATCGCCGGTATCGAAGAAGCCATCGGCATCCAATACGGCTTCGCCTTCGCGCCGAAAATAATTGCGCGTAATGGCGGGGCCGCGCACCTTGAGGCGGCCGAAAACCTCGCCATTCCAGGGCAGGTCCTTACCAGCATCATCGGTTATCTTCATCTCGACCGTGAAGGGCGGGCAGCCCTGCTTGGCTTGCAGGGCCAGTGCCGCTTCGGGATCAAGCCCCAGGATTTCGGGCTTCCGCTGATAGGTGGTGCCAACAGGCGACATTTCCGTCATGCCCCAGGCATGGATCACACGCACGCCGTATTTTTCCTGATAGGTTTTGGTGATCGCGGCGGGGCAGGCGGAACCGCCAATCACTACGCGCTTCAGCGTATCAATGCGCGTGCCTGTTGCTTCCATGTGCTGCAACAGCATCATCCAAACCGTGGGCACGGCGGCGGAGAAATTCACGCCCGCTGCGGTGATGATTTCATGCACGGAAGCGCCATCCAGCTTGGCGCCAGGCAGAATCAGCGTAGCGCCAGCCATGGGGGCAGAGATGGGCAAGGACCAGCCATTGGCATGGAACATCGGCACCACCGGCATCACGCGGTCCGCGACACCAAGCCCCAGGCAATCCACCTGATTGGCTGCCAGAGCATGCAGAATATTGGACCGATGCGAATACAGCACGCCCTTGGGATCGCCTGTGGTGCCGGATGTATAACAAAGCCCGGCGGCGTTTTTTTCATCAAAGCTCGCCCAGGCGAAATCGCCATCGGCCTCGGCCAGCCAATCCTCATACGCCACGGCATTGCGCAGCCCCGTTTCGGGCAGATGCGCGCCATCGGTCAGGATGATGAAGCGTTCGATGTGTTCAAGCTTCGGCGCCAATTGCTGGATCAGGGGGATGAAGGTGAGGTCCAGCATCAGCACGCGTGAGGCCGCATGGCTCAGGATCCAGGCGATCTGGTCCGGGAAAAGCCGCGGATTGACCGTGTGGTAAATGGCACCAATGCCGGTAATGCCATACCAGGCTTCCACATGCCGCCAGGTGTTCCAGGCGAGTGTGGCCACCCGATCGCCAAGCCGGATGCCATCACGTTCCAGCCTTTGGGCAACGCGGAGCGCGCGGCGGCGCACCTCACGGTAATTTGTGCGGTGAAAAGGGCCTTCGACGGACCGACTGATGATCTCCCGCCCCGGGTGCTGGATGGCGGCGTGGTCCACTACCTTATGCATCAATAAGGGCCAATCCTGCATCAATCCCAACATGGCTTCCCCCCTTTATCTGCGCGAACCGCGCCCAGGTTTCCAAGGAAACCCTACACGCAAAGCCCCAGCCTGTGGCAAGATGCAGGGCGAACCAAGCAACAGGAGTCCACGCCATGCCCCTCGTGCCCGATATCAGCCCCAAGGATACCTGGGATGCCCTGGTCGCTGATCAGGATGCCGTGCTGATTGATGTGCGCACGGATGCGGAATGGAATTTCGTGGGACTGCCGGATTTGGCCGCACTTGGGAAACAGGTGGTGCTGATTCCCTGGCAGATGTATCCGTCCATGCAGGTCAATACGGGCTTCGCTGAGGATTTGCAGGCGGCGGGGCTGACGCCGGGGCAGAAGCTTTATTTCATCTGCCGTTCCGGCGCGCGGTCTCAATCTGCGGGGCAGGCAGCGCAGGCGGCGGGATTCCCGCATGCCTTCAATGTGGCGGATGGCTTCGAAGGCCCGGTGGATGGCGCAGGGCATCGCGGCAGTGCCGCAGGGTGGAAGGCTTCCGGCCTGCCCTGGCGGCAGCGCTGAGCGAATGCTTGTTTGCTAGGATGGACCTGTCACGGTTTTGTGCCGCTCCTTTGATCACATATTGTGCAGCAAAGGAGATGAACCATGGGCACAGTCAGGACGGATGAATTTCGCAAAGAAGCGGTGCGGATAGCGCTGACTAGCGGGCTTTCCCGGCGCCAGGTCGCGGATGATTTGGGGGTCGGCTTTTCGACATTGAACAAATGGGTGAGCGCGCGCCGTGGTACGGATGTGGTCTCTGCCAAGGACCACGAGCTTGCGCGGGAGAATGAACGACTTCGTCGTGAGGTCCGTATCCTGAAGGAGGAGAGGGACATCCTATAAAAAGCCCCCCAGTTCTTCGCGAGCCAAAAGCCGTGAGGTTCAGGTTCGTGGAAGAACAGCGCGGTGCATTTCCGATTGATCGGCTATGCCGCGTGATGAATGTCAGCCCATGCGGTTTGCGGGCCTTCCGCAGCCGCCCCGCCAGCCGCAGGCAACGTACGGACATGGTGGTTCTAGAGCGGTTTCCGTTCACATGCGTTCACGGGAACCGCCCTAAACCTTTTTTTGGTCGCGTTTTCCGAGCCGCCAAGTGATTCCACTTGGCTTGAAAACGCTCTGGCCCACATCAAGGAGCAATCGCGCCTGAGCCTGGGCAGCTATGGCCGCCCGCGAATGACCGAAGAGCTGAAGGAAGTTGGTGTCGATGTGGGGCACCGGCGTGTTGGGAGGCTGATGCGAGAGAACGGGATTGTCGTTGAAAGGACACGCAAGTTCAAAGCGACGACGGACAGCGATCACACCTTCAACATTGCCCCAAACCTGCTGGAGCGCGACTTCACTGCGGACCGGCCCAATCAGAAATGGGCGGGCGACATCAGCTATATCTGGACCCGCGAGGGCTGGCTCTATCTGGCGGTGATCCTGGATCTGCACTCCCGGCGCGTGATCGGCTGGGCCGTCAGCGATCGCCTGAAACGCGATCTGGCGATCCGCGCGCTGAAAATGGCCATTGCGCTACGCTCCCAGCCGCGGGGCTGCATTTTCCATAGCGACCGTGGCAGCCAATACTGTTCGCACGATTACCAG
>JADCGF010000007.1 GCA_020249145.1 Roseomonas sp. | reverse complement strand
CGCCAAAGCGATGCCGCTGCGCCCTTCGGCCTGTGCCGCGGCGGCGGCACCCGCCAAGGATCGGAAACGATTCGGGTTACTCCGCAAGACTGCCTCAAAAGCCGCCTCAGCTTCGCGGTTGCGGCCAAGTGACAACAATAATTCTCCCAATAGCTCCCGCGCTGGGGCAAGAGGTCCGGGCTCCACAACACTCTTGGCGAGGCCATCTTCACTTTGCGCCGCGCGTTTGAGTTGTGCCAAGGCGCCATTGATGTCGCGCACAACGCGGAATGACCGGGGCGGATCATGCCAAGGCCAAGTGCGAAACAGAGCAGATCGCGTTCAGATGGCACATCTGAATGCGTGAAGATGCTCGAAAAACAACAATGTAGAGCGGGTTGCGTGAACCCATGTGAACGCAACATGCTCCATGTGATGGCGGCAAGCTGCGGAAAGCCGCTTGCTGGCAAGGGCAAAGCAGCGGCATTGGCCGAATCGCCAGGCTCCTGCGCGTCGAAGGCCGACGAAAAGTCTACCAAGGTGCCGTTCACAAGGCCTGGAATGACCGGCAGCGAATGGTCAGGACGTTCTCGCTTTCAGGATCAACAGCGCTCAAGAAGGAATCGGCCACCGCATTGCAACCGCGTCCAAATGCGGCGAAAGTGAACAACGGATACGGAAATCTGGCTATGAATTCCAAAAGCCTGCTGGTGGTGCGCTCCATGCTGACCTTTCCCGGCCCAACAATGCCCTGGCGCACCACCAGCCATATATTTGGTGGGCCGATTCACGCTGCTGCCTTGAACCGGCAGCAGCGATCGGACCACTGGGCTTTCGTACCAAAACACCCCCCGAGGAACCGCCATGCCGATCATTGACGCGCAAGTTCACGCCTATGAACGCAATCATCCGGGCCGCCCCTGGCATGCGGTGCTGCATGGCCCCCCGGAAGTGACGGGCGCTGACATGTTCAAGGCCATGGATGCGGTCGGCGTGGATGGCGCGATTCTGGTTTCCGCCTTCACCATGTATCGCTTTGACGCGAGCTATGCGGTTTCGGTCCGCAATACCTGCCCGGACCGATTCGCTTTGGTGAAGCCGGTTGACCCCAATGATCCCAAGGTGGCGGAAACCATCGCCGATTGGCAGGCAACCCCTGGTGCCGTTGGCATTCGCATCATGATGCGTGGCGATGTTTCGGCAGACCCTGCGGACCCCGGCATCAATCACGTGCTGGCCACCGCGGCGAAGCGCGATCTGCCGGTCAATCTACTCTGCTGGGGCAGGCTGGATCAGGTGCATGAATTGGCGCGGCGCAATCCGGATACGCGGCTCGTGATTGACCATCTCGGCTTGCAACAACCTTTTGAACCGCCACGGATGGAAAACGGCTTTGCTGCATTGCCGAAGCTGCTGGCATTGGCGGATTTTCCAAACATTGTCGTGAAGATCACCGGCGCCTGCACGCTTTCTCGCGGTGAATATCCCTATGGCGATATCTGGGAACCTCTGGCGCGTGTTTTCGATGCCTTTGGTATGCAGCGCTGCCTTTGGGGCACGGATTGGACTCGCGCGGTGGAATTGATGACCTATGCGGAAGGTGTGGATTCCTTCCTGAAATCGGATCGGCTTTCGGATAGCGATCGCGCCATGCTGATGGGTGAAGCCACAAGCCGCACCTATCGCTGGGCGCCTGGGGGTAAGTAAGGGCTGGCGCAGTGCCTGCAAAACTGCCAGCCTTCACAAAAATCTCGCCGAGGAAACCCAGAATGAAGCGACGCCATCATGATGCGTGACAGCCGCTTGGATGGCCGCGCTGCCTGGACGCGCTTGGCGATTGCGCTTCTGATCAGCATGATCGGCAGCGCGCCGATGTGGACCGTGGTGGTGGTGCTGCCCACCGTGCAAGCGGAATTCGGCACGCTGCGCGCTGGCGCTTCGCTTCCCTATACCATGACCATGGTGGGTTTCGTGGTGGGCGGCGTGCTGATGGGCAAGCTGTCTGATCGCTTCGGCGTCATGGTGCCGGTCCTGATTGGCGCCACCTCCATCGGGCTTGGTGGCATCGCCACCTATTTCGCGCCAAACCTTTTCGCCTTCGGTCTTGCCTATGGCGTGCTGTTCAGTTGCTTTGGTGCGGCGGCGGTATTCAGCCCGCTGATTGCCGATGTCTCGCTCTGGTTTGAAAAGCGCCGTGGTATTGCGATGGCATTGGCGGCTTCCGGCAATTACTTCGCCGGCACTTTCTGGCCGACGCTGTTGCAATGGGGCATTTCCACCATTGGCTGGCGTCAGGCGCATCTGATCATGGGCATTGCGGGTTTCGTCACCCTCGTGCCGCTCGCGCTCTTGCTGCGTACCCGCGCGCCCATGCCGGCACCGGTCGCACCTGGCAGCGTGGCGCCGCGCAACCCCATGGCGCTCGGACTTCCGCCAAATGTCTTGCAGACACTGATCATCCTGGCCGGCATCACCTGCTGCATCGCCATGGCCATGCCGCAGGTGCATATCGTCGCCTATTGCGTGGACCTTGGTTTCGGCGCCGCGCGCGGGGCGCAAATGCTCTCCGTCATGCTCGCCAGCGGCATCGCATCGCGCCTGATTTTCGGCTTCATCATGGACCGTATCGGCGGCGTGCGAACGCTTGTGCTATCATCCCTGCTGCAAGGCATCGCATTGCTGCTGTTCCTGCCATCTGATGGCTTGATGGCGTTGTTCCTGGTGTCCTTCATGTTCGGCCTGTTCCAGGGCGGGCTGGTGCCCTGCTACGCCATGATTGTGCGCGAGAACTTTCCGCCGTCAGAGGCCGGCAGCCGTGTCGGCATGGCGCTGTCTTCCACCATGGTTGGCATGGCCATTGGCGGATGGATGGCGGGTGCGCTGTTTGACGCAACCGGCGGCTATACGGCGGCGATGTTGAATGGCATTGCGTGGAATTTGGTCAATCTATCCATCGCGCTGTGGTTTCTCTGGCGGCTTAACCGCCGCCAGCAGGCTTTCGCGTAACGGCGTGCAGGGCGGGTTTCAGCCAATCCTCTCCCAGTACAATTCCAATTGCTGCATGGCGCCATCCACCAGGCGTGCCGGCGGCTTCAGCCAAACCCCTGCGCCATCCGCGCGGACTTGGCGGACCTGGTCGCCACCAATGCGGTCCGCCAGATTGCTGTCATCCACGCGCGTGACCAGCACTTTGCCATCGAAGCGGTAATTGCCCGTATAGGCGGACCAGAAGCGCTGCACGCCGGGCGGCAGCACGGCGCGGCCATCGCCCGTGGCCGCCTGCATGCGATGCGCGCCGAATTGCACAATGCCGGTGGGCTCAGGCCCGTATTGGTGATGTTCCAGAGGCTTTCCCGCCGCATCAGTCGCGGTGACGCGCAGCAATTGCCAGGTGCCAAGCAGGGAAATCATATCCGTCCTTTCAGGCGGCGGCCCGCGCATCTTCCAGAATCATATCCGCGGCCTTTTCACCAATCATGATGGAAGGCGCATTGGTATTGCCGGCGACAACGGATGGCATGATGGAAGCATCCGCCACGCGCAGCCCCGCCACGCCATGCACGCGAAGCCTGGGATCCACCACGCTACTGCTGCCAATGCCCATGGCACAACTGCTGGAAGGGTGGTGGTTGGTGGTGCCGGTTTCACGCACAAAGCGTTCCATATCCGCATCGGTCGAAAACGCCTCACCGGGAACCAATTCGCCAAGCGCGAAGGGCTTCAAGGCCGGCTGTTCTGCCAAGCGCCGCGCAAGCCTTATGCCGGTCAGCATCGCCCGCAGATCATAATCGGAAGCGAGAAACCCGAAGGTAATGGCCGGCGCGGCGAAGGGATCGGGGCTTGCCAGAAGCACCGTGCCGCGCCCTTCGGGCGCCAGATGCACCGGGCTCAGCGTAAAGCCCGAAAACGGATGCGGGATCACACCTTTTTTGTTGCGTTCCAGCGTGCTCCATTCCAGCAGGTTGATCTGTAAATCCGGCTGTTCCAGGCGCGGGTCGGTTCTGGTCAATACCCCTGTGCGCACGGCATTCACCGCCATGGGGCCGCTGCGAAACAAGCCATATTGCAAAGCGGCGGCAATCTTGCGCGGCCAGCTGTTTTCCAGATCATTGAAGGTAACGGGCTTGGCGCAGCGCCACATCAGATAGACGCAGAAATGATCATGCAAATTGGCGCCTACTGCCGGCAAATCGCGCAGCACCGGAATGCCCATTTCCTGCAAATGCTCTGCCGGCCCAAGACCGGATAATTGCAATAGTTGCGGGGAACCATAAGCCCCGCCGGAGACAATCACTTCCCGCCGCGCGCGCACGCGCTTAAGCCCGCCGGGATCACGATACTCCACGGCAATCGCGCGGCCATTTTCAATCACCACGCGCGTCGCATGGGCATTGGTGCGGATATCAAGATTGGCGCGCCCCTTGGCCGGCGCCAGATAGGCGCGGGCCGAACTCCACCGCCGATTGGCGCTGGTGGTGGATTGATAATACCCCGTGCCTTCCTGCACACGGCCATTGAAATCCGGGTTGCGTGGAATGCCGGCCTGTTCCGCCGCGCTGATCATGGCTTCCGTCAATGCTGTTGTGCCAGTGTGGTCCGAGACATTAAGCGGCCCGCCAACACCATGGAATTCATCCGCCCCGCGCGCCTGGTTTTCGCTTTTCTTGAAGTAGGGCAGGACGGAATCGTAATCCCAACCGGTGCAGCCGCGCTGGCGCCAGGAATCATAATCGCGCGGATGGCCGCGCATATAGACCATGCCATTGATGGAACTGGTGCCGCCCAAGGTCTTGCCGCGCGGCACAAAGAACTTCCGGCCATTCAATCGCTCTTGAGGCTGGCTTTCAAAGCACCAATTGATCGCCGAATTCGCATAGACTTTCGCAAAACCAAGCGGAATATGGATCCACGGGTTGCGATCCGGTGGTCCCGCTTCCAATAGGCACACGGTATAACGCCCATCTTCCGAAAGCCGCGCCGCAACGGCTGCCCCGGCGGAACCGGCGCCTGAGACAACAAAGTCAAAAACCCCGGCTTCTTCCACTATATTGCTCATGCCGCTTGCCCCCATGCGCCATTTTCTGCCACCAGGCGCCCCGCGTGAAACACGCGTCGGCGCGGCGGATGTGCGCCAATGGCATCCGGAATATTCTCAGCCGCAATGGTGAAGAAATGCGCTGGGTTGCCGGGCGCTATGCCGTAATCCGCAATGCCAAGCGCGGCGGCGCCTTCGGAAGACACCATGCTGAATAATTCGAGGATCAACGGATCGTGGCGCAAATCTTCCCGCCAGCCGATCACGGAAGCGCGTTCCAGCATATCGGCATTGCCATAGGGGCTCCAGGTATCGCGCACATCATCATTGCCACAGAACACCCGCACACCAGCGCGGCGCAGCAGCATGAGCGGCGGCATGGTCGCACTGCCCGCGCCATGCGTCACCAAAGCGACACCGCAGGAAGCCATCAACTCCGCCGCCGCCTTCTGTTTTGATTCGGCAATACCACCCAAGCAGAACCCATGGCTGATGGTGGCCCGCCCCGCCATGCCATGCGCGCGCACGCGGGCGCAGATTTCAAGCAGGCTGAACAGGCCAAGCTCACCGGGTTCATGCAAATGGATATCCACGCCAACACCGCGCTTTTCGGCAATTGCGAAAATGCCGTCCAATTGCCCGCGCGGGTCGCGATCCACCTCGCAAGGGTCAATGCCGCCCACAAGCTCAGCCCCCGCGGCAATGGCAGCATCCAGCAAATCAAGCATCGGCTTGCCCCCGGCGCGCATGACGCCCGCCTGGGGGAAGGCCACTATCTGCACGGTCGCGGCGGCCTTATGCGCCTCCCGCGCTGCCAGCACGCCTTCCAGGGCGGAAAGTCCAAAGGCTGGCGTGATATCCGCATGGGTGCGGATATGCGCCGTGCCATTCGCAACACAGCGCCGGATCAGCGCCCCGGCGCGCGCTGCGGTATCCAAGGGCAGGGATGGCAGCAGCGCCTGATCAGTCGCAATCCGGCTCATGCGGAAGGGCTCGGCGGCATGGGGCGTCCAGGGCAGGCCAAATAGCGTCTTGTCCAGATGCATATGGCCATCCACCAGGGCGGGCAGCAGCAAATCCCCGCCCAAATCCAGCACCTGCCCTGCAAGGGGCGCTGGAGCATCCGGCGGCAGGATGGCCGCAATCCGCCCATCTTTCAGCGCCAGGCGCTGTCCCGGTGGCCCGCCATCGGCCAGACGGAAATTCTGCAAAACCGTGTCATAGGGCGCTTCAGCCATGCCCATCCTCCCCCTTTCGGCATGGCGGAACCCACCGCGCCGCAGCTTTCCCAGCCATTTAAGGGATGATGCGGGCCGCTTTCCGCCAGCGTCAATCGCTTTTCAGGGCGCTTCAGGTTGACGGATGGCGCCGGCTCTCCGTATAGGGACGGCACCCCGCCGGGGTGGGTCTGCCAATGGCCCGCCGCCGGCGCTCTTTCTTTGCCTTATGGCTACGACCCTCTGGGAGAAGTATCGTGAAGCGTACCTATCAGCCCTCCAAGCTCGTTCGGAAGCGTCGCCATGGCTTTCGCTCCCGCCTTTCGACTGTGGGCGGCCGCAAGGTGCTGGCCAATCGCCGCGCCAAGGGCCGCAAGCGTCTTTCCGCCTGAAGAGCCTCACGCGGGGGTGACGGGATGGAGCGGCTTGAAGCCATCGCCGCGCCATTGCCCCCGGCGGCACCGCGGCTGGAAAGGCTTAAGAAGCGCCGGGAATTCTTGCGCGCCGCATCGCGTGGCAAGCGCGCGGCGCGTCCTGGGCTTGTTTTGCAAGCGCTCGCCATCCCCGAACCGTCGCTGAGGCTGGGCTTCACCGTGACGAAGAAAATCGGCAATGCCGTGATCCGCAACCGGGCCCGCCGGCGCCTGAAGGAAGCCGCACGGCTGACGCTTCCGGCTATGGGGCTTTCCGGCTGGGATCTGGTGCTGATCGGGCGTGATGGGACCGCCGAGCGCCCCTTTCCCCTGTTGATCGAGGATTTGCGCGCGGCACTCCGCCAAGCGGGCGTGTCACCATGAGCCTGCCGACCGTTGCGCTGAAGGGCTGCGTGCATGCGTATCGCTATACGCTGCGCGGCATTATCGGCAGCCATTGCCGCCACTACCCGACCTGTAGCGATTACGCGCTGGAAGCTTTGGAAGACCACGGCGCGCTCCGCGGCACCTGGTTGACCACGCGGCGCATCCTGCGCTGCAACCCCTGGACCCCCGGCGGCTACGACCCCGTTCCCCGCCCCAAAAACACCAAAGGCTGAGCACCCGCCATGGATCAGAAGCGCCTGTTCGCCGCGATTGCGCTTTCAATCGGCATATTGCTGCTTTTCGACGTGTACAAGCGCATGAACATGCCGCCCGAAGCGCCGGCGCCCATCACGCAACAGGCGCCTGTGCCAGCCGTGCCCGCGCCGGCAGCGTCCGGCGCGCCTGTGCCGGCGACACCCATTCTTACCGCGCCATCACAGCAGGAAGCCGCACCTGCCGCGCGCGCCCCGGCGCGCCGTATTGCCATTGAAAGCCCCTCGGTCGCCGGCAATCTCAATCTGCGCGGCGCGCGGCTGGATGATCTGGTGCTGCTGCGTCATCGGGAAACCGTTGACCCCGCTTCCCCCCCCGTGCGGCTTTTCGCCCCGCGCGATTCCGCCGCGCCTTATTTTGCGCAATGGGGCTGGACGGCAGCCGATGGCCGCACCCGTGTGCCGGATAGCGATACGGATTGGCAGATCAGCGGTGGGCCGCTCGCGCCCGGCAAGCCGGTGACGCTGACTTGGGATAATGGCCAGGGACAGGTTTTCGAAATCCAGTTGACGCTGGATGAGAATTACATGTTCTCCGCCGAACAGCGCATGCGCAATACCAGCGGCGATACGGTGGCAGTGCTGCCCTGGGCGCGTATTCGGCGCGAAGTGACGCCCAAGGTGGAAGGCTTCTTCATTCTGCATGAAGGCTTCACCGGCGTGATTGGCGGGCGCTTGAATGAAGTGACCTTCTCTGACGCGAAGTCCGAGGCACAGAAGCGTCGTGGCCCGGCTTTTGAACAGGAAGATGTCGGCGGTTGGGTCGGCATTACCGACAAGTATTGGTTGGCCGCGCTGATGCCGGCCGCGCCTGATCAACCGATGCGCGCTGCCTATCGCTTTGTCAGCGAAGCGCCCGGCACGGCGGGTGAGCGTTGGCAGGTGGATATCGCCGCGCCTGCCGCGCAACAAATCGCGCCGGGTGCCACGGATGGCTTCAAAAGCCGGCTATTTGCCGGCGCCAAGGAAGTGCATCTGCTGGATGATTACGCAGCGCGCTTCGGCATCAAGGATTTCGACAAGGCGATTGATTTCGGCTGGTTCTACTTCCTGACCAAGCCCTTCTTCTATGCGCTGGATTGGCTGTTCCAGCTTTTTGGTAATTTCGGTGTCGCCATTCTGGTCTTCACGCTCGCCATCAAGATCCTGTTTTTCCCGCTGGCCAACAAGGCCTATAAATCCATGGCCAAGATGAAGGTGCTGGCGCCCAAAATGGCGGAGCTCAAGGAACGCTACAAGGATGATCCGCAAAAGGCGCAAACTGAAATGATGGCGCTCTACCGGAGTGAGAAGGTCAACCCTGCCTCCGGCTGCTTGCCCATCCTGCTTCAGATCCCGGTGTTCTTCGCGCTTTACAAGGTGCTGTTTGTCACCATCGAAATGCGCCACCAGCCCTTTTTTGGCTGGATCAAGGATTTGTCTGCGCCGGACCCGACGAACCTGTTCAACCTGTTCGGCCTGCTGCCCTTTGATCCCGCGGCCTGGAGCACCTTCCTCCATATGCCGGCCTGGGCCTTGATCATGGGCCTGACCATGTGGATTCAGCAAAAGCTGAACCCGCAGCCGCCTGATCCGATTCAGGCGAAAATCTTTGCCTGGATGCCGGTGATCTTCACCTTCATGCTGGCATCCTTCCCGGCGGGGCTGATCATCTATTGGGCCTGGAACAATACGCTTTCCGTTGGCCAGCAATACTACATCATGCGCCATGAACGCGCTGCATCCCGCGCCGCCAAGGCCGGCGGCAAGTAGGCGTGACGCCGCTTGCCAGGTTCGCGTGATGAGTGGCGTGGCCGAGGCTACTACGGAAGAAGCGCGCGCCGCCCTGCTTGAAGCGGGGCGGCTGCTTTTTGCGCGACCTTGTGATTTCTATTTTGGCGCGCAGAAGCTTGAACAAGTGCCGCCGCCCGGCCTGCCGGAAATTGCCTTTTGCGGGCGATCCAATGTCGGCAAATCTTCGCTGCTGAATGCGCTGACAGGGCGCAATGCGCTGGCGCGGGTTTCCAATACGCCGGGGCGCACGCGCCAGCTCAATTTCTTCAACCTGGGTGATCGGCTGGCGCTGGTGGATATGCCTGGCTATGGCTATGCCAAGGCATCGAAGGAATTGCAGGCCGATTGGCAGGGCATGATGTTCGAATATCTGCGCGGTCGGCCCAATCTTGGCCGCGTGCTGCTGCTGATGGATGCGCGGATTGAAACGAAATCCGCCGACCTTGCCGCGATGAAATTATTGGATGATGCTGCCGTCGCCTTCCAGATCGTGCTGACCAAGGCCGATGATGTGCCGCCCGCCCAATTGGCCAAGCGCTTGGCAGAGGTTGAGGGCCTCGCCCGGCGCCATACCGCAGGACATCCGGTGGTGATGGTGACCAGCAGCGAAACCGGCCAGGGCATGCCCGAATTGCGCGCAGAGCTTACCGCCTTCGCCCTGCCGGGCTGATTTTTTGGCCTGCTGCCCCGGCGACAGCGGGCGCGAAAAAGGTTACAGGCGGTTCATGCAAGTCACCCCCCCGCTTCTGGCCGCCGAGGGCATTACCAAGCGCTTTGGCGCGCTGGTGGCGAATGACGCCCTGGACCTGACGGTGGCACCCGGTGAAATCCACGCCCTGCTTGGCGAAAATGGCGCCGGCAAATCCACGCTCGTAAAAATCATCTATGGCCTGCTGCGCCCGGATGCGGGGCGGCTGGTCTGGCGCAGCGCGCCGGTGCAGGTGGAAACGCCACGCGCCGCCCGCGCGCTTGGCATTGGCATGGTGTTTCAGCATTTTTCGCTGTTTGAGGCGCTGACGGTGGCGGAGAACGTGGCACTCGCCTTGGATGATGCGGGCGCCCTTGAGGAAATCGCGGAACGCCTTGCTGAAACCAGCCGCGCCTATGGCCTGCCGCTTGATCCCAGCCGTGAAGTCTGGCGGCTTTCCGTGGGCGAACGCCAGCGCGTTGAGATCATGCGCTGCCTGATGCAGGACCCAAGCCTGCTGATCCTGGATGAGCCCACATCCGTGCTGACGCCGCAGGAAGCCGAGGGACTTTTCGCAACCCTTGCGCGGCTGCGGGCCGAAGGGCGTTCGGTGCTGTACATCTCCCATAAGTTGGAAGAGGTGCGGCGCATTTGCGAAGCCGCGACCATTTTGCGTGGCGGGCAGGTGGTGGCGCATTGTGACCCGCGCGCGGAAACCGCGGCAAGCTTGGCGCGCATGATGATGGGTGGAGATGTGGTGCCCATCCGCCATGATGTGATCGAACCGCAAGGCCCGGTGCGGCTTGCGGTTTCGGCGCTGTCACTCCCGCCGCAGCACGCGCATGGCATTGCGCTTGACAAGATCAGCCTGGAACTGCGCGCCGGTGAGGTGCTCGGCATCGCCGGTGTTGCCGGCAATGGCCAGGATGAGCTTTTTGCAGCCCTCAGCGGCGAAGAATTAGCCCCCCATGACGCGGCCATTATCATGGATGGTGTCGCGGTGGGCCGCGCCGGCATCAATGACCGGCGCCGACGCGGTGCGGCCTTTGTGCCGGAAGAACGGCTTGGCCATGGTGCGGCACCGGCCATGCGGCTTTCCGAAAATGCGCTGCTTTCAGGCCACGCCACCAATGGTTTCCTGCGTCATGGGCTGGTGGATCGCGCGAAGCTGACGGATTTCGTGGGCAAGGTGGTGCGCGCCTTTGATGTGCGCAAAGGCCCCGCCGATCCGGAAGCGCGCGCGCTATCCGGCGGCAATTTGCAGAAGTTTGTGATCGGGCGGGAAATCGCGCGCCAGCCCGGCATTCTGGTGGTGGCGCAGCCAAGCTGGGGCGTGGATGCAGGTGCCGCCGCCACCATTCGCCAGGCGCTGATGGATTTGGCGCGCGCGGGTAGCGCGGTGCTGGTGATCAGCCAGGATTTGGATGAGCTGCTGGAAATCTCAGACCGGCTTTGCGTGATGTTCATGGGCCGGCTTTCGCCCGCCATGCCAACTGCTGAAGCCACACGTGAATCGCTCGGCCTATTGATGGGCGGGGCGGGGATGGCGGCGTGATGAAGCTTGTGATGGAGCGTCGCACCGAAACGCCAATCAGCCTCATGCTGATCTCTCCGCTGATTGCCGTGGCACTCACCATGATTTCTGCCGCCATTATGTTTGCGCTGCTGGGTAAGGACCCGGTGGCCGCGCTGAGCACGTATTTCCTCGATCCGCTCTCGGATTCCTGGGGCTTGCAGGAAGTGGCGGTGAAGGCGACACCCTTGGTGCTGATCGCGGTTGGGCTGGCGGTTTGCTACCGCGCGAAGGTCTGGAATATCGGTGCCGAGGGGCAATTCCTGTTCGGCGCCATGGCGGGTGGGTATGTCGCCATCATCACCCATGGCAGCACACAAGGCCCATGGCTTTTGCCGGTGATGCTGCTGGCGGGCGCCATGGCAGGCGCGTGTTTCGCCTTGATCCCCGCCATCCTGCGCATCCGCTTCGGCGCCAATGAAATCCTGACCAGCCTGATGCTGGTGTATGTCGCGGAATTGCTGCTGGATTTCCTGGTGCGTGGCCCGTGGCGAGACCCCGCCGGCTTCAACATGCCCAATAGCGTGGTGTTCGAAGCGGAAGCGACTTTGCCGCTGCTGATGGCGGGCGGGCGGCTCAATATCGGCACGCCGATCATGATTGCGGTGGTACTGGGCTTCATGCTGCTGATGGGGCGCACGCTGAAGGGGTTTGAAATCCGCCTGGTGGGCGAAGCGCCGCGCGCCGCGCGCTTTGCTGGGTTTTCTGAGGCGCGGCTGATCATCACGGTTTTCATGATCTCGGGCGCACTCGCGGGACTCGCGGGCGTGCTGGAAGCGGCGGGCACCATCAAGCAATTGCAGCCTGGCCTTTCGCCTGGCTATGGATTCACTGCGATCATCGTCGCCTTCCTCGGGCGGCTTAATCCGATTGGTTGTCTGTTCGCCGGTGTTTTCATCGCCATCACCTTCATCGGCGGCGAGAATGCGCAAATCATGCTGCGCCTGCCGCTTGATGCGACACGCGTGCTGCAAGGGCTTTTGCTATTCTTTGTGCTCACCTGCGATAGCCTGCTGTTGTATCGCTTCCGCCTGATCCGGGGGGCGGCGGCATGACGCTGTTCGAAGCCATTATCCTGACCATCATCACCGCTTCCACCCCACTGCTGATCGCAGCGATTGGGGAATTGGTGGTGGAACGCGCCGGCGTTTTGAACCTGGGCGTTGAGGGCATGATGGTGATCGGCGCTGCCGCTGGCATTGCGGCGGCCATCGCCACCGGGTCTTCCACGCTTGGCGTGCTGGTGGCCGTGCTGGCCGGCATGGCGCTGTCCCTGGTATTTGCCGCCCTTGTCTTGGGGCTTGCGGCCAATCAGGTGGCGGCGGGGCTGGCTTTGGCCATCCTCGGGCTTGGGCTTTCGGGCGTGATCGGCGCGCCCTTTGTGGGCGTGCAGCGCGCCGGCATCGGCAAGATCGAAGTCCCGCTGCTGTCCGATATTCCCTTTATCGGGCCGGTGCTGTTCCATCAGGACCCGTTTGTGTATGCCTCGGTGGCATTGGTCATCGGCGTTTGGTGGTTTCTGACCCGAAGCCGGGCGGGCCTTGTCCTGCGCGCGGTCGGCGAAAACCATGCGGCGGCGCATGCGCTTGGCTATCCGGTGCGGCGCATACGCCTGCTGGCCATCCTGTTCGGCGGCGGATGCGCGGGCCTGGCGGGGGCCTATATGTCCTTGGTCCTGACCCCCTTCTGGACCAGCGGCATGACCGCCGGGCGGGGCTGGATTGCGCTGGCCATCGTCGTCTTTGCCTCCTGGCTGCCCTTCAGGGCCATGGTCGGCGCCTATCTGTTTGGCGCGCTGACGATCCTGCAGTTGCATGCGCAATCGGCGGGCGTGCCCTTGCCATCGCAGTTTCTGGCGGCCTTGCCCTATCTGATCACGATTCTGGTGCTGGTGCTCATTATGCGGGCAAGGCGAGGGGGCGCGGCGGGGCCGGCCTCGCTCGGCGTGCCTTTTGTGCCCGACAGATAGGGCCTTCCGCATTGGTATTAAATTTGCTTAATCCACCTAGCTTTTCAGGGAGAGCTTCATGAACATCACCCGTCGTCACCTTATGGCCGGCTCTGCCGGTCTTGCAGGCGCTGCCGCCTTCGGACATCAGGCCGAAGCGCAATCGCGCCTGAGCGTAGGCGTGGTCCTGATCGGCCCGGTCGGCGATTTCGGCTGGTCGCATATGCACGACCAGGGCCGCCGCCGCATGGCCGAAGTGCTGGGCGACCGCGTCAATGCCACCACGGTGGAATCCGTCGCACCACCCGATTTCGACCGCGTTGTGACGCAGCTGGTCCGCACCGGCCATCGGCTGATCTTCACCACCAGCTTTTCCTATTTCGCCCCCACGCAGCGCATGGCGCCGCAGCACCCCGGCGTATTCTTCGAAAACGCGACCGGCCCGACAACGTTGCCGAATATGGCGATCTACAATGCCCGCTTCTACGAAGGCCGCTACGTCCAGGGCGTGATCGCTGCGCGCAAGTCCCGTTCCAAGACCATCGGCTATGTCGCCACCTTCCCGGTGCCGGAGGTGATCAGCGCCATCAATACCGTGATGCGCGGCGCCTGGTCGGTGGATCCTTCCATGAAGGTGCGCGTGGTGTGGGTGAATGCCTGGTCGAACCCAGCGCGAGAGGCCGATGCAGCTCGCGCCCTGATTGACCAGGGCTGCGACGTGCTGTGCAGCCACACCGATGGCCCGGCGCCGCTGCAATTGGCGGAACAACGCGGCATTTTCGGCTTCGGCCAGGCATCTGACATGACACGCTTCGCACCGCGCGCGCATTTGACCAGCAGCGTCAATAACTGGGGCGATTACTATGCCGATCGTGCGAAGGCAGTGCTGGACGGCACCTGGCGCCCGACGGATACCTGGGGCGGGCTTGGTAGCGGCATGTTCCGCATGGCCCCCTTCACCAATATGACGCCCGAGGAAGTGAGCGAGGCAACGCGCATCCGTGACGCCATCGCTGCCGGCACGCTGCACCCGTTTGACGGCCCGATCACGCGCCAGGATGGCACGGTGGTGATCCCGGCGGGCCGGCGGCTCACGGATGATGAAATCCGCGCGCAGAATTACTTCTATCAGGGCATTGATGTCGCGATGCCGTAAGGCGCGTTATCAGCGCTGAAACAACGGCCCCAGTGTGAGCAATCACACTGGGGTTTTTTCATTCAAACCGATTGGACCGCGGGAACCCATTCGGCGGCGCCTTGCCCGCGCCGGCGCGATTGCCAACCCAGGCGCGCAAATCGGTCTCGGTGCGGGTTCTTTCGCCAAGCACCCAGGAAAGCCCTTCCTTCCGGGTGAAGACCTTGGCATCCGAAAGCCCGCCATCGCGATAGCTTTGCAATTGCACACCGCGCCCGCGCGTCATCTCGGGCACCTGGTCAATCGGGAAAATCAGCAATTTGCGGTTTTCGCCAATCACCGCAACGCAATCGCCTTCCGCCGGCGCGCAGACCGCCGCTTCGACCGGCGCGTCCACATTCAGCACCTGCTTGCCGGTACGCTTTTCCGCAAGCAATTCCTCGGCCTTAACGAAAAATCCTTTGCCGTCGGACGCCGCCACCAGATAGCGCAGCCCTTCGCGATGCACGAACATGGCAACCACCGCATCTTCATTGGTCAGATCAAGCATCAGGCGCACCGGCTGACCATCGCCGCGCCCGCGCGGAATGGCATCGGCCTTCAGCGTGAAGGCCTTGCCATTGGTGGCAAAAATCACCAGCCGATCCGTGGTCTCCGCATGCAGTGCGATGAACAGGCTATCGCCTTCCTTGAAGCGCAATTCGCCATCCAGGGACACATGGCCCTTCTGCGCCCTGATCCAGCCTTTCTCAGACAGGATCACGGTTATCGGCTCACGCTCCACAAAGGCCGCTTCATCCACCACCACTTCTGGCAGAAGCGCGCCGGTCGCCGTGCGCCGCGCACCAAGCGCGCCATCGCCGAAGCGCGCGCGCATGCTTTCAATTTCTTCCGCAATCGTTTCCCAGCGCGTCGCTTCGGATTTCATCAGTGCCTGAAGCTTTTTCTGTTCCGCCGAAAGCTTCTTATGCTCCTTACGGATTTCCATTTCTTCCAGGCGCCGGAGCGCCCGCAGCCGCATATTCAGAATGGCTTCGGTTTGCGTATCGGTCAGGCCGAAGCGTTCCATCAGGCGGGGCTTTGGTTCATCTTCTTCCCGGATGATGCGGATCACCTCATCCAAGTTAAGGTAGGCAATCAGATAGCCATCAAGAATCTCAAGCCGCCGCGCAATGGCGCCCAGCCGATGATTGGTGCGCCGCTGCAGCACCTCATGCCGATGATCCAGCCAGGCGCGCAGCACTTCCTTCAAGCCCATGACGCGCGGCGTGCGGTTCGCATCCAGCACATTCATGTTCAGCGGAGAACGTGATTCCAGCGCCGTGGCACGGAACAGCGTTTCCATCAGCACCGCCGGTTCTACATTACGGGATTTCGGTTCCAGCACGATCCGCACCTGTTCGGTGCTTTCATCGCGCAAATCCGCCAGCAGCGGCAGCTTCTTTTCTTCGAGTAACTGCGCGATCTGTTCGATCATCCTGGCTTTTTGCACCTGATAGGGGATTTCGGTGACAATGATCGCCCAGCTTCCCGCCTTGCCCTTTTCCACTTCCCATTTGGCGCGCACGCGAAACCCGCCGCGCCCGGTTTCATAGGCTTCGGCGATAGACTCTGGCGCTTCCACCAGAATGCCGCCGGTTGGGAAATCCGGCCCCTTGATGTGGCGCAGCAAATCGCGCGTCTCGGCGGCAGGATTGCGCACCAATTCCAACGCAGCCGCGCAAAGCTCCCCAGCATTATGCGGCGGGATGGAGGTTGCCATACCCACCGCAATCCCCGCCGCGCCATTCGCCAGTAAATGCGGAAAGGCCGCCGGCAGCACGATGGGTTCGCGTTCCTCACCATCATAAGTGGCGCGGAAATCAACCGCGTCTTCCTCAATCCCTTCCAGCAGCGCTTGCGCCACTTCCGTCAGCCGCGCTTCGGTGTAGCGCATGGCGGCCGGGTTATCGCCATCAATATTGCCGAAATTGCCCTGGCCTTCGACTAAGGGGTAACGCGCCGCAAAATCCTGCGCGAGCCGCACCATCGCCTCATAAATCGCGGCATCACCATGGGGGTGATATTTACCCATCACATCGCCCACGATACGCGCGCATTTCTTGAAGCCCGCATCCGGATCAAGCCGCAATTGCCGCATCGCCCATAACAGGCGCCGATGCACGGGCTTCAACCCATCCCGCACATCCGGCAGTGACCGCGCGGTAATGGTGGAAAGCGCATAGGCCAGATAGCGTTCAGACAGCGCATCCGCGAGCCGCGTTTCGCGTTCCGCCCCGCTGGGCGTCAGGGATTTCACATCATCGGGCATGGGAGAATCGTGTCCTTATTCAGGGCAAGGTCTAACCGCGGGCTTGATGTAGTGCAAAGCCTTGCCCCCCGCCTTGCTTCAAGACTTCGTAAAGCATTCTTGCCCTATCCTTAGGCCATGATGATCCTTGCCATCGCGCCCGCCGTGCCGGCCCTGCCGCCGCCGCCCATGCTCAAGGTCTGGGTGACCTGGGCCGAGGGCATTGCCGGCCCCGCCACCTTGGCGCCGCTTGGCGAATTTCGCTGCTTTCTGGTCTTCAATTTGGCGAGCTCCGCCGAGATGGCGGCGGAAAGGGCAGCCATGACGCTGCGCAATCTTGGCTGGAATCACGTTGCAACGCTGAATGGCTTACGCCTTGAACCCGAAAGGCTGCATTCCCTGCCCGATGAGTTTCACGAAATTTGTGAGGCCGCCATGGGTGGGCAAACCGGCGTCATGCATTATCGGGTGCGTCGCCCATCAATGCAGCTATCCGCTCCGCCAATCTGAAACGCGCTTCGGGCAAGGGGCGGTGCCGCGCGCCAAAGGCATCACGTTCCAGGAAGTGCCCCGTCAGCCGCAGCCCCGCCACCCAGGATGCAGCCTCACCCAGGCTGTCCGAATCGCGCAGAAAGCCGGGCAGGGGGAGCAGCTTATCCAGATAAGGCGCTGCCGCCCCGGCGCTGACCGCGCGGCCCGTGCGCGGGGAGACATGCGTTAAGCCTTCGCTCACCCCCGTCACGGCGCAGGTGGCCAGATCAAGCCCATAGCCAAGCTCGGCCAGGATCAGCGCTTCAAACCGCACATAATCCGCGATCACGCCCTCAGCGCCGCCGGCCAAATGGCCGATCAGGGAAACTAGGCCCGCAAAGGCGCGCGGATGGGCTTCGCGTTCCGGCAGGGCATCGGCGGCGATGGCGCAGGCGGAAGACAGCAACGCGAGCGACAGGGGTTCATCCATGGCGAGTGCCGCCGCCGGATGCACCATTTCCCCGGAAAGACTGCCCAATTGATCGGAGAGTCTCGCGACCCAGCGCGCCTCGATCAAATTGCCCGGCAGCCATAGCCCCGCCTGAGCACGAGACCCGCCGCCCTTCACCAGCCCGGCATGGCGGCCATGCGCTTCGGTCAGCACCGTCACCACCGCGCCGCCTTCACCATGCGGGCGAAGATCAAGCACCACCGCCGGGGCCTGCCATTCAATGCTCATGGCGGCATTGCTTCAGCCGGCATCCTCAAGCCCAATGGCGCGGATGCGCGCGGCCTGTTCATCCCAATCGGGCTTTTCCTTCACATTCAGGAAAAGATGCACCGGGCGTTCCAAAAGCTTGATCAATTCCAAGCGCGCGAGCCGCCCAATTTCACGAATGCGGCTGCCCTTATCCCCAATCAGGATCGCCTTTTGCGTCGCACGGGCGATGTAGATGGTGCAATCAATGCGCACCGACCCATCGGGCTTTTCAGTCCAGCTTTCGGTTTCAACCGAAGCATGGTGTGGCACTTCCTGATGGGTCTGGCGCAGGATTTGTTCGCGCACAATCTCGGCGGCCAACATGCGGTTCGGCAAATCGGTCAGATCATCTTCCGGAAAAAGATACGGCCCGGGTGGCACTGTGGCCGCCAGGCGATCCAGCAGATCATCCAAGCCCTCGCCTTTTTCGGCGGAGATCATGAAAGTCTCGGCGAAAGGCAGCAGCTTGTGCAATTCCGCTGTCAACGGCAGCAATTTTTCGCGCGGGATCAGATCGGTCTTGTTCAGCACCAACCAAATGGGCCGGCGCGTCTTGCCCAGTCTTTCGATGATGGCGCGCAAGGGCTCCGTCAGCCCCGCGCGCGCATCCACAATCAGCAGCGCCACATCCGCATCCTGCGCGCCACCCCAGGCGGCGGCGACCATGGCGCGATCAAGCCGCCGGCGCGGCATGAAAATCCCGGGCGTATCCACCAGCACCAATTGGCTTTCACCGCGCATCACCACGGCGCGCACGCGAAAGCGCGTGGTCTGTGGCTTGGGCGAGACAATCGTCACCTTGCTGCCGGCAAGCCTATTCACCAACGTAGATTTGCCGGCATTGGGCGCGCCCAGAATAGCAATCAACCCGCAACGCGTTGTCATGTTTCCAAACCCTTCAACCAGGCTTCCGCCGCTGCCTGTTCCGCGGCGCGTTTGCTATCGCCCTCACCCTGCGCTTCCCGCCCCGCCGCCAGCACATTTATCACAAAGCGCGGCGCATGGGCGGGTCCGCTCGATTGCACCAGCCCATAGGCGGGCAAGCCAAGCCCGCGCCCAAGGGTCCATTCCTGCAAGCGATTTTTGGGCGATGTCGGCGGGCGCGCATCCGCTTCAATCAGACTGGCAAAGCAGCGCCGCACCAAAGCGCGCGCGGGTGCGATTCCACCATCCAGATAAATCGCGCCCAGCACCGCTTCAAAAGCATCAGAAAGCAGATTACGCGGCCCCATCAACCCCGTGGCGCGGTAGCGCGCGGGCATGCGCAAATCAGGGCCAAGCCCCAATTCTTCAGCAATCTTGCAGAGCGTATCGGCGGATACCAGCATGGAAAGCCGCTTCGCCAAATCACCTTCGCGTTCGGCAGGAAAACGCTCCGCCAGCCATTCGGCGATGCAAAGCCCGAGCACGCGGTCGCCCACGAATTCCAGCCGCTCATTGGAAAGCAGCCCCTCACCACGGCTTTCCGCATCGGTGCTATGGGTCAGCGCGCGGGTCAGCAATTCTGGTCTGGTAAAGTGATGGCCAAGCCGTGCTTCAAGATCACCAATCATCTTACGCGGCGGCGCATCACTTGACTGTACTGAATAGCCGAGACCAGCGAATGGCAAAGGGCCAATTCCACACCTGCCACCAGGCGGCGGAACCATCCACGGAAAAGAAAATGATCTCTGCGCGCCCAACAAGATTTTCAATCGGAATGAAGCCCACCGCATTCATCGCGCGGCTGTCCAGGCTATTGTCGCGATTATCGCCCATGGCGAAAACATGCCCGGGCGGCACGCGAAATTCCGGCGTATTGTCCAAGGGCGCATCATCGGATGCTTCCAGAATGTCATGCGCCACACCCGGTGCACCATCAATCGCGGGCAGGAATTCGCGGAAGCGCCGCACTGTAATGCGCGGCCCATCGCCTTCCACCGTATAGGGGCCAAGCAATTCGCGCCGCACCGGCGCCCCGTTCAAATGCAGGACACCGCCGCGCATCTGCACCCGATCCCCGGGCAGGCCGATGATGCGCTTGATGTAATCCGTGCTGCCATCACGCGGCAGCTTGAACACCGCCACATCGCCGCGCTTCGGCATGGACCCGAAAATCCGCCCCTCAAAAAGCGGCGGGCTGAAGGGCATGGAATGGCGCGAATAGCCGTAGGAGAATTTGGAGACGAAAAGATAATCCCCGACCTGCAAGGAAGGGATCATGGAACCGGATGGAATATTGAAGGGCTCAAACGCGACCGTACGAATGCCAATCGCAATCGCGGCGGCATAGACAATGGTTTTTACGCTTTCCAGCCAACCGCCGGATTTCTTCGAGGCCATGTCAATTCCAAAAGTTACGCCCAACCGGCGCAATAAAGCCCCGGCGAGACTGCCCGGAGCATGTCCAAGCCAAGTGGGATCACTTGGCGGCTCGGGACATGCGACCAAACAATGGTTTAGTGCCCTTCTGGTGAACGAATGTGAACCGGAAGGGCACTATGCAGGCCAGGGCATAGCGGGGTAGCGCGCCCTGTCAAGGAAGCGGCACGGCGGTAATCACCACCATCGCCTGGGCATAGGGAAATTCATCGGTCATGGTGAGCGCTATCACCGCGCCATGCCCAGCCGGCGTAATGGCCTTCAAGCGTTCTGCTGCCCCACCAGTCAGGCGCAAAGTGGGCTGGCCGGATGGCAAATTCACCACCCCCAGATCGCGCCAAAACACGCCAGCGCGAAACCCGGTGCCGAGTGCCTTGGAAGCAGCCTCCTTCGCCGCGAAGCGCTTGGCATAGGTAGCTGCGCGGATGCGTTCCGTGCGCTTTTCGGCCTTGGCACGTTCAGCCGTGGTGAAGATACGCTCCAGGAAGCGGTCCCCGTGGCGTTCAATGGTGCGTTCAATGCGCCGGATATCCAGGATATCCGACCCGATGCCGATGATCATGCGCTGGTCTATCCCTTGCCGCGTTCCACCTGCGTGATGCCGGGGCAGGCGCGCAGCGCCGCCAGCACGGCGGTCAGGTGGGAAATATCGCGCACTTCCACATCCACCAGCACCTCACACCAATCCTCGGCCCGGTTGGTGATGCGAAGGCTATTCACCACCCCTTCCTGCCGGGCGATGGCCGTGGTGACCCCCGCCAAGGCATCCGGGCGGTTCTCCGCCACCAACTCCACCCGCGCGACATGGGTGCCCTTGGTCGCGCCATCATAATCCCAGTCCACATCAATGAAGCGTTCCGGCGTGGCGGCAAAGGCCTGCAAGCCATGGCAATCCTGGCGATGGATCGTCACGCCGCGCCCGGTCGTGACAATGCCCAGAATACGGTCCCCCGGCAGAGGGTGACAGCAGCCGGCGAAGCTGACCGCCATGCCAGTCACCAGCCCCTTCACCCCCATCGCCGCATCGCGCTTGGCTGCTGATTGGCGTTCCGCCTTGCCGGGCATCAGGGTGGGACCCGAGCCAAGCCTGCCCCTGGGCCTCGCGAGTGGCAGCGGATCCGCCCCACGGGCTGCGGCGCGCAATTCCGGCACGGCGGCATGCAGCACATCGCGCGGCGAGAGATTGCCGCTGGCAACGGCCACGCACATCGCCTCAAAATCCGCCTGCTTCAGCGGCTTCAACGCGGGTTCGGCAAGCTTCTCCGAAAAATCGAGACCTGCGGCACGAAACGCCTTGGCAATCGCGCTGCGCCCTTCTTCGCGCTGTTCCGAACGCTGCCGCGCGTGGTTGACACGGCGGATGCGCGCCCGCGCCTTGCCCGTGACAACAAAACGCTCCCAGCCCGGATTGGGCGTGCCGCCGCGCGCGGTGATGATTTCCACCTGATCGCCATTTTCCAGCACATGGCGCAAAGGGACGATCTTGCCATTCACCTTGGCGCCAACAGTGGCATCGCCGACCTGGCTATGGACTTCATAGGCGAAATCCACCGGTGTCGCGCCGCGCGGCAATTCGATCAGATCGCCCTTGGGCGTGAAGCAGAAAACCCGGTCGCGATGCAGTTCAAGCTTGGTATGTTCCAGAAATTCCTGCGGCTCAGCGGCGGTTTCCAGAATTTCCAACAGATCGCGCACCCAAGGATAGCGCTTCTGATCCCGCGCTGACCCCGCGCCCTGCTTATAGGACCAATGCGCGGCCACACCGTTTTCCGCAATATCATGCATTTCCTTGGTGCGGATTTGCACTTCGATCTTGGCATTGCGCCGCGCCGGCACCGTGACACCCGTATGCAGGCTTTGATAGCCATTGGTCTTGGGCGTTGAAATCCAATCCTTGAAGCGCCCCGGCACCACGCGATAGGCGGAATGAATGGCGCCAAGGGCGGCGTAGCAATCACCCTTTTCCGGCACAATGATGCGAAAAGCCATGATGTCGGATAATTGCTCAAAGGCGACATTCTTTTTCTGCATTTTGAGCCAGATGGAATAGGGTGATTTCTCCCGCCCCTGAATATCCACCACCGTCACACCGGCATCGGCCAAAACGCGGCGCAGATCCGCCTCAATCTCCTCGATCAAATCGGCGCCCTGGCCGCGCAGATAAGTCAGCCGCGCGGCGATGGTCTGCCAGGCTTCCGCATTCATTTCGCGGAAGGAAAGGGTTTCCAATTCCGTCTTCAGCGCATCCATGCCGATGCGTTCAGCCAGCGGCGCGTAAATCTCCAGCGTTTCGCGCGCCTGCTTGCGGCGGCGTTCCTGCTGCGGCATCCCAGAGATGGTACGCATATTATGCAGCCGATCCGCGAGCTTGATCAGCAGCACGCGGATATCCTCGCTCATCGCCAGCACGAGTTTGCGGAAATTCTCAGCCTGTTTGGTGCGTTCGGATTGCAGTTCAAGCCGCGTCAGCTTGGTGACGCCATCCACCAGCCGCGCCACTTCCTTGCCAAAGCGGCTTTCAATATCGCCAAGCTTGAGCGACGTATCCTCAACCGTGTCATGCAGCAGCGCGGTGATGATGGACCCGGTATCAAGCCGATAACCCGCCAGGATTTCTGCGACCGCGAGCGGATGCACGATATAGGGCTGCCCATCATCGCGCTTTTGCGGCGCATGGGCTTCGGCGGCCAGATCATAGGCGCCGACAATAAGCGCGGCATCGGCGCGCGGATCGTAAGCGGTAACGCGGGAAGCCAGTTCAGTGCCGGGCGAGAGCGGACGCCCCGTGGCAACGCCTTCAGGCGCGCGGGGAAATTGCGGGGGGAAGCAAGGTGTTAAGCTTCGCCCCATCGCCATTCCTATCGTTTACCCCCAAGCTCTGCGGCGATGGCGGCTTCCAGATCATCGGGCGCCATGTCATCGGCGCCGGCCTCAGGCAGGGCTTCTTCCTGCACATCCATGATGCCGAAAATGTTTTCATCAGTGGCGATCAGGTCAATCACTTCTTCCTCGGCAGGCTCCGGTTCCGGTGCGCGCTGCAAGGACTTGATCAGATCAGCTTCCAATGAAGGAAGATCGGCCTTTTCCTCGGCGATTTCACGCAAAGCCACGACCGGGTTCTTGTCATTGTCGCGATCCACCGCGATCTGCTCGCCCCGGCTGATATTGCGCGCACGCTGCGCGGCCATCAGCACGAGTTCAAAGCGGTTCGGGATTTTTTCTATGCAATCTTCAACGGTAACGCGCGCCATGAGGGCTCCAAAGACAAAAGGGGCGCGCGGCGGGGGCCGGGCGCCCGGCTGAACCGGTGGTGAAATTTAAATAGTCGCCCCGGCGCCGCTTTGCAAGGATTTCAAGCGCCTTGGCCATCAGGCTGGGGAAGGGGCCTTACATCCTGCGCGGGCAGGGCAGCCATCAGCGCCGCGATGGGTTGCTTCAGGCGTGGATGCACCCAATCGGGCGCGACCTCGGCCAAGGGCAGCAGCACAAAGCCGCGCAAATGGGCGCGCGGATGGGGCAGGATCGGGTCCGGTGCATCACGCACCAGCCCATCCAGATCAATGATATCCAAATCCAGGACGCGCGGCGCATTGGGATAGGGCCGGGTGCGCCCGGCAGCGTTTTCAATGGCCTGCAGCGCGGATAGCAGGCTTGCCGGGTCCGCTGACCCTTCCAACAACGCCACGCCATTCACATAGCGTGGAGAGGCGGGATCAGGCGGGATGGGTGCGCTTTCCCACCAGCGCGATGCCGCGACTAGGCGAAGCCCTGGCAATACCCCAAGCGCCGCAAGCGCCGCCTTGCAGCTTTTCAAGGGCGGCGCACCATCGCCGGCGGGCAAATTGGCGCCGATGGCTACAAGAATGCGGGACATGACAAGCCGCCACGCTTGGTGTATCGCAATTTTTCGTAATTGATCTCTTGTTTCAAACGATCGAGGTTCATTGGATGTCTTCTTATCAGGGGCGGCGCCAGGGTGGTGTCGAACGCGTTGGTCTTTTCGTTGATGGGGCCAATCTCTACTACGCGACAAGGGCGCTGGGGTTTGAGGTGGATTTCGCCGCCATGCTGCGCTTCTTTGGCAGTTCCACCTATCTGGTGCGTGCCTGCTATTATACCGCGCTGATCGAAACCGAGGATTACTCCCCCCTTCGCCCCTTGACCGATTGGCTGGCCTATAATGGCTGGCGCGTGGTGACCAAGCCCGCCAAGGAACAGGCGGACCCCAGCGGGCGGCGGCGCATCAAGGGTAATATGGATATCGAATTGGCAGTGGATATGATGGAATTGGCCCCGCATCTGGATCATGCGGTGCTGGTTTCCGGCGATGGCGATTTCCGCCGCGTGGTGGAAGCCGTGCAGCGCCAGGGGGTGAAGGTGACGGTGGTGTCCACCATGGAAAGTCAGCCGCCGATGATCGCCGATGAATTGCGCCGTCAGGCCGATGGCTTTCTGGAATTGGCCGATATTGGCCAGGAAATCGCCCGCCGCCCGCCGCCAGAGGCCCGCGCCCCGCGCCCCGCAGCACCGCCGGCGGCACCGACACGCCCAAGCCGCGCCACCCCCGCCGATCCCTATGGTGAGGCCCCAGATATCGAGCCTGAATGACCAGTACTGCGACACCGGGGCGCGATTGCACGCTTTGTCCCAGATTGGCCCACTACCGTGCCGCCAATCGCGCCAAGGAACCGGGCTGGCATAACGCGCCCGTGCCATCTTGGGGGCCGAGAGAGGCGCCGCTTTTGGTGCTTGGCCTTGCCCCCGGCGTGCGCGGTGCCAATCGAACCGGGCGGCCCTTCACCGGTGATTATGCTGGCAAGCTGCTTTACGCGACCTTGCTGGAATACGGCCTCGCCCGCGGTGCCTATGGGGAGGACCCCAAGGATGGCATGGATCTCACCGGCTGCCGCATTGCCAATGCGGTGCGCTGCGTGCCGCCGGAAAACCTGCCGCTACCCGCTGAAATCCGCGCCTGCAACGGCTTTCTGAAGGCCGAGCTTGCCGGAATGCCGGGCCTGCGCGTGGTTTTGGCGCTTGGTGTGGTGGCGCATAACGCGCTGCTGCGCGCCAAGGGCATTCCGGCGGCGCGCTTCGCCTTTGCCCATGGCGCACGGCACCGCCTGCCGGATGGGCTGATCCTGGCCGATTCCTATCATGTGAGCCGCTACAATACTTCAACCAGGCGCCTGACGCCGGAGATGTTTCAAGCAGCGATGGCGGGCGTGATGGCGGCGCTCGAAGGAAAATAGCGTAGCTGCAACCGCAAAAACTTTAGCGGGAAATCTTTAGACCCGGAGATCGAGCAAAGACCCGCGCGGCGTCGGCTTTGAAGGCTCGGGCGGGACGGCTTCAAGGGAGCGCTGCTGTGACGTCTGGGGAAGACGGTTATTCCCCAGCGCATCCACCGGCTGAACCGGCGAACGAACCTGGATGATCCCGGCATTCGCCGCGATTTCCTGAGAGAAGGCCGCAATGGAATTAAGACTGAGCATGAAGGGGAGCTTAGGCCGTAAAGATGAATAAAAGGTTAACGCGGAAGCCTCCCCGGCGGAGGTAGACGTGAAATTTAGCCTTATCTTCGGCTTTTGGTTGATCGTCTCGGCGGCGTCCATACACATATAATTGCATGGACGCCTTAAAAAATTGGGCTGTTTTGTACTGCCGGGGGGTTAAAGCCGCCCGCCATCATCAACCAGAGGGCGGCAAGTCGCCTTTCAGGGCCGGAGCGCCATCGGCACAAACGGGCGCTCCGCCGCACCGGAATAGACCTGACGCGGGCGGCCAATCCGCTGGCTTGGGTCTTCGATCAATTCCTTCCACTGGCTCACCCAGCCCACCGTGCGCGCCACGGCAAACAGCACGGTGAACATATGGGTCGGAATGCCCATGGCCTTCAGGATGATGCCTGAATAGAAATCCACATTCGGATAAAGCTTGCGGCTGACGAAATAATCATCGGAAAGCGCGATGCGTTCCATTTCCATCGCCATATCCAGCAGCGGTTCATCCTTGATGCCGAGTTCCGCCAGCACTTCGTGGCAGGTTTCCTTCATGATCTTCGCGCGCGGATCGAAGTTCTTATAGACTCGGTGGCCGAAGCCCATCAGCTTGGTGTGGCTGTTCTTGTCCTTCACTTCGCTGATGAAGGCAGGAATATTCTTGGGGTGCCCAATTTCGCCGAGCATTTTCAGCACGGCTTCATTCGCACCACCATGCGCCGGACCCCAAAGGGCAGCGATGCCAGCCGCGATGCAGGCGAAGGGGTTGGCACCGGTTGAACCGGCCAGACGCACGGTGCTGGTGGACGCATTCTGCTCATGATCCGCATGCAGGATCATGATGCGGTCCATGGCGCGCGCCAGAATCGGGTTATTGACCCAGGGCTCGGCCGGCACAGCGTTCAGCATATACAGGAAGTTTTCCGCATAGGTCAGATCATTGCGCGGATACATGAAGGGCTGACCGATGGAATATTTATACGCCCAGGCCGCAATCGTCGGCACTTTCGCAATCAGCCGGAAGGCCGCGATTTCGCGCTGCCGCGCATCATTAATGTCCAGATTGTCGTGATAGAAGGCCGCCAGCGCGCCCACCACACCGCACATCACCGCCATCGGGTGCGCATCGCGGCGGAAGCCATCAAAGAAGCGGCGGAGCTGTTCATGCAGCATGGTGTGATAGGTCACACCCTTGCGAAATTCCTCATACTGCGCGGCATTGGGCAGATCGCCATTCAGCAGCAGATAGGAAATTTCCAGGAAGCTCGATTTTTCGGCCAATTGCTCAATGGGATAGCCGCGATAGAGCAAAACGCCCGCATCGCCATCAATATAGGTGATGGTGCTTTCGCAGGAAGCGGTCGCGCCATAGCCAGGGTCGAAGGTGAAAATACCCAGATCGCCATAAAGCTTGCGGATATCCGCAACCTGTGGCCCCAAGGTGCCGCCCAGAAGCGGCAATGTCGTGCTTTTATTGGTACCATCCAAGGTGATGGTGATGGACCCTTGGGCCTTCGTGGTCATGCGCGTCTTCCTCAACAGCAATGCGCCACCGTCAGATGCGGGGGCGCTTAATCATGGTGCGGTGCAGGATAAGGGCGGAGTGGTCAGCTTGGCAAACCCGGGCACTGATCCTGGGCACAAGCTTAACCGAAAAGCGTGAAGCCAGCTTGAAGAATGGGGGCAAAGCGCCGGAATCCTTGACCGTGCGCCGCGAGAGGCCGTTGATCAGCGCCGGCGCCACTCGGCTGGCATCAGGCTGGCATCGGCCCAAAGCCCCTGGCGGCCATCCCGCGCTGCCACTTCCAGGGGGCGCAATACGGATACGGAAGCCAGCGCAAAGCCTTGCTCCACCATCGCCGCATTGACATCCCGCCCGCCGGCGATGCAGCGGCCAAGGCCGCGCCGAAACCCATCATAACCTTCAATCCGGCAGGTCACAGCCTGGCCTTGCAGCAAAGCCGCAAGCCTGGCCGCCGCCGCTGCGCCGCAATCGGCCCGCGCGGCGTCGCTGCCACAGGCCTCACCACGGGCGGGCGCTGATATGCCGGAAAGCCGGATGATGCGGTCCCCAAGACCAAGGGTTTCGCCATCAAAAACGCGGATTTCCACTGCTTCAGCCGTGATGGGCCGATCCGCGGGGGCTGAGCCGAACAGGTTGGAGGGCAGGCCAAACCCAAGAAACAGCGCTGCCAGCACGGCGAACGCCATGCCTAGCCCGGAGCCGCCAAAGCGCGGGCTGAATTGCCTTCCCTTGAAGATACGTCTTGGTTCACGCACGAAGCTTGGATAAACGAATCTCACGCGATGTTACAACTGCCAAAAATGAAAAAAATTTGCGTCATACTCACGCAAAACACGAAGAGCGCCACCTAATCTGCTGACCAGAATGATTCTTTGCTGCCAAGCTTGTCCCAAATCGCCAAAATGGCATCCCGATCCGCAGCGCTACGCGCCAGGCACCAGCCTTCTACCATGCCAATGGCCCAGGCGCGGCTCGCATCCTTGTCGCGATCAAGATGCTGTATCAACACGCGCGCGACCGAGGCATCATTGCTCAGCCCCAATTCCTCCTGCAGGGCCGAAAGGTGGCGCTGGAAACGGCGCGTCGCCTTGCCTGGGAAGATCGGGGCCAGAACCTCAGCGGCATAGCGCAGACGCTTGGCATCCAGGCGAAGCTCATGCAGGGCTTCGGGTTCAAGTTCCTCGATATCCTCGCCGGCCTTGCGCAAATTGCGCCAGCGCTTGTCCAATGCCAGTGCGGCGAATTCCCGCGGTGGGGCATCCAAGCGTTCAAGCCTTGCAGGGTCGGCCCCCCCACGCCAGGGCCTGCCCAAAAGGAAGCCGATGCCGGCCAGCAGCAACCCGCGCCATGCCGGCCCTTCCAGCGCTTCGGCAAGACCACGATAGGCCGATTGCCGTTCCGCTTCCGCTGCACGCAACAGGGATCGCATGCGGCGATCATCAGGCAGAAGCGCGGCCATCTCCGCCCCGATGCCGGCCAAAAACACATCCCAATCCCGTGCCGGCCCAAGTAGCTTCAAGAACCCTTGTAGCGCCTCATCCAAGGCGCGGCCTTGCGGCGCATCCGTGACCGGGCGGAAGACCTTGAGAACCGATCTCAGGCGCCGCATCGCGACCCGCAATTGGTGCACGCCCTCAATCTCGGCGCCAGCGCGGGCGATTGGCGCGTAATGGGCAACGACTTCCAGCAAATGACCAATGGCGCGCGTGAAGCACGCTTCCAGCGTCTCGGCGCCCGAGGTGTCCGGCGCGCCGCGCCGGCGCGGGGCAGGGGCCTGCCCGGTCGCAAGGCTCAAGGCTTCGCCAGCCAGGCTGAGGCTTGAGGGCAATAAAGGGCATGCCGCGGCCAGGCGCTGCGCCAGATCCAGCACCGCCATGGGCGGACCCAGAAGGGTCACGCGGGCCACTTCGCGCTCCGCCATCACGGTTCGCAAATGGCCTTGCAGGACACGCAACTGCACAGGGGCATCGCCCAGGACAAGGTGCTGGCTGCGCCGCCGGCCAGAAAAGGCGGCAAGCGGGAACAGCGCCTCGGCCCCGCCAGCGGCCTCATGCTTTGGGGGGGCGGGCAGGGGTGACGCGGGCAGAACCATGCCAGGATGCCAGGGGGCATCAGCCGGCGGCTGCACCCTGACCAAACGCCTTGCTCCACGTCTCGGCACTTCGATCAGCCTGCCCGATCCCATCACCGCGCCGTTCTGCGTATCCAGCCACCGTATTTCCTCGGCGATTGAGGAAATTCGCCCTTTTCTGAGGGCAGCCAGAATCGGCAAATGCGCCAGCCGTGGCACTTCTTCGGCTGGCAAGGTCAGTTCAAGCTCAAGCGTTGCAGGCTCTGCGGCCATTGTCGGCTCTGGCACTTCCGTCGCCTGTTCGGCTTCGGCGTCTTCCGGGTGGTTCATTCTGCCATTTCCGGCAGATCGGCCGGAATGAGGAAGCGCACCAGCCGCCCACCACCTTCGGCCAGGCTCGGCCAGGGGCTGGAGATGCTGAATTCCGCCAAAGCCGCCGTGGGGAAGGCGCCCGCCATGCGCCGCGCATCCGGGTTGCGCGCCATGGAAACGGCCCCGGTCAGGGCGAGGGCCAGATCATGCAGGCCGGGGTTGTGGCCAATCAGCAGCACGCTCCGCGCCGTTTCCGGCACGCGGTGCAAAAGCGCGAGAAGGTTCTGCCAGGATGCCAGATAAAGCTCATCCATCGGTTCGATAATTGGGCTATCGGGCAGGGGGGAAAGCGCTTCGAGCGTTTGCAGCGTGCGCCTGGCGGAAGAAACCAGCACCACATCGGGCGAAAGGCCGAGGCCGCGCATTGCATTGGCCATGGCTGCCGCCGCGCGCCGGCCCCTGCCATTCAAGGGCCGCGCATGATCGGCCAGCGCCGGGTCATCCCAGGCGGACTTGGCATGGCGCAGCAGAAGGAGTTGACGCATGACGCGCTTATTCTGGCACGGCGCGGCGCGCTTGTCGCGCCCCTCGCGCTTTCGCCGCGGATGACCATTTGGAGACAGGAAAGCGGAGGGCAGCATGGCCGAGGGCACAATTCTGATTTTGGGCGCAACCGGGGCGGTGGGGGCGGCTTTGGCGCGGCGCGTGGCGGCGCGGGGGCAGCGCCCCGTGCTGGTGGCGCGCGATGCCGCGCGGCTTGCGGCGCTGGCTGCCGAAATCCCCGGCAGCCTCGCTCTCCCCGCCGATGTGGAAGACGCGGCCGCGCTTCGCGCTGCTGTGGCCGCTGCTGGCACCCCCTTGGCGGGGTTGGCCTATTGCGTGGGCTCCATTGCGCTGAAGCCGCTGAAGCGCGTCACGGAAGCCGATATGCTAATGGCCTTTCGGTTGAATGCGCTGGGGGCGCTGTTTGCCATCCAGGCCGCGCAAGATGCGCTTTCGGCGGGGCGTGGTTCCGTGGTGCTGTTTTCTTCTATCGCCGCGCGCGCGGGCTTTACGAACCACGCCGCGATTGCCGCGGCCAAGGGCGCGGTAGAGGGCCTTACCGTCGCGCTCGCCGCCGAATTGGCGCCGGCCATTCGCATCAATTGCATCGCGCCATCACTTACGCGCAGCGGCATGGCCGCGCCCTTGCTGGCGAATGCGCAAATGGCCGATGCGATCGCGAAGCAACACCCGATCCCCAGGTTAGGGGAGGGCGAGGATGCCGCAGCACTTGCCGATTTTCTGCTATCAGATCAGGCGGGCTGGATTACCGGCCAGATCATGGCCGTGGATGGCGGCCGTTCCACGCTCAGGAGCCGCGGTTGATGTTACGTCGTGCCTGTCTTGCGCTGACGGTGCTGCTGCTGCCCGCGACCGCTTTCGCCGCCCCCGGCGCCGCGCGGTTTCGTGTGCTGCGCGAAGGCCGAGAGATCGGCACGCATCAGGTGCGGCTATCCGGCAATGCCGCTAAGCTTTCAGTGCAGACCGAAATCGCCTTGCAGGTGAAGCTGGCCGGCTTCACCGTGTTTCGCCTGCGTCATGAGATTGCGGAAGAATGGGCGCAGGACCGGCTGCAACGCCTGACATCGCGCCATGACCGCAACGGCACCGTGACCGAAGCGCGGGTTGCTGTTGAAGGTGGGGCGTTGGTGGCGCAAGGCCCGGAGGGCACGCAGCGCCTGCCCGCCAATGCCGCGCCGCTGACTTGGTGGAGTGGCGCCAACTTTGCCCGCCCGCTGATCCGCCCCCTGACCGGCAAGCTTATTCCGGGTGCAGCGATACGCAGCGCCGTACCTGGCGGCGGGGTGCAATTCACCCTGAATGGTGAGGTTGAAGCCGTGGCGCGCTTTGATGCCGAAGGTCGCTGGGTGGCGCTTTCCACCAAGGGCGAGGATGGCAGCGCCATTGTTTATGAGCTGATCGGATGAGCAAGACCGCCGCCTTGCGCATTGTGCTGGGCGATCAATTGACGCCTGGGCTTTCTGCGTTGGAGGGGCTCGACCCCAAGCGGGATCGGGTATTGATGATGGAGGTGATGGGCGAATGCACCCATGTGCCCCATCACCCACAAAAGATCATCCTGATCCTATCCGCCATGCGCCATTTCGCCCACGCTTTGGCCGCGCGTGGTGTGGCCGTGGATTACATGCGCCTGGATGACACAGCGAATACGCAAAGCTTTGCGGGTGAGCTGGCACGCGCCGCGGCGCGGCATCGGCCAGAGCGTATCATCGCAACGCATCCGGGCGAATGGCGTGTGCTGCAGGATATGGAGGCTTGGGAAAAAGCGCTTGGCCTGCCTGTCGAAATCCGTCCCGATCATCGCTTCATCTGCGACCTGCCGCGCTTTCGCGCCTGGGCCAAGGGGCGCAAGCAATACCGGATGGAGTTCTTCTATCGCGACATGCGCCGCGAAACCGGGCTGCTGATGGAGGGCGATGAACCCGCCGGCGGCGCCTGGAATTACGATGCCGAAAACCGCGCGGCCTTGCCGAAGGGCGTGACACCACCCGCCCCACCGCGCTTCGCCCTGGATGAGATCACGCGCGAGGTGATGGCTTTGGTGGGCGCGCGTTTCAGCGCACATTTCGGCACGGCGGAGAGCTTCGCCTGGCCCGTCACGGCGCGCGATGCTGAAGCGGCACTTGCGGCCTTCATCCGGGATCGGCTGCCGCGCTTTGGTGATTATCAGGATGCCATGGCGGCGGGGCAGCCCTTCCTGTTTCATTCGCTGATTTCCACCAGCCTCAATATCGGCCTGCTTGATCCCTTGGCGATTTGCCGCGCGGCGGAACAGGCTTGGCGCGATGGCACGGCGCCACTCAATGCCGTCGAAGGCTTTATTCGTCAGATCATTGGCTGGCGGGAATATGTGCGCGGTCTCTATTGGCTGCTGATGCCGGGCTATGCGGAAGGCAATGCGCTTTCTGCCAAACGCCCCCTGCCGGCGTTTTACTGGGGCGCGGAGACTTCCATGCGCTGCATGTCTCAGGCAGTAGGGCAGACGCGTGATCACGCCTATGCGCACCACATCCAGCGCCTGATGATTACCGGGAATTTCGCGCTAATCGCGGGGCTTGATCCAGCCGAGGTCAATCGCTGGTATCTTGCGGTCTATGCTGATGCCTTTGATTGGGTGGAACTGCCCAATACCCAGGGCATGGCGCTTTACGCCGATGGTGGGGTAATGGCGTCCAAGCCTTATGCGGCTTCGGCTGCCTATATCAACCGCATGGGGGATTATTGCCGCGGCTGCGCGCATGACGCGAAGGATGCCGTGGGCCCGCGCGCCTGCCCGTTTAACTTCCTCTATTGGGATTTCATCGCGCGCCATGCGGAGGATTTTGCACGTAATCCGCGCATGGCCATGCCGGTGATGGGGCTGCGTAAGCTGAAGCCTGAAAAATTGGCGGCGATGCGCGCCAAGGCGCGGGCGTTTTTGGATGGGCCGGAAATGCGGGGGTAATCAGGGAGTTTTCATTCCTGCGCTTTCCGGCTTAGCTTTCGCTGTCCCAAGCCGGAGGTCTCCCCATGCAAATGTCCCGTCGCGCTGCGCTGATTGGTGCCGGCGCCCTGTTTTCCACCCGTGCTGCGCAGGCACAGCCAGCCTTCCCATCGCGCCCGGTGCGCATGATCGTGCCCATCGCGCCGGGCGGCGCCAATGACATCATCGCGCGCATGATCGCCGAACGCTTGGCCCCTGTGCTGGGCCAACCGGTGGTGGTGGAAAACCGTCCCGGCGCGGGCGGCAATCTTGGTGCGCTCGCGGTCGCTCAGGCCGAGAAGGATGGGCATACGCTGCTGTTTACTTCGGCCAATGTGCTGGTCGCGAATAAGTATTTGTATCGCACGCAAATGCCGCTTGATCCGATGCGCGATCTGGCACCCATCACGCGCGTTGCGGTGGGTTCCATTCTGCTGGTGGTGAATAGCCAGCGGCCCTATCGCACGCTTGGCGAATTGATTGAATTTGCCCGCGCCAATCCGGGGCGCGTCACCATGGGGTCTTCCGGCACGGGCACAATCAGCCATTTATTCCTGGAAAAGCTCAATCGCGCTGCGGGCATTCAGATTACCCATGTGCCCTATCGTGGCGGGTCGCTTGCGATTCAGGATTTGGCCTCCGGCACCATTGATATGATGTTCGATGCCATTCCCGCGCTGCTGCCGCATATTCGCGAAGGCCGCTTCCGGCCGCTTGTGGTGGGCAGCGCTGAGCGCATCACCTATGTGCCGGAAATCGCCAATGTGCCGGGCATGAATGAAGTGCTGCCAGGCAAGGGGTTTGATGCGCTTAATTGGTGGTCTGTCGTTGCCCCCGCTGGCACACCCGCCGGGCCGATCAATACGCTGCACGCCGCGCTGACGCGCGTGATGGCGGATGAAGCGCTGGCGGCAAGGCTGCGGCCCATGAGCTTCCAGCCGACCACCGATGCCACGCCCGCCGCTTTTGGCGAATTCTGGCGCGCGCAAGAACCCATCTGGCGTGACCTTGTTGAACAATCCGGCGCAACCGCGGAGTAATGCTCATGACAACTGAAGTCGAATGGATGAAAATGACATCCGAAGAACTCAATGCCCGTGCGGCGGCTGGGGCTTTGGTGATCATCCCTGTCGCGTCCCTGGAACAACACGGCCCCGCTCTCGCGACCGGCGTTGACATCATCTGCGCCACCGGTGTCGCGCATCGCGTGGCACGGCGCATGGTGGAAGCCGGCGAACAGGTGGTGGTGACCCCCTGCGTCTGGACTGGTTTGGCCGAGCATCACGTGCCCTTTGGCGGCACAGTGACGCTGGATTACGCTGCCTTTGGGGGCGTGCTGCGTGGCATTGTGCGTTCCGCGGCGCGGGCCGGCTTCAAGCGCGCCATGCTGCTGAATGGCCATGGCGGCAATGCGGAAGCCGTCGCCGTCGCCGCCGTTGATGCGCAAGCCGAAAGTGGCATTCCGGTGGCCGCCGCAACCTATTGGCACATGGCGGGCGATGCCTTCGCGCCCATTCTGGAACGCCAATCCAACGTGCTGCATGCGTGTGAGGCCGAGGCTTCCATGGTGATGACCCTGATGCCCGAAGCGGTACGTCCCGCGCGGCTTTCCGAACAACATGGCCCGCATAGCACGCGGGTTGAAGGCCAACCACCCGCCTTGGCACGGCGGCGATCCTTCAAGGAACTCAGCGCCAATGGCGTGATCGGCGATGCGCGCAGCGCCTCGGCCGCGAAGGGTGAAGCGTTGCTGGAAGCCGCTGCCGAACGCATCGCGCGGGATTTGGCGAACCCGAAGCTATGGAACTGAGGTAGCTGGCTCCAGCGCCTCAAACGGCAAATCAATCCAGGCCAGCGCGCCGCCTTTTCCCGCGCCGGTATCCAGAAAAATCGCCCGCCCACCAAGTGCGCCGCGCATCTCATGCGGCCGCCCATTGCTGGAGCGATTGTCATGCCCGACATAGGCCGTCATGCCATGCGGAATGCGTCCCACCCAGCGGGTCGCGCGCATGGGGTAGCCATCCGGCCCGCGCTGGCCTGTCACCTCGCCGTAAAGCGCGCGGGATAGCGGGCCATCCGGCCGGCGCTCACCGGCATCGGTGGGGGCAGGGCGATGCAGCATCGCATCGTGATAGGCGGCGTGGATGAACATGGCCTGGCCGAGGCGCAGCCAAGCCGGCGCCCGGGCAATCTCGGCCACGGCGCGCGCCGCCAAAGCCTCCCTGTCCGGTGCCGCGTTCATTTGCTCAAGCGTTTTGCCAAGCCCCTCGGGTGCGACGAAAAGCTTGGCACTTGCATGGCCAATCAGGGCGCGGCGGAGCTTATGTTCGTGATTGCCCAGCAGGAAAATGCCACGGCGCGCGTCCAGCATGGCGAAAGCGCGCCGCAGTACGCCCGGGCTATCAGGTCCGTAATCCACCAGATCACCAAGCTGGATGATGAAAAGGCCAAGGGATACCGCGCCCGTAATGGCGGCCTCAAAAGCCTCCGCTTCCCCATGCACGTCGCCCACCACGCGCAGTCCGGAAAAGCCGGCATCACGCAGCCTCCGCGCCGAGATCATCCGCCGCGCAGCCCCGCAAAGGCAGCCAGCGCCCGGGCGCGGCCTTCCGCCAAGCCAATCACTGGCTTCGGGTAATTCTGCCCAAGCGTCACACCGGCACCGCGCAGGATCATCTCCGGTGCTTCAAAGGGCTTATGGATGAAGCGCGCCGGCAGCTTGGCCAATTCCGGGCACCAGGCGCGGATATACTCGCCGTCGGGGTCGAATTTCTCGCCCTGCAGCACCGGGTTGAAGATGCGGAAATAGGGCGCCGCATCCGCCCCGCAGCCCGCAACCCATTGCCAGGAAGCGCTATTGGCCGCGAGATCCGCATCCACCAGCGTATCCCAAAACCAGGCCTCACCTTCCTGCCAGGGTTGCAGCAAATGTTTCACGAGAAACGAAGCCGTGATCATGCGCACGCGATTATGCATCCAGCCGATCCGCCAAAGCTGGCGCATCCCGGCATCCACAATGGGATAGCCCGTCTGCCCGCGCTGCCAGGCGCGAAGCATCCCGGCATCCGGCACCCAGGGGAAGGCCGCGAATTCCGCCCGCAGGGGAGCCTCGGGCATTTCCGGGCGGTGCCAGAGCAAATGATGCGAAAACTCCCGCCAGAGCACCTCCTTCAGAAAGGTCTCCAGCCCTGCGCCGCCTTGAGGGGCCGCCGCCCGCGCCGCCACCCAGACCTGGCGCGGCGAAACCTCTCCGAAATGCAAATGCGGCGAAAGGCCGGAGGTCCCCCCCTTGGCCGCCGGTTCATTGCGCCGATCGGCATAGGCATTGACGCCCGAGGCCAGGAAATCAGTGAGCCGCCGTGCCGCCCCGGCTTCCCCCGGCTGCCAGACTGTGCCGAAACCCGCTGCCCAATCAGGCTCGGGCGGGCGCGGCAGTAGCCCAAGGGCCGGAATATCCAACCCCGCCGGCGCACCCGCCGCCGCCCGCAAGCGCTTGGGCGCTGGAATGGGCGCCGCAGGGTCGCCAAAGCCGAAAAGCGTGCGGGAAAAGGGCGTATAGACCGCATAGGGCTTGCCTGCCCCCGTGCGCACCACATGCGGTTTATGCAGCAGGGCAGACCGATGTAGCACCAGTTTCCGTCCGGCACCCTGCAAAGCCTCGGCGATTTTGGCGTCACGCGCCCGCGCCCAGGGCTCGGTCAGCCGCCCGGCATGGATTTCATCGGCGCCGATCTCGGCGGCCAGCTTGGGCAACAGGTCAAGCGCCGCGCCACGCAGCACCAGAAGCGGCGCGCCAAGTTCCTTCAGGTCACGCGAAAGCGCTTCCAGGCTGTGGTGCAGCCACCAGCGCGAAGCGCCGCCCTCTGTCCAGGTGCCGGCGGCCTCGGCGTCCAGAATAAAGACCGGTAGGATCGGGCGATCGGCCACGGCATGCAGCGCCGGGTTATCGGCAAGGCGAAGGTCCTGGCGGAACCAAAGAAGGGCAGGCTTGGGCATGGCCTGCATGTAATGCCTACGCGGTTCGGCTGAAAGCACCCGCTTGGGTTATGCGGGAGAGGGCTTGCGATCCACCGGGCGAAACACCTTGCGGCCGGATGCCTTGATCTCTTCATGGTGCTGGTAAATCCACCACATCGCATCCACCACATCGCGGCCAAGCGGCGTCGTCGCATCCCCGAAAAGCGTGCGGTCAAGGTCCAAATTCACCGCCTGACGGCTCAACGCCACCCGCTCCGCGTCATTGTCAATCAGGCGCAAAGCCGTGGCGATGTAGTCATCCTCGTTCTGCGTAATCAGCCATTCCGGCATGCCAAGCCGGCGGAGCAACATGGAATCCGTGCGCGCATGCAGATCAAGCCCTTCCAGTGCCACCACCGGGATGCCCTGCCTGAGGGAGTCAACAACGCTATGCAGGCCGCCAAAGGGGAAGGGGCTCAGATTCAGATCACAAGCGTTCAGCTCTGCCAGATAGGCGTTATAGGCCATGACGGGATGCACGATGCTCCCTGGCAAATGCTGCTCAAAAACGCGCTTGGTCGCCATGAGCTCAAGGCCCGAGACATTCGGGAAGACGCGAAATTCCAATGGCCGGCGGGCCTTTTCGCGAATGCGCCGCAAGACGCCGATAAAATGCGGATTGAGCTTCAATAGGTTGGACGGCAACACAACGCGCAAGGGCTGCGCAGTTTCGCGAATAATCGGTGGCAGCGGCGTGTAATGCGGTGATCTCTCGAAAATCAGGCTCTCATCCGGCAGTAGCACCACTTGTTCGGATAATAGGCCCGGGTCGCTGACATAACCTTCTTCGGTGAAGTAGTAATCCATGGTGTCGCAGAAAGTGGAGGCCGAATGCCCAAGGCCGGCCAATTGAATGGGTGCCAGGCGGAAATTGGCGAGCACGGGCCCCCAATGACGCATGCCGACACTCAGCCAGAAGATCACATCCGGGGCGATGGATTTGATCGTATCTGCCAAATTGTTGAAATAGCTTGTCCCACCCTCGCGCTTAAAAACATGCACATCATCATACAACGCACGCACGCTGCTATCGGCCTGGGATTCCTCGGTCACCAACACCAACCTGAAACGCTGGCGCAACTGGCGCAGATACTGCCCGAAATAGCGATATTGCACGTGGTTGGAATGCATGATCTCGGCCGCGACCAACAGGGTCGGGCGCGTCTTCAGCGCTCGGATCGGGGGCAGCGGCGCATCGCTGATGCCGATCCCCTCAGCCCATTGGCGCAGCACGCGGTTCAGCACCGGCTTGATGCCGTGCTTGTCGCGTGTCCCGGCATAGGAACACAGCATCCAGGCCGCTGAGAGCAGCACCAAATGATCCACCGAAAGCGGGAGCGGCATGGGCCTGAGCCGCCCAGCCAGGCTCACCAATTCTTCGCGCCGGCGGTGCCCGGCTTCGGTCAGGATGGGCTTTTGCGAAACCAGCCCCATCGCCACCAGCAGCGCGAGCGGCGCGGGGGCTTCCAACAGGGCGCGGACATCAATGGGCAGCGCCGAATCCACGGAAAACAGCAGCCAGGCCTTGGCGAAGGCATGCCGGTCTTGCTGAAGAAGGCGCCTGAGCCCGTCAGTATCGCCGGCGCCCAGCATGCGCAGGATGTGGTCCGAGCTGCCAAAGCCGCTGATGGCAAGCACGTGATCCAAAACGCGCCCATAGGCAGCCAGGCGCAGCGCGACGCTGTCATTAAACGCAAAAGCAGGATCGGTCAGGATGCGCGCCACGGCTGCGGTGAGCCGTGTAGCCAGCACCTCGGTCGGTTGCGGCGCCTCTGGCGTGGCGAGTTCTTCAAGGCTGGTTCCGGCGGCAATTCGCCGTATCGTTACAAGCAATAGCTCCATCGCCCCCGCTGGGTTGCGGATGGCGGCGTTTTCCAGGCTGGCGAGGGCGCTTTCAGGCATGGCTTGCTTCGGATGCGGCGCAGGCGCAAGCCTTATGGGCTGTGCGGCCCAGCGCGGCAAGGGAATGATAACGGTGTCAAGCGTGACCCGTCGCCCGGATCACGCAGGGCAGGCCAGCGCCTATTTCGGCGCCACCACCATGACCATTTGGCGGTTTTCCAGCTTGGGCATTTGTTCAACCCGCACCAATTCGATCAGGTCGTTGCGTATACGTTCCAGCACCTTCACGCCCAATTCCTGGTGCGCCATTTCGCGGCCCCGGAAGCGCAAAGTCACCTTTACCTTGTCGCCTTCGCCGATGAAGTTCTTCATCTGCTTCATCTTCACATCGTAATCATGGTCATCAATATTCGGGCGAACCTTGATTTCCTTGATTTCGACGACCTTCTGCTTCTTGCGCGCCTCATTGGCCTTTTTCTGCTGCTCGTATTTGTATTTCCCGTAATCCAGGATCTTGCAGACAGGCGGCACCGCATTGGGCGAGATTTCCACCAGATCAAGGCCCACATCATAAGCGCGGATCAGCGCTTCGCGGGCTGACATGACGCCAATCATCTCTCCCGCATCATCAATCAGGCGAACCTGAGGGACGCGGATTTCATCATTGATACGCGGGCCTTCACGCGCGGGGGCCTGCTGGGCGGCGGGCATAGGGGGTCGAGCTATGATACTCTCCTGTCGAGGTTTTCAGAACGACGCATTTATGGGCTTTTGGGGCGCTGTCTGCAAGTTTCGCCCGGGTTTTGGCGGCCCAGGCGATGGAAATCACGCCTCATTGTGACTTTGCTACCGCAAATCCGGCGGCGTCGCCTCGGCGGCCAGCAAAGCCACGGCATCGGCAAGCTTCAGCGTTTCCTGATCCCGCCCCGGCAGGCGGCGGAGCACGATGGTGCCTTCTTCAACCTCTCGCCGGCCAATCACGGCCAGGATGGGCACGCGCTGGTCAATATGATCCACCACCTTGCGGTTGATTTTTTCATTGCGGAGGTCAAGGGAGGCCGCGACGCCAGCCTTTTGCAAAGCGGCGGCAGCCTGACGGGCAAAGGGGGCGGCTTCATCCACAATGGTCGCCACCGCGACTTGAACGGGGGCAAGCCAAAGCGGGAAGCGCCCGGCATGTTCTTCGATCAAGATGCCAAGGAAGCGTTCAAAAGACCCAAGGATGGCGCGGTGCAGCATGACGGGGCGGCGGCGCGCGCCATCTTCGGCGACATATTCGGCATCCAGCCGCTCCGGCAGCACGAAATCCACTTGCAGCGTGCCGCATTGCCAATCGCGCCCAATCGCGTCGCGCAGCACGAATTCCAGCTTGGGGCCATAGAAGGCGCCCTCGCCAGGGTTCAATTCATACTCAACGCCGGCGATGCGGCAGGCGTCTTTCAGCGCGCCTTCCGCCTGGTCCCAGACCGCATCCGTCCCCGCGCGCCGCGCCGGGCGGTCTGAGAACTTCACGCGGAATTCGGTAAAGCCGAAATCGCGATAGATGGAAGACAAAAGTGCTACGAAGCGCACCGTTTCATCGGCGATCTGTTCTTCGGCGCAGAAGATATGCGCATCATCCTGGACGAAGCTGCGCACGCGCATGATGCCATGCAGCGCGCCCGAGGGTTCATAGCGATGGCAAGCGCCGAATTCCGCCATGCGCAAAGGCAATTCGCGATAGGATCGCAGGCCCTGATTGAAAATCTGCACATGGCAGGGGCAATTCATCGGCTTCAAGGCCAGCACGCGGTCTTTTTCGTCTTCATCTTCCACCCGCGCCACGAACATGTTTTCGCGGAATTTTTCCCAATGCCCGGAAGCTTCCCAAAGCTTGCGATCCACCAATTGCGGCGTCTTCACTTCCTGATATTCGGCAATATCCAGGCGCCGGCGCATATAGGCTTCCACGGTGCGATAAAGCCGCCAGCCCTTGGGGTGCCAGAAGACCGAGCCCACCGCTTCATCCTGCAAGTGAAACAGGCCCATTTCCTTGCCGATCTTGCGATGGTCGCGCTTTTCCGCTTCTTCCAACTGCAACAAATACGCGTCGAGTTCCTTCTGGTCTCGCCAGGCGGTGCCATAAATCCGGCTCAACATGGCGTTGCGATGATCGCCGCGCCAATAGGCGCCGGCCACCTTCATCAGCTTGAAGGCAGTGCCGATATCGCCCGTGCCGCGCATATGCGGGCCGCGGCACAAATCGGTCCAGGCGCCTTGCTTGTAGATGCTGATGATCTCGGATTTCGGCAAATCCTGGATCAATTCGGCCTTGTAGCGTTCGCCCTTGTTGGTAAAGAAGCGAATCGCATCCTCCCGGTCCCATTCTTCACGCATAAAGGCATCATTGCGCGCGATGATTTCGCGCATCTCGGCCTCAATCGCGGCGAAGTCTTCTGGCGTGAAAGGCTCATTGCGGGCAAAATCGTAATAGAAGCCGTTCTCGATCGAAGGGCCGATCGTCACCTGCGTGCCAGGGAAAAGTTCCTGCACCGCTTCCGCCAGCACATGGGCGCAATCATGGCGGATCATTTCCAACGCTTCGGGATCGCGGCGCGTGATGAAACGCAGTTTGGCGTCTTCCGTAACGGAGGCCGAAAGATCACGCAGCTTGCCATCCACTTCCATGGCAAGTGCTGCCTTGGCCAGGCCCGGGCCAATGGCGGCCGCGATAGTCGTGCCCGTCACCGCCCCGTCAAATTGGCGGATGGAACCATCGGGCAGGGTAATCGCGGGCATGAACAGCGTCCTATGGGTTGCAGCGAGGCCGGACCATGGGCAGAGGCCCCTTCCGGGTCAAGCCGTTACGGCGGTTTGATTGATCAAATCCTGAAGGGCGGCCTGCGCATCGGCGACCGGCAGGCTGGCCAAGGGCTGGCGCCGCAGTACGGCCACAAGCGGGCCGCGTGGGGCGCAAAGTGCGGGATCGCTATCCTCGCCGAATAACGCCAGCGTCTGGCAGCCGGCCACGGCGGCCAGGTGAGTCGGGCCTGTGTCATTGCCGATGCAAAAGGCCGCGCGCCGGGCGAGGGCCGCGATATCGGCGAAGCTCGTTTTGCCCGCCAGGTCACGCGCGCCTGGGGCGGCTTGCGTGATGGCCGCACCGAGGCTCGCTTCAGCCGGGCCGCCCAGGATCACGGCGGGGATATCCAGCGCCGCCGCCAAAGCAGCGAAGTTTTCCACCGGCCAACGCTTGGCCGGCCTGCCGGGGGAAGCGCCCGGGATCAGCAGCGCAAAGCGCGCCGGCAAGGCGAAGCGCGCGATATCGGCATCCAGCCAGCCCAGCTCGGGCGCGGGGAAATGGCTGATGCCGGCCATTGCCAATTGCTCCCGCTGGCGTTCGACCGTGTGCATGAAATCGCGGCGCGGATTGGCATGCGGGTGGGAAGCGCCCGCAGCAATGCCGGACCATTCGGCGCTGCGCCCGACCAGCCAGCGATAGCGCGATGACCGGTCAGAGGTCTGCAAATCATAAACCCGATCAAACCGAGCGCCGCGCAATTGCCGCGCCAAAGCCCAAAGCCCGGCCAGCCCCTTCGGGCGGCCATTTTCCCAAACCTGATCAAACCAGGGCGCCTGCCGCGCCAGGGGCGCGAAGGGCGGCGTCGTCAACAGCGTAATCTCCGCCCCCGGGTGATGAGCGCGAATCGCGGCAAAAGGCCCGAAGGCTTGGGCGAAATCCCCCAAAGCGCCCAGCTTGATCACCAGGATGCGCGGCTTCATCGCAGCACTTCCCGATAAACAGCGATGGTCGCTGCCTGCATGGCGGCAGTGGTATAGCCCGAAAGCACGGCTGCACGAGCACGGGCGCCAAGCGCCACGCGTTCTTCTGCCGGCAGGGCAAGCGCCTTGCCGATGGCTTTCGCAAGTGCTGCCGCATCGCCGGGCGGGGTGCGCCAGCCTGTCACGCCCTCGGCCACTGTTTCGCGGGGGGCGCCAAGGTCACTCGCGATTACGGGCCGCGCCATGGCTTGGGCTTCGATCACGGTGCGGCCAAAGGCTTCCGCATCGGTGGAGGCATGGATAACGACATCCGCCAGCATCAGCGCCGCCGGCATGTCATTGGCGTGGCCTACAAGCCGCATGCGGTCTTTCAGCCCCAGGCTTTCAATGCGGGCTTCCAATTCAGCGCGAAAGGCCGGGCGTTCTTCCGCATCGCCCACCAGCAGGGCAAGCGAATCGCCGGGCAGTCGGGCCATGGCTTCCACCAGCACCATTTGCCCCTTCCAGCGCGTCACGCGCGCCGGCAGCATGATGATGGGCGGTCCTTCGGGCAGGCCCCAAGCGGTGCGGAGCTTTTCAAGCCTTTCGGCACTCACCAAGCCAGGATCGAAGCGCCTGGGGTCAACGCCGCGCGGGATTACGCGCAGCCGCGATTCCGTCACCCCATGCCGGGTCCGGATCAGATCAGCGATGAAATGGCTGATGGCAATCACGCGATCCCCGCGTGCCATCACGGAATTATAGAGGCGCTTGCCGGGGAAGCCTTCATTATAGGCGCCGTGATAGGTGGTGACGAAGGGCAAGCAGCAGCGCCTGGCCGCCAGCAGCGCAGACCAGGCGGGCGCGCGGGACCGCGCATGGATCAGCGCAACCCCTTCCGCCCGGGCCAGCGCCGCCAGCGCCGCCGCATTGCGCCAAAGGGCGAAGGGCGATTTGGCCGTCAGCGGCAGGGTGACGTGCTTGGCGCCCAGCGCTTCCAAAGCCGGCACCATTTCACCCCCCGCCGAGGCCACAATGGCGCGAAACCCCGCAGCAATTTGCGCCTCGGCAATTTCTAACGTGCCGCGTTCCACGCCCCCGGAACGGAGCGCAGGCAGCACTTGCAACAGGGTAGGTGGCGGGGTGGGCATGGCGCAGGGTTAGCGCGGAACGGGGCGCAGGGCGACCATCGCTTGCGAAAAAGCCTCTTGCGGGCGGGCGGGAGCGGCGGCATTGAAAGCGCCGTGACCCTTTATTGCGCCGCCATGGTGCTGCTTTCGATCGGCGCCTTCATCCATTCCAAAAGCCCGGCGCCCGAAATGCGCCCGGCTTCCGAAGCGGCGTCCATCTTTTGGCTATGGTTGTCGCGTGCGGCATTCGTCACTTGGATTGCGCTGATCGTCTGGGGGTTCCGCGAATTGCATTGGTCCCAGCCAGTGGCGGCGGTAATGGTATCGCTGGTTGGCAATGCGGTCATTGCCATGCGCGGCCCGCGCAATGCTTGGCCCCTGCTTTCCATGCTATTCTGCGCGCTGGGTCTGGCGGCGGGCGCGATTATCTTCCTGGAGGGGCTGGGTCCCCAGGGTTAGTTTGGTTCCTGTTCACCTTCGTTCACAGCAACCAAACCAACAGCTTTTTTGATCGTATTTTCCGAGTCGCCAAGTGTTCCCACTTGGCTTGAAAATACTCAAGTTTGATCGTATTTTCCGAGTCGCCAAGTGTTCCCACTTGGCTTGAAAATACTCAACCCGCCGGGATCAGCTTCACCCGGCGGCCATCCACCCCAAGCGCCAGTCGGCCAGACCGTAGCGCCAGCGCCGCTTCCCCAAACACTTCCCGCCGCCAGCCATGCAGCGCCGGCACATCATCCTGCCCCGTGGCCAGCTTTTCCAGATCATCCCCGGAAGCGAGCAGGCGGGGCGCCACATCATGTTCTTCGGACTTCGCGGATAACAACACCTTGAGCAAGGCGACCAGCGCGGGGGAGGGCGGTGGGCCGACCTTCTCCTTCTGCAATTGCGGCAATTCTTCTTCACGCAGCGCGCGCGCCTGTCGAATTGCGGCGAGCAACCCCTCACCGGACTTGCCCTTGGCGAAATTCTCTGAAATGCCCCGCGCGCGGGTGAGTTCCACAGGGCTATCGGGCATGGTGGCGGCGATTTCCAGCAGCGTATCATCCTTCACCAGCCGCTGGCGCGGGATATTGATGCGCTGGGCTTCGCGTTCCCGCCAGGCGGCGATGGCGCGCAAAACGCCCAAAAACCGCCGGTTTGAGGTGCGCGGGCGGAGCTTTTCCCAGGCCGTATCAGGGTCGGTCAAATAGGTCGCCGGGTCGGCCAGCGCGCCCATTTCCTGCCCCACCCAGTCAATCCGCCCTTCCCGTTCCAGGCGCAGCGTGAGGGAGACGAAAATCTTGCGCAAATGCGTCACATCCGCCGCCGCATAGGCCAATTGGCTATCGGATAAGGGCCGGGCGGACCAATCGCTGAAGCGATGGGCCTTATCTATCTGCACGCCCGCCAAAGACCGGCAGAGCGAATCATAGGACGCCTGATCGCCAAAACCCGCCACCATAGCGGCAATCTGCGTGTCAAAAATCGGGGTGGGCACAGCGCCGAATTTCAGCAGAAAAATTTCCACATCCTGCCGGGCTGCGTGAAACACCTTCACGACATGGGGATTGGCCATCAATTCGCCGAGGGGGCCAAGATCGAGCCCAGGCGCCAGGGCGTCCACCTCCGCCACCTCATGCTGGCCGGCCAATTGGACCAGGCAGAGCTCCGGCCAATAGGTGCGTTCCCGCATGAATTCCGTGTCCACGGTGACGAAGGGCTCATGCTGCAGCCTGTCGCAAAGCGCGGCGAGGCTGCCGGTATCGGTGATCAGGGCGGGGCTTTGTTCGGCTGCCGGGACGGCATGGCGGCGATTCATACTGTTTTCTTACAGGGGCGGGGCCCTCTGGGAAAGCGGTGGGGTTGACAGAAACCCCTGCCTGAGGCGCTTTCCCCCGCCTTTCCGCCACTTAGGATGAATTTTCGCCATGCATGCCTATCGTACCCATCATTGCGGCGCCCTCCGCGCTACCGATGCCGGCTCCCCCGCGCGGCTTTCCGGCTGGGTGCACCGCAAGCGCGACCATGGCAGCTTGCTGTTCATTGATTTGCGCGATCATTACGGCATGACGCAATGCGTGGTGGCGCAGGGTTCGCCCGTGCTGAAACTGCTGGAAGAACTCCGCCCCGAAAGCGTGATTACGGTCACAGGCGATGTGGTGCCGCGCGAAGCCGGCACAGTGAATGCCAAGCTGCCGACGGGTGAAATTGAACTCCGCGTGCGCGACGTGGAAGTGCAATCATCCGCTGAAGTGCTGCCCATTCAAGTGGCAGGTGATGCTGAATTCCCCGAAGAATTGCGCCTGCGCTATCGCTTTCTGGATTTGCGGCGCGAGCGGCAGCATCGCAATCTGATGCTGCGGAGCCAAGTGATCTCATCGATCCGGCGCCGGATGATTGATCAGGGTTTCACAGAATTCCAAACCCCGATCCTGACGGCATCCAGCCCAGAAGGCGCGCGCGACTTTTTGGTGCCCGCACGGCTGCATCCGGGCAAGTTCTACGCGCTGCCGCAGGCGCCGCAGCAATTCAAGCAGCTATGCATGGTGGCGGGGTTTGACCGCTATTTTCAAATCGCGCCCTGCTTTCGTGATGAGGCTTCGCGCGCGGATCGCAGCCCTGGCGAATTTTACCAGCTTGATTTCGAAATGTCCTTTGTGACGCAGGAAGATGTCTTCGCCGCCATTGAGCCCGTGCTGGCTGGCGTGTTTGAGGAATTTGACGATTGGACCGGCACCAAGCGCGCCGTGACGCCAGCGCCCTTCCCGCGCATTCCCTATCAGCAGGCGATGCTGGAATATGGTTCGGACAAGCCGGATTTGCGTAACCCGATCAAAATTACCGATGTCAGCGCGTATTTTGCTGGTGGCGGCTTTGGGCTTTTCGCCAAGGTGACTGCTTCGGGCGGGGTGGTGCGTGCCATTCCGGCGCCTGGTGCGGCGGGGCGTCCGCGGTCTTTCTTTGATGGGCTGAATGATTGGGCGAAAGTGGAAGGCCAGGGTGGGCTTGGCTACATCGCCTGGGATGCGGATGGCGCGAAGGGTCCGATTGCCAAGAACCTTGAAGCGGATCGCGTGGCCGCCATTGCCGCGGCTTGCGGGCTTGGCGCGGGCGATGCCGTGTTCTTTGTGGCGAATAAGGCAGCGGAGGCCGGGAAATTCTCCGGCGCCGTGCGCAATCGTGTGGGGCGTGATCTTGGCCTTCTGGAAGAAAACGCCTTCCGCTTCTGCTGGGTGACAGATTTCCCGATGTATGAACGGAATGAGGATACGGGCCAGATCGAATTCAGCCATAACCCGTTTTCCATGCCGCAAGGCGGGCTGGAAGCGCTGAATTCCACGGACCCCTTGGACATCAAGGCCTTCCAATACGACATTGTCTGCAACGGGATTGAGCTTTCATCCGGTGCCATCCGCAACCATCGCCCGGATATCATGATCCGCGCCTTTGAAATCGCGGGCTATCCAGCCGAAGAAGTGGAGCATCGCTTTGGCGGCATGTTGAATGCCTTCCGCTATGGCGCACCGCCGCATGGTGGCTCGGCGCCCGGCATTGACCGGATTGTGATGCTGATCGCCGATGAACCCGCGATCCGCGAGGTGATCCTGTTCCCCATGAACCAGCAGGCGGAAGATTTGATGATGGGCGCGCCGGCCCGCGTGCCGCCGGAACGGCTGAAGGAATTGCACATCAAGTTGGACGTGCCGCCCGTGAAGGGTAGCAAGCCCGGCTGATCCGCCGCCGCGAAACTTAATTGCGAAATATCAATTCTGATCGGCCGAAATCGGCTATACCAAACAAAAGCGGCCCCTGCCGCCCGGAGCCTCCGATGCGGTTTTCTGTCCTTCTTGCCTTTGCGCTGATCCTGCCCGCCGCCCCTGGCCTGACCCAGGGGGCGAAGGATCCGCCGGCTGCCGCACCGCTCGCGCCCCTCACGGCGCGGGCACTGGCTTCCCATCGCGGGGTCTACGAACTCAGCTTGGATCGGGCGCGGGAAAACTCGACCATTGTCGAGGTTGCCGGGGCCATGCTCTATGAATTGATTGACGCCTGCGAAAGCTGGACCACGCGCCAGCGCTTCAGCATGACGCTCCGCAACCGCGAAGGCACGGAACTCGAAACCGGGTCTGATTACGCGACGCTGGAATCCATGGATGGCCGGACGCTCCGCTTCAGCCTGGTTCAGGTGACGCAAGGCGCGGTTTCCAGCCGTGTCGTCGGCCAGGCAGAGCTTGGTGCCGATGGCAGCGGTGTCGCGCGCTATAGCGAACCGGAGGCGAAGGAATTGCCCATCCCGCCGGGGACGCTGTTGCCCAATACGCACACCATCGCCGCGCTGAATGCCGCCCGCGCCGGCCAGCGCCTGCTGGTCGCGCCGATTTTTGATGGCACCACCGCCGATGGCGCGCAGCAGACAACGACATTTTTGTCGCCCTGGCAGGGGCCGCAGCCTATCGCCGAAGCGCCGAGCCTTTCGACGCTTGGATCATCACGCATGCGTATCGCGTTTTTCGAACCTGATGCGGAACAGGCCGGCGGGGCCAGCACCCCTTCCTATGAAGTCTCGCTCCGCTATTTCGAAAATGGCGTGGCGAATGACATGATCATGGATTTCGGCGACTTCACCGTCCGCGCGAAGCTGGTGCGGCTGGAAGACGCGCCGGGCGGTTGCTAGAGCTACCCTAGTGGTGCGATTGATGCGGACCTTTCCTGTCGCCAGAACGTCCCCGCGCACCACTAGCCGTATGTTTGGTCGCGTTTTCCGAGCCGCCAAGTGATTCCACTTGGCTTGAAAACGCTCTACCCCCGTCGCAGGTTCCACAAAAACGGGTTCGGCCCTTGCAGTACGCCCGTCAGGTCGCGCCGGAAGGCAGTGCGTAGCCGGAACAGCCCGGTCGGTGCGAAAGGCAGTGATTCCCAAGTGATTTCCTGCAAGCGGCGCATTGCTGCGTTTTGTGCCGCCTGATCATCCGCGGCGATCCAGGCTTCAACCTGCGCTTCCGCATCCGCATCGCTGGGCCAGCCTGGCCAGGCGGCTTGCCCATTCATGCGTATGGCAAAACTCACTGCCGGATTGGCGATGGTGGCTGCCGGGCCATTGGTATTATGCAAATGCCAGCCACCCTGCGCCGGCGCATTGCGATTGGCGCGCCGCGCCAGAATGGTGGCCCAATCCGCTTCGATGGGCTGCATATTCACGCCAAGCCTGCGCATCAATTCAACCGTGAGCCGCCCTTGTTGTGTGACCGCAGGGAAATCGCTTGGGTTAATGTGGATAATGGGCTCCCCGGCATAGCCGGCTTCACGCAACGCCGCGCGGGCGCGGTCCATAGCCGCTTCACCGCGCGCGGCGGGCGGGAATTCCACCACGCCTGGCAGGCCGCAAGGGAACATGGCGTGGCATTCCTGCCAGTCACCTTGCAGTGCCACCGCCGACATGAAATCCGATTGCACAATCACATCACGAATGGCGCGGCGCACGCGCGCATCATTGAAAGGCGCGTGCAGATGATTGAAGCGCAGAAAACCCAGAAACCCGTTCGGGTCATAAATCTGGGTTTGCGTATTGCGGTCCCGTTCCAGCACCGGCACCAAATCCGGCAGCGGGTATTCGATCCAGTCAATCTCCCCGGTGCGGAGTGCCGCCGCCGCCGTGCCGCCATCCGGAATCCAGATCATCTCCAACCTGTCGAAATGCACGCGCTTGCCGCCCGAAGCCGCTTCGGCGGGTTCATCACGCGGCACGTAAGCCTCATTCCGCGCATAATGGCTGCGGCTGCCTTGCACATACTCACTGGCAATGAAGCGCCACGACCCGCTGCCGATCATGTGTTCCAGGCCGAGTGAACGATCACCGGGATTACTTGCAATACGCTCCGGCATCATGAAGCAGGGGGAAGCGCCCGGTTTGGCCAAAGCATCAAACAGCGCGGGGAAGCGCCGATGCAGGCGGAATTGGATGGTGCGGTCATCGGCGGTGGAAAGCTCGGCCGTCGCGCGCATCAGGATTTGGCCGAAGCCATCGCGGCTCGCCCAGCGCTTGATGCTGGCGACACAATCCTGCGCGCGCACGGCTTCGCCATCATGCCAGCGCAAGCCATCGCGCAGGCGGATTTTCACGAGCTTGCCATCATCCTCAACGCTATGGCCTTCGGCCATTTGCGGGCGCGGCTGCAGCGCGCGATTGGCGCCATAGAGTGTGTCAAACACGCAATAGCCATGCGTGGTGATGATGGTGCTGGGGCTGAAGATCGGGTCCAGATTGGCGAGTGCCGCCTGCGGCATGAAGCGCAGCGTGCGCGCCCGGCTGGTTTGCGCCAAGGCAGGGCCGGCCAAAGGTGCCGCGAATGCGGCGGCCAGAAATGAACGACGATGCATCCCCATTCCTCCAATGCGGCGCGAAAAGGCAAGGAAAAGAGGAAGCTTCAGCCCCGCACGCGCCAGCACCCGCGCATGGGGCGCAAAACGCGAGCGAAGGGGCGATGCACCCTTCCCTACGCCGGTCCGAACCGGGTCAGGTTCCAGGGGTCGCGGGTGAAGCCCGCCTCTCAGCCCCAAAAGGGCTCCCCCAGGTGTCTCGGGTATTCAATTGCGCCCTCACGCAGGCTTGCGCAAGCCCGGCGGTGGCGCGGGGGGCGTGCAACGGGGTAGAAGGGGCACATCATTCGTCAAAGGGAAGCGCCCATGTCCAGCACCATTGCCCTGCCATCTGTTATCCGCCTTCACGCCGGTGATGGTGTGGTGATTGCACGCATTCCGCTGACGCCGGGGACCGAAGTGGCGCCCGGCATCAGCGTGGGCGAAAGGCGCATCCCGCCTGGCCATAAGGTCGCGATCCGCCCGCATGCGAAGGGTGAGCCCATTCGCCGCTATGGCCAGATCATTGGCTTTGCCACGGATGCGATTGAACCCGGCGCCTGGGTGCATACGCATAATTGCGAAATGGGCGATTTCGCGCGGGATTACGCCTGGGGGCAGGATGCGAAACCGACTGATTATGTCGATGTGCCGGCCAGCTTCATGGGCATTCGTCGCGCCGATGGCCGAGTGGCAACGCGCAATTACATCGGCATCATCACTTCGGTGAATTGTTCCGCCCATGTTGCGGAATTGATTGCGCGGCAGTTTGAGAAAAACCCAATCACCGGCGATGATCCGCTATCGGCATGGGGAAATGTGGATGGCGTGGTGGCGCTGACGCATAAGACCGGCTGCGGCATGACCATGGATGAACCGCTGCGCGTGTTGCGCCGCACCTTGGCGGGCTTCGCGCGACATGCGAATTTTTCGCATGTGATTGCGATTGGCCTTGGCTGTGAAGTGAATCAGCTTGGCCCCATGCTGGAAGAACAGCGCCTGACCGGGCGGCTGCGCAGCATGGACATCCAGGATGCTGGCGCGCGCGTGACCGTGATGAAGGGCATAGATTTCGTGAAGGAAGTGCTGGCGGAATCCAACACCGCCAAACGCGAAGCCGTGCCTGCTTCAGAACTTTGCGTGGCTTTGCAATGCGGCGGTTCGGATGGCTATTCCGGCATCACCGCCAATCCTGCCTTGGGTGCTGCTTCTGATTTGCTGGTGCGCCATGGCGGCACCGTGATCCTTTCCGAAAGCCCTGAGACTTATGGCGCGGAGCATTTGCTGACGCGCCGCGCGACCTCCCGTGAAGTGGGCCAGAAACTTGTTGATGTGATGCATTGGTGGGAAGACTACACAGCGCGCCAAGGGGCCGAGATGAATGCCAACCCATCGCCGGGCAATAAGGCAGGCGGGCTCACGACCATTCTGGAAAAATCACTTGGCGCCATGGCCAAGGCCGGCACCACCAATCTGGTGGAGGTTTATCGCTATGCCGAACCCGTCACCGCCAAGGGTTTCGTGTTCATGGACACGCCTGGCTATGACCCGGTGGGTGCCACGGGCCAGGTGGCGGGTGGGGCCAATCTGGTCTGCTTCACGACCGGGCGCGGCAGCGTTTTCGGCATGAAGCCTGCGCCTTCCATCAAGCTTGCCACCAATACCACCATGTATGATCGGCTGGCCGAAGATATGGATATCAATTGCGGCACGGTGCTGACGGGTGGCGAAAGCGTGCAGGCATGCGGTGAGCGTATTTTTGATCTGATGCTGCGCACCGCTTCCGGCGAGCCCACCAAAAGCGAAGCACTTGGCTTCGGCGCGCAGGAATTCGCGCCCTGGATGCTGGGAGCCACCATGTGACCCGCGCTGAGACGAAGCGGGAGATTCTGCGCATCGCGCAGGCGCTTGATCAGGCGGGGATGATGCCCTCCAAATCCGGCAATGTATCGGCGCGCGATGGCAAGGGCTTCATCATCACGCCTGCTGGCCTCGCTTATGCGCGCAGCAGCGCGGATGATCTGGTGGCAACCGCGATGGATGGGAAGGTGATGGGCAAGGCGGCCCATCGGCCTTCTTCCGAATGGCGGCTGCATGCGGCGATTTACGCGGCACGGCCCGAAGTGATGGCGGTGGTGCATACGCATTCGCCGCGCGCCACCGCGCTTTCCTGTGCGCGCAAGGGCATTCCGCCCTTGCATTACATGGTGCTGCTGGCGGGAGGGCCGATTGCCTGCGCTGACCACGCCACCGCCGGCACGCAGGCGCTGGCGGAAAATGCGCTCAGCGCCATGGCGGGGCGGCGGGCCGCACTGCTCGCCAATCATGGCGTTGTCGCCACGGGCGAGACACTGGCTGGCGCCCATGCGCTGGCCTTGGAGGTGGAAAACCTCGCGGGGCAATATCTCGATCTATTGGCAGCGGGGCTAAAGCCCATGTTGCTGACGGAAGCGGAATTGGCGCAAGCGGCGGCGCATTTCGCGGGGTATGGGCGGGGTTGAGCATTTTCAGGCCAAGTGGAATCAGTCGGCCCTCTGAAGGGATCACCCTCCCATCCTGATATTGGGTGCCGGCTGACCTTCAATCACCACATTCACGCAAGCGGGCTTGCCGGAGGCAAAGGCGCGTTCCAGCGCGGGCGCAATCTCCTCAGCTTTGGTGACATATTCACCATGCCCACCCAGCGCCACCGCCACCAGATCATACCGCGTGCCGGGGGCCAATTCGCAGCCATGGGTGCGATTGGCGCCGTAATCGCGCTTCTGGATTTCATATTCCGCGTTCCAGCGGGAATCATTGCCAACAATGGCGACGAAGGGCAGCTTGTGGCGGCAGGCGGTATCAAACTCCGCCATGTGAAAGCCAAAAGTGCCATCGCCCAAAACGGCCATGATGCGCGCATCCGGCTTCGCAGCGCGCGCTGCCATGGCGAAGGGTATGGAAGGCCCGATGGCGCCGGCCAGGCCATTGATGATCCGCATTGGCGCTGAGAGGATCGCCTGCGCCCATTGGCCGATTTCCCCGCCATCGCTGATCAGCACGGCATCCGCGCCTTGTTCAAGAAAGGGCTTGGCGGCCTGAAACAGAGTCGCGGGGTGGATCGGCGCGCCGCTGGCTTCGGCAAGCGCCGCCCAAGCCGGTGGGCGGAAGGCAAGCGCTTCGGCCAATCGCGCTGCCCAGGCCTGATTGGCATGGGGTTTCATGGCGAGGGTCAGGGCTTCGGTCGCCTCCGCCGAACTTGCCACCGCCGCCAAGGCAATCCGCCCCGGCAAGGCGCGGGCAGCGCGGGCTATGACCTGGGGATCGGGTTCAATCTGGATAAAGCGCGCTTCCGCCGAAATCCCCGGCGCGCGGCCAAAGCGGAGCGAGAAATCCAAAGCCTTGCCCAGCAACACCACCAAATCCGCCTCCGCCAGCACGCCGGCATAGGCGCCAAGCGATGGATCATTCAGCCCACGCGGGCTTTCCATGGGGATCACCGGCAGGCCTGCCGCGCGGCTGAGCGCTTCCAGAATCGGCTTGCCGCGCGGGGTGCACAGGGCGGGTGGCGCCAGGATCACAGGCCGCGCCGCGCCGGCGATCATACCTGCAATCGCCTGAGCCGCTTCAACGCCCAAGGGCATGGGCTCGGCGGTAAAGGCGCTCGCTTCCGGCAAGGCGGGGCCAGCGATGCGCGCATCCATCAAATCCGTGGGCAGGCTGAGATGCACCGGGCCAGGCCGACCCGATCGCGCCACACGAAAGGCGCGCGCCAGATCGGCGCCAATCGCTGCGGTAGTTGATGCGGTGAAGGAAAGCTTTGTCAGCGGCTCGGCCATATCGGCCTGGCGCATTTCCTGGAAACTGCCCATGCCCAATTCGCGCAAGGGCGCATGGCCGGAAAGCAGCAGCACCGGCACCTCGCCAGCCATCGCGGTAGGCAGCGCGGCGATGGCATTGGTATGGCCCTGGCCGCCGGTCACCATCGCGACCCCTACTTCGCCGGTCAACCTTGCCCAGGCATCGGCCATATGCACCGCGGCGGCTTCCTGGCGGGTATGCACAATCTCGATCCCGCTACCGAGCAGCGCATCGAAAATCGTCATGATGTGGTTGCCCGAAAGGGTGAAAATGCGGCTGATTCCGGCCTGCTTCAGCGCCGCCACCAGAATATCCGCCCCGCGTTGTTCCATGCCTGCTTCCTCCTGTTGCGTTCAGCAGGCCATGGGCTGGACAGGCTGTCCAGTGGCCTTAGTCTTGGGCTTATGGAACAGCTCAAGGTCAGTGTCTGGCGTGGCGAGGAAGCGGGCGGTTTTGCGCGCTATGATGTGCCGGCGCGGGATAACCAGACGGTGTTGGATGTGGTGACGCATATCCAGCGCGAAATTGACCCAAGCCTTGCCTATCGCTTCGCCTGCCGCGTTGGCATGTGCGGGTCCTGCGCCATGACAGTGAATGGCCGCGCGCGCTGGACCTGCCGGACGCATGTGCGGAAAGTGGCGGGGGCCGATGGCGCGCTGGAATTGCGCCCCTTGGCCAATCTGCCGGTGATCCGCGACCTGGCCGCGGACCTCGCGCCCTTCTTCGACAAATGGCAGCGCGCGCAAGGGTTTTTTCAACCGAAGGACGCGCCGGATGGCGCCGTGCCGGATGAATTTGCCGTGGTGGCCCCCGGTAGCAAGGCGCGTCAGGAAGCCGATGCCGGCATTGAATGCATTGGCTGCGCCGTTTGCTACGCTTCATGTGATGTTGTGGCCTGGAATGGCGATTACCTGGGGCCAGCGGCACTCAACCGCGCCTGGACTTTGGTGAATGATGCGCGTGATGGCGCGCGCGGCGAAAGACTGGATGCGGTAGCGGGCGATGCGGGCTGCCATTCCTGCCATTCCACCCGTTCCTGCACGGAACGCTGCCCAAAACAGATTGACCCATCGGGCGCCATTGCCGGGCTGAAGCGGACTTTGTTTTGGGAAAGCCTGTTCGGCGGCAAGCGCCATGGCTGACAGGGCCGCGCGCGGGCAGGCGCATCTTTGGGTGGCGCAGCGCATCACCGCCATGATCCTGGCGCTTGCGGTGCTGGTGCATCTGATCACCATCATCAGCGCGGTGCAGGGAGGGCTTTCCGCGCGGGAGATTCTGGCGCGCACCCAAGGTTCTGAAGCCTGGCTTGGCTTTTATGTGGTGTTCGCACTTGCTGCCGGGCTGCATGGCGCGATTGGGTTGCGCAATATCGCGGCTGAAACGCTGGGCTGGCGCGGGCGAGCCCTTGATTTCTGCTGGCTTGGGATTGGGCTGCTGACTGCCGCTTTCGGCATCCGCGCGGCTTGGGGGCTTTACGCGTGATGGATTTCCGCGCGCGTTCCCACCCAAGCTGGATCGGCTTTGCGGTGCATCGGGTATCGGGCCTTTTGCTGGCGCTATTTCTGCCGCTGCATTTCTGGGCGCTCGGCAGCGCCATTCAGGGGGAAGCGCGGCTGGATGGGTTTTTGCGCTGGGCAGACAACCCCTTGGTGAAGGCAGCCGAAACCGCACTGGTGATCCTGCTGGCGGCGCATTTGGCCGGGGGATTGCGCGTCATGGCGTTGGAGTTTTTGGGCTGGGGGCGGGCGCAGAAGGATCTGGTGGCGCTTTCCTTTGGGCTTTCCCTGCTGGTGGGATTGGTTTTCCTGTTCAATGTCTTTTGATCTTTTGGCGCTTTTGGGCGGCTGCTTCATCGCGGCGTTTTGCTCGGGTCTTGCGGGCTTCGCCTTCAATCTGGTGGCGGCGGGCATCCTGTATCATTGGGTGACCCCGCAGGAGATCGCGCCCGTTCTGGTGATGGGGTCTTTATTGATCCAGAGCGTGACCTTGCGCGTGGTTTGGCCTGCCATTCGCTGGCCGGTGCTGAAGCCTTATGTTTTTGCCGGCGCCTTGGGCACCCCTTTCGGGGTTTGGGCGCTGAGTGTCTTGGAAGCGCGCGTGATTGTGGCCGGCATTGGCATCTTGCTGGTGGGTTATGCCGGCTTCATGTTGGCGCGGATTGCGCTGCGCCTGGCACCGCCCAAGCTGGCCGCCGGGCCGCGCGCCGATGCGGTGGTGGGGTTTTTTGCGGGTGCGCTTGGCGGCATTGGCGGGTTTTCCGGCGCGCTGCCTTCCATGTGGACCGATGTGAAGGGGCTCCGCAAGGACGAAGCCCGCGCCATTTTCCAGCCCTTCATTGTGGTGATGCAGATCATCGCGGCTGCCGGTTTGGCTTATGCGGGCTTTTTCACCCTGGAAACGGCGAAGACGCTGCTGATTGCCCTGCCCGCCTTGGGTCTTGGCACCTGGCTTGGTCTGCAAGCCTATCGCGTCATCCCGCCCGAGGGGTTTCGCCTGGTCTTGCTCGGCCTATTGTTCCTTTCGGGGCTTTCACTCGTGGTTTGAAATGCTTTCATCCTGCTTCTGCTTGTGGGAAACTCGCGCTGAAAAGGGGATGCTTGCATGAGCCTGATATCCAAGACCGAAATCGCGCCGCTGGTTGTAACACCTGAGGCGATCGAGGAAGCGGCCAAGCTGCTGTACATTCGCGCCTGCAAGATCCTGCCGGACGACATCAAGGCCGGCTTCACGCGGCTGGATGCGACCGAAACCGATGCCACGGCGAAAACCATCCTGGCCACGATGATCGAGAATATCGGCGTCGCGGAACGGATGGATAATCTGCTGTGCCAAGATACCGGCATTCCAATCTTCAACCTGCTGATCGGGCGCAATGTCGCGATAGATGGCTTCGCGTTGAAGGAAGCCATTGCCCGCGGCACAGCGCGCGCCACACGCGAACACCCGCTGCGCTCTTCAGTTGTGCATCCGATTACGCGGAAGAATGAACATACCTCCTGCGGGGAACGCGTGCCCGTGATCAATATTGATTTCACCGATGCGGATCGTGAGTTGCGGTTGGAAATGATCCCAAAGGGTTCGGGTTCCGAAAACGGGTCCTTCCTGCAAATGCTGATCCCGGCGGATGGGCTTGCCGCCGTGAAGCGCTTTGTGGTGGACCGCGTGATCCAGGCCGGCGGCAAGGTCTGCCCGCCGACCATCGTTGGCGTTGGTGTTGGCGGCACTTCCGATTTGTGTATGCATCTGGCGAAGATCGCGGCAACGCGCCCGCTGGGGTCTCGTTGCACCGATGCGGAAGGGGCGAAGCTGGAAGAAGCGCTTTCGGAAGCGGTGAATGCGCTGGGCATTGGCCCGCAGGGTTTGGGCGGTGACAGCACATCCTTCGCAGTCCATGTGGAAACGGCGGCCACACACATCACCATGAACCCGGTCGCGGTGAATATCCAATGCCATAGCGCGCGGCGGGCGAGTGCGACCTTCACGCCCGCCGGCATCAGCATTGGCTTCTGAAGCATGTCTTCCGCAAGCATCACTGTGACCTTGGCGGGGTTGCCGGAGCGGCCCGCGCTGAGGCGCGTGCTGGCGGAAATGGGCGCCTATTATGATGAGCTTCTGGGCCATAAGCGCCTGGTGGCGGCGACTGAGGCGCTGACCTCGCCCGCCAACCGCGCTGGCCCTTTTTGCCTGATGGCGCGGGCGGGGGATGAACCGGCGGGCCTGGTGGTGCTTGTCGGGTTTTTCCCGGCGCGGGATTTCACCTGGGGGCTCTTGCTGCGCGATATTTTCGTGGTGGAGGCGCATCGCGGTACGCGCGCCGCCCGTGCCTTGATGCACGCCGCCATGCGCTTTGCCGCGTCAGGCGGCTATAGCCGCGTGGAATGGGTCACCGCCGAGGAAAATCTGCGCGCCCGCGCCTTTTTCGCCAAGCTTGGTATCACCCCCGAAGCGCGGCTTTCATATCGCCTGGAAGATGAGGCCTTGGCTGAAGCCGCCCATGGGCTTTGGCCAGTCCAAGAGGAAGAGACATGACACATCACATCCTGCCCATGCCGATTACGGAAGATCAGGTCCGCGCGCTGCGTGTGGGCGATAGGGTGACGCTGGAAGAAACGCTTTATGGCATTCGGGATGCGACGCAGATTCATATGTTTGATCATGGCCGGCGCACGAAGTTCAATCTGCAAGGCCATGCGGTGATCCATACCGCGCCTAATCTGCGGAAGGTGGAGCGCGTGGGCAATAATCATTCGGGGTATGAGGCCGTGTGCGTGGGCACCACCACATCAGACCGTATGGAGCGCTTCACGCGCCCGCTGATGGAACGCGAAGGGGTGCGGATCATCATCGGCAAAGGCGGTTTGCGTGATGGGTCGCTGCAAGCCTTTCGTGAATTGGGCGGTGCCTATCTGGCCGTGGTGGGCGGCGCGGCGGCTTTGGAGACCACCTGGATTGAGGCGGTGGAGGATGTGGATATGGATGATCTCAATCCCGAAAGCCTCTACAAGTTTCGGATTAAAGGCTTCGGCCCGCTGCTAGTGGCGATGGATAGCCATGGCGGCAGTCTTTTCGCCAAGGTAAATGATGAAGCGGCGCGCCGGCGCCAGGCGGTTCTTGAAAAACTGGGGGCGGCGTGATGGCGGCTGAGATCACGCGGCGCAGCACCGATATTCTGGTGTTGGGCGCGGGTGGTGCGGGCTTGCTGGCCGCGCTGCATGCCAAGGCCGGCAATCCAGCGCTTGAGGTGACCATTGCGGTGAAGGGTCTGCTTGGGAAGTGCGGCTGCACGCGCATGGTCCAGGGCGGCTATAATGTCGCGATTGCCGAGGGTGATTCCGCCGAACGCCATTTCATGGACACGCTTGATGGCGGAAAATGGCTGAATGATCAGGATTTGGCCTGGACCCTTGTGGTGGGTGCGCAGCGGCGCATTCGTGAATTGGAAAATCGCTGGGGCTGTTTTTTTGATCGCAATGCCGATGGCACGATTCACCAAAAAGCCTTTGCTGGGCAGACGTTTGATCGCACCGTGCATAAGGGCGATCTGACGGGGATTGAGATTGTCAATCGCCTGGCGGAACAGGTTTGGGCGCGCGGCATTCAGCGCCTGGAAGAACATCGCGCGGTGGCGCTGATCCCAAGCGCGGATGGCGCGCGGCTTTCGGGCGTGTTGCTGATTGATATGCGCAGCGGCGGTTTGGTTTTTGTGCAGGCCAAGGCCGTGATGCTCGGCACCGGCGGCGGGCCCACCATGTATAAATACCACACACCTTCGGGCGATAAATCCTGCGATGGGATGGCGATGGCGTTGCGCGCGGGCTTGACGCTGCGCGATATGGAAATGGTGCAATTCCACCCGACCGGCGTTCTGGCCGGGCCGGGCACGCGTATGACGGGCACGATCATTGAAGAAGGGCTGCGCGGCGCGGGCGGGTATTTGCTGGGCGGAGATGGCAAGCGCTTCATGGCGAAATACGACAAGCGCGCCGAACGTGCCACGCGCGACATCGTCAGCCGTTCCATGCAGCGCGAAATCCTCGCCGGCAATGTGAATGATGCGGGCGGGCTTTGGATTGAAATGGGGCATCTGGGTCCTGATCGCGTGCGGCGCGAATTCAAGGGCATGGTGGAACGCTGCACCGATATGGGTTTTGACTTGGCGGCGGGGCGCGTGCCGGTGGTGCCCACCGCGCATTACATGATGGGCGGGCTGGTGTTTCGCCCGGATGGCAGCACAGCGCTGCCCGCGCTTTTCGCGGCTGGAGAGGATACGGGCGGCGTGCATGGCGCCAATCGCCTCGGCGGGAATGGTGTTGCCAATTCCACGGTCTTTGGCGGCATTGCTGGCGATACCATGGCGCAATGGGTGCCGCGCGAAGGCGCCTTGGTGGCGCCGGATCCCGCCGCGCTTGATGCCGCCATCGCCGCGCTTGAAGCGCCCTTCGCGCGGCCCGCGCGCAACCTCTCGCCGCTGCGCGATGCTTTGCAAGAAATGATGTGGGACAAGGCCGGCATTCTGCGCGACGCGGCGGGGCTCACTGAAGCCAGTAGCGCTTTGGATGCGCTGGAGGCTGAGTTGGATACTTCCGGTGTTGATGGTGCCAATCGCGCCTTCAACCTGACCTGGCATGATTGGCTCAATCTGAAATCGCTTTTGCTGGTGAGCCGCGCGATTGTGGTGGCATCACAGGCGCGGGAGGAATCGCGCGGTGCGCATTGGCGAGAGGATTTCCCGCAAACGAATGACGAGGTTGCGGGGCTTTCGGCAACATCTGTGCGGCTGGGAGATGAACGCATGGTCTTGGAATGGCAGAAGGTGGCCTTTTCTCGCCTGAAGCCAGGCGAAAGCCTGCTGCAAGCGGCGGCGGAGTAACGCCCCGCACTTGACTTTCATGAAAAATTTTGATTACGATTATTTCTAGGGGACATTCGCGATCGCCCCGTGAGGCTACGGCCCAAGAATCGCGTCCCAATCTTTTTTGGATAGGACGCTTCGATGCCTTCTCCTACAACTATGACTGTTCAACAACTTGGCCGCCGTATTGGTGTGCCCGATGCGCCCGCCATCATTGATGTTCGCATCCCAGATGATGTGGCTGCCGATCCTCGCATCCTACCCGGCGCGGTTGCCCGCGATTTTCGAACCGTCGCCGATTGGGCTGGCGACTTTGCCGGGCGCGATGTCGTCGTGCTTTGCCAGCGCGGCTTGAAGCTCAGTGAAGGTGTGGCCGCATGGTTGCGCCATCAGGGGATTGGAGCTGAGAAGCTGGAAGGTGGGTTTGAAGCTTGGGCAGCAGCGAAGCTACCTCTCATAAAGCCTGATCTTTTGCCGCCATGCGATACGCGTGGCCGTACGCTGTGGGTCACCCGCGCGCGTCCCAAGGTTGATCGCGTCGCCTGTCCATGGCTGATCCGACGCTTCGTTGATCCCACCGCCGTTTTCCTTTTCGTCGCCGCCTCCGAGGTCGCAGCCGTCGCTGATCGCTTCGGCGCCACGCCCTTCGATATCGAGGGCGTTTTCTGGTCCCATCGCGGTCCAGCTTGCACCTTCGACGTGATGTTGGATGAGTTTGGTCTGCGCACGAGTGCGCTGGATCGTCTGTCTCTAATCATACGCGGCGCCGACACGGCATGTATGGATTTGGCACCCGAGGCAGCCGGGTTACTCGCCGCATCGCTCGGTCTGTCACGCATGTATCGCGACGATCTGGCGCAGTTGCAGGCCGGGTTGGCGCTTTATGATGCCTTCTATCGTTGGGCCCGAGATGCGGTGGAAGAAACCCATAACTGGCCAGTGTCGAGGACCGCATGAGCAAGATCGCCCAAGCCGACTTCCCAAGCCTTGCCGAGGCTTTGCGCGTGTGGATGCGGGTCGGTTTCTTGTCTTTCGGTGGGCCGGCGGCGCAGATTGCGGTGATGCATCGTGAAGTGGTGGAACAGCGCCATTGGGTATCCGATGCGCGTTTTCTCCATGCGCTGAATTTCTGCATGTTGCTGCCGGGGCCAGAGGCGCAGCAATTGGCGACCTATCTCGGCTGGCTGATGCATGGCGTGCGCGGCGGCTTGGTGGCGGGGTTGCTGTTCATCCTGCCTGGTGCGGCGGTGATGCTGGCGCTCTCCATCATCTACGCCACACTCGGCGATGTGCCGATTGTGGCGGCGCTATTCTTTGGCTTGAAATGTGCGGTGTTGGTCCTGGTGGTGGAAGCGCTTTTGCGCGTGGCGAAGCGCGCTTTGAAGGGGCCGGTGCCGGTGGCGCTGGCCATCGCAGCATTCGCGGCACTTGCGCTGTTCAATGTGCCATTTCCTTTGGTGGTGCTAGGTGCGCTCGCGATTGGTTTTGCGCTGCCTGATGCCTTCAGTGGCGGAGGCCATGGCGCAGCCAAGGATGGCCCACCCGCGCTTTTGGATGCCGCCATTGTTGCCGATCCGGAACGCATACCGCGCATGGCGGGGGCTGCGCGGCGCGCGGGGCTGATTGCGCTCGCGCTGTGGCTTTGGCCTGTCGTGCTGCTGCTGGGATCGGGCGTTTATGGCGACATCGTCTGGTTTTTCTCTAAGCTTGCGGTGGTGACCTTTGGTGGCGCCTATGCGGTGCTCGCTTATGCCGCGCAGGAAGCGGTGGAGCATTACCAATGGCTCTCAGCGCCTGAAATGCTGGCAGGGTTAGGGCTTGCGGAAACCACACCTGGGCCGCTGATTTTGGTACTGCAATTTGTGGGCTTCCTCGCGGGTTATCGCGCTGATGGCGTATGGGGCGGCGTGGCGGGCAGTGTGCTGACGCTGTGGGTGACTTTCGCGCCGTGTTTTGCCTGGATTTTCCTGGGCGCGCCTTTCGTTGAAAAACTCCACGCCGCGCCGCGCTTGAAAGGTGCCTTGGGCGCGGTGACGGCGGCGGTGGTGGGCGTGATTGCCAACCTCGCGCTTTGGTTCGGCCTGCGCGTCATTTTCCGCGATGTGCAGGTCAGCAGCTTCGGGCCGATCAGGCTTGATCTGCCGGTGGCGGCAAGCCTTGATCCCGCCGCGCTGGCGCTCGCGATTTTTGCCGCTTTGCTGTTGTTCCTGATGAAGCAAGGGCTGGCGCGCAGCCTTGGCTTCACCGCGCTTGCCGGGTTGGTGCTGAAATTCGCGGGGTTTTGACGCCCCGTTTTTTTTACCCCGGCGTGAAAGCCTCATGTACCGCGGTTTGGATTCCGCCGCCCACAATCGGCCCGCCACCCGCTACATAAATCGTGTCCCCAATCAGTGCCGCGCCCAGCCCATGCCGGGGTGTCGGCATGGGCGCGTGATGCTGCCAGCTATCGGTGGCGGGATCATAGGATTCCACCGTGCCAATCACGCGATCAATCGGGCGGTTTTGCGCATCATAAAGCCGTTCCTCGCCCCCCATGCACCAGAAGCGCCCGCGCAGCGCCGCCATGCCGTGGCCGGAACGCGGTGAGGGGATGGGTGCGCGCAGCCGCCAAGTGTCACTGGCCGGATCATAAACATGATGCAGGCCGGTATTGTTCTCGAATGTGTTGAAGCGCCCGCCGGCGACATGAATGCGCCCTTCCCACACCACAACGCCGGCATGGTCACGCCCGGCGGGGAGCGGGCGCAGCAGCGTCCATTTATCGGTTTGCGGATCATAGACCTCATTCCAGGCAATGCTGGCGCGTTCGGGCGCGGGGTCTGTTGCGCCGCCGATATGGTAAATCTTACCGCCCACAGCAGCCACCGCCCCAGCACCGCGCGGGCGCGGCATGGGCGCAATGGCAGACCAACGATCGGCGGCGACATCATAAACAAAGGCCTTGTCGTCCGAGGCGCGGTTCTGTTCGGTAAAACCGCCCAGCGCATAGATGCGTCCGGCATCGGCCACCACGCCGACATGATTGGCGCCGCGCGGCAAAGGTGCCGCTTCCTGCCAGCGATCCACCGCGGGGTCATAGACATGGTGATAGGGCTTATCCACCTGGCCCTGCGCATAGCCGCCAATCACATGCAGCTTGCCGGCCCAAGCCGTAGCCCAGGCCATTTCACTGCGCGGTAGCGGCAGCGGCGCACGCGACACCCAGCGCCCCGGCACACCGGCTGGCGCGGGGCTGGTTACCACACGCTGCGCCAATTGCTCAGGCGTCAGCGCCTGCGGATTGGGTCCGCGCAAGGCGGACATTTGATCGGCGGGGATATTCGCCCCGTGATGCCCGTGATGCTGGGCGTGGGCCGCGCCTGCCAGCATCGCCGCCCCGGTTCCCAGAAAAATCCTGCGCCGCATCGGTTTTGCCTCCGTTGAACTGCGGAAGCTTGCCCGAATGCGGCGCGTGATCAAGCCCGGTTAGGCCGCCTCAGCCGGCGCGTCTTCCGCTGGGGCGTGGCGCACTTCTAACCCATCGGGGCTGGCCGTGACCGTCAGGCTTTCGCCATCCTTAACGCTGCCTTCCAGCAGCAGCCCCGCAAGCTTGTCTTGCAGGTTACGCTGAATGACGCGCTTCAAGGGCCGAGCGCCATAAACCGGATCATAGCCCGCTTCCGCGAGCCATTCCCGCGCCGCTTCATCAAGCGTGAGCGTGATTTTGCGATCTTCCAGCAACCGGCGCAGGCCGCGCAATTGGATATCCACAATCGAAGCCATATCACCGCGCGCGAGGCGCCGGAACAGCACAACCTCATCCAACCGGTTCAGAAATTCCGGGCGGAAACGTTCCCGCACGGCGCGCATCACCGCCGGCCGCGCCGCTTCAATATCGGCACTTTCCGGCAATTCCGCGATGGCATGGGCGCCCAGATTGCTGGTCAGCACAATGATGGTGTTGCGGAAATCAACCGTCCGCCCCTGGCCATCCGTCAGCCGCCCATCATCAAGCACCTGCAACAGCACATTGAAGACATCATCATGTGCCTTCTCAACCTCATCGAAAAGGATCACCTGATAAGGCCGCCGCCGCACGGCTTCCGTCAGCGCGCCGCCTTCTTCATAGCCAACATAGCCAGGCGGCGCGCCAATCAACCGCGATACCGCGTGCTTTTCCATATATTCCGACATATCAATGCGCGTCATGGCGCGATCATCATCGAACAGGAAGGACGCGAGAGACTTCACCAGCTCCGTCTTGCCAACACCGGTCGGGCCCAGGAACAGGAAGCTGCCGATCGGGCGATTGGGGTCCTGCAAGCCGGCACGCGCCCGGCGCACGGCTTTAGACACCGCCTCCAAAGCTTCTTCCTGACCGACCACGCGCTTGCGGAGTTGATCTTCCATCCGCAGCAGCTTCGCGCGTTCGCCTTCCAGCATTTTCTCAACCGGAATACCGGTCCAGCGGCTGACCACGGCCGCAATGCCTTCTTCCGTCACCGCTTCATTGACCAGCTTGGCATCGCCATTGCCGGCATCCGCCAGTTTCTTTTCAATGCCAGGAATCACGCCATAGAGCAGTTCAGAAGCCTTGGTCAGATCACCCCGGCGCTGCGCCAGTTCAACCTCGGTCCGCGCCTTGTCCAATTCTTCCTTGAGCTTCTGGCTTTCAACCACCTCGCCCTTTTCTGCTTCCCAACGCGTGGTCATGGCTGAGGAGCTTTCCTCAAGCTCCGCCAATTCCTTCTCAAGCTTCAGCAGCCGATCACGCGATGCCGCATCATCTTCCTTTTTCAGCGCTTCGCGTTCGATCTTGAGGCGCATGAGGTCGCGGTCAATCGCGTCCAATTCCTCGGGCTTACTATCAACTTGCATGCGCAGCCGCGATGCCGCCTCATCCACCAAATCAATGGCTTTATCAGGCAGGAAGCGATCCGTGATGTAGCGGTTGGAAAGTGTGGCGGCGGCCACCAACGCCCCATCGGCGATGCGCACACCGTGATGGAGTTCGTATTTTTCCTTGATGCCGCGGAGGATTGAAATCGTATCTGCCACGCTCGGCTCGCCCACGAATACGGGCTGGAAACGCCGCGCCAGCGCTGCATCCTTTTCCACGTGCTTCCTATATTCATCAAGCGTGGTCGCGCCGATGCAATGCAATTCACCGCGCGCCAAGGCAGGCTTCAGCAGGTTGGAAGCGTCCATCGCCCCATCCGCCTTGCCCGCGCCCACCAGCGTGTGCATTTCATCAATGAACAGGATGATTTCGCCTTCCGCCTGCGTGGTTTCCGCCAGCACGGCCTTCAGGCGTTCTTCGAACTCACCGCGATATTTCGCCCCGGCCACCATGGCACCCAGGTCAAGCGCCATCACGCGCTTGGTCTTGAGCGCTTCCGGCACATCGCCATTGACGATGCGGAGCGCCAAGCCTTCCACAATCGCGGTCTTGCCGACACCTGGTTCGCCGATCAACACCGGGTTGTTCTTGGTGCGGCGCGCCAGCACCTGAATGGCGCGACGGATTTCCTCATCACGGCCAATCACCGGGTCAAGCTTGCCCTGGCGCGCCACTTCGGTGATATCGCGCGCGTATTTTTTCAGCGCATCAAAACTGTCTTCGGCGTTTTGGCTATTGACCGTGCGGCCCTTGCGGATTTGCGCAATGGCCTTTTCCAGCTTGTCGGGCTCGGCACCCCCCAGGCGCAGCGCGCGGCCCGCATCGCCTTCACTGCCGGCCAAGGCCACCAGCACGCGGTCCTGCGCCACAAAGGCATCGCCGGCGCGATTTGCCTGTTCCTGGGCATTGCCCAGGATGCGCACGATATCGGCGGTGAAGCTAGGTTGCGCGGAAGCGCCGCCGCCGGTCACTTTCGGCAGGCGCGCCATGAAGTTCTCCACGGCGGTCTTGGCGCGAATCGGATCACCCCCGGCGGCGCGGATCAGGCCGCTGGCAGCACCTTCCGCGTCATCCAGCAATGCCTTCAGCAGATGTGTCGGCGTCACCTGCTGGTGGAATTCGCGAATGGCAATGGTTTGCGCCGCTTGCAGAAAACCGCGGGCGCGGTCGGTAAACTTTTCGATGTCCATGTGGTCCCTCTCCTGAGCGGACGATGCCCCTCGCCCCCGAATGGGCAACGAATGACACCATAATGCTTGATATGTGGTATCTGACCTTGATCTGCTTCAAGGGGGAGCCCGATGCGTATCGAAAAGATCTACCGCTACCCGGTAAAGGGGCTATCAGCCGAGGCGATGGAAGCCGTGGCGCTGACCCCCGGTGAGATGCTGCCGCATGACCGGCGCTTCGCACTCGCCCAGGGGGATGCGCCCTTTGATGTGGCGGCACCGCGCTGGCTTTCCAAACGCAATTTCGGCTGCCTGATGGCCAATGAACGGCTTGCCCTGCTGCACACGGCCTTCGACCCGCATGATGGCAGCTTGGCCATCCGCGCCCCCGGCGCCGCGCCCTTTCTGGGCGATACGCGAACGGCAGAAGGCAAGGCCGCGATTGCGCGCTACTTGACCGATTTCCTCGGCCCGGAAGCACGTGGTGAGCCGCGCTTTATCGAAGCCCCCGGCCATCGCTTTTCCGATGTGGCGATGAAGGTGGTGTCCATTATCGGCCTTGCCAGCCTGCATGCTTTGGAAGCCGAGGCCGGCATGGTGCTGGACCCCATCCGCTTTCGCGCGAATTTCTATTTCTCTGGCGGGCGGCCCTGGGCGGAGTTTGATTGGCTCGGCCGGGAAATCCAGATCGGCCAGGTGCGGCTGAAGGTGGTGAAGCGCATCGTGCGCTGCGCCGCGACCGAGGTGAACCCGGAAACCGCGTTGCGCGACGCTAACCCGCCGCGCGATTTGCGCCGGCATTTCGGCCATGCGGATTTGGGGGTTTATGCCGAGGTGCTGGAAGGCGGACAGATTGCGCTTGGCGATGCGCTGGAACCAATGATGCTGGACCTGTGAGAATGCCTTTTTTCTGCCGTGTGGCGGGAGCATCCTCGAATCGTTAAGGGAGTCGTTGCCATGACCTTGAACCTCCGTCATCTTGCTTTACTGACCTTTGGTTTGGTCGGATTGGCGCTATCTGGCGCGCCGGCAAGCGCGCATCCGCAACATGGTTATGGTTATGGCTATCACCCCAGGCCTCACTACACCCCTCGCGGCCATGGGGAGGTGGTGATTATCCAGCCCCCGGTGCGCTATGCGCCGCCTCCCGTCTATTACGCGCCTCCGCCAGTTTATTTCGCACCGCCTCCGGCCTATTACTATGCGCCGCCGCCTTCTTATCATGTGCCGGCGCCCTATCCTCGTTACGGCTTTTACGGGCGGCCCGGCGTTTCGCTCAATTTCCGGTTCTGAAGCGCGGCTTGCGCGCGCCTGCCGCGCGGCGCAATTAAGCGCCTTATGTGCACGCTCATTCTGCTCAATCGGCCCGATCACGAATGGCCGATGCTGATTGCCGGCAATCGCGATGAAAGGGTGGACCGCGCCTGGGATGCGCCGGCGGCCTGGTGGCCTGATTATCCGGGCGTGATTGGCGGGCGAGACCGCAGCGCGGGCGGAAGCTGGATGGCGCTTGGCCCCAAGGGCGTGCTGGCGGCAGCCTTGAACCGCCCCGGCAGCCTTGGCCCTGCGCCCGGCAAACGAAGCCGCGGCGAATTGCCCCTGATGGCCGCGAATGCCGCGACAGCCGAAGCGGCGATGGAGGCCATTACCCGCCTTGATGCCGGCGCCTGGCGACCCTTCAACCTGGTGGTCGCGGATCAGCGCATGGCGTTCTACATCGAAGCGCAGGGGGAAGGGCGCCCTCAGGCCACGGCCATGGTGCCCGGGCTTTCCATGGTGACATCCCATCCCCCCAATGATGAAAGCCACCCCCGCACGCGCCGCCATTTGCCGCGCTTTCGCGAAGCCGCCGCGCCCGAGCCCGCGCGGGGTGATTGGCGCGCTTGGGAAGAACGCCTGGCCGATGACAGCCATGAGGGGGATTTGGCCGCGACACTCAAAGTGCCGCTGCTGGCGGGCTATGGCACGATCTCGTCCAGTCTTTTGGGCTTTGGCGCGACAGGGGAAAGGCTATGGCGTTTCTGCCCCGCCCCGCCGGGGGAGGGCGTGTTTGAGGGGGTTCGGTGGGCAGGGGCCGCGCGTCTTCAGGCCCCGTAGCGCATGGCCACTTCACGGAACTGCTGCCGCAACTTCGCCAATGAAGGGTGCTTCAGGCATTCCAGGAATTCAGGCGTGATGGCCGCATCAGGGTAGATGGCGCAGGCTTCCCGAATGTAGCGTTCAGCCGTTGGCATCAGCGCCAAATCCAGGGCGGCTTTGGCATTGCGGAGCATTTGGCCGGCATGATGGGCCCGCGCCCGCGGCATGATTTGCGGCACCATTTCGGGCGGCAGGGCTTGTTCATTCAAATCAAGCGTGCGCCGCAAATCCTCGGCCGTTTGGGCGGTTCGCAAGAGCGCGCGTGTCTGGCTGCCGGGATGCATCCGAAAATAGGCAACGGCATTGGGGACATAGAGCCAGGCCACCCTGCTGGCTGCCCTGAACCAGAATTCCCAATCGCCGGTGTAGAGAAGGTCTTCCCTGAAGAGGCCCGATGTTTCAAAGGTTTCCCTGCGCATTACAACGGCTGGGATTTGGATGGGATTTAACGCGGCCAAGCGAGCCAGGAAAGAAGTACCCAATATGCCGGGACTATCCGCCAATGGTGTGGTCGGTTGAAAGACTTTGTTGTCTTCCCTGTAATTGACGTGATGGGAAACAGCGACGCCGATTTGCTGGGTTGCTGTGGTGATGGCGCCTTCCATGGCGGCGTAGAAGCCAGGCCCGATCCAATCATCGTCGGGGATGATATGAATCCATTTCCCCCTGGTCCGGCTGATGGCAGCGTTGATGTTTGGGAAGGTACCGACGTTTTGCGGATTGCGTGTGTAAAGGGCACGCCCCGCAGTCCATTCGGCAACACGGACCGCGATATCGCTCGCCGGATCATTGTCAGACACCAGAATTTCCAAGTGTTCTTCGCCCACAGCCTGACACATGATCGATTCGATACAGGACTTCAAAAGTTCACAGCGCTGGTAGGTTGGAATAACAACCGACCAGAACGGACGGGGTTGGGCGCTGGGTGGCATGGGGAGGAGGGTTGGGAAGGGCTTATCGCGGCTCATGTCATGGGACTTGCAGAATTTTTGACATTATGTGAAAGAATGCCTTGGAAGGCAAAAGATAATGTTTGATCAAGCGACGCCATCAGCCTAGTGAGAGGCCATGCGAATAAGCCCGGTGGTTAAGGTCACAGGGGTCTTAGGCGCTAGCTTTGGCAGTTTATGTGCCTCTATGGCAGTCGCCCGCCCCGCAAACCTCCTCGCGCATCGTCAGTCCAAACGACGAATGGCAAGGAAAAAATTGCCCCAGAATATGTCTGCCGATTGCAAGAGCCTTGCGTTGAGGCCTCACAGTTTCTTATCTTTCCAACAGGCAGAGATTCGATCGTCTCGGAGACTATTAGAAATGGCTTTTTTGATGCAAGAGACAACAAAAATCTCTAAGACCTTCCGCGAGGTCTTTGAAGCCCAAGAAGGCAAAGTTTCAGACAAATGGGACAGTTACCTTTCGGTTTATGATGATGCCTTCGCCACATACAAGGATCGAGACATTGCGCTGCTTGAAATAGGTATCCAGAACGGTGGTTCGCTCGAAGTTCATGCCCGATATTTCGCCAATCACAGTATTATCGTCGGCTGCGACATACATCCACTCTGCGGAAATCTCGTTTACCCAGATCACGACAAAATCAAGGTAGTTGTGGGCGATGCGAATGCCGAGGCAACGCGCAACCGCATCGAGGCGCTGAGCGCGGAGTTCGACGTCATTATTGATGACGGGTCCCATAAATCAAACGATATTATCAATTCATTTCTTCATTATTTTCCAAAACTACGTAAGGGTGGGATCTTCGTGGTCGAGGATTTACACGCTAGTTATTGGCAAGGCTATGATGGGGGGCTGTTCCATCCATCTTCATCAATGGCCTTCCTCAAGGACTTGGTTGATGTCGTGAATCTAGAAAATTGGGGAATTCCCATGTCACCGCAAGAATTCTTGGTGGCCAAACATCCCAGTTACGCCGCTTTGATCAAGAATTGCGACTTTTCTGGCATAGAAGCAGTTCATTTTTACAACTCTGTCTGCCTCATCAAAAAGAATGAGACCGGACTTGCTGCCGCACTGGGCCGGAGGCGGGTGGTCGGCTCCGTTGCGGAAGTTTGGCCAAACGCAAAACCATTCGATGGGGCTTTGCCTGAAAAGCCCGACCAGAGCAAAAACAAATGGTCAGCTCCCCGGTGACCTTGGTGTGATGTTTTAGCGCGCCTCTTTGTGACATCACCATAAGCGACGCAGTTCCTGATTGCCCCCCGTATGGACGACCAAAAAATCTCTGTACCCCCGGCCCTCACTACTAAAAAACTTGCAGGCCAGGTCCTTTTTGTGGATCTGACGCGGCGGTTAGCTGCACCCTCCTCAGGTCGCTCTGCCAGCAGAATCGGCACTTACCTGACTTGGGAAAGGCTCTGGCGTTTTTGTGCCGCCCCGCCGGGGGAAGGCGTGTTCAATGACCTTGAGGCGCTGGGCTGAGCAGTCGACTCGGGGCCTAAAGTGGCGACCCTGGGTGATGGCTGCTATACAAAACTAAAGCTCCGCCTTCCGCCTTTGGATGGTGGGCCAAAGGATGTCTGACCCATGGCTCGTCGCCGCCAACTCTATGAAGGTAAAGCAAAAATCCTGTTCGAGGGGCCGGAACCTGGCACCCTGGTGCAGTACTTCAAGGATGACGCCACCGCCTTCAATGCCAAAAAGAAGGGCACCATCACCGGCAAGGGGGTACTGAATAATCGCATCAGCGAATATCTGATGATGCGCCTGACAGAGATTGGCATCCCGACGCATTTCATCCGCCGGCTCAATATGCGCGAGCAATTGATCCGGGAGGTGGAGATCATCCCGCTGGAAGTGGTGGTGCGCAATGTGGCCGCGGGGTCGCTTGCGGAGCGTCTGGGCATTCCGGAAGGCCAACGCCTGCCGCGTTCCATCATCGAGTATTACTTCAAGAATGACGCGCTGAATGACCCGATGGTGGCGGAAGAACACATCACCTGCTTCGGCTGGGCTTCCACGCATGATCTGGATGACATGATTGCGCTGACCTTGCGCATCAATGATTTCCTGACCGGGCTATTGCTTGGGGTCGGCATTACGCTGGTGGATTTCAAGCTGGAATTCGGGCGCCTCTGGGAAAATGAGGAAATGCGCATCGTGCTGGCCGATGAGATCAGCCCGGATAATTGCCGCCTTTGGGATGCCAAGACCGGCGAGAAAATGGACAAGGATCGCTTCCGCCGAGACCTCGGCAAGGTGGAAGAAGGCTACCAGGAAGTAGCCCGGCGCTTGGGCATTTTGCCGGAAGCTGGCGTGCGCGACCTGAAGGGGCCGGAGGCTGTTCAATGAGCGCATCCGATCGTCGCAGGGCGCAGGCGCAGCCGAGCACCGGAGACGTGAATCGGATGCGCCAGACACGCTACGATCGTCGCAGGGCGCAGGCGCAGCCGAGCACCGGAGGCGTGAATCGGATGCGCCGGACCAAATTCCGCGCCAGGAGAGGCGATATGCAAGAACGGCGGTTAGGATTGATATGAAAGCCCGCGTCTATGTCATGCCCAAGGCGGGCGTGCTTGACCCTCAGGGCAAAGCCATTGGCAACGCTCTGGAAGGCCTGGGCTTTGGCGGCGTGCGTGATGTACGCGCCGGCAAGGTGATTGAACTTGATCTGGCCGAGGCTGACCCGGCGCAGGCCAAGCAGATCGCCGAAGATATGGCACGCAAGCTGCTCGCCAATACGGTGATCGAAAGCTTCCGGGTGGAGATCGTCTGAGGTGGTCAAGGCCAGCCTGATCGCGATGCTGGTGCTGACGGTGCTGATCGCCATGGGGCTGCGTTGGCGCGAACAACGCGCGCCCATTGTCGCGCGCGGCAATATGGTGGCGCGCGGCAAGCGGACGATCAATCGCTGGGTGACGGCGGCGGCACTCGCCGCGCTGGTGACAATGGTATTCATGGGCGGGCTGCATTGGCTCCGCCTGATCGGGACCTGAAGGCCATGAAGGCGGCGATCATTGTATTCCCTGGCACCAATCGGGAACGGGATATGAGGTTGGCGCTGAAGCGCGCATCGGGCCGAGATCCCATGATGCTATTTCACCGCGAAGCGGCGCTGCCCGCAGGGCTAGATCTGGTAGTGCTGCCGGGTGGCTTTTCCTATGGCGATTACCTGCGCTGCGGCGCCATGGCAGCGCAATCGCCCATTATGCGTGCGGTGGTGGATTTTGCGGCTGCCGGGGGGCATGTGCTTGGCGTCTGCAACGGTTTTCAGATCATGATCGAAGCCGGGCTTTTGCCGGGCGGATTGCTGCGCAATGCCACGTTGCGCTTTCTTTCCATGGAGTGTCGTTTGCGGGTGGAGCGCGCCGGAACGGCCTTTACCGCGCAGTGGCAACAGGGCGATTGCTTCCGCGCCCCCATGGCGCATGGTGATGGCAATTACTTCGCCGATAACGTAACGCTTGATCGGCTGGAAGGCGAAGGCTTGGTCGCCTTCCGTTATGTGGATGAAGCGGGCCAAGCGACGGACGCCGCCAACCGCAATGGCAGCGCGCGCAATATCGCGGGTGTGTTTTCAGCCAATCTCCGCGTCTGCGGGCTGATGCCGCATCCGGAAGATTTGGTGGACCCGCTGATGGGCGGCGTGGATGGCCTGCCCATGTTCCAAAGCCTGGCTGAACGCCTGGTCTCAGCTTAAGGTTTTCATACCTCGACGTGCTTGGTGGCGCGGCGGAGTACCGCGCAAAGGCGCGAGAAACTGAGCCAAAAGGCCCCATGTTCAGGCGCGCGTTCTGGGTGCTGGCCAAAAGCGGGCTCGCCACGGCGGAGCAGCGGCAGGCGCGCTTCAAACCGCCCGCGCATGTTTTCCAGAAAGGCCGCGCTGGAAGCCATGTAAAGCTCCAGCATTTCCGCAGCCAATTCCAGTTCCACCCGCGCATTGCCTTCGGTCGTGAAGTGCTTCAGCGCGCGGCTGTCCTCGGCCAGGGCCAAATGGATGCGATGCAAATCCTGCAAATGCGCTGCAACGCGCTGGCGGCATTCGCGGGCGCTGTCATCGGATCCGGTGCTTGTTGGTTCCATGTGGACCTCCCAATGAAAGCATAGGTTGGTCGCCTTAAATTTCCGTCAAATCGCGGGCGGGAAATGTCATCGGCGCAAAAAGGGTGGTTTCGCTGGATGAATAAGGGCGGGCAGGCGCAGCGCTGCCAAATCCTCGGCGCTATCCACATCACGCTTGGGCGGCAATAGCGCCACGCGATGGCGCCGGAAATTGGCCAAGGTATCAGCCAGGGCATGGCGGCTGGACCAGCGCACCCGTGCAAATGGCTTGTGCGGGCGCTGGGGACCGAAACCGACCAGCCAATAGCCCCCATCCAGCGCCGGGCCGAAAACCGCATCCGCCCGCCCCAGCGCGCGAAACCCGGCGGCGATATCGGCGGGGCCAAGCCCAGGAATATCGCTGCCGATCAGGATGGCGCGCGGGAAGGGGGCGAGCGCCCTTTCCATCCGCTGCCCCAAATCCCCGGCAATCTGAGCCATGCGCAGCGTGCCGGGTGGCGCCAGCCGCGTCCAATCGGCCCGCGCACCGCGCGGGGTGATGGCCAGTATCGTGCGCCAACGCCTGTCACGCGTAATGGGCCAAGCGATCGCTGCCAGCGTGGCGCGGTAGAAGTGCAGGGCACCACGCGCGCCAATACCCGCAGCCAAGCGGCGCTTTACCGCGCCAAGGCGTGGCGCGCGGGCAAAAATGATCACAACGGGGCGGCGCATTGCCTCAGCAAAGCCGATCAGCGCCGGCGCGCATAGAACCCGGCGATGCGTTCGGGCGAGACGCCCGCGAACCACAGCGACAGACAGAACAGGTTCCGCGCCGAGCGCCCGTACCAGCCATCGCGCTGCCATTTCTCGGCGGAGGTAATGAAATCCACGGGCAGCGCCCGAAGGCGCTTGCGCCCAATACGGCGGATCAACGCCACATCTTCCATCAGCGGCACGGGTTCATAACCGCCAAGCGCCTGATAGAAATCACGTGCGATCAGCAGGCCCTGATCTCCATAGGGCAGGCCAAGCCAGCGGCAGCGCCAGGCCACCATGGCTTCCAGCCGCCGCGCTTGCGGCGCTGGATGGTCAAGCGCGAAGCGGAAATGGGCGGCCCTGGTCGTGTTTTCGAGCTGCGCAATAAAGCCTGCTGCCGCTTCCTGCCAGCCGGGGCCGGGGCGTGTATCGGCATGCATCGCCAGCAACCAGGGCTGGGTTGCGGCGTCAGCTGCGGCGCGCAATTGAACGCCGCGCCCGCGATTGCCCGTGATGACGCGCGCCCCAAGGGTTTTCGCAAGTTGTGGTGTTCCATCCGTGCTGCCGCCATCGGCGATGATGATTTCCGCCACATGGCTGCGTAGGGCGGCGAGCGTCGCCGGCAGGCTTGCGGCGGCATTCAGCGTTGGGATCAGCGCGGAAACAGGTAAAAGGTGCATTTGTTCTTATTTTGTTCTTGACTTGGGCGGCGCTTTGCGCCACTCTGGTCAGGTTCGGAAAAGGGAACACATCATGCCCGATGGTATGCCCAACCTGACCCAGGGTGAAAGTGCCTTCGCCATGCCATCCCTGGCGCGCAAGGGGCGCGGGGCCGTTTCCAACCCGTCAGTGCGCTTTGAACCCGCACAGCGGGAGGCGTTTGACGATGGCTGGGCGACGCTGGAACAAAGCTTCGCCGAATTGCCGCCCTTGCCGACCAGCCTGACCGAGGATCGCGCGAAATCCGCCCTCAGCTACAATGAAAGCCCTGATCTGGGTTTTGATAGGTCCATCAACCCCTATCGCGGCTGTGAACATGGCTGCATCTACTGCTATGCGCGGCCTTCCCATGCCTATTTGGGCTTCTCGCCGGGGCTCGAATTCGAAACGCGGTTGATGTTCAAGCCCGATATCGCGGCGTTGCTGGAAAAGGAGCTCCGCAAGCCAGGCTATCAGCCCCGCCCGATCGCCCTTGGCGCCAATACGGACCCCTATCAGCCGGTGGAACGCCAATTGGGGCTGACACGGGCCGTTTTGGACGTGCTGGACCGCTTCAACCACCCGGTGACGATTGTCACGAAATCGGCCGGCGTGCTGCGTGATGTGGATGTCCTGCAGCGGCTGGCCGCGCGCAATTTGGTGCGGGTGTGCCTTTCCGTCACCACGTTGGACCCGGCCTTGGCGCGCATCATGGAACCGCGTGCCGCTACCCCGGCGCGGCGGTTGCAAGCTATCCGGGAATTGACGGCAGCGGGCATCCCCACCGCCATCCTGGCCGCGCCCATGATTCCGGCGGTGAATGACATGGAATTGGAAAAGCTGCTGGAACAGGGCGCGGCGGCGGGGGCCACCAGCGCGGGCTATGTGCTGTTGCGCCTGCCCCTGGAAATCAAACAGCTTTTTGAGGAATGGCTGGCGCGCCATATGCCCGATCGTGCCGCCCGGGTGCTTTCCCTAATCCGCCAGTCGCGCGGCGGCGCGCTGTATGACAGCCGTTTCGGCCAGCGCCAGACCGGCAGTGGGCCCTATGCGGAATTGCTCGCACGGCGCTTTACAGTGGCGATGCGGCGGCTTGGCCTGGAAAAGCGCGGTGGTGGGGCGGGGGCCTTGGATTGCACGCGCTTTACGGTGCCGGGGGCGCAGATGTCGTTGTTCTAGGCGAAGAACGCCCCGCCCGCTGGACGGGCAGGGGCGTTTCCGGGCAAGGAAGGCGCGCTGTTTACGCCTGGAAGGAATCGCCTTGGCCTCGCCCGATTTGCAAGCCTCTCTCCGCCAGCATCAGGCCGGCAATTTGGACGCGGCGATTGCTGGTTATCGTGCCTTTCTGCAGCATGAGCCCAACCATGCCGAGGCCAATCGGATGCTCGGCTTGGCGCTGTTTACGCGCGGTGAGGTCGCGCCGGCGCGTCAGGCTTTGGAACGCGCCACCAGCCTGGCACCGGCCAATGCCGCGCTGCTGAATGATCTTGGCAATGCGCGCCGCGCTGCCGGCGACAAGGCTGCAGCGGTGGAAGCCTTCAGCGCCGCGATCGCGGCTGAGCCAGGCTTCGCCTTTGCCCATTTCAACCTGGCCGATTCGTTGCTGGAGGCAGGCGATATCGCGCGCGCCAGCGCGACTTATGATGACATTATCGCGCGCGGCTTTGCCGGCATTGATGGAGATTTTCACGTCAATCGCGGATTGTGCCGGCTTCAGCTTGGCGATGCGGCCGGCGCCATGGAAGCCTTTCGCGCCGCCTTGGCGTTGGAACCCGGCCATTCCCGCGCCGCCGCCGCGCTTTCGGATACGATGCAGAAGCTTGGGGCCCATCGCGATGCGGTGATCTTTCTGACGGGGTTTTTGGACAAGCAGCGCGCCAGTCTTGAAACGCTGATTTCGCTCGGTTCCGGCTTTCTGGGCTTGCGGGATTACCCGCGCGCGCTTGGGCTGTTTGAACGCTTGGCCAGCCTCAAGCCACCACCGATCAAGGCCCTGATCGGCAAGGGCCTGGCCTTGAGCGGTGAGAACCGCCATGAGGAAGCGATTGCAGCGCTGGAAGCGGCACTCGCGCTTGATGCGCGTGATGCGGAAGCACTGGTGGGCAAAGGGGTTGCGCTGAAGGCCTTGCGCCGTCTGCCTGAAGCGATCGAGACCTACCGCCGCGCCATTGAAGCGGCGCCCCGTCATCCGAATGCGCATCTCAACCTCGGTAACGCCTTGGCGCTGCTGAACCGGCACGAAGAAGCGCTTGCCTGTTATGAACGCGTGCTGGCGCTTGATCCAAATTCGGCGGAAGCGCTGAATTATGAAGGTAATTCACTGAATGCGCTGAACCGGCAATCGGAAGCCGTGGCGCGGTTCGAAAAGGCGGTGGCGCTCGATCCCGGTGTCACTGAGGCGCTTTCATCCCTGGTCTACACCAAGCAGCGCCGCTGGAACTGGGCCGGGCTGCCGGAACAGCGGCAATTCCTGCTGGACCGTGTGCGGGCGCGGCAATACGTGGCCAATCCCTTTGCACTGCTTGGTATTTGCGATGATCCGGAACTGCACCAGATCGCCGCCCGCGCCTATACGCGTGAAACCCTGCCGCAGCCCCCCGCTGTTCAGCCACCGCCGGCTGAACAGCGCCAACGCTTGCGCATTGGGTATTTCTCGGCTGATTTTCGCAATCATGCCGTGATGCAACTGCTTGTCGGCGCGTTCGAATGCCATGACCGCGATGCTTTCGAAATCCATGCCTTTTCCTACGGGCCGGAAGCAGAGGATACGATGCGGGCGCGCATCCGGGCCACCATGGATCATTTCCATGAATGTGCGCGCATGTCCGATGGCGCGATAATGGCCATGGCGCGGCGGGCCGGGATTGATATCGCCGTTGATCTAAATGGCTACACGCAGGATGCGCGGCTTGCGCCCTTCGCTGCGCGGCTGGCGCCGGTGCAGGTCAGCTATCTTGGCTATCCCGGCACCGTGGGTGCCGATTTCCTGGATTATATCCTGGCGGATGCGACCGTGTTGCCCATGGATCAGCAGCGCTTTTATGATGAGAAAATCATCCATCTGCCGGATAGCTATCAGGCCAATGATGACCGTCGCGTGATCGCGCCCGAGACGCCATCACGCGCTGAAGCCGGGCTGCCGGCGGATGGGTTTGTTTATTGCTGCTTCAACAATGCCTATAAGATCACGCCGGAAATCTTCGCGTCCTGGATGCGTATTCTGAACGCCGTTCCGGATTCTGTGCTGTGGCTTTTGAACAATGAAGCAGACGCCATGGCGCGGTTGCGCGCTGTTGCGGAAGCGCAGGGCGTTGATCCGGCGCGCCTGGTTTTTGCGCCCTACTTGCCATCAGCACAGCATCTGGCGCGGCATCGGATTGCGGATCTTTTCCTCGATACTTTGCCCTATAATGCGCATACCACGGCAAGCGATGCGCTTTGGGCTGGGCTTCCGGTGCTGACGCAGATGGGGCAGGCTTTCGCTGGGCGCGTTGCGGCAAGCTTGCTGAACGCTGTCGGCCTGCCGGAAATGATCACGCGCGATACCGCAGAATATGAAGCGCTGGCCATTGCACTTGGCCGTGATCCCGCCCGCGCTGCGGCGCTGAAGGCGAAGCTCATTGCCGCCATGCCAACCGCGCCGCTTTTCAACACCCCACGCTTCACACGCCATCTGGAAGGCGCCTATCGCGTGATGTGGCAGCGCCATGCCGCCGGCCTTGCGCCGGAAGGCTTTGCCGTGCCGGCTGAGGATTAGGCGCGCCATGCCGGATTTCGCTGCCTTTTTCGCCTCTGGTCAGGTCGCTGATCTGATGGTGGCGGTGCTGCTGGTGGAAGCCTTGGCGCTGCTTGGTTTTTGGCGCCTGACCGGGCGCGGGCTGCGGCCGCAATCTGTGCTCGCCCTGGTGCTGCCGGGGGTGTTTTTTGCGCTGGCTTTGCGCGCGGCGCTGACCGGCGCCTGGTGGGGCTTTGTGTCCCTCGCGCTGACGGCGGCCTTTTTCGCCCATGCCTGGGATCTGTGGCGCCGCTGGCGGGATTGATTGTCATAGCATGACTGTCAATTTTGATTGACACATGCGCGATAAAAGGCGCAGCCTTCCGATATGCTCTGGAGGGGGGCGCCATGAATGGCAATTCGCATCGCATCGCCTATGAGGCACTGAAAGCCAAGCTGGACGCCGCCGAGGCCGAGGGGGATGCCGCCGCGCTGGACCGCGCCGTCGCCGCCTTGGACGTCTTTATTGCAAATATGGTGACAGATCCGCGCCGGCTGCGTGCCATTGCGCTGGATAGTCCCGGGGCGGCGGCGGAAATTCAGGCGCGTGCCGCAGAGCTTTCCCTGCCGCGCCAAGTGCTGGACCCCGGCTTTGATCCAAGCTTTGCGCGGCTTTGGGTGGCCAGCCTGGATGATTCCGCCATTGCAATGGTGCACCGCGTGATGGCGGAAGAATTGCGCCGGCGGGATGCTGACAATATCGCGCCGCGCCGCGTTACGGCGATGGCCGGGCGGGGCTGAGGCTCCAGCCCGTTTTAACCGAAGATATCTGCCGGGCTTTCGCGCTTCAAAGCGGCAGCCAAATCGCGCCCAAGCTGCGGGCCATCCTTCGCCGCGGCTTCACCCATATTGCGCCTCAGGAAACTGCCATCGGCGCGTGCGACAAGCCCTTGCAGGCGAAGCCGCCCATCAGGCAGCAGCGTGGCATGCGCGCCAATCGGTGTGCGGCAGGAACCATCCAGCGCGCCAAGCAAGGCGCGTTCGGCATCCGCCACCAGCCGGCTTGGCGCATGTTCAATCTGGGCGAGTAGCGCCAGCGTGGCGGCATCATCCGCGCGCGCCGTGATGCCGACAATGCCCTGGCAGGCGGCGGGCAGCATGGCATCTGCTTCCAGCACCACTTGCGCGCGATCCGCCATGCCAAGCCGCTTCAAGCCAGCCAGCGCCAGCAGGGAACAGGTGAAATCCCCGGCTGCCACGCGCCCGAGCCGCGTTTGCACATTGCCGCGAATGATATCTACACGCAGATCCCGTCGCCGATGCAGCAATTGCGCTTGCCGGCGCACGGAAGCCGTGCCGACCAAGGCGCCTTGGGGCAAGGCAGCCAGCGGGTCATCCGCCGTTCCCGCACTGCATCCAGCACCCAGAATCAGCGCATCGCGCGGGTCTTCGCGTTCCAGCACAGCGGCCAGCACAATGCCTGGCGGCAATTCTGTTTCCAGATCCTTGAGGCTATGCACCGCGACATCTATGCGGCCATCGGCCAGCGCTTCATGGATTTCCTTGGCGAAAAGCCCCTTGCCGCCAATATCGGCCAGGCGCTTATCCTGAACCTTGTCGCCGGATGTCGCGATGATGTGTTCTTCCAGCGCGCCATCTTCGGCCAGGGCCGGGATGGCCGCACGGGCCACGCTGGCAAAATGCCGCGCTTGCCAAAGCGCAAGCGGAGAGCCGCGCGTGCCAATGCGCATGGGCTGAGACGCCATTCCTCAAAAACCTTATTCTTGATCAGGCCCTCGCGAGGCCAAAGAGATGTGCCAAATCCTTGAAGAAAATTCGCACATGCGCAAGGGGATCGCGGCGGACCAATTCCTTGTTCATGTAGGATTCCCAGGTCAGGCGCTGCACATCCTTATCAGCGCAGATGGAGACAAACTTCTCCCGCCGCTTATCCGATGAATACCAGAAATACTGCATGATGCCGAGCACCCAGAAGACCCGACCATGCGCCTTCATGAAGCGCTTGCGCGCATCGGCAAGCGCGCGTGCATCGCCAGTCTTCAAGCATTCCTCAGCGGCATCAGCGGCAAGTCGGCCACCATACATGGCGTAGTAAATACCCTCACCGGACGCAGGGGCAACCACGCCAGCGGCGTCCCCGGCCAGGATCACATCGCGGCCATTGTCCCAGCGTTTCAGCGGCTTCAGGGGAATGGGCGCGCCTTCGCGGCGAATTGTCTCGGCATCCGTCAGGCCAATATCGCGGCGGAGTTCAGCAACCGAACCACGCAGCGAAAAGCCCTTTTGCATGGAACCCGTGCCGATGCTGGTCGTGTCGCCATGCGGGAAAATCCAGGCGTAGAAATCGGGTGAAAGCTTACCCTGGTAATAGACATCGCAGCGCTTGGCATCGAAATCCGCGCCCCCGCCATTGGGCGGTGAGCGCACGATTTCATGATAGGCGAAAACGCAGCGCACCTTATCGCCGCCGGGCACTTCCTGCTTCGCGACTTGGGACCGCGCGCCATCGGCACCAATCACCAAGCGTGCGCGCGCAGCAACCGCTGCGCCATCCTTCGATTGCCAATGAACAATGGCAGTGCCATCGGCATCGCGCGTGATTTTCTCATAAGTGCCGGTCTGGCGTTCCGCACCAGCGTGTTCGGCGCGCTCGCGCAGCCATTCGTCGAAATCCGCGCGATCCACCATGCCGACAAAGCCGCCATCAATCGGCATATCCACGGATTTCGCGCTGGGGGCGACCATGCGGGCGGAGTTGATCTTGGCCACGAGCAGTTCATCAGGAATGGCAAAGTCGCGGATCAGACGGGGTGGAATCGCACCACCACAGGGTTTGATTCGCCCGGCGCGATCCAACAGCAAAACACTGCGCCCGCGGCGCGCCAGATCATCGGCGGCAGTGGCCCCGGATGGTCCGCCGCCCACCACGATCACATCATATGTTTGCATGGCCATGTTCCTCTACTGCGCCGGTACCATTGGGCCGAAGCCGCCGGTCTTGCTGATTTTTGGACGATTGATGCGCGCCGCCAACATGGCCGCCGCGATGAACAGTGCCGCGTCCAGAATGAACACTGTCGCATAGGCGGCTTCAACCTGACCAAGTACCAGCCGCGCCACATCCACCGCCGCCGCACCGGCTAGCCCGCCAAGCCCGAAAGCCACGGCCTGCGCCGCGCCCCAAAGCCCCATGCGCGTGCCTTCGCGCGCTTCATGCCCGCGCGCGACCATTTGCATCATGGAAGCAATGGCCGCAGCGGCGAAGACGCCATTCGCGACACCAAGCGCGAAGAAGCTGGTCTTGAGCGGCCAGGCCGCGCCGAATTGTCCGGCAACAGAAAGCGCCAACATCATTACCGCCGTGGCAAGGCACCCCGCGATGGTCCAGAAACGGAGCGTGCCCGCCCAGCGCCCGCCGCGCAGGCTGCCAATCAGCGCAATGGCAATCATGCCCACCAGAACGCCCGCATGTTGCAGCGATGAAATGCGCGTGGTCTCGCCCAAGGTCCGGCCAAATACCGCGCCGGCGAAAGGCTCCAGGATCAGATCCTGCGCGCTATAGGCGAGCATTGAGACGAAAATGAAAATGGTGAAGCGCCGGGCTTCCGGTTCCGCCCAGACTTCTCGTAAGGCTTGGCGGAAGGGCGGCTTGGCGGCATCGCCCGCTTCCGGGCGCGCGGCGCGTGGGCCTTCCATGCCCCAGACCGCAAGCGTCGCCAGCGTGAAGGCAATGGCGGAAACACCGGCGGCGACAGCGATCAGCCGCATGGGCGAATAAGGATCAAGCAGGCGCCCGGCAATGGCGGTGGTGATGACGAAGCCCGCGATCATCATGATCCAAACTAGTGATGCGGCAGCGGCGCGGCGTGCAGGCGCGGTGCGTGAAGCGAGTAGCACCAACAGAGAGGTGCCAGCGGCGCCAACGCCTGCGCCAATCATCAGGAAGGCCACCACGGCAAGAGCAATGCCGGCCCAAAGTGCTTCCGCCATCAGTGCCGTGCCCGCTGCAGCCAGGACACCGCCAAGCGCCAGCACCGCCATGCCGCCAATGATCCAAGGTGTGCGCCGCCCACCCATATCAGACCCGTAACCCATGCGTGGGCGGAGCATTTGCAGCGCGTAATGGATCCCAACCAGAATCCCGGGCAGCGTCGCGGGCAGGGCCAATTCCACCACCATCACGCGATTAAGCGCGGAGGTTGTCAGCACCACAATGGCGCCGAGGGCGGTTTGCACCAGGCCAAGGCGGATAATGCCAAGCCAGCCAAGCGGGACGGGGGTCATGCTGCGCCTCCTGTCAGAGCGGCCAGAGCAAAGGCGCTGATCAGCATGCCAATCACGTAAAGCAGAACGCCGGTGCCGTTATACCAGGGCGCCAAGGCGCGCGGATCGCGCAACATGCGCCGCATCAGGCCAAGCTGGATCAGGAGTGAAAGCGCAACCGCCGCCGCGTGCCAGGGCGCATCCCAGAAAGCGAGAAGTGCGACGACAAACACTTGCGGCACCGCCATGAAAATGCAGGCGACCAGCCCCGCACGTTCCGCACCCAATTGCACGGGCAAAGAAAGCACGCCCATGCGGCGATCACCTTCAATCGCCTTGAAATCATTCAGCGTCATGATGCCATGCGCGCCAAGGCCATAAAGCAGCGCCACCAGCAGCACGCGCCAATCCGGCGCACCGCCTGACATGATCGCTGCCGCCGTGATCCATGGCAGCGTTTCATAGGCCAAGCCACAGGCCAGATTCCCCCACCAGCCATTCGCCTTCAGCCGAAAAGGCGGCGCGGAATAGGCCCAGGCGAGCGCAACGGCGATGATCGTCGCACCAAAGCCCCAGGCACCCAGCGGCACGGCAGCCAGCAGCGAAAGTGCTGTCCAGAACAGGGCAATATACAAACCCCAACGGCCGGGAATCCGCCCTGAAGGAATCGGGCGATTCGGTTCATTGATCGCATCCACATGGCGATCATACCAATCATTCGCCGCCTGACTCATGGCGCAAACCAAAGGCCCGGCCAGCACCACGCCCAGCAATGCCAAGGGCCAATGCGCGGAGAAGCCAGCATGGGCGGAAGCAACGCCGCAGCCAAAGGCCCACATGGGCGGGAACCAGGTGATAGGCTTCAACAGTTCCAGAACCGCGGATGGCTTCAGCCGCGGGGCAGGGGCGGTCACTGCGGATGCAACGGGGGCCGCCATCGCGCTTCCCCTAGCCTTGCTCACCGCTATCGGTGCCCAGATCACCAAGCCCGTAGCGATGCAGTTTCACATAAAGACTCTGCCGACTGAGCCCGAGCATTTCCGCCGCCGAAGCACGATTATCGCCGGAAAGCTGCAAGGCGGCTTCGATGCAAAGCCGTTCAATGGCATCCGTTGCATCGCGCACAAGGTCTTTCAGTGGCACGCGCCCGATCAATTCCGTGAGCTGTTCAACCGACCGCGTGGCATGCGCACCAGCCTGGCGCGGGTCCGCGACCCGCGCGCCGATATCGCGCATGGAAAAGCCGAAAACCTCCTGCCCGCCATGCGTGACGGTGACAGCGGAGATTTCCACCTCAACCCGCGCACCCATCGCACCGCGCAGCGTGGTGGTGTAAAGCCTGACCGCACCGCGATTGCGGAGGTTGGAGAGCAGCACTTCAATTTCGATGCCCTGGCCACCCAGCCAACGTTCCAGCGACTCGCCGCGCACCTGTTCTTCCGAACCAAGCTCGGCCAAATCCAGAAAGGCGCCATTGGCGGAAATCACCACGCCATTTTGGTCCGTGATCACAAAGGCATCGGGCAGGCTTTCCGCCACTTTCAGCATCTGCGCCTTGGCCGGCGATAGCCCTGCCGGCTGTTCCCCACCCGCGAGCGAAAGCCGCACCAGCAATACCGATGCGCCATCCTGCCGAAAGCTGGTGGCGGCGATGGTAACGTCGCGCCCCGTATCGGCAAGCTGTGCACCAACCTCATCGCCACGACCCGCAATGCGCACGGATGCGAGCAAGGATTGTACTGCCTGCCGACTTTCCGCGCTGAAGGCATCCATCAAGGGGCGGCCAATCACGCGGCGCGAATGCCGGCCGAAAAGTTGCTCAGCAGCGGGATTGGCTTCCGTCACGCGTCCTGTCGCACCATCCACAATCAGCGTCGCATCGGCGGAAAGCTGGAACAGCAGGCGATAGCGCGTTTCCGCCTGCCGGAGCTTCGCATAATCGCGTTCCATGGATTGCTGGGTTTCCAGCAATCTCTGTTGCAGGCGCGATTGCGCGCTAAGGTCGCGGCCAAACACCACGCGCCGATTGCCGCGCTGCAAGGGAACGGCGGCGAAAAGCAGCGGCACGGATTCGCCGCCTTCTGCAACCTGATTAATGCTGCGCCATTTCGCTTCGGTGGGCGCGCCGCTCAATAGCGCTTCAACCTTGGGGCGGCTTTCTGTGGTGACGGTTTCCGCCCAGGGGCGACCGAGCCAAGCCTGGTGCCCGCCCAAAGCCTTGGATAATTCCTGATTGCTGAAAGCGATATCGCGAATGACGCCCTGTTCATCAACAACCAAAGCCATATCCGCCGCCGCCGAGACCAATGAGGCCGCGGCATCAGCATCCAAATCTCCGAGCGATTTGCGGGGGGCCAGAAAGGTTTTCACGGGAAGGCAGGACCTTTTAACGCGCGGGCCGCCTTTTCAGGGTGGCCCCGGAGGACATCAAGTGGCGACGTGATGGGTCGCATGGCGGGGCGGCCTAACTCGGCAGCCCCTCACTTCCTCGTCCTTGTAGGGCAAGCAGGGCCTCTGCCTGCAGAATCGCTTCCTCAGCATCCCGCGCGGTGGCGTCGGCGCCAAGGCGCTTGACCAGCAGTGGTTCCTGCAACAGCAAGGGGCCGCCCACCAGAATGCCCAGATTGGGATTGCGCGATGCGCGCCGAACATCGCGAATAAGCTTCGTCAGCGCTTCGATATGCGTCTCACCACCGATGGAAAACCCGATCAGGCCGAAATGCTTTTCGGCGACCATGGCAAGCAGGGCTTCACGATCGGCCCCGCCATCTATCCAAGATTCCCAACCGGCGCGGCGGAAGAATTGCTCCACCATGGTCAGGCCAAAACCATGCTGTTCACCCGGGGCAGGGGCCAGCAAGATGCGCCGCCCCGATCTTCCATTGGGGGAAAGCGGGGCAAAGCGCGGTTCCAGCGCATGGCAAACCGCATGCAGGCAGCGCAGCCCGATGGTAACTTCCGTGAAATCGCACACATCATCTTCCCAGCACGTGCCAAGAAGCCGCGCGGCGGGCGCGAGCAAGCCAAGATAAACCTGCGTCAACGGCAAGCCGCGCGCGCAGAAGGCATCAATGAAGGTCAGCGCATTGTCAGTATTGCCGAGACGTGCAAGCGCCGCGAAGGCTTCGACATCTTCCTTGGTGGGCGCGGCGGGATGTGTCTGATCGGGCTCATGCCCCGGGTCATTAAGCACGCGCTGTGCTAGCACGAGTCGAGGGATTATCTCGGTCTCGATCACCCGCTTCAATGGAAGCGCCCGCTCCCGAGAGGCGGGGCGCCATTCCGTCGCAGCGGGACCATCCCGGTGATCGGGGTCTGAGTCTGCCATGTCCTCGCGCGAATATAGCGTGAAACCGCGATCGGCTTCCACATATTCCGCTTGGGTCTGTCGTTCCTCATCCGTGCTCGGCTTCATGGTGACCCCCCTTTGAGTGGGTAGCTTCGTCCTGAGGGGCGATTACTGTCAATCAAAAAATACGTCAATCTTTCTTGACACTAGCCCTGCAAGGCCGGTAGCCTCAAACACGTAGAAGATTGGGAAGGGGGTCCACATGACCCTGTGCGTCACAAAATTCCAAGGAAAACTGGTCGAAAAGGACCAGATGAGGTCCTTGGTTGGCCCTGCCCCAGGCTGGGCTGCCCGACTCGCTTCAATATCCGGGAGTGTCAAGAAATGCTGACAGCCGACCGCTTCACCGGTATTTTCAAGGCCTTGGACGCCAGCCCCTGGAACGCCGCCACTGGCCGGGCCAGCAAGCGCCATTCAGGCGTCAGGCGGGGCCTGGCGACGCCCCTTTACACCCCGGAGGAGCGCCGCCGACGGGATTCTACCCCCTGGACCCTGGTGCAAGGCATCCTGGCACCGGTGCAATTCCTGGTCTTTCTGGTGAGCCTTGGCCTGGTGCTGAATTACCTGGCGACCGGCGAAGGTTACGCCATTGCAACAGCTTCGATCATCACAAAAACCGCGATTCTTTACCTGATCATGGTGACGGGTTCGATTTGGGAAAAAGTGGTGTTTGGCCGTTGGTTGTTTGCGCCGGCGTTTTTCTGGGAAGATGTTTTCAGCATGTTGGTGCTGGCGCTGCACACGGCGTATTTGCTTGTGCTGGTTCTTGGCATTGGCGATGGCCGCGGGCAGATGATGTTGGCGCTGGCAGCCTATGCCGCCTATGTCGTCAATGCCGTGCAATTCCTGCTGAAGCTGCGTGCCGCGCGCCGTGAAGAAACCGGCTGGCGCGGCGGCAATGCCGGCCAGATGACATGACCCATCCGGGCGCGCCACGAGAGCCCGAAGGCATGGCGCCCGGTGCCGGCGGTTGTGCCGATACGCCCATTTTGCGTGAACGCGGTCAGCGTGAGGTTTTCTGCGGCCTGACCGGAATCATTTGGCTGCATCGTAAGATTCAGGATGCGTTTTTCCTGGTGGTCGGCAGCCGCACCTGCGCGCATCTGCTGCAATCTGCTGCCGGCGTCATGATTTTCGCCGAGCCTCGATTCGCTACCGCCATCATTGAAGAACGTGATCTTGCAGGGCTCGCCGATGCGAATGAGGAATTGGACCGCGTGGTAACGCGCTTGATCCAGCGCCGGCCTGATATTCGCATGCTGTTCCTGGTGGGGTCCTGCCCATCGGAAGTGATCAAGCTTGATCTTTCCCGTGCTGCGCAACGACTTTCACAACGATTCTCCCCAAAGGTGCGCGTGCTGAATTACTCGGGCAGCGGCATTGAGACGACCTTCACCGAGGGTGAGGATGCCTGCCTTGCCGCTTTGGTGCCGGAAATGCCGGCGGAGCCCGGTACGGCGCGTTCATTGCTGGTGGTGGGCGCGCTGGCGGAAGTGGTGGAAGACCAATTCATCCGGCTTTTCGCGGCCCTTGGTGTGGGGCCGGTGCGCTTCCTGCCATCACGCCGCGCATCCGAATTGCCCGCAGTGGGTGAGGGAACGCGCTTTCTGCTTGCGCAGCCATTCCTGGCCGGCACCGCGCGCGCCTTGGAAGCGCGCGGTGCGCGCCACATCCCCGCACCCTTTCCCCTGGGCGAGGAAGGCACCACCGCCTGGTTGCGCGCCGCCGCCGAGGTTTGGGGTGTGCCTGAAGAACGCTTCGCGCAAGCGACCGCGCCGGGCCGCGAACGCGCCCGTGCGGCACTGGCCAATCATCGCGCAACGCTTGATGGCAAAAGCATTTTCTTCTTTCCCGATTCGCAGCTTGAAGTGCCTTTGGCGCGTTTCCTGTCACGCGAATTGGGCATGATGCCCATTGAAATCGGCACGCCATACTTGCACCGGCAGCATCTGGCCCATGAATTGGCCTTGCTGCCAGCGGCGGCGAAGCTGGTGGAAGGCCAGCATGTGGATCGGCAATTGGATCGCTGCCGCGAAGCGCGGCCGGATATGAGCGTCTGCGGACTTGGCCTTGCGAATCCTTTGGAAGCCGAGGGGCTGACCACCAAATGGTCCATCGAACTCGTCTTCTCGCCCATCCAGGGATATGATCAGGCGGGTGATCTTGCGGGGCTTTTTGCGCGGCCTTTGGTCCGGCGCGAAAAGCTGAAGGTCTAGCCATGCAGCTTGCTGTCTGGACCTATGAAGGGCCGCCGCATGTGGGGGCGATGCGTATCGCCACCGCAATGCAGGGTGTGCATTACGTGCTGCACGCGCCGCAGGGCGATACCTATGCCGATTTGCTTTTCACCATGATCGAAAGGCGCAGCAAGCGCCCGCCGGTGACATGGACCACCTTCCAGGCGCGCGATTTGGGCGGCGATACGGCAGAACTTTTCATGGAAGCCGCACGGGATGCGTATGCGCGCTTCAAGCCCGAAGCCATGCTGGTGGGCGCTTCCTGCACCGCCGAGCTTATTCAGGACGATCCTGGCGGTTTGGCAAAGACACTTGGCTTGCCGGTGCCCGTGGTGCCGCTGGAATTACCGGCCTATCAACGCAAGGAAAATTGGGGCGCGGCGGAGACATTCTACCGCCTGGTGCGCGCCTTTGCCGGGCCGGCCCAACCCCGCGCACCGCGCCACCCAGCCCGCGCGCCGCGTTGCAATATTCTGGGGCCGACAGCACTTGGCTTTCGGCATCGGGATGATGTTTCAGAAATCACAAAACTGCTGAACGGTATGGGCGTGGAAGTCGTGGTGACGGCACCGATGGGCGCCACGCCTGCTGATCTGACCCGCCTGCATGAGGCGGATTTCAATGTTGTGCTCTATCCCGAAATTGCCCAGGTTGCGGCGGGGTATTTGCAGCGTCATTTGGGTCAGCCCTTTACGCGCATTGTGCCGATTGGCGTGGGTGCGACACGCGATTTCATGGCGGAAGTGGCGGGACTCGCGGGTCTGACGGCGCCCGAAGCTGATGGAGGCGATGCGCTGCGTCTGCCCTGGTATGCGCGGTCTGTCGATTCGAATTACCTGACCGGGAAGCGCGTTTTCATTTTTGGTGACGCGACGCATGCGATCGCGGCGGCGCGCATTGCGCAGGAAGAATTGGGCTTTGCCGTTGTCGGTCTTGGCACTTACAGCCGTGAATTTGGCCGCGAAATTCGCGCTGCCGCAGAAAAATATGGCTGTGAAGCGCTGATTTCCGATGATTATCTGGAAGTCGAAGAACGTATCGCCGCCCTGCAGCCCGAATTGGTGCTCGGCACGCAAATGGAACGCCATATTGCCAAGAAGCTTGGTGTTCCCTGCGCCGTGATTTCCGCGCCAGTGCATGTGCAGGATTTCCCCGCGCGCTATGCGCCGCAAATGGGTTTTGAAGGTGCCAATGTCATCTTCGATACCTGGGTGCATCCGCTGATGATGGGGCTTGAGGAGCACCTGCTTGGCATGTTCCGCGAGGATTTCGAATTCCGCGATGGTGTCGCGCCGTCTCATCTCGGCCATGGACCGCAGGCTGAGACACCCGCCATGCCGGTGAATAATGGCCCCGCGAGTTGGGCGCATGAAGCTGAGGCGGAATTGCGCAAGATCCCCTTTTTCGTGCGTGGCAAGGCACGCCGCAACACCGAACGCTTTGCCGAAGAACGCGGCATAGCCGTGATCACAATTGAGACACTTTACGATGCCAAAGCCCATTTCTCCCGCTGAGGCATCAGCGCCCCGCATCGTCATTGTGACGATGGATAGCCATTTTGGTGGCGCGGTGGATAAGGCGCGCGCCATGTTGCGCCGGCAACTTCCAGGGCTGGAATTGACCCTGCATACCGCTGATGAGTTCGCGGGCGATGAGGCAGCTTTGGCCGAATGCCATACGGATATCGCACGCGCCGATATCATCATTGCCGGCATGCTGTTCCTGGAAGACCACTTCAAGCTGGTGCAGGATGCCATCGCGGCGCGGCGCCTGGATTGTGATGCGCTGGTGTGCTGCCTTTCAGCGCCTGAGATCACGCGGATGACGCGGATGGGCCGGCTTGATATGGCCGCCGAAGCCAAGGGCCTCATGGGCCTTTTGAAGCGGCTGCGCGGCAAGAAGGAAGGCGGCGGCGCCAGCGGCAAGGGCCAGATGAAGATGCTGCGCGAATTGCCGAAGCTGCTGCGCTTCATCCCCGGCACGGCCCAGGATCTGCGCGCTTATTTCCTGACGCTGCAGTATTGGCTGGCGGGTTCTGCGGATAATCTTGCGAATATGGTGGCACTGCTGGTGCAGCGTTATGCCAAAGGCAAGCAGAAGCTTTCTGTTGCCGCACCTGTCGAATATCCGGAAACAGGGCTTTATCACCCGCGCATGAAGGGCCGGATAGGGGAAACCCTCGCGGGCCTTCCGCGGTCAGGCAAGCGTGGCACGGTTGGGCTTTTGCTGCTGCGTTCTTATGTGCTAGCAGGCAATGCCAAGCATTATGATGGCATGATTGAAGCGCTTGAAGCGCGCGGGCTCAATGTCATTCCTGCCTTTGCCGCAGGGCTTGATGGCCGCCCAGCCATGGATGCCTTTTTCACGAAGGATGGCGCACCCGCAATTGATGCGCTGGTATCCCTGACGGGATTTTCGCTGGTGGGTGGCCCTGCGTATAATGACGCTCGCGCGGCGGAAGCGGCCTTGGCGAAACTTGATGTGCCCTATATCGCCGCGCATCCACTCGAATTCCAGACCATGAAGCAATGGGCCGGCAATGCACGCGGCCTTCTGCCAGTGGAAGCGACCATGATGGTCGCCATTCCCGAATTGGATGGCGGTATCTGGCCGATGACTTTTGGTGGCCGTTGCGGCGCGGGCGGGGATGCCAATGAACGTTGCGCCGGCTGCGATGGCGTTTCCTGTGCGCGCGACATGGTGCCGCATCCCGAACGCGCGGGCACCCTTGCGGACCGTATCGCGCGCCTGGTTGCGTTGCGCCGAACCGAACGCGCCGAACGCAAAATCGCAACTGTGCTCTTCAATTTCCCGCCCAATGCCGGCACCACAGGCACCGCGGCATATCTTGGCGTCTTTCCATCTCTGTTCAATACGCTGAAGGCCATGAAGGCAGCGGGCTATCAGGTCGAATTGCCGGAAAGCGCTGATGCCTTGCGGGAGATGGTGATCAACGGCAATCGCGACCGTTTCGGCACCACCGCCAATCTTGCTGCGCGCGTTTCCGTCGACCAGCATCTGCGTCGCACACCGTGGCTTGCCGAGATTGAGAAAAGCTGGGGCCCGGCGCCTGGGCGCATTCAGACCGATGGGCGCGATATCTTCATCCTTGGTTTGCAGCTCGGCAATGTGTTTGTTGGTGTGCAGCCAGGCTTTGGCTATGAAGGCGACCCGATGCGGTTGCTGTTTGAGCAGGATTTTGCCCCAACCCATGCCTTCAGCGCTTTCTATCAATGGCTCAGGCAGGATTTCGGTGCGGATGCGGTGCTGCATTTCGGCACGCATGGCGCCTTGGAATTCATGCCGGGCAAACAGGCCGGCATGTCAGGGCAATGCTGGCCTGATCGGTTGATTGGCGATTTGCCGAATTACTACCTTTATGCATCCAACAACCCGTCTGAGGGCATGTTGGCCAAGCGCCGCGCAGGTGCTACGCTGATCAGCTATTTGACGCCGCCGATCGCTTCTGCCGGGTTGTATCGCGGCTTGCTTGACCTGAAGGCTTCCATTGATCGCTGGCGCGCAGTTGATCCTGAGGCTGATCCGAATCAACGCGCCGCCTTGGCCGGCTTGATCCAGGCGCAGGCCAGCGCGGTGGATTTGGCAACGGAAGAACCCGTCTGGGCCGATCCTGCGCCGGAGATTGTCAAGCTCAGCGCAAGCCTATTGGAATTGGAATACACCCTGATCCCGCATGGCATGCATGTGGTGGGTGAGCCACCAAATGCCGAACAACGCGCGGAGATGCTGACCGCCGCCGGTGTTGCGGATGGAAGCACCAAGGCGCGTTACGATGCGCTTCTGGCTGAAGATCACGAAATTCCTTCCATCCTGCGCGCCTTGGAAGGGCGCTACATCATGCCCGCGCCCGGTGGCGATTTACTGCGCAGCATGGATGTATTGCCAACGGGGCGGAACCTGCATGGCTTCGATCCCTTCAAGCTGCCGAGCACCTTCGCCGTGCAGGATGGCATGCGCCAGGCAGAGCGTTTGCTGGAACGCCATTTGGCCGAAGGGAATCAACTGCCCGAAACCGTCGCGATGGTATTGTGGGGCACGGATAATCTGAAAACCGAAGGCGGGCCAATTGCCCAGGCGCTCGCGCTCATGGGTGCAAGGCCGCGCTATGATAGTTATGGTCGACTCGCTGGTGCATCGCTTGTGCCACTCGCGGAATTGGGGCGTCCGCGCATTGATGTGGTGATGACGCTATCGGGCATTTTCCGTGACTTGCTGCCGTTGCAAATGAAACTGTTGGCTGAGGCGGCGCTGCTCGCCGCGCAAGCCGAAGAACCAGCGGAACAGAATTTCATCCGCAAACATGCGTTGCAGCATATCGCGCAGCATGGCGGCAGCATGGAACAGGCGGCGCTGCGCGTTTTCGGCAATGCTGACGGCACTTATGGTGCGCATGTGAATTCCATGATCCATGACAGCGCCTGGAATGATGAAGATGAATTGGCGACCAGCTTCGTCCGCCGCAAGGGCTTTGCCTATGGCATGGATGGCAAGCCGGCCCGTGCCGATAAGGTGTTGCAGCAGGTTTTGGCAAGTGTCGAAATCACCTATCAGAACCTGGATAGTGTTGAGGTCGGTGTCACCAGCATTGACCAGTATTTTGATATGCTGGGTGGCGTGAGCCGCGCCGTGCAAGTCGCGCGCGGTGGAAGGGCCTCCGCCATTTACATCAGCGATCAAACCCGGGGTGAGGGCAAGATCAGGACGCTGTCAGAACAGGTGACGCTTGAAACCCGCACTCGCGCCCTGAACCCGAAATGGTACGAAGGCCTGCTGAAGCATGGCTATGAAGGCGTGCGCGAGATTGAAGCGCATGTGACGAATACCATGGGCTGGTCGGCGACCACGGGCCATGTCGCACCTTGGGTCTATGAACGGATCGCCGATATCTATGTGCTGGACGCCGAAATGCGTGATCGCATAGCGCGGCTGAACCCCACGGCATCTGCCAAAATCGCCAACCGCCTGATTGAGGCGCAGGAACGTCGGTACTGGAATCCCAGCGCTGATGTTCTGGCTGCGTTGCGCCAGGCAGGCGATGAGCTTGAAGATCGCATCGAAGGCATCAGTGAAGGAGTCGCGGCATGACCGTGTTGATGAGAGAGCCGCCCCGCCTGACCGGACGCCCCCGTCAGGGCGATGGTGAGGGTAGTGTCCAAGTGCATATGGATGAAGCCGTATCCGGCACAACCGCGAAGGTTTTCGCTGTTTATGGCAAGGGCGGCATTGGCAAGAGCACAACCTCATCGAACCTGTCAGTGGCTTTTTCCAAGATTGGCAAAAAGGTGCTGCAAATCGGGTGTGATCCGAAGCATGACAGCACCTTTACGCTCACCAAGCGCCTGATCCCGACAGTGATTGATGTGCTGGAATCGGTGCAATTTCACGCCGAGGAATTGCGCGCCGAGGATTTTGTCTTTGAAGGCTATAACGGCGTGATGTGCGTTGAAGCGGGCGGACCGCCAGCCGGTACCGGCTGTGGCGGCTATGTGGTTGGCCAAACCGTGAAGCTGCTGAAGGAACACCATCTGCTTGATGATACGGATGTGGTTATCTTCGACGTTTTGGGCGATGTGGTCTGCGGTGGTTTTGCCGCACCCTTGCTGCATGCGGAACGCGGCCTGGTGGTGGCCGCGAATGATTTCGACAGTATCTTTGCGATGAATCGGATTATCGCCGCCATCAAGGCCAAGTCGAAGAACTATCCCGTGCGGCTTGGCGGCGTGATATGCAATCGTAGTGCCGCGACCGATCAGATTGATCGCTTCAATGCAGCAAGTGGCATGAAGACCCTGGCGCATTTCCCTGACCTTGATGTTATTCGTCGCTCTCGCCTGAAAAAGGCGACGCTGTTTGAAATGGAAGGATCGCCGGAATTGGAGGCGGTGCAGGCGGAATACATCCGCCTTGCGGAATCGCTCTGGGCTGGTGCGGAAGGTCTGGAAGCCGCACCGCTTAAGGATCGCGAAATCTTCGATCTATTGGGGTTTGACTGATGCAGACCGCGACTTATCAGCACCGCCGCAGCCAGATCGAAACCTATTTCGATCGTACGGCTGCGGATGCCTGGGTGCGGCTGACGTCAGATGCGCCAGTCAGCGGCATTCGGGCGACGGTGCGTGCAGGCCGCGATGAAATGCGCCAGACGCTTTTGGCCTGGCTACCGGATGACCTGACCGGAAAGCGTCTTCTTGATGCCGGTTGTGGCACGGGCAGCTTCGCCATAGAGGCAGCGCGGCGTGGTGCGCAGATTCTGGCGATTGATGTTTCGCCCTCGCTCATCAAAATTGCACGTGAGCGAAGCGAAGGCTTGGCACCGGCAGGCAGCATCATCCACGAAGTGGGTGACATGCTGGATAGCCAATACGGGATTTTCGATCACGTCGTCGCCATGGATAGCCTGATCCATTATCATCCCGATGATATGGTCCAGAGCCTGGCCAGTCTCGCGCCGCGCATTCGCCGTTCCATGCTGATGACCTTTGCGCCAAGGACGCCATTGCTCGCGGCGATGCATTTTGTAGGGCGCGCCTTCCCACGGGGTGATCGTGCGCCGGCAATCGAACCCGTGGCAGAGCGCAGCCTGAAGGCGCGCATTGCGAGCGAAAGGCACCTCATGTCCTGGAATCTCGGCCAGGATCGGCGCATTTCGCGTGGATTCTATACCTCTCATGCGCTGGAGTTGATCCGGAAATGAGTGAGGTGAATGACCGCCTGGCACGACTTTGGACTGGGATCAGCGTGAATGTGCTGCCCTTCGCCGAGCCGAGCAGCGGCCCTTTGCCCATTAAGCGTCTATTGCGGCTTTCGCTGTTCCAGATTTCCTGCGGCATGACGGCTGTGCTGATGGTTGGCACGCTCAATCGCGTCATGATTGTGGAAATGGGTGTGGCGGCAAGTCTGGTGGCCATCATGGTGGCGCTGCCGCTGCTGTTTGCACCACTGCGGGCCTTGATTGGGTTTCGTTCGGATTCCCACCGTTCAGTGCTTGGCTGGCGGCGCGTGCCATATCTTTGGCTTGGCAGCATCATCCAATTCGGGGGGCTCGCGATGATGCCCTTCGCCTTGATCATCTTGTCCGGCGATACTTGGGCACCGCCTTGGGTCGCGCATCTTGCAGCTGGGCTCGCGTTTTTGATGGTTGGCGCTGGTATGCATACGGTGCAGACCGTAGGGCTTGCGCTGGCAACCGACATAGTCCCACGCGAAGCGCAGCCCAATGTCGTCACGATACTTTCGCTCATGCAATTGATTGGTATGGTGATTTCTGCGATTGCCTTTGGCGCATTCCTAGCAAATTTTTCGCAAATCAAGCTGATCCAGCTTGTGCAAGGCATGGCCGCTGCAACATTGGTTATCAATCTGATTGCCGCCTGGAAGCAGGAACCAAGGCGTCCGGAATTGACCGTAGGTCGCGCCCCCGGTGATCCGGGCTTCCGTGAGAGCCTTAAGCTTTTGCGCAAGTCAGGACCATGGGATCGGCGTTTGTTGGCGGCGGCGTTGGGTACGGCGGCCTTCGGCATGCAGGATGTTTTGCTGGAACCCTATGGCGGACAAATTCTATCGCTGAGCGTGGGTGCCACAACTGCCTTGACCGCGCTTTTTGCAAGCGGTGCGGTGCTGGGCTTCTTGCGCGCTGCACCCTTGCTTGGCCGGGGCATGCATGCACAACGCGTTGCCAGCGCCGGTGCCATTGTCGGTATTTCCGGCTTTGTGATGGTGATCTTCGCCTCACCGCTTGAATCAACGCTGGTCTTTGCCGCAGGGACAGCGGCGATTGGGTTTGGCGCGGGCCTGTTCGCACATGCAACGCTGACGGGATGCATGCAGGCCGCACCGGAAGGCCAGATTGGTCTGACGCTTGGTGTCTGGGGCGCGGTGACGGCCACGGCCGGTGGTGCCGCGGTGGCCCTTGGTGGTGTCATCCGCGATGTCATTTCCTCGCTCGCGTCAGCCGGCGTTCTGGGCGCCGGGCTTGATGCACCAAGCACAGGCTATGTCGGTGTCTATATCGTAGAAATCATTTTGCTGTTCCTGATGCTTGCAGTAGTTGGCCCTTTGCTGCGCGCCAATGATTCTGTTTCTCCACGCCCTCAACGTCGTGCTGGCCAGCAGGTTCTTGCTGGACTGCGTAACCAACATGGAGCATTGCCATGACAACACCCGCAACGCCGGTCTTTTTGGATGCGGCTGCTCTTTCTCTCTATCTTTTCTTCGCGTTTTTCGCGGGCCTTATCTATTACCTGACCCGCGAGAACAAGCGCGAAGGCTATCCGATGATCAATGAATTGCCGGATCGTCCCGCTTTCGCCACCATGCACGGCTTCCCGGAAACGCCGCCACCGAAGGTATTCCGGCTGCATTACCCTGAAGGTGCAACCGTGGTGCAGGGTGTGCGGCCTGAACGCGATGTAAGCGCCCATCTGATTCCGGAATACCCCTATCCGGGTACGGCCTTTCTGCCGACAGGGGATGCCATGCGTGATGGTGTCGGGCCAGCCGCCTATGCGGATCGTGCCGATGAACCTGATCTGGCGTTTGACGACAATAAGCCAAAGATTGTCCCGCTGCGAGCTGCGCCAGGTTGGCATATTGCACATGAAGACCCCGATCCGCGCGGCCAGCCAGTGATCACGCTTGATGGCGAAGTTGCTGGAACCACGCTTGATCTTTGGGTGGATCGTTCTGAATATATCCTCCGCTATCTGGAAGTTGAGGTTGCCGGTGGCCGGCGGGTTCTGGTGCCGATGTTCCTGTGCACCTTCACTGATGACGGAACGGCGCGGGTGATTTCCGTGACCGCCGCGCAATTCATTTCCGCCCCCGGCATTGCGCAACCGGAACAGATCACCCTGTTGGAGGAAGATCGTATCTCCGCATATTTTGGCGGCGGGCATTTCTATGCGACGCCGGAACGCAGCGAGCCATGCCTGTGACCAAGCCAGCCCCCGCACGCCTGACCGAACACGGGCTGGAACCGATACCGGGCCTTCCGGAAACGCTTCCGGCAGGTGAAGTCTTGCTGTGGCAGGGGGCGCCGGCTTGGACCGAAATTGCCCAGCGGGTCTTCCTGATCCGCTGGGTCATGATCTATTTCTTGGCCCTGGCGTCATGGGACCTTTTGAACACGGCGCTGCGGGGTGGTCCGATGGTCAACGCCATCGGCTCAGCGGCGATTTTGCTGCTGGGTGGCAGTGTGGGCGTTGGTATTCTGGCGCTGCTGGCGAAGCTTGCGGCACGAACCAGCGTCTATTCCATCACGTCTCGCCGCTTGGTGCTGCGCGTCGGTGTCTCCCTGCCTATCACCATCAATATACCTTTTGCGGCGATTGCTGGGGCAGATTTGCGGCATCGCAAAGATGGCCATGGCGACATCGTGATGGAATTGCTGCCAGGCCATCGGATTTCGTGGATTGCGCTCTGGCCGCATTGCGCCGGATGGAGCTTCGGTCGGCCAAAGCCAATGCTGCGCGGCGTTGCTGATGCTGCAGCTGTGGCGAGGATTTTGGGTGAGGCGGTTGCCAGTGCGGGCGGTGCTGCCATCAGCCGGGGTCAGAATACGGCGCAAGCCGAAATGCCAGGCGGCGCAACGGCAATGGCTTAGGGGAAGCATGATGCAGGCCAAGGCAATGAACCCACGAAAGGACTATCTGGGCTTTGGCCTTGGGGTGGTATTGGTCGGCCTGCTTTCATTGGTGGTGTTCAATGCGGGTGAAAAGCAGCAGGCGCGCCATCTTCCGCAAGAGGCCCTTTTTGCACGGAGCATCCTGTTCAGTGATCGCGTGGATGGCAGCATTTCCATTCGCGATGCGACCACAGGCCAATTGATCGGCGAAATTCAGCCTGGTGAGGGTGGTTTCGTACGCGGCGCACTCCGCGGCTTCACACGCGAAAGGCGTTTGGAAAGTCCCGGCGCGGAGAGCCCCCTGAGGCTCGCGGCGCTGCCGGGCGGCGCCCTTATTCTTCAAGACCCGACAAGTGGTCGTTGGACGGATTTGCGCGCCTTTGGTGCGACGAATCTGCAGAGTTTTGCTGAAATACTGTTCAAGAAAAATGAGGAAGGCAAATGACCCAAGAAAGCAATCAGCGGCGAGGCAGGCGCTTTGACGTGCCGTGCACCGTCGAAATCGAACGCAGCTTCGATAGTTTTCATGCCTATGCCGTACCAGAAGATGTGGTGTTGCGGCCTGGTGATCAGGTGATCGTCCATGGTGCACCAAGCCAGGTGGCCTATGGTGAGAAATACAGCTTTGAAACCTCGGCCACCATCATCCGTGCAGGGTTTTTCCTGCGGCATTGGACTCAGTTCCGTTCGATCCTGGAATTGACCGAACTTTATCATGTCGGCTTTGAGCCCAAGGAGGCCGCATGAACGCCGTGACTCACCCCATGCGGGACAAGCTCTCGCGTGAGACGACCGAACTTGCGCTGACCGAGACGGCGCTGTCGCCACGCTTTTACACCACGGATTTTGCGGCGATGGACGCGATTGATGTGGAACCGGTGCGGGCCGAATGGGACCGGCTGATGGAGGAATTTCATCGTGACCCGAACAAGGGCCATTTCATCCGTGACGAGCGATTCGACGCGTTTCGGCTGGAGGATTTGCCGGAGGGGTTGCAGACCGAGCTGGTGGATTTCCTGGTAAGCAGTGTCACCGCGGAGTTTTCCGGCTGCGTGCTTTATGCCGAAATCAAGAAGCGCGTGAAGAACCCCGATATGCGCGAATTGTTTTCCGTGATGGCGCGTGATGAAAGCCGCCATGCCGGTTTCATCAATGATGCGCTGAAGGATTTGGGGATTGGCGTTGATCTGGGCTTCCTGACGCGCGCTAAGAAGTATCATTACTTCCAGCCGAAATTCATCTTCTACGCGACCTATTTGAGCGAGAAGATTGGTTATGCCCGTTACATCACCATTTTTCGCCAATTCGAACGCCACCCGGAATTGCGTTTTCACCCGATCTTCCTGTGGTTCGAAAAATGGTGCAATGACGAGTTTCGCCATGGAGAGGCTTTCGCATTGCTGATGCGTGCCAATCCAAAGCTGCTGACCGGCATGAATGCGCTGTGGTGCCGCTTTTTCCAATTGGCGGTTTTCGCTACTATGTATGTGCGCGATCATGGCCGACCGGAATTCCACAAGGCACTTGGCATGACGCCGACGGAATATGATCGGCAGGTCTTCAAGATCACTGAGGAGATTTGCCGTCAGGTATTCCCCGTGACGCTTGATGTGGATGGTCCGGGCTTCATGGAAGACATGGATCGTCTCTGGCAGATCTCAGAGAGAATGAGCGATGCTCGGCGGCAGGGTGGCATTGGCGGCAGGCTGCGGCGGGTTGCTTTAAGCATTTCGGCGGCGACCACCTTCGCCAAGCTGTTCTTCCGCCGGCCGCGCAAGCATCCGTTGCCCACCGAAATTCGCCTTTCGCCGGTGTGGTAGGCAAGGCGCGATGCCCGAAAGCGTGACCGCGGCCCTGATTGCCATCTTTCTTTGGTGGTTGACCACGGGTGTGATTCTTTGCGTGGTCACCAGGCTTGCGTCGCGTCGTCTTGCTCTTGGTGCTGCTTCGGCAAGCCTTCTCGCGGCGGGGCTCATCGCGTTGCACTTGACCGCAGAGGATGTAAGCGCGAATGGCGCCTATCTGTCTTTCCTGGCTGCGCTGGCGATATGGGGGGCAGTTGAAATCAGCTTTCTTGGTGGGCTGATTACCGGCCCGAATCGCGCAGCATTGCCAGCGCAATTCACCGGGCTACGGCGCTTCTGGTCTGCAACGCGCGTGGTCCTGTGGCATGAATTGTTCATCCTGGCGCTGGGATTTTTGCTCATTGTCGCGTTTGCGCAGGGGCCAAATCAGATTGGCCTGCTGACCTATGGCATTCTTTGGCTCATGCGCCTGAGTGCCAAGCTCAATCTCTATCTCGGCGTGCGCAATACGGGTGAGCGATTGTTACCGACGCATCTGCGCTACATGAGCAGCTATTTCGCGCATCGGCCGATGAATTTGTTGTTTCCGTTTTCAATCACGCTGGGTACCATCTTGACCGCCCTGCTTTTCCACAAGGCTTTTGCGGCGGGGGCTGATGCGCATCAGGCAACGGGCTTCATGCTTGTCGCGACGATGGCCTCGCTGGCCGTGATTGAACATTGGTTCCTGATGCTGCCTTTGCCGCTTGAGGCGCTTTGGCGCTGGGGCCTGAAGGATGAGGAATCACCGGCGCAAACCGGAAGCTGGTCCACCGATAGGAATGGTCCCTTTGATACGCGGCCCTTGAACGCCTTGGTGACGCGCATCACGGCGGGCGCTTTTGGATCGGTGGAAAGCCTGCGCGGTTCCATTCGCGCGCCTGATGGCTGGCTTACGCTTGATTTTGCTGATGGCACCATCCATCTGCGGCGCGAAGCAGTGCCAGAGACGACGCGAACAGGCATCATCGTCACCGGGCGCTTGCTGGATATGCGCGGCATACGGGCCGAGTTCGAGGATTACGCGCTGAGGTATGGCGCATGAAGCAGATCACCCAAGGCATGGCGAGGGGCCTTGTTTCGGTACCATTGGCCGAAAGCGACCTTCGCGCAATCGCAAGACCTGGAAAATCATTCTGGGCAAGGAGAGTATGACATGAATTACGAAGAATTTTTCCAGGGTCAGCTTGATGGCCTTCGCCGTGAAGGGCGGTATCGGGTATTCGCCGACCTTGAACGGCGCCGCGGACAATTCCCCCGCGCAACGCGCCATGACAAGGGTGTCCGCGGTGAAGTGACCGTCTGGTGTTCCAATGATTACCTCGGCATGGGTCAACACCCGGATGTGTTGAATGCAATGCATGAAGCGCTGGATCGTTGCGGCGCAGGCGCTGGCGGCACGCGCAATATCTCCGGCACCAATCACGAACATGTCTTGTTGGAAAAAGACCTCGCTGCGCTGCATGGGCGCGAGGCAGCGCTGCTGTTCAATTCCGGCTATATGTCGAATTGGGCATCGCTTTCGACACTTGGGTCAAAGCTGCCCGGCTGCATCATCGTTTCCGATGAAATGAACCATGCATCCATGATTGAAGGGATGCGCCATAGCAAGGCCAAGCGCGTCCTGTTCAAGCATAATGATGTTGCGGATCTGCGGCGTGTATTGGCAGAGCTTCCGAAATCAGCGCCGAAACTGGTTGCTTTTGAGAGTGTTTATTCGATGGATGGCGATATCGCGCCGATCAGCGATATCTGCGATATAGCCGATGATCATGGTGCCATGACCTATTGTGATGAGGTTCATGCGGTGGGCCTATATGGCCCAAATGGCGGCGGTATCACGCAACGTGATGGGGTCGCGGATCGCGTTACGGTGATTGAAGGAACACTCGCCAAGGCCTTTGGCGTGATTGGCGGCTATATCGCTGGCAGTAGCGCCATGTGCGATTTCGTGCGATCCTTTGCCTCCGGCTTTATCTTTTCAACGGCCCTGCCGCCGGCGATCGCCGCCGGCGCACGCGCCGCCATTTGCCATTTGCGGCAGAGCAATGATGAACGTGAACGGCTGCATGAACGCGCCGCCACGCTCCGGCGGCGCTTGGATGCGATTGGTGTGCCGCATCTGGACAATCTCAGCCATATCGTTCCGGTCATGGTGGGTGATCCGACGCTCTGCAAAAAGCTGAGTGACACGCTTTTGGATGAGCATGGAATTTACGTGCAGCCCATCAATTATCCAACCGTGCCACGTGGGACGGAAAGGCTGCGTATCACGCCATCGCCCGTTCATTCGGATGCCGATATGGATCACCTGGTCCAATCGCTTGAACAGGTTTGGTCGCAATTCCGCTTGCGGCGGGCCGCGTAATGGATGGCGCCCTGAGCAGCTTTCGGCCAGGCACGCGGCCCGGTCAGGAAGGGCAGGTGTCGCGTCGTCAAGCGCCGCGCGCCCCATCGGAAAGCACAGGCCGCTTGGCCACGCCTGCCACGCGCAATGCCTATCCCTTCAGCGCAATCGTCGGACAGGAGGAAATGAAGCGCGCCCTGATGATTGGGGCGATTGATCCAAGTATTGGTGGCGTGCTGGTATTTGGGGATCGCGGTACCGGCAAATCCACTGCCGTGCGTTCATTGGCGGCCCTGTTGCCCCAAATGCCCGTGGTTGGCGGCTGCCCCTTCGCCTGTGATCCTGCCACGCCTCAGGGGAGCTGTTCCCATTGCGCGAATCTGCCCAAGGGACAAAAGGTGGAAAAACGCATGGTGCCCGTACCGGTGGTGGATTTGCCACTGGGCACAACGGAAGATCGCCTGGCTGGTGCGCTCGATATCGAAAGGGCCTTGGCACAGGGCGTGAAAGCTTTCGAACCAGGGCTGCTCGCCGCCGCGCATCGCGGGTTTCTTTATATTGATGAGGTGAATTTGCTGGAAGATCACCTGGTTGATCTTCTGCTTGATGTCGCCGCATCCGGTGAGAATGTGGTGGAGCGTGAAGGCATCAGTCTGCGCCATCCCGCACGCTTTGTTTTGATTGGCAGTGGCAATCCGGAAGAAGGCGAATTGCGGCCGCAACTGCTCGACCGTTTCGGGCTTTCGGTGGAGGTCACCACGCCAAAGGACCTCGCCAGCCGTGTTGAGGTGGTGTGTCGGCGGGATGCTTATGACCGCGATGCCGCAAGTTTCATCAAGCACTGGTCTAAGGAGGAAGCGAAAACGCGGGAAGCCATTTTGGCCGGTCGGAAGCGCCTTTCTTCCGTCACGCTGCCGCTTGGCGCGATTGAACAGGCGGCAACGCTTTGCATGGCGCTTGGCACCGATGGTTTGCGTGGGGAGCTCACACTTGTCAGGGCGGCCCGCGCATTGGCCGCGCTGGAAGGCGAACGCGAAGTGAGCAAGGATCATCTGCGCCGTATTGCGCCATCTGCCTTGCGTCACCGGCTCCGGCGCAACCCATTGGACGAAGCGGTTGCGACGACGCGGGTGGAAAAGGCGCTCGAAGACGTCTTCTGCTCATGACGAAGACGCCGCAGGCAGCAGACACAAGCGATCAGGAAGACACCGCGACTGCGATGGCCTTCCAGGTCGCGGCGCTGCTTGCGGTTGATCCGACTGGGCTGGGTGGCGCGGTATTGCGCGGGCCAGCGGATCCGCTCAGGGATGAATGGCTGGAAGCCTTGCGTAAAATGATGCCGCAAGCTGCGCCCTGGCGTCGTGTGCCCATTGGCACTGCGGATAATCGTCTGTTGGGTGGTCTTGACCTTGCTGCAAGCCTCAGCAGCGGGCGACCCATCGCGCAACGCGGATTGCTTGCGGAAAGCGATGGTGGTGCCGTCATTCTGCCCATGGCGGAACGCGTTGAAGACCAAACCATCGCGCGCATCGCGGCGGTGCTCGATCAAGGTGCGATCAATGTTGCGCGGGAAGGGATTGCGTTTGCTGAGGCAACACGCTTTGCCTTGATTGCCTTGGATGAGGGCGCGTCGGAAGAAGAACAGGTGGCTGAAGCGCTTTCGGATCGTTTGGCCTTCCATGTCAGCATTCCGCCGTATGCGATGAAGCGGGCCACATCCGCCATGCCGCAACGGGATGATATTCAAGCGGCACGGCAACAAGTCGCTGAGGTGAGGATACCGAAGGATTTGCCGCAGGCCTTCTGCGCGGCTGCCCTGGCACTTGGTATTCTTTCATTGCGGGCGCCGGTTTTCGCCCTGCGATGTGCCCGCGCCGCAGCCGCGCTGGCTGGCCGCGCCGAGGTCGCCCCGGAAGATGCGGCGCTCGCCGCGCAATTGGTGCTGGCGCCGCGCGCGCGCCAATTGCCAGAGGCACCCGCAGAAGAACAGCCCCCGGCGCCAGAGCAACAACAACAGGAAAACACGTCGGCAGATCAGTCCCAAAGCCAAGATCAACCGTCATTGGAAGATCTTGTACTTGCGGCAGCGCAAGCAAGCCTCCCGCCAAGTTTGCTCGCGGGGCTTGGCGTGGCAGCGCGGCAGATGGCGCGACAAGCGGCGCAAGCGGGCAAATCCGGCATGATGCGTCGTTCCGCGCAGCGCGGTAGGCCCATCGGCGCGCGCCCTGCGGCCTGGCGCGCGGGGCTGCGTTTGGCCTTGGTGGAAACGCTGCGGGTCGCGGCGCCATGGCAGGAATATCGCCGCCGCGAAAAGCCGCATCATGCGGCGCTGGTGCATATCAGAAGGGAAGATGTGCGCATCCGGCGCTACAAGCAGAATAGCGAAACCACCACGATTTTCCTGGTGGATGCGTCAGGATCAGCGGCGTTGCATCGGCTGGCGGAAGCAAAGGGCGCGGTGGAACTGCTGCTCGCGGATTGTTATGTTCGACGTGATCGTGTGGCGGTGATTGCCTTCCGTGGGCGCGGCGCCGAGGTACTGCTGGAACCGACCCATTCTTTGGTGCGGGCTAAGCGCAGCTTGGCTTCTTTGCCCGGTGGCGGTGGCACGCCGCTCTCCGCTGGAATTGCCGCCGGCTACGCCATGGCGGAAGCCAGCCGCAAGCGCGGACAAACGCCGGTTATCGTCGCCCTCACGGATGGCCGCGCCAATGTTGCGCGCGATGGCATGGGCGGGCGCGCCATGGCGGAAGCGGAAGCGCTTGATGTGGCGCGGCTTTTCAAGGCTTCCGGTATTTCCTCCCTGCTGATTGATACCGCGCCACGGCCGCAGCCCTTTTCACGGGACCTCGCCTCTGCGATGGGCGCGCGCTATGTGCCGCTGCCTTTTGCGGATGCGGCGCGCATGTCAGCAGCGGTGCGTCATGCCACGCATGCGTCGGCGACCGGGCCTTGATGCCATGGCATCATCCACAGACTCGCCGATTTGGGAAAGGGATGGTCAGGATTGGCCCAATCGGCAATCGAGCGAATTTGTCAAAGCGGGCGGGCTGACATGGCATGTGCAGCGCATGGGGCAGGGGCCTTGCCTATTGTTGCTGCACGGCACGGCAGCATCCACGCATAGCTGGCGCGATCTGGCGCCGATCCTTGCCACTCATTTCACCCTGATCGCGCCCGATCTGCCAGGGCAGGGCTTCACTTCCAGCCTGCCGCAGGCGCGTGTTTCTTTGGCGGGTTTTTCGGAAGCCTTGCATGAACTGCTCAACCGGCTTCAAGTCTCGTCCGATCTTGTTCTTGGTCATTCCGCAGGCGCGGCGATTGCGCTGCGCATGGCCTTGGATGGCAAGATCGCACCGCGCGCCATATTCAGCCTGAATGGCGCGCTGCTGCCGCTTGGCGATGAGCATGCGGCGTTCTTTACGCGCGCGGCACGTGTCATGGTGGGGCTGCCCTTTATCTCCAAGCTATGCGCCTGGCGGGCTTCCAAGCAGGAAGTCGCGGCCAAGCTGCTGCGTGATACGGGTTCAGATATCGGGCCGCGTGGCGTTGAATTGTATACGCGGCTTTTCAGCTATCCCGGCCATATTCGCGCGGCACTGATGATGATGGCGCAATGGGAATTGCGCCCCTTGATGCGTGATCTGCCGCGCCTTGCACCGGCGCTCTTGCTGATGGTGGGCAGCCGTGATCGCGCCGTGCCGCCGATGCAGGCGCGGCGCATCCAGGCCATTCTTCCCGCCGCACGCATCATCACCCTGGAAGGGCTTGGCCATTTGGCGCATGAGGAAGCGCCAGAGTACGTTGCCGATACGCTCATGAAAGAATGGTCGCGCTTGGCGCAGGATATCACCGGGGCCGCGGCATGAGCTTCGATAGCGTGCTTCCCCCTTCCTATGCCAAACGCATCGAACTCAATGATGAGGTGCATGCGCGCCCGCCGGAGATTCTATTCTCCCCCTGTCGCGTCTCGCAAATTGCGCTGCTGTCGGCTGCGGATGAAGCGCGGGACGCGCCCTGGGCCGCACTTTGTGCGCTGGCGCAGCGCTTTTCTGTCCCGCCACCGGCGCCAGGGGCCAATCATTACAGTGCTGATTTCGGGCCTTTTCGGCTGAAATGGGAAAGGCATGGCGAATTCAGCCGCTTTATGGTGGTGGTTGCAGGATCAGAACCTGAACCATTTTCCGCCGCAGCGATTCATGCCCTGCCGGCGGATTGGCTCAAGGCGCTGCCCGGGCAGGTGATTGCGGCGGCCCATGTCACGCTGCTCGCGTCCAGGGATGTGCCGCTTGCCATCAGTGAAATCTCGCGGCGTTATTTTGGTGACCATATGCTGGTGGGTGGGCCGCTCGCTGGTGGTCAGGCCCATGCCTTCACAGATTTTCGGATCCAGACGGATGGGTTCAGCCGCTTCCTGATTTATGATGGCGGCATGTCGCCCTATCAGGCGGGCAGGCTAACCCAGCGCCTGCTGGAGATGGAAACTTACCGCATCATGGCGCTGTTGGCGCTGCCCGTGGCGCAGGAACTCGCACCTCAGATCGGCGCGCAGGAACGCGAATTGGCGGAAATCAGCGCAGCGCTGGTGGAAGCGCAGGAAGCCGATGAGCCCTTGTTGTTGCAACGCCTGACGCGCATGGCCGCCGAAGCGGAAAGCCGCGAATCACGCCACCGTTTCCGGTTTTCTGCCGCTTCCGCCTATTACGAATTGGTGCGCAATCGCATTCAGGAATTGCGCGAAACCCGCATGGAAGGCATGCAGACCTTCGGCGAATTCACCGAACGTCGCCTGGCGCCGGCCATGAATACCTGCAAGGCGGTGGCAACACGGCAGGAAATGCTGTCCCAGCGAGTGGCGCGCGCCACGCAGCTTCTCTCGACACGCGTTGACATCACGCGCGAGCGGCAGAACCAGGCCTTGCTTGCTTCCATGGAACGGCGCGCGCGTCAGCAGGTCCGGCTGCAGCAGGCAGTGGAAGGTTTTTCGGTCGCGGCGATCACCTATTATGTGGTCGGCCTCGTTGCCTATCTGGCCAAGGGTTTGGCCACATCGGGTGTTGCGCTGCGTGAAGAAATCATCACCAGCGTCGCCATTCCGGTTGTCGCTATTGGGGTGGCGCTGGGCGTGCGACGTTTCCGGCGCCGGATGAGAAATCATGATTGAAGCAATGAAAATGCGGGGGTGCGCATGTCCGGATTGATCGGCATTTCGGTCGAGGATCTCGCTGCCTGCAACAGGCTTTTGGCGGGCGGTTCGAAAAGCTTCCGCGCCGCGTCCTTTCTTCTGCCGCGCCGCATCGCCACGCCTGCTGCCGCGCTTTATGCCTTCTGCCGAGTCGCGGATGACGCGATTGACATGAGCGATGATCCCGCGGCCGCGCTGGAACTGCTGCACCAGCGCTTGGATGGCGCCTATGCCGCGCGGCCCTGGGATCATGTGGCGGATCGCGCCTTCGCGGCCGTGGTTGCGCAATATGGCGTGCCACGTGCCCTGCCGGCGGCGCTGTTGGAAGGCTTCGCCTGGGATGCCGAAGGCCGTTTCTATGAGGATATCGCCGCGCTGGAAGCCTATGCCGCACGCGTCGCCGCCACGGTGGGCGCGATGATGACACTGCTGATGGGCGTGCGTTCAGCGGAAGCGATTGCGCGCGCCTGTGATCTTGGCCTTGCCATGCAATTGACGAATATCGCCCGTGATGTCGGCGAAGATGCCAAGGCAGGGCGGGTTTATCTGCCGCTTTCCTGGTTGCGTGAAGAAGGGCTCTCGGCGGAAGCGCTGATCGCGAATCCGGTCTTTTCCCCCGCGCTTGGCCGCGTGGTGGCGCGGCTTTTGGGTGCTGCGGAAGCGCATTATCGCCGCGCCTGGCCAGGCATTGCGCTGCTGCCTTGGGATTGCCGACCAGGGATCGGCGCGGCGCGCCTTGTCTATGCGGAAATCGGGCGAGAGGTGGAACGCCAGGGTCTCGATTCCGTCTCTCGCCGCGCGGTGGTTTCGGGCCGGCGCAAGGCTTGGCTTTTGGCGCGTGCGGCGGGTGCTCTCGCCGCGCAACAGGATGGCGCGGATGAAGCGCCATCACCGGCCACGCGCTTTCTGGTGGATGCGGTGCGCGCTGCCGCCGCGCCGGAAGGTCCGCCGCTTGGTGCCGGCTATGGCGAAAGGTTGGTTTGGGCCTTGGAATTGATGGATCGGATGGATCGCGAAAGCCGTTTTGCGGCGCGGGCATGAAAAGCCTTGACACAAGTGTCAATATAAGCTGACAATCATGACAGTCTAACAAAACATACAAAGGGCTGCCGCGATCCGCTCGCGCCACCCCTCGGGAGGTCCCGCATGGACGCCTTGGCCCGTATTGAGAGCAGCCTCGCTGACGCGGTGCTCTCCGCCGAGGCGAGCGGCGCGCCGCCCCGCCTTGCAGCCGCCATGCGCCACGCGGTTTTCCCGAAAGGGGCGCGCATCCGCCCACGCCTGACGCTTGCGGTCGCGGCGGCTTGCGGTGATGACCAGCCAAGGCTTGCCAGCGCGGCCGCCGCCGCGATTGAACTACTGCATTGCGCCAGCCTGGTGCATGATGACCTTCCCTGTTTCGATGATGCCGATACCCGCCGGGGCCGGCCTTCCGTGCATCGCGCCTTTGGCGAACCGCTGGCGGTTCTCGCTGGGGATGGGCTGATTGTGCTGGCTTTCCAGACCGTTGCGCGCGCCGGCTGCGCTGCGCCGGAACGGCTTGGCCCGGTGATCAATGCCATTGGCGATGGCGTTGGCGTGCCCTTTGGCATTGTCGCTGGCCAGGCCTGGGAATGCGAACCGCGCGCCGATCTTTCCGAATATCAGCGGCAAAAGACCGGCGCGCTGTTTGCCGCCGCATCGGTTGCCGGCGCGGCTGCCGCGGGTATTGCTGATGCCGAAGCCTGGCGCTTGCTTGGGGATCGGCTGGGTGAGGCCTTCCAGGTTGCCGATGACCTGCGCGACGCGGTGGAAGATGAAGCGAGCATCGGCAAGCCCGTTGGTCGCGACAAGGCATTGGGCCGGCCATCAGCCGTGCTGCAATTGGGCCTGGATGGCGCTGTGGCGCGCCTGAAAACCTTGGCGAATGGGGCCGTGGAAGCGATTCCTGCCTGCCCCGGTCGTAGCCTGCTGCGCGCGGCCATGCTGGATGAAGTGGGGCGGCTTTTGCCGCGCAAGCTGGCCACGGCCTGAACCATGGCGAGGGCCATGCCGCTGCCGCCGCAAGGGGCTGATCGGGAACCAGCCCCTTCTTGGGCGGATCGCTTCACCGCTTGGCGGGAATCGCTGACTGCCCGCCCCGGTTTTCGTGCCTGGGCCGCGCGTTTTCCGCTGACCCGCCCCTTGGCGCGGCGCCGCGCGCGGGAATTGTTCGATCTCTGCGCCGGCTTTGTTTACTCGCAGGTGCTGGCTGCCTGTGTGCGACTGAAGCTTTTTGAAATCCTGCATGAAGCCCCAACGAGCGAAGCGGCGCTGGCCGCGCGCTGCGGCCTGACGCCTGAGGCGATGAGCCGGCTGTTGGTGGCTGCCGAGTCGCTCCGGCTGGTGCGTCGGCGTGCGGATGGCGCCTGGGCGCTTGGTGAATTGGGCGCGGCCATGATCGGCAATCCGGGGATTGCCGCCATGGTCGAACACCATGCCATGCTCTACGCCGATCTTTCGGACCCAGTGGCGCTGCTGCGTCGCGAAAGGGGCGGCACGGCGCTGGCGCAATACTGGGCCTATGCCGGGGCAGCGCAGCCGGACGCCCTGCCAAACGAAAAAGTGTCCGACTACACGGCCTTGATGGCGGCCAGCCAACCCATGGTGGCGCAGGAAGTCTTGGCGGCTTACCGCTTCGGCCAGCATCGGCGGCTGATGGATGTGGGCGGCGGCAGCGGCGCTTTTCTGACGGCGGTCGGCAAGGCAAACCCCGGGCTTGATCTGCTGTTGTTTGACCTGCCGGCGGTGGCCGAACAGGGGCGCCAGCGCTTTGCCCGCGAAGGGCTTTCCGATCGTGCCATGGCGATGGGCGGGGATTTCACCACCGATTCGCTGCCACTGGGCGCCGATATCATCAGCTTGGTCCGCGTGCTGCATGATCATGATGATGATGTGGTCCAGGCCCTGCTCGGGCGGGTGCGCGAGGCCTTGCCCAAGGGCGGGCGCGTGCTGATTGCCGAGCCCATGGCCGGCACCGCCGGGGCCGAGCCCATGGGCGGTGCCTATTTCGGCTTTTACCTGCTTGCGATGAGTAGAGGCCGCCCGCGCCGCCCTGATGAACTGGCCGCGATGCTGTCCGCCGCCGGCTTCACCGGCGCGCGCCTGCTGCCCACCGATACGCCGCTGCTGACCCGGGTGATGCAGGCCGATGCCATCAGTTGAAGTGATTTGACTCTTTTATTGTCAATTTAACTTGACAGCCATACACGTCACATTAGAGTTACAAAATCCAAGGGGGAGTCCAAGAGTGGAAACACTCGCTATCCTGCTCAGTGCACCCGAACAGCTCTCGCTGTCGCGACTGACGCTAACGCCGCCAAGCGCGCAGGATGTTGTCGTGGACATTGATTGGAGCGGTATCAGTACTGGAACAGAACGCCTTCTCTGGTCCGGGCGCATGCCATCCTTTCCCGGCATGGGGTATCCGCTGGTGCCGGGATACGAATCAGTTGGGCGCGTGGTGCAGGCCGGCGCTGCCGCAGGCCGGCAGCCAGGTGAGGCGGTTTTTGTCCCCGGTGCGCGCTGCTTCGGTGATATTCGTGGATTGTTTGGCGGCGCGGCTGCACGGCTTGTGGTGGCCGGTGCGCGCGTGACGCCGGTTGATCCGGCACTTGGTGCGGATGCCGTGCTTTTGGCGCTGGCCGCAACTGCGCATCACGCCATGGTGCTGCCGAATGCCGCCATTCCGGAATTGATCATTGGCCATGGTGTGTTGGGGCGCTTGCTGGCGCGCATCATCATCGCTGCCGGCCATCCCGCGCCGATGGTGTGGGAAAGCAACCCTGCGCGCCGCGATGGCGCCAATGGCTATTTGGTTGTTGATCCCGCGGAAGATACGCAGCGCGATTATCGCGCCATTTGCGATGTGAGCGGCGATGCGGCGCTGTTGGATGCGCTGATTGCGCGCTTGGCCCCTGGTGGTGTGGTGACGCTTGCTGGTTTCTACAGCGCGCCCCTGTCCTTCACTTTCCCGCCCGCCTTCATGCGGGAAGCGCGCATCGCCATCGCCGCCGAATGGAAACAGCCCGATATGGAAGCGGTGAATGCGCTGATCGCCGCGCGCCGGCTTTCCCTTTCAGGGCTGATCACGCATCGCGCGGCGGCGGATGTCGCGCCTGAAGCCTATCGCCAGGCTTTTGAAGATCCTGCCTGCCTCAAAATGGTTCTGGACTGGAGAAACAAACAATGAATGCTGTCCCGGGGAAGCCAAGCGGTTCATCCATCAATGGCATGCGCGATGCGCTGCGCGCGGAAGCGGCGGCGCCGCTTGATCCGGTGCAGACATCACCGGCGGCCAAGAAAACGCAGATCATTGCCATTTATGGTAAGGGTGGCATTGGCAAGTCCTTCACGCTCGCGAATCTGAGCTACATGATGGCGCAGCAGGGCAAGCGCGTTTTGCTGATTGGCTGCGACCCGAAAAGCGATACCACTTCGCTTCTGTTTGGCGGGCGTTCCTGCCCGACCATCATTGAAACATCATCGAAGAAGAAAGCCGCTGGTGAAGCAGTTGCCATCGGCGATGTCTGCTTCAAGCGCGATGGCGTTTTCGCCATGGAATTGGGTGGCCCGGAAGTGGGCCGGGGCTGCGGTGGGCGCGGTATCATCCACGGCTTCGAATTGCTGGAAAAACTTGGCTTCCATCAATGGGATTTCGATTACGTCCTGCTGGACTTCCTGGGCGATGTGGTCTGCGGCGGCTTCGGTCTGCCGATTGCGCGCGACATGTGCCAGAAGGTGATTGTGGTCGGGTCGAATGACCTGCAATCGCTTTATGTCGCGAATAATGTCTGTTCGGCAGTGGAGTATTTCCGCAAGCTTGGCGGCAATGTCGGCGTGGCCGGTATGGTGATCAACAAGGATGATGGCACGGGTGAGGCGCATGCCTTCGCGGCTGAGGCCGGCATTCCTGTGCTGGCCGCCATTCCGGCGGATGAGGATATCCGGCGCAAATCCGCAAATTACGAAATCATCGGCAAGCCCGGTGGTCGTTGGGCTTCGGTGTTTGAACAACTCGCGACGCAGGTAGCGGAAGCGCCGCCGCTGCGCCCAACACCGTTGAGCCAGGAAAACCTGCTTGGTCTGTTCAAGGGTGAAGCCGTGGGTCGTGGCGTGGTGCTGAACCCCGCCACCATGGAAGACATGTGCGCGGCGGAAGTGCTGAATAAGCCATCCCTTGAAGTGGTGTACGAGGGCGTTTGAGGGACATGGACACGCTTCCCCCTCCTTCACCGCCTGCTGCCGCTGAAGGCGCTGCCTGCCATGGTGGGCGGGAAACGTTGGATGCTGCCGCGCGCGCTGCTGGCAAGTCAGACGTGATGGATAAGCTTGCTGCTGATTATCCGCGCGGGCCGCATGACCAGCCGCAATCCATGTGCCCGGCCTTTGGGTCGCTCCGCGTTGGTTTGCGCATGCGCCGTGTGGCGACGATCCTTTCCGGTAGCGCCTGCTGTGTTTATGGGCTGACTTTCACCAGCCATTTCTATGGCGCGCGCCGCACGGTGGGCTATGTGCCCTTCAATTCGGAAACGCTTGTTACCGGAAAGCTTTTTGAAGATATTCGCGACGCGGTCCATGATCTGGCGAAGCCAGAAGATTATGACGCGGTCATCGTCACCAATCTCTGCGTGCCGACGGCTTCCGGTGTGCCGCTTGATCTGCTACCGAAGCAAATCAATGGCGTGCGTGTCATTGGGATTGATGTACCGGGCTTTGGCGTGCCGACCCATGCAGAAGCCAAGGATGTGCTGGCGGGCGCCATGCTGCGCTACGCACGCAATGAGGCTGAGGCTGGTCCGGTGGCACGGCCACGCGATTACGCACTGGATCAACGCAGCATCGCGGTGATTGGCGAGCTTTTCCCCGCCGATCCGCCGGGCATTGGGGCGTTGATCCAGCCCATGGGGCTGACGCTGGCGCCACAAACCCCGGCGCGCGAATGGCGCGATCTTTACGCGGCGCTTGATAGCGTGGCGGTGGCAGCCGTGCATCCCTTCTACACTGCCAGCATTCGCGAATTCCGCGCTGCTGGCCGGCCTGTGGTGGGTTCCGCACCCGTAGGCGTGGAAGGCACCGATGCCTGGCTTTCCGCGATTGGCGCCGCGGCGGGTGTGAAGCCCTCAGAAATCGAAGCCGCCAAGGCCCGTGCATTGCCAGCCATTCGTGGTGCACTTGCCGGTAATCCGGTCAAGGCACGCATTACAGTCTCCGGCTACGAAGGTTCAGAATTGTTGGTGGCGCGCTTGCTGATCGAAGCGGGCGCTGAAGTGCCTTACGTTGGTACTGCCGCGCCGCGCACGGAATGGAGTGCGGCAGATCGCGAATGGCTCGAAGCGCATGGATGCCATGTGCAGTATCGCGCCAGCCTGGAACAAGACATCGCCGCGATGAAGGAAGCGCGGCCCGATCTGGCGCTTGGCACAACGCCCCTTGTGCAGAAGGCCAAGGAAATGGGTACGCCCGCGCTTTACTTCACCAATATGGTTTCTGCCCGGCCGTTATTTGGCCCTGCTGGTGCGGCTTCCATGGCGGGTATTGTCGCGGCGCAGACCAATGGGCGCGAACGTTTTTCGCGCATGGTGTCCTTCTTTGAAGGTGTCGGTACGCCTGATGGGGCCGGCTATGGCTTCCGTGACAAGCCAAGCGATCCCCCTGGTTTTCGCGAACGTCAGCGCAAGCTGCGCGCCGCCAAGGCCAAGGCCGAAGAAGCGGTGGGGACCTGAGCATGCTTGTTCTCGATCATGATCGTGCCGGCGGCTACTGGGGGGCGATCTATGCTTTCTCGGCGGTGCGCGGCCTGCGTGTTGTGATTGATGGGCCGGTTGGTTGCGAAAACCTGCCCGTGACCGCCGTGCTGCATTACACGGATGCGCTGCCGCCGCATGAATTGCCGATTGTGGTGACCGGCCTGGATGAGGACTCACTCTCCCAGAACGGCACCGAAGGCGCCTTGAAGCGCGCTGCCGCAACGCAGGATGCTGAATTGCCTGCCGTGGTGGTGACGGGTTCAATCGCCGAGATGATTGGCGGTGGCGTCACACCGCAGGGAAGCAATCTGCAGCGCTTCATCTGCCGCACAATTGATGAGGATCAGTGGCAAGCCGCTGATCGCGCCATCATGTGGCTTTGGACTGAGTTCGGGGCGCGTGGCCGCAAGCCGAAACCCCGCACGCGCAAGGAAGGCGAAAAGCCGCGCGTGAACATCATCGGCCCCATCTATGGCACCTTCAATATGCCATCGGACCTGGCGGAAATCCGCCGTCTGGTGGAAGGCATTGGCTGTGAGATCAACCTGGTCTTCCCACTGGGTAGCCATGTGGAAGATATCGCGAAGCTGCCCGATGCGGATGTGAATATCTGCATGTATCGCGAATTTGGCCGCAAGCTTTGTGAAGAACTCGAACGGCCCTATCTGCAAGCGCCTATCGGGCTTTTTGCGACAACGAACTTCCTCCGCAAACTTGGTGAATTGACTGGGTTGGACCCGGAACCCTTCATCGAACGCGAAAAGCACACCACGGTGAAGCCGCTTTGGGATTTGTGGCGCAGTGTGACGCAGGATTTCTATGCCTCGGCCTCCTTCGCGGTGGTGGCGACGGATACTTACGCGCGTGGCCTGCAGCGCTTTCTGCATGATGAAATGGGCATTCCTTGCGCCTTCGCCTTCTCCCGCAAGGCGGGGCAGAAGCCGGATAACGCGGCGGTGCGCGATGCCTTGCGCAAGACGCCGCCCTTGGTGCTGTTCGGTTCCTACAATGAACGGATGTATGCAGCGGAGATCAAAAGCCGCGCCATGTATATCCCGGCAAGTTTCCCGGGTGCGATCATCCGCCGCGCCACCGGCACGCCCTTCATGGGGTATGCGGGCGCCACCTATGTCATCCAGGAATATTGTAACGCGCTGTTTGATGCGCTGTTTCATATCCTGCCGCTTGGCACTGATCTTGACCGCGTCGAGCCAACCCCGGTGCGCGCAGCGGAACCCTGGGATGCGGCGGCGGTCGCGCTATTGGATGAACGGGTGGACCAGGAACCCTTCCTGCTGCGCATTTCGGCAGCCAAGCGGCTGCGTGAACAAGTTGAACGCGCCGCGCGCGATGCGGCGGAGCCGCGCGTGACGGCTGAGCGCGTGCAAAAGACTTTGGCGGAGGTCATGGCATGACGCCCCTTCGCCATTCCGAATCTTGTCTGCGAACGGACCGCAGCCACCGCTGTGGGTACGTATCCAATGACAAGAAGGCTTGGGCGGAATTCCGCCTCTGCCGTCCCTGCCGCGCGGGTGGACGCGGTAATGGCCGTAAGGCCAAGTCGGAGGCTTACTGATGGCCGACACAAAAACGCGCTTGACGGAAGCTCAGGCGAAGGAAGTCCACAACTTGGTGGTCCAGGGATGGGCTTTCTCCGTATTCGCTTCCATGGGTGCGCATATCCTCGTCTGGTTGTGGCGGCCGCTTGTCTATACCGGACAAGTGGTTCCGCCCGACTGGCGCTTCTTCTGAAGGATGTTCCAGGTTGAGGGAAATTCCCGAGACCTGGGCGCAAGGAAAGGAGAATGTTCGATATGCATAAAATGTGGATGGTGATTGACGCTCGTCGTGTCGGGTTCCTCGGCGCGGCAGGTGTGGTGGCGATCGCGGCAGTGATTCACTTCGCTGTTCTGAGCTCGCCGCGCTACTGCGATCACCTTGGTTGGTGCGCAACGACACCGACCTTCACACCTGGCCAGAAGCTGGGTGGTTGAGCATGGGGCGCGGCTTAGGCTGCGCTTCAGCGAATTGGGCGAGGCAGCCGAAACTGCCTCGCCCGCACAGAACATCATGAGGGACCGCCAGGCGGGCAAAGCCCCCGTCGGGAGAGGAGCATCAAGCGATGGCGATGTTGAGCTTTGAGCGGAAATACCGCGTCCGCGGCGGAACCCTGATAGGGGGCGACCTGTTCGATTTCTGGATAGGGCCTTTCTATGTCGGGTTCTTTGGCGTGACCACGGCATTTTTCAGCTTTGTTGGAACCGCCCTGATCCTCTACGGCGCGGCGATTGGCGGGACATGGAATCCCTGGCTGATCAATATCGCGCCGCCGGATCTCAAATACGGGCTGCGCCTGGCGCCAATGCGCGAAGGCGGGCTTTGGCAGGTGATCACCATCTGCGCGATCGGGGCATTTGTTTCCTGGGCGCTGCGGCAGGCAGAAATCTCGCGCAAGCTTGGCATGGGGTATCATATTCCCATCGCTTATGGCGTGGCGGTTTTCGCCTATGTCACGCTGGTCGTGATCCGGCCGGTGCTCATGGGCGCATGGGGCCATGGTTTCCCCTACGGCATTTGGAGTCACCTCGATTGGGTGTCCAATGTCGGCTATCAATATCTGCATTTCCACTACAACCCAGCGCATATGATCGCGGTGACCTTCTTCTTCACCACGGTATTGGCGCTGTCGCTGCATGGTGCATTGGTTCTCTCGGCGCTCAACCCGCCGGAAGGTGAACCTGTCAAGACCGCAGAGCATGAGAATACCTTTTTCCGTGACCTGATCGGTTATTCGATCGGCACGCTTGGTATTCACCGCCTTGGTCTTTTCCTGGCGCTGTCAGCCGGTTTCTGGAGTGCGATCTGCATTGTGATCAGTGGTCCTTTCTGGACCCGCGGCTGGCCCGAATGGTGGGGCTGGTGGCTTAACCTGCCGATTTGGCGCTAGGCGAGGGGAGGGAGAATTCCCATGGCCGAATATCAGAACATCTTTACCCGGATACAGGTGCGCGGCCCCGCACCCTACCCTGGTGTGCCGCTGCCTGCGGATAATTCACCACGCGAAGGCACGCCGCGTGAGGTCCATCTCTTTGGTCGCCTTGGAGATGCACAGATTGGTCCGATCTATCTTGGCTACCTTGGTATTCTCTCGTTGCTCTTTGGCTTCATCGCCTTTGAGATCATCGGGCTTACCATGCTGGCCTCGGTGAATTGGAATGTCAGTGAATTCATCCGGCAGCTTTTCTGGCTGGCGCTGGAACCGCCGCCGCCCGAATATGGCTTGCGCATCCCGCCGCTTAACAAGGGCGGCTGGTGGATTGTGGCGGGCTTTTTCCTGACACTTTCCATACTGCTTTGGTGGGTGCGTACTTATCGCCGTGCACGTCAGCTTGGCATGGGCACGCATGTGGCTTGGGCTTTTGCTGGCGCCATCTGGCTTTACCTGGTGCTGGGCTTCATCCGCCCGGTTGCCATGGGCAGCTGGAGCGAAGCCGTACCCTTCGGCATCTTCCCGCATTTGGATTGGACAGCGGCGTTTTCGATCCGATACGGCAATCTGTTCTACAATCCCTTCCACGCGCTTTCGATCGTATTCCTCTACGGCTCTGTCCTGCTGTTTGCGATGCATGCCGCAACCATCCTGGCGCTTGGGCGCTATGGCGGTGAACGTGAAATCGAACAGACTCTGGATCGCGGCACGGCGGCGGAACGCGGTGGCCTTTTCTGGCGCTGGACCATGGGCTTCAACGCCACGTTTGAAAGCATCCACCGCTGGGCCTGGTGGTTTGCCTTCCTTTGCCCTGTTGCGGGCGGGATCGGCATTCTGCTGACCGGAACTGTTGTTGACAACTGGTATCTCTGGGCCGTGGATCGGCATTTCGCGCCGGCCTACACCATGCCTTGGACACCCGCTGTTGATCCTTCCATCGTACAAGGAGCCCCGCGATGAGCAGGTTTTCACTCAGCATCGCTGCCTTTGTGGTGGCGCTGCTTTGCGGGGTGATCTTCGTCACCACCTTTGAACGCCCACCGGTCTTCTCAACACAAGGCGGCTTCCGCGGCCTTTCGATGGGTGAAGTGGAAAACCCACGCACCCTACCGGCATTGCTCGCCGCCAATAAGGCGCCGGAAGCACCCGAAGCTGCGGATACAACAGGCCCAAGGGCGCATGAGGTCTATGAAAATGTGCAGGTATTGCGCGATTTGAGTGAAGCGCAATTCAACCGCCTGATGCTGGTGATGACCGAATGGATCGCGCCCAATCAGGGCTGCGGTTATTGCCACAACGTCGAGAATATGGCGTCCGATGAGGTCTATACCAAAGTTGTCGCCCGGCGCATGTTGCAGATGACGCATAAGATCAATTCGGAATGGGCGAACCATGTCGGCCAGACTGGCGTCACCTGCTATACCTGCCACCGTGGCAATGCCGTGCCGGCCATGGTCTGGTCAACGGAACCGAATAGCCGCGCGGGCTTGCAGGCGCCACGCGGGCAGAATCACCCGGCGGCCTCAGTCGGTTTGTCTTCCTTGCCGTCTGATCCCTTCACGCCCTTCTTGCTGGGTGACAAGGAAATCCGCAACATCAGCACTACGTCGCTGCCGGGGCGGAATACTCAAAACACCATGTCAACTGAATGGACCTATGCGTTGATGATTCATATGTCCTCATCGCTCGGTGTGAATTGCACATATTGCCACAATAGCCGTTCCTTCGCTGAATGGGCCGAAAGCCCACCAGCGCGGACGACTGCCTGGCATGGCATCCGCATGGTGCGGGAAATCAACATGTCCTATATCGAACCATTGCAGCCGCTATGGGCCAAGAACCCGAATGGTCCGGCGGAAGGCCCGCATGGCCCGCGGCTTGGGGTGATGGGTGATCCGCTGAAGGTGAATTGTTCCACTTGCCACCAGGGCGTGAATCGTCCTCTGAATGGCGCACCCATGCTGCGTGACTTCCCCGAATTGAAGCAGGTCAATCAAGGTCCGCTGCGTTCGGCGGATGCCACGCCGCGATGAAGGCTTTGGGTGGGGCGCGCTATCCCGCCCAGGCACAAGTGAACTACCGAGGAGCCTCCGCGTCATGCGCGGAGGTTTTCCTTTTCCGGGACATAAATATGGTGTTTCATGCCTTATGATCTACAAAGCGAAGCGCGCATGAGGGACCACACCACAGACCCGAGCCCGCATGCGATAGTGATCGGTTCCGGTTTTGGTGGATTGGCTGCGGCGGTGCGGCTTGGCGCGCGCGGTTGGCGCGTGACCATTCTGGAAAAGCTGGATGCCGCTGGTGGGCGCGCCTACGTGTTTCGCCAGGATGGTTTCACTTTTGATGCTGGCCCCACCATCATCACTGCGCCTTACTTGCTGGAAGAGTTATGGGCGCTGGCCGGGCGCAATCTGACGCAGGATATTGATTTGCGCGCCATGGATCCCTTCTATCTGATCCGCTTCGATGATGGCGAAGTGATGCGCTGTTCCGCTGACCTTGATGTCACGCGGGCGGAGGTGGCGCGGATTGCGCCGCAGGATAGCGCAGGCTTCGAACGCTTTATACTGGAAAGTGAACGCATCTTTCGCGTGGCCTTTGCCGATTTGGCGGATAAGCCCTTTCATAGTCTTGCAAGCCTGATCAGTGCGGCGCCGGATTTGATCCGGCTGAAGGGTTATCGGACCGTCTATAGCCGCGTCTGTGATTACTTCACCAGCGACAAGCTGCGCGTTGCCTTCAGCTTTCACCCGCTACTGATCGGCGGGAACCCCATGACCACCACTGCCTATTACTGTCTTATTGCACATCTCGAACGACTGCATGGCGTGCATTACGCCATGGGGGGCATGGGGGCGCTGGTGCAAGGCATTCTCAACCTGGCCATCCGGCTTGGTGGGGCCATTCGCTATAATGCTGAAGTGAAGCGCATCATCACCGATGGCCGCAGCGCAAAAGGCGTTGAGCTGGCCGATGGCGAAAGGCTTGCCGCCGATATTGTGGTTTCCAATGCCGATGTTGCCTGGACTTACAGCAAGCTTTTGCAGGATTACCCGCGCCGGCGCTGGACAGATCGCAAGATTGCCCGTGCGCGCTATTCCATGAGCCTGTTTGTCTGGTATTTTGGCACCAAGCGCCGGTATGAAGATGTCTATCACCACACGATGGTGCTTGGGCCCCGCTACCAGGAATTGCTGCACGATATCTTCACCCGCAAGCATTTGGCCGAGGATTTCAGCCTTTATCTGCATCGCCCGACTGCGACGGATAATTCACTCGCACCATCTGGCTGCGATTCCTTTTACGTCTTGGCGCCAGTGCCGCATCTTGGCAGTGGCGTGGATTGGGCCAAGCACGCGGAACCCTATCGCCAGGCCATCGAAAAGCGCCTGGAAGAAACCGTGCTGCCAGGGCTTGGTGAGGCGCTGGTAACCTCACGCATGATCACGCCGCAGGATTTTCAGGATCGGCTGCTATCGGTGAATGGCGCGGCCTTTGCGCTGGAACCGCAGCTTTTCCAAAGCGCCTGGTTTCGCCCGCATAATATCAGCGAAGAAGTGCAGGGGCTTTATCTGGTAGGCGCAGGCACGCATCCCGGCGCTGGCGTGCCGGGCGTGATTTCCTCAGCCAAGGTTTTGGATCAGCTTGTGCCGCATGGCGATACGCTCAGTCGCAGCTAACCACGCACCGCGCCAATCCTGATCGCGCCACGCGCCCCTGCCCAATCTTCCAAAAGCCGCGCTGCAGCAATGCGTCCGGACATTGCGGCCATGGGAATGCCCGGGCCGGGATGCACGGAACCGCCCGCCAGATAAAGCCCTTGCAAGCGCGTCACCGCGCCGGGGCGCGCGAAGGTGCCGGTGGTTCCATGGCTCGCGCGGCCATAAAGCGCGCCGCCTGAACCTGGAAAAAGCCGGGCAAAACCCTCAGGCGTGGTAATGACTTCCGCGCCCGCATCGCGTGCAACCTGCAACCCACAAGCCTTCAATAGGCCAAAGCCACGTTCGCCAAGTTCGGTGGTCTCATCAAGCGAATAGCCGCGCTGATCACCATCAGGTGGCGCATTGATCAGCACGAGCATGCGTTCCGGTGTGCCCGCTGCCGGTCCCGGCCCAGCTTCGCGATCCTGCGCGCAGATATAAACCGTGGGGGCGGCGGTGATATCGCGTCTGCGAAAAATGGCGTCGAATTCCGCCGCGTAATCCTCGGCGAAAAACACATTATGGTGCACCAAGGGAAAACCAGAAGTCGGCGCCTTCACGCACCAGGTGACGGCTGAAAGCGAACGCGCGACGCGTGGTGTATCCTCTGCCGCGCTGCGCGGCGCCTGCCCCAGCATCCCCTGCGACAGCGCGGCCACATCGCCGTTGAAGACCACCGCATCAGCGGCGAGTTCCTCGCCAGTGGCGAGCCGCACCCCGCAAGCCCTGCCTTGGCGCGTCAGAATTTCCGCGACTTCCGAACCGAAACGAAATTCAGCGCCCTTGGTTTCTGCCAGGCGCCGGATCGCATCCGCCACGCGCCGCATGCCGCCCTTCACAAACCACACGCCGTCCTGTTCCACATGCGCGACCAGCATGAGTGTTGCTGGCGCCAACCAGGGTGAACATCCGCAATAGGTCGCATAGCGCCCGAATAGCTGGCGCAACCGCGCATCGCGGAAATGCTCGCCCAAGGCGTCCCACAGCGTCTTCATCGGCGCGGTGCGGATCAGCGCGGCGATATTCGTAATGCCCACACGCTTGACCAGATCAAGCGGGGAGGGACGTTCGGCGGCAATGAAGGAACCGCGCAGGGTGCGAAAAATATCAGCGCTGCGCGCGCAAAAGGCGCGGTAGCCGCGTGCTTCTGCCGCACCCGCAAAATCGCCGATGGAATCAACGGAACGTGCGATATCAGCGAATAGATCCAATTTGCCGCCAGCACGCCAGGCATGCCGCGCCAGGATATCAGCCTTTTGCAGTGGCAGCGCCGCTTCCAGCGAAGCGCCGGCATCCGCAAACAGCCCCTCGAAAATCCAGCGCATGGTGAAGACAGTGGGCCCGCCATCAATCGGGCTGCCATCCACCATCACTTCGCGCATCTTCCCGCCGGGCGCCGACGCGCGTTCCAACACCGTCACTGCCGCACCTCGCCGCGCGAGGTCGGCGGCGGCCGCCAAGCCGCCCATGCCGGCACCAATCACAACAACGCGCGGGGCAGCCATGTCAGGTTGCAGCGCTCAGCCGCCGCCCACGCCCGGCGAATTGCCGATCCACCGCGCGGCGATGCCAGATAATCAGCGCCACACCCACCACCAGCGGTACCGCCCACATGAAGGGATTCAGCGCCAATTCAGGCAAAATCCGCACAGACCCAAAGGCCAGGAAGGCGGTGTATACTGATATGCCCGCGCCCACCAAAGCCTTGATATGTTCCTTGATCCAGGATCCCGGCCCCGGTTCGCGCGCCAAAAGAAACCAGAGATTCGTGGCCGCCGTCGCCAACCCCACCATGCAAATGCCAATCATCAAAGGCTGACCAATCAGCCAGCCCTGCCAGGCGCAATTCAGCGATGCCGGAATCAGCGCATATTGCAAAAACAGATTGAGCCTGGTGCGATTCAATTCATGCCGGCGCTTGTTGCGAATGGAAAGCCAGCCATACCAGGCAAGGTTCACGGTCAAAAGGCCGGTCATCAACATCATCCAGCCGAAAATGCCGCGGATGAAAGCCTCATCAAATCGGCCTTCCAGATGTGGATGGGTTTCGATCGGCGCAGCCAGCGTCAGCAGACTCATCATCATGGCAAGGCAGCCGGTGATCAGCAGCGCAAAGGTGAAAACCTTGCCCCAGCGCCCGTGATTGGCGCCGCCCTTGCGCCCAATCACGGGCACCCAGAAAGCGATGGCGCCAATGCTGCCCGTCACGATATGGGCGGCGACCAGTGCATGGAACAGGAACAGGACCATCCGAGCCTCCCCGGCTTTCGAGTGACAATCGCACTTGACATATAATAATGTAAAGCATGGAATTCAGCCATGGTAGCTCAAGGATCGCATCGCCCCTTCGCCCGCGCTTGCCTGGGCGTCACGCAGGGTAGGGCGCCGTGAATCACGTGCCTGCCTTCCGTGCCTTTGCCCCGCCGCGGTCGGAACCTCTGCCTGCGCTGATCGCGCTGATGCGCTGCATGATCAGGGGTGATGGCGATTTGCTCTCGCTTTTGCCGGCAGAGGCTTATCGCATGCCGATCGGACCGCTGGGTTATTCGCGGCGTTCCACCATCATCGTCAATCGGCCCGATCTGGTGCGCGAAGTGCTGACCGATCCCAAGGGCATTCTGCCTAAAAGCGATCTGATGGTGCATGCGCTGGACCCGTTGATTGGCGATTCGATCTTTGTCTCCTCCGGCGCGACCTGGCGGCGGCAGAGGGCCATGATTGACCCGGCCTTGACGATGATGCGCGTCAACCGCGCCTTCCCCGCCATGGAAGCCGGCGCGGCGGCGGCGGAGGCCACACTGGCCGATCACGCCGCACGCGATACGCGCTTTTCGCTCGACCTGATGATGAGCCACATGACGGCGGATATCATTTGTCGCACGGTTTTTTCTACCGGGTTGGAAACGCGTGTCGCGCATGAGGTTTTCGATGCCTTCACGGAATTTGAACATAGCGTGGCACAGGTGGAAATCCGCCGGTTGATTTTTGACCGCGCCTGGAAGCGCATTCCGCAAAAGGAAAGCGTGTTGAATGCCTGCCGCCTTATTCGTGGCTATCTTGGCGAATTGCTCGATACGCATCTGGGCGATGGCGCCACCAGCTTTGATGACATCGCAAGCGCCATCATCGCCGCGCATGATATGGAAGGCAAAGCCTTCACGCGGGAGGAACTGATTGATCAGCTTGGTGTGCTGTTTCTGGCTGGGCATGAAACCAGCGCCAGCGCACTAACCTGGGTTTTCTATTTGCTCGCCACACAACCCGCTTTGGTTGCAAGGTTACGCGCGGAAATTGATGAAATTGTCGGCCCAGGCCCGATCCTGTTTGAACACACACGCAAGCTTTCGTTTATACGCAATGTGTTCCGTGAAACGCTCAGGCTTTATCCACCCATTACCTTCTTGCCGCGCGTCGCGAATGAGGCAACGCGGATTGGTGACTACCCGGTGAAGAAGGGCGCGCTGATCATGGTCGCCCCTTGGGTACTGCATCGGCACCAGGCCTATTGGCGCGATCCGCATTTGTTTGACCCAGATCGTTTCCTGCCTGAACGCGAAGCGGAAATGACTACGGGCGCCTATATTCCTTTCGGCATTGGCCCGCGGGTGTGCGCGGGTGCGGCCTTTGCGCAAGTGGAAGCGGTACTGCTGATTGCGCGGCTGTTTCGCGATTTTGATTTCCATATCGAACAGCCTGGTGAGGTGCGCCCCGCCGCAAGACTCACCACGCGCCCGGCACGACAGGTGATGTGCCGCGTCACCCGCGCGGCATGACAGGCAATCTGCTGCTGACCCTCGGGCGCCTGCCCAAGGCGTTGGATGTGGCGCGCGGCTTTGCTGATCTTGGCTGGCGCGTTGTGGTGGCGGAACCCTTCAAGCGCCATCTGGCGGGCGCTTCCCGCGTTGTCGCGCAAAGCCATCGCGTTACGGCGCCGGCGGAAGACAAGCAGGCCTATCTGGCTGACCTGAGGCGCATCATCGCGGAGGAGAAGATTGATCTTGTCGTGCCGGTTTCGGAAGAAACCATGCATGTCGCGTTCCTGCGCGACAACCTACCCGCCAGCACGCGGCTTTTTACCATGCCGTCCAAGAATTTGCTCCGCCTGCACAGCAAGCATGGCTTCGTGCAGCAGGCGCAGGCTTGGGGCCTTGCCGTGCCGGAAAGCCATGCGCTGGGTGATGAAAAGGCCGAGGCTTTGGCGCAATCAGGCCCCGTCGTGATCAAGCCGGTGCATTCCTGTTCCGGTCGTGGTGTGCGGCTTTTGCCTGCCGGTGCCGCCTTGCCCGCGCCCGATCCCGCCATCCCGGCCATTGTGCAGCGCTGCGTGATGGGCGCGGAATACAGTTCGTGCTCCATCGCGCATCAGGGGCGTGTGTCATCAACCGTGATTTATCGTGCGGCGCAAAAATCCGGCTCGGTCGCGGTTGCTTTTGAACGGGTGGAACACTCCGCGATTGCTGATTGGATCACGCGCTTCATCGCCGCCGCGCAATGGACTGGCTTCATCGCCTTCGACATCATGGTGGATGAGTCTGGCCAGCCTTGGGGCATTGAATGCAACCCGCGCACGACAAGTGGTCTGCATTTCTGGGAGCGCGAAGATATTGCGCGCGCCGTGCTGGAACCAGGCTTCACGCCGCGCTATCGCCCTGAAACCCGCTTGCAGCAATTCTATTCAGCGCTGACTGAAACGCAGATGTCGCTGTTCCGGCGCGGCCCGTTTCGCGACAATCTGCGTCAGCTTTTCACCACGCGCGATGTGACTTGGGACCGGCGCGACCCGATGCCTTTCCTGACCATGACAGCAACGTCATGGCCCATCATCCGTATGGCCATGGCGCGCGGGGCGACCTTTGGCGAAGTGGCCACGCTAGATGTGGGTTGGTATGATTAACGAAAAGCCCGCGGCACCTTGAAGGGCAGCATCAGCGCCTGCACCGCCAGATTGTCAAAGCGGTTCAGCGCCAGGCTTTCATGCACGGCAACAGCATTCTGCCCCAGAAGCCGCGTGCGGATTTCGGATCGCGTATAAAAGGGAGCATCCACCAGCGCGCGCACCAACTCTGCCTTGCCATCCTCAGACCGTGTCGGGCGCGGCACGCGCCAAAACCCAGGCGGCATTATGGCCGGCGCGGGGATTGGCATATCCGCGACTTCTCCGGCGCGGTTCACTTGAAGCGCCAGCGATTGCGACGACCCATCACGGCGCGATGCGTTGTACAGAATGGCGGTAGCTTCCGGCATGGGCGCGCGGCACCAATCCCAGAAAATGAAATCCTCTTCCAGCGGCGCAGTGCCGGTATTGGTGTCGAAATATGAAAAGCCGGACCAACGCAATGAAGGATTATCAAACGCCACTTCCACCCGTGAACGCGGCGCAATGGGCTGCCAATGATGCCGCCCCGCGCCATCCAACCGAAAGTGGCGATGCGATAGCGCCTCGGGGTAAAGCGTCACGCGCCCGCGTAAATTACCCGGCACTGGCGCGGTTACTTCCGCAAGGTCAACCACGAGCTTGGTGCCATCCCAGCGCATGGCGCTCGGGCCAATTTGCAGAAAATCCGCGCCCCGCTGCAAAGCATCCCGCGGCCGATCCGTCATCGCCCAGCGCGCCGGCTTGCCGTAAAGCGCCACATGCATGCAGCAATGGTTCAGCGGATCGCCACCACCGCCGCGCCGCGCAAAAGCATACCAGGGGGAAAAAACCGTGCCCAGAAAAGCGATGATGGTAATGCCATGCGCCCCATCATCGGAAAGCGCATCCAGATACCACCAGCGATAGCCACGTTCAGCCACGGGCAGGGTGAAATCCAAACCCGTGGCGTTCAACCTCTCATTCATTGCAAAAGCCGCCTTGTCACCCGGCCATTTCCGCCCGCATCGCGCTGCGGGTCAAGCGGGTTCCTCTGCGCTTCAAGCCTTGCCCTTATAGACCTCAATCATCTGGCCGAGCAGCTTCAGCGCCTCATCCTTCGGGCGCTGGAAGGCGTTGCGGCCAACGATGGACCCATTGCCGCCACCAGCATGAATGGCGCGCGCTTCCGCCAGCAGCGCGTCTGTGCCCTTCGCCTCACCGCCTGAGAACACCACTAGCCGGCGCCCATTAAAGCAGGCCTGCACCACATGGCTGATGCGCTTGGCCAGATCGCTGCCGTCAATCTTGCGCTCAATATAAACCTTCTTCGCGGCATCCAGGCTCAGCACATCGGTGGGCGGCTTCACCTTGATGATATGGGCACCCATCAGCGCCGCCATGTGCGCCGCATAGGCGCAGATGTCGAAGGCGGTTTCGCCATTCTTGTCCAGCATCGGCCCGCGCGGATAGGACCAGACCACCACGGCAAGCCCCGCTGCCTTGGCTTCTTCCGCCAATTCGCGGAGTTCTTCCATCATCTCAAACTGGTATTCGGATGAAGGATAGATGGTGAAGCCAATCGCGGAACACCCAAGCCGCAGCGCATCGGCAACCGAACCTGTCACTGCCTGATCCTTGGTGGTGGAAAGGCTATTGGATGAATTGACCTTCAGGATGGTCGGGATAGCACCGGCGAAAGTGGCGGCGCCGGCTTCAATCATGCCAAGCGGCGCGGCGTAGGCATTCAAGCCCGCTTCAATCGCCAATTCGAAGTGATAATGCGGATCGTAGGCCGCCGGGTTTGGTGCAAAGGACCGCGCCGGGCCATGTTCAAAGCCCTGATCCACCGGCAGGATCACCATGCGCCCCGTGCCGCCAAGCTTCCCTTCCATCAGAATGCGGGCGAGATTCGCCTTGGTGCCGGGAGTATCGCTTTCATACCAGGAGAGGATTTCCTTCACGCGGCGCGTCAGCTTCATCTTGGGTTCCTTTTCGTTGCTCGAAGGGCGAATGGGGCGATAGCCCAGCCGGCATTGACTGTCACGGGTGCGTTATGTCGGCTGATCCTGTGGCGGCACTGTGGCGAAAAGCGCAGCAATGCGCCTTTCATCATCCCGCCGGCGTGGATCAAGCCCCGCCATATCCAGCGCTGGCGGCCTGGTGCCCAGAACCTCCGCCCCGGCTTCGGCGGCGGCGCCCAGCACGCTTGCGACGGCGGGATGCCCCAGATCGAAAATCACCAGCTTGAAGCCAGCGCGCAAGGCGGCCAGCATGGCCCCTGGGGCGGCGGCGCAATCCAGCGCCGCTTGGAAAGGCGCGCCGGGATGCGCCGCCGCCGCCTGGTCTAGCACGGCCTTGAACCAGGCGGGTCCGGCATTCAGCGCGGCCCCCTGGGCAGACACCAGCAGCAAGGGCCGCCCGGCCGCGACCCGCAACGCCCATTCGGCCTGCCCGCGCCCATGCACCACCACCGCCGGCAGCTTCAGAAACGCCTTTACCATTGACCCAGAGGCCTTTGCATGCCAAGCATTTCAGTGATCCTTAGCCGCAAGAACCTTTGGCGCCAAGGCATTTGGAAAAGCATGAGCGAGCAGCAAGCTGACACAATGGGTGCGGCGATGATCCGGCTGGAAGCAGCCCTGGAACGCCTTGATCGCGCTGTGGAAGCCCGCCGTGCCGCCGCCCCGCCCGGTGAAGGCGATATGGTGCCGAAGGCTGCCGTTGCTGCCCTTGCTACCCGGCTCGATGCCACCATCGCCAAGCTGCGCGCCAATTTGGGGGATGAGGGCTGATGGCGCAGGTCACGGTCCGTGTCGGCGGCTATGCCCATCCGGTGGCCTGCCAGGATGGTCAGGAAAAGCACCTGACCAATATGGCTGCCGAGGTGGATCAACGCATTTCCGCGCTGAAAGCCATGGGTATCCAATTTGGCGAAACCCGCATGCTGCTGCTGGCCGCCTTGCAATTGGCCGATGAAGCCATGGATTTGAAGGCGGAAAATGATGCGCTGAAGGCCGGCGGTGCCGTTGCCGCCGAAGCCCCGGCGCCCGATCCGGCACTTGCCGATGGCTTGGTGCGGCTCGCCGAAAAGCTGGAAGCCATTGCCGCGCGGCTTGAGGAAGCCTAACTAGCTCCTGCGGGGCTGCCAGGTGCGCCAGGCAATTCATCCCCGGGGCCAATGCACATCCTCCGGGAGCTGGCTCTGTCCGGACCGTGGTTCGGGTATCTGGTGCCCACCTGCTGACGCAGGCCTTGGGAGGATGATAGGCCAGCGGCCATGGTGGCTCCGCACCCCATTTGCCATCAGGAACCCTGCGTGACCGAGGCCCAAGCCGCTGCATCGGATGTTGTTTTGCAGGCAGCCAAGGCCGCGGCGCGCACATCAGCGCGCGCGCATCGCGCCACGCTTTTCAGCCCTGATGCACCCAAACGATTGGCAGGGGCCCTTTTGGCCCGGCACGCGCCGCCCGAGGGCGCCATCATCGCCGGCTATTGGCCAATGGGGGATGAGATGGACCCGCGCCCCTTGATGCTGGCCTTGGCCGCACGCGGCCACGCCCTGGCGCTTCCGGTCACGCCGCCGCGCGGCCAGCCGCTTGGCTTTCGCGCCTGGGCGCCGGGGGAGGGACTTCGCCCCGGCCCCATGGGTACGTCGGAACCCTTGGCAGGCAATGAGCTGCGTCCCGATATCCTGCTGGTGCCGCTTTTGGCCTTTGACCGCGCCGGGCGGCGGCTGGGTTATGGTGGCGGTTATTATGATCGCACCCTGGCCGCGCTGCCGGGTGCAAAAGCCATCGGTATCGCCTATGCGGGGCAGGAAATGGCCGCAGTGCCGGCGGGGCCGCAGGATTTTCGCCTGCCCCTGATCGCCACCGAAGACAGCGTGATTATGTGTGGAGACCCCGTGTGAGGCTGCTTTTCCTTGGCGATATTGTTGGCCGCGCCGGGCGTGATGCCGTGACCGCAACCTTGCCGGGATTGCGCGAAAAACTCCGGCTCGATCTTGTGGTGGTGAATGCGGAGAATGCTTCGCACGGGTTCGGCCTGGCGCCGGAGATGGCGCGGGCGCTGTTTATCGCGGGTGCGGATGTGCTGACGCTTGGCAATCACGCCTGGGACCGGAAGGAAATCATCCCCTATATCGAAACCGAACCGCGCCTGATCCGCCCGTTGAATTACCCGCCCGGCACGCCGGGGAAGGGTGCGGTGGTGGCGGTGCTGGCCGATGGCAGGCGGGCTTTGGTGCTGCAGGCCATGGGGCGGTTGTTCATGGAACCCTTGGATGATCCCTTCCGCGCCATTCAGGCGGAATTGGCGCAGCATAGCCTTGGCCCGCAAGGCACGGTGCAGGCCATCATCATTGATTTTCATGCCGAGGCATCATCCGAAAAACAGGCCATGGGCCATAGTTTTGATGGCCGTGTGAGCCTTGTGATCGGCACCCATACCCATGTGCCGACTGCCGATCACCGCATCCTGCCCGGCGGCACGGCGTTTCAGACCGATGCCGGCATGTGCGGCGATTATGATAGCGTGATCGGCATGCAAAAGGCCGGCGCTTCCATCCGCTTCTGGCGCAAGGTGCCGGCGGAACGGCTGGCGCCTGCGGAAGCGGAAGCCACGATCTGCGGACTGTTTGTGGAAACCGATGATGCCACCGGGCTTGCGCGCCGGGTGGCGCCCTTGCGTCTTGGTGGTGGGCTGGAAGCGGTTATGCCTCTGGTCTGAACAGCTTGGCGCCACCCTTTTCGCCGGATATAAGCCGCGCCTCTGCCCTCCAATCACTGAGAGTTACGGCAATGGCCGGCCATTCCCACGCGAAAAACGTCATGCACCGCAAGGCGGCCCAGGGTGCCAAAAAAGCCCAGGCCTTCGGCAAGCTGATCCGCGAAATCACCGTCTCGGCCAAAATCGGCATGCCTGATCCGGCGGCCAATCCGCGCCTGCGCGCCGCGGTGAAAGCCGCACTGACCGCGAATATGACACGCGACACGATTGACCGCGCCATCAAGCGCGCTTCCACCGCCGGCCAGGGGGAGGATTATGAGGAAGTGCGCTATGAAGGCTATGGCCCGCATGGCATCGCGATCATCGCCGAGGCTTTGACCGATAACCGCAACCGCACCGGCGGTGATTTGCGGTCCATATTCGCCAAGAATGGTGGAGCGCTGGGGGAGACAAACTCCGTTGCCTTCCAATTCGAACGCAAGGGCGTGCTGCGCTACAAGTCTGACATCGCTTCAGCCGATGCCATGCTGGAAGCCGCCATTGAAGCCGGCGCCGAGGATGTGGCAAGCACCGAAGAAGGCCATGAGGTGTCCACCGGCGTTGAGGATTTCGCCGCGGTGCGCGATGCGCTGGAAGCCAGCTTCGGCACGGCGGAAAGCGCCAAGCTTGAATGGTGGTCCACCAATGACATCAAGCTGGATGAGGAACGCGCAAAGGATGTGGTGAAGCTGCTCGATCTTTTGGATGATCACGACGATATCCAGAACATCTACGCCAATCTGGAAGTGGAATAGGCGCCATCAGCATGATGGAAACCCGTCTGCGCCAAAGCTTCGCCAAGCAGGGGCTAATGCGCCTTTTTGGCGCGGAGATGACCAGCATCGCGCCGGGGCAGGTTGAAATCACGCTCGCGCCAAAGCCGGAGCTTTCGCAACAGCATGGCTTTGTCCATGGCGGTGCTTTGACCGCCATTGCCGATAGTGCGGCGGGTTATGCCGCGCTGAGCCTCATGCCCGCCAGTCGCGGTGTGCTGACAACGGAAATGAAAATCAATTTCCTCGCCCCTGCCGCCGGGGACCGCATTCTCTCGCGCGGCAAGGTGCTGAAGGCTGGGCGCACGCTTACCCTGGTGCAGACGGAAATTTTTGCGGTGATGGCGGATCAGGAAAAGTTGATCGCCTTCCTGACCGCAACCTTCATGAGCATTGAGAACCGTGATGGGATCGAGGATTAACTCGGATCACCTCATCGCGCCTTTCAGCACGACCGTGATTTCCTCCAGAATGGCCGGATCATCAATGGTCGGCGGCACGGTGTAGGGTTCGGCATCCGCGATTTTGCGCATGGTGGCGCGCAGAATTTTGCCGCTGCGGGTCTTTGGCAGGCGGGCCACCACCTTCGCATCCTTGAACGCTGCAACAGGGCCGATCTTTTCGCGCACCAGGCCGATCAATTCCCGCGCCAGCGTTTCTTCCGGCTTATTCACCCCGGATTTCACCACCACCAAGCCCAGCGGCACTTGCCCCTTCAGCGTATCGCGCACACCAACCACGGCGCATTCGGCAATATCGGGGTGGGCGGCCAGGACTTCCTCCATGGCACCCGTCGAAAGCCGATGCCCCGCGACATTGATGATATCATCCGTCCGGCTCATCACCGAAACATAGCCTTCCGCGTCAATCATCCCGGCATCGGCGGTGCTGTAATAGCCTTCAAAATGCGACAGATAGGCTTCCTTGAAGCGCTCATCTGCATTGTAGAGCGTCGGCAAGGCTGAGGGCGGCAAGGGGAGCTTCACCGCAAGGCTACCAATCTGTCCGCGTGGCACGGGCTGCCCAGCCTCATCCAGTACCACCACATCATAGCCTGGCGCGGGCTTGCCGCCGGAACCGGCGCGGGTTGGGAAAAGACCGAGCCCTCGGAAATTGCCGGTAATCGTCCAGCCAGTTTCTGTCTGCCACCAATGATCAATCACAGGTTTTTGCAGCAGGCGTTCAGACCAGATGATGGTATCGGGGTCACACCGCTCCCCGGCCAGATAAAGCGCTTCTAGCTTCGACATGTCATATTTCTTCAGAAAAACGCCTTCCGGGTCTTCCTTCTTGATGGCGCGAATGGCGGTGGGGGCGGTGAACAACAGCTTCACCCCATGATCCGCGCAAACGCGCCAGAAGGTGCCGGGATCTGGCGTGCCGACAGGCTTGCCTTCAAACAGCACCGTCGTGCAGCCGGCGAGCAACGGCGCGTAAACGATGTAGGAATGCCCAACCACCCAGCCGACATCGGAAGCGGCCCAGTAAACATCCCCAGGCTTCACGCCATAAACCAATTCCATGGAATGATGCAGCGCCACCGCATGCCCGCCATTGTCGCGCAAAATCCCTTTCGGCTGGCCCGTGGTGCCCGATGTGTAAAGAATATAAAGCGGATCGGTGGCGGTGACGGAAACGCAAGCATGCGGCGCGGCTTCTGCTTCGGCGGCGAGCAAATCCTCATCGCGGCCTGCGATCATTTCACACGGCGCTTCTGGCCTTTGCAGGATCAGCACGCATGATGGCTTATGCGGCGAAAGCGCAATCGCCTCATCCAATAGCGGTTTGTATTTTACCACACGCCCGGGTTCCAACCCGCAGGATGCACTGATGATCGCCTTCGGTTTGGCATCGGCTATACGGGAAGCCAATTCGGCGGCGGCGAAACCGCCAAACACAACGGAATGCACAGCACCAAGCCGGGCAGTCGCCAGCATGGCAATCGCCGCTTCCGGCACCATGGGCATATAGATCACAACGCGATCACCCTTGCTGATGCCGCGCGCCGCCAAAGCGCCCGCCAGCTTCGCCACGCGGGTCTGCAATTCGGCATAGGTGATCCGCTGAATTTGCCCGGTCATGGGGCTGTCATAGATGATCGCCACCTGCTGCCCGCGCCCGGCAGCGACATGGCGATCCACGGCATTGTGGCAGGTATTCAACGCCGCATCGGGAAACCAGCGACCATAAACCCCCATCGAGGCATCGAAAATGCGCTGCGGCGCGCGGTCCCAATCAATGCCCCGCGCCGCTTCCGCCCAATAGGCTTCCGGGTCGCGCCGCCAGCGCGCATGGGTCGCGTCATAATGCGAAGCCTCGGACATGGTTTCCCCCTTGTTTCAGCGACGGCAGAACTTGAGTCCTACCGCCAAAGTGCCGCCTTGGCAGGGCGCAGCGCAAGCCCTGACGCAAGCCACCCGCCGTAATGTGTGGAAAGCAGGCGTCAAACCATGCCAGAAACCGCCCATGGCCCCGCCACGCCCACCCCTTTGCCGGAACGCCCAAAGATGAGCGGCTTTCTTCGCCGTGCCCTTGGGCTGATCGGGCATGGGCTGAAACCATCCTTGCGCGAATTTCTGCGCGCCCGGCCGCATTTCCACGCGGCACTCCCCGCCGGCCCGCTGATCGCGCAAAACTATGTGGTGTTTGACCTGGAAGCGACCGGGCTCGATGTCAGCGGCGGTGATCGCGTGCTTTCCATCGGCGCGGTCCGGCTGCGCGATGGCGAGGCGCGCGCAAGCTTCACCACCCTGGTCAATCCTGGCCGTGCCATCCCGCCCGCTTCCATCCGCTATCACGGCATTACGGACGCCATGGTGGCCGATGCCCCACCGGCGGCCGAAGCGCTGGCCCGTTTTCAGGATTTCATCGGCAATGATGTGCTGGTCGCGCATAATGCTGCCTTCGACCGCGCCCTGATCTTCGCCGAGGAGTTTCGCGGCGCACCCGCCATCGGCAATCCGTTTCTGTGCAGTGTTGCGACTTCGCGTTGGCTAGACCCCGAGGAAGCGGATCATTCCCTGGATGGGCTCTGCGGCCGGGCAGGAATTGTGATCACCGGAAGGCACCAGGCCTTGGGCGATGCGGAAGCGACCGCAGCCCTTTGGGTCAGCCTTTTGGCGCGTGCCGCGGCGCGCGGCGTGGATGATTTGGCGGAATTGGCCCGGCGCGCCCGCATAACTGCCGCCATGGCCGCGGCGGCAGAGTATTTCTGAAGGCGCTTCCTACCAAATCTCACCAGTAAAGCCGGCAAAGCTGGTGCGGGAGAAGCTGCGCACCGCCTTCAAAGCCTCCCGCAACGCCTGCCGGGTTTCCTTGAGCATGGCCGCCGTATCCACCAGATTGCCTGGGCGGCGGCCTGCCGCGAGATCGGCCAATTGCTGGCGCAGCAGCACATCCAGCAGCAGGGCAAAGGCGGCCTGCAAGGTACTCGCTTCCCGCGCTGCGATGCTGCCGCGCGCGGCCAGGGCTGCGATGCGCTGCGCCGTCCCCGTTTCGGTGACACCATCGCGCAGCCCCAAAAGCCGGGTTGCGGCCACCAAGGGCATCAGCCCATGCAGCTTCAAATCCGTCCGGCTGCCGGGGCCGGGCTCATCATCCGCAAAGCCGCCAAACAGCGTCAGCCCCACATGCAGGCTGGCATTCTGCGCCGCCATGGAGGCAAGCCACGCCGGGCGCGACGCCAATAGCCCGGCCAGATGTTGGCGGAGCGAAGCAGCCTCAGCCGCATCGCCCTGCACTGGGCGGAAATCAAACACGATATCGCCGAACAGCAGCGCGGCACCGGCCCGGCGATTGGCCCAGACGCCCATCTGATCCCGCCATTGCCGCGCGGTTTTCCGCCAGAGCGGATTGCGCGCCATGATCCCGCCAGGACACAGCGGAAACCCCGCCTGATCCAGGCGTTGGTTGAAATCCTCGGTAAAGGGGCGGAACCAGCCATCTACCGCATCATGGTCCTGATCGGGGTAGTCTTGCAGCATCAGCCCATTATCCTGATCGGGCGTCAGCAGGCTTTCGCCACGCCCAAGGCTGCCCATGACTAGCAACGTAAAGGGCACCGGCGCCGGGCCGTGATCGGCGATGGTCTCCGTCAGAATCCGCCGATGCAGGTCAAGATTGATGCCATTGACCAAGCGCACCACGGCTTCCGCGCTCAGCCCCTCGGTCAGCAGCGCGCGGGCGATGCCGGCCTGTGCGGCTTTGATGGCGGCGACATTACCGGACAGCGCTTCAAGATGACTGAGCAACCCGCCCGAGACAGCCGCCAAAGCCTCCGCCCGATGCAGCATGCCAAGGCAGCGCCCGCCTTCATCCAGCACAGGCAAATGCCTGAGGCCATGCTGGCGGAGCAGCGCAATGGCGCGCCATAGCCCCTCATCCGCGGCGCAGGCAATCAGTGGCGCGGTCATGGCAGCGCCAAGCGGCGCTTCCGGCCCAAGCTGAAATACCACACGGCGCGCGATATCCTGTTCGGTCAGAATGCCAATGGCGCGGCCTGTGCCATCCAGCGCCAGCAGGGCCGAAGCCCGCGCAGCCACCATGGTGGCGATGGCCTGCCCCAAGGGCGTTGCAGCGGGTAGCGCTGGTGGCGGCGCACCCATGGCAGCACTCGCAGGGCCAGTCAGTACGGCGATCGGGGCATGGCCGGGTAAGGTTGTTGGCATGCCTTAGCTTAAACCAAAGCGGCCTGAGCAAGGCATGAAAAAAGCGGCGCCCAAATCAGGCGCCGCTTCCAGTATCGCAGCAAGGCCGGGCGGCAGCGCCGCCCCGACCGATGCTTACTTGTCGTCTTCCGCGTAGATGTCGCGGTCCTTGGTTTCCGGCACGAAGAAGGTGCCGATCACCACCGTCATCAAGGCGATGACGATCGGGTACCAAAGCCCGTAATAGACATCCCCCGTCTGTGCGATCATGGCGAAGCTGGTCGCCGGCAGCAGTCCGCCGAACCAGCCATTGCCGATGTGATAGGGCAGCGACATGGAGGTATAGCGAATGCGCGTCGGGAATAGCTCCACCAACGCCGCCGCGATTGGCCCATAAACCATCGTGACAAAGATCACGAGCAAGGTCAGCACGCCAATCAACACCGCCGGCTGTTCCCGGAAAATGTCGAAGGGCGAGGACATTTTCACGACCGATGGGTTGGACGCCGCCGGATAGCCCGCCGCCGTCAATGCCGCCGCCAAATCCCGCGCAAAGGTCGGGCTATTGGCCGGCAGCGGCGGCTGACCCTGGATATGCACCGTGGCAACCGTGCCCGCCGGAGCAGTTTCAACCCTGTAATTCACCGAAGCACGCGCCAGCGCTGCCTTGGCAATATCGCAAGGTGCGGTGAAGCGCGCCGTGCCGGTTGGGTTGAACTGGAAGGAACAGCCCGCCGGGTCTGTCACAACCCGCACCGCAATGGTCTGGTGCGCTTTGTGAAGATCAGGGTTGGCTTCCGCGCTCAGCAGTTTGAACAGCGGGAAATAGGTCAGCGCCGCGATCAGGCAGCCGCCCAGGATGATCGGCTTGCGGCCAATCCTGTCAGACAGCCAGCCGAACAGCACGAAGCCGCCAGAACCTAGCACCAGGGACCAGGCAACGAGCATATTCGTGGTGAAGCTATCCACCTTGAGCACCTGACCCAGGAAGAATAGCGCATAAAACTGGCCCGTGTACCACACCACCGCCTGACCAGCGACAAGGCCGAGCAGCGCGAACAGCGCCACCTTCGCGTTCTTCCACTGGAAGAAGGCTTCCGAAATCGGCGCCTTGGAATGCTTGCCTTCAGCTTTCATTTTTTGGAAGGCCGGGCTTTCTTCCATCTGCAAGCGGATCCAGACGGAAATGCCAAGCAGCACGATGGAAAGCAGGAAGGGAATGCGCCAGCCCCAGGCGCGGAAATTATCCGGCCCCACCGCAAGCTGCGTGAACAGGATCACGAGCAGCGACAGGAACAGACCCGCGGTTGCGGTGATTTGGATGAAACTGGTGTAGAAGCCGCGCCGCCCATGTGGGGCGTGTTCGGCCACATAGGTCGCCGCACCGCCATATTCGCCCCCCAGCGCCAAGCCTTGCAGCAGGCGGAGGATGATCAGCACGATCGGGGCGATAATGCCGATCTGATCCGATGTGGGCAGAATACCGACCACGAAGGTGGAGGCACCCATAATGAGGATGGTAATCAGGAAGGTGTATTTGCGCCCGACCAGATCGCCCAACCGGCCAAAGAACAGCGCGCCAAAGGGGCGCACCAGGAAGCCGGCGGCAAAGGCGATCAGCGCGAAGATATTGCGCGTGGTTTCAGGGTATTGGCTGAAGAAATTGGCGCCGATAACGGCGGCCAGCGACCCGTAAAGATAAAAATCATACCATTCGAAAACCGTGCCGAGGGAGGAGGCGACAATGACCTTCCTCTCTATCCCTGGTCATTGGGCGCGGTTCTGCCGCGCCGCCTGTTGATGTTGCACTCATAACCGACGCCTTCCTTTCCTCGTTCGTTGTCGGCCCCAGGCAGCCCAACACAGGGGTGCTGGAATGCCAGGACATTCATCCCATCCGGGCGGGGGCGCCGAAAAACGCATCAAGCATTGGCGCCACGCTGCCGGGCAGGCGCGCATCTGATGCTTGGGAATTCAGGGTTTCGCAACAAAAATTTAAGGTTTTCAGAAAAAATAACAGAAAATTTCCGGCTTATTACAGAATATTCAGAAAATAAATGAAAAATGGTCACGAATTTCCAGGCTTAGGGTGTGATATATTTCCTATAACAGATCGCGCTCTCTATGGCGTGCCCAAGATCAGGGCGGGGCGGGAGGCCCGGCCTTCAGCCGCGCGGAAAGCCCTGCCGGGTCGAAGCCGCGTTCCATTTCCTGCTGGGTGGATACAATGTGAAAGCGCAGGGCGCCGCGGATGGAAGGGCCTTCGCCCTTGCGCTGATCAGGATGGATCGGAAGCGTCGCGAAAAGCGGCGCCTCGGCCAGCAGGGGCAGGGTTCGTGCATCACGTGGCGGTGCCAGTTGCATCCGGGCAAGATGGCCCGGCAGGGCTATCAGGCTTGCCTCGAAAGCGTCCTTTTCGCCCTCAGGGGGCGCTTCCCCTGCCATGAAGCCGGCATGCAGGGAAACAAGGCATTCCAACAACAGCAGTTCCTGCCCGGGCCAAAAGGGGCGGAGCCAAGCTTCGGCAAGTGCCACCACATCGCTTTGCGCCGCCAGGAAAACCTGCCAACGGCAATGGTTCAGCGCGGCCTGGAAATCTGGATTGCCGAAGAAAGCTTTCTCATTCCGCCCCACCTTGACCCGGCAATAATCCAGCACGGTCTTTTGCGCCACGAAGGCGCCTTGGCGATGCAGGAACGCCCCAAATGCCCCTGGTTCCTGGGAGGGCGGGCTGCCCAGCAAGCGGCGGAGAAGGCGCATTTTTGGCTGAAATCCTTCAAAAACTTTGTTGCGACTGAATTAACGCCATGTTATCGGCTCGATGGAATCGGGCTGTCAAATGCCCGAATCGGGGCACGCGTCAGCGTGGTCAGGGCAGGTCAAACAGGTCGCCGCCAAGGGCTGACCATCGGAGGAGGCAAGTGAATGCCATTGGTTGAATCTGGGAGCGCGCCGTCCAATACGGAAGCCCCGGCGGTAGATCCGGCCACCGCAAAGGCCTATTGGGCCAAGACATCCAACCTGATGTGGTTGGTGTTTTGCATTTGGTTTTTCTTCAGCTTTGTGGTGCATATCTTTGCCCCTTCGCTAAATAGCATCAAGATTCTTGGCTTTCCTCTCGGCTTCTACATGGCCGCGCAGGGCAGCCTCATCGTCTTCGTCGTCGCGCTGTTTTGGTTCGGTAAGCGCCAGAATGAAATAGACGAAGAATTCGGCGTGCAGGAGGATTGATCCCATGAGCGGCGCCACCAAAGAAAAAGATCCCTTTATCGCCTCGCTCGGCAAAATTTACGCCGGCTATACGGGCGGTTTCGCGGCCTTCGTCGTCATTATCGCCATTCTGGAACAGATGGGCGTGCCAGATCGCATTCTGGGCTACATGTTTGTTGGCCTGACGATTGGCGTTTACGCCTATATTGGCATTATCAGCCGCACCCAGGCCGTTGCTGAATATTATGTCGCCGGCAGGCGCGTGCCCGCGCTGTACAACGGTATGGCAACCGGGTCTGACTGGATGTCGGCGGCAAGTTTCATCGGCATGGCGGGCAGCCTTTATGCCCTCGGCTATGGTGGCTTGGCCTTCATCCTGGGCTGGACCGGCGGCTACATGCTGGTCGCCATTCTGTTGGCGCCCTATCTGCGGAAATTCGGCCAATATACCGTGCCGGACTTCCTGGGGGCGCGCTTCGGCGGCAATGCAGCGCGCCTGATTGGCGTTATCGTGCTGATCACCGCGTCCTTCGTCTATGTCGTGGCGCAGATCGTGGGTGTTGGCATCATCACCCAACGCTTCCTGGATGTGTCCTTCGGCGTTGCGGTGTTTGTGGGCCTTGCGGGCATTCTGGTCTGTTCCATGCTGGGCGGCATGCGCGCCGTTACCTGGACACAGGTGGCGCAGTATATCGTGCTGATCATCGCCTATCTGATCCCGGCCTTCCTGATGTCCGCCAAGATCACCGGCGTTCCAATGCCGCAGCTGATGTATGGCTTCGCACTGGAACGGATCGCTGAGCTTGAAAACGGCTTCCGGGCTGCGGGCATGACCCCACCGCCCGGTGTCACCGGCTGGCATAGCGCGCCCTTCATTGGCGCGAATGGGCAATTCAATATCCAGGCGGCGGTGAATTTCTTCGCCCTCGTCTTCTGCCTCATGGTCGGTACGGCAGCGCTGCCGCACATCCTGATGCGCTACTTCACCACGCCTTCGGTGAAGGAAGCCCGCCAGTCTGTGGCTTGGTCGCTGTTCTTCATCTTCCTGCTGTATTTCACCGCGCCGGCCTATGCGGCTTTCGGCAAGGTGGAAATCTATCAGACCCTGATCGGCCAACCGATCGCGAGCCTGCCGGATTGGGTGAAGAGCTGGCAGATCATGTCGCCCTATGGGGTGCCATGGATCAACATTGTGGACGTCAACCGCGATGGCATTCTGCAATGGAATGAATTCCGCATTCACCCTGACGTTGTGGTGCTTGCCACACCGGAAATTGCGGGCCTGCCTTATGTGATCGCTGGGCTGGTTGCGGCGGGCGGCTTGGCTGCAGCGCTTTCCACCGCGGATGGTCTGCTGCTGGCGCTCGCAAACGCCCTGTCGCATGACATCTACTACAAGATGATTGACCGCAACGCGCCGACCGCGCGCCGGCTGGTCATCTCGCGCGTGTTGCTGCTGATTGTGGCGGTGGCCGCGGCCTGGACTGCGGGTAATGCCGGGGCGGATATTCTGTTCCTGGTGGCCTGGGCCTTCTCCATCGCTGCCGCCGGCCTGTTTGCGGCGCTGGTGATGGGGGTTTGGTACAAGAAAACCACGAATACCGCCGCCTGCGTCGGTATGGGGGTAGGTTATGTGCTGACCTTCGGCTATCTCATCCATTCGGAATGGTTTGGGTTGGATTTCGTCCAGTTGTTCGGTTCGAAGGACGCCATTATTGCTGCGGCGCGGCAGGTTGGCACCATCAACCAGAACTTCACCTCTCCTGAACTTCGCGCGGAAGCGGCAGCGATCCTTGCCAATACCGCCGCGGTGACGGATGGGGCGCTGGCCTGGTTCGGGGGCATCATCGGGATCCCGACCGATACGGTGGTGCTGCGCAACCGCGTGGTGGGGCGCCTGTGGGGGATCAACAACATCTCCGGCGGGATCATCGGTGTGCCGGTGGCCTTCCTCACCATCTGGCTGGTGTCCAAGTTCACCACGCCGCCCAGCCAGGCGATGCAGGATTTCATTGATGATATCCGCATCCCGAAGGGTGGTGTGCGTCTTGCTGACAAGCGCGACGCGGTGGAATAACCAAAGCCTTCCTGTAATGGGGTGGTTCTGGGGCGGTTGCGGTAACGCAGCCGCCCCATCAATTAGCGCCTGATCCGCGAAGGCTGCAGGCCGAAGCGGTGAATCAGTCGCTCAAAAATGGTATAGCGTGATCCGTCAAAACGGATGACGCTATAGGGCGCTCATGGAAAGCAATTTCATCCTTGGCTATCTGCCCTTTTGGGTGGTGACCTATTTCCTGGCGCTGACCGGGTGGGGCTGCATCGGGCGGTTCATGATGCAATTCTTCATGACGCCGGCAAATACCAATTACATCTGGCGCGGCTTTCAACTGCTGACTGGCTGGGCGGTGTGGACCGCTGAACGATTGGTGCCTTCCTATGTCTCGCCACCCTTTCTGCCTTTGGTTGCGGCCTTCTGGCTGTTTGCGGCGCGGATGATCTTCGGCTTGCTGATGGTGGGCTTTGGTTATGCGCCGCGCATCAGCCCCCCGGGCGCGGGCTAGCTGCCATGATGACCCCGCAAAACCTTTTCGTCGCCACCGTGGCGACCTGCCTGCTGAATGGCATGATCAGCCCAACCCTGCCGGTGGTCTGGCATCTCAATCCCGTATGGCTGCCCGAGCTTTTACCCCCGACCAAGGAGGTGGTGTTTTACGGTGCCTCATTGATCGTCTCGACCGCCACGCTGCTTCTTTCGGCGGTGCCCGCAGCGATTTCTGAGCGCCTGGGCCTTAGCCTGGAACGGGCCATGATGGTTTGGTTCGGCACGGCGCTGCTGCTGGTGTTGATGGGTTTGGGGTGAGCAGCGCTTTGTGTAACAGCTTGTTTTCCAAACTGCCCGTTTAGGGTTAGGCTTTCGCCCATGGTGCCCGGATATCCTGGGTTCCCCCGCATGAGGGCCAGGGCTTGGAACGGCTTGAGGCAATGGCGGATCTGGTCATCCGGCGCGCGTTAGGCTTTGCAGGCTTGGCCATTCTGCTGGTTGTGCTGTCGCTTTCCTTCCAGCTTGCGCTGGCGCTGCGTTCCGGTGCGATATTGGTGACGCTGGTCTGGCTGATCTTGCTACTGAAACTCGCCTATGTGCCAAGCCAGGATATGCGCCAGAGCGAGATTTGGCTGATGGTGGCGGAACGCCATTCGCCGGATGCGCTTTCCATGCAGGCAGCAATGCGCACTGCCTTCGCAACCCGACTGCGCTGGCATTCCGATAGGATCGGCGCCTTTGCCGTGACGCTTTGGGGCGGGTATTTATTGGTGAGCATTGTGACATGAGGGGCTTTCTTTTCTCCGGCCCCGCATGAGAAGTTTGCGGCCATGGCTCAAAAGTGTTTTCCTGCAATAATCCTGCACCGACCGGTCCGCCGATGCAGGTCGCCCAGTAGTATCGCCCCATCACCCCAAGCCCGCGAGCCTTTCAGACATGGAGAAGCCGCCCGAAGCCATTACGACGCGATTGCTTGAAGCGCTTGCATTACTCAGAAACGGTGACGTTGCAGCCGCCGAGGCGATTTGTCTTGGCATCCTCAAGCAGCATGCGCTTCATCCCGACGCACTTCATTTTTTTGGCTTGATCGCGCTGCGGTCCGGCCGTTTTGATGAAAGTGTCATCCGTTTGAACCGGGCAGCGGCGGCAGCGCCAGAAAACGCCGATGTTCACGCCAATTTGGGGCTTGCCTTGATGAGGCTGGGCCGAAACGAGAAGGCTGCTGCAAGTTTTGAGCGCAGCTTGGCTCTTAAGCCAGACGCAACGGACGCAAGGTTCAACTACGGCTTAGTTCTGTTCCAAATGGGACGCTACGCAGATGCCATCAGTTCCTTTGATTTTGTTATCAGTCAAAAAACGGATCATGCGGAAGCCCATTACCATCGCAGTTGTGCGTTAAGCGAGCTTAACCGCTTAGAGGAAGCCTTGGCTGCGCAGCAGAAAGCACTTGGCCTGCAACCGGATTCTGCCGTTTTCTTGTCCGCCACGGCAGCCACGCTGTGTCTTTTGAAAAGATACAATGAGGCTGAGCCTTTCATTCAAAAGGCCCTGACGAGCCAGCCCGACATGGAATTGCCGAACTTGTGCCTTGTGGATGTGCTTCGTTCTCGTGGTGAGCTTCAGGAAAGCCTTGAGGTTGTGGAAAAACTCATCGTTAAAAACCCCGAGTCTTTGCAGGGTCATATCTGGCGTAGCAAGACCCTCATCCTGCTGGGGCAGCCCGAAAAAGCGCTTGATCTGTCGGCTTTTTCACGAAACATCGCGCCCCATGACCCAATCACCCATGTCAATCACGGCTTTATCCTGGCCGCGCTGAACCGGCTTGAAGAAGCGCTTGTCTTTTATGATCGGGCGCTTGATTTAAAACCTTATGACCTTGACGCAAGTTACAACCGATCCTTTGCCTTGCTGGTTCTTGGACGGCTGGAAGAAGGCTGGCGCGCCTATGAATGTCGCCATGCGCGGCAAAATACGGCGTCAATTCGCAACTATCCACAGCCCCGGTGGTCAGGCAAAGAGCAGATCAGAAATCGCCGCCTTTATGCCTATTACGAACAGGGCTTGGGTGACACCATTCATTTCAGTCGCTACGCCCTTCTGGCTGCGGCAGCCGGTGCGCATGTGTTCCTCTCGGTGCAAGCTCCTCTCAAGCGTCTCTTCAGAAATTTTCATCCATCGGTCACCATCCTTGATCAGAACGAAGCGCCGCTTGATTTCGATCTACATTCCCCGCTGCTCAGCCTGCCGCTCGCCTTTGAAACCACGCTTCGGAATATTCCGGCATGGCCCAATGGCTATCTGAGTGCCCCCATTGAGGAAACAGCGCGGTGGATTCCACGCTTGCCAATGGGGCGGCGGCGTATCGGCCTAGTCTGGAGTGGTAGCCCGATCCATACCAATGACGCCAATCGTTCTGTGGCGCTTGCGCGGCTCTCGCCGCTGTTTCGATCGGGTGATGTCTGGGTTTCGCTTCAGAAGGAAGTGCGCGCATCTGACCAGAACACGTTCCACGCCTCTGGCCTATGTGATCTGACCGCTGAGCTTTCCGATTTTGCCGATACGGCGGCGCTGATCGCAGCACTTGATTTGGTGATTGCGGTTGATACCTCGGTCGCACATCTGGCCGCAGCGCTTGGGAAACCCGTTTGGCTCATGCTGCCTTTTGCGCCGGATTTCCGGTGGCTGCTCGATCGGGAGGATTCGCCCTGGTACCCAGGGATGCGCTTGTTCCGGCAAGAGCGTCCTGGTGATTGGGACGGGGTGGTTGGGCGGATCGGTGCGGCGCTTTAGCCATGTAGGCGCATATTTGGCCTTGTTCTACGCGGCTGCCGGCAGCGCTGATCATGGGCATCCAGCGGTCAATTTCTCCCTGAATATGGGCGGCGAAGGCCTTGGGCGCTCCCCGCACCACCACGGCACTTTGGTGGCGCCGTAGCGTTTCAACGATCCTGGCCTGCGCAAGCCTGAATGGGTCACGGTGAAGGCCACGCCCTGAAGGGCCAGTGACCGGCGACCCAGCATGGCGCCTTCCCTGTGCTTTGGGCTTAGCCTGTTTTCAGGATGTGCCTGGGTTCTCCCAGTCAGAAGCGCGGGGTTTTCGTGCAATGAAGTTGCGGCTTGCTCAGGCATTCTGTTTCACCGGAACCGCGGGTGGGTACTTGCTCTTTGGCGCTAAGTTACTTACCTTCCGCAATGCTCTTGAAACTCTCTTATGTCCCAAGCTAGCGTATGCGCCAGAGCGAGATTTGGCTGATGATCGCAGAGCGCCATTCGCCGGATGCGCTGCCCATGCAAACCGCGAGGCGTATGGCCTTTGCAAACCGGTTGCGGTGGCATGCGGATAGAATTGGCGCCTTTGCCATGACATTGTGGGGGCTTCAACTGCTGGTGTGCATTGTGACATGAAAAACCGAATATCTTCATTTTTTCGCCGTTGATCGAAAAAATTGTCGCCATGTCTGTAGCTTCGCACTGGAATCCGCCAAGTCAATGAAACCACCGTCGAAGTCTTCTGCTGCGCAGTTCACCGAAGCCATGACCCTGCTCAGGCAGGGTAAGCACGCAGAGGCGGAAACTGTCTGCCTTTCCGTCCTCAAGCGTGATCCGCGCCATGGGGAAGCTTTGCATCTCGCGGGCTTGCTTTCCCTTCAGCTTGGCCATTTTGGAGAGGGAGTTGCCCGTTTGCGCCGTGCATTGGCGCTCAAGCCAAAAGATGCGCTTGTTCATGCGCATCTGGGTTTGGCCTTGACGAAACGCGGACAGAACGAGGAAGCCCTGGCGAGTTTCGAGCGTTCACTCGGTTTGAATCCGCATTTGCTCGAAGCAGCAATGAATTACGGCCAGCTTCTTTTGCATGTTGAACGCCCGGCTGATGCCTTGGCGGTTCTTGATCGCGTTGTTGCACGACACCAAAATGAAGCGGAAGCGCATCACCAACGCGGACATGCCCTGTTCGAACTCGCCCGGTTGGATGAGGCGCTTGCCGCGCATGAAAAGGCGCTCAGCCTGAACCCCGCCTCTGAGCATTATCAGCTAGGTGTTGCCAGGGCGCTCTGTCAACTCCGACGTCCGGATGAGGCCTTGGTTTTCGCGGAGCAGGCCTTGCGGCTCAAGCCAGATTTCGACCTGGCCATGTTGAGCCGGGCGGAGATCCTGCTGGCACTTGGTCGTGGCGATGAAGGTCGCGCGATGATCGAAGCAGTGATGAAGGATGGGCCGCGAAAGCGGTTGGCACGAAGTTGGCTCGGCAAGCTGTTGATTGCGTCTGGCCAGCCTAAGCGGGCATTGATGATCATCACGGAAGATTGTGAAAATGCCGGCGATGATCCAGTCCCGTATGTAAATCGCGGTACAGTCTTTGCCGCCCTGAACCAACTTCAGGAAGCATTGCTTTCCTACAATCATGCATTAACGCTCAAACCCAATCATCTGGAGGCACATTACAATCGCGCCTTCACGCTTTTGGCGCTTGGCCACTTCGAAGAAGGCTGGCGTGAATACGAGTATCGCCTGCAGCGTCCGCAAGGGCGCTTGCGTCGCAGTTTTCATGCGCCACCCTGGCTGGGTGCGGAGCCACTTTTGGACCGGCGGCTTTTCATTTATTCGGAGCAAGGCTTTGGTGATACCATTCAATTTGCCCGCTATGGCATCATGGCCGCTGATGCCGGGGCGAAGGTCACTCTCGCTGTGCAGGGGGCTCTTTCACGGCTTTTCAGGGATTTGTATCCTGGCGTCACCGTGATTGACGAAAATGAGGCGGCGCCCGAATTCGATTTGCATTGCCCGCTGCTCAGCCTGCCGATTGGCTTCGCCACCACGCTTGAGAATATCCCGGCCTGGCCTGGGGGCTATATTACTGCGCCGGCTGATGAGGTGGTGATATGGCGCAAACGCCTCCCGCAGGGCCGCAGGCGTATCGGGCTGGTTTGGAGTGGCAATAACGCCCACAGCAATGATGCCAATCGGTCGATTGCACTCGTGCGGCTTTTGCCGCTTTTGCGGTCAGGTGATGCCTGGGTGTCGCTCCAGAAGGAAGTGCGCGCCGCTGATCACGCCGCGCTGCAAGCTGCTGGCTTGTACGATCTGACCGATGAACTTACCGATTTTGCCGATACGGCAGCGCTTGTTTCGGCGCTTGATCTGGTCATTGCGGTAGATACCTCGGTCGCGCACCTGGCTGCCGCATTGGGCAAGCCGGTCTGGCTGATGCTGCCCTTCGCGTCGGATTTCCGATGGCTGGCGAAGCGCGAAGATTCGCCTTGGTATCCTGGCATGCGCCTGTTTCGCCAGCAGCGTCCCGGTGATTGGGACGGGGTCGTCACAAGGGTCGCTGCGGCGCTTCGGATTTAACGGCACCCGGCCCGGCAACCGAGCCGGATTGACCCAGGCTCCTATCGCCGTCGCCGTCGCTGTTTGCTGTGACGCATGGGAACCACACCGAAGCAATTTCTGCTCAAATTTCCGAAATACCGAGCGATTCCGATTGGCTTGCGAGTGACTTAAGATTACTTAACTGTCACAGATATGCAATCTCCACGCCCAGATCCATTTTGGGATTGTGGAAGGCGTGCGAGACAGGAAGGGAGAAAAGGGATGATGGATCAATACAAGGGCAAATCCGATGGGGTCGAAATGGGATTGCTATTCGGCGGCATCGCCTTGGTGCTGGTGGCGTATTTCCTCCCCGCGGTGACCTTTTCCGGCCAGCGCGGCGCGGCGGTTTACGGGCTTTCCATCTTCAGCAAGCTTCCGCTGATGACGGCGCTTGCCTTTGTCGGCATGGCGGCGGCGGTGGCAACGCGCCTTGTCGCATCGCTTGAAAAATATGCCGAACATGCCGCTGTTTTCGCCATTCTGCTGGTGCTGGCGCCCGCGCTGATCGGTTTCATGATGGCGCTCGACCCTTGGACTGGCTTGCGTCAGACCATGCTGAAAATGGCCAATGCCCGGACCGTGAAGGTTGATCCGAGCTTTGCCTATATCCCGCTTTTTGCTGGTGCCACCATGATGGCCTTCTCGCTCCGTCGGCGCATGCGCCGTATTGCGGGGTCTGCCGCCGCAGCTTGAGGCTTCGTAAAGCACAGGCGTAGAAAATGAACGGCGTGGGAGCCTTTTGCGCGCTCACGCCGTGCCATGCCTTGGGGCCTGCGGCGACCTGCGAGATATGCTGAATGGGTCTGGCGGAAGCGCCAGCGCCACAGCTCTGTTTTGACGGCGACGGCGCACTGCCGCATCAGCCCGCGTCTGGACGAAGCCCGCCTTGGGCGTTACCACCGCCCCCATGATCCCCGCCGCCATCATCCTTGCCGCCGGCCTTGGCACGCGCATGCGGTCCGCCCAACCCAAGGTGCTGCACGCCTTGGCGGGGCGGCCCATGATCCGGCACTTGATCGGCGCCTGCGAAAACGTGTTCGGGCGCATTGTGGTTGTGGTCGGGCCGGATATGCCGGCGCTGGAAGACACCGTGGCACCGCGCGAGGTCGTGGTGCAGCGCGAAAGGCTCGGCACCGGCCATGCGGCGCTGCAGGCCGCCCCCTTGCTGGGTGGGCATCAGGGCGATGTCGCGGTGCTTTATGGTGATAATCCGCTGATCTCTGCGGCTACCTTGCAGGCGCTGGTGGCGGCGCGACAGTCAGCCGGGCTTGCGCTGCTTGCCATGCGGCCCGCTGATCCCGCGCGTTATGGCCGTGTGGTGCTGGATGAGAAATCCGAAGTGGCGCGCATTGTTGAATGGGCGGATGCGACGGCGGAAGAACGCGCGATCGGGCTTTGCAATGCCGGCGTGATTTGTGCCCCGGCGCAGGATTTGTTCCGCTGGCTTGGCGCCATTGGCAACAATAATGCCAAGAGGGAATATTACCTGACCGATGTGATTCAACAGGCGCGGGCGGAAGGCAAGCGCGTGGTCGCGGTGGAAGCGCCAGAGGCCGAGCTTCGCGGCATCAATAGCCGTGCTGAATTGGCGCAAGCGGAAGCCGAAGTGCAGCGCGGCTTGCGTGAAGCGGCCATGGCGGGTGGGGTGACGATGCTGGCGCCTGATACGGTGCATTTTTGCCACGATACAAAACTCGGCGCGGATGTGGTGCTGGAACCCAATATCTTCTTCGGGCCAGGTGTTTCAGTCGAAGATGGCGTGACCATCCGCGCCTTCAGCCATTTGGAAGGTTGCATGGTGAAGCGGGGTGCGGTGATTGGCCCCTATGCGCGGTTGCGCCCCGGCAGCGTCATCGAACCCCACGCCCATGTCGGCAATTTCGTGGAGCTGAAGGCAACCACCCTCGGCGCTGGTGCGAAGGCGAATCATCTATCCTATCTGGGCGATGCCACGATCGGCGCGGGGGCGAATATCGGCGCGGGCACCATCACCTGCAATTATGATGGGGTGGCGAAACATCGCACCGAAATTGGCGAAGGCGCCTTCATTGGCAGCGATACGGCGCTGGTGGCGCCGGTGAAAATTGGTGCGCGCGCGCTGGTGGCTGCCGGCAGTGTGATTACGCAAGATGTGCCAGATGATGCGCTGGCGATTGCGCGTGGGCGCCAGTCGGTGAAGCCAGGGCGCGGTTTCAAGGGTAAGGGGAAGCGCTGATGTGCGGCATTGTTGGTGTGGTTGGGCAACAGGCAGCGGCGCCTCGGCTTTTGGAAGCGCTGCGGCGGCTGGAATATCGCGGCTATGACAGTGCCGGCATTGCGACGCTGATTGACGGCAAGATTGATCGCCGGCGTGCCGAGGGCAAGCTTGGCAATCTGGCCGCCGTTTTGGAAACAAGCCCGCTGCCCGGCACCACCGGCATTGGCCATACGCGCTGGGCCACGCATGGCGCGCCCACAACGCGCAACGCGCATCCGCATGGTACGGCGCGCGTGGTTGTTGTCCATAATGGCATTATCGAGAACCACGCTGAATTGCGCGCGGAATTGGAAGCGCGTGGCCATGCCTTCCAAACCGAAACCGATACGGAAACCTTCGCCCTGCTGGTGGATGATTTCCTGCAAGCTGGCGCAACGCCTGAAGCCGCAGCGGCAGCAGCGCTGAAGCGCGTGCATGGCGCCTTTGCGCTGGCGATGATTTTTGCCGGCCATCCGGAATTGCTGATTTGCGCCCGCCAGGGTGCGCCGCTCGCGGTTGGTTTTGGTGAGGGCGAGATGTTTGTGGGATCGGATGCACTGGCACTCGCCCCCCTCACGCGGCGCATCGCCTATCTGGAAGAAGGCGATTGGGCGGTGCTTGATCGGAGTGGCGCGCGGTTTCATGATGCGACCGACGCGGAAGTGAAGCGCGACATCAAGCTGACGACCGTTTCAGGCGCCGTCACGGGCAAGGGCAATTACCGCCACTTCATGGAAAAGGAATTGCATGAACATCCGGTGGTGCTGGGCGATACGCTGACGCGCTATTTGGAACCGGCGCAGCGGCGCGTGATCCTTCCCGAACTGCCCTTTGATCCCCTGACAGTCCCGCGGCTGATCATGACCGCTTGCGGCAGTGCTTATCTGGCGGGTTTGGTCGGGCGCTATTGGATTGAGGAAGTGGCGCGCCTGCCCGTGGATGCTGATTTTGCCAGCGAATTGCGCTATCGCGACCCGCCCTTGCCGGCGGGTGGTGGCGCGCTGCTGCTCAGCCAAAGTGGCGAGACCGCCGATACGCTCGCGGCACTTCGGCTCTTGAAGCAGCGCGGTCAGCGCATCCTTTCCATTGTGAATGTCCCGGAAAGCACCATGGCACGCGAAAGTGATGCTGCGGTGATCACCGTCGCGGGGCCGGAGGTTGCCGTTGCTTCCACCAAATCGGTGATTGCACAGCTTGCGGTACTGGCCTGCCTGGCCATCGGGTTTGGCCGTGCGCGCGGCACCATCACCGCCGCACAGGAAGCGGAACTCACCGCTGCATTGTTGGAGGTGCCTTCCAACGCTGCCGCAGTGCTGGAACGCGATGACGATATTCGTGCCATGGCAGTGGAAGTGGCCAAGGCGCGGGATGTGCTGTTCCTTGGGCGCGGCGCGCTGTTTCCCGTGGCGCTTGAAGGCGCGCTGAAATTGAAGGAGCTTTCCTATATCCATGCGGAAGGCTACGCGGCGGGTGAGATGAAGCATGGCCCGATTGCGTTGATTGATCCTGCTGTGCCGGTGATAGCGCTCTGCCCCTCAGGTCCGCTATTTGAAAAAACCGCGTCCAATCTTCAGGAATCGGCTGCGCGGGGTGGGCGTGTCATGGCCTTCACCGATGATCTTGGCGCGGAAAAACTGCGTGGTTTTGCCGAGCGCATTGTGGTGCTGCCGCGTGTGCCGGCCTTTGCTGCACCTATACTCCACACCATCCCGGTGCAGTTCCTTGCCTATCATGTCGCGGTGCTGAAGGGCACGGATGTGGATCAGCCGCGCAACCTCGCGAAAAGCGTCACGGTGGAATGATCATGTTCAGTCTCCTGGCATAAGACATGGGTGATCCAGCAGGTAAAATCGCGAGAGGTGCCGCCAGCCAGTTTTTTGTGGCAGGAGAATTGTGTCGTCGCGGGCTAGTCGCCGTCGTTACGATGGGAAATACACCAAATACAGATATTCTTTGCAGTAACACAGAGGGAACTAGATTCGTCCATATCCAAGTAAAGACCTACGTTCCTGGCAATCGAACTGTCTCGGTTGGCCGAAAAGCGGAGAAGGACTACGGAACCAATTTTGTTTGGGTATTGGCAGGTATTCCGACAGCAGCAAGTCTTGATCCTTTTGAATATTTTATAATTCCGGCATCTGAAGTCTCAAAGCACGTGAAGGTGGCTCATGAAACTTGGTTGCAGATGCCGGGAAAGAACGGTCAACCACATAATGATAGCAACGTAAGGACCATTCACCTGCCCCCGTATCGGTCTTCTTCAGGCTGGTCGGTCGAACCGTTCAAAAACAAATGGTCGATCATTGAAACGCTACTGTCCCAATAACGATCATCTACCCCTATAGGTTTGCCATCAACGCTTGCAAAGGAAAGGCCTTGAAACGCCCCGTGGTGCGTTGTGTCGCGCTGCTCAAGACTATTCCGGCTGCACCCCCAATTCGCGGAACGTCTTGCCTGTCGCTTCATATTCAGACGCGAGCAAGCGCCCAAGATCTGCGCGCCCGCGAAACTGCGGCACCGCGCCCCAGTTTTCCGCGAAGCGCTTGAACCCTTCGGTTTCCATCGCGCGGCGGCAGGCTTCCTGCAAGCGATCCAGGATCGGTTCCGGCGTGCCGCGCGTGGCCCAAAGCGCCGCAAAGGAAGGCTGTAAAGCATCAATCCCCTGTTCGCGTGCCGTTGGCACATCCGGAAAGGCCGGGTGGCGCCCTTCGGAGAATACTGCGACCAAGCGTGTTTGCCCCGCCCGCGCCATGGGCACGCCGGAAGCCACCACAATCGCCGCGAAATCCAAGCGCCCCGCGATCACTTCGGTGAGTGACGCGCCGTCGCCACGAAAGGGCACATGCGTCCATTGCCCACCAGCGGCGACCTGCACGCGATGCACGCCAAGAAACGGCGCGGAATTCGGCCCTGGGGAGCCATAACTCAATGGCCGCTGCCTCGCCGCCGCGACCATATCGGGCAGCGTCCGCCACGGGCTATCGGCCTTCACCATGATGCCGAGAATATTCTCCGTCACGTTGCAGACAGGCGCCACGGCATCCGGCCCAAGCCCAGTATTGCGCACGAGATGCGGCTGAAACGCGAGCGGCACCAGCGGCGCATAGGCCAGCGTATGCCCATCCGGCGCTGCCGCCATCAGCGCCCGCATGCCCACCACGCCCGATGCGCCGGATTGGCTGGTCACCACGAAATTCTGCCCGAATTCACGCGTGAAAGCCTCAGCCAAGGCGCGCGCCGCCGCATCGGTGCTGCTGCCGGTGGCGTAGGGGTTGATGATGGTCACGGGCCGATCCGGAAAAGCCTTTGCGGAAAAGGGTATCAGCAATAGCGCAAGGAAAAACAGGCCTTTCATCCACATCACTCCTCAATGATTGCGACAGCACGCGTCCAGCCGGCGGAACCGCGATGCACCTTTACGGGGAAGCAGGAAATCATGAAGCCATCCGGCGGCAGGCTTTCCAAATTCGTCAGTTTTTCCATGTGGCAATAGCCAATCTCGCGCCCCGCGCGATGCCCTTCCCAGATCAGCGACGCATCACCGGTTTCCTGCACCTTTTTCTTCGTCAGTGAAAACGGCGCATCCCAGGACCAGCCATCAATACCCGTCACGCGCACGCCCTGTTCCAACATCCAAAGCGTGGCCGCCTTGCCAACCCCGCAGCCGCTATGGATGAAATCATCCTGCCCGTAACGGCTGGCGGCGCGGGTATTCACCACTACAATTTCAAGCGGTTTCAGCACATGGCCGATGCGCTTCAGCTCCGCCTGTACATCTTCCGGGGTTGCAACATAGCCATCCGGAAAATGCCGGAAATCCAGCTTCACACCAGGCTGAAAGCACCATTCCAAAGGTACTTCATCAATCCGCCAGGAAGGCTCGCCCCCGGGGATGGTTCTTTCATTCATGCGGCTGAAGAAGTGATAGGGCGAATCAAGATGCGTCCCGCTATGCGTCGTGATGCGCACCACTTCCCGCGCGGCAAATTGGCCTTCGGGCAATTGATCCACGCTGATGCCGAATTCCTGCGCCAAGCGCGGCGCAGTCATGTGATGGTCGTGATACTCAATCTCCGGCAGCATATGCGGCGGGTCGGAAGCGATCCCACCCTTGAGTGCGACAGAGATATCAATGAAACGGCGTGCCATGGCTTCCCCCCTTATTCTTCAAAAATCGCGACAGCGCGGGTCCAGCCGGCAGAGCCGCGATGCACCTTCACCGGCAGGCAGGAAATGGTGAAGCCGCTGGGCGGCAGCTTATCCAGGTTGGAGAGTTTTTCGATGTGGCAATAGCCAATTTCTCGCCCCGCGCGATGGCCTTCCCAGATCAGTGACACATCACCTGTCGCCGCGACCTTTTTCTTCGTCAGCGAAAACGGCGCATCCCAGGACCAGCCATCGGTGCCGGTCACGCGCACGCCCTGTTCCAGTAGCCAAAGGGTCGCTTCCTTGCCCATGCCGCAGCCGGAATGGATGTAATCATCTTCGCCATAGCGCGCGCCGGCGGCGGTATTCACCACCACGATTTCCAGCGGCTTCAGCGTATGGCCAATGCGCTTCAGCTCTGCCTTCACATCATTGGCCGTCGCGACATAGCCATGGTCGAAATGCCGAAAATCGAGCTTCACGCCAGGCTGCAAGCACCAATCCAGCGGCACCTCATCAATGCGCCAGGAAGGCTCCCCACCCGGCACCAGCCTTTCATTCATGCGGCTGAAATAATGATAGGGCGCGTCAATATGCGTGCCGTTATGGGTGCTGATTTGCACGCGCTCAATCGCAGCATATTCGCCTTCGGGCAATTGATCCACGGTAATGCCGAAATCCTGCGCCATGCCAGGCGCAGTCATGTGATGGTCCAGATATTCGATCTTCGGTAGCGCATGCGGCGGGTCACTGATGATGCCGGCCTTGAGCGCGACTGAGATATCAACAATGCGACGGGGCATGGGGTTTCTCCTTTTTGTGTGATCAAACAGGCCAGGCTGTGGCGGGCGCGATGGCGCCGCGACATTCACCAAAGCCAATGGAAACGGCGCCAGGCGCTTCGGCGCGCGCGCGGAAAATCACCTCATCACCATCCTGCAACCAACGACGGGTCTCGCCATTGGGCAGCGTGATGGGGCCGGTAAGGCCAAGTTCGGCAAGGCACGCAGCGGCCGTATCTTCCGGGCCAGAAACCGTGCCGCTGCCAAGCAAATCGCCGGGCAGCAGATTGCAGCCATTGGTGCCGTGATGCGCCACCATTTGCGCTGCCGTCCAATACATGCGGGCGAATTCTGTATCGGTCAGCAAGGCGGGCGCGGGACCTTCCGCGCGCATCTTGGCGGTCACCAAGAACGCCTGCATACGAATACCAAGCGCGCCGACGGCGCGATTCCAGGCGCTATCCAGATAGGGCAAAGGCGGCGGGTCAATCGCCGGCGCGGCTTTCGCGAAGGGTTCCAGCGCTTCCGCCGTGATCACCCAGGGCGAGACCGAAGTTGAGACACTCTTCGCCAAAAATGGTCCGAGCGGCGGCATTTCCCAGCGCTGGATATCGCGCGCGGACCAATCATTCAAAAGCCCAAAGCCAAAGATGCGGTTCGGTGCATCGGCCATGGTGATGGGCGTGCCGAGTGCATTCTCCCCCGCGATCCAGATCGCCAATTCCAATTCGTAATCCATCGCTTCCGTTGGACCGAAGCGCACTTCGCCATCGCTCCGCGCCCATTGGCCATGCGGGCGGATCACATCCTCGCCACTCACGCGGACGGAACTGGCGCGGGAATGATAGGCAACCGGCAAATGGCGGAAAGCCTGCGGGAGCGGGTTCTTCGGATCGCGCCGGACACCAAGCCTGGCGCAGTGATCATAGCTTGCCATGAAATCCGAAAAATTCGCGACCGTGGCAGGCAGATGCAGGCGCGCATCGCGCATGGGCACCAGAATGCGCGCGGCCATGGCTTCGGCGGATGACCCAACGGCCAGCAGCGCTGAGATTTGCGCGCGCAAACGCGCCGAAGCGCCCCTACCCATGGCCATCAGCTCATTCAACGAAGGCCCGGCAGCCACATCAGCCGCCGCACCAGATAGCATCCCCACCGCGATCGCCGCGCGCAAATCCAGAATCATCTCGCCAATTGCAACCCCGCCGCGTGGCGCTTCTCCGGCGCGGCTGAAAATGCCGAAGGGCAGGTTCTGGATTGGGAAATCCTGCCCCGGCTGATTGGCCGAAGCGACCCAGCTTTTCAGGCCGGGGTCATGGGTGGCATCCATTTGGGCGTTCCTTTGGCTTTCTTGCGGGCGATCATGGCCCGCCGGGCCGTGAAGGCAAGCCCGGGGCATGAAGGGTGGGAAAAGGCGCTGTTTCAGCCTATTCTGGGCGAAAGCCCAGGAGGACCCCCATGCTCGACGCCACCACCAAGCTGCCATTGAAGGACCCCGCCCTTTTCCGACAGGCGAATTACATCGCCGGCGCCTGGGTGCAGTCTGATAGCGGCAAGACGATTGCCGTGCGCAACCCCGCCACCGGCGAGGTGATTGGCGAAGTGCCCGCCATGGGCCAGGCGGAAACCCGCCGCGCCATTGAAGCCGCCAAAGCCGCCTGGCCGGCCTGGCGCGCCATGCTGGCGAAAGATCGCGCCGTGATCCTGCACAAGATCGCCGCGCTGATGCATGAAAATTCGGATGATCTGGCCGCGATTATGACCGCGGAACAAGGCAAGCCGCTGGCGGAAGCCAAGGGCGAAGTGGTTTATGCTGCGTCTTTCATTGAATGGTTCGCCGATGAAGGCCGCCGCGTGCAGGGTGAGACGATTCCCCAAAACGCCAAGGGTCGGCGCATTCTGGTGACCAAGGAACCGATTGGCGTTTTCGCCGCCATCACGCCGTGGAATTTTCCTTCCGCCATGATCACCCGCAAGGCCGGCCCTGGTTGGGCGGCGGGCTGCACCGGTGTGATCCGCCCGGCATCGCAAACGCCGTTTTCCGCGCTGGCTTTGGCGGTGCTGGCGGAACGCGCCGGGATGCCTTCTGGCGTCTGCAACGTGATTACCGGGCCTTCGGGCGAAACCGGCAAGGAACTCACCAGCAACCCCATCATCCGCAAGCTGTCTTTCACCGGTTCCACGGAAGTTGGGCGTGTGCTGCTCGCGCAATGCGCCGCGACCATCAAAAAGACCTCCATGGAATTGGGCGGCAATGCGCCCTTCATCGTGTTTGATGATGCGGATCTGGATGCGGCTGTTGCAGGCGCCATGGCGTCCAAATATCGCAATGCGGGCCAGACTTGCGTTTGTGCCAATCGCATTCTGGTTCAGGATGGTGTTTATGAAGCCTTCGCGGCCAAGCTGAAGACGGCGGTGGAAGCGCTGAAGGTCGGGCCTGGGATGGAACCAGGTGTGACGCAAGGCCCGCTGATCAATGCCGATGCGGTGGCGAAGGTGGAAGAACATATCGCCGATGCGCTGGCGCAAGGTGCCAGTGTGATCACCGGCGGCAAGCGCCATGCGCGCGGCGGCAATTTCTTCGAACCGACCATCCTTTCGAATGTGCCGCGCGGCGCCAAGATTTTCGGGGAAGAGACCTTCGGCCCGGTAGCGCCCTTGTTCCGTTTCAAGACGGAAGAAGAAGCCATCCAGATGGCGAATGATACGGAATTCGGCCTGGCATCCTATTTCTACGCGCGCGATGTCGGGCGCATCTTCCGTGTCGCGGAAGCATTGGAATATGGCATTGTCGGCATCAATGAAGGCATCATCTCCACCGCTGAAGTGCCCTTTGGTGGCTTCAAGCAATCCGGCCTTGGCCGCGAAGGCAGCCATATGGGGATTGAGGAATATCTTGAAGTGAAATACCTCGCCCTTGGTGGTATTGGCACGTGAGCGAGGCGATTTTCCTTGAAGACCTGTTTCCGGGCCGGCGCTTTACCGCTGGCTCGGTGATGGTGGATGCCGAGGAAGTCAAACGCTTTGCCGCGCTTTATGACCCTCAGCCCTTTCATATGGATGAGGCTGCGGGTGCCGCGCATCCGCTATTCGGGCGGCTTGCCGCGAGTGGTTGGCACACCGCGGGGATGAGCATGCGCCTGGTAGTGCAGGCGATAGGCAGCATTTCCGGCGGTATTGTCGGTGGCGGCGGCGAAATCCAATGGGTCAAGCCGGTCTATCCCGGTGATATGCTGCGCGTGGAAATCGAGGTGCTGGAAGTGGCGCCGTCACGCTCTCGGCCGGATCGCGGTAGCGCGCTGATGCGCAACACAACATTCAACCAGAATGATGAGCCGGTGCAGATTTTCACCGTGCGCGTTGTTGTCCCAAAACGCCCAGCCTGATCGGCTTATCGAGGTTTCCATGGCTTATGATTTCAATCTTTTCGTGATTGGTGGTGGTTCGGCTGGGGTACGCTCCGCGCGTATTGCCGCCGGCCATGGGGCGCGGGTGGGTGTCGCCGAAGAACGCTTCTGGGGCGGTACTTGTGTGAATGTCGGCTGCGTGCCGAAGAAGATCATGGTGAATGCCGCCGAATATGGCGCCTGGGCGGAAGATGCGGCGGCCTTTGGGTGGTCCATCGAAACCCATGGGCATGATTGGGCGAAGCTGGCAGCGGCTCGGGATGCGGAAGTGGCGCGGCTTTCTGGGATTTATGGTCGCTTGCTGGGCAATGCCGGCGTGACCAGCTTCGATGCACGCGCGACATTTCTGGATGCACATACGCTTGATGTTGGCGGCAAGCGCGTAACGGCGGAACGCATCATCATCGCGGTGGGCGGCACGGCAACGCGACTTGATATTCCCGGTGCCGAGTTTGGCCTGATTTCGGATGACATCTTCACGCTTAAGGCACTGCCGAAACGCGTGGCGGTGCTTGGCGCGGGCTATATCGCGGTAGAATTCGCCTGCATCCTGAAGGGCCTAGGTGCGGAGGTCACGCTTGTGCATCGCGCGCCGCTGCCGCTGCGCGGCTTTGATGAGGATATCCGCAGTGCCGCCGCTGAAGCGCTGACGGCCCAGGGCATTACCTGCCGCGCGGGTGTCAGCCCCAAGCGCATTGAAGCACAAGGTGAGGCTCGGCTGCTGCATCTTTCCGATGGCAGCGTGACAGAATTCGATGCGGTGTTTTTCTGTACCGGGCGCAAGCCCGCCACCGAAGGGCTTGGGCTGGAAAAGGCAGGCGTAGCGCTGGCGGCCAATGGCGTGATTGCGGTGGATGATAACCACGCCACCAGCCAGCCGCACATCTTCGCCATTGGCGATGTGCTGGACCGGGTGAATTTGACCCCCATGGCAACGGCGGTGGGTCATGCTTTGGCCGATACGCTCTTCGGCAATAACCCACGCCGCGTAAGCTACGAAAACGTGCCAACCGCCGTTTTCATGAACCCGCCCATCGGCACGGTTGGCATTACGGAAGAAGAAGCCGCCAAGCTCGGCCCCGCTGATATCTATGTCACGCGCTTCACCCCCATGCGCCACACCATCAGCAAGCGCGAAGGGCGCAAGACGCTGATGAAGCTGGTGGTCTGCCAACGCACGCAAAAAATCCTCGGCGCGCATATGATCGGCGAGGACGCTGGTGAGATGATGCAGGGCATCGGCATTGCCGTTGTCATGGGTGCAACCAAGCAGGATTTTGATCGCACCATCGGCATTCACCCAACGGCAGCAGAGGAATTCGTCACACTCCGCACCCGCACCCGCGTGGTGGGTGCGTGATGCAGCCGGCGCAGCGCCTGATCATCGGCTTCGCCTCACTGGGGCATTTCCTCCATCACGTGCTGACAGGGCTTTTTCTGACGCTGGCGGTGATTTTGGAAGGCATCTGGCAGCGCCCCTATGCAGAAATCATCGCGCTTTGGACCCTGGGGGCGGCAATGATTGGCGTTGGTGCGCCGCTGGCAGGCTGGCTTGCGGATCGCTTTGGCCATGCGCGCATGATGGTGGTGTTTTTCCTTGGTATTGGTATCGCTTCCATCATCGCGGGGCTGGTTTCTGATAGTTCTGAAATGGGGCTGGCGCTGGCGCTGCTTGGCGGATTCGGCGCTATTTATCACCCCGTCGCACTGGCTTGGGTTTCCATGACAGCGCCGCCCGATGCGCGCGGCCGGCTGATGGGTGTTCTTGGTATCGCCGGCAGTATCGGTGTTGCCTGCGCTGCGGTGATTGCCGGCGGGCTTGCCGCCATTGCCGGTTGGCGCATGGCGATGATTCTGCCGGGCATTGTCACCATCATCGCAGGCTTGGCGCTGCTATTCTGCCTGCTCACAGGCCGTGTTGCCGCCAGCAATCATCAACCAGGTCAGGATGCGGCGCAGCCTGTCGCGGCAGAGGCCGCGCGCATTCCCTGGGGTGTGCTGATCGTGCTTGCCATCACCTTCATGCTCGGCTCCATTGCCTATACGGCCTATTCTACGGCGCTGCCGAAATGGCTGAGTGACATGCTGCTGCTTGATTCTGCCCGGGCGGCGCAGCTTGGGCTGATTGTGGGCGCCACCATGTTGATGGGCAGCGCCGGGCAATTGATTGGCGGGCGGCTTGCGGATCAGATGCCGATGAAGACGCTTTATGTCGCGACCTTCCTGGTGAAATTGCCGCTCATGCTGCTGGCGGCTTGGTTTGGTGGCGTTTGGGTGCTGCTGATTGCTGTGTTCATCGGCTTCATGTTCGATTTTGCCGCACCGGTCGAAAACCTGCTGCTGGCACGCTATTCATCGGGCAAGCGGCGCGGTCTGGCCTTTGGGCTGAAATTTGCGATGGGTTTTGTCGCCGCCCCGTTGGGGGTGAATCTGGTTGCCTGGGCCTATGGCGATGCCGCGGGCGGCGCGCCTGCCATGTTCCTGGCCTTGGCGGCTTTGGGCCTGGTGATGCTGCTAGCCGCCATGGCCTTGCCGCGCGATGCCGGCGCTGCCCGCGCGCCGCAGGCGCTACCGGCTTAAGGCTTTCGCACCGCGCTTCCTCGGTGCAGGATGTAACCGGAACGCATCCGGGGAATCCTTTGCATGAAAACGCGCGCCGCCGTGGCTTGGCAAGCGAAACAGCCGCTTACCATCGAAACCGTTGATCTGGCCGGCCCCAAAGCCGGCGAAGTCCTGGTCGAAATCATGGCAACCGGCGTTTGCCACACGGACTCCTACACGCTGGATGGGCTGGATTCTGAGGGGCTGTTCCCCGCCATCCTAGGCCATGAAGGTGCTGGGATTGTCCGCGAAATCGGCGCAGGCGTCACCAGCGTGAAGCCCGGCGATCATGTGATCCCGCTCTACACGCCGGAATGCCGCGCCTGCAAAACCTGCCTGAGCCAGCGGAGCAATCTTTGCACCTCAATTCGCGGCACACAGGGCAAGGGCGTGATGCCCGATGGCAGCAGCCGCTTCAGTTGCGAAGGTGCAGCGCCCGGCAAGCCGGTGTTTCACTATATGGGGTGCAGCACTTTTTCGAACTTCACTGTGCTGCCGGAAATCGCCCTGGCCAAGGTGCGGGAAGACGCGCCCTTTGATAAGATTTGCTACATAGGCTGCGGGGTCACTACCGGCATCGGCGCCGTGATCTATACCGCCAAGGTCTGGCCCGGCGCCAATGTCGCGGTGTTTGGCCTGGGCGGCATTGGGCTCAATGTCATCCAAGGCGCGCGGATGGTGGGCGCCGATAAGATCATCGGCGTTGACATCAACCCCGCCAAACAGGCCATGGCGCGCAAATTCGGCATGACGCATTTCATCAACCCGAATGAGATCGGCACCGATAAGGTGGTGCAGGCCATCACGGACCTGACCGGCGGTGGTGCCGATTTCTCCTTCGATTGCACCGGCAATGTCGCGGTGATGCGCCAGGCGCTCGAATGCTGCCATCGTGGCTGGGGTGAGAGCATTATCATCGGCGTCGCCCCTTCGGGCGCTGAAATCGCCACGCGGCCCTTCCAATTGGTCACGGGCCGCGTCTGGAAAGGTTCAGCTTTTGGCGGCGCGCGCGGGCGCACCGATGTGCCGAAAATCGTTGATTGGTACATGGAAGGGAAGATCAATATTGATGATCTGATCACCCACACCATGCCGCTTGAGAAAATCAACGACGCCTTCGATTTGATGCATGAAGGCAAATCCATCCGATCGGTGGTGGTGTTTTAGGCAACCGCGTCAAACGCCATTCACCAGGCTTTCGAAATCGCGGAACAGCGCAATCGCGTGCGGGTCAAAAAACGGCAGGATTTGGCTCAGAAAAATCCCTGCCGTGCCGCGGCCATGGTCAATCCAATAGTAGGTATTGCCAAGCCCCGCCCAGGCGAGCCCACCGGCGGACCGCCCCTGCGGTGATGGCTTGCGATTGACCAAAAAGGTAAGCCCCCAGCCATTCGCCATGCCGGGGAAGAAATCCGCATCACGCGTTGCTGTCGGCACGGCGGAAATCATCGGGCGGACGGACAGCGGTGCAATCTGGTCCCGCGCCATCTCGGCGATGGTTGCGGCCTTCAGCAGCCGAATATCGCCATGCCGCCCGCCATTCAAAATCATGCGTGCAAAAGCCAGGTAATCCCGCGCGGTGCCGTAAAGCCCGCCGCCGCCCGTCTCAAACTCCGGCTCTTGCGGTACTTCGAAGGGAATGACGGAAAGCGCGCCATCCGCGCCGCGCCCATGCATGGCAACAAGCCGCGCCCTTTGGTCCGGGCGCAGCTTGAAGGACGTATCCACCATGCCGAGCGGTTCAAAAATCACGCGCTGCAAATGCGCCCCAAGCCTTTCGCCCGTGGCGGCCTCAATCATCTTGCCGGCCCAATCTATGCCGATGCCGTAGGTCCAATCCTCACCAGGATCGAAAAGCAGGGGCAAAGCGAGCGCGGCATTGCGGCAGGTGCCAACCGCGGGCGTCCCAGTGGCCTTGCGGAAGCGGGCGATGTCGCTGCTCCACATGTCATAGGCATAGCCGGATGTATGCGTCAGCAAGTGGCGCAGCGTGATAGGGCGCTTGGCGGGGCGCATCTTGGGCTGCCCGGCCTCATCAAAGCCTTCCAGCACGCCAAGCGCGCCGATTTCCGGCACCAAAGCGGCGGCGGGCGCATCCAGGGAAAGCTTGCCCGCTTCCACCAACATCATCACCGCCACGCCGGTAATCGCCTTGGTCATGGAAGCAATCCAGAACACGCTATCGGGCGCCATGGCCTCGGCCCCGCCAAAGGCACGGCTGCCGAAGCCGGCTTCCCACCCGCTGCCATGCCGATCCCCCAGCGCCAGCACCATGCCGGGAATGGCCCCCGCCTGGACGGCTTTCTGCATCCGAATTGCGATATCTTGCTGCCTGTCCATGCCTGCTGCTTTCCTTGCCATCCTGTCGCGCTGCCCGGCTGCTCTTCCCCTCAGCGCGACACCGTGGTTATTGTGCCTGTTCTTGTAATCAGGAGATAGGCGGAAATGACTGCGCGGGGCTGGAGCCCGGAATCATGGCGGAACATGCCGATCAGGCAAGTGCCGGAATATCCCGACCAGGCGGCTTTGGCCGCAATGGAAGCCAAGATCGCGCGATTTCCCCCGCTGGTTTTTGCCGGGGAGGCCCGGCGCCTGAAGGCCTCCTTGGCGCGTGCCGGCGATGGCCAGGCTTTTGTCCTGCAAGGGGGCGATTGCGCCGAAAGCTTTGGTGATTTCACCGCCAATGTGATCCGCGACACTTTCCGCGTGCTGCTGCAAATGGCCGTGGTGCTCACCTTCGGTGGCGCGCTGCCCGTGGTGAAGCTTGGTCGCATGGCCGGGCAATTCGCCAAGCCGCGATCTTCCGATCATGAAACGCGTGATGGCGTGACGCTGCCTTCCTATCGCGGCGACATCATCAATGGCCCGGATTTCGATGCGGCTTCGCGCATCCCCGATCCGTCGCGGATGGAATTCGCCTATATGCAATCCGCCGGCACGGTCAATCTGCTGCGCGCCTTCGCGACCGGCGGCTATGCGGATTTGCATCAGGTTCATCGCTGGAATCTCGGCTTTGTCGAAAGAAGCCCGCTGGCCGAGCGCTACGCGGATCTCGCGACCCGCATTGATCAAACGCTCGCCTTCATGCAGGCCTGCGGCATGTCAGACCTGCCGCAAGTGCGGGAGACTGATTTCTACACCAGCCATGAAAGCCTGTTGCTGCCTTATGAACAGGCGATGACGCGCGTGGATTCCACCTCGGGCGATTGGTATGCCTGTTCGGCGCATTTCCTCTGGATCGGGGATCGCACGCGCCAGCCGGAAGGGGCGCATGTGGAATTCCTGCGCGGCGTGAAGAACCCCATCGGCATGAAGGTCGGCCCCAGCATGGAGCCGGATGAATTGGTGCGGCTGACGGAAATCCTGAACCCCGCCAATGAAAAGGGGCGGCTGACGCTGATCTCCCGCATGGGGGCGGATAAGGTGGAAGCGAAGCTGGCACCTTTGGTCCGCGCCGTGACGCGTGCGGGGCGAAACGTGGTGTGGCTCTGCGATCCCATGCATGGCAATACCACCACCGTTGCCGGCTATAAGACCCGACCCTTTGATGCCATTATCTCTGAAGTGCGCGGCTTTTTTGACGTGCATGAAGCGGAAGGCAGCTTCGCCGGCGGCGTGCATGTGGAAATGACCGGCAGTGACGTCACCGAATGCCTGGGCGGCGCCCATAAGCTTTCGGAGACCGATCTTTCGGCCAATTACGCCACTTCCTGCGATCCGCGCTTGAATGCGGAACAATCGCTGGAACTCGCCTTCCTGATCGCCGAGGAATTGAAGGCGCGGCGCGTGGCCGGCCTGACCGCACCGGCCCAGGCAGCGCAGTGAACGCGCCCAGCAGCCGGGAGGGAACAACCCTTCCGGCGGCATCCGATGTGACGGATGCGGTGATTACCGCCCGCGCCGATAGCTATTTCAACCGCACCAAGGCGGTGGTCAGCCGCTTTGGCGATACGCAAGTGACCTATGCGGTGTTTTTGCGCCGCCCGGTAATTGCGGCACCTCGGTTAATGCTGGATTGGTTGCGCGCGGTGGCGGCGTCTCGTGCCACGGCGTTTCAGATCGAAGTGATGCATGAAGAAGGGCAATGGGTCGGCGCTGGCGATCCTTTGCTTTATATCACTGGATCTTTCGTGCAATTGGTGGATCTGGAAACCATGCTGCTCCAGAAGCTCGGCGCGGCATGTGTGGCGGCGCATAACGCCTATCAAATGTGCGTTGAATTGCCGCAAACTGCCTTTCTGGCCATGGAAGCGCGCCACTGCGCGGGCGCTGAAATGCAAGACATGATGGCCTATGCGGCTTCTGTTGGCAGCCGCGCCGCGCAGGCAGAAGGCGCCAAGGGTTTCATCGGTAATGCCAATGACGCCACGGCCCATTGGTTCGGCGCGCCGCGCGGCTATGGCACCATGCCGCATGCGCTGATCGGCTATGCCGGCAGCACGGTGCGCGCCGCCGAGATGTTCCACGAAACCTTCCCGGATGAAAACCTGACGGTATTGGTGGACTACTTTGGCCGAGAAGTTTCCGACGGCCTTGCTGTGGCGCGCCGCTTCCCGGAATTGGCCGCTGCCGGGCGGCTCGCCATGCGGCTCGACACCCATGGCGGGCGCTTTCTTGAGGGGCTGGACCCCGCGGAAAGCTACGCTGTTCTGGAACGCCACGCCCCGCAGGCGACCCGCCGCTACCGTAGCGAGACTGAGTTGCGCCACCTGACCGGCACCGGGGTTTCCGCCGCTGCCGTCTGGCGGATGCGCGAAGCCTTGGATGAGGCCGGCTTCCCCAAGGTGAGGATTGTTGCTTCCTCGGGTTTCGGGGTCACCAAATGCCGTGTTATGGCGGAAGCCAAGGCGCCGATTGATGTGGTGGGCACCGGCAGCTTCATCCCCAATACATGGTCCGAAACCTATGCCACGGCAGATATTGTTGCCTATGATGGCGTGCCGCGCGTGAAGCTTGGCCGCGAATTCTTGTTGAAACATGGTGAGAGCCGCCGGCGGAATGGCGGGTAGGGCTGAGACCCCTCACTTTGGGTGATTTCACCCCGAGGCTTTCTGCTCTAGAAGGCGCGCATGGCTGAAACCCTGAAAATCGCGCTTGCGCAACTCAACCCCCATGAAGGCGCACTGACCGCTAATGCGGCGCTGATCCGCAAAGCCCGCGCGGAAGCCGCGAGACTTGGCGCCGATCTTGTGGTGACGCCGGAATTCTCCATCGCCGGCTATCCGCCGGAAGATTTGGTGCGCAAGCCCGCCTTCATCGCTGCCTGCGAAGCCGAGATCGCTGCCCTGGCCGCCGAGACCGCCGATGGCGGCCCTGGCCTTGTGATGGGTGGCCCCTGGCGGGATGGGGAGAAGGTTTTCAACGCGCTATTCCTGTTGGAAGCCGGGCAAATCGCCGCGCGGCGAGCCAAGCATGAATTGCCCAATTACGGTGTGTTTGACGATAAGCGCGTGTTCGATGCCGGTCCTGCACCTGGACCCATTCCCTTTCGGGGCTTTCGTCTTGGCTTGATGATTTGCGAAGATTGGTGGTTCCCTGCTGTTTCCGAAACACTCAGTGAAACCGGCGCTGAAATCCTGATCGCCATCAATGGTTCGCCTTTCGAAGCTGAAAAGCATCAGGCGCGGCTTGATCTGGCGGTATCACGCTGCGTGGAAACCGGGCTTGGCTTTGTGTTTGTGAACCAAGTCGGCGGCCAAGATGAACTGGTGTTTGAAGGCGCATCCTTTGTGATGAATGCGGATCGGTCACTCGCGCATGTGCTGCCCATGTTTACCGAGGGGCTGCGCATCACCGAATGGCGCCGCGATGGCGGCGTGCTTGTTTGCGCGGCGGGAGAAATCGCGCCCGCGCTGCCAAGGCTGGAACAGATTTACGGCGCCATGGTGCTGGGGCTGCGCGACTACGTGAACAAGAACCGTTTTCCCGGTGTGGTGCTTGGCCTTTCCGGCGGCATTGATTCCGCGATTTCCGCAGCGGTGGCGGTAGATGCGCTGGGGCCGGATCGCGTGCGCGCGGTGATGATGCCATCGCCCTATACCAGCATCGAAAGCCTGGAAGATGCCGCCGAATGCGCGCAGCTTCTGGGCATTCGCTATGAGAATATCGGGATCGGCCCGGCGATGGAGGCTTTCGCGGGGATGTTGGCGCCAGCCTTCGGCAATCGCCCGCCCGATATCACGGAAGAAAACCTGCAATCACGGATTCGAGGCGTCACGTTGATGGCGCTTTCGAATAAGTTTGGCGATATGCTGCTGACCACCGGCAATAAGAGTGAAATGAGCACGGGCTATGCCACGATCTATGGCGATATGTGCGGCGGTTATTCCGTCTTGAAGGATGTCTACAAGACTACCGTCTTTGCGATGTCTCGTTGGCGCAATGAACATTGCCCCGCCGGCGCCTTGGGGCCGCGTGGCATGGTGATGCCGGAACGCGTGATTACCAAGCCACCCAGCGCTGAATTGAAGCCGGATCAGAAGGACCAGGACAGTCTGCCTCCCTATGAGGTGCTGGACGCCATTCTGGAAGGGCTGGTGGAAGGCGAAAAATCCGTGGATGCGCTGGTGTCGGATGGCTTTGATCGCGCCTTGGTGCTGCGGGTTTGGCGCTTGCTGGATCGCGCGGAATATAAGCGCCGGCAGGCACCGCCCGGCGTGAAGATTACGCCGCGCGCCTTTGGGCGGGATCGGCGTTACCCCATCACCAATGGCTTCACGGCGTTGATTTCATGAGCAGCGGTCTCGATCCTCAGCTTTTCGGTGGTGGCGATCTGATCGTGCGCATCATGGATTTGTCGGGCGGCAATGGCAGCGACCCGGTGGAGGAAATCTGCGGCTTTCTTTCCATTGAGCACGCCAATGCCTTCGCGCGCCGCTATGTGCGGGATTCGGTGGAACGCTGCCGCGCGCCGGGCTTGGATGCGAAAGCCGTGCTGGATGCCTGGTTTGCCTTTGGTGAGGATGCGGAAGTGGTTGGCGCTGCCGAAGCCGCCTGGGTGAGTGGCAGTGAATTGAAGGGTTTCGCCGAAACCCCTGTTAAAGACACTGAAGAACGTAATTGGCGCATCCTCGATCCGCGTCGTGATGAGGATGCGGAGGATGAGGCATGAAGCTCCGTTTCGCCCCGTCGCCCACCGGGCTTTTGCATGTTGGCAATGCGCGCGTGGCACTCGCGAATTGGCTTTTGGCGCGCCGGCATGGTGGGCAATTTCTGCTGCGGCTAGATGATACGGATACCGAACGTTCACGCGCTGAATATGCCGAAGCGATTGAGGAAGACCTGACCTGGCTTGGCCTGCCCTGGGATGGGCTGGTGCGGCAGACCGATCGGCTTGATCGCTATGCGGAAGCGGCTGAGAAGCTCAAGGCCGCCGGCCGGCTTTATCCTTGCTTCGAAACTGAGGAAGAACTCGCCTACAAGCGCGAACGCCGCCGGCGCGAAGGCAAGCCGCCGCTTTATGATCGCGAAGCGCTGAAAATGACCGCCGAGCAATTGGAACGCGCCTTGGCGAATGGCAAGCAGCCTTATTGGCGCTTTTTGCTCTCCTCCCGATCGGTTTCCTGGCGGGATCAAGTGCTGGGTGATCGCAGCGTGAAGCTCACGGCGATTTCAGACCCGGTGCTGATCCGCGCGGATGGCTCGCCCCTTTATACCTTCACATCCGTGGTGGATGATCTGGAAATGGGCATCACGCATATTGTGCGTGGTGAGGATCACGTCACCAATACCGGCATTCAGATTGATATTTTTGAAGCCCTTGGCGGCAAGCAGGGCGCGCTGGCCTTCGGGCATTTGCCGCTGCTGACGGATGCGGAAGGCGGCGCGCTGTCCAAACGCTTGGGGTCCATTTCGCTCCGGCATTTGCGCAAGGATGGTATCGAACCGGCGGCGCTTGTTGGGTATTTGGCGGCGCTTGGCACTTCCAATGATCCCGTCGCGGGGATGCCCGCTGACCTCGCGCCCACTTATGATCTTGGCAAGGTCTCCCAATCCACCGCGCGTTTCGATCCGCGCCATATGCTGGCGCTGAACAGAAAGCTTTTGCATGGCATCAGCTTTGACGCGGTGAAGGATAGGCTGCCCGAAGGTGCGGATGAGGATTTCTGGCTTGCGGTGCGCGGCAATCTCGATCTGCTGCGCGAAGCCAAGCCCTGGTTTGATGTGGTGCGCGGCACCATCGTACCGCCCGTTCTGGAAAACGAAGGTGATTTCCTGCGCGCTGCCCTCGCCGCCATGCCGGCGGAACCCTGGGATGGCGCCACCTGGGGCGCCTGGACCGGTGTGCTGAAGGAAAGCACTGGCCGCAAGGGCAAGGCGTTGTTCCTGCCGCTGCGCCTTGCGCTGACGGGCGAAGATCACGGCCCGGATATCGGCACCATCCTGCCGCTGATCGGGCGCGACCGCGCAGCGCTGCGCTTGAAGATTGCGGGAGGAGGCTGAAGCATGGCCGAGCTTTTCCTGCATGATTTCGCGGCGCGGGCGAAGCGCCGCTTTGACCCGCTCGATCCCCAGCACGTGAAGCTCTATGTCTGCGGGCCCACGGTTTATGACCTCGCGCATCTCGGCAATGCTCGGCCTGTGGTGGTGTTTGATGTGCTGGCGCGCTTGCTGCGCAGGCTTTATCCGCGCGTGACCTATGCGCGCAACATCACGGATATAGACGACAAGATCAATGCGCGCGCGCGCGAAACCGGTGAACCCATCGCCGCCATCACCGCGCGCACGACTGCCGATTTTCACGCGGATATGGCAGCGCTGGGCGCCCTGCCGCCTGATGTGGAACCGCGCGCCACCGGCCATATCGCGGAAATGATTGCGCTGATCGAGCGCCTGGTCGCCAATGGCCATGCCTATGCGGCGGATGGCCATGTGCTTTTCTCGGTGCCATCCTTTGCCAATTACGGTAAATTCTCTGGCCGATCGCCGGATGAATTGCTCGCCGGCGCGCGGGTGGATGTCGCGCCCTATAAGCGCGATGCTGGTGACTTCGTTTTGTGGAAGCCAAGCGATGCCGAAACGCCTGGCTGGGAAAGCCCTTGGGGAAGGGGGCGACCTGGCTGGCATATTGAATGCTCTGCCATGTCTTGGAAGCATTTGGGCGAGAGTTTTGATATCCATGGCGGCGGGCAAGATCTGATTTTTCCGCATCATGAAAACGAAATCGCCCAATCCGTCTGCGCTTTCCCCGGCACCGTCTTTGCCCGTTATTGGATGCATAACGGCATGCTGATGGTGGATGGGGAGAAGATGTCGAAATCCCTCGGCAATTTCCTCACCCTGCGCGATATCCTGAAGAAGGGCGCCTGGGCCGGTGAGGCGTTTCGGCTGCTGCTGCTCCGCACCCATTACCGCCAATCGCTGGATTACACGGAAGCAGGCTTGAATGAAGCCAAGGCGGAGCTGGATGATCATTACGCCATGCTGGCGCGTGCTGAAGTGGCGCGTGCAGATGATGACGCCGCGCGCATGGCGGATTGGGCGCTGGAACCGCTACGCGATGATTTGAACACGCCATTGGCGCTGGCGCGGCTGCGAGACCTGCGGACGCTCGCCAATGCGCTGACGGTGGGTGGCTCACCCAATGTCGTGCTGGAACGCATGGGTCTGCGTGAAGCGCCCGAAATCGGTGCGGTGGTTGCGGCCTTCCGTGAAGCGGCTTCCGTGCTGGGTGTGGCGCAAAGCAGCCCCGCCCATTGGCTGCAAGGCGATGGCGATGATGCCGCCGCGATTGAAGCCGCCATCGCCGCGCGGCTTGCGGCCCGCCAGGCGAAGAACTGGGCGAAAGCTGACCGCATTCGCGATGAATTGAAGGCGCAGGGCATCATTCTGGAAGATGGCGCCGGTGGCACAGGCTGGAAACGCGCTTGACCTTCCCCTTATGGCAAGCCGCAGCCTTTCCCGGTTGAACCAAAAACCGGGAGCCTCATCATGAAGCGCATCGCCCTTTGCCTAACGCTCGCCACCCTTGCCCTGCCTGCCTTCGCGCAACAGGGCCATCAAGGCCACGGCGCGCGCCCCGGCGCGAATGAACCGGCTTCCACGCGCGAATTCCGCGCCGCGAATGACAAGATGCACCGCGACATGAACATCCGCTTCACCGGCGATGCGGATCGGGATTTTGCCGCCGGCATGATCCCGCATCACCAAGGTGCGATAGATATGGCGCGCGTGGTTCTGCGCCATGGAAAGGACCCGGAAATGCGGCGCCTCGCGGAAAGCATCATCACCGCCCAGGAAGCCGAAATCACCCAATTACGGGCCTTCCTGGCGCGATGACAGGCGGGCGCGGGGAAGGGGGGGCGCCACTCAGGCCGCCGCCGGGTGAAAGCCCCATTATCGTGCTGGTGCGCCCGCAAATGGCGCGCAATATCGGCAGCACGGCCCGCGCCATGGCCAATGGCGGCTTGTTCCATTTGCGCATCGTCGCCCCGCGCGATGGCTGGCCGCAGCCGGATGCACTGCCTGCCGCTTCTGGCGCTGATCCCATCATCCACGCCGCGCAGGTGTTTGATACGCTCGATGCCGCTTTGGCGGATTGCCATCGCGTTTTCGCAACTTGCCCGCGCCCGCGCCATGTGGTGATGCCGGTACGCAATGCCCGCGCGGCGGCTGAGGATTTGTGCACCATCAATGCCAAAGGCCAGCGCGTGGCCGTGCTATTCGGCCCCGAACGCGCGGGCTTGGAAGCCGAGGACCTCGCGCGCGCCGACACATTGGTGCGCTATCCACTGAACCCTGAACACAACTCGCTCAACCTCGCCCAGGCCGTGATGATCCTGGCCTATGAATGGTGGATGGCCGCCGAGGCAACGCCCCCGCGCTACCTCATGACCAATGAAACCCATGTCGCGACCAAGGGGGAATTGGATATCTTCCTGGGCCGGCTGATCGCGGAATTGGATGCCTCTGGCTTTCTCGACAATCAGGAAAAGCGCCCCGGCATGGTGCGCAATCTGCGCCATTGGTTCCAGCGTGGCGAGGTGACGGAACAGGAACTCCGCACCCTGCATGGCGTGGTCACGGAATTATCGCGTGGGCGCATGAAGCGCGGCCGCCCGCCGCGTGACGATGAGAAAGCGCCATGGCTTGAGGAATAAAAAACCCGGCTGATTTTCATCAGCCGGGCTTCACTGAACTAAGCGCCAATCAGCGCTGCAATGCTTGCACAATTTCTTGCGTGACCTTCTTCGCGTCACCAAACAGCATCATCGTATTTGGGCGGAAGAACAGCTCATTATCAACACCGGCATAACCGCTCGCCATGCCGCGCTTGATGAAGAACACGGTCTTCGCACGTTCCACATCCAGAATGGGCATGCCGTAAATCGCGGATGATTTATCGGTTTTTGCCGCCGGGTTGGTCACGTCATTCGCCCCGATCACAAAGGCCACATCGGCATCGGCGAATTCGGCATTGATCTCCTCAAGCTCAAACACCTCATCATAAGGCACATTGGCTTCGGCGAGCAGCACGTTCATATGGCCGGGCATGCGCCCCGCCACAGGATGGATGGCGTATTTGATTTCAGCCCCTTCCTTCTTGAGCAGATCGGCCATCTCACGCAGCACCTGCTGCGCCTGCGCCACCGCCATGCCATAGCCAGGCACCACGATGATCTTCTGCGCATTCTTCATCATATAGGCCGCGTCTTCCGGACTGCCGGCCTTGACTGGCGGACGATCCACCGCCGCGCCACCGGCCGCTGCCGTGCCGCCTTCAGACCCGAAGCCACCCAACAGCACATTGATGATGCTGCGGTTCATGCCCTTACACATGATGTAGGACAGGATGGCACCGGAAGCACCCACCAGCGCACCGGTCACAATCAGCAGCAAATTGCCGATGGTGAAGCCAATGCCCGCCGCCGCCCAGCCGGAATAACTGTTCAGCATGGACACAACCACAGGCATATCCGCGCCACCAATCGGAATGATCAGCAAGAAGCCCAGCACGAAGGACAGGATGGCAATCATCCAGAACAGCACATCACTGCCCGTGATCACGAACAGCACCACCAGCAGCGCCAGCAAAATGCCAAGCCCCAGGTTCAGCATATGCTGACCCTTGAACATGATCGGCGCGCCAGACATGCGGCCATCCAGCTTCGCAAAGGCAATCACAGAGCCCGAGAAGGTGATGGCACCAATCGCCAACCCCAGCGACATTTCAACCAAAGACGCGCCCTTGATATTGCCGCGCACGCCAATCCCGAAGCTCTCCGGCGCATAAAACGCTGCCGCCGCCACGAACACTGCGGCCAAGCCCACCAGAGAATGGAAGGCCGCCACAAGCTGCGGCAGTGACGTCATTTGAATGCGTTGGGCAACAATGGTGCCGATGGCGCCGCCAATGGCCAGGCCCGCAATCACCAGCCCAATGCCGCCAATGCTCATGCCTGGCTTCAGCAAGGTGGCGGCAATCGCCACCGCCATGCCGATCATGCCAAGCATATTGCCCTGGCGGCTGGTTTCCGGGTGGCTCAACCCGCGCAGTGCCAGGATGAACAGCACTGATGCCACAAGATAAGCCAGTGTCAGAAGAGTGGTCGCCATGGCGTCAGCTTCCCTTCTTCTTGAACATGGCCAACATTCGCCGCGTCACCATAAAGCCACCGAAGATGTTCACGGCGGCGAGTGTCACGCCGATGAAGCCGAAAATCCGCGCCGCCCAGCCATCCGCGGTGCCGGCGGCCAGAATGGCACCCACCACAATCACCGATGAAATGGCGTTCGTCACGCCCATCAGCGGCGAGTGCAGCGCCGGCGTCACGTTCCACACCACATGATAGCCGACGAAGCAGGCCAGCAAGAAGATCGTCAGCAGATACAAAAACGGCTCAGCAGCCGCAGCCACCGGGGCCACGGCTTCCGCCGCACGGCGGGCCTGTTCCGCCAGTTCCAGCGCGCGTTGCGCCGTGCTGGCCGCCTGATTGGCGAGTTCGGTCGCGTTCATCCGAATTCTCCTTAGCCTGCCTGGGCCGGCTTCATTTGCGGGTGCACCACGGCCCCGTCGCGCGTCAGCGCAACACCCTTCACAATGTCATCATCTTCCGGAAGTTTGGGCGCGTTGGCGTCCTTATCCCAGAAGGTGGTCAGGAAGGTCAGTAGATTGCGCGCATAAAGCGCGGAAGCGGCGGCGGGGATGCGCCCGGGCCAATTGGTGAAGCCCAGAATCTTCACGCCATTTTCGGTGACGAAAAGCTCGCCCGGCTTGGTCAGCGCGCAATTGCCACCAGCATCAGAAGCAATATCCACAATCACAGCGCCCGGCTTCATGGCAGCGACCATTTCGGCGGTGACCAGAATGGGCGCGCGGCGGCCCTGCACCAGCGCAGTGCAGACAACCACATCCTGCTTCGCGATATGCGCTGCCACCACTTCCGCCTGCTTGGCGTAAAAGGCTGCCGAAAGCTGCTTCGCATAGCCGCCTGCGGTTTGCGCGGCCTTGCTTTCCTCATCTTCGTAGCCCACGAAGCTGGCGCCGAGGGATTTGATTTCTTCCTTGGCGGCAGGGCGCACATCGGTCGCGGAAACGCGACCCCCCAGGCGGCGCGCGGTCGCAATGGCCTGCAAGCCGGCAACCCCTGCGCCCATGATGAAGGCATTGGCCGCGGGCACGGTGCCGGCGGCGGTCATCATCATGGGAAAGCCCTTGTCATAGGCGGTGGATGCTTCAACCACGGCGCGATAGCCGGCCAGATTGGCCTGGGAAGACAGCACATCCATGGATTGCGCACGGGTGATGCGCGGCAGCAATTCCATGGAACAAGCGTCAATCCCGGCCGCCGCATAGCGCCCGGCGGCATCGGCATCGGCGGCAAGGGTCGCGATCAGCAGTGCCCCGCGCGGGATCAGCGCCAATTCATCCACCGCGCCTTCCCCAGCGGCAAGCGGCGCGCGCACCTTCAGCACGATCTGCGCGCCCGCCAGTGCGGCGGCGGCATCTGCGGCGATGCTTGCCCCGGCTTCGGCATAGGCAGCATCAGTGAGGCCCGAGGCCATGCCGGCGCCCGCCTCAACAGCCAGGGTGCAGCCCATGCCAATCAGCTTCTTCACGGTCTCCGGCGTCGCGGCAACCCGCGTCTCGCCGGCCCGGCGTTCTTTCAGAACGGCCACTTTCATAAGGGATACCCCCAAAGGACTAGATTGTGCGCCGCACTACAGGCGCTGCGCCCGGGTGTCCACCCAGGCAGGCCCTTCCAGAAGGGTGCGGGGCGAGAAATTACAAGGCCTGACGGGGCGAAAGGGCCGCCCGTCAGCCCGGTGTCGCGGACGGGGGCACCCCGGCCTCCGCGATGGCCGCCTGCTGACGTTCGGCGATTTTCGCGACATCGAAATCGGCGATCAATTCCTGGAACAGCTGATGCCAATTGAGCTTGGCATTGAGCCTGAGGAATACCGCCCCAAGCCCAATCGCCGCGCGGTCCATCAGCGGAAATTCGCGCGGGATGCGCACGCCCCCGGTGCGCTTCAGCCCGGCATGCACTTCTTCGGCGATGCGCCGCCCATATTGCGGATCATCGCTCTCCTGAATGGGGCGCACACGGTCTTGCAGCAGCGGTTCATACAGGAAGCGCGCCCAAAGGTTCAGCACTTCCATCGTCTCGCGCTTCAAATCCTTGAAGCCCCAGATGCGATAGGCTTCAGCTGCCTTGTCGAAATCCCCATCGCGCATGGCTTCATAAAGCATGATCACACCGCCCACGAAGCGCGGTTTAAAAATCCGCACCACGCCGAAATCGAGCAGATTGATCCCGAAGCTGCCACCCTCCGGCGCAGTTGCATGCACCTGGTAATTGCCAAGATGCGGGTCGCCATGGATCACCGCATAGCGATAGAAGGGCACATACCAGGCCCGGAACAGCGCGCGGGCATAAGCTGCGCGTTCTTCTTCCGGCGGGTCCTCATCAATGCGGGCTTGAATGGCGCGGCCATCCAGCCAGGACATGGTCAGCAAGCGCTTGGTACAAAAGGCTTCCACCGGCACGGGCACGCGCACGCCCGGCACATCACGCAGCATGATGCCATAAAGCCGCTGCTGCGATGCTTCCCGCAGATAATCCAGTTCCTCGCGCAAACGTTCGGAAAGCTCAAGATAGGCTTCCTCATTCTCAAGCGCGCTATCCATGCGCCGGTAAAGGCTCATGGCGATCTTCAATTGCCTGAGATCGGCTTCCACCACGCTTGCCATATCCGGGTATTGCAGCTTGCAGGCCACGCGCTGGCCATCGGGCAACACGGCGCGATGGACCTGGCCGAGTGAGGCAGCGGCGGCGGCTTCGCGTTCAAAGGATTTGAATTTGCTTTCCCAATTCGGGCCCAATTCGCTCATCATGCGCCGGCGCACAAAGGGCCAGCCCATGGGCGGCGCATTGGCCTGAAGTGTCGCCAATTCCTTGGCGATTTCAGGCGGCAGCGCATCCGGCACGGTGGAGAGGAATTGCGCGATCTTCATCATGGGGCCCTTCAAGGAACCCAGCACCGCCTTCAAATCCTCGGCATGTTTTTCGTCTGATTTCAGGCCGAACAGCTTATGCCCGGCAACACGCGCCGCCATGCCCGTGACAGCGCCGGAAGTGCGCACCATGCGGCGCACTTCGCCAAAAATCGAATGGGCTTCACGATCTTCAGCCATCCGCGCGCTCGATCTCATCAATGAAGCCTGAAATCACATCAAGCCCACGCGTCCAGAAGGCGGGGTCAGCGGCATTCAAACCAAAGGGCGCCAGCAATTCCTTATGCCGTAGCGTCCCACCAGCACGCAGCATCTCGATATACTTCGCCTCAAAATTCGGTACACCGCCATCGCGATAAACGCCATAAAGCGCATTCACCAGGCAATCCCCGAAGGCATAGGCATAGACATAAAAGGGCGTGTGGATGAAATGCGGGATATAGGACCAATAGACGCTGTAATCCGGCGAAAACTCAAAGGCCGGCCCAAGGCTTTCGGTCTGTACCTGCATCCAAAGCGCGCCGATCTGTTCCGAAGACAATTCGCCCTTGGCGCGCGCATCATGCAGCAGGGTCTCAAAACGGTAGAACGCAATCTGGCGCACCACCGTATTCAGCATATCCTCAACCTTGGCGGCGAGCAGGCCGCGTCGCTTGCGCGGATCGGCTTCCGCATCCAATACCGCGCGGAAGGTCATCATCTCCCCGAAGACCGAGGCGGTTTCCGCAAGCGTCAGCGGGGTTGAGGACATCAGATAGCCCTGCTCAGCCGCCAGCACCTGATGCACGCCATGGCCCAATTCATGCGCCAGCGTCATCACATCCCGCGCCTTGCCGTGGTAATTCACCAGCAGATAAGGATGCGCCGAAGGCACGGTGGGGTGCGCGAAGGCGCCGGATGCCTTGCCGGGGCGAAGTGCCGCATCAATCCAGGGCTTGTCGAAGAATTGCCGGCCTATCTCGGCCAGGCGCGGGCTGAAGGCAGCATAGGAATCGAGCACTTGGGAGACAGCCTTGGGCCAGGGGATCAGGCTGTCATCCTGATCGGGCAGCGGCGCATTGCGATCCCAATGTTGCAATTTCGGCAGGCCAAGCCATTTCGCCTTCATGGCGTAATAGCGATGCGAAAGCCGCGGGAAGCTGGCGCGCACAGCGGAAACCAACGCCTCCACCACCTCATCTTCCACCATATTGGCGCGGTTGCGCGCGGAGGCGGGGCGCTGGTAGCGCCGCCACTTGTCAATAATCTCCTTATCTTTCGCCAAGGTATTCGTGATCAGCGTGAACAACCGGCCCTTTTCGGCGAAGGCCGCCGAAACCCCCTTGGCGGCGGCTTCACGCACCGCGCGATCCCCATCGGAAAGCCAGTTCAGCGCGTCAGATACGGTCAGGCTTTCCGCGCCTGATGGCAGCGGCACGGAAACCTTCATGGTCGCGATGGTTTCATCAAACAGCCGGTTCCAGGCGGACCTGCCCGTCACTTCCTTTTCATGCAGCAACTTTTCCGCCTCATCGGAAAGCTGATGCGGGCGAAACACGCGCAAATCGCGCAGCCAGGGGCGAAAGCGGGCCAGCGCCGCGGAATCGGCGCATTTGCGATCCAGCACCGCATCTTCCAGCCGGTTCAATTCCAGCGTGAAGAAGATCAGATGGCTGCTGATCGTGGTCGCGCGTTCCTGCATGGTTTGATAGAAACGCCCATTCGCCGGGTCTTCCGCATCGCCGCTGAAAACCAACTGGGCATAGGACATGACGCGGCCCAGGATTTCCTCAATCGCCTCATATTCGGCAATCGCGGCGGCCAATTCATTGCCAGAAATCGCGCCAAGCCTGCCGGAAAACCTGGCCGAAAAGGCCTTCGCATCGGCCTCGGCGCGGTCCAGATCGCGCGTCAGCGCCGGGTCATCCGGCGCCCTGTAAAGGTCCGAAAGGTCCCAAACGGGCAGGTTGGCAGCGGGGGCGCCGCCATCAAGCGGGGCGCGGAGCGGGGCAGGGGAGATGATTCTGGTCACCTCCCCCATATAGACCGTTGCAGCGCATGGCCAAGCGGCAAGCCGCGCCCTACATGAGGTGCCAAGGCGCAAAACGGGGGACGGGAATGCCCTATACGGAACAAGGATGGCCCAATCTGCCGGCCATGATGCTGGGCAGGGCGCGGGAATGGCCGACCAAGCCGCTGTTTCGCTTCTGGCGCGACGGCGGCTGGCAAAGCCTGAATTGGGCGGCATTTGCAGGCCAGGTGGCGGCGCTGGCGGCGTTTTTGCGTGCGCAGGGCATCGCGCCGGGGGATCGGGTGCTGTTGGTCTCGGAAAACCGGCCTGAATTCCCCATCGCCGATACCGCCATCATGGCCATCGGCGCCATTACCGTACCGACTTACGTGACCAATTTGCCGAGCGATCACGCCCATATCCTGCGTGATTCCGGGGTGCGCTTTGCGATTGTCTCCACCACCACGCTTGCCGCCCGCGTGCTGGAAGGCGCTGCCCTGGCGCATGGCTTGGATGGCTTGCTCTGTTGCGAAACCCCGCCCGAAGCGCCCGGGCTTACCACCCATCTTTGGGCCGATGCGCTGGCCACCCCCGCCGATCCGGTGGCGCTGGAAGCCGAAACCCATCTCATCGCGCCGGAGGCCCTGGCCTGCCTGATCTATACCTCAGGCACGGGCGGCGCGCCCAAGGGCGTCATGCTGCCGCATCGTGCCTTGCTCGCCAATCGCCATGGCGTGCTGCCGCTGGCGGAAAAGCTTGATCTGGACGGCAAACCCTACCTGTCCTTCCTCCCGCTATCGCATAGCTATGAACATACGGTGGGCGGCTTCCTGCTGCCGTCTTACGGCATGGAGGTGGTCTATTCGCGCGGCGCGGATCGGCTGGTGCAGGAAATGGCCGAAATCCGCCCCGCCATCATGACCGCGGTGCCGCGGCTATTCGAAGTGCTGCGCGCGAGGCTTTTGGGCGCGCTTGAAAAAGAAAAACCCATCAAGCGCTGGCTGTTTGACCGCGCCTTGCTACGCGGGCAGCAGCGCATGGCCGGTGCCTCCTTGGGGGTGATCGGCGGCATCGAGGATGCGCTACTGGAAAAGCTGGTGCGCGAGAAAGTCCGCGCACGCTTCGGTGGCGCCTTGCGCGCCTTGGTTTCCGGTGGTGCGCGGCTTGATCCGGATTTGGCTGCGTTTTTCATCGCGCTTGGGCTGCCTGTGCTGCAAGGCTACGGCCAGACGGAAGCCGGCCCGGTGGTGAGTGTCAACCTGCCCTGGGCCAATCGGCACGAAAGCGTCGGCATGCCGCTGGAAGGCGTTGAATGCCGCATCGCCGCCGATGGCGAAATTCTCATCAAGGGTGATTTGGTCATGACCGGCTATTGGGGCAATCCGGAAGCGACCGCCGCGACGCTTCGCACGGAAGGCGATGATGATCGCCCCTGGCTGCATACCGGTGATATCGGTGCGCTGCGCGATGGCTTCCTCTACATCACCGACCGCAAGCGCGATTTCATCAAGCTGCTCGGCGGCGACATGATCAGCCCGGCCAAGATCGAAAGCCTGTTGATGGCGGAGCCTGAAATCCAGCAGGCCCTGGTGGCGGGGGAAGGCAAGGCTGGCTTGGTCGCGCTGCTTGTCCCCGCCGAGGGTCAGGAGGCCAGCATCGCCGCCGCCGTGGCGCGGGTGAATGCGCGGCTTGCGATTATTGAACGCATCCGCCGCCACGCGGTGACAGCGCCTTTCACCATCGAAAATGGATTGCTCACGCCCACGATGAAACTGAGACGCCGTGCTGCCATTCAGGAACGCGCAGCGGAGATTGAGAAGCTTTGGGAATAGCTGGGCTTATCGCGGCGCCCAGCGCAAACCGCTGCGGATATCATCACTATCTTCCCCCGCCGCCGGCACGCCGCGTGCCGGTTGCGGGCGCTGGCCGTCAAAGCTGATCGGCAGGCCAATGGCGCGCACCGGCAGCCCTGGTACGGGCGCGACAATGCCGAGGGCCGCCACCTGCGCATCCACGGCAATCTCACGCATGGTATTGATCGGCCCGCAGGGAATGCCGGCGGCTTCCAGCAGAGGCAGCCATTCTTCCGCCGGACGCGCACGAAAGGCCGGTTCCATCACCGCCATCAGCGCCGGCTTATTGGCCACGCGCAGCCGATTGCTGGCAAAGCGTTCATCACTGCCAAGCGTGGAAAGCCCCATGGCATCGCATAATTTGCGAAATAGCCGATCATTCGCCGCTGCCACCATCACCGGCGCCGTCGCGGTTTCAAAAGACTGAAACACCACCGTATTCGGATTGCCGGATAGGTTGCGCGGCGGCGGACGGCCTGAGACTGTGAAGCCCGCGAAATGCGGCCCCATCCAGCCAAGTGCCGTTTCCAGTAAAGATGTATCAACCACCCCGCCCTTGCCCGTGGTATGGCGACGCTCAATCGCGGCCAGAATGCCAATCACCGCCCACATGCCGGTGCCGAGATCGAGGATTTGCACGCCACTCCGCGTCGGCGGCCCGCCTTCCGCGCCATTCATCATCATCAGGCCGGAATAGCCTTGCAGGATCGGCTCATAACCCGGGTGCAAAACCTTCGGCCCCACCGCGCCAAAGGCGCCAAGCGAGGCATAGATCAGGCGTGGAAAACGCGCCGTCAGCGCCGCACCACCCAGCCCCAAATCCTCCAGCGCGCCGGGGCGCATGTTTTGTACAACCGCATCCGCATCGCTCAGTAGTTCCATCAGCAAAGCGCGATCCGCATCATTGCGGAGATCAAGGCTGAGTGAGCGCTTGCCGCGATTGACGGCGATGAAGGTGGTGGCCGTGCCTTCATGCATGGGCGGTCCCCAGCCGCGCGCATCATCACCGCCTTCGGGGCGTTCCAGCTTGATCACCTCGGCGCCCAGCATGGCGAGGATCTGGCCCGCAAAGGGCCCCGCCAAATTCTGCGCGATTTCAACAATCCGGATACCGGCCAAAGGAGACATGCGAAAACCCTTTTCAAGCAGGCGAAGGGTAGGGCTTTGGTCGGTGAGCGGGCAAGTTTGGGGCTGGACCGCTGGGCGACGCGGGTGAAAGCTAACGCCATGAACCCGACCCCGCCCGATATCCTCGCTGCACTTTGGCGCCAGGCCGCACTTGATCCTGCCGCGCTTGCGCAGATCAGCCTGACCGGCACGGAACCTATCCAGCCTTCCAGCTTTCGCGTGGATGCCGCAGCGCAAACCAGCATAGCTGCGTCAGGCTTGGCGGCGGTGGAAATCCACCGCCAGCGCGGTGGTGGCGCGCAGCGTGTCGCGGTTGCAATGCGCGATGCCGCCATCGAGTTTCGCTCCGAACATTGGCTCAGCATCGCAGGCCAGCCTGCCGGCGCGCGCTGGGATGCGATTGCGGGGCTCTATCAATGTGGCGATGGGCGATGGGTGCGGCTGCACACGAATTTCCCGCATCATCGCGACGGCGTGCTGCGCTTGCTGGGTGATGAAGTCGCGCATGATCGCGCCGCGGTCGCCAAGGCGCTCAGCACCTGGCGCGCGGCGGAATTTGAAGCAGCGGCGGCGGAAGCCGGGCTGGTGGTGACCATGACGCGCAGCCTGGCCGAATGGGCTGCCTCGCCCCAAGGCGAGGCAGCTTCCAGCCTGCCGCCTGTGTTGATCGAGAGAATTGGCGATGCGCCGCGCATGCCCTTGCCGCCAGCCGCCGAGCGTCCCCTAAGCGGCTTCCGCGTGCTTGACCTCACACGCGTCATCGCCGGGCCTGTCGCTGGCCGCACATTCGCTGCCCATGGCGCCGATGTTTTGCATATCAGCGCGCCGCATCTGCCGAGCTTTGATGAATTGGTGATGGATACCGGGCGCGGCAAAAGAACCGCCGCGCTTGATCTGCGTAACGCCAATGACGAGACGCGCCTGCGCGATTTGGCAGCGCGCACCGATATCTTTCTGCAAGGCTACCGGCCGGGAGCGATTGCCGGGCATGGCTTCGCGCCAGAGGCACTCGCCGCGCTCAATCCCGGCATCATTTGTGTCTCGCTTTCCGCCTATGGCCATCTCGGCCCCTGGGCCGCGCGGCGCGGCTTTGATTCGCTGGTGCAGAATGCCAATGGCATGAATGACGCCGAAGCGCTGGCCGCGCGTGAGGATAAGCCGCGCCCCTTGCCATGCCAGGCACTTGATCACGCCTCGGGCTATCTACTTGCCTTCGGCGCCATGGCCGCCTTGTTGCGGCGCGCAGAGGAAGGCGGTTCCTGGCTGGTGCGGGTTTCCCTGGCCGGTACTGGCGAATGGATCAAGCGCTTGGGCCGCCTGGAAGGGGGGCTCACCGCGCCCGGCCTGACGCCTGCGGAAATTGACGCGGCCTTGGAAGAAAGTGACAGCGGCTTTGGCGTAATGCGCGCCACGCGCCATGCCGCGCGGCTTTCCGCCACACCGCCGCGCTGGGATTTACCCGCCATGCCGCTCGGTAGCCATGCGCCGGAATGGCGCCAGACTTCACTTCAAACAGCGCAAAAACAGCGTTGAAGGATGCGCAACTTCCCCCACCGCATCGGCAGCGCGCGGTGTTTCAGACGCAGGGCCTTGCGTCACCTGCACATTCTGTTCGCGCAGAAATTCCAAGGCTTCCGTGTGCTTCACGGCGAAGTTCACATTCTGCGGAATATCGCCCGTCTGTCGCGCCACTTGCCCGGCATTAAGCTTTGACACCACAACGCCAATCACCTGCCCGCGCATATCCAAAAGTGGCCCGCCGGAATTGCCCGGCTGCACCGGCGCGCTGATCTGAATATGGCGCGGATTATCGGCAAGGCCGGAAAGCGCGGAGACCTCCCCTGTCGTCAGCGTCGGGCCTGAAGAAAGCAACCCTGCCAGGGGAAAGCCGTAAGTCACCACGCCTTCTCCCCGGCGATACATGCCAGCGCTGCGGAAAGGCAGGATAGGGCCCGCGTCAGCTTCAGTGCTGAGCAAGGCCAGGTCGCGCGTCGTATCGCTTGCCATCACACGGGCCGGCAATTCGCGCCCATCGGGCAGGCGCGCAGCCACTTCGGCACAGCCCTCAATCACGTGATGATTGGTCATGATCCGCCGTGCGGCGACCACAAAACCCGTGCCGGAAGAAACTGCGCGCCGCGCAGCACGCTCACCGGGGGCAAGCGGCGGCGGCTTGTCGCGGGGAAGCTCGGCCTGGGTGCCTGGGGCGCCACCACTTTGGTGGGGCAAAGGCGGGGGCTTTTCGGTCGGCAGCGTGGCGCGCGGCGATTGCACAGGCGGCAGGGGCGGCGGCCTTTGCGCAAGGGCTGTCGTGCCTAAAACAAGCCCGAACCACCCGACCACAAACGCGCGTTGCATCATCAGCACATTGTGCCGCGCCGCTGCACAGCAGGTCAATGCAAAAGCGCTACCGCTCACCCCCGCCGGATATTGTAAAACAGCGCCACTCCTTGCAGCATGCCGGTCAGGTCAGCGCGCATGGCAGTTGGCGAGAAGAACTGCCCCAGCGGAATATAGGGCACCTGATCAAAGCTCACACGCTGCATCTGCCGGCCGATGGTGGCACGCGTTGCATCATCGGGCGCGGCGAACCAGGCATTACGCAGCGTTTCCAACTCCGACACGGTTGGCCAGCCGAAAATGGCACTCCGCCCATGGCCGCGGATCAGGTTATTTGCCGCCGGATTCACTTGTGCGCTGCCCGCGGTCCAGCTCACCATGAAATTCCAACCGCCCTGATCCACCGGGTTCTGGTTCAGGATGCGAGAGGTCACTGAACCCCAATCGGTCGCAACATAATCAAGATTGATCCCGATGCGACGGAGATAATCGCCGGCCACCTCGCTCATGGCGTTGATTACCGGGAAATCCGTGGCCGCCAGAAGATTGATCCGCTCCCCGCGATAGCCGGCTTCCTGAAGCGCGCGGCGCGTATCGGCAATACTGGTCGGGTTGCGGAAGGCATCCATGCCCTCATCGCTTGCCATGGGCGAACTCGGCACAAAGAACCCGTAGGGCACGCGCCAGAGCGTTTCATCCGTGCTGCCGGCTGCGGTCATGAAATCGCGCTGCACAATGCCGCGCAGAATGGCGCGCCGGATCGCGGGATTATCCAAAGGCGGATTGAGGTGATTGGGCCTGAGGAAGCCGATTGACCCATTGGGATCAAGGATTTCCACCTTCAGGCCGCGCGCGCGGCGCAACTGCGGCACCAGATCAATCGCCGGCAATTCCCACCAATCCACCTCGCCCCGCTGCAAGGCTGCGGAAGCGGTGGCGCCATCGGGGATGGTCAGCCATTCCACGCGATCAAAATGCACCAGCTTGCCGCCAGCCATATAGGAAGCCGGTTCCTGGCGCGGCACATATTGCTCATTCTTGGCGTAGACATTGCGGCTGCCTGGCAGGCGTTCACTGGCGATGAAGCGAAATGGCCCGGAACCGATCATCTCCGGCACCGCTTGCGAAGATGGCAGATTTGCATGGCGTTCGGGCATCATCACGCAAAGATGCGTGCCAACCTTGGCCAGCGCATCGGCCAAAAGCGGGAAGGGCTGCTTCAGGCGAAACAGAATCGTACGATCATCCGCAGCACCACATTCATCCGTCACTGCCCAAAGCGCCTGGCCAAAAGCATCGCGCGTCGCCCAACGACGGATGGAAGCAGCGCAATCCTGCGCGCGCACGGGTTCCCCATCATGAAAGCGCAAGCCTTCACGCAGGCGGATGCGCCATTCGCGGCCATCATTGCTGATGGTGTGGCCTTCCGCCATTTGCGGGCGCGCGCGCAATTCAGCGTCCCAGCCATAGAGCGTGTCATAGACCATCATTGCATGGTTGCGGCTGACAAAGGCGACCGAATGGATCGGGTCCAACAGCGCCAGATCGGCCTGCGGCACAAAGCGCAAAACCCGACGCCCGGGCTGACCTTGCGCTGCACCAAGGCGCGGTGCGGCCATAGCCGCTGCCGACGCCGCCAAAAGATTCCGACGAAACATGTTTGTCCCTCCCCAGGGTTCGCAAAAGGCTATGGTGCCTTTCCAGTCAGCGTCAAGGCAGATCACCATTGCCCACAACGCGGCGCCGTTGCAGTCTTCACCCAGAAGCACGGAGGCAGCGGCATGAACCCTGATGATATCGGCTTTCTTGGTGTGCGTGACCTGACGGCGGCCTATCGCGCCCGCAAGCTCTCCCCGGTTGAAGTCGTGCAGGCCATCCTTGCGCGCATCGAACGCGTTGAACCGCGCGTGAATGCCATGATGCGGCTCACGCCAGAAATCGCGCTGGCCGCTGCAAAGCGTTCGGAAACCGCCTTCATGCAGCGCGAAAAGACGCGGCTATTGGAAGGCATTCCCTTCACCATCAAGGATTTGCAGCATACCAAGGGCGTGCAGACGGATTTTGCCAGCGCGGTCATGCAAGGCACCATCCCTGATGTGGATGCGCCCTGCGTCAGCCGGCTTTACGCTGCCGGCGGCATGATGCTCGGCAAGACAACCTCCGCCGCCGAATGGGGCTGGAAGGGCGTTAGTGAGGCGCCGATTTCCGGCATTACCCATAACCCTTGGGGGCATGGGCTGAATGCCGGCGCGTCATCTTCCGGTGCGGGCGTTGGTGCGGCGTGTGGCTATGGGCCCTTGCATCAGGGCGGCGATGGCGCGGGGTCCATCCGCATGCCGGCGCATTTTTCGGGCGTTTATGGCTTCAAGCCCACGCATGGGCGGGTCGCAAGCTGGCCCATGTCCAATAATGAACTCGCGACCCATATCGGCCCGCTGACGCGCAGCGTGGAAGATGCCGCGCTGATGACGGAAGCCATGGCCGGCCCGCATCCATGGGATTACACATCGCTGGAAGCACCACCGCAGCATTACACTGGCCAATTGAAGGCGGCTTCCATGCGCGGCAAGCGCATAGCCTATTCGCCCGATCTTGGCCATGCGCGCGTTGATCCGGAAGTGGCCGAAGCCGTTGCCCGCGCCATTCATGTGTTTGAAGAAATGGGCGCCATCATCGAAGAAGTCTCACCCCCTTGGGGAAAGCTGGGCCCGGAACTGATCCGCTTTTTCTGGCCAGCAGTCTATGCCGGACGCGCCGAATACCTGCCGCAATATGCCAATCGCATGGACCCGGGTTTTGTCGCCATGCTGCGCGAAAACGCCCATGTCACCACAACCCAATTCATGCAAATGCGCACGCGTCGCTTTGAATATGTCCAGCAGATTCATGATTTCATGGAAGGCTATGATTTCCTGCTGACGCCTGCCGTCAGCGTCGCGGCCTTCCCGGCCAATCGCCTGCAACCGGCGCATTGGCCGCAGCATGATTGGGATTGGCTGATGTGGGCGGAATTCTCCTACCCCTTCAACTGGTCCGGCAGCCCAGCCGCCAGCCTGCCCTGTGGTTTCACCCCGGCGGGCCTGCCCGTGGGGCTGCAAGTCGTGGGGCGGCGCTTTGATGATCTTGGCGTGCTGCAAGCCAGCGCCGCTTTTGAAGAAGCGCGCCCCTGGGCGCATCTGCGCCCACCGCTTGCCCAGTAACCTTGCAACGCTGCCGGCTGTTTTCATTCCACCCGATGATGTTCTAGCCTTTCCGCCAAACCAATCCAGGAATGCGCGCCATGTCCAGCATCGCCCCTTCCGCCGAAGAACAGGAATTGCTTGCGCTCGCCAAGCGCGTGCTGCCCGGCGGGCATTTCGGCAATTTCCCGGCCGAAATCATCCTGCGCGAAGGCCGTGGCGCGCATGTCTGGGATGTTTCGGGGCGCGAATATATTGATTACCTGCTCGGCAGTGGCCCGATTTATATCGGCCATAACCACCCCAAGGTAACGGAAGCCGTGCTGGCGCAGGTGCCAAAGGGCACAACCTTCTTCGCCAATAATGAACACGGCATTCGCCTCGCCGCTGCCATTGTGGATGCCATGCCCTGTGTGGAACAGGTGCGCTTTGTGTCTTCAGGTTCGGAAGCTGATCTTTACGCCATGCGGGTCGCGCGCGCCTATCGCAAGCGCCCGAAGATCTTGAAATTCGAAGGCGGCTATCACGGCATGAGCGATTGGGGGCTCATGAGCCTCGCCCCCAAAAGGCTCGCCAATTTCCCGGAAGCGGTGCCCGATACGCCGGGCATTCCGGATAGCGTGCGCGGAGAAGTGCTGGTCTCCCCCTTCAATGACATTGAAGCGGCGGTGCGGCTGATTGAAGCGCGGCATGATGAGATTGGCGGCGTGATCCTGGAACCCTTCCAGCGCCTGATCCCGCCCAAGCCCGGCTTCCTGCAAGCGATACGTGAAGTCACCGCGCGGCTTGGCATTCCGCTGATTTTTGATGAGGTCGTGACAGGCTTTCGCTTCGCCTATGGTGGCGCGCAGGAATATTACGGCGTGACGCCCGATATCTGCACCATGGGCAAGATCATCGGCGGCGGCTTTCCGTTGGCGGCGCTTGGTGGGCGCGCCGATATCATGGCGCAATTCGACAGGGCGGCGGTGGGGGAAGACCGTTTCCTGACGCAGATCGGAACGCTTTCCGGCAACCCCGTGGCATCCGTCGCGGGGCTGGCCACCATGGCGGTGCTGCGCGAACCCGGCACCTATGACCAGATTTTCGCGACCGGCCGCAGCCTGATGGAGGGCCTTACGGGCCTGATTGCGGATGCCGGCATCCCTGCCCAGGTGGTGGGCGAACCGCCCTTATTCGATGTGGTCTATGCCACTGGCGATATTCGCGATTACCGCAGCGTTATCCGCCAGGATGCGGCCATGCAAAAGCATGTGAATGGCGTATTCCGCGCCAAGGGTATTCTGAAGGGGGAAAGCAAATTCTACATGTCGCTTGCCCATACGGCTGCGGATGTGGCGCAAACCCTGGATGCCTTCCGCGCGGCGATGAAATCCCTCCCCGCCAAGGCGGCTTAAGGGCGGCAGGACTGCCAATTTTCTAGGCAACACTTGTTTTTTACAGTTTTGTGATCCAGTTAGCGGGCCAAGGGGTTTCACCTGTCAGTGTTGCCCCATCCAACCAGGAGGCTACGCGCATCATGGATCGCCGTTCCTTATTGCTTGGGGCCTCTGGCCTCGCAGCCGGGCTTGCCGCCCCCGCCATTGTCCAGGCCCAGGGGGCCTACCCGTCCCGCCCGGTGCGCCTGGTGGTGCCCTGGCCGCCCGGCCAGGCGACGGACCTGATGGCGCGCGTGACCGCGACCAAGATCGCCGAAACCTGGGGCCAGCCTATTGTGCCGGAAAACCGCGCCGGCGCTGCCGGCATGATCGGCACCGATCTGGTGGCGAAGGCCGCGCCCGATGGTTATACCGTTCTGGCGGCTTCCACCGGGCCTTTCACCACGGCGCCTTTGGTGCAGCGCACCCCTTATGACGTGACCAGGGATTTCGCCCCCGTCGCACAGATTGGCATTTCCCCTTACGTGCTGATCGTGCGCAAGGATTTCCCGGCGCAGAATGCGGCAGAATTCGTCGCCAAAGTGCGTGCGGAGCCCGGCAAATACACTTACGCCACCTCTGGCATTGGGGCGGCGGCGCATTTGATTACGCTGATGTTCCTGTCCAAGGCCAAGCTTGATGCGCTGCATGTGCCCTTCCAGGGCAGCGGCCCAGGCCTGACGGCGGTAACGGCAGGGCAGGTGGATTTCGCCATTGAAACCCTGGTGGCGACGTCTGCCCTGTTCCGCCAAGGCGCCGTGCGGGCTCTTGGCGTCACGCTGAAGGATGGCACGGAATTGCAGCCTGATCTGATGCCGCTCGCCCGCCTGCCGGGCGTTGAGGGTTACGATGCCGGCGCTTTCGGCGGCTATATGGTGCCGGCAGCGACCCCGCGCCCCATTATTGAACGCCTGGCCGCTGAGACCGGCAAGGCGATGGCAACCGATGAGGTCAAAGGCCGCCTGGCGCAGATCGGCTTCCAGCCGCTGTACCGCAACACGGCCGATTTCACGGCCTTCCTGAACCGCCACCGCGAGGAATTCCGCGAGGTTATCCAGGCCAATAACATCCGCGTGGATGGCTGATAGGGCTTGGCTTTGATTTGGGGGCTTCTGCCTTCCACGGCATCAAGGGGCGGCTTCGGCTGCCCCTTTTCATTTCCTACCCCGGCAATGGCGCGGCGCGCTGAAATCTGGGAAACTGCTTCAGCATGAGAGGACCGCCATGACCGAAGACACTCGCCTTGACCCGCCGAGCCTGGAGATTGCCGGCAACCGCGCCACCATCCGGCTGCATCGCTCCCGCCACCGCAACCGAGTCGAGCCCGGCGATATCATCCGCATCATGGATTACCTGGAACAGGTGGATGCGAACCCCTCGCTCCGCGTGCTGATTCTGGCGGCGAGCGGCCCTGCCTTCAGCGCTGGCTTCCATTTGGGTGGCTTTGCCGAGGACAAGGAAGCCGCTGCCCGCGCGCCGACCTTTGAAGCCATGGTGGATAGGTTTGAAGCCGTGCGCGTGCCGACCATTTGCCGCTTGCAGGGTGGCGTCTATGGCGGTTCCACGGATTTCGCGCTGACGGCGGATTTCCGCATCGGCGTGACGGGGATGGAAATGTTCATGCCGGCTGCCCGGCTTGGCGTGCATTACTACCCGACCGGGCTTGAGCGTTATGTCTCCCGCCTTGGCCTCAACAATGCCAAGCGCCTGTTCATGACGGCGGAAAAGCTGGGGGCAGAGGAATTGCTCCGCATCGGCTACCTGACGCAATTGGTGGCGCCGGCGGAATTGGATGCGGCGGTGGACACCCTGGCGAACACGCTCGCCAATGGCGCGCCGTTGGCCATTCAGGGCATGAAACAGGCGCTGAATGAAATCGGCCATGGCAGGCTGGATGTCGCGGCTTGCGCGGAACGTGCCCGGCTTTGCAAGGAAAGCGAAGATATTCAGGAAGGCCTTGCGGCCTTCCGCGAAAAAAGAGCGCCCGTTTTTCACGGGCGCTGACCCTAATCAAGGGCGCTGCGGCATAACGCAGCGCCCTTTTTGATTCAGGCTTCCCCGTAATGAATACGGCGATAGGGGCGGGACACTACCGTATCATCCGTATGCACATCCCAAAGGCTGGCGCTATTGCCGCTTTGGTGGGTCTCAAACATCGCGCCCATTTGGCCGAGCGCGCTCACGGTCTGGCCACGCACGCCAAAGCCATTGGCCACACCCGCCAAATCGCCGCGGCCATGAATGACAATGCCGGCATCAATATTGCCAGCGCGGAATTTGTGGATTTCTGCGCCATAGCCGCCATCATTGATGATCGCCATCAGGAATTTGGTGCCATGCCGGCGCGCGGTTTCCAATTCCTGGATATGCATCAGCAAGCTGCCATCGCCTTCAATCAGCAGCACCTTGCCATCCTTGCGGGCGGCCGCCACACCAATCGCCGCCGGCAGGCCATTGCCGATGGCGCCGAAGTCACTCACCACATGATAGCGTTCCGCGGCGCGGCCCTTCAGATAGGTCATGGCAAAGCCAAGGTAATGGCCGCCGCCAATCACTACATCCCAATCCTTCGGCACCACCGCATCCAATTCCATGATCGCCTTGCGCGGATCAACCGTGCCAGGCGCAATCGTGAATTCCTTGCGGTCCGGCACATCGGCGGCGATCAGCGCGGCCAGCTCATCACTGCGGAAGCGCTTGCCTTGGGCACCATGGCGCTTGATGGCAGCGGTGACGGCTTCCGCCGCCGCCTTGGCATCGGCGCGGATATGCAAATCCGCCGTGCGCAGCCCCTGCCATAGCCCGCGCGGGCCGATATCAATCTGCACGGTCTGCGCACCGGGATAAAGGTAACCGCTTTCCGTCGTATAGGCGCCAAGCCCAACGCCAAGCCCGATCACCAGATCGGCTTCCGCAAAGCGTTCGCGCGAGAAATCGCTGGCATAGGCGCCAGAGATATCCATGGCGAAGCGATTGCCGGTAAAGAGCCCCTTGGCTTGCAGAGATGTCGTCAGCAGCGCGCCCATGGCTTCTGCCATTTCCTCAATCGCTTCGCGCGCCTTGGAAAGCTTCGCCCCGCGGCCCGCGATGATGATGGGCTTTTCGGCAGCCACGATCATCTCGACCAGCTTTTCAACAAGCGTCGGGTCTGGCTGTGGGCGCTGCGGCGCCGGCAGATAATCAGCCGATGGGATGTAATCCACCATATGCGGATAGGCCTGCTTTTGCAGGTCCATCGGAATGCTGATCACGACTGGCCGGCGTTCCAGCGCCGCGAAATGGAAGGCTTCGCGCACATTTTCCAAGGCACGATCCATGGTTTTCACTGAGATATGATGCGCGCCTGTCGCTTGCGTCAGCGGCGCCATATCAATCTGCTGGATGTAATAGGGCGCGGCGATGGGTGAATCGCCCGCGAACACCACCATCGGCGTATTGGCGCGCGCGGCAATGGCAAGCCCAGTCATGATTTGCGTAAAGCCCGGCCCGCAAGTGGTGGAAGCGACGCCAACCTTACCGGTGGCGCGCGCATAGGCATCAGCCATCGCGACAGCGCAATGTTCATGCCGCGCATGGATGATGTTCATCCCTGGCTGGCGCTGCATCGCCTCGGTCCAATACATATTCGCGTCACCCATCAGGGTGAACAGCGTATCGCAGCCTTCTTGCGCGAAGACATTTGCCAGAACATCGGAAAGCTTGGGCGCTGCCATGATTATTTTTTCCCTTTACCAAAAAGGCCACTGAGCCATGAAAGAAATGCCCGCCAAAGCAGGCCGAAAGCATTGATTTCTGCCGCCGGCGCGGGCGGTGGCGGGGCGGGCGGAGGAGGTGCCGCCACCGGCGCGGGCGCTTCTGCGTTGGCCTGCGGCGCGGGTTTCGGCGCCGGCGCGGCAGCGGGTGCCACCGCCATGGCGCGGTTTGCCATGTTATTCGCAAATTCCGTCAAAAGCGCGCGCGCGACATGCACGCCGCCGGCATTGGCGAAGGTCTCCAATGGCCCGGTTACGGTGAAGCTGCCATTCACGGTCAGCCTGGTGGCATCGCCTTCAGCCGCCGCCAGCACATCCCCATGCGCCAGCGCGCGGGATGCGCCGCGCTGGTCAATGCCGCGCCCTTCAATGCGGCAGCGATGCGCATCATGGTCGTAATCAAGCTTCGCTTCACCGCGAAAGGCAGCAACAGTCGGGCCGAATTTTACCTTGATGGCGCCGCGCCAAAGGCCATCCCCCGTGGGTGGCGCCAATTGTGCGCCGGGGATGCAGGCAGCGACCTCCGCCGGGTCGCTCAATAAGGGCCAAACCACGCCAAGCGGCGCGGGGATCAGGGTTTCTTCCGAAATATCAGGCATGGTGCTGTTTAGAGTCCTGAAAGAAGGACGCAGCCTGCGCAAAGCCGGGCCCAGGCGCAAGCCCAGCCTATAGCCCCACCGGCCGCCCCGCCACCGTTACCGATAGAGCCTCAGGTTTGAGCAACCGCCGCGCCATGCGCGCCGCGTCATCGCGGGTAATCGCGCGCAGCCTTTCAGATCGCCCGTCCAGCCAATCAATCGGCCGCCCATTCCGCTGCATCGCCATCAATGTATTCGCAATGCGCCGGCTATCGGTGAATTGCAGCGCGAGAGACCCGGTCAGAAACGCAATCGCTTCTGCCATTTCAGCATCATTCGGCCCATCAGCCGCCATACGCGCCCATTCATCGCGCGTTACGGCCAAAGCCTCGGCAATCTTGCCATTATCACTCGCGACACTGCCGACAAGCACGCCACCGCCAAAACCGGTATCGAGCCCAACCCCAATCCCGTAAGTCAGCCCGCGCTTGACGCGCACGGATTCCGTAAGCCGCGATGAAAATCCGCCGCCGCCGAGAATGCGCAGCACAATCTGCGCCGCTTCAAATTGCGGATCGCGTGCGCCGATCCCCTCATGCCCGAAAATCGCCTGGGATTGCGGGCTATCCATGCCGATCACGCGCTGACCAAAGCTGGTAAAGGCCGGCAGCGCTGCCGGCGTTGCGGGCGCACCCGCCGGCAGCCCCGCGAAAAGCCGCCCGAGCAATGCCGCCAGATCATCCGGACGAATCGCACCGGCAGCGGCAATCGTCAGCCCTTCGCGCCGTAATTGCCGGCCCAATTGCCCGCGCAAATCATCAGGCGAGATGGCCGCCAAGCTTTCCGCCGTGCCACCCGAAGGCCGCCCCGCTGGATGTGTCGGGAAGGCAGCCTCCCAAAAGGCGCGCCCGGCCTGGCCGCGCGGCGTTTCAAGCGATTGCCGCGCCCCGGCAATGGCCCGCGCCCGCAGCCTTTCAATCGCCGACTGATCAAGCCTTGGCGCTGTCATCGCAAGCCGCGCGAGGCGTTCAGCCTCTGGCAGGGCATCAATCAGGCAGCGAAACCCGCCATCCGCATCATCCCGCCCCGCGCCGAAGGAAAGCCCAATCCCGGCATCGCGCAGCGCATCGGTAAAGGCCGCTGCCGGCAAATCACCCGCCCCCTCGGTCAGCAAAGCTGCCGCAAGGCTCGCCGTGCCTTCACGCCCTGGCGAATCAAAGGCCGCCCCACCCGGCCAGGACCAGGAAAGCGAGACCACCGGCACGGAATGATCTTCCACCAACCAAGCGGTGAAGCCATTGGCGGCAACGCGCTGAATGGGCAGGCGAAATTGCGTGCTCATGCTTGGGGCAACAACCAGGCGGCGGTATGGGGGGCGCTTGGCAGCACAGCGCGCGCTGCGGCTTCCACTTGGGCGCGCGTCACCGCACTGATCCGCGCCGGCCAAAACTCCACCGCATCCAAGGGCAGGCCAATGGCAAGCGTGCCCCCCACCATGCGCGGCCCGGCGCCAAAGCCATCCAAAGCCAGCATAGCGCCCGCCGTGAGTTGCCGGATGGAACGCTCCACCTCAGCCTCGGTTGGACCTTGTTGGATCAGGGTTTCAATCACGCCATTGGCGGCTTCTTCCAGCCGTTCCGGCGCCACACCGGGGCGCGGCATGGCGGAGAGGAAAAACTCCGTCATCCCCGCCGCATCGCCATCATACCCCGTGCCGGCTGATACCGCGAGGCCGGTTTCCACCAGCGCCTTATGCAGCCGGCTCCCCTGGCCACCGCCCAGCAAATGCGAAAGCACTTCAAGTGGTAGCGCATGGGCGCGCTCCCCAGAGGTGAGCGAAGGCGCCATCCAGGCTTTCAGGAACAGCGCATCCCGCGTCATCGGATCGCGCCGGATCAGCCTGGGTTCCACCGCCTGGGTTGGCGCCGGCGCACGATCCCGCCGCGCGGCATCCCGTGCGGGAATGCCGCCATAATGCTTATCTACCAGCCGACGCACTTCGTCTTCCGGCACGGCGCCGCTGATCACCAGCGTGGCATTGGCCGGCGCATAAAACCGCGCATGGAAGCCTGCCAGATCATCGCGGGATATTGCGCGGATCTCATCCTCCCAGCCGATGATGGGCCGGCCCGCCCAATGCTGGCGACCCCAAAGCGCTGCTGTGAAAGCCTCCCGGAACCTCGCCCTTGGGTTGGAATCCGTCCTTTGCTGGCGTTCTTCCAGCACCACGCCACGCTCACTTTCCATGAATTCCTGCGGGATCAGGGGGGCGGCCATGCGGTCCGCCTCCATCTCCAGGATCATGCCAAGGCGCGAAGCCTCCACGGCCTGGTGATAGGCGGTGACATCGCGCGACGTGAAGGCATTGTCATTCCCGCCTTCCCGCGCCACCAGCCGAGAGAAATCCCCAACCCCAACCTTGGGGCTGCCCTTGAACATCATGTGTTCCAGAAAATGCGCGACACCTGAACGCCCCGCCGGGTCTTCCGCCCCGCCTGCGGCGTAGAACAGATACTGCGTCACCACCGGCGCCCGGCTGAAGGGGATGAAGGCAACCTCCAGCCCATTCCCAAGCCGCCAAAGCCGCGCGCCAAATAACGGCCTTTGCGGCGGCGGCGCAGCATTTTGCGCAAGGGCTGGGCTTGCCGGGCAAAGCGCAGCGGCAGAGGCAAGGGTCTGGCGACGGGTCAAACGCATCATGCCCTTAGACATGGTATCAGACAGGCAAGAAACCAGCCTGGCCGGAGCGTTTTCAAGCCAAGTGAAATCACTTGGCGGCTCGGAAAATGCGACCAAACAAAGGTTTAGTGCGTGTCCAGTGAACGATTGTGAACGGGAAACGCACTAAATCAGAAGCCAAGCCTCCTCCAGATGTTCTGCTCCCGAGGCTGCTCGATCGGCGTATCCCCGGCAGTGCCCTCAATACCCAGCGCAGCATTTTCGCGGATACGCTGTCTTTCCCGCGCCGGATCAACGGCAATCCCCGGCGGCGGAGGATCACGCCAGAAAATCAGCCGATCCGCCAAATCGCGCGGCGGGCGGTCAAGCCTTTGGCTTTCCTCATCCACCTGGCGACGAATATCGCGCGAAGGCGCCGGGCCGGCGGCCTGCAAAAGCGCCATCTCACCCACACTCCCCCCAGCAGCCCGCGGCTGCTGGCGTGGGTCACGCAGCGCGAGCGAAGGCACCAATACAGCCTCTGCCTCCTCACGCGCGCTCCGTTCCATTGGGCGCGGCGCGCCCGGACGGGGCGGCGGCAAGCCAACCGCCATATCCGGCGGCATGGAAAGCGGCGCCCGCGTGGTCACGCGGAATTCATCCGGCGCATCCCGAATGAAGCCAAGCGAACGCGCCGTATTCTCCCCGCAGCCGACAAGCAGCAGCAAGGCAAAAGCAGGAATCAGGGTCTGGGGACGCGGAATCATACGCTATCTTTAGGCGTTCGGCGAGGCGGCAACAAGGCATCCAACAACAACACCCCAACCCCGCAGACAATCGCAGCATCCGCCACATTGAACACATACCAATGCCAGCCCCAGGCATGGGTATCCACGAAATCCACCACCGCCCCAAAACGCAGCCGATCCACCACATTGCCAATGGCGCCACCAATCACGGCCCCAAGAGCCACAGCCACCATCCGGCCCTCGGCCCGCGCCAGCCAACGCAGCAAAAACACCGCAATCGCCAAGGCAAGCCCGGCCAAAATCACATGATTCCAAGGGCCATCACCGGAAAACAAGCCAAAAGTGACACCGCGATTCCAGACCATGGTCAAATCAAGGCCGAAAGGGCCAAACGCCAGCAAGGGGATGTGCTGGACCTTGGGCAGCAACAAGACATCCAACACAAACCATTTGGAAAGCTGGTCAAAAATGAGAATAAATCCAGCGAATATCAAACCCTGGCGGAACAGGCCGGGGGCGCTGCCCCCAGACCCCCGCCGGGGAGACAGTGTCTCCCCGGACCCCGCCGACATTAAAGCGCCTCGACCACCGCATCGCAGCGGCGGCAAAGCGTGGGATGGGCGGAGCATTCGCCGACTTCGGGCAATACACGCCAGCAGCGGTCACATTTTAAACCGGGGGCGGGGTGGAAGACCGCCGCCGCATCGGCGACGCCATCGGCGACGAAAGCACCCGAAGGCGCGGCCTCAGTCGAAAGCGCGAAGGCGGAAGTGATGCAAAGCTCTGCCCACAAATCCGGTGACAGCAAAGCGGCATCCTCAGCGCTCACATACAAGACCGGGGCGGCCTGCAAGGAAGACCCGATCTCCTGCGCCACACGCGCACGCTCAAGCGCACCCGTCACGGCACGACGCACGTCACGCAAGCGCGCCCATTTCGCGGCCAGCGCCGGGTCCTTCCACCCCTCCGGCACAAAGGGGAAATCCAGCAAGTGCACACTGCCATCGCCGCCCGGGAAGCGCGCCAGCCAGGCTTCCTCCGCCGTGAACACCAAGACCGGCGCGAACCATGCACACAGGCAACGATGCAAGACATCAAGCACCGTTCGCGCCGCCCGCCGGCGCGGCGCGTCAGAGGCATCGCAATAAAGCGCATCCTTCCGGATATCGAAATAAAAGGCCGAAAGATCGGTTGCGCAGAATTGATGGATTTCGGGATAAACCCCGGTCCAATCATGGGTTTCCACCGCACGCCTGATCTTCGCATCCAATTCCGTCAGGCGATGCAATAACCACCGCTCAAGCTCCGGCAATTCGGCATAGGGCACGGTTTCATCTTCCGTGAAACCATCGAGATTACCGAGCAGCCAGCGCAGCGTATTCCGAATGCGCCGATACAATTCCGCCTGCTGCTTCAGGATTTCAGGGCCGATGCGCAAATCAAGCGCCGTGTCGGAATTCATCACCCAAAGGCGCAGAATATCCGCGCCATATTGCTTCATCACATCCTGCGGCGCGGTGACATTGCCCATGGATTTGGACATTTTCCGCCCCTGCTCATCCAGCACAAAGCCATGCGTCAGCACGGCCTTGAAGGGCGCGACACCATTGGTGCCAACCGATTCCAGCAGCGATGAATGAAACCAGCCGCGATGCTGGTCCGACCCTTCCAGATAAAGATCAGCCGGGAAGGGCAACCCGCGCGGCGGCAGCACAAAGGCATGGGTGGAGCCCGATTCAAACCAGACATCCACAATATCCATCACCTGTTCATAAGCCGCCGGATCACGCTCGGGGCCGAGGAAGCGCGCCGCCGCCCCCGGCTTATACCACGCATCCGCGCCCTCGGCACGGAAGGCTTCCATCACGCGTTCGATGATCGCAGCATCGCGTAGCGGTTCGCCCGACTGCTTGCTCACGAATACCGGGATCGGCACGCCCCAGGCGCGTTGGCGACTGATGCACCAATCGGGCCGCGCGGCCACCATGGAACCGATGCGGTTCCGCCCTGCCTCCGGCACGAAATGCGTCTTGGCGATGGCATCCAAAGATTTGGCGCGGATCGCATTGGCATCATCCATGGCGATGAACCATTGCGGTGTGGCGCGGAAAATCACGGGCTTCTTGGAACGCCAGCTATGCGGATAGCTATGCGTGAGCTTGCCCGTGGCGGCGAGCGTCTCCGCCGCCTCCATCGCCGCATAAACCGCTGTATGCGCCTTGAAGACATGCAAGCCCTCAAACCCCGGCGCGTGATGGGTGAAGGTGCCGTCATCATTGACGGTTTCAGGAATGGGTAGGTTGTGCGCGCGACCCAGATTGAAGTCATCCTCACCATGACCAGGCGCGATGTGTACAAAGCCCGTGCCGGCTTCGGTGGTGACGAAATCGCCGGGCAGCAAAGGCACATCAAAATCATAGCCATGCCCACGCAGCGGATGCGCGGCGATCGCGCCCTCAAGCTCCGCACCCTTGATCACACGCTTGATGCTATGCGCGCCAATCCCGGCATCCTTTTCAAACTGCGGCAGCAAGGGCAGCGCCACCAGCAGCCGATCCCCAATTATCAGATAGGATTTTTCGGCCAAGCCTTCGACATGCAAGAGCGCGTAATCAATCTCGGCGCCATAAGCCACCGCGCGATTGCCCGGCATGGTCCAGGGCGTTGTGGTCCAAATCACCACATCCGCGCCCACCAGATCCGCAGCCCCGGCTTTCAGGATACGGAATTTCGCATGCAAAGTCGGGCTGACATGATCGTGATATTCAATCTCGGCTTCCGCCAGCGCGGTTTTCTCGACCGGGCTCCACATCACGGGGCGCAGCCCGCGATAGAGTGAGCCATTCATAAGAAACTTGCCGATCTCAGCGGCAATCGCGGCTTCCGAGGCGAAATCCATCGTCGCATAACGATCCGCCCAATCGCCAGCGACACCCAGGCGGATGAATTCTTCCCGCTGCACTTGAAGCCAGTGTTCGGCATAGGCACGGCATTCGGCGCGGAAATCCAGAACGGGCACTGCATCCTTGTCGCGGCCCTTATTGCGATATTCTTCTTCAACCTTCCATTCAATCGGCAGGCCGTGACAATCCCAACCTGGGACGTAATTCGCGTCAAAGCCGGCCATTTGGGCGGCACGATTGATCACATCCTTCAAAATTTTGTTTAGCGCATGGCCGATATGCAGATTGCCATTCGCATAGGGCGGGCCGTCATGCAGCACGAAGCTCTCACGCCCTTTGGATTGGGCGCGGAGCCTTTCCCACAGTTTCAGGCGGTCCCAACGCGCCAGCATATCGGGTTCACGCTTCGGCAAATCACCGCGCATGGGAAAGCCGGTCTGCGGCAGGAAGACGGTGCCGCGATAATCGCGGGCCTCTTTGGGGCTATCATTCATGTTTTCGAGCCTTGCGGGCTAATCTCGGGCCGCCGGGCGGGCGGCTGGGGTGACGACTACGGGCTGATCTTCCCGGCCTTCAGCAGAAGGCCGGGCGGGTAATTCGCGCCGGTATCATCACGATTTTCATGTCGGTCATATGGGCGCGCGGTGTGCGGGTGGTCAAGCCAGCGCCGCCCGTGCATTCGCCACATCCGCTTCAATCGCCGCCTTCAGCGCCTCAAGCCCATCAAACTTCGCGTCCGGGCGCAGGAACTGCACCAGCCGCACCCCAATTTCCTGCCCGTAAATATCGCCCGCGAAATCGAAGATATAAACCTCCAACCGCGTCACCTTATCGCCGCCCAGCGTGGGCCGACGCCCGATATTGGCGACCCCCTTGGCCGTCCCCCCGCCAGGCAGCGCCACCGTCACGGCATAAACCCCCCGCGCCGGTTCCAAATGCCGATCAAGCCAGATATTCGCCGTGGGCCAGCCGAGCACCCGGCCAAGCTTATCCCCATGCACCACCGTGCCGCGGATTTCCCATGGCCGGCCAAGCTTTTCCGCCGCGCGATCCGGATAGCCATCCTGCAATAGCCGCCGGATGCGGGTGGAGGATATCGCCTCCCCCCCCTGTTCCAGTGGCGGCACAATCGAAAGCCCCATGCCGCGCGCAGCCGCTTCGCGGGCCAGGAAGCGCACATCGCCGCCGCGCCGATTGCCGAAGGCGAAATCAGGCCCGCTCGCCAAATGCTTCGCCCCCAGCGCCTTATGCAGCACCTGATCCACAAAGGCTTCCGCCGAAAGCGCCGCAAAATCATCATCAAAGCTGAGCGCATAGACAAAACGCGCCCCCGCATCCGCAAGGCAGGCCGCCTTGGCCGGCAGCAGAGTCAGCCGAAAGGCCGGATCATCCGGGCGGAAGTGTTCGCGCGGATGGGGCTCAAAGGTCAGCACGGCCAGCGGCAGTTCAGGCCGCGCCGCTTGCGCTGCCTTCAGCACCGCGACATGGCCCAGATGCACGCCATCAAAATTGCCGAGTGCGACGGTGGCGCCGCGCGCTTCTTTGGGGATCGCCCGCCAATCGCTGAAAATCTGCGCAGCCATCAGGCTTCCCCAGGCTTCAGCCAGCGCGGCACATCGGGGGGCGTAAAGCGCGCCAGCGCATCAATCGCGGCGGCACCATCCGGCGCCAGCATCGCCGCAGCGCGCATTTCACCCCGCACAAAGCCTTCCGCCACCATGTGATCCAGCGCCCCCATCAGCTTCTGCCAATAGCCAAGCGTATCCACAAAAACGATGCCCTTCCGCTGAATGCCAAGCTGCAACCAGGTGAGGGTTTCCACCGCTTCTTCCAGGCTGCCATAGCCGCCGGGCAGCACGATGAAGCCATCCGAAAGCTCGGCCATCAGCGCCTTGCGTTCATGCATGGAAGCCACCACGCGCATATCCTTGAGCTGCTTGGCGCCCGCCTCCCGCGCAACCAGCCCATGGGGGATGATGCCAATCACCTCGGCCCCCGCATCCTGTGCGGCAGCCGAAACCGCGCCCATCAGCCCAACACCACCCCCGCCATACACCAGGCCAAGCCTACGCGCGGCGATTTCGCGGCCAAGCGCTGAAGCAGCGGCGGCATATTCAGGGCGGGCGCCGGCAGCGGAGCCGGCAAAAACACAAACACGGCGCATGGGCTTACTCCGCAGCTTTGGCGATGGCGGCGCGGGAGGGGACGGAGACGAACGCCTCCCCCTCCAGCACCGGTTCACCCTTGACCAGACACATGGTTTTGAGCGTCGCGCGGTGCTTTTCGGGGTGGAGTGCGGCGACTTCCACAATGGCGGTAACGGTTTCCCCGATTTTCACTGGGGCGCGAAACTTCAGGCTCTGGGACATATAAATCGTGCCCGGCCCAGGCAGTTGCGTGCCCAGCACCTTGGTGATCAAGCCCGCCGCCAACATGCCATGTGCGATGCGTTCCTTGAAGATGGAGGTGGCAGCGTATTCCGCATCCAGATGCATGGGGTTGGTATCGCCGGTGACGGCGGCGAACAGCACAATATCGGCTTCCGTGATGGTTTTGGAGAATTTGGCGGTCAGCCCCACCGTCAGGTCTTCGAAGAAATAGATTTCCGCCATGGTTTGAACCTCCGGTGCCGCTGCGAGCGCCGTGGATAAAGCATTTCGCGCAAGCGTGAAATCGGCGGCGTGAGGGTTTGCGGGAAAAGCCTTTGGAGCCTTGCGCACCGCCGGGTTTGCGCGGCTTGAGGAGAAAAATCTTCCCAGCGCCGCGCGGTAGGGAAGCCTTTGGCGGGGTTCAGCGCGAGAAAATAAAATCTTTTTTCTTGATGTTTTGCGCAATTTGAGAGAAAAACTTTTCAAACAAATGTGGATTTCTCGCCATGACCCTCCGCCGCGACCTGCTGCTTCGCTCTGCCCTTTTCGCCTCCGCCGCGCTTTGCGGCACCCAAGCCCGCGCCGATACCGCCTGGAACCCTGACCGCACGCTGCGCATCGTGGTCCCCGTCGCACCCGGCGGCAGCCTGGATATCCTTGGGCGCTTGCTCGCCAAGCATTTGACCGAAGCGCTCGGCCAGAATGTGGTGACGGAAAACAAGCCCGGCGCCGGCAGCAATATCGGCTTTGAATTCGTCGCCCGCGCCGCGCCGGATGGGCTGACCCTGCTGGTGGGTTCAGACCCGCTGACGATCAATCCGGCGCTTTACCCGCGCGTTGGCTTTGACCCGGTGCGGGATTTCAGCCCGGTGATTGAAGCCGTGCGCGCGCCGCAAGTGCTGGTGGTGCACCCTTCCGCCCCCGTGCGGGATTTGGCCGGCTTCATCGCCTGGGCGCGGCAGGCCGATGGCAAGCTGACGCTCGCTTCCCAGGGCAATGGGTCCATCGGGCATTTGGCCGGCGCGCTTTTCGCGCAGGATGCGGGGCTTGGTTTCACCCATGTGCCCTATCGCGGCGGCGGCCCTGCCGTGATTGATCTGGTCGCCGGGCATATCCAGGCGCTGTTTGTCACCCTGCCGGCGGCGATTGAACATATCCGCGCCGGGCGGCTCCGCGCGCTCGCCGTCACCAGCACCAAGCGCGTCCCGGCCCTGCCGGAGGTGCCAACCATCGCCGAATCAGGCTTCCCGGAATTTGAGGTGATTACCTGGCAGGGCATCCTGGCCCCGGCGCAAACCCCGCCCGCCGCCATTCGCCGCCTGGCCGGCGCGCTTGACCGTATTCTGGCGAAGCCGGAGGTCGCGGAACAACTCACCGCTCAGGGTTTTGAGGTGACCAGCCAAGGCCCCGCGCAATTCGCGCATCTGATCCAGGCCGAAGCGCGGCGCTGGCCCGCCTTGGTCCGCCGCACCGGCGCGCAACCCGATTGAAACCAGAAAAGGAAAGCCCTCCATGCCAGATTCTCTGACCCCGATTGATTGGCGCACCCGCGGCATCAAGCATGTCGCAGCCAGCGCCAAAAGCTCCAGCACGCCCGAAACCCTTGGCATGAACCGCGAAGTCGCTATCAGCGGCGCGCGCAGCGGTTCGGTGGCGCTTTGGGCCGGCACCAATCGGATCGATCCCAATTCGCGCACCGGCGCGCATCATCACGGTGCTTTGGAAAGCGTCATTTACATCATCAGCGGCACTGCCCATATGCGTTGGGGCGATCGGCTGGAATTCATCACCGAAGCGCGCGCGGGCGATTTCTTCCTGGTGCCGCCTTATGTGCCGCATCAGGAAATCAATGCCTCAGCGACCGAGGTGCTGCATTGCGCCCTTGTACGTTCCGGCACCGAGGAAGTGGTGGTGAACCTGCCTGACCTGGTGGCGGTTGATGAGCCTGAATGGGTGCATACGCGCTGATCATCAGCGCGCGTTTTCTGCACTTCCACGCCAAAGGACACCTGAAATGAGCCTGCAACTCGGCCAAATCGCCCCGGATTTCACGGCGGAAACCACCACCGGCCCGATCCGGTTTCACGAATGGAAGGGCGCTTCCTGGGTGGTGCTGTTCAGCCACCCCAAGGATTTCACGCCTGTCTGCACCACGGAATTGGGCGAAGCCGCGCGGCTGAAGCCTGAATTCGACAAGCGCGGCGTGAAGGTGATTGGCCTTTCGGTTGACCCGCTGACCAACCACGCGGCGTGGGAGGCTGACATCAAGGAAACCCAGGGCCATGCGGTGAATTTTCCAATGATCGCCGACCCTGATCGGAAGGTTTCGAACCTTTATGGCATGGTGCATCCGGATACCGACCCAAGCATCACCGTGCGGACGGTTTATGTGATTGATCCCGCGCATAAGGTGCGGCTCACCATGACCTATCCGCCGAGTGCGGGGCGCAATTTCGATGAGATCTTGCGCGTGATTGACAGCCTGCAATTGACCGATGGCGCCAAGCTGGCGACGCCAGTGAATTGGCGCCCGGGTGGGCGAGCGATCATTCCGCCTTCCATCCCGGATGCCGAAGCGGCGAAGCTTTTCCCGCAAGGCTGGAAGGCTGATCGGCCCTATCTGCGTTGGGTGGAAACCTCGCCCGCCAAGAAGGTGTGAACCCCGGCCCGCGCCCGCCTATCGCCAAGGCCCAACTTCGCGATAATAGAATTGTCATAAAGGGGGCGGGGCCAGCCAAATGCGGTTTGGCTCGCCTTTGGCATGGGTTGGGGGGGCTTTAGGTTTTGATGGGCGCGCCGCGGTTTCATATTCTCTATCGCATCACCCCGGATGATTCCCGGCCGATTGAAGCGCATGCCAAGGATATCTGCCTGGAGCAAACGGTCGAAATCCCGGGCGATTGCGTCCCGCCCGCGATCTGGGATGCGGGCATTGTCGGCCAGGTGGAAGCCATCACGCCCTGCGCGCCGCCATCGCACGCTTTCGATGTGGACATCAGCTACCGCGCCGATATCGCCAATGATTCCATTCCCAATCTGCTGAATGTCGTCTTCGGCAATATCTCGATCAGGCGTGGCATCAAGATTATTGATATCCGCCTGACACCGGATCAGCTGCGCGCCTTTGGCGGGCCGCGTTTTGGTATTGCCGGGCTGCGCGCGGCGCTTGGCGTCTATGGCCGCCCGCTTGCCGCGACCGCGATCAAACCACTCGGGCTTTCCGTGCAGGAATTGGCCCGCCTTGCTGGCGGCTATGCGCTGGGTGGGCTTGATGTGATCAAGGATGATCACGGGCTGATGGACCAGCCCTTCCACCCCTTCAAGGAAAGGGTGGCGCGTCTGCAGGAAGCAATCAGCACAGCCAATGCCAAGACTGGTCGGCAGACGCTCTATTTTCCGATGGTCTCCGGGCGGTTTGACCAGATCGAAGACCAAATGGAATTCGCCGCCGCTGAGGGCTGCGCCGGGGCGTTGATTGCGCCCTTGCTGATCGGGCCGGATACGGGGTTTCACCTCGCGCGCAAATACGGGCTTGCGGTGATGGCGCATCCAAGCTTCTCCGGCACGCATTTCCATGATCCTGAACATGGCATGACGCCGGCCATGCTGTTGGGGCGCTTGTTTCGTGTTTTCGGCGCGGATATTTCGGTGTTTCCCAATGCCGGCGGGCGCTTTACCTTTACGCCCAAGGAATGCCGGGATCTGGCCATTTCCATGCAGGAGCCGCTCGGCGATGTGAAGCCCGGTTTTCCTTCCCCGGCGGGCGGCATGACGATTGAACGCATTGACAGCATGGTGGCGAGTTTTGGCCATGACGCCGTTTTCCTGATTGGCGGCGCACTGATCCGCCATTCAACCGATCCGGAAGTAGGGGCGCGCGCCTTCATCGGCGCGATTGAACAGGCTGTTGCTGTGAAAAAGGCCGCGGAATGACAGTGCGTCGCTTCAATTCATTCGCTTGGGAAAACGTGCCCGTCCTGTCCTACAAGGAAGGCGGCCCCTATAAGGACGTGACGCGCCAGGTTCTGTTTGAAGGTGAGGATTCTCTGCCCGCGCAATGGCGCTATTTTGAAGTGGCGCCCGGTGGCCATTCTACGCTGGAACGCCACCAGCATATCCATTACGTCATGATCCTGCGTGGCCGCGGTGCCTGCCTTGTTGGCGATGCCATCACGGATATCGCCGAGCATGATCTGGTGGAAATCCGCCCCATGCAATGGCACCAATTCCGCGCGGCGGCAGATGCGCCGCTTGGCTTTTTATGCGTGGTGGCAACCGAACGCGACAGGCCGCAATTGCCAAATACGGATGATCTTGCAGCGCTGCGGCAGAATGCGAAGGTTGCTGATTTTATCAGAGCTTAGTGCCCGGCTTACCGCCGCCGCATCACCGCTTCCCGCGCCAGCGCCATCACTGCGGCGCGGGCAATCGCCACATCCGGCATGCCCGTTGTCTTGGTGTGGCGTTCCGCTTCCAGCAGCGCATCGCCGGCTGCGGCCAGCGCCGGTGCGGGCCAAAGCCTGAGCGCCCTTTCGAAAGCCGGACGCGCCTTGAAAAACACCGGTGGCCGCAGGGAAGACAAAGCATCTCCGGGAGATGAGCCCTTCGCCACGGAAAGCGCGGCCAGATGCAGGCGCTGCACATGGCGAAGCGCCGCGCGCACTACCTGCACCGCTGCCGCACCTTCGGCAAAGGCTTGATCCAAGGCGCGATCCGCGAGCGCCGCATCGCCTGCGGTCGCCGCAAGCAGCGCCTGGTCTAGATCAAGCGTTGAACCCTCAGCGATGCAGGCGATGGCATCTTCTTCAGTCACGCGCTTGGCGGGGCCAACATAAAGCGCCAATTTCTCCACTTCCTGGCGGATTTGCAGGCGGTTTTCACCGAGCCGCGCCGCCATCCAAGAAAGCGCTGCGCCATCAGCCGCAACGCCGCGTTCCTTCAGCATGCGCCCAAGGCTCGCTTCCAGCTCCGCGCCGGTTTCGGGGTAGCAGGCAATCACCGCGGCTGCATCATTGGCGCGTTCAAGTGCGGGGCGGAGACCCTTATTGCCGGCAAGCGCACCCGCTTCCAGCAACACAAGCCCCGGCCCTGGCCCCGTCAGCGCAGCCTTGGCCGCATTGGCCAGACCATCGGTCGCATCGCGCACCCTCACCAGGCGCCGCCCGCCGGTAAGCGCCTGCTGCGCGGCCTCACCGGCCAGCAGCCCGGCATCACGGCTGGCCGCTTCGCGTGGCACATCCACGAGGCCAAAGGGATCATCGCCCACCACGGCGCGCATCAATTGGTCCGCCCTTTCGCGCACCAACCCCAGATCATCGCCATAAATCAGCACAACCCGCGCCGTTGCCGGCGGATCGGTCAGAAAACCAGTAGTGCGTCGCGCATCAATCTTGGCCATCGTCAGGCCGGCGCCGCGCCTTGCGCTGCGCCCCGGAAATGAATGGCGAGCCGTTCCAGGATCTGCTGCGCCAATTGCTCGATCAATTGGCGTTCCATGGAATCGCGGGCCACATCGGCAGCGAAGAATTGATTTTCCGGGATGTCATAGGCGTCAGAAGCGCGCTCGGATCCACGAGCGATTTCCTGCGGTGGCGCGCCGAGATCAAAAAGCAACCAAGTGGCCGTGGCATTGAAACGCACACGGCTTGGGAAGCCATCGCGGCGAAAGCCTTGCAGTTCCACGCTGTAACCAAGCCCGACGCGGAGATCATATTGCGGGCGCACACCTTCCCGGCCTTTGGGCGCCAGCCCCTGTTCCAGGCGCCGACGCAGCAATTGCCCTTGGCGTTCGGTGATCAACCCGACCTTTACGGCAGCAAGTGATGCTGCGACTCTCGCATCCGCCACCCCGCCGCCTTGGCCATACATGGGCCGGAAGCCGCAGCCCGCCGCAAGCAGCGGCAGGGAAAGCGCGATGAGGGCGCGTCTAGATGACAAAATTGACCACCCGTCCCGGCACATGGATGCGCTTTTTGATCGGCTTGTCGGCAATGGCGCGCTTGACGTTTTCTTCCGCCTCGGCGGCAGCGAAAATCTCAGCCTCGGTCGCGCCCACCGGGACTTCGATGGTGGAGCGGAGCTTGCCCAGCACCTGCACGGCAAGGGTGATGCTTTCCGCCACCAGCAGGGCAGCATCGGCCTCTGGCCAAGGCAGTTCTGCAACCAGCGCCCCATCACTGGACCGCAGCAAGGACCAAACTTCTTCCGCCAAATGCGGCATCATCGGCGCCGAAAGTCGTGCCAGCATTTCCAGCGCTTCGCGCCGCGCGCCACCTGGCGCATCCTTGGACGCTTCAATCGCATTGGCGAATTCATAAAGCCTGGCGACCGCGACATTAAAGGCGAAGGTCTCCAAAGCCTCGGTCACGGTTGCAATGGCGCGGTGCGTCGCACGCCGCAAAGCCTTGCCGGTTTCTTCCGGCCCGCTTTCGGCAGGCGGCAGGTTCGGCAGGGCCGCTTCCACAATGCGAAACACGCGCTGCGTGAAGCGATAAGCGCCGGCCACGCCCGATTCCGTCCATTCCATATCGCGCTCTGGCGGATTGTCGGAAAGGATGAACCAGCGCGCGGTATCGGCACCGTATTTCGCAATGATCGCGCCCGGGTCCACCGTATTGCGCTTGGATTTGGACATGGCCTCAACCCGGCCAATCGTCACCGCTTCGGTACTGCCCTTCACGGTTGCGCTCCGCGTGCCATCGGCGCCAATCGCGAAGTCAACTTCTTCCGGATAAAGCCAACGGCCATCGGCGCCCTTGTAGCTTTCATGCTGGACCATGCCCTGCGTGAACAGCCCCGCGAAGGGTTCATCCACGGAAAGATGCCCCGCTTCCTTCATCGCGCGGGAGAAGAAGCGTGAATAGAGCAAATGCAAAATCGCGTGCTCGATCCCGCCGATATATTGATCAACAGGCAACCAGCCATCCACCGCGCCGCGCGTGACAGGTTCCGCCGCGCGTGGCGAACAGAAGCGCGCGTAGTACCAGGATGAATCAACGAAAGTGTCGCAGGTATCGGTCTCCCGCCGCGCGGGCTTGGCGCAGTTCGGGCAGGCCACATGCTTCCAGCTTGGGTGATTATCCAAGGGATTGCCGGGCTTCGCAAAATCCACATCATCCGGCAGGCGCACCGGCAATTGATCATCCGGCACGGGCACCACGCCGCAATCATCGCAATGGATGAAGGGAATGGGGCAGCCCCAATAGCGCTGGCGCGAAACACCCCAATCGCGCAGCCGCCAATTCACGATACCCTGACCGGCGCCAAGCTTTTCCAATTCATCAATCACGCGGCGCTTCGCGGCTGCCACAGCAAGCCCATCGAGGAAGCCTGAGTTATACGCGACACCATCTTCGGTATGTGCGACATCGCCCACCGCGAAGCTTGCAGCATCCGCACCGGGCGGCAGCACAACGGGCGTCACGGAAAGCCCGTATTTGCGCGCGAAATCCAGATCGCGCTGGTCATGCGCGGGGCAGCCAAAGATCGCCCCCGTGCCATATTCCATCAGCACGAAATTCGCGATCCAGACTGGATATTCCTGCCCGTTGAAGGGATTCTTGACGCGGAAACCGGTATCAAAGCCGCGCTTTTCTGCCTGTTCAATCGCCGCTTCCGAAGTGCCCATGCGGCGACATTCGGCGATGAACTCAGCCGCCTTGGGATCACGCGCGCCCGCTGCCGCGGCCAGCGGATGCTCGGCGGCGACCGCCAGGAACGACATGCCGAACAAAGTGTCAGGCCGGGTAGTGAACACTTCAACTTCGTTAATTGCCGCCTGCGGCGCGCCGGCCTGATTCAGACCCTCGGGCAAAGCCCTCGGATCATCAGGACGGCTGGCGTTCACCGCCTCGGTCAACGCAAACTTCACCCGCGCCCCTTCACTCCGCCCGATCCAGTTGGACTGCATCAGCTTCACACGTTCCGGCCAGCGATCCAGCCCGCCAAGCGCCTCCAGCAAATCAGGCGCGAATTTCGTGATGCTCAAGAACCATTGGCTGAGCTGCTTTTTTTCCACCAGTGCGCCAGAACGCCAGCCACGCCCATCAATCACCTGTTCGTTGGCAAGCACCGTGCCATCCACCGGGTCCCAATTCACCCAGGATTCCTTGCGCTCCACCAAACCCGCGCGCCAGAAATCCAGCAGCAATTTCTGCTGGCGCCCGTAATATTCCACATCGCAGGTCGCGAATTCCCGCGCCCAATCCAAGGAAAGCCCCATGCGCTGCAATTCCGCGCGCATATTGGCGATATTGTCATAGGTCCATTTCGCCGGATGCACACCGCGCTCCCGCGCCGCATTTTCCGCCGGCAGGCCAAAAGCGTCCCAGCCCATCGGGTGCATCACCAAATGCCCCCGCGCCCGCTTGTAGCGCGCCACCACATCGCCCAGCGTGTAATTGCGCACATGGCCCATATGGATCTTGCCACTGGGATAGGGGAACATTTCAAGCACATAGTATTTCCGCGCGCCCCTTGGCGGCACATCGGGCACCACAAAACAGGCGCGATCCTGCCAGGCCTGCTGCCAGCGCGGCTCTGCACGGGTGAAATCATAACGCGGCGCGGCTTTCTCAACCGCTGCTGGGGTAGTGTTCATGTGAAGCGAAAGCCAATGCGGAAATGGAGACTACCCCATGTTTAGAACAGAAACCGCCCTGGGGAAATCGGCCCTGATCTTCCCGCTCGGCCCCTCCCGTGGCATGAAGAGCCCATGCCCTATATCATGATGTTCCTGGTCCTCAGCTTCCTGACGCTGCTTGCCACCTGCGTCATGCTATGAAGCGGCGCTTCCTGGCGAGTTTGGCGCTTTTGGCGCTGGCGGCCTGCGGCGACCTGCCGCAGCCCTTTCGCGGCAATCCGGGCGGCATGGCCGGGCGGCTTGCGGTGCCGCCGCCCTATCGCCTTGTGGTCCCGCCGCCCGAGGCAGCGATGCTCACCACCACCGAATCAGAAGCCTTCGCCAAGGCCGTGGCGGAGGCGTTGCTGAAGCGCGAAGTGCCGGCGGTGGCCGATGCGCCCCTGCCGCTGGATTGGCGCCTGAAGATTGACATGCGCCTTGAAGGCAATCGCGTGGTGCCGCGCTACGCCCTGTTCGACCCCGATGGCGCCCCGCAAGGGGTGGCCGAGGGCAGTGCCATCCCGGCGCGCGATTGGGCGCGGCCCAACGCAGCCCTGTTTGCGGAGGTGGCCAATGATGCGTCCCGCCGTGCGGCGGATTTGCTGCTGAGGGCGGAAGCAGCGCGGAAATCCACCAACCCGGCGGCGCTTGCGGCTGCCGGCCCACCGCGGCTTTATCTGCTGCCGGTGCGGGGTGCCCCTGGCGATGGCAATCAAAGCCTGACCGCGCGCATGCGCGATTCGCTCGGCGATTACGGCATCCTGGCGCAGGATGTGGCCGATGGCGCCGGCTTTGCCGCTGATGGGCGTGTTAATGTGGTGCCCACCCGGCCACGCATGCAGCGGGTGGAAATCTTGTGGATCATCTCCCGCCGCGATGGGCAGGAATTGGGCCGCGTTTTGCAAATGAATGAAATCCCAGCCGGGCTTTTGGACCGGCATTGGGGCGATATCGCCTTTGCCGCGGCGGCCGAGGCAGCGGGCGGCGTGCAGCGCGTGATCGAAAATGCCGGCGGCATGCCGGCGCGCGACGCTTCCGGCCAGCGCGCCCAGCAGCCCAATGCCGCTCCAGGCGGCCTTGCCCTGCCACCGCGCGCTGCGGAACTGCCCCGGCCTGAGCCAGCGCGATGATGCGCCCGCGCATCCTGCTGCTGGGGGCGGGTGGGCATGGCAAGGCGATTGCCGATCTGCTGCTGGCGCATGGTGGCTACGACATTGCGGGGTTTGTGGATGCGACACCCAAGGCCAGCCAGGTTCTCGGCCTCCCGCTGCTGGGTGATGAAAGCCTGCTCACCGCGCTGGCCGGGCAGGGGATTGGGTTTGCCCATGCCTCGATTGGCGATTCCGCGCAGCGCCTGGCCGCTGCGGATCGCCTGCGCTCTGCCGGTTTTGCCCTGCCAAGCCTGATCCACCCTGCGGCCCTGATCGGCCATGGCGCCATGATCGAGGAGGGTGCGGCCATCCTCGCCCGCGCCGTGATCGGGCCAGAGGCCGAAATCGGCCCGCTCGCGCTCATCAATACTGGCGCGATTGTCGAACATGATTGCGTTGTGGCGGAAGCCGCGCATATCGGCCCCGGTGCGGTGCTGGCCGGGGGGGTGCGTATTGGCGCGGGTGCCTTGATTGGTGCGGGTGCGGTGGTGCGCCCCGGTATCTCCATTGGTGCTGGCGCGGTGGTGGGTGCCGGTGCGGCGGTGGTGGAAGATGTGGCGCCGGGCGCCACGGTGATGGGCGTGCCGGCACGGCCTGTTCAGGGGCCGGCGATATAGCGCGCGAAATCCGGCCCAGGGATGCCGCGCCTCAGCGGGACACAGCCGGGCGGCGGATCGGCGCTAAAGCGCCAGCCCCGATCCTGGGCCTCACCCAGAAAGCGGTCCAGGTGGCGCATGGCGCCATTGGGCAGGTCATGCAGCACCAGCATCACCGGTTCACGTGCGGCGCGCAGCAGGGCGTGCGCGGTGGCAGGCCAGCCATCAGCATCGCGGAAATCGCCGGGCACGGCATTCCACAGCACCATGGTGGCATGTTCAGCCACCAAATGCCGCGCCGCCGCGCCATTCAGCAAATGCGCGCCCAAGGCACCACCGCCGCCATTGGGACGGAAGAAGCGCTCGGGCGCGGCAAGATCACCCAGCAGCGCATCGGTTGCCGCGATTTCATGCAAAGCCTCGGCAGCGCTGCGGCGGCCAAGCGGCGCGCCATGCGTCAGCGTATGATTGCCGATCCTATGCCCCTCGGCCCGCGCCCTTTCCGTGAGCGTCCGCCCGTTGGGCAGGCGCAGCTTTTCGCCAATCACGAAAAACAGAGCCGGGATGCGCCGATATGCCAGCACATCCAACACGCCGGGTGTCGCCTCAGGCTCCGGCCCATTGTCGAAGCTGAGGCAGATGTCCATCAGAAGATCAGTCGCTGATGGTATTGGTCAGCGTGCCGATGCCTTCAATGGTCAGTTCCATCACATCGCCTGCCTTCAGCGTTTGCGGTGGCTGCATGGCATAGCCCACCCCTTCCGGCGTGCCGGTCATGATCACATCGCCCGGCAGCAGGGTGAAACCCGCTGAAAGCTGATGGATGATTTCCGGCACGTCAAAAATCATCTTGCTGGTGCGGCTGGCTTGCCGCTGTTCGCCATTGATCTTGAGGCCAATCGCGAGATCAGCGGCGCTGAGATCCGCCGCCGGCACAATCACCGGCCCCAGCGGGCATGAACGATCGAGCGACTTGCCCTTGAACCATTGCCCGTGGCGGCGCTGCAAATCGCGCCCTGTCACATCATTGCCGATGGTCCAGCCATAGACATGGTCAAGCGCCTTTTCCTTCGGAATATCGCGCCCCGCCGTGCCGATGATCGCGACAAGCTCAACCTCATAATCAAGCCATTTGGTGACACCTTCATGGGTTGGCACCTTCGCACCGGGGGCAATGACACAATCCGCCGCCTTGGTGAAGAATTGCGGGTATTTCGGCACTTCGCTGTTCGTGATGCCGCGTGTGCGATCCCCTTCTGCCACATGGTCCATGTAGTTGCGGCCAACGCAGAACACATTCCGGCGCGGTTGCGGGATGGGGGCTTGCAGCGCAACACTGCCCAGCGGCAGCAGCGCATTGGCAGGCGGATTGACGGCCAGCGCGCGAATCGCCGCCAGCATGGACGCACCGGCTTCGATGATTGAAATCATGTCACGCGCCGGCGGCATCGCAACGCCAAGGTCAAGCACACGCCCGCCCGCAAGCAGCACGCCCGCGCGGCTTCCGGCCGCATCCGCAAAGGTGATCAGGTTCAAGGCAGCCATCTGGTTTTCCTCATTCTAGCAAGCCCCGCAGGCAAGCGCGGCCAGGGCTTTCGCGCAAGCCCTGCGCGCTGATCAGGGCGCTTCAAACCGCGCGAGGCGTACCGCGGTATGCCCGCGCGGCGCCACCGGGGTTGGCATGACCAACAGGCAATCATCATGCGGCGTTCTGATCTCCCGCGCGCCATCCTGGGCAATGACGGTGCCGGCCTTCGGGATGGTCTCGCCGCCGCGAAATTCCCGCGTAAATATGAAGCTATGCGATGTGGCGGTGACGGTTTCTGTCACCCGCGCCAGCAAAGGGGGTTCCGGCCAGGGGGCTGGGGCAGGGCCGGCAATGCCGTAAAGCCCAAGCGCGCGGCGGGCGGTGGTGGCCATGGCGGTGATTGTCGCTGTTTCCCAATGCTGGCCGGCTTCCACCAGCACGGCGGCGGCTTTCGCTCCTGGGGCAGTAAAGCGGGCATGATCGACCAGGCGCCGCCCGGCAATATGGCCAGGGTCAGCCACTGTCAGGCGCGGCGTGCCAAGCGATTGGCCAAGCCTGATCGTGCGATCCGTATCGGCGGCCAGGGTCAGCGGATCGGATGGCCAAAGCATGGAATGCAAATCCACCAGCACATCCACGCTTTCAATCACGGGCAGCAATGCGCGTACACGGCGCATCTCCCGCGAATCGCGCGGGCTTTGCAGACGATCCTCACCCCAAAGCCGGTTCAGATCCTCGTCCAGATAGCGCGTTGCGGTCGGGTTTGACGGATCGAATACCAGGAAGGCGTCTATATTGTTGAAAATCAGGCTGAGCCTGCCGCATTCCGGCCGGATGCCGGCCATGAGCATTTCCGCCAGTACGGCGGCGCCCGCGATTTCATTTCCATGGGTCAGCGCCACCAACGCCAAATGCGGGCCGGGTGCGGTAGCGGTAAAGGTCCAAACGCCAGGAATACCGCAATTGCCGCCAAGCCAAGGGCGCAGATCAGGTACGGCGAAGCCGACCGCGAAATGCGGAACTGCCTTTCCCCCAGCCTCGGCGTTGGTGGATTGCGTGCCCAGCGAACTTCCCCTCAATTATCTTTCTGGCGGTCAGTTTTATACAAGTCGCGCGACACGTCTATCCTGGGGAAGGTGACAACAATGCTTCAGCCAAAACCGCACGCACCGCGCATTGCCATTCTGGGCCTGCATCTGGAGGCGAATGCCTTCGCGCCAATTACGGTTAAGGAAGATTTCGCCCGGCAATGCCTGGAAAGGGGGGAGGCGATATCGCGCCCGGCACGCCAACCGGTCAGCCATTTGCCATCGGAAATTCCGGGTTTCTACCGGCGCATGGATGAAACCGGGCCTTGGCAGCCAGTGCCCATTCTGGTGATGGCAGCGCCGCCAGGTGGGCCGATTGATCAAAGCCTGTTGAATGATGCGCTGGATGAAATGCGGGCGGGTATGGCGGCGGCTTTGCCCTTGGATGGTGTCTATATCGCCAATCATGGCGCGAGCAGTGCCACCGGTGATGAGGATAGTGATGGCACCATGGCGGCGATGATCCGCGCCATTGTCGGCGCTGCGGTGCCGATTGTTTGTACCCATGATTTGCATTGCAACATCAGCGAGAAATTGATCGGCGCCGTGGATGCCTTCATCGGCTATCGCACCAACCCGCATGTGGATATGCGCGAACGCGCCGCGGAAGCCGCTGATTTGCTGCGCGAAGCCTTGGCTGGTGAGAGATTCGCGCGTGGCTTTGTGCGCCTGCCCATCACACCGCCATCCGTCAGCCTATTGACCGCGCGCGGCCCCTATGCGGATCGCATGGCAGAATGTGAGGCGCTGATGGCGCGGGATAAGCGCATCGCCAATGCTTCCATCTGCGGAGGTTTTGTTTTCTCCGATTTGCCCAAATGCGGCATGACCGTGATTGTCACTGCACGCGGCGCGGACCAGGCGCTGGCTGATGCGGCGGCGCTTGAGATCGCGCGCGCCACCTGGGCGGATCGGCAGCGCTATCTGGCGAAGCTCACGTCTCTGGCCGATGTCACCGCCCGCGCCAAAGCGGCGGGTGAGGGCGCGGCCCCTGTGCTGATTGCCGATGTCGCCGATAATCCGGGCGGTGGCGGGCGCGGCAACACTGGCTATGTGCTCAGCGCCCTGCATGAGGCGGGTGTCGCGGGCGCGGTGCTGGCCAATTTCGTTGATCCTGACTTGGCTGACGAAGCACATAGGCTTGGCGAAGGGGTGCGCTTCGATGCCACCTTCAACCGCGCGCCAAGCGAATTTTCCGCGACCTTCGCGGCACCCGCGCGCATCCTGAAACTGTCTGACGGCAAGGGGGTTGGCCGGCGCGGCACCATGGAAGGGCGCGCCTTTGATCTTGGGCCGGCGGCGCTGCTGGAATTGGAAGGCAGCGGCATCCGCGTTGTGGTGGCAAGCCTCAGGCGCCAATGCCATGAACCGCGCATGATTGAGATGTTTGGCGTGGATATCGCCGCCGCGCGCGTGGTTGTCGTGAAATCGCGCGGGCATTTCCGCGCCGGTTTTGATGAATTCTTCCCCGATGAGCGCATTCTGGAAGTGGATGTGCCGGGCCTCACCAGCCCTGTTCTGGTGAATTTCCCCTGGAAGCGCCTGCCGCGCCCGGTTTTTCCGATTGATCCCGATGCGGGCTGGTCAGGCGCCGCTTAAGGCCCCACATTAACAGCTACATTCCATTTGAGGACACGCAGCATGACCGCAACCATCATCACCACGCGCGACGGCGGCCCTTTGCACTTCAAGGGCGAAATCACCCTGAAGGGCGAACCGATTGAAGGCGGCGAGGCTTGGCTTTGCCGCTGCGGTGCGACCAAGAACGGCCCCTGGTGCGATGGCAGCCACAAGGCGGCTGGGATTCCACTGACCGGCGCGCCGGCCAAGCGCGAAGGCCGCGATATTTCCGGCGTGACCGGGCCTGTGAACCTGGACCCGCAGCCCAATGGTTCCGTGCGCGCTTCTGGTCCCATGATTGTGCAGAATGCCGCCGGTGAGGAAATTGACTGCACGCCGCAGGCTTCCTTCTGCCGCTGCGGCCAGACCGCCAAGGCGCCCTATTGCGATGGCAGCCACAAGAAGGCGGGTTTCACGGCGCCGTAATGTTTCGAGTAGCGGATCGTCACCGATCCGCCCTCAGACGCCGGCGCGCGCCTCCGCGCGCTTGGCTTCGCCGCAGGGGCGGCGGCGCCCATTCGGGCGCTCGCCCGCCTTTGGCGTGCGTAAGCGTTTCATCTTCCTGATAGCGAAGTTCTCCTCGCCTATCTCCGCGCGCGGCGCGCCTCTGCCACCGCGCGTTCCAGATCAGCCAAAGGCACCGCGCCGGGAATGAAGGCATCGCCAATGATCAGGGCGGGCGTGCCTTCAATGCGCAGCGCGCGCGCCAATTCCATGTTGGTGTCAATGCGCTGCTGTATGGCAGGGTCCAGCATATCGCGCTGCCAGCGCGCGATATCCATGCCGATACGCTCGGCCTCGGCGCGCATCGCGGCTTCGGTTGGCTCGCCACGCAAGGCCATCAGCCGATCATAGAATTCATTGTATTTGCCCTGGCGTTGCGCCGCCAGCAAAGCGCGCGCGGCAACCACCGAAGCGGGGCCAAGCACCGGCAGATCCTTCATCACCACGCGGATATTGCGATCCTTCTTCAGCAATTCCGCCATCTCCCCCGTCAGCCTTTTGCAGAAGGGGCAGCGCGCATCGAAGAATTCCACAATGGTGACATCGCCGCGCGGATTGCCGCGCACCGGGTCGGCGGGGTTGCGCAAAAGCGCTGCCTCATGCGCGCGAATGGCATTGGCCTGGCTGGCGCTGCGTTCAAAATCCTCAGCCGCTTGCAGCGCAGCCAGGCCTTCGCGCAGCAGGGTGGGATCGCGGCGCAAGGCATCGCGCAGAATGGCCAGAATCTCGGCGCGCTGCGCATCGGTAAAGCCCTGTGCCAGGGCAGGGCCGGCCAGGGGGGCAGCCAGGGTGGCGGCAAGGGCGGAAAGCAGTAGGCGTCTTTGCATGGTGGCGGGTTTCCCGGCGTCGCGTTTGACGCTAGCCAAGCCCGGTCCGGCCAAGGAGGCAAGCCATCATTCTCGCACCGCGACGCTTGGACTCGGCCACTTCTATGCTAATCCCCTTCGCGACGCGCTTGCTGGCGCGCGGCCAGTCAGGAAGAATAACCGAATGATGCAGCATGGCGGCAGGTTCAGTTGGGGAAGGGGTTTGCTCGGCTTGGGGCTTGGCGTGCTCCTGGTGGGCTGCCAAGCGGTGGAATCCACCGTGGATCGCACGGTTGATGCTGTGACAGGTCGTTCGAATATCCCCTTTGGCACGCCGGGCCATGTCTCTGGCTTCCTGGGCGGCGTGGCGGCGGATGAGCCCCGCGCGGCGATTGTGGCGCGCGATATCCTCTCAGGTGGCGGCTCTGCGGTGGATGCTGCGGTGGCGGGCGCCTTCACCATGGCAGTGACGCTGCCTTCCCGCGCCGGGCTTGGCGGTGGCGGCGCATGCGTCGCTTTGGATGCGCAGCGCGGCACGGCGCGCGCCATCATCTTCCCCGCCGGTGCGCGCACCGAAATACCCCAGGGCACGGACCGGCCGGCCGCCTTGCCGGCCATGGCGCGCGGGCTTTTCGCGCTGCATCTGAATGCCGGGCGCTTCAGAATCGAGGATCTGATCCGCCCTGCCGAGGATCTGGCCCGCCTTGGGACAGAAATCAGCCGCACGCTGGCCGATGATCTGGCCGTTGTGGCCGGCCCCTTATTGGCTGACCCCAGCGCCAGGCAGGTTTTCGCCCGCCCGGGCGGCGGTGTGCTGCGGCTTGATGACCGCATCACCCAGCCGGATTTGAGCGCGACACTCGCACAGCTCCGCGCCGCGCCGCTTGGGATTGGTGATCTTTATCAGGGCAGTTTGGCGGAGCGGCTGGTGGAAGGGTCCATCATGTCAGGCGGGGGCCTGACCGAAGCCGAACTCCGCACGACGCGGGTGCGTGTGGGCGGTCCGTCGCGCTCGGCCCTTGGGTCCGATCTGGTCCTGCTGAGCACCGAGGCATCGTCGGGCATGGCTGGCGCGCTGCAAGCCGCGATGGCAGGGCAGATTCCGGGCGTGGATGGCGCAGCCGGGGCGGGGGCAGGGGCTTCGCTGATCACGCTGGACCGGGAAGGCAATGCGGTATCCTGCGCCTTCAGCATGAACAACCTTTTCGGCACGGGGCGTATTGTGCCGGGCACCGGCATATTGCTGGCCGCTGCACCGGGCATCGGCCAGGTGCAGGCCGCCCCCTTGCCAGTTGCTATACTGGCGCGGCCTGATTTGCGCCGCTTCCGCGCGGCGGCTTCGGGCAGTGGCGGGCAGGCCGCTTTGGCGGCAACCGCCATGCCTTTGGCCGCGGTGCAGCGTAGGGGCGGCCCGGCTGATCCCTTCGCGGCGGTGCCGGCGCCAGGGCGGGGCGTGACCATTTCCTGCGCCGGGCTGGTGCCGACCAATGGCCCGGCCTGCATTGGCGCCGCCGATCCGCGCGGCGGTGGGGTCGCGCTGGGCAGCTTTGGGCGCTGATCATGGCGCTCAAGACCGGTCGCGGGGCTGAGGCGCCGCCCTTCCTGGTGATGGATGTGATTTCGGCGGCCAATGCGCGTGCTGCCAGCTTGCCGCCCGGTGCGCCCGGGATCATACGGATGGAGGTCGGCCAACCCAGCACTGGCGCCCCGCGCGGGGCGGCTGAGGCCGCCATTCGCGCGCTCAATGCCGGCGCGCCGCTTGGCTATACGGAAGCCTTTGGGCTGGTTTCACTCCGCGAACGCATCGCGCGGCATTATCTGGATCATTACGGGCTGATGGTCCCGGCGCGGCGCATTGCGGTGACCATGGGCGCTTCGGGCGCCTTTCCGCTGGCGTTTCTGGCGGCCTTTGATCCGGGCGATGCAATTGCCATGGCCGCACCCTTCTACCCGCCCTATGCGAATATCCTTCAAGCGCTGGGGATGCGCCCGCAATTGCTGGAATGCGACACCGCAACACGTTTTCAGCCAAATGTGGCGATGCTGGAAAAGCTCGACCCGCGTCCGGCGGGGCTGATTATCGCAAGCCCCTGCAATCCCGCCGGCACCATGCTGGCGCCAGATGAATTGGCGGCGATTGCCCGCTGGTGCCATGCGGAGGGCGTGCGGCTGATCAGTGATGAGATTTATCACGGGCTGAGCTGGGGCACGATTGCCGAAAGCAGCGCGGCGGCTTTCAGCGAATCAGCCGTGGTGGTGAATAGTTTTTCCAAATACTGGTCCATGACCGGCTGGCGCATCGGCTGGCTGGTGCTGCCCGATGATCTGATCCGCCCGGTGGAATGCCTGGCGCAAAACATGTTCATCAGCGCGCCCCATATCGCGCAAGTCGCGGCAGAGGCCGCCATGGAGTGCCGCGACGAGTTGGAAGGCAACAAGGCCGCCTATGCACGCAGCCGCGCTGCCCTTCTGGCCGGCCTGCCGAAGGCTGGGTTTGACCGGATCGCGGCGGCTGATGGCGCGTTTTATCTCTGGTGCGATGTCTCGGCGCTGACGAATGACAGCGCAGCCTTTTCGGCCGCCATGCTGGAAGGGGCGGGGATTGCCGCCACCACCGGGCTTGATTTTGACCGTGGCCGCGGCGGGCGGTTTTTGCGCTTTTCCTATTGCGGGCGGGAAGCGGATATGGCGGCAGCGCCAGAACGCTTGGCGCGGTGGTTGGGTAGGTAAGGATTTTTCCGATTCGGAAAACGCCATCACGCAATGGTTTGGGCCGTGTCCCGCGAAGGAAAGTGAACGGCACCGGTTCTCGGAAAGACAGCGGATAACCCCCTGGCGCGCGCCCCTGATTAGGGCATCATGGGCAAAGTCCGCCCGATCAGCGCGGCAAGGGGGAAACGATATGGCAGGCGGGAAGCTCCGCGCCACAGGCGTTCTTGCGCCCTTCGGGCAGCGCGGCTTTCGGTTTCAATGGCCGGCTGATCTTGCCACCTCCTGGGCCTTTGAGATGGAGACGATCATCCTGGGCTGGTATGTGCTGACTGAGACGGGATCGGTCACCTGGCTTGCCATTTTTGGGTCCCTGCTGCTGATCGGCACGCTGCTGTCGCCCATGTTTGGTGTGATGGGGGATAGGGTTGGGCATCGGCGCGTGCTGTCCTCCATGCGGGCCTGGTATGCGGTGCTGGCGGCGGTGCTGACGCTTTGCGCCATGGCAGGGCTGCTTTCCCCATGGCTTGTTTGTGGCGTGGCCTTCCTGAGCGGCCTGGTGCGTCCTTCCGATATGGGCATGCGCAATGCGCTGATTGCAGCCGGCATGCCGCCCCCCTTGCTGATGGGTGCGATGGGGATTGAACGCATGAGCGCCGATAGTGCCCGCGTGATTGGTGCACTGACCGGGGCGGGGCTGGTTGCGTTTCTCGGCATTGGTCCGGCCTATATGGCGGTGACGGCCATATACCTTTGCGCCTTTCTGCTGACCTTGCAGGTGGATGAACCACCTGCGCGCGCCGCCCAAGGGGTCGTGATGAAAACCCCCTGGGCCGATCTTGGCGATGGCATTGCCTATGCCCGCGCAACACCGCCCGTGCTGGCGGCGCTGCTGCTGGCGTGCCTGGCTAATTTCGCCGCCTATCCGATCAGCGGGGGGCTGCTGCCGCATGTGGCGCGTGATGTTTACGGGCTGGATCGCACCGGGCTTGGTTATTTGTCCGCGAGTTTCGCCGGTGGTGCGATGCTCGGTTCGCTTTTCATCAGCGCGCGGGGAGGGGGGCTGCCACCCGCGCGCACCATGCTGGCGGCGTCGCTGTCCTGGTTCTTGCTGCTGCTGGTTTTCGCGCGCCTGACGGACCCTGTAATGGGTGGCGTGGTGCTGGCGCTGGCGGGGTTTGTGCAAAGCTTTTGCATGGTGCCGCTGGCGGTGCTGCTGCTGAGGATCACGTTGCAGGAGTTTCGCGGTCGCGTGATGGGGCTGCGCATGCTGGCAGTCTACGGCCTGCCGGTTGGGCTGATGCTGGCCGGGCCTTTGGTGGGTGAAATCGGCTTCGCCGATGCCGGCGCGCTTTACGCGGGGTTTGGCGCCTTGTGCACGGTGGCGATTGCGCTTTTCTGGCGCGCGCATTTGCTGCCGCGTGAGGTGCCGGCCAATGGGCTGCGCAGTCAATAAGTCTTTTCGCCAGCGCCTGGATTGGGCAAGATAGTATCAAGCTCAAAGGAAACGCCGATGCCCCTTACCTTGTCCCGCCGTCATGCGCTTGCCCTGGCCGGCAGCAGTGCGCTCGCCCCCGCCGCCTTCGCGCAAGGCGCCTTTCCTGATCGCGCGGTGAATATGATTGTCCCCTTCGCCCCTGGCGGCACGCCCGATATCGCGGCGCGGCTGCTGGCGCCCAAAATGGCCGAATTGCTGGGCCAGGCGGTCACGGTGGAAAACCGCGCAGGCGCCGGCGCCACCATCGGCACCCGCGCCGTGGTGCAGGCGCGGCCAGATGGGCATACGATTCTGATGGGCTCCATCTCCTTCCTGACGGCGCCGCTCACGGCTGATCCCATGCCTTATGATCCGGTGGCGCAGCTTCGCGTGATCAGCCTGATTTCCACCTCGCCCTATGTGCTGATTGTGCGCGCCGATAGCCCGGCCCGCGATATCGCCGGGTTTCATGCCATGGTGCGGGAGCGCGGCAATAGGCTGAATTACGGGTCAGCGGGCAGTGGCACGCCGCTCCATTTGGGTGGAGAACTTTATAAGCTGATGATGGGCGTGGACCTGACCCATGTGGCCTATCGCGGCAGTGGTCCGGCGATTACCGCCCTGCTTGCGGGCGAAGTGGATATGGTGTTTGCCGATGTGCCGGGCGCTTCCGGCCAGATCAGCGCCGGCACGGTGCGCCCGCTGGCCACCATGGTGCGTGAACGGATCAAACAATTGCCGAATGTGCCGACCATGGCGGAAAGCGATCCGCGCTTGAAGGAGTACGATGTCTATACCTGGGCGATGCTGGTAGCGCCGAAAGCGACACCTGATCGTGCTGTCAATCGCCTGCATGAAGTGGCCATCGCCGCCGCGCGCCAGCCTGATGTGATGAAGCGCTTTGAGGAAATGGGTTTTGATTACGTTGGCTCAACGCCCGCTGATGGCGACAAGCGACTGGAAGCGGAACGCGACAAATGGCGTGATGTGATTAAGCGCGCCAATATCAAGGTTGATTTGTAATCAGCCTAGCTTACCCCGCCCGGAGCCCCGCACGTTCCGCCGCCGTGCGGGTCCATGCCGTCTCGCGCTGCAGAAAGGCAGCAAAGCCCGCCGGCGTTGCCTCGGTGGTGCTGGCCATCAGGCTGCCCATGCCTTCCAACCGAGACCGCACCGAAGGGTCGGCGACGGCGGCGGCGACAGCCTCGCCAAGAGCCTTCACGACATTTTCGGGCACACCCGTTGGCGCCACAATGCCAACAAAAGCCGCAGCCTGATAACCGGCAACCCCGGCCTCATTCGCGGTGGGCAATTCGGGGGCTTGCGGTAGCCGATCCGCCGCCGCTACCGCCAAAATCCGCACCGCCCCTTCCCGGTGTAGCGGCAGGGCTGTGGAAATCTCCGTAATGGCGCCAGAAATCGTGCCGGAGATAAGGTCCGGCGTCAGCGCGCCCCCGCTGCCATAGGGAATATGCGTAATGCCCGCCCCGGTCGCCGCGTTGAACATCTCGAGCGAAAGATGCGCCGCGCTGGCAATGCCCGAAGACCCGAAGCCGAGCCTCCCCGGATTGGCCTTTGAATGCGCGACAAGCTCCGCAACCGTTTGCACCGGCAGGCTGCGATGCACGGCAATCACCATCGGTGTGCGCACAAAAAGCCCAATCGGCATGAAGTCGCGCAGCGGGTCATAGCCCAGATTGGCCTGCACGGTGGGGTTGATCGTCAGCGGCCCATTGGACCCAAGCAGAATCGTATACCCATCCGGCCGCATCCGCGCGACCTGCTGCGCGGCGACACTGCCGCCCGCCCCCGCGCGATTTTCCACCACCACAGGCTGGCCAAGCTTTGCCGACATGGCCGGCGCACAGGCGCGCGCCGTCAGGTCCGAATTCCCGCCCGGCGCGAAAGGCACGATCAGTCGGATGGGCTTATCGGGGAAGGCGGCCTGCGCGCGCAGCGCTGGCGACAGCATTGGCGTTGCGGCAAGGGCAGTCAGCATCGCGCGGCGCGTTGAGGTGAAATTCATGTTTTCTGTCCGTTTCCCGATAATGGCGGCAAGCTTGCGGCGCCCGGACCGGGCCCGCAAGCCCCTGCGATGACGCTGGCACATCGGGCGGGAGCATCTGAAAGCCAAGTGGTTTCACTTGGCGCGCGCGAAGGTGCCCTAATTCCGCCGCGCCTCCCGCGCGACCACCGCCAATGCCAGCGATGAAATCGTGAGCTGCCCCAGAATCTGTGTGACGTCGCGAATATAGCCCCAGGTCTCAAACGGTGCCGGGTCTTGCGGCAGCATCACCAGGCTACCCGGCGCCAAGGGCGGCCCGCCGCCCTGGAAGTAGCCTTGCCCCGCCGGCGCTGCTTCCCCATTCGGCAGCACGACGAAAACGCGCGACGCATCGGCAAAGCGCTGCGCCCCGCCCGAGGCCTGGATATACTCCGCCGCGCGCCAGCCTTGGCGAAAGGGCAGGCTGCCAGGGTTCAGCACCGCGCCCACCACTGTCACATCCTGCGGGCGCTTTGGCATGGCCAGCACATCGCCGGGTTCCATCACGATGTCCAAATCGGGCCGCGCCAGCAGGATCACGGGATTGGCCTCCACCACCACGCGCCCGGCGGCGCGCGCTTCGCGGAGCGTCGCTGCCAATTCGCGCCCGGCCTTCATGGCGCCGCCAACATCTGCCGTGCCGCCGCGTGAACCGGGCAAAGCCTGGCCTGAGGCCAATTGCACCAGGCTGCTTTCCAGATCGCGCGCGGTGCGGGCAAAGCCTTCCTGCTGGCGCTGGCGCACGCTTTCGCGCGTGAAGACCGCGCCATAAGGGAAGGCCTCTGGCGTCAGCCCGCCGGCGCGCGCGATCACTTCCGAAAGCCGCTCCCCTCGGCGCAATTCATAGCTGCCGGGGTTGCGGAATTCGCCCAGCAGCAGCACCGGCCCGCTATCCAGCGCATCCTCGCGCCGCGGTACCCGCAAAGCTTGGCGCGGCGACACAGCCTTAGCCCCGCCGCCCCCCAGGCTGACATGCGTGACCTGGCCGGAGAGTGCCGGATTCGGCACCTCCCGCGCCACATCTGGCGCACGCGCATTGCCAAGCGCGGTCACCCCGCCCGCAATTGCCAGCGCATCGGCGATGGGGGTGTTTTCCATCATCGGGTAAAGGCCGGGCGCACGCACCTCCCCGGTTACCAACGCGGCGTGGTCCAGCAGGAAGCCCGCCAATTCCGGCACTTCCTGAAAAATGCGCGGGCAGCGTGCCTCGCCCATCTCCGGGAACCCCGTTGCGCGCGCATGGGCGAAGCGGGCGGGGGAGGCCTGCGCGGCCTGGGCAATCTGCGTCAGCGCCACGCATTCCCCGCCCTGCATCGTGGTTGCCTCGCCGCGCAAGGCGCGCTGGATGGCGCTGCTTGAAAGCCATTGGATATCCGCGCGGGCGAAGACAATCACCTCATCCCCATCGCGCAAGGCGGGCCCGCCGCGGCCTTCCAGCGCGCGGGCCAGATCGAAGGGCAGCAAATGGCGCTGGCCGCTCCGCTGATCTGGGCGCAGCACCACGGCGAAGCGCGTATAGGGATCAGGCCCCAATTGGCGATGGTCCGCAATCAGGCCGCGCACCGAAAGCCCCTGCCGCCCACCGGCCGCGCGGGTGATCGGCATCGCCACATGCCCGGAAAGGCGAATGGTATTGGCCGCCACATCCGCCCCTGGCCGCACCAGCAGCGCATCGCCGCGCCTGAGGCTGGCATTGAGCCCAAGCTCCGCGAAACTCCGCCGCCCTTGAGCATCGCTTTGCTGCACCAAAAGCCTATTGCCACTGGGGCGCAACGGCCCGCCGGCCAGCGCCAGCGCATCTTCCAGCGGCATGGCGGCCTGACGTGCCGGCAATTCGTAAATGCCGGGCCGGGCGACATCGCCGGCAATCGCCACGACACCACCCAGGGGCGGCACCAGAATCCGCTCACCCTCCCGCAAGGTCAGATCCGCCGTCCCCGGCGCATCGGCGAGCAAAGGATAGAGGTCCACCTGCCGCGACCCCGCTGGCCCCTCGATCCTGATGGCACGCAAGGACCCGCTCCGCCGCACGCCTTCAGCCGCTGCCAGCGCATCCAAAACAGTCGCGAGCGCGGTCAGATGCTGAAAGCCGGGGCGCATCACCTCACCACCCACGAAAACGCTGATCTGGCGGATCTGGCCGATGGAAAGGAAGACTTCAGAACCGCCAAGCTCCCGCGCCGCACGGGCTTCCATATCGGCGCGCAGGTCAGCAAGGCTGCGCCCGGCGGCGGGGATGGGCGGCAATTCCGGCAGCAGCAGCATGCCATCCCGCCCGATCCTGAGGGAAAGCGTTTGCCGTGCCCGGCCACGGAGCGCCACCACCACCTCATCGCCCGGCCCCAAAATGTAGGAACCGGGCAGGGCACCGAAGCTTGGCGGCGGGGCGGCGCCACCGCGGAAAGTATCATAGCCGAATTGGCGGAGTTCCACCTGTTCCAGCCTTTCGGCGAAAAAGGCCTCGATGCTGGAAAGATTGGGTGCGGGGCGTGGGGCGGTGGCTTGCAGTGCCGGGGCAGCGGGTGGCAGAGGCGCGGCGTTGGCGGCTTCCAGGACTCGGGCGAGAATCTCGCGCTGCGCGCCAGGGGGAAGGTTGGGCAGATTCGTCCCACTTGGCAGGCTAGGCGGCAGGCTGGGCGGGGCAAGGAATTGCGCGCCAGTTTGTGCCGCGGCGGGCAGGATGGCGGCAAAAAGACATAAAATCAGCAGGATAATGGGTGATTGTGATACCCTGCCCCTTCTTCCTTTTTTGGCGAAACTATCCATAAATCACACCTAAAAATATGGTTGATTTTTTCATAACACAACCATAGATTGTTTTACAACGCCTTAAATCACCCAAGGAGACGTAGCGTGCCAGGAGATACAATTCTTGGCGAAACCCGGCATTCCACGACCATCCTGCCCGGCTGGCGGGGTCTTTGGCTCAGCGCAGATGCGGCGCGGCGGCTTGGCTCTCGGCCCGTGGCGCTTTTTGCCTGGCATCGTCTGCGCCTTGCCACCGGGCTCGCCCGTTATGCCTTGCCGGATCGGCCAGCCCCACTTGGCCCCTTTCTGCCGGACGCCAGCACGCTGCCCATAACGCGGCGCGATTGGCATGGACCTTTTGACGCGACGGCCCATGCGCTGGAGGTCCTTGCCCGACCCGGTCCCGATATCCGCGGCCTTTGGGAAACCCACCGCCTTGCGCCCCTGCTCACGCTGGCCCAAGCCGCCGCACGTGATCCTGAAGGCCCAGAACTGAGCGAGGCGGAAGCACTACTGGCCGATTGGGCCGCTGCCAACCCGCCCTTTCGCGGCCCGGCCTGGGCTTGCGCGCAGGAAGCGGCCTTGCGCGCCATGGGGATCAGCCTCGCGCTGGCCTTATTGGGCGCGGACCGGCGGCTCGGCCCTGGCGCGCGGGCATTGCTTGGGCTGCACGCGCGGCGCATTCGCGCCACACGCGCCTATGGCGCGGCGCAGGACAATAACCACCCGATCAGCGAAGCGGCGGGGCTGTTCGTTTGCGGCTTGCTGTTGGGGCGGGCGCGTGATCAGCGCGCCGGGGCGCGGGGGCTCTCACGCGCTGTTGCGCGGCTGGTCTCACCCTGTGGCGCCTTTGCCCAGGCCTCACCGGCCTATCACCGGCTGATGCTGGATGTGCTGGCAATGGCCGAATGGTTCCGTCGCCGCCATGGCGCGCCTGGCTTTGCGGCGCCCTTCAACGCCCGAGCCGCATCGGCCACCCAATGGCTTGGCCGCGTCATGGCCCCCAATGGCGCCTTGCCGCGCATCGGGCCTTGCGATGATTCGGCCTTTGCCGATCTGTCCGGCCTTGGCGCCGGCGATGCGCGCGCCAGCCTGGAACGCGCCTCGCGCCTTTTTCTGGGGGCCGGCGCTGGCTTGCCGGATGATCCTGGCTGTCGAGCCCTTGGCCTATCCACCACGCCCGCCGCGCCGCTATCGCCGGCCAGGCATTGGCGTAGCGCCGGCTGGTTCGGGCTTGCCGGGGCAGGTGGCGCGCGCGGGGTGCTGCGCACCGGCGTGCCGTTGCGCTTTCGGCCTGGTCAGGCGGATTTGCTGCATTTCGACCTTTGGGACGGGAATGAGAATCTGCTCCGTGATGGCGGCAGCGGCGCCTATTTGCCGCCGCCCGGCTTCGATTGGTGGCAAAGCATGCTGGCCGGCGGCGCCGGGCATAATCTGATCACCTTTGATGATGCGGAACCCATGCCGCGGCTTGGCCCCTTCCTATTCGGGCGCTGGCCACGCTGCCGCGCCATTCCCGATGGCGCCAAGACCCGCGATTGGCGCGGCAATCGCCATGCCAGGCGGGTTGAATGCCGCGGACGGTTCTGGCGTGTGGAGGATCAAGTGGGTGGGAACTTCCGGCGCCTTGCCTTGCGCTGGCGGCTTTGCCCCGGCGATTGGCGGCGCATTGAAAATGGGGTGGAAAGTGCCAAGGCGCGCATCACGCTGGCCGCCGATGCGCCCTTCAGCCTGGAATTGATCTGCGGTTGGGAAAGCCCTGCCTATGGGCGGGTGGAACCGGCCCCCGTGCTGGAACTCCGCGCCCAGCGCCCGATCCGACGGATTTTCACGGAAATCGCCCTGCCCGCCAAAATGGGGGGCGGCTGATGCCGCTGCCGCTGCTGCTGATGGGGCTTTGGGCTTGGCGTGCCAGGCTGGCGCTGATCCTGCTGCTGCTTTGGGTGGGGGGCGCGGCGGCGATCCTGCTTTGGCCGCGCGGCCATGTGGCGCGCGCCCAGGTGGCGCCGGCGGAAACCACGGCCTTCGCCATTTCGTCCCTGCTATCGGCGCATCCCCTTTCCCTGGGTCAGGGGCTTGATACGCGTCCCGGCGGCAATTTCGCCGTCTATCTGGCCGCGCTGCGCTCGCCCGAGGCGGCGCGCATGCTCACCAACGAAACCGGTTTGTTGCAGGCGATGGAACAGCGGCGGCAGGCCTCTCCGCTTGCTTGGCTGTTGGCCTCATTGGGCTTCAATCGTGCGCTGGATGCGGATGATGTGCTGGCATGGGTTGAACGATATTTGTCAGTAAATCAGAATCTTGGCAGCATTACCTGGAGCCTTGAATTAATCCACGCCGATCCTGCTTTGGCGCTGCAAGCCCTGATCAGCCTGCACCGTTTTGCCGAGGCCAAGGTGCGTGCGGACCTTGCCGATCAGGCCGCGCGCCGGGTCGCGGCCTTGGAGGCGCGGCTATCCGGCGAAAGCGATGTTTTTCTTCGCAACAGCCTTTACGATCTTTTGGCGCAGCAGCAACGCGCCGGGCTGGTGGTGGCGGCGGATGAGGCTGTGGCGGCACGGCTGATCGCGGCACCGATGGTGGAAGCCCGCGCCTCCCGCCCCAATCGGCCGCTTTTGCTCGGGCTTTGGCTGCTGGTGGTGCCGCTTGCTGTGCTGATGGGGGCGGCGGGGCTGCTGCTGGCGCGAAGCGCCTTCCGCGATGCCGCGCTGGTGACGCGCAGCCCCGCCATGCAGGGGGATTGAGGGTGCCGGCGGCGCGCGGGGCGGCAACGCCGCCCCTGGATGGGCTGGCCTGGCTCAGCGGCGCCGCCTCGGCGCTATTGCATTTGGCTGGGGCCTTGAAATCCATCCCCCTGATCGGCGGGTTACCCATTGATTTTACGATATTCATGGCAGCAATAGCGCTGCCCATGCTCATGCTTTGTGCCCTGACACGGGCCTGGGTGATCTCGCCCGAAATCGGCCTGCCGCTTGCGGCGATTGGGGCGCTTTGGCTTTGGCTTGTTCTGGCCGGGTGCTGGTCTGCTTCAGGCGCCGTATTGGCGGCCAAGCTGCCTGAAATCATCCTGTTTGGGCCGATCATGCTGCTGGCCGGGCTGGTGGTGGCGGGGGATGAGGCCGCCTTGCGCGGTTTTTGCGCCGGCATCATCGGCGCGGGGGCAGCGGTCGCGGCAAGTCTTGCGGTCAATCTGGCGGGGGGCAGCGTTGTGCGGGGTGGCCTGCCCGGCGCCGATCCGGAGAAATGGCGCATCGCCTATCAGGTCACGGGGCTCGCCATTGCAACAGCGGCGGCTTTGGCCGCGGTGCAATGGGCGGAAGCGCGCGGAGCATTACCTGGGCTTCTGTGGCTGGGGGCGGCCCTGGCCCTGGCGGTCGGTGCCCTGCTGCCCGGCGGGCGCGCGGCGCTGGTGGCGCTGGCGCTTTGCCTGGCTTCCGGGCCGGTGCTGGTCCTGCTTCGGCAACGAAAACCTGGGCTGGCCGCTCTCTGGTTGCTCGCTTCGCTTGGCCTTGCTGGTGCTGCGTTGGTGTTCCTGGGGGGCGAACCCAGCCGAACCCTCCATACCTTGGAACGTATTCTTGCGCCGAATATGCTGGAAAGCTCCGGCCGAGGACCCTTGTGGGAGGAGGCCTTGCGCCTCGCCGGCCAAACCATGCCCTTTGGCCTTGGCACCGGGGGCTTCAGCCTGGCGGCAGGGTTTGGCGAATGGCGCGGGCGGCACCCCCATAATCTTGGCATCGAGGCGCTTGCCGAGGTCGGGCTGCCCGGTTTTGCCCTTTGGCTGATCGCCTTTGGCGGCGCGGCTTACGTATTCTGGCGGCTTGGCAGAACAACGCCATCCTGGCGGGTGGCGCGGCTTTTGATGTTGTGCCTGCCGATGGCAGTGACGCTGCAGGTCTCGACCGATCTCGGCAATCGGATGGCCTGGCTGGCGCTGGGGCTTGCACTTGGGATTGGGGTCACGGCGCGGGCGCCGATCAGGGGGGCAGGGCATGTACGCGCTTTGGGGTAAGGCTGCGCTTGATCGCAGCGTGGCAGCGCTGGTGCTGGTTCTGGGCGCCCCGGTCCTGGCGCTTTTGGCGCTTGCGGTGCTCCTCGGCTTGGGCCGGCCCATCCTGTTTCGCCAGCGCCGCGCCGGGCGGCATGGCGCGCCCTTCACATTGCTGAAATTCCGCACCATGCGCGAAGGCGCGGCGCCGGATGCGGTGCGGCTGAATGGCTTCGGGCGCTGGCTGCGGGCCAGTGGGCTGGATGAATTGCCGCAAATGATCAATGTCTTGCGCGGTGAGATGAGCCTGGTGGGGCCGCGCCCCTTGCCTTGTGACTATACGCCCTTGTTCAGCGCGGCGGAGGCTGAGCGGCTCAGGATCAGGCCCGGCCTGTTTGGCCTGGCCCAAGCGCGCGGGCGCAATGCCGTGCCTTGGGCGCAACGGCTTGCTTGTGATGTCCAATATGCGCGGCAGGTCCCTGAATTTACAACAGATATGAAACTCGCCTTGGCCTGCGGCGTGCTTCTGCTGCGCGGCCATGGCGCGACCATGCCTGGCCATGCAACCTCGGCGAGGCTTGATGAAAGCCTGCCCCTTGGTGCGGCGCCGGTCATGGTCGGGGGCAAGGGGTGATTGCCATGCTCTCCGCCGCCCAAACGGCCCGCCTACTGCCCCCGCCCCCCCTGCCAGCGCGGGATTTGTCCGCCCCCATCCTGCTGTCGCCCCCCCATTTGACTGGGCGGGAGATAGCTGTGCTGGAAGCGAGCCTTGCCTCGGGCTGGCTTGCCCCTGCCGGCCCCGCACCACGCGCCTTTGAAGCCGCCTTTGCCGAGGCCACCGGCTTTGCCCATGTGCTGGCGGTTGCTTCCGGCACGGCGGCGCTGACGCTGGCATTTCGCGTGCTGGACATCGGCCCGGGGGATGAGGTTTGGGTGCCAAGCTTCACCTTCATCGCTTCCGTGGCGCCGGCAGTGCAGATGGGCGCGCGACCTCGCTTCCTGGATGTCTGCCCCGAGAGCTGGACGCTTGACCCGGCGTTACTGGCTGCGGAGCTTTGGCAGGCCGCGCGGCAGAGCAGGCTGCCCAAGGCGGTGGTGGCGGTGGATATTTATGGCCAATGTGCCGCGTTGCGGGCCATTGCGTCGCTTTGCGCTGGATATGGTGTGGCGCTGATATCCGATAGCGCGGAGGGGCTGGGTGCCTCTCAATCCGGCTTGCCGGCTGGGCGCGGGGCGCAGCTCGCGGCTTTTTCCTTTAATGGCAATAAGATCATCACCGCTGGCGGGGGCGGGGCATTGGCTTCCGATGATCCAGGGCTGATCGCTCATGCCCGCACCCTCGCCGATCAGGCCAGATCCCCTGCGCCGCATTATGAGCATACCAGCACAGGCTATTCCTTTGGCATGTCGTCCCTGATGGCGGCGGTGGGGTTCGCGCAATTGGCGAAACTTGGCGAGCGCGTAGCGCAGCGTCGGGCGATCTTCGCGCGCTACCAGGAAGGGCTGGAGGATTTGCCGGGCATTTCCTTCATGCCCGAAGCCCCTTGGGGCAGGGCATCGCGCTGGCTTTCCGCCATGCTGATTGACCCAGCCGGCTTCGGCATGGACGCCGATGGCCTGCGGCGCGTTTTGGCCGCCGAGGGCATTGAAACCCGCCCGGCCTTCAAGCCCTTGCATATGCAACCTGTGTTTCGTGACGCGCGCTGCATCGGCGGGTCGGTGGCGGAAGCGCTTTTTGCGCGCGGGCTTTGCCTGCCATCCGGCAGCGGCTTGGAGCAGGACGCGCAGCACCGCGTCATTCGCGCCATCCGCGCCGCAGCACGCGGCTGAGTTCCATGCACATCCTTTACTTGCATCAGCATTTCAGCACGCCCGAGGGCAGCACCGCAACACGGAGCTTCGCCTTCGCCCGCAGCCTTGCCGCGCGTGGCCATCGCGTGACGCTGGCGACAGGGGGCTATCAGGGTGCTGAAACCGGGCTCAGCGGCGCCTTTCGGAGAGGCAGGCGAGAAGGCCGCGTGGCATGCTTCCAGGTGGTGGAATTCGATATCCCTTACGCCAATGCGATGGGTGTTGCGGCCCGTGGCGCGGCGTTTCTGCGCTATGCGGCGGCCGCAACGCGCCTTGCGTTGCGGGTGAAGCCTGATCTGATTACCGCATCCTCAACCCCGCTGACGGTGGCTTTGCCGGCGCTTCTGGCCAAGGGTTTGCGCGGCATTCCCTTCATTTTTGAAATCCGCGACCCCTGGCCGGAATTGCCACGCGCCATGGGCGTGCTGCCGGTGCCGCTGGTCCCCGTATTTGATACTCTGGCCAATCTCGCCTGCCGCCATGCGGCGGCGGTGGTCGCATTATCGGAAGGCATGGCGGAGACAGCCCTCGCGCGCGGCGCCGATCCGGCGCGGGTGCAAGTGATTGGCAATGGATGTGACCTGGACCTTTTTGGGCCCCATATCGCGCCCTGGCGTCCGCCCGAGGCCGCCCCCTGGGAAGTGCTGGCGCTTTATGCCGGCGCGCATGGCAAGGCGAATGGTCTTGGCGTGGTGGTGGAAGCCGCGCGGCTTTTGGCCGCCAGGGGCGAGGCCCGGCTCCGCATTCTGCTGGTGGGTGAAGGTGCTGAGAAAACCGCCCTGATCCAGCAGGCAGCGGGCCTGCCCAATCTGACTTTCCTGCCGCCTATGCCCAAGCGCGATATGGCGCGGCTTTTCGCGGGCAGCCAAATCGCTTTGCATATCCTGGCCGATTTCCCGGCCTTCGCCGAATGGACCGCCCCCAATAAGCTGATGGATGGCTTGGCCGCGGGGCTGCCCGTGATCAGCACCGCGCCTGGTCAGGCCGCACGGCTATTGGCGGATGGCGGCTGCGGCATCGCCGTGCCGCCTGGCGACTCGGCGGGCTTGGCCGCTGCGTTGACCAGCCTGGTGGAAGACCCCGCGCGCCGCGCGGCGATGGGGGCGGCGGCGCGCAGCCTTGCCGTGCGCCAGCATGATCGCCGCCTGCTTGCGGCACGCTTCGCGGCACTGGTCGAGGCAATCCCCGCGCCTGCACAAGGACACTCAACCCCAAATCGCTTAGCCGTTTCAGGAAGGCGCTGACCATGCTGCCCGAGCTCCATCTTGTTGCGGCCGCAAGGCCCAATTTGCCGAAACTCGCCGCGCTTTGGCATGCGCTGGCAGAGGGGCCGGAATTCTGCAAACCCGTGCTGGTGCATACTGGCCAGCATGAGGACCCGGCCATGTTCGGCGTCCATTTCGCCGATCTGGGTCTGCCCGCGCCCGATATTGCGCTTGGCATTTCGGGCGGCAGCCATGCGGTGCTGACCGGGCGTTCGATGATCGCCTGCGAAACCGCCTGGAAAGCGCGCCGACCCGCTGCGGTGGTGGTGGCGGGCGATGTGGATGGCGCGCTGGCGGCTGCACTTGCCGCACGGAAGCTTGGTATTCGGGTTATCCATCTGGAGGCCGGGTTACGATCGGGCGAGCGTGATTTGCCGGAAGAGATCAATCGCCGCGCCATTGATGCAATCTCCGATTTCCTCTGGGCGCCGGATGAGGCGACGGCGGTGCGGCTCCGTCAGGAAGGCCATGCAGAGGCGGCAGTGCGGGCCGTGGGCAATGCCATGGTGGATACGCAGCTGCGCCATTTGGCGGCGGCGCGCGCGAAACGCCTGCCGCGCGGCCTCACGCGCGGTGGTTATGGCGTGGTGACGCTGCATCGCGCCGGCAATGTGGACAAGCCTGAGCGATTGATTGCGCTGCTTGATGCGCTTACGGCCGCCGCACGGTATCTGCCGCTGGTTTGGCCCATCCATCCGCGCGCGGCGGCGCAGATCAAATCCTTTGGCTTTGTGCCGCCTTTCGGGGTGCGGATCACGCCGCCGCTTGGGTACCTTGAATTCCTTTCCTTGCTGTGCCGCGCGCGCCTTGTGGCGACCGATAGCGGCGGTGTGCAGGAAGAAGCGACGGCCCTTGGCCTGCCCTGCCTGACACTGCGCGCCGCCACCGAACGCCCGGTGACCATTACGGCCGGGATGAATAGGCTGACCTCGCCCGAGGAATTGCCGCAGCGTGTGGCGGAGATTCTGAGCACCGCAGCGCGGCCCATGCGCCCCATTCCCCTTTGGGATGGGCGGGCGGGGCTTCGCATGCGAGAGCATTTGCAGGCATTGCTGGAAGGTGAGGAATGCCGCGCGATGGTGGCCTGATCCCGGTTTTGCTTGCGCCGCCGGGAGTGCTTTTGCTTTCCGCCGCACATCCGCCTGACGATATTCGGGTGGTGATGAAAGAGGGTGCGAGCCTGGCGGAGGCTGGCTATGCGGTCACGCATCTATGCCCTGAATCAGCTTCACGCGTGGCGCCCGCGATGGTGGGTGGCGTCGCGATCAGCACCTTCCCCGCGCGGCGCGGCGCCTGGCGCCGGCTGCTTGGCATTCCGCGCCTTGCCATGATTGCTGCGAAGCGGCGGGCGGGGGTGATCCATGCCTCGGAACCTGATGCCTGGGCGGCGGCGCTGCTGGCGGGCTGGTGGACCCGTGCGCGCATCATTCTGGATGTGCATGAACATTACCCGTCGCGGCTGGATGGCAGGGCGCCGGCCTTGCTGCGGCCAGTTTTGCGCAGCTGCCTGTATTTTGCCTGCCGGGTAATGGGGCGCGCTGCCGATGCGGTGGTGGTCGCGAAGGATGGGCTGGAAGCGCCCTTTGGCGGGGAAGCGCGGGTGGTGAAGCTGCGCAATTACGCGCTTGGCGATGTGCTGCCGCGCGCCCATGCGCCGGGACCGGTGACGCTGGTGCATCTGGGCGCGCTCAGTCTTGCGCGAGGCGCGCTGCATATGCTGGAAGCGCTGGCGCTTTGCCCACCTGAGACGCGGCTTTGCCTGATTGGCCGCTTCACCGATGACAGTGAGGCTGATTTCTGGGCGCGGGCGGAGGCACTTGGCCTTACGGCGCGGATCACTTCCTTGGGCTGGCTGCCGCATGAGGCGGCGTTGGAGGCAGCAGCGCGCTGCGATATCGCGTTGATCCTGTTTCAGCCTGGGGCGGAGAATCACCGCCTTGCCCTGCCGCATAAGCTGTTCGACGCCATGCTGGCCGGCCTGCCCGTGATTGCGCCCACGGAGGCCGAGGAGGTTGCGGCGGTGATCGAAGCGGCCGGCTGCGGCGCCCTGGTAGATACGGCCAATCCCGCCGCCATTGCTGAGGAAGTGCAGCGCATGGCGAACCCGATGCGCCGCGCGGTGCTGGGTCAAGCGGGCCGGGAAGCGGCTTTGGCGCAGTTTTCCTGGGCGGGGGAAGCACAGCGGCTTGTGGCGCTTTATGGTCGCCTCACGGGTTTCATGCCGCGCCAAAACGCCCGCGTGGCGTGAAGCGATTCCACCCCGGGAGATTCTGGGCTAGGAAATGCCGGTGACACGTCGTCCTTCCCATCGGATTCTGCTGAATCTGGCCCTTGATGGGCTGATTGCGCTGCTGGCGCTGATGCTGGCGGTCTGGGCGATTGCGCCGCGCCATTGGCCATCCGGGGCCTGGTGGGCGGTGGCGGCGCCCGGGGCAGTATTGACCTTGTTGGCGGCTGGCGCGGTGTTGCGGCTGCCGCAGCAATATTGGCGCTTTGTCGGCTTGCGCGATTTACTTGCTGTTGCGGGCGCGGCTTTTGGCGGCGCTTTGCTGTTCTGGCTGGGTGGGCAGATGCTCGGCGGGTGGGAGCCTTCCAACCCGGCCTTTCCGCTGATCCATGCCCTGCTGCTGGGCGCGCTGCTGATCGGCGCGCGGGTTTTGGCCCTGGTGCAGGCCACGCGCCATGCTGGCGAGGCAGCCGCCGATGCGCAAGCGGTGCTGCTGGTGGGGGCTGCCGACGGCACTGATCTTTTCATTCGCGCGCTGGAACGTGATCGGCGCGCGCCGTATCGGGTGATTGGCATTCTGTCCTTACGGGCGCGTCAGGCGGGGCGGCGCATGCAGGGGCATCTGATCCTGGGCACGGTTGAAGAAGCGGAAGCGGTGCTGGATCGGCTGCGCGCGGAAGGGCGCTTGCCTGGGCTGATTGTGCTGTCTGGCCCTGATATTGAAGGCCCGGCGCTGGAGGCGCTGTTGGATGCCGCCGATCGCCATGGCGTGCCTTTGCGCCGTGCGCCCGCGCCAACGCGGCTTGATCCGGCAGGGAGTGAGGCCGCGCGCCGTGTGGAATTGCGCCCGGTTTCGATTGAGGATTTGCTGGATCGCCCGCAAGTGCCGCTCGACCGCGAAGGCATGGCGCGGCTGGTGCAAGGTAGGCGCGTGCTGGTGACAGGCGCGGGCGGGACGATTGGCGGCGAATTGGCGCGGCAGGTCGCGGCGCTGGGGCCTTCGATGCTGGTCTTGCTCGATCACGGCGAATTCCTGCTTTATGAAATTGATCTGGAATTGCGCGAAAAACACCCGGATGTGCCGCGCCGCGCGGTGCTGGCCGATGTGCGGGATGAGGCACGGATCAGGCGCCTGTTTGAAGAAATCAAGCCGGAATTGGTGTTTCATGCGGCGGCGCTGAAGCATGTGCCGATGGTGGAAAATGATCCGCTGGAAGGTGTGCTCACCAATGCGTTTGGCACGCGCGTGGTGGCGGAAGCGGCGCGTTCTGTCGGTACGGCGGCGATGGTGTTCATTTCTACCGACAAGGCCGTGAACCCGACATCGGTGATGGGTGCTTCAAAGCGCCTGGCTGAGATGTATTGCCAGGCTTTGGATCGTGAGGCGCGTCATGGCCACGCGGGGATGCGCTGCATCACGGTGCGCTTCGGCAATGTGTTGGGCTCGACCGGCAGTGTGGTGCCGCTGTTTCGTCGGCAATTGGAACGCGGTGGGCCGCTGACCGTCACGCATCCCGATATGCGGCGCTACTTCATGACGGTGCGTGAAGCCGTGGGGCTTGTCTTGCAGGCGAGTGTCGTCGGCACCACCGATGCCAAGGATCAGCCGCCGGAATTGGCCGAAGGCGGTATCTTCGTTCTGGATATGGGCCAGCCGGTGAAGATTGTGGATCTGGCGCGGCGTATGATCCGGCTTGCCGGGCTGCGCCCGGATGAGGATGTGGAAATCCGCTTCACGGGGCTGCGCCCTGGTGAGCGGCTTTATGAGGAATTGTTTCACGGCCAGGAACCGCCCCGCCCAACCGCTTTCCCTGGGCTTTTGGTGGCAACCCCGCGCACGGCGGATTCCGCTTTGGTAGGCCGCGCCATTGATGAAATGGCGGCAGCGGGGCGGGCAGGGAATGCGCGGCTTGCGCTTCAGCAATTGGCGCGTCTGGTGCCGGAATTTGCCCATGCGCCGGAAGGAACTGCAGCGGCGGGGCCGCGATAAGGTATTTGACGTTCAGAGGGTGAAAAGCCGCCCCGCGCCCTTGATCATGGCAGGATCGCGGCCTGCCGCGCGAATGGCACCCCAAAGTGCCACGGCGATTGAATCCAGAATGGGGATGCCGGTTTCAGCCTCGATCCCAACGGCGCCGGGCAGGCCGCGGAAATTGGTGCAATGGATCACGATGGCATCTGGTTTGGTGGCGGCGGCTTCCCGCACCAGCGCATCCACCTTGGCAGCGCTGTGTTCGGCGAAGCTGTAATTGCCGGGGTCTTCCAGATGGCGCTCCATGATTGTGTCCACGCCAAGGCTTGCGAAGTTTTCAATGATAGCAGATTGCACCGTGTTCAGATAAGGCGTCACCAGCCCGATACGCTTGGCGCCGAGCGCAGACAGCGCATCAAATAGCGCAAGCGTCGCCGTGGTGCAGGGCAGGCCGGTTTCTTGCGTGATGGTGGCGCAAAGCTTGCGATCACTTTCAAGGCCGAGCCAAGCGCCGGAAGTGCCATTCCAGCAAAGCGCATGCACCTTGGCATCGGCCAGAAGCCCCGCCGCATCCGCCATCGGGCGCGGGTCAAATTGGCTGGTGGCATCCGCACCCAGATTGATGGCCAGCACGCGCAAGCGTTGGAAATGCGCCGTGATCCAGGGGGTGGGTGCGAGCAGCGCTGCGGTGACGGGTTCCAAAACCGTATTGGAGCTTGGCGTCATCATGCCAAGCCGAAGTGGCGCTTCTGTCATTGCCTCAGCCGCCGGCGGCAAGGCGCGGGTCTTGCTGGCCGCGCGTAGCCCAGCCGGTGGTGCGTTCTTCAATCGTGACCGCAACCCAATACATCGCGACACCCATCACCCCAGTGATGATGAGGCCGGCAAAGACCAGCGGCACATCGAAGCGGGAGGATGCAACCAGCATCAAATGCCCAATGCCCTCATTGGCGGCGACGGTTTCGCTGATGATGGATCCAACGAAAGCGACCGTGATCGCGACTTTGAGCGAGGCGAAGAAATAAGGCATGGCGCGCGGCAGCCCGACCTTGCGGATGATGTCTATTGGCTTCGCGCCAAGCGCGCGCAGCACATCGCGCAATTCAGGTTCCACGGTTGCGATGCCGGTCGCGACATTCACCACGATCGGGAAGAAGGAAATCAGGAAGGCAGTCAGCACGGCTGGCCAAAAGCCAGCGCCGAACCAGATGACCAAAACCGGCACCACGGCAACCTTTGGCACGGAATTGAAGGCGATCAGCAGCGGATAAAGCCCGCGATAGACCAGGACGGAAGACCCGATGAAGACGCCGAGCACCAACCCGAATGCCACTGCCATGGCGAAGCCGATCACGGTGGTCAGCAGCGTTGCCCATGAATTGGTGAGCAAGGGCTGCCACCATTTCACCATGCTCGCCGCAATGGCTGATGGCGCCGGCAGGATGAAGGGCTGAATCTTGAAGGCCCAGACGGCGGCTTCCCAGATCAGGAACATGCCCGCAATCACCAGCCAGGGCAGCCAGGCTTCCAACCGGCGACGGCGGCGCGCGGCAGCCGCCAAGGCTTCCGGGCTGCGGAGCGCTTTACGGGGCATCGGCAATTTCCTCGGCATCGCGGGCATCGCTGATGCGGTCCCGAAGTTCATGCACCAGATCCTGGAATTCGGTGGTGTAGGTGGTTTCCATGGTGCGCTCTCGCGGGAAGTCCACGCGCCTTTCGGCAATGATGCGGCCGGGCCGGGAAGACATGACCAGCACGCGGTCTGCCAGATAAGCGGCTTCGCGCAAATCATGCGTCACCAGGATCACCGTAGGGCGGCGCGCCAGCCAAAGTTTTTGCATTACCGCCCACAGGTCTTCGCGCGTGAAGATATCCAAGGCGCCGAAGGGCTCATCCAGCATCAGCAAGCGCGGCTGATGGATCAGCGCGCGGCAAAGCGATGCGCGCTGCTGCATCCCACCCGAAAGCTGCCAGGGAAATTTGGATTCAAACCCATCAAGCCCGACCAGGGCGAGCAATTCACGCGCCTGGCGTTCATAATCGGCCCGCTTGGCGCGCAATTGGCCGCGATGCGGCTGCACCACTTCCAAGGGCAGCATCACATTATCCAGAATATTCCGCCACGGCAGCAAAGTTGGGTTCTGGAAGGCCATGCCGGCGATGGAAAGCGGGCCCTCCACTTCCTTGCCATCCACGAAAACCTGGCCTTCCGTTGGCGGCCAAAGCCCAGTTACCAAGCGCATCAGCGTGGATTTGCCGCAGCCTGATGGCCCGACCACGGCGACGAATTCACCCTCCGCCACCGCAAGGCTGGTGCCTTTCAGCGCGAGCGTTCCCTCAACGCCGCCATAGCGCATAGCGACATTGGAGATATCCACGAAAGCCTGCGCCATATTGCGTGATCAGACCGCGCGGTCAGCGGCGGGGGGCAGGAAATCCACTGTGTAGATTTGCGCGGCCTGCACCCGGGGCGGAAGGTTATAGGCTTCTTCCACCGCACGAATGCCGGTTTGCAGCCGGCCCATATCCACGGATGAAAGCCCATTGGCGCGCACATTGTCCGACATGATAACGCGCGCGACATTCATCTCGTGCCGCTCACGTTCCAGTGCCACATCCGTCAGCGGTTCGACGCGCTTCAGATTATCCAGCATTTCCTGACCGTTGCGGAGCGTATCGCGGAAGCCGCGCATCAGCGCTGCCGTCGCACCACGCACCACGGCTGGGTTGCGTTCAATGAAGGCGCGCGTGGTCAGAATGGCGCCGCCGTAAAGGTTCAGCCCATGGTCGTAATACATCATGACCCGCTGCGCCGGATGATCGAGCCCGATGCCCTTCAGCGCGAGTGCTGAGGTGGTGACGAAGCCCGTTACGCCATCGGCTTCACGGCGCACAAGCATGGGTTCACGCAAGGCGGGAGACACCGAAAGGAAAGTCACCTTGCTGGCATCAATACCGGCAGATTTGGCAAAGGCTGGGAAAAGCTGACGCCCGGCATCAAAATCCGGCGCGGCCAGGCGCTTGCCTTCCAGATCCTTCGGCGTGCGAATGGGGCCATCGGCGCGCACAATGGCGCAAAGCGGGCTGCGATCATGCAGCACGGCAACCGCGACAATGCCGCGATCCGGGTTTTCAGCCACGAATTTGATGGCGGGGTTCAAATCCGCATAGCCCATATCATAGGACCCGCCGGCAAGTGCCACCGGCACGCCGCCGGAGCCCTGGCCACGGTCAATCTGCACATCAATACCGGCTTCGCGGAAATAGCCCTTGTCGCGCGCCAGCAGCGCGAAGGCATTCGGCGCCTGGAAGGCCCAATCCAGCGTGAGGCGAAGACGCGGCGCCTGGGCGCGGGCCACGAGAGGCGCCGCCAAAATTGAAGTGCCGGTGATGAGCGCAGCGCGGCGCGAAATGCCATGAGCCATTGAGGTTTTTCCTTTTCCGTGGTCCCTGCGACCTGATAGCAAGTCTCTGCGCCCTTGGGCGTGACCGGGCAAGGCTTAACCTCTGCGGGGGGCGTTGCAAAGCCGAAATCTGTTCGGTTTGTAGGCATATGCACCCTGGATCGCCGGTTTTTTGGGCGGATCAACCCTTGCGTCGCCGCCCGCCCTTGGCCTTATTGGGGTCATAGCCGCCACCGCCTGGCCCCATGGGCTTCGGTTTCCAATCACTCTTGGCTTTCGGCTTGGCTTCCTGAAGCGACCGGCCCGCGAGGTTGGGTGAGAGCCCCAAATCAAGGCTTTCCAGCCGCTTGATTTCATCACGCAGACGCGCGGCGGTTTCAAATTCCAGATCAGCCGCCGCCGCGCGCATCTTGCGGTCCAGTTCTGCGATGGTGGCTTTCAGATCCTTGCCGATGAATTCGGCGGTTTCTTCGCCCTCAAGCGCTTCAACCGTCACGTAATCCTGTTCATAGATGGATTGCAGCGCTTGCGAGATATCGCGGCGGATGGTTTGCGGCGTGATGCCATGTTCCGCATTCCAGGCTTCCTGTTTTGATCGGCGGCGCGCGGTTTCTTCCAGGGCGCGGCGCAGGCTATCGGTCATGACATCGGCATAGAGCACCACGCGGCCATCCACATTGCGCGCGGCGCGGCCAATGGTTTGGATGAGTGAGGTGGTGCTGCGCAGAAACCCTTCCTTATCCGCATCCAGAATCGCGACCAAAGCGCATTCGGGAATATCCAAACCTTCGCGCAGTAGATTGATGCCGATCAGCACATCAAACACGCCCTTGCGCAAATCGCGGATGATTTCGATGCGTTCCAGCGTGTCAATATCCGAATGCAGATAGCGCACGCGAATGCCGGCTTCCGTCATGTATTCGGTCAGATCTTCGGCCATGCGCTTGGTAAGGGTGGTCACCAGCACGCGCCCGCCATGCTTGGCGACTTCGCGGCATTCGGCCAGCAGATCATCCACCTGCTTTTCCACCGGGCGGATTTCCGTGACGGGATCAACCAGGCCGGTTGGGCGGATCACCTGTTCGGCGAAGGCACCGCCGGTGCGTTCCATCTCCCACGGGCCAGGGGTGGCGCTCACGAAGATGGAAGGCGGGCGGTAGGTATCCCATTCTTCAAATTTCAGTGGGCGATTATCCGTGCAGCTTGGCAGGCGGAAGCCATATTCGGAAAGCACGGTTTTGCGGGCATAGTCTCCGCGATACATGCCGCCGATCTGCGGCACCGTGACGTGGCTTTCATCCACGATCAGTAAAGCGTTCTCCGGCAGGTATTCGAACAGCGTGGGCGGCGGTTCGCCCGGGTTGCGGCCTGTCAGGTAGCGGCTGTAATTTTCAATACCTTTGCAGGAACCAGTGGTTTCCATCATTTCAATGTCGAAAATGGTGCGCTGTTCCAGCCGCTGCGCTTCCAGCAATTTGCCTTCCGCATGCAGCTTCGCCAGATGTTCCTTCAATTCATCCTTGATGCGTGTGATGGCCTGGGTCAGCGTTGGGCGCGGGGTGACATAGTGGCTATTGGCGTAGATCGAAACGCGTTCCATCTCCGCGGTGATTTCGCCCGTCAGCGGATCAAATTCGCGGATTGCTTCAATCTCATCGCCAAAAAGGGAGACGCGCCAGGCGCGGTCTTCCAAATGGCTTGGCCATAAATCCACGGTTTCGCCGCGAATGCGGAAGGTGCCGCGGGCGAAGAAATTATCATTGCGGCGATATTGCTGTTCGACCAGGCCCTTTACCAGCACATCCCGGTCAATCTTCCCGCCGGCTTCAAGCTTCACGACCATGCGCGAATAAGTCTCGACCGAGCCGATACCATAGATGCAGGAAACCGAGGCGACGATCACCACATCATTGCGTTCCAGCAGCGCCTGCGTGGCGGAATGGCGCATACGGTCAATCTGTTCATTGATCTGCGCGTCTTTTTCGATATAGGTGTCGGTGCGCGGCACATAGGCTTCGGGCTGATAGTAATCATAATAGGAAACGAAGTATTCCACCGCGTTTTCCGGGAAGAAGCTTTTCATCTCGCCATAAAGCTGGGCGGCCAAGGTCTTGTTCGGCGCCAGGATCAGGGTTGGCCGCTGCACGGCTTCAATCACCTTCGCCATGGTGAAGGTCTTGCCGGAACCGGTTACACCCAGCAGAATCTGGTCACGCTCTGCCGCTTCCAGTCCACCGACCAGATGGGCGATGGCGCGCGGCTGGTCGCCATTCGGTTCATAAGGCGCGGTCACGGCGAGCCGGCGCATGGTTGGTGGCGCGGGGCGCTTTTCCGGCATGAACAGCACGGGGCCGGGGGCGATCAGGTTCATGGGCTTAAGATGGCGCCATTGGCACAGCTTCGCCAGGGTAGGGCTTGTCCTGACCGCCAGAATTGTGAGAGGGCAGGGGGATGCCCAATGCCTCCATCCCCCGCCCCGCTTTGCTGCTGGGCGCCGCTGGCCTGCTGCCAAGCCTTGCCATGCCGCCGCTTCTGGCCGCGGGTGGGGATGCGGCGGCCTTCGCGCTTTTCGCTGGCCCGGCTTATGGCGCCTTGATTGCAAGCTTCATCGGCGGCGCCTGGTGGGGGCTGGCGGCGAACCGCGTTGATGGGGCGGCGCTGACGCGCTGGCTGGTGCTTTCGGTACTGCCGATGCTGATGGCCTGGGTGGCGCTGCTGCTGCCGCCCCAGGCGGGTTTGCTCATGCTTGCGGTAATTTTTGCGTTGCTGCCATTGGCGGATCGCGCAGCGCAGGCGGCCAGCATGGCGCCTGCCTGGTGGTGGCGCCTGCGCCTGCCGCTTTCGCTATTGATGGCCTGCTTGCATGGCGTTTCCGCCGGTATGGCGCTGAATTGATTCGGGCTTAGCCTTCCAGCTTCACATTGCCGGCGCGCGCCACTTCGCGCCATTTGGCGACCTCGGCGCGCACGAAGCTGCCGAATTGATCTGGCGTCAGCGGGTCTGCCACCGCGCCCATATCCTCGATCCTTTTGATGATGGCGGGATCGCGCAGGATGGCCACCACATCGGCATTGATGCGGTTGATGATTTCGGGCGGCGTGCCCGTGGGCGCGACCAAGCCGGACCAGCCTGAGGCCTCATAGCCAGGCACCAGGCTTTCCGCGATGGTCGGCACATCGGGCAATTGCGGCACGCGCCGCGCACTGCACAGCGCAATCGGGCGCACGCGGCCCGATTGGATATGCGGCAGGGCGGAGGCGACGGAATCCGTCATCAGCTTCACATTGCCGGCGATGACATCGGCAATGGCTGGGCCGCTGCCGCGATAATGCACGATATTGAAGCGAATGCCGGCGCGTAGCATCAGTAATTCGGCTGCCATGTGCTGGCTGGTGGCGGGGCCGGCAGAGGCCATATCCAATTGCCCGGGCCGCGCCTTCGCGCTAGCCGCCAATTCCTGAATGGTGCGTTCGGGAACGGAAGGATGCGCAATCACCAGCAGCGGCACCATGACGACATTGGTGATGAAGGCAAAATCTTTCTCGACATCATAGGGCAAGCGCGGCATGACGGAAGGGTTCACGCCAAGCGGGCCGGATGTGCCGGTCAGCAGCGTGTAGCCATCAGCCGGTGCGCGCGCGACGGATTCAACCCCTGGAACCCCGGCGCCACCAGCACGGTTTTCCACCACAACGCGCTGCGGCCAGCGCTTGGAAAGCTCATCGGCAATCAGCCGCGTGAAGATATCGGCGGCCTGGCCGGGCGGGAAGGGCACCACAATACGCACTGGGCGATTGGGCCAATCCGATTGCGCGTGGGCGGCAAAGGGGGCGAGCGCGGCAGCGCCCATGACGGCGCGACGGCTGAGCTTCAGGGTCATGACATTCCTCCCGGTGAATTTTTCAAAGCTTAACCACAGCCGGGCTGCGCCCTGCAAGGTTTCTCAATAGGTATCAAGGCCAAAAATGCCATCAACGCCGCCGGCATCGGCCAGGATGTGTTTGCCGATCAGATCACGCAGCGATTCTGAAGACCCACCACCAAGCGAACCATAGCGCGCTCCACGATACAGCCGCGACACCGGATATTCATCCGTGAAGCCATAGCCGCCATGCACTTGCACGGCCTCACTTGTCACGCGCAACGACATTTCATTGCAGAAGACCTTGGCGGTGGCGGCCATGAAGGGATCAGGGAAGGGGTTGGCCGTGAGGCAAGCGCGATAGAGCAAACCGCGACCGGCTTCGATATCCTTGAACATATCGGCGAATTTCCAGCGAATTCCCTGGAAATCTGCGATGGATTTGTCGAACAGCTTGCGGTCATTCACGTAGCGCACCGCCTCATCAAAGGCGCCTTCGGCGAGGCCCAGTGAAATGCTGGGGTTGAGGCAGCGCTGCGTATTGAAGGCGGTCAGTAATTTCTTGAAGCCATCGGTTTCAATCACCAGGTTTTCTGGCGGCAATTCGCAATCATTGAATTGCACTTCGTACAGATTCTCGCCACCCATGGTGTGGTAGGTGCCGGTGACAGAAAGGCCCGGCGTGCCCTTTTCCACCAATACGCAGCCGATCCCTTCGCGCCCCGCCTTGCCATCCACGCGGGTGAACACCACGAACATGCCGGCTTCCTCGGCACGGGAAATCAGCGTTTTCGTGCCGTTCAGCACAAGATGATTGCCATGGCGTTTGGTATTGGTGCGGTAATTCGCGACATCCGTGCCGGCATGCGGTTCCGTCATGCAAATGGCAAGGATGCAATCGCCGGAAATCACGCGGGGCAGGATGCGTTCCTTGATGGCCTTGGGCGCGTAGTGGGAAATGACGCGGGTTTGCACGCCCGCTTCACCCAGTACCGCCATGGCGGTGACGTAATCCACCTTGGCGATTTCTTCCAGGATCAACGCAGAATCGAGAATGGAAAGGCCAAGCCCGCCATATTCTTCCGGCACAGACATACCCAGCACGCCAAGCGCGGCGAGCTTCTTGATATTCGGCCAGGGAAAGGTGCCATCCATCCATTTCGGCGCATCCTGCTTGAATTCGTTCTGCGCCAATTGCCTGACGGCGGCGATCATTTCCCGCTGTTCAGTGCCAATTTTGAATTCCATTATCGTCTTCCGATTGTTCGATGATGTGTTTTCAGCCCGCTTCGCCCTTCAGCGTATCCAGGGCGCCCTTAAGGGCCGATTGGAAAACGCTGACATCAGACCCGTAGCACAGGCAGCGAAACCCCTTGGCGCGCCAACCGCGCACCATGTCCATCCCCGCGCCCAAAACGCCGGCGGGCTTGCCCGCAGCCTCGCAGGCTTTCAGGAAGCGGGTAAGTGCGGCTTGGAACATCGGATGGTCGAATTGCGCGGTGATGCCGAGAGAATCGCTCAAATCATAATGGCCAAACCAGCCCAGATCTACGCCGGGCACGGCCATGATCGCTTCAACATTTTCAATCCCCTTGGCGGTTTCGATCAGGGGAATGACCATGACGCGGTCGTTTTCGGCCTTCATGCCGGCGATCACATCCTGGCCTTTATAGTCATCATGCGCATAGCCGAAGCCAACGCCGCGCCGGCCTTCGGGGCGATAGCGGCACCAGGCGGCCAATTCTTCTGCCTGTTGGCGCGTTTCCACCATGGGTTCCATGATGCCCATGGCGCCGGCATCCAAGACCGGCGCGATCAGGTGGTAATGATGGCCTGTCACGCGCACCAAGGGCACCACGCCAATATTGCGCGCAAAGGCGCATTGCGCCTTGATCGCATCAATGCCCATGCCGCCATGTTCCATATCGAAAATCACATAATCCGCGCCGGCATTGCCGAGGATTTGGCAAAGCCCCGGTGTCAGAAATTCCGTTGCCATGATGCCATGGGCCATGCGGCCTTGGCGAAGCGCGGCGCGGACTGGGTTTTGGCGCATGGTTCAGCTCAACTTCATGCCGGCATAGCCCTGCGCGGCAACCTCATCACATTTCGCGCGATAGGCCGGCGCGCCGCCCTGATACTGCAGAATGCGTCGCTGATCGCGGCCTTCGACATTGCGATTGATGCCTGTTGCCCAGGAATCGATCTGAGCATAGAGCATACCCTCGGCCAGGGTTTCGATATGATGCGACCATTCGGCTTCTGCGGCTTCGGTCGCTTCAAAGCGGCTGATGCCATTTTCGCGCACATGGCGCATCAGATCCGTCACCCATTCCACATTCTGTTCAATGCAGCGCGGGATGTTGCAGCGGGTTGAGGCATTATGCGGCCCAACGATTGTCAGCATATTTGGGAAGCCTGCCGATTGCAGACCCAGATAGGTTTTCGGACCATCTGCCCATTTATCCTTAAGCCGCTGGCCGCCAATGCCCCTGAAATCAATCCGATCAAAAGCGCCGGTAATAGCATCAAAACCAGTGGCGTAGATGATCATGTCGAATTCATATTCGGCATCGCTGGTCTTGATGCCTTTTGGCGTAATGCGCTCAATCGGCGTTTCATTGATATCCACCAGCCGGACATTGTCGCGATTAAAGGCCTCAAAATAGCGGGTTTCGAGCGGCACGCGGCGCGTACCAAACCCATGATTTTTCGGGATCAACTTCTCCGCAACCGCGGGGTCCTTCACCCGCTGGCGGATCTTGCGCGCGATGAAATCGCTGATCAGGGCATTGGCCTTAGGATCGGTCAGGATATCACGGTAATTCGCTTGCCAAATGCCGAAGCCGGGCTCCGCGTAGCGTTGTTCCCAAAAGGCTTCGCGTTCTTCTGGCGTGACTTCAAACACGCTGCGCGGATCGGCATTATGGATATAGCAGCCAGGCGTGGTGCGGAGCAGTGCGAAAAGCGCGGGGTAATTGCCCTTGATCTGGCGCTGTTCTTCTTCCGTGATTGGGCGGTTATGCAAAGGCGCGCACCAATTTGGGGTGCGTTGAAAAACCGTGAGGGAGCCAACCTCAGAAGCAATGGTCTGGATCACCTGCACACCGGTCGCACCTGTCCCAATCACCGCCACGCGCTTGCCCGCGAAGCTGACGGGTTCATGGGGCCAGCGATAGGTATGGAAGGATTGGCCGGAAAAACTTTCAACGCCGGGAATGCGTGGCATGGTATCGGCGGAAAGCGGGCCAAGCGCGGTGATCAGGAAGCGGCAGTGATGCTCTGCGCCCGTATCAAGTTTGACTGTCCAACGCTGCGCCGCTTCGTTGAAATGCGCGCTCACGACGCGGCTATTGAATTGGATATGGCGGCGCAGATCGAACCTATCCGCCACATGCTGCAAATAGCGCAGTGTTTCGGGCTGCGGGGCAAAATGTTCGGACCATGACCACTCCTGCAGCAACTCTTCAGAAAAGGAATAGCCATAGGTATAGCTTTCGGAATCAAACCGCGCGCCGGGGTAGCGATTCCAATACCAGGTGCCACCTAGTTCGCTGCCGGTCTCGAACACCTGCACCGAATAGCCAAGCTCCCGCAGGCGATACAGCTGATAAAGGCCGGAAATGCCGGCGCCGATGATGATCACATCGGGCTCGGTCAAGGCCGGGCCGGAGCTTGCCGGCATGCTTCGCCGCATTTCATTCATCGCATCCACCCTTTCCGGCTGGCTTGGCGCCACGCCGCATGACAGGAAGTTTATAACCCAAAGCCCAGGGCCTGCGCAGAGGCAGGGCCGGAGCGAGTATTCCCGCAAATGACGAAACCGCCAATGCCACGCCGCTTTTTTCGACCCTCACCTTGCTTGGGTGACTGCCTCCACGAAGCTGCCTTGAACAGGCTGAAACAAGCCCTTGACTGAAAGCGCATCCGGGCGGAGCCTTCCCTCAAACAACTACGCGGGCCATGCAAGCCCGGCGTACCGGTAATGAGGAATGTCATGCAGCTTGGTTTCATCGGCCTTGGGAATATTGGTGGTGTCATGGCGCGGCGCCTGGTGAAGGCGGGTCATGCGCTGGTGGTGCATGATTTGGACGCGAAGGCGGTGGCGGCACTCACTGCCATGGGCGCAAAGGCCGCGACTAGCGCGCGTGATGTTGCGGATCAATGCGAGACCGTGCTGCTCAGCCTGCCAACCCCGGCAGCGGTGGAAGCCGTGGCGCTTGGTGTGGACGGGCTGGTCCAAGGCAGCAAGGCGAAGATCGTGGTGGACCTTTCCACCACCGGGCCAACGGTGGCGCGGCGTGTGGCGGAAGGTCTTGCGGCCAAGGGTATTCATCAGATTGATGGTCCAGTCAGCGGCGGCGTTTCGGGCGCAGAGGCCGGCACACTCGCCATCATGACATCGGGCGATCCGGCGTCACAGAAGGCCGTGGAGCCGGTGCTGAAGCAGATCGGGCAGAATATCTTCTACCTTGGCGCGGAACCGGGCCTTGGGCAGACGATGAAGCTGGTAAATAATGTTATTCTTGCCAGCAATACACTAGCGTGTTTGGAAGGCATGGTGTTGGGCGCCAAGGCGGGCCTTGATACCAAGCTGATGTTTGACGTGCTGAATGCCTCCAGCGGGCGTTCCTTCATGTCGGAAAAGCGCGTGCCGCGGGCCATTACGGAACGCGCGCAGGGTTTTCCGGTGCGCTTCGCGGCTGGCCTGATGCACAAGGATGTAAAGCTGTGCCTGGAAGAAGCTGAACGCTTTGGCGTGCCTATGTTCATGGGGCCAGCCGCGCGGCAATATCTTTCCATGGCTTTGGCCATGGGTTCCGGGCCGGAGGATTTTGTTTCCACCATTCAGCATATGGAAAAACTGGCAGGCATTGAAGTGCGCGCTACGCCCAAGGAATCAGGCGACTAAGCCAAGAAGAATCCAAGCTGCAGGAGGAAGACAATGGAATTCGGCATTCTGATGACGAGCCACCCCAATCCGGCGGAAGAACCCTATCCGCATCAGGGCGTGACCGCGCGCACAACTGAGGAAATCCTGCGCGCCGAGGCGCTGGGTTTCGATACGGCCTGGATCGCAGAGCATCACTTCAGCACCACTTACGGCATCATGCCGGATTGCTTTGTGTATATGTCCTACCTCGCGGCGCGCACCAGCCGCATCAAGCTGGCCGCCGGCGTGATTACGTTGCCGCTTCATGACCCGATCCGCGTAGTGGAAAATACGGCTTTCGTGGATGTGCTTTCCAATGGCCGTGTGATGCTGGGCCTGGGCAGCGGTTATCGGCCTTATGAGTTTGAAGGTCTCGGCAAGGATTTTGAAGCGCGGCGCGATATTGTCGAAGAAAGCGTCAAGCTGATTTTTGATGGCTTCCACCGCCGGCGTTGGACGCATGAGGGCAAATTCTTCAAGGGTAAGGTGGAAGGGCAATATGAAATGCTGCCCGTGCCGGTGCAGCTTCCCCATCCGCCGCTTTATATGGCGGGCGGGACGGATCGTTCCATCGCCTATGCTGGGCGTAATGGCTTCGGGCTGATGCTGAGCACGCTGCCGGGGCTGGATACCTTGGCGTCGCAATCAAGGATTTATCGCGAAGCGCTGGCGACAGCCCCATCACCGCAGCGCAACAACCCTGCCGCCGGGCATATTGATATTGCGCGCATGGTCTATGTGGCGGAAACCGATGAGCAGGCGCGCGCTGATACGGAAGAACACATCCTGCACCATATCCGCAATTTCAACAGCGCCGGCACCAGTGGCTATTTGGGCTCGGTTTCCGAGAAAGGGCAGGCGCTGGATTATGGGGTGCTGGCGGAAACAACCCTGTTACATGGCAGCCCAACCACGGTGATTGCGAAACTCCGCGCCCTGCAAGCACGTACCGGCATGACCAGCCTGCTGCTGCATTACCCGCCCTATTACGGGCATGAGAAAATCCTGCGGAGCCTGACGCTTTTCGCCCAGCACGTGATCCCGGCCTTCCGCCCACCGGCCAGCCGGGTGGCCGCCGAATAGGCATGGATTTCACCGCACACCTGGGCTAAGAGCGCCGCTTCTGGAATCCTTATCCAGACAACCGGGAAACACTGGGAGATAACATGACCATCGAAAGACGTTCAGTCCTGACCGCCGCCGGCGGCGCGGCAGCCCTTGGCGGCCTGCCTTGGCGCAGCGCGAAAGCCCAAGCGGCGAATACCATCCGCATCGGTATTCTGACCGACATGTCCGGCACTTTCCGCGACATCAATGGCCCTACCACGGTCGCTTGCGCGCGGCTTGCGGTGCAGGAATTCGGCCAACGCGGTTTCAATGTGGAAACCGTGGTGGCGGATCATCAAAACCGTCCCGATGTCGCGATCAACATCGCGCGCCAATGGTATGACCGTGACGGTGTGGACATGACCTTGAGTCTCGCGGCTTCATCCGTGGCTTTGGCCGTGGCGGAGCTGACGCGCGAAAAGAACAAGGTCACCATCCCAACCTCCACCGCCACATCCGATATGACAGGGCGCGCCTGCACGCCGAATACGGTGCATTGGTCGTATGATACTTTCATGCTTGGGAAGTCCACAGGTGGTGCGACGGTGCGCGCAGGGGGCGATACGTGGTTCTTCATCACGGCTGATTACGCCTTCGGCCATTCCCTGGAACGTGATACCACTGCCTTTGTGCAGGCTGCGGGTGGCCGCGTCATTGGTTCCGTGCGCACACCTTTCCCGGGCACGACTGATTTCTCATCCTTCCTGCTGCAAGCGCAGGCTTCGCGCGCGAAGGTGATTGGCTTCGCCAATGCGGGGACGGATACCATCAACTGCATCAAGCAGGCAGCGGAATTCGGCATCACGCGGCGCGGCACGCGTATCGCCTCCATGCTCATGTTCCTGCCGGATGTGCATGCACTTGGCCTGCAAACGGCCCAAGGGCTGGTTTGCACCGAAACCTTCTATTGGGATTTGAATGACCGCACGCGGGCCTTCTTCCGTCGTGCACAGGCGGTGGCCGGCCAGGTTGCCGTTGGCATGAGCCATGCCGGCGATTATTCCGGCACGCTGCATTATCTGAAGGCGGTTGCTGATCTCGGCGTGCAAGCCGCGAAGGCGAGTGGTGTAGCCACTGTGCAGCGCATGAAGGCAATGCCGACTGATGATGACGCCTTTGGCCGCGGCACCATTCGCGCTGATGGGCGGAAGATGCACCCGGCCTATTTGTTTGAAGTGAAGAAGCCAGACGAAAGCCGCGGGCCGTTTGACTATTACAAGCTGTTGCAGACAACGGCGCCTGATGATGCCTTCCGCCCGATCGCGGATGGTGGCTGCGCTTTCGTTCGTAGCTGATACAACGCGCATGGGGCGGCTTGCTGCCGCCCCATGTGAACCTTACGCCTTCGGCAAGGGCGGCAAGGGCGTCGCTTCCGGCGGAATTTGTACCTCCGCCACATTCAGCGTCATGGAAACCGTGACATAATAACCGCTCACCGCAATCAAATCCACGGCACCTTGTTCGCCGAAACGCGCCACAGTGGCGGCGAAAGTGGCGTCTGACACGCCATGGTCCCGATGCAGTTCTGTACAGAATTCATAGACAATGCGCTGATCCTCCGTCATGCCCGCGGGGCGGCGACCTTCGGCGAGGTCAGCCGCAATCGCGGGCGGCAAGCCGGCCTTCATCGCCATGGCGTGATGCGCATACCATTCATATTGGCTGGTCCAGACCCGCGCCGTGATCAGGATGGCGAATTCATTCAAATCTGCGGGGATGGAGCTATTGAAGCGCAGATATTCGCCGACCCTTTGCATTCTGTCGGCAAAAACTGGGCTGCGCAGCCAGGCATTGAAGGGGCCACGCAAGCCGCCACGCGGGCCTTTGATGATACCCTCAGCCGCGGCGCGCTGCTCCGTGCTCATGCTCTCGGGCGTCAATTCGGGGAAGCGCGGTTTCCTGGGCGTTGCCATTATGATTTCCTTTGGCTGAAGAAAGCCGCAAGCGATGTGCCCCGGCAGATGGGACAAGGCTAGACAGCGCAAGGGCAGGGGGCAAGGCAGACTTGCCGTGGCAGGGGGCTTTGGTTAGCGTGATCCCCAAGGATGATCGGCTAAGTCAAGCTAGGGGCCAGCACCAAGCCGGATGGAGAAGCACCATGCATGATATCGTTATCCGCGGCGGCACCATTGTGGATGGGCTCAGCACGCCGCGCTATGCGGGCGATGTCGCGATTGATGGCGACCGCATCACGCAGGTGGGTGGCAAGGCCGGGCCGGCGCGGCGCGATGTTTCAGCCGAAGGGCGGCTTGTTACGCCTGGCTGGGTGGATGTGCATACGCATTATGATGGGCAGGCCACTTGGGACCCAAATTTGGCGCCTTCTTCCTGGCATGGTGTGACCACATTGCTGTTTGGCAATTGCGGCGTTGGCTTCGCGCCGGTGCAAAGGTCTCATCATCAGGCGCTGATTGATCTGATGGAGGGTGTGGAAGACATCCCCGGCATTACGTTGACCGAAGGACTCAAATGGAATTGGGAAAGCTTCCCCGAATATCTTGATGCTTTGGAAGCCATGCCGCGCATGGTGAATATTGGTGCGCAGCTCGCGCATCATCCCTTGCGCGTTTACGTCATGGGCGAACGCGGGCTGAAGCGCGAAAACGCAACCGGCGATGATATTGAAGCCATGGCGCGACTGACGCAGGAAGCGCTGGAAGCCGGCGCCTTCGGCTTCACCACATCGCGCACGGATCAACACAAGACCCTGGCCGGTGACCTGGTGCCGGGGCGCTATGCGGAAGAAGAGGAATTGCTTGCCATTGGCCGCGCCATGGGCAAGGCCGGGCGCGGCACTTTCGGCATGTTGAGCGATTTTGAAGATGAGGCAGCGGAATTCCGCTGGCTGCGTGAAGTGGCGAAATCCACCAAACGCCCGGTGTGGTTTCTGCTGACCGATCGCGCCTATGACCCGCAGCGGTGGAAGCGCCTGATGCAGGGCGTGCATCAGGCGCGCGCTGAGGGGCTTAGTCTTGCCGCGCAGGTTGCAGGGCGCACGGTGGGGTTGATTCTGGGGCTGACGACATCGCTCAACCCCTTTGCCTTGCGCGAAAGCTTTGCGGCGCTGGCGGGGCTGCCGCCGGCTGAGCAATTGGTGCGGCTGCGTGATCCCGAAACGCGCCGGAAAATTCTTTCCGAAGAAGCATCGAAAAGGCTTTTGGATGTGCTGCCGCCGCTCTCTCGCCAGATCGCGACGCGTTGGGACAATATGTTTGAATTGGGCGATCCGCCGGATTACGAACCGCCGCGCGAACGCAGCATTGCTGCCCTCGCCGCCAAGGCGGGGCAGGATCCTGCTTCCTACTGCTATGATTTCCTTGTGGGCGCCGATGGTGGGCGGATGCTGTATTTCCCGGTTACGAATTATGTGACGGGTGATCTTTCCGTCGTGCGTGAAATGAATATGGATAAGGCAACGGTGCTTGGTCTTTCTGATGGCGGTGCGCATTGTGGTGTGATTTGCGATGCGTCCACCCCAAGCTTCATGCTGACCCATTGGGCGCGTGATCGGAAGCGCGGCGATGGCCTGCCCTTGGAATTCGTGGTGAAGCGTCAAACTTGTGAAACAGCGGATTTCTTTGGCCTTAAGGATCGCGGGCGGCTGGCGCCTGGTGCCATGGCGGATGTCAACATCATCAATTTCGATGGGTTGCGCTTGTATCATCCTGAGATGATCTATGACCTGCCAGCGGGTGGACGGCGTTTGGTGCAGCGCGTGGAAGGCTATGACATGACGCTGGTGGCCGGGCAGCCCATTCGCGAAGCCGGGCATGATACGGGGGCAATGCCGGGCAAGTTGCTGCGCGCGAAGGGGTGACAGCGCAGCGTTATGTCAACCGATAATGGCTTGGCATTTCATCCTTGAGTGCCACACCTGTTGCGCCAAGCTTACGCGCTTCCACCAATAGCCAAAGCGCCTTTGCGGCTGCGGCATCAGCGCCAAGCCCACCGGGGCGGATATTGCTGATGCAGTTGCGCATGGCGTCATTGCTGCCGCGCCGCGCATTCCAGGTAAGGTAAAGCCCCATGCTGTCGGTCGCGGAAAGCCCGGGCCTTTCGCCAATCAGCATAACCACCGCCGCGGCTTGCATCGCTTCCGCGATATCATCGCCCAAGGCAACGCGCGCCTGTTCCGCTATGATGATGCGGCTTGGCGCGAAGCCCGCCGTGCCGAGTGCCGGCACCAGCGCAGCAAGCAAAGCGGGCGCCTGCTGCTGCACACCACGCGCACAAAGGCCATCCGCGACTACCAGGGCGATGCTGCCCTTCGCCTTGGGTAGCGTGGTGCCCTCACGCAGTTTGCGGCCAAGATCGGGGCGCAACAAATAGCGCCGGCGTTCTTCCGCTTGGCTTGTCACGCGCTGCAAGGGCAGGCCGAGTGGCGCAAGCGCCGCTTCCAATTGCGCCACTTCCAGACAAGACCAAACCGCATCGCGCGCCCGCGCATGCGCTTCCTGAAATTCGAGATGCGCAGCGGTGGGCAGCGCATTGCCGACACGCCCCAGCGCCACACGCGCATCGGTGAAACGGCGCAGATCGTGCCATTTGCTGGGCGTGCTCATCCAAGGCCAATCAGCGCGGGGGATAGGCGCGCTGGGATCGCCTCAGTTGTGCGGCCAATTCCCATTTGGTTCAGCCAAGCCTCAAATTCTGGTGCCGGGCGTTTGCCAAGCGTGGCGCGTGCATAAAGCCCGTCATGGAAAGAGGTGGATTGATAGGCGAGCATCACATCATCCGCACCCGGCACACCCATGACGTAAGTCACACCCGCAGCAGCAAGGCAAGTCAGCAGCGCATCCATGTCATCCTGATCCGCTTCCGCGTGGTTGGTGTAGCAGACATCAACCCCCATCGGCAGGCCAAGCAGCTTGCCGCAGAAATGATCTTCAAGACCGGCGCGGAGAATCTGCTTGCCATCAAACAAATATTCCGGACCGATGAAGCCTACCACGGAATTCACCAGCAGCGGCGAATAGCGTCGCGCCACGGCATAGGCGCGCGCTTCCAGGGTTTGTTGATCCACGCCGTGATGCGCATCCGCACTCAACGCGCTGCCCTGGCCGGTTTCGAAATACATGACATTCTGCCCAAGGCTGCCGCGCTTGAGCGATTGCGCCTGTTCATGCGCTTCCGCCAATAGCGCTAGGTCAACGCCAAAGGAACGATTGACGCCTTCCGTACCGCCGATGGATTGAAACACCAGATCAACCGGCGCACCGATATCCATGGCGCGCATGGTGGTGGTGACATGCGCCAGCACGCAGCTTTGCGTTGGGATGTCATACGCCAAGCGCAACCTATCCAGCATATCCAGAATGCGCAGTACCGCTTCAACATTATCGGTTGCGGGATTGACGCCAATCACCGCGTCACCGGCGCCGAGCAGAAGCCCATCCAAGGTGGCGGCGGCGATGCCACGTGGATCATCGGTTGGGTGATTCGGTTGCAGGCGGATCGAAAGCCGTCCAGGCAAGCCAATGGAATTGCGAAAACGCGTGACATTGACGCATTTTGCCGCGACCGTAATCAGGTCTGCCGCGCGCATGATCTTGGACGTTGCCGCAACCATTTCCGGCGTCAGCCCCGGCGCCAGCGCCGCAAGGGTTGCGCTATCGGTGGCATCGGCAAGCAGCCAATCGCGAAAGCCACCGATCGTCAGACTGCGAATGGGGGTGAAGGCTGCCTTGTCATGGCTGTCCTGGATCAGCCGCGTGACCTCATCCGCCTCATAAGGGACCACGCTTTCCGAAAGGAAATGCGCGAGCGGCACATCAGCCAAGGCGCGCTGCGCGGCGATGCGTTCCTCAGCAGTTTCGGCGGCCACGCCGGCCAGCGCATCACCAGACCGGAAGGGTGTGGCCCGTGCCAGCAATGTCTTTAGATCAGGAAAGGCATAACGCGTTGTGCCGATGGTCTGTGCGAAGGCCATGCTGCTTCTACCGTGGCGGATGATGTTGACTCATTATGGCAGGAAGCCGCGCGGGATTCGAGACTTAAAGCGTATCGGCCAGCCAGCATGACAGGCGGAAGGCATGGGGATAGCATATACGTGAAAGCAGGAGATGGGCGATGCGCATTGCAGTCATGGGAACAGGTGGGGTTGGCGGTGGTTTTGGCGCAGCCTTGGCCAAGGCGGGCGCGGATGTGACCTTCATCGCCCGTGGGGCGCATCTGGCAGCGATGCAGCGTGACGGTTTGCGCATCACGGGCGGGCGGGGCGAAACGCATCTTATGCCCACCAAAGCAGCTGATGATCCCGCCATCATCGGGACGGTGGATTTAGTGATGTTCTGCGTGAAGCTTTGGGATGTAGAAAGCGCCGGCCAGGCGATCCGCCCCATGGTCGGTCCAGATACGGCCGTGCTGCCTTTGCAGAATGGCATTGATGCCAGCGAAAGGCTGATCCCCATTCTGGGCGCAAAAGCGGTGATGGGCGGTGTTGCACAAATCAGCGCCACCATTGATGCGCCAGGTGTCATTCGCCAGACCGGGACCTTCATGCGGCTTGCGTTTGGTGAGTTGGATGGCAGCATTTCGCCGCGCGGCAAGACATTTCTGGAATGGTGCCAGCGCGCTGGATTTGACGCGACGCTGAGCGAGCGCATTCTGACTGAGCTTTGGCTGAAATTCATTATCTTGGCGACGAATTCCGGCATGACTGCGCTGACCCGCCGCCCGCTTGGTGAATTGCGCGATGATCCCGATATCGCGCCCTATTTCCGTGCGGGATTTGAGGAGGTGATCGCCCTCGCCCGCGTCAAGGGTATTTGGTTGCCGGATGATGTGCTTGACCGGAGTATGAAATTCACTGCGGGCGCGCCGGCAGGGATGCGCGCTTCCATGGCGGTGGATTTGATCCGGGGCAATCGGATTGAATTGCCCTGGCTGTCGGGCAAGGTTGTGGCCCTTGGCCGTGCGCTTGGTGTGCCAACACCAACCCATGCCATGATCAATGCGGCGCTGAAGCCTTACGCCATGGGCGCGCCCAAGGGTTAGACTTGGTTTTGCGTGCGCCAGTGCTCCGCGATCTGGCCCATGGTGGCGGGCCAGATATTGCCGCGCGCCATAATGCCATCCAGCATCGCATGGAAGGCGCGGATACGATGCGGCACGCCCATCAGCCATGGCGTGATGGGCACCACCAGAATGCGCCCGCCGTTGGTAGCCTCTGCTTCCCGATCCAAGGTTGCGTGCGCCGTCAGGATGGCATTGGTGAAATCCTCGGTCGGCAAATGCTGCTGATGCAGCATGCGTTGATCCGACAAATCCTGCGATAGCGGCATGCAGATCAGCTGACCGGCATCGGTGTTCATGACATAGGGCATGTCGTCATTCGCCCAGCCGGTCGTGAAGTTGAAGCCGGCTTCGGCAACCAAGCGCAGCGTATGGCTTGATTCGGAATGCGCCGGCGAATGCCAACCGCGCACCGAAGCGCCGAAGCGCGCGCGAAGCAGGGCTGCGGCTTGCTGCACCGTGGCGCGTTCTTCATCCAGCGGTATGCCGCTGTGATGCAGCCGGCCCATATCAAAGCCGGCACAGGCGATTTCCCATTGTGCTGCTGCAAGATCATCCATCAGCACAGGATAGCGGTGGGCAAGCGCGGCACTGAGCAAGGCTGTTGCAGGCAGGCCGCGCGCGCCGAGCGACTTCATCAAGCGATAGACACCAATCCTATTGCCGTAATCGCGCAGCGTATAATCCCAATAGGAAGGATAGGGCCGTTCCATGCCCCCCGGCGCGATGAAGGGCTTGAGCGGCATATCCATCGGGAAATGGCCCATATGGACAGTGATGCAAAGCGCGATGCGCGCACCATTCGGCCAGGTGATCGGCTTCGTCTGTGGCAGCGCCCGGAAGGGGTAGATCTCATGATCCATGCCGCGCCGACGTGCGGGGTAGTGCAGATAATCTTCAGGCAAGCCCTTCATGGTGTCCCCGCCGCGATCCAGGATTGCGCTTCCGCCAGATGATGTTCCGTGTACCACGCAGCGATTTCCCGTCCCGTTGCAAGCCAGACCTTGTCATGGGCCACCACGTGGCGGAGCACATCATCCAAAGCGCTGATGCGATGCGGCTGGCCGATCAGGAATGGGTGCAAGGGCATGCACATCACCGTGCCGCTTTCGGCACCTTCCTGGTATAACTGATCGAATTGTGCCTTGCAGATTGCGGCGAAGCGTTCGGGCGGCGTATTGCGCATGACCAGCAGCGGAACGTCATTGATTTCAAGCGAATAGGGAATGCTGATCAAATGGCCACTACGCACCTTGATCGGCGTCGGCTGATCATCATGCAGCATATCGAGCGTGTACTTGATTCCTTCTTCCGCCAATAAATGTTGAGTAGTTTCATCATTTGATATCGCCGGCGTCAGCCAGCCATCCAATTCCTGGCCGCTTGCGCGCTTGATGGTTTCGCGGTTTTCGCGAATGACGGCGCGCTGCTGATCCTCATTCATGCCGTAGAAATATCGGGTGTTGTAGGTGCCGTGGCTGAATAATTCCCAGCCGAGTTCGCAGCAGCGTTCGATGATTTCCGGATAATGATCACAGACTGCGACATTGAGCGAAACACTACCCCGCACGCCGTGCCGCGCCATGACATCGGCCATGCGCCAAAAGCCGACGCGATTGCCATAGTCGCGCCAGGAATAGCCGAGCACATCGGGCTGCGGCCTGGTCCATGGCATGCGCCGTGCGTTAGGTGGCGGGTCAAGTTCATAATGCTCAATATTGGGTGCCATCCAAAAAGCAATGCGTGCACCATTGGGCCAGGTGATCCTGGGGCGCCTGCGCCAGGGCATATAGTCGTAATGGCCGGGTTCGCTCAGCATGATGCGGCTTCCTTCAGGTGTTCAGCATGGCGCAGATGGTGAGTCGCTTTGTGCCTGATGTATCGAGAGATGTGCTGCATTCACAACGGGTTGTCGCAATTCGGGGAAAGAATGCATGAAATGATCTTGTGCGGCAGTGTCATGTGTGAGGCATAGCATCAGATCCACCACAGCGATGCCGGCGCGGCGCGGATCAGGCCAGAGGAGCGGCGATCCCTCTCCAGTATCTATTCGGACGGACAGGTGACGCGATTCAGCCCTCAGGCGAAAGATTACGCTATACCATTCAAGGATTGACATTACTTTTTCGAATGGAGTGGCAAGCGGTTGATCGTCCAGCCACAGTGACACAGTAATGGGCGTATCAATCAAAGGCCCTCTAAGGCGCAAGAAAAATGATAATTCCTGCCCAATCACTTCATCGGGCAGCGGCAGGCGAATGGTGACAATTCCAGGTTTGGTCCAATTTGCCCAATACTCAAGGCCATGCCAGTTCAGCCCATCACGCAGAAGATTGGCGAGAGCAAGATCGATGTTGGGGGATAGTGCATTAGATTTTCCGATATGCACAATTCGTCCTATCGGCACACGCAGTAACTCTTCCTGCCTTACTCCGGCCGAGGGGGTTATACTGAGAATGGTATCAATAAATTCGTACGATATGTCCTTCCAAGTTCGCAGGTTTGTATTGGCGCGCGCATGATTGATCAAGCGCTGCCTTTCGCCAGCATTAAAAATCAGTGTTGTTAGTTTTTCGTAAAGGTCATCCAAATCATCGCTGCGGAAATAGACAGCCGCACGACCGCCCGCTTCCGTCAGGGAAGTGTGGCAGGGAATGAGCGGCAATGCGCCAAAGGACAGGCTTTCCGTGACAGGCAGACCCCAGCCTTCATAAAATGTATTGAATACGGTGAAGAGGCAGTGTTGGTACAGCGCGGCCAGGGACTGATCTGAAACACTCGAAATCAGCAGGATTTTCGCGCTGAGAGCCGGCCGCGCACGCAGAAATTCGGTAGCCTCGTCAAAAAGCCATCCTGCCTTGCCCAGGCAGACAAGCACAGGAACATCATTGGCATTATGATTTTCCAAGAGCTTCTCCCAGGCCTGGAAGAGCAGCAGATGATTTTTTCGAATTTCGAGGGTTGCCACGCACAAGACAAAAGGGCAATCGGGTGCAACTAGATTCCCAATAGTATCTTTTGTGGCGACGGCACGTGCTGAAAAGTCCCGTCGCATATCGCCATTCAGGGGGATGGGATGAAGCGGAAAAATCGCTTCGGGCAAGAACTCCGCAATACGATGACGAATATCCATGGCGGACCATTGGGAATTGGTGATGGCGCCATCAACTTCAAAAGGTAGTGTGGAAAACCATTGGCAGAACTCTTCAACAAGTGGTTGCGAACAATACTGAGGCGTCATCAATGGAATCACGTCGTGGATCATGGGAACATAGCGAATGCCATACTTTGTGCGTAATTCACGTATTTTGAGGAAATAGTTCTCGATCCACCAGGATGATCCCAGATTGACGAGAATGAAGTCATTCGCTCGCAGTTCCTGGTCAAGGAAGTCCTGCGGCAAAGCCGGATTATCAACTCGCTTAAATAATTCCTGAAAATCTTCTTCAAGCATTGCGTCACCAGACTCGGCCGCATTGTGAAGCGCCAGAAAAATTTCTGTCTCCACGGGAATCCACTTGCTTCCAGCCCGGTCGAAATGCACTATAATTGGATTCACCTGAGCATCATATTCTGTCAGGGCAAAATAGATGATCTGGAGCTGTACGCGCTGGATTCCAGTGGGGATCCTTGAATCGCGCATGTACTGAATGAGGTCGGTAACATCGAACATCAGCCGTGTCGTGCGCGGTGGTGTTGTCATGACACCTTCAGCCCCTTATCGACGCCAAAGTATCTACTATGGCAGAATTTGTGCATTTGAAATCCTTATCCTGAAGGCGAATAAGACCATAAGTAAAAAGGCTCAAGTGCTTTTCCGATGGGGATGATATACCTTGGCGTCTTGCCGAGTTGAAGATCAGGACTGCTGCTTTCAGAGACGAATTTGAGCATGTTTCAAGAGCTCTGAGGCTGCCGCCAAATCCCCCACTTTCCTTCAATACATACCCGTATTCGACCAATACCGGCCAATCATTCTTGCCGTTAGCGGGATGTTCGAAAGGGTGGGTTGCTGCTTCGGCGAAACGTGCTTCACAAAGATGTCTGGCGCCACGCTCACTTGGTCTTCCGAAATTCGCTTCCGCCATATCAGGCACCACAAGACCGATTCGCTGACACTGTCATGCCGGCATTTTCGTAAGATTGCCGTATAATTTTGAAAGACGCGCCTGGTAAAGCTCCGGCGAAAATTCCTGTGCGCGTAGCGTGCCCGCTCTGGCGAGGCGCCCACGCAGATCGGCATCGGCATCAAGCACACGGATGCCTTCAACCAAAGCACGTGTATCATAGGGGTCAATTTGTAAAGCGGCGTCCCCAACCACTTCAGGCATTGAAGCCGTATTCGAAGTGAGAACCGGGGTGCCCAGAGACATGGCCTCCAGAGCCGGCAGGCCGAACCCCTCATAAAGAGACGGAAACAGGACTGCCTTTGCACCGCGGATCAGACTTACCAGTAATGAAAAACTGGCGTAATCAAAATGAAGAACACAGGACCGTCTTTCAGCGCCGTCAAACCTCGCCTGCGCGTAAGGCGTATCTTCAGCAGTTGAGATCAGCTGTAGATCTTTCACCGATTTCCATGCCTTTTTCCCAATAATGACCAGGGGATCGGAGACTCCGGAAGCAAGGTAGGCCTCAATCAAGCGCCCTACATTCTTCTTTGGTTCAATAGCGCCGAAGAAAAGGTAGTATTCCTTGTAGGTAAGCCCGTACGAACCTCTCAAATCACTCTTCACATCCTCGATCGCCTTATTGCGATAGATGGCAGGGATATGCACGGCTTGATAGGTATTGGTGATTCTCTCTTCCGGAACACCGAAAAGGCTCATGATGTCTTTCTTCGAAGCCTCACTCACGGTCACGATGTGATCCGCATTTCTGGTCAGGTGTTTGACCATGCGATAGTAGCGACGCTTATTGTCAAGCGTCGTGTAAGGAAGACGCAACGGAACAAGATCGTGGAGGGTATAAATATTCTTCACTTTAGGCACGCGTAACGCGAGAGGATAGGTCCAGTGCATGACGTCTGGTGGTTCACGGAAATGCACCGCCATGCGTCCCCGAAAAAAGCTTCCATAAAGGGACTCTTTGACAAACAGATCTTGCACATTCCATATGTGGTCGAAGTAAGGCAGGCGATCCCGGAGGGTGTTCCTGATGACGCCGCCGGTCATGGGAACCTGCAGGGCTATTTCGCCAAGCGGCAACATCATTGCGCGTTGCAAATTCTTCATATGCCGCAAAACCCCGGGAGGATTGATTTCCGGCATGTCAAAAAAGGCGATTTCGCGCATCAGCGGATCGCGACTGATTGTGGAAGCTGAGGTCCCATAGAGCACGCCAACCTCGGCACCAAGGTCGCGCAAAGCGAAGGACAGATTGCGCGCATAGGTCGCAACCCCGGTTCCGTGTTCCAATGACAAATTGAAGCCATCAATGTAGATGCGGGGTTTACCCAAGAAAAAGCTCCCAAAACGACTGAATACTTCCTAAGCATGTTTTTGCTGCAAAATCCTTTCGGTGGCAAGGACAAGAGTACTCTAGCGCGAAAAGCCGATATCCGTCATCGCAAACGCCTTGTTCGACACGAAAGGGGGCGCCGTATTGAATCCTGCGCACCTTCATTCCGCCTGCCGCAAGCCGCTATCCCGGATCAGCCCGGCATATTTCTCGGTCTCGGCCTTCACATAGGCGGTGAAAGCCTGATGGTTCAGGTAGCGGATGGGGTGGCCGGCGCGCGTCATGCCCTCAATCACCGATGGGGTGCGCAAGGTGCGCGCGCAGGCCTCATCCATGCGCGCCACTACGGCTTGCGGCGTGCCGGGCGCGGTGAAAAGGCCGGTCCAAAGCGGATAGACCAGATCAAGCCCCTGTTCACGCATGGTGGGTGTATCCGGGAAATCGGGTGAGCGTTGTTCGGCGAATACCGCCACCGCATGCAGCCCATATTGCTTCACCAGGTTCGCCTCCGCGGTCAGCATGGGCACGGTGCCGGAAAGCATTGCTTGCACGCTATCACCCGAACCGCGGAAGGGGATGTGGTTCATTTCAATACCGAAGGCGCGGGACAGACCGGTCATCGCCAAATGTCCAAGCCCGCCAACACCGCCCGAGGCATAGGGCAATTGCCCAGGATTGGCCCTGGCGCGCGCAACGATATCGGCAACTGTTCTGATGCCTGTTGTGGTTGGTGTCATCAGCGTGGCCGGCGCTTCCGCGACCAGGCAGACAGCAGTGAGTTGATCTGCGCGATAGGTCGGGCGCGCCATGAAGCTCGGCTGGATGGCGATCGGCGCCATGGAGGTCAGCAGGATCGTCTGCCCATCCGGCTTGGCGCGCACCACCTCGGCCGTGCCGATGGTGCCTGTCGCACCGCCGACATTGCGGATAACAACTTGCGTGCCCATGGCTTCGGTGAAGACGGGCTGGATCAAACGCCCAATAATGTCGGTGCCGCCCCCGGCGGGCCAGGGGATGATCATTTGCACCTGGGCGGCAGCCGGGCCGATGGACGCCAACAGGCCAGAAAGGGCCAGCGCGGCCCGCGACAGGAATTTCATTGCCGTGTTTCCTTCCCAATACGGCACTTTGCTTGCCTTGGCAGGAAGCTTGGCCCAAGCGGTCTTGCCGGGGCAAGCGGAATTTGCGGGTGGCCGCGGCGCGGTCTAGCCTACTGCCGATAAGAACAAGGAGGAAACCCATGTTGCGTTACGCCTTGGCGATATGCGCCCTGCTCATCACGGGAAATGTGCGGGCCGCCGATCTGCCTGACCGGCCCATTCGCATTATCGTGCCCTTCACCCCGGCTGGCACCAGCGACATCCTGGCGCGTGTTCTGGCCGAAGCCGCTGCACCCTTCCTGCCGCGCGGTGCGGTGATTGAAAATCGCGGCGGTGCGGGCGGCAATATCGGCATGGCTGAAGCTGCGCGCGGTGCGGCGGATGGCTCCACCCTGGTGCAATGCGCCTTCGGCCCCTGTGGTGCCAATCCCGCTCTCTATGCTAATCCGGGTTACAGCTTGAACGATTTCGCGCCAGTGATCCTGACTGGCGCGGTCCGCAATGTGATGACCGTGCGCAAGGATTTGCCCACGCGCAACATCCAGGAATTTATTGCGCTGGCGAAGACCACGCCATTGAGTTTCGCATCCTCCGGCGTCGGTGCTTCCAACCATCTTGGCCCTGAATTGCTGCGCAGCATCACGGGGATTGAAATGACCCATGTGCCTTATCGCGGCAGTGGGCCGGCGGCAACAGACCTGATTGCAGGGCGCGTTGATGTGTTTTTCGACAATCTTCCATCCATCCTGCCGCATATCCGCGCGGGCACAGTGCGTGCCCTTGCGGCCTTGAGTGCGGAGCGTATTCCCGAATTGCCCGATCTGCCGACCTTTGCCGAACAGGGCGTGCAGGGGATGGTGATTGATAGCTGGTTCGGCTTCATGACGCCTGCCAGAACGCCGCCAGCGGCTATTGCCGCATTAAACGCTGCCTTCAACAAGGCGATGGAAACCCCTGCCGTGCGCCAACGCATGCAGGAATTGGCGCTGACACCCATTGGCGGCACGCCGCAACAAATGGGGGTGCATATCCAAAGCGAAGTGGCGCGCTGGTCTGAAGTGGTGCGCCGCCAGGGCATCCGCGCGGAATGAGATCATGACCAGCAAGATCCGCGCGCTGCGCACCATCCGCATCGCTGAACGCCCCAACCTGCTTTGGATTGAAATTGAAACCGATGATGGGCTGATGGGCTTGGGGGAAGCGTTTCGTGGTGCCGCTGCGGTGGAAGCCGTGATCCATGAAAGCGTGGCACCCTTTCTGCTTGGGCGTGATGCACGCCAGATTGAAGGCATTTCGCGCCATTTGCTGACACCCTATGTCGGTTTCGGGTCGTCCAGCGCGGAAATCCGCGCCGCCTCGGCGGTGGATATTGCGCTTTGGGATTTGGCAGGAAAGCGTCTTGGCGTGCCAATCCATGAGGCGCTCGGCGGCCTCTCTCGGGATAGGGTGCGCAGTTACAACACCTGCGCAGGCTATGACTACAATACCAAAAGCGCGCAGCGTCGTGATATTGGCGCGGCGGATCAGGCGCGCGGGCCATATGATGACCAGGTGGCCTTCATGCGCGATGCTGGGGTGCTGGCGGAAAGCCTGCTTGCGGAAGGCTTCACCGCGATGAAGATCTGGCCCTTCGATATCTATGCGCTGTCAACCCAGGGGCAATCCATCACCTTGGCAGATCTCAAGCGCGGGCTTGAGCCATTTGAGAAAATTCGCCGTGCCGTTGGCGACAGGATTGAGATCATGGCTGAATTGCACAGCCTTTGGTCCTATCCGGCGGCACTGCGCATCTGTCAGGCGCTGGAGCCCTTGGCGATCACCTGGGCAGAAGACCCGATCGGCAAGATGGATGATGTTGCCTCCCTCGCGGAATTGCGGCGCGCCACGCGTGTTCCGATCTGCGCGAGTGAAACGCTTGGCGGCAAGGTCGCGTTTCGCGACCTATTGGTCGCGGGGGCGACGGATGTAGTGATGCTTGATCTGACCTGGTGCGGTGGCATGACCGAAGCGCGCAAAATCGCGGCTTTGGCTGAGGCTTGGGCACGTCCCGTGGCGCCGCATGATTGCACCGGGCCGGTGACGCTGGTGGCATCGCTTCATCTGGCGCTGCATGCGCCAACCGCGATTTTTCAGGAAGTGGTGCGGGCCACGCTGGCCACCTGGTATCGCGACCTGGTCACGGTCTTGCCGAGGCTGGAACAGGGGTGGGTGCTGCCCATGGAAGGGCCGGGGCTTGGTACCGCGCTATTGCCGGAAGTGGCCAAGCGGGAAGATGCGGTTGTACGCGAAAGCAGGGTTTAGCCCGCCCCCTCATCGCGCAAAAGCTTTTCCACCATCTCTGCCGGCACATCGGCGCTGGTGAAGCAATCACCGGGGGCCCGCAGCAGCACGAAGCGCATCTTGCCATCGCGGTTCTTCTTGTCCTTGGCCATCCGGCCAAGCAGTGCATCAACCGTGAAGCGGCGCGGCAGATCGGTGATGCGCGCGGGCAGGCCGCAGGCGGTCAGATGCGCGATCACGCGGGATGGCCATTCCTGGCTGCAATGACCAAGCCGCGCGGAAAGCGACGCCGCCAGGCCAAGCCCAACCGCCACCGCTTCTCCATGCAGCACGGAACCATCAAAGCGCGCTTCCGCTTCCAAGGCATGCCCGAAGGTATGGCCAAGATTGAGCAGCGCGCGCCCGCCCTCCGCACTTTCTTCCCGCTCATCTGCCGCCACCACGGCGGCTTTCAGCTTGCAGGATTCAATCACGGCAACGGCAATTGCGCCCGCATCGCCCGCGACAACTTTGCTGCCATTGGCTTCGCACCAATGCCAGAAGTCACCCTGCAATAACCCGTGCTTGGCCACTTCCGCGTAACCGGCACGCAATTCGCGCGTCGGCAAGGTGCTGAGCGTATCCGTATCCGCCAGCACAATGCGTGGCTGATGGAAGGCACCGGCGAGGTTCTTCCCAGCCTTCAAATTCACCCCGGTTTTGCCACCAACACTGCTATCCACCTGCGCTAAAAGCGTTGTCGGTATTTGCACGAAAGGCAGGCCGCGCATGGCAATCGCCGCTGCGAAGCCCGCCAAATCCCCCACCACGCCGCCGCCAAGTGCAATTACCGCTGTGCGCCGATCCACGCCCGCTGAGAGCAGATCATCCAACAAGCCATGAAGCCGGGCGAAATCCTTGCTCGCTTCGCCGGGGGGCACCGTCAGTTCTGCGGCAATGGCAAAGCCCGCTTCCTGCAAGCCGGCGCGCAGGCTTGGCAAATGCAGGGACGCCACCGTGGCGTCTGAGATGATCGCCACGCGCTTGGCCGGTAGCACGGGGGCCAGCAGGCCGCCGGCGCGCGCCAGCAAACCCTGGCCGACCAATACTTCGTAAGCGCGTTCGCCAAGCCCAACAGGCACGCGTTCGGGCGGGTGATAGGTCTTCAAGGCATGCTCCAGGCGGCGGGTGGTATTGTCCAGGCTTTCATCATTGCAGGTGAGCGTGATGTCGGCCTCGGCATAAAGCGGATGGCGCGCATTCATCAGGCGCTGCAAAACCTCAGCCGGGTCGGCATTCAGGAACATGGGGCGATGTTCCCGGCCCGCGACGCGGCGGATCAGCACCGAAAGCGGGCATTTCAGCCAGATGGAAATGGCGCCACTGCCGCGAATCGCAGCGCGCGTGGCCGCATCGGCAAAGGCGCCACCGCCGGTTGCCAGCACCAAGGGCGGGCCGGCCAGCAGGCGGGAAATCACCCTGCGTTCGCCATCGCGGAAATGGGGTTCACCATAGCGGGCGAAGATTTCCGTAATCGGCATGCCGGCGGCGTTTTCAATTTCCGTGTCGGCGTCTCGAAAAGGTAGGCCCAAAAGCCCGGCCAGCCGCCGCCCGAGCGCGGATTTCCCCGCCCCGGGCAGCCCAACCAGGACAATGCTCGGCGGCGCTTGATCACGCCTTACGGCGGGTTCCGGAAGGGTTTGCAGGCCATCATCAAAGAGAGAGTTGCGCATCTTGGGGCTGAGCGTTAGCACGAATTCAGGAAAGCGAGAGGGAGCCCAGACGCCAGCATGTTCCGTAACCCGATTCTGCTGGTTGTCGCCGTGGTGCTTGGCCTTTTTGCCATGGGCCTTGTGCTGATTGGCGCCTTTCCGCCCAGCGTGACGCCCCAGACCGTTGAACGCACCATCCCCAATGATCGCTTCCGCGGGCGTTAAAAAAGCGGTCCGGGCAGGGCTTTCCCGCCATGTTGAGGCGTTTTTGGAAATGCTCGCCGCAGAACGCGGTGCGGCGCGCAATACGCTGGCTGCCTATCAGGCGGATTTGCAGAATTTCGCTGCCTTCGCGGCCGGCAAAGGCGTGGCCCCGGAAGCCGCCGATGGCGTCCTGTTGCGCGCCTGGCTCGCAGGGCTGGCCGCCCAGGGCCTTGCGGCCCGCACCCAGGCGCGGCGGCTTTCCGCCCTAAGGCAATTCCATCAATTCCTGCTGAGCGAAGGGGTGCGCCCAGATGACCCTTCCGAATTATTGGAAGCCCCCCGCCTGCCCCAGAGCCTACCCAAGGCGCTGCTGGAGGAGGAGATTGAGGCGCTGATCACTGCCGCTGCAGCGCTTCCAGGCAGAAGGGGGCCAGTGGCGGCAGCGGTGGTGGAACTGCTTTATTGTAGCGGGCTGCGTGTTTCCGAATTGGTCAGCCTGCCGGCGGTGGCGCTCCGCCCCGGCACGCCTTTGATTGCCGTGCGCGGCAAGGGCGGGCGGGAAAGGCTGGTGCCGGTTTCCGAACGCGCCCGCGATTTGGCCCTGGCCGCGCGGCCCGAGGAAAAGGGCAAGGCCAGCCGCTATCTTTTCCCCTCCCGCGGCGCTTCGGGGCACCTGACACGCCAGGCTTTGGGCCTGATTTTGAAGGAGGTTGCGCTGGCGGCGGGGCTGGACCCCAACCGGGTCAGCCCGCATGTGCTGCGCCATTCCTTTGCATCCCATCTGCTGCAAAGGGGGGCGGATTTGCGCAGCCTGCAAATATTGCTGGGGCATGCCGATATCGGCACTACGCAGATCTACACCAAGGTGCTGGAAGAACGGCTGCGCACCCTGGTAGCCGAGCACCACCCCTTGTCCAAACAGGGGGTCGCGCCCCGGGCGGATTTGGGCTAACCCCCCGCGATGCGTCACTTCCTGGAATTCGAAAAACCCATCGCCGAGCTTGAAGGCAAGATCGAGGAGCTGCGCCGGACCACCGATGCCGGCGGCATTGATGTGGCCGAGGAGATCGGTCGCCTCGGCGAAAAGGCCCAAGCGCTGCTGAAGACCACCTATGCCAAGCTATCGCCCTGGCAGAAGGCGCAGGTGGCGCGCCACCCGGACCGCCCGCATGCCACCGATTACATCGCGGCGCTGATCCAGGATTTCACCCCGCTGGCGGGCGACCGCGCCTTTGCCGATGATGCGGCGGTGGTGGGCGGCATGGGGCGCTTCCGTGGCCGCGCGGTGATGGTGCTGGGGACCGAGCGCGGGCATGATACCGATAGTCGCGTGAAACATAATTTCGGCATGGCGCGGCCCGAGGGCTACCGTAAGGCGCGGCGCCTTATGGAATTGGCCGGGCGTTTCGGTATGCCGATCCTTTCCTTTGTTGATACCTCTGGCGCCTTTCCGGGCATTGATGCGGAAGCGCGCGGCCAGGCGGAAGCGATTGCGCGGTCCATCGAAGCCGGGCTGGATGCGCCCGTGCCCTTCATCGCGACCATCATTGGTGAGGGCGGTTCCGGTGGCGCGATTGCGCTGGCGGCGGCGGATCGCATCATTATGCTGGAACACGCGATTTATTCCGTGATTAGCCCGGAAGGCTGCGCTTCCATCCTGTGGCGAGACGCGGCACAGGCTGCAACGGCGGCGGAAGCGCTGAAGCTGACCGCGGATGATTTGCGCAAGCTTGGCCTTGTGGATGTGGTGGTGCCGGAGCCCTTGGGTGGCGCGCATCGCGATGCCGCGACAGTGATCACGGCGCTGGGCGATAAGATCGAAACACTGCTGACGCCACTGCTGGCTTTGGATGGCGCCACACTGCGCGCACGCCGGCGCGACAAATTCCTGGAAATGGGGCGTAGCGGCGCCCTGTGATGGCGGCCGATCCGGCAGCGGAACTCCGCGCACGCTTCCTGCGTGGCTTTCCGGCGATTGCCTTGGTGATTTTTCTATCCGCCGTTGATCAGACCATTGTTGCCACGGCGCTTGCCGATATCGCCGCCGATATGGGCGGGATCGAGAAGGTTTCCTGGATCCTGATTGCCTATCTGGTCGCGGCCACCTGCGCTGCGCCGGTGTTTGGGCAGCTTGGCGATTTCTTTGGCCGGCGGCGATTGTTGTTCGTGGCGCTGGCGATTTTCTTTGTGGGCTGTGCCGGCTGCGCCTTGGCGCCCAATCTGCCAAGCCTGGTCATGGCGCGCGTGATCCAGGGCTTTGGTGGTGGCGCGCTGCTGACGCTGACCCAGGCCTTGATCGGTGAGACTGTGCCGCCGCGCGAACGCGGCAAATTCCAGGCATGGATTGCGGGGGCTTATGGCTTTGCCTCGGCCTTTGGGCCGGTGGCGGGGGGCTTTATTACCCAGGCTTTCGGCTGGCGCTGGATTTTCTGGTTCCTGCTGCCCTTGCCCTTGGTCTGCGCTTACATAGCGCGCCGCCTGCCCGATATTGTGCCGGACCATGCCGGGCGGCGTTGGCGGTTTGACTGGCTGGGCCTGGCGCTGTTTGTGCTGACCATGGGTGCGGCTTTGGTGGCACTTGATCGCGCGCGGCGCTTTGATGCGGCCTATCTGCCCTTGATTATCGGCCTGGTTGCCATGGCGCTTTTCGCGGGTGTGGCGCTGCTCAGCGTTGAACGCCGCCAACCTGACCCTTTGCTGCCTTTGCCCCTGTTTGCCGAGGCCAGCATCTGGCGCCTCCTGATGCTGTCCATCCTGGTGGTGGCAGCGCAGGTGGGGCTGATTTCCTTCCTGCCGCTGTGGCTGCAAGTGGTGCGCGGGCTGGAACCGGCCATTGCCGGGCTGGTGCTTTTACCGATTGCAATTGGCTCATCCTTCGGCGCGTTCTTCTCCGGCAAGATGGTGGCGCGCACCGGGCACGCGATGCTGTGGCCCAGCATCGGCCTGCCCGTGGCGGCAGCCATGTGGAGCCTGCTGGCATTTTTCGCGCCTGCCATGCCGCTATGGCTGATGCTGGCATTATTGGGGGTGGCGACTTTCGGTTCCGGCACATCCTATCCGGTGGTGCAGACCACGGTGCAGGCGGCGGCGGGGCAGGGGCGGCTTGGCATTGCAGCCGCCGGCGTGGCGTTTTCGCGCAATTTCGGCGCGGCCCTTGGGGCGGCTGTGGCGGCGGCGGCGATCTTCGGCGCCATGGCGCTTTTCACCCCGGCGCTGACCGAGGGTTTCGCCGCGCTGGTTTCGGATCTGGGCGGCTTGGGCGCGCGGCTTGGTGGCGATGGTGTGGCGCAGCTGCGCGCTGCCTTGGCTGAGCCCTTCCGCGGCCTGTTCATCATCGCGGCCGTGCTGGTGGGGGCGGCTTCCGTCATGGCCTGGCGCGTGCCGCTGCGCCGTTATTGAGCTTGTGTCGGACGGACGAGGCACGGCAAGCTGGGGTTGTCTTCAAGGAATGCAGCCATGGCCGAAACCACCCCGCCCAAACCAGCCTTTGCCCCGACACGCAGCCTGCCCTTGCCGGGCGGTGCCAAGCTGGTGTTCTGTTCCGGTGTCACGGCGCGCGGTAGCGCTGCTGAAGCGCAAGGCGTGGAAGCGCAGGCCGAGGAATGTTTCGCGCGCCTCACGCGCGCCCTGTTGCAGGAAGGCGGCAGCTTCGCCGATGTGCTGAAGCTGAATACATATCTGGCTGATATGCGCGATTATGCGGGCTTTGATGCGGTGCGCCGGCGCATCCTGGCGCCGCTTGCTGTGCCGCCCGCCAGCACCTGCGTGGGTGGCGCAAGCTTCACCACGCCACTGACGCGCATTGAAATCGAAGCGATAGCGTTGATTGGCGCGAAGGGGTGAGACACGCCGCCGCTTGATGCATCATCAACACGAAGATCAACCGTAACCGCAGATGGCTAGGTTCATCGAAACCTTCGCGTCAAAATGGTCAAGAAGGTGAGGGGTCGAAAAAACAGCCTACCCCAACCGTCCCGCCGCTTCCGGCGCCAGCCAGGCGAGCCTGCCTTCCGCGAAAACCGCCACCGGCGCGCGGCCCGCTGCATCCACCACCACCACATCGCCGCGCAGGCCCGCTGCGAGCCGGCCACGATCATGAAGGCCACAAGCCTCAGCCGGGTTGGCGGAAACCAGCGCCCAGGCGCGCGGTAAATCGAGCACGCCGCGCCCGGCCATGATAAAGGCCGCTTCCATCATTGCCGGCCAGAAATAATCAGATGCCAATACATTCACCAGGCCGCGTTCGGCGAGTGGCGCGGCGGAGGCCCAGCCCAAATGGCTGCCGCCCCGCACCACATTGGGCGCACCCATGACCACGGCTTCACCGGCAGCACGGGCATTTGCAGCGACTTCCTCAGTGATGGGAAATTCGCAAATCTGCGCGCCATGGGAGCGAAACAGGGCGCGGCGTTCGATACTGTCATCATCATGGCTCAGCATGGGAATGCCAGCGCTTGATGCTGCTTGCGCAAGGCGCGCGCGCGCCGCCGGCACTTCATCGCGCCGCGCATAAACCTGTTGTGCCAGCGCCATGAAGGCATCCGCCTTCATGCCCGCGCGCCCGGCATATTTCGCGACATCATCCAGATTATTGAGCTTCTTGACGATGCTTGGTGTATGGTCATTGAAGCCAAGCAGATGCACATCGCCTGTGGCGATATCGGCCAGGGCATCTTCCAGTGCATCGAAGTTGTCAGCTTCAAACCGCAGATGCACGCGCAGATCGGTGGCGGCACTGCCCTGCATCTCTCGCAAGGCGACCTTCATGCTGCGCCAGGCATCGAGCGAACGGAGCCCCGGTTCCCAAGAAAGCGTCACGCCAAGATATGCGGTGGTGATGCCGCATGAAATCAATTGTGCCGCTGAATCACGCAAGGCGAGCGCTGCCGAAAAGCCAATGCCCGGGCGCGGCTGGAACTGCCGTTCATGGGCATCGCCGTGAATATCAACAAGGCCCGGCATGACCAAAAGGCCGGAGGCATCAAAGCTCCGCGCATCACGCACCGGGTTTTCGGTGATGAGCCCGTCCGACATTAAAAGATCATCGCGTGCCAATGCCGTATCGCGCAGCACCTGCCCGCCTTGAATGATCCAGGCCATGATCAGCTTTCCATCACCAACTGCACACGCGCTGCTGCGTAACAGACAAGGGTCCAATCCACCGGGACACCTTCCGGATCGGTATTCAAGGCTTCGGCAACGATCACCGGTCGGGAACGCGATTGCATCAGATGCTTGGCTTCTTCCGGTGTGGGCAGGCGCGCCGTGATGCGCGTGGAATGGCGCCGGTAATCCGGCACGCCACAGGCGGCGAGTGCCACGGTAATGGAAGCCTGCTGCGCGAGTGATTGCGCCACCGCCGCAAAGCGCGGCAACGGAAAGTGATGCAGCCCAAGGGCCAACTGCCTACCATTGGCCAGGCAAAGCCGCGCCACGCGCAAAACGGACTTGCCACGCCTGATACGCAAACCCCCTGCCACTTGCGCATCGGCGGGAATCTCCGCGATGTGCAAGATGCGTCCTGCTGCTTCGCGATTCTGCCGGCGAATGATCTCAGAAAAACGCGTGCGCGGCCCAAGCGGATAATCCAGCACATCTTCCGCCACAAAAGCGCCGCGCCCCTGTTCCACGCGAATGACGCCACGCGCTTCCAATTCTTCCAAGGCGCGGCGGACCGTGTGGCGATTGACCGCGAAACGTTCGGTGAGCGCCGCTTCGGTCGGCAGCCTTTCACCCGGCTGGCGCTTGCCACCCGAGATATCGGCTTCCAGCGCCGAGGCAATCTGTCGCCAGAGCGCCACACCCGCCCCGCGCGCCAGGGCGGCGTTTGTCATCAAAGTTTCAACCATGACTGCGCAAATCCATGACATATCCATATTGCATGAGTGGCGGGTTCCTGTCTATAGGTCTAGACAAGCGATATGACCCAGACAGAAACCCCTTCCCCCTACGCTGCCCGGCAACATTGGATGGCGACCCTGGCGCGGGCCTCGGCCGAGGATCTCGCCGCAAGGCTCGCCACCCTGCCGCCCTTTCCGGAACCGGAGACACTGCGCGCGCCGGAAACCGGCCTTGTGATGGTGCGTGGCCGCGCCGGCGGTGATGGCGAAGCCTTCAACCTTGGCGAAATGACCGTGACTCGCTGTGCGCTGCGTCTTGGGCCGCATATCGGCCATGCCTATATCGCGGGGCGTGACCATGCCAAGGCAAGGCTCGCCGCGCTGCTGGACGCTGCCTTGCAGGATATCGCGCTGCATCACGCTTGCATGCAGGCGGTGGTCGAACCGCTCGCTGCCGCACAGCGGGAAGCGCGTGCAGCCGAGGCGCGCAAGGCCGCCGCCACGCGCGTGGATTTCTTCACCATGGCGACCATGCGATGACCCATCTGAGCCCCAGCTTCGCCGACCCTGTATTGGATGCGCAAGCAAGCTTCCGCGCCATTCTGGAAGCCATGAGCCGCCCTGGCCGTATCCAGCGCATTGAAGCGCGCATCGCACCGCCCGCGCCGCTTTGCACCGCTGCCGCCGCAGCGCTGTTGAGCCTGGCTGACGCAGATACGCCGCTTTGGCTGGATGCCGGTGACGCCGTTGCCGAATGGCTGCGCTTTCATTGCGGTGCGCCCATCACGCCGGAAATCGGCGCGGCGCGTTTCGCACTCGCCTGCGGCGCAGCACCATCGCTTGAAGCGCTTGATGTCGGCACGGATGAAGACCCGCAACTTGGCGCCACGCTGATCCTGCAAGTGGCTGGGCTGGTCGCGGGCGATGGCTGGCGCCTGACAGGACCCGGCATTCAGCACGAACATCGTCTGCGCGTGCTTGGCGCGCCCGCTGATTTCACCACCGCCTGGGCGCGCAACCAGGCGCTGTTTCCGCGCGGCGTTGATGTGCTGCTTTGCGCCGGCGATAGCATCGCTGCCTTGCCGCGCAGCGTCACGATAGCGGAGGGCTGATCATGTATGTCGCAGTCAAAGGCGGCGAGAAGGCGATCAGCGCCGCTCATGCCTGGCTGGATGAAACCCGGCGCGGCGATACTGCCCTGCCGGAACTCAGCGTCGCGCAGATCGAACAGCAAATGGCGCTCGCCGTTGATCGCGTGATGGCGGAAGGTTCCTGCCACGATCGCTTTCTTGCGGCACTCGCGATCAAACAGGCGAAGGGCGATTTGATCGAAGCGGCGTTTCTGCTGCGCGCCTATCGTACTACGTTGCCGCGCTTTGGTGCCTCAGCCCCACTTGAGACCAGCCGCATGCGACTGCGCCGGCGCATCAGCGCGACGTATAAGGATTTGCCAGGTGGGCAGGTACTAGGGCCGACCTTTGATTACACGCATCGCCTGCTCGATTTCGCCCTGGCCGCTGAAGGGCGGGACGCACCCGCCACACCGGAAGCCCCAGCTAACCTGACTGAAACCCCGCGCGTCACTGAAATCCTGGCGCGTGAGGGGCTGATGCAGCGCGAAGCGCTCAGCGAATCAGAACCTGGCGACCTGACACGCGAACCGCTCAGCTTCCCTGCGTCACGCCCGGTGCGGCTGCAAAATCTGGCGCGCGGCGATGAGGGGTTTTTGCTTGCACTCGGTTATTCCACGCAGCGCGGCTATGGCAATGCGCATCCATTTGTGGGTGAAATCCGTGTTGGCCATATCGGCGTTGAAATCACGCCGCCCGAATTGGGTTTTGCCATTGATATCGGCGATATCGGCATCACCGAATGCCAGATGGTCAATCAATTCAAGGGTAGCCGCACGGAACCCGCGCAATTTACCCGCGGATATGGCCTGGTATTCGGCCATGGGGAGCGACGTGCGATGTCCATGGCGCTGGTGGATCGTGGCTTGCGCGCGCGCGAATTGGGCGAAGAAGCAGATGCCCCAGCCCAGCAAGAAGAATTCGTGTTGTATCACTCAGACAATATCGAAGCGACTGGCTTTGTGGAGCATCTGAAGCTGCCGCATTACGTTGATTTCCAGAGCGAATTGGAAAACCTGCGCACCATTCGCCGCGCCGCAGAGGCTGAGTTGCGGGAGGCCGCAGAATGACCGAAGCCGGCTACAACTTCGCCTATCTGGATGAGGCGACAAAGCGCATGATCCGCCGCGCCATCCTGAAGGCCGTCGCGATCCCTGGACACCAAATTCCCTTCGGTGCGCGCGAAATGCCGCTGCCCTATGGTTGGGGTACGGGCGGCATTCAGGTGACGGCCTCCATCCTCGGCCCCAATGATGTGCTGAAGGTAATTGACCAGGGCGCGGATGATACGACCAATGCGGTTTCCATCCGTCGTTTCTTCACCCGCGTTGCCGGCATTGCAACCACAGATGCCACTGGTGAGGCGAGCATTATCCAAACGCGCCATCGCATTCCGGAAAAGCCGCTCACGGAAAACCAAATCCTGGTCTATCAAGTGCCGCAGCCTGAGCCCTTGTTCAGGCTGGAACCGCACCGGGCGGAAACGCGGCGTTTGCATGCGCTGGCAGATTACGGGTTGATGCATGTGCGGCTTTATGAGGATATCGCGCGGCTTGGCCATATCGCGAAAGCCTATGATTACCCGGTGATGGTGAATGAGCGCTATCTGATGTCGCCATCCCCCATCCCCGCCTTTGACAATCCCAAAATGCACCAAATGGCGGCGTTGCAGCTATTCGGCGCAGGCCGCGAAAAGCGCATCTATGCGGTGCCGCCCTACACGCCGGTGCGGAGCCTTGATTTTGAGGATCACCCCTTCCGCCCCATTCGCGCGCCGCATGCTTGCGCGATTTGCGGCAGCACGACCAGCTATTTGGATGAGTTGGTGACGGATGATGCAGGCGGGCGCGCCTTCATCTGTTCCGATACAGATTACTGCCAGGAACGGCAGCAAGCGCCAAAGGCAGCAGCGGAATGACCCTATTGCTTGAAGCCAAAGGGCTGAATTTGAAGTTTGGCGCCATCCCCGCTTTGGATGATGTGGCACTTGATGTCACCGCTGGCGAAGTGGTCGCGATTGTCGGTGAAAGCGGTTCCGGCAAGACAACGCTGCTGCGTGTGCTCGCTGGCCAAATGTCGCCAGATGCAGGCGCCGTGCATTATCTTGGCCGCGATGTGCTGGGCATGACGGAAGCTGAACGTCGCCGGCTGATGCGGATGGATTGGGGCTTTGTGCACCAGAACCCGCGTGATGGTCTGCGCATGGGCGTATCCGCCGGCGGGAATGTTGGCGAAAGGCTGATGGCGCTCGGCGCCCGGCACTACGGCAATATCCGAGATGAAGCCAAGGCCTGGCTGCAACGTGTGGAAATAGATGCCGGACGGATTGACGATTTGCCAAGGCATTTTTCAGGTGGCATGCAGCAACGTCTGCAAATTGCGCGTACGTTGGTCACGCGCCCGAAGCTGGTTTTCATGGATGAACCAACGGGTGGCTTGGATGTTTCTGTTCAAGCGCGGTTGTTGGATTTGATCCGCGCGTTGGTGCGTGAATTGGGGCTTTCCGTGCTGATCGTGACGCATGATATCGCCGCTGCAAGGTTGCTCGCGGACCGGATATTGGTCATGCGGCGCGGGCAGGTGGTGGAACAAGGGCTCACGGATCGCGTGCTGGATGATCCGCAACATCCCTATACGCAGCTTCTGGTTTCTTCGGTGCTGGCGGCATGAGCATTCTTCTGCGCACAGAAGGTCTTGCGAAAACCTTCACGCTTCATCTGCAAGGCGGCACATGCATTCCCGTGCTAGGACGCGTTGATCTTGCGGTCAGCGCGGGCGAATGCGTAGCCCTTTCCGGCCCTTCGGGTGCCGGGAAATCCACGCTGATGCGCTGCCTTTACGGCAATTACGGCGCGGGGGCAGGGCGGATTCTGCTGGCGCATCGCGGGGCAGAGCTTGACCTTGCCAGCGCCGATCCGCGCGCCGTGATTGAAGCGCGGCGGGAGAGCATTGGGTATGTTTCCCAATTCCTGCGCGTCATTCCACGCGTCAGTACGCGCGATATTGTGGCGGAACCTATGGTCGCGCGCGGTATGGCGAGGGGTGATGCACTTGCCCGCGCCACGGCCCTGCTTGATCGCTTGAACCTGCCGGAGCGCTTGCACGACCTGCCGCCTGCGACGTTCTCGGGCGGGGAACAACAGCGCGTGAACCTCGCGCGCGGTTTTGGTCCACGCTATCCCGTACTGCTACTGGATGAACCAACTGCGAGCCTGGATGCCGGCAATCGCGCCATTGTGATTGGCCTGATCCATGAAGCGAAGCAGGCCGGCACCGCCATTGTCGGCATTTTCCATGATGCGGAAGTGCGCGAAGCCGTGGCGGATCGCGTTTTCACCGTTGAACCGATGCAGGATGCAGCATGAGCACTGAGACCATTCTGACCAATGCGAAGCTTGTTCTGCCGGATGCGGTGCTACCCGGCACAATTATTCTGCGCGACGGGCTGATTGCCGATATTCAGCCAGGCCGCAGCCACGCCGCCGGCGCGCTGGACCTTGAAGGGGATCATCTGATCCCCGGCATTGTTGATGTACACACCGATAATCTGGAACGCCAGGTGCTGCCGCGGGCCAATGCGCGCTGGCCATCACGTTCCGCCATGATTGCGCATGATGCGCAATGTGTCGCCGCCGGCATTACCACCATTCTTGATGCGCTTTGCCTTGGTGATCTTGGTTTTGACACGGAACGCGGACAGACCTTTCTGGATGGCGTGCGCGATCTGGATGAGCTTGCGGATATGGGCGCCCTGAAAGGCGAGCATTTGCTCCATCTGCGCTGCGAATTGCCAGCGCGCGACATGCTACCCGCGCTTGATCCCGTGGCCGATCATCCGCGCGTGGTGATGGTGAGCCTGATGGATCACTCCCCAGGCGTTGGGCAATATCGTGACCTCCAGCGCTATGCGACCATGCGGAAGCGCCAGACACAATGGAATGACGCAGAAGTTCAGGCGCGAATTGACGGGCTGCTGGCGCAACGTTCGGAACTACGCGAGAAGCAGCGCGGCTGGCTGCTGGATCGCATTCGCCATCGCAACCTGCCGCTGGCATCGCATGATGATGACACACCATCCGAAATCGCGCGCAATTTGGCCGATGGCATCACGATTTCTGAATTTCCTGTCACCATGGAAGCCGCCCGCGCTGCGTATGACCTCAAGGTCGAGGTGATTGCCGGCGCGCCCAATATCGTGCGTGGTGGTAGCCATTCCGGCAATGTCGCCGCGGCGGATCTGGTGCGCGAAGGCCTAGCGCAGGCTTTCGCTTCCGATTACGTGCCCGCTTCCATGCTGGAAGCCGCCTGGCGCGCGGTGGAAGCCGGTGGGATCACGCTGCCGCAGGCGATTGCCATGGTGACGGATGCGCCGGCGCGGATGGCAAGGCTGGCTGATCGCGGGCGGATCATGCCTGGCCTGAAGGCTGATCTGGTGCGCGTGCGCAGCATTGGCGATATGCCGCTGGTGCGCGGCGTTTGGCGCGCGGGGGAACGGATTGCGTGACGCCGCACCGCATTGCGCTTTACTACGCGCCTGAAACGGATGATCCCTTGCATCAGTGCGCTTCTGCCTGGCTTGGGCGCGATGCTGTCAGTGGCGCGGAAGTACCCCAGCCAGCCATTGCTGGTGTGGATATTGCGGAAGTCACCGCCGATGCGCGTGGCTATGGGTTTCACGCCACGCTGAAGCCGCCCTTTCGCGTAAAAGGGGATGTACGGGCCGCGCTGCAAGCCGCGCAGGATTTCGCCGCGCGCGCCGCAGCCTTTGCCCTACCGCCGCTTCAAATCACCGATCTGGATGGCTTCCTGGCCTTGCGTGAATCAGCGCCCTGCCCTGCCCTGCAAGGTCTGGCCGATGGCGCGGTTACGGCGCTTGATGCGCATCGTGCGCCCGCGACCGAGGCCGAGATTGCGCGCCGCAAGCCAGAAAAGCTCAGCCCGCGCCAGCGCGAATACCTGGCATCCTGGGGCTATCCTTACGTCTTCGCCGAATGGCGCTTTCACATGACACTGACGCGGCGCCTGACGCCTGCCGAAAAAGCCATCATCCTGCCAGCCGTCACCGATGCGCTGGGTGATGCGCCCGCCATGAGCCGCACCGTCACGGATATCTGCATCTTCGCCCAAGCCGCGCCGGGTGCGCCCTTCACGATCCTTGAGCGTCTGAAGCTGCGCGGTTGAGCGCGGCCAGAACGCGCGCCACACCCTCCGCCACATCGGTGTCGTTCATCACACGCTCAACATCCAACCCATCCGGCAGCACCACATCTCGCGCCAAGCGTGCGGCGATATCTGCGGTACTTTCGCGGCCACGCGCGGCAAGGCGTGCGGCCAGAACCTCCATCGGGGCAGTGATGTTCAGCACGCGCAAACGGTAGCGCGCGCCGGCTTCATGCAAGACGGCGCGGGAGAGATTGGCAATCACCACGCGCCGCGCAGCCATATCTTCTTCAATGTCGCGCGGGATGCCGTAATGCAGCCCATGTGCTGCCCATGAAAGCGCGAAGCCACCGGCTGCGCGCCGTGCTGCGAAATCCTCTTCACTCAGCGCTTCGTGATCCTCTCCGCCTGCCTCGGCGGGGCGCGTGATGGCGCGGCGCACAAAGCGAAAACGGGCATCATGCGCGATGGCGGCGCGTGCGCCGGCCATCAGCGTATCCTTGCCCGCACCGGAAGGCCCCACAACTGCAATCAGCATCCACTCAACCCGCCCATAGCCAGTTTTACCGCGCGTGATAGTATCGCAGCTATACGCAAAAAGGCAGCACCGTCATGGAAGAATCACAGAAGGCGCTTCATCCGCTCAAGGCCAAGATGCAGTCGGGCCAGGCAGTGCTTGGGCTGTCGCTGAGGATGATCCGCAGCCCGGATGCGGCGCGGCTCGCGCGTACCACCGGCCATGATTTCCTGTTCATTGATGTGCAGCACGCCATCTTCAATCCGGAAAGTATTTTCGCCATTGCGCAAACCGCGCTTGCCATCGGTATCGCGCCCTTGGTGAGGGTGCGCAGCATTGATGATCCGGATGTGCCCGTACTGCTCGATAATGGCGTCACCGGCATTGTCTTTCCGGATGTGAACACGCCGGAACAGGCAAGGCGCGCCGTAGAGCGCTGCCGTTTTCCACCCATCGGGCGGCGGTCAGTCGCGGGTGGTTATGTGCATTTTGATTATCGCGCCATGCCAGTGGCGAAGGCTACCGCCGCGCTGGAAGCGCATACACTTGTGGCCTGCATGGTGGAAACGGCCGAGGGCCTTGCCAATCTTGAAGCCATCGCTGCAGTACCCGGCGTGGATGTTGTGCATATCGGGGCCAATGATCTGCTTGTCTCACTCGGCAAGTCCGGGCAATTCGATGATCCGATTGTGGTGGAAGCCATGGACCGCGCCATTGCCGCCACCGCGCTGCATGGTGGCTTTGCCGGCTGCGGCGGCAATCGCGATGTGCAGCGCCAGGCGGCTTCCATCAGGCGAGGTGTGCGGTTTTTGACGACGCAGACGGATATCGGGTTCCTGTCCTCTGCCGCAGCGCAATGGACAGCCGGATTGCAAGCGGTGCTGAAAAGCTAAAACCTTCAAACCACCGGCTTTTGTCTCGCGATTGCCTGATACAATGTCATGCTGCCATGGACTTTGCATCGCTGAGCACCATATCAGCGGCCTTCTCACCAATCATGATGCAGGGCACATTGGTATTGCCGGACGTGAGCGACGGCATGATGGAAGCATCCGCCACGCGCAGCCCGGCAATGCCATGCACGCGAAGCCCTGCATCAACCACAGCCATCGGGTCATTGCCCATCTTGCAGGTGCCAACTGGGTGATAGGTTGTCTCACCCACCTGCTTCACCCATTCGATGATCTCAGCATCACTTTGCCGCGCTGGCCCCGGCGCAACCTCCTTCAGGCGCAAGGGTGCCATGGCCGGTGCATACATGATGGAACGCGCAATCTGAATCGCGCGCACCGTCAGCGCCGCATCCACAGGCGCTGAGAGGAAATTGAAATTGATCGCCGGCGGCGCCTTGGGATCCGCCGATGTGATGTGGATATGCCCCTTGCTTTCCGGGCGCATCACATGGGCGTAGCAGGTCATGCCGGAAGTCGCTGAAATGCGCGGGCCATTTGGTCCTGGTTCGGTGAAGGCCGGCACCCAGCCGAGCAATAAATCGGGCGCTTCCAGCCCTTCGCGGGAGAATACGAAAGCGCGGATCGGGGCCGCCACCGCGCCCAACATGCCTTTGCCGGTCAGGGCATAGCGCAAAGCTTGCTCCACCAGGCCAAGCCCGCGGCCACGATCATTCAGCGTATAGCCCTTCGCACCCACTGCCCAGCGCGTGCGCGGCGCATAGTGATCGCGCAGATTCTCGCCAACGCCGGGCAGCGCATGCAGGGTTTCAATGCCAAGCCCCTGCAAGCGTTCCGGTTGGCCAATGCCGGATAATTCCAGCAATTGCGGCGAATTGATCGAACCGCCGCTGATGATCACTTCCCGCCCGGCTTGCGCTTCAAGCTTTTGATCGCCCTTGCTGTAGCGCACGCCGATGCAGCGCTTGCCCTGGAACAGCAGCTTTTCCGCGAGTGCCCCGGTTTCGATATGCAGATTGGCGCGCCCCCGAATGGGGTCCAGGTAGCAGGCGGCGGTGCTCATGCGACGACCGCCGGAGATGCTTGCCTGACTCATGGCAATGCCATCCTGACGCGCGCCATTGTAATCCGGGTTGTGGCGAATGCCGACCTCGCCAGCTGCCTTGATCAGCGCCCGGAAAATCGCCTCTCGCGGTTCCGGGTTGGTGACGCGTAGCGGGCCTTCCGAGCCACGATAGGTGGCATCACCCTCGCCCTGATAGGATTCGATGCGTTTGAAGAAGGGCAGTACATCGGCATAGCTCCAGCCGCGATTGCCCATTTGCGCCCAGGTATCGAAATCCTGCGCCTGCCCGCGCACGAAAGCGAGGCCGTTGATGGCGCTGGAACCACCCAGGATGCGCCCACGCGGCACGGGCAGGCGGCGGCCATTGGTGGTGGCTTCCGGTTCTGAAGTATAAAGCCAATTCACCTTAGGATTATTGATCATGCGGGCATAGCCCACAGGAATGCGGGTCCAGCGATAGCTGGCGGGGCCGGCTTCCAACAACAGCACCTTATTGCGCGGATCGGCAGAAAGGCGATTGGCCACCACCGCGCCCGCCGAACCGGCGCCGATGATGATGTAGTCATATGCCGCCATGCGCTTCCCCTTTGCTTTCGAGCGTTTCCTGTTCACCTTGGTTCTCGGGAAACGCTCAAGGCCTTTGTTTGATCGCATTTTCCGAGCCGCCAAGTGATTCCACTTGGCTTGAAAATGCTCTCGCCGCATCAACCCATGCGGCGCGCTTCAGGGCAAGTCCTGACGGGTTATTTGCCGTGATCCGGCAAAGCTAACCACGCCATCAAGCCGCAATGCTCAGCGCATCGGGCGCATATATTCCATGGACATTTCGGATGGGTTCAGAATGCCCATCATGGCCATGTTGCGGTCAATTTCTTCGGACAGCAGGCCAATCGCATGCTTCACGCCATCTTCGCCCGCCACCGCCGCGGCGGAGAGCATCGGGCGACCCACAAACACGAAGGAAGCGCCAAGTGCCAGCGCCTTCAGCACATCACTGCCGCGGCGGATGCCGCCATCATACATCACCGTCATGCCGCCTGCATCGCGGGCGATTTCAGCAAGGCTCCGCAGGCCGGAAATCGTGCCATCCAATTGCCGGCCACCATGGTTGGACACCATGATGCCATCGGCCCCCGCATCCCGGCACATGCGCGCATCTTCGGGGGAGATGATGCCCTTCACCACCAGCTTGCCCTTCCAGCGCTTGCGGATCAGTTGCAGATGTTCCCACGCCAGACCATCACGCGCGCCAAAGGCGCGCATCAGCGTGCTGGAGACGATGGGCGGCCCACGGCCCGCATCCATGTTTTCGAAATGCGGCATGCCGTGCTTCAGCATGGTCTTGAAGAAGGTATTCATCACCCAGCCCGGATGGGTAATGCCATCCCACAGCAATTGCGGCGTGGGCTTCAGCGGAATGGAATAGCCATTGCGCACATTGTTTTCGCGGTTGGATGAAACCTGCACATCCACCGTCAGCACAAAGGTCTTGAAGCCGGCGGCGGCCACGCGGTCCACCAGCGGTTCAATGCGTTCAGCCTCACCTGGCAGATAGGCCTGATACCAGGCATCCGGATTGGCCTTGGCCACATCTTCCAGCGGGATCAGCGAAGATGCGCTCATGATCATCGGCACATTGCGTGCGCGCGCGGCTTGCGTCAGCACCAGGTCTCCGCGATAGGCGACCAGCGCGGAAGCGCCCATGGGCGGCAGGCCGAAGGGCGCATCATATTCCTGGCCGAATAGCGTGGTCTTCAGATTGCGCCCGCGTGTGTCGCGCAGCACGCGCGGCACGAAGCCCCATTCCTGAAAGGCTTCGCGATTGTCACGCAGCGACGCATCAGTTTCAACAGCGCCCGAGACAAAGCCGCCAATGCTGCGCGGCAGATAGCGCGCGGCAGCGGCTTCAAAATCCGGCAGGCTCAGGTAGCGGCGCACGGAAGCGGGCGGCGGCGGCGGGCGCTTCTGGCTGAGGTTTTGCGGGGCGGTGGGCGCCTGGGCCCATTCGGGCGAATTCGCCGTCATCGAAATTTCCTCGGACTGACATGTCTCTGGCCTTTTATTGCGCGGAATCGCGCGGCAGGCCAGCCCAAGGGTGCGATTTCAGTGCCAAAGCGGGCGGATGACGTGCTCATACAGGGTGAAGGCGACCTCAATCCCCACCAGCACCACCACCGCCGCTTCCAGCCCAAGGGCGCGCCTGGCCTGGATCAGGGAAAGCAGCGTCTGGATGGTATTGCCGATCCAGGCGAGCTTGCGTTCCAGGGCGGCACCCCTTTCGTTGAGCTCATATTCATCCGAAAGCCGGGCATGGAGGCGTTCCAGTTCCGGGTGATCCCAGAGCACTTCGGGCTTATCGGCGGCCTCTACCCGCGCCAAGTTGCGGCTATGGGCGGAAAGCGCATGGCCGATCTGCCGATGCAAAGCGCGGGAGGAAAAGCGCAGCCGGCCCGCCGCGCGCAAATCCGCGACCGCAGGTTCCAGGCGATCCAAAGCTTCGGCGATGCGGGCTTCCTGCTGGGCGAGGGCGGCGCTTTTCGCCAGCGCATCCGCCACTACGGCAAGCCTTTCCGGCGCCGAATTGCAAAGCTGGATCACGCCTTCGGCATCAACGCCGTCTCGTTCGGCGCCGAGCGCGATAAGCGCAGTTTCCTCAGCAAAGCTGTCGGCGGGGTTGGTGATGCGTTGAACAAGTGAGGCAAGCAAAGCAGCTTCCTGAGTGGGATCGGCGCCGAAAATCACCACCGCGCCCCAGCGGAAGGCAAAGGCGCTGATTGGCGCCGGAGCCGCGATGGGCACAGGGTCCGCCATGGCGGTGCCGCCCGGGCCAAGGCCGCGATGATCCAGCCTTTCGCCCAGGATCACGGCGCGGGCGTGCAGTAGGGGGCGTTGCGTAGCGATGGTTTGGTCCAAGCCGGGGTCTTTGGTGGCGCGGGGCGCTTCTTCCATGGCTCGATCTTAGCGCAGATCGCCGTTCGGGGGTGTGAAAACACTCGATTGCGACCTGCGCATCATGCCCTTGGCGATCCGGATGCGCTCGGCGCCTGTTTTGGCGTGGCGCCAAAAGCTACCGCCGCGCGGGCGGGGCTGGCGCCGCAGGTTGCAACACCGAGGTAAGGTCAGCCACCGCCTGTTCCCGGCTTGGCGGATTGCCATTGCTGACGGCCACCATATGCCGCGCGGCGATGCGCGCGAGTTCCGGCAAATACTGCACATTCTGCCCCTGCAATTCCTGCTGAACCACATTGGCCGCATCCGCTATGCGCAGCCTGTCCACGCTGCGGCCCACCGAAAGCACGGTACGCAAATAACTCGCAGCCAATTCCTGGGCGCGCGCGGGTTGGCCTTCTGCCTGGCTGCGCAACGCTGCTTCGATGCGCGCCATGGTGGTGGTGATTTGCTGCGTGCGTTCCTGTTGTCGGTGGAGCGCTGCTTGCACTTCGGCCTGCGTCACGGCTGCGATGCGGCCCTGATCTTCCGCCAAGCTGCGTTGCGCCTGCACGGTTTCCGCCTGCACACGCGCAAAGGCGCTCAGCAATTCGCCAAACCCTTCGGCCAATAGGATTTGCCGACCGATCTGCGCGGCGGCGGCGATTTGGCTTTGGATCGCCTGCATTTCCTGATCATTGCGTTCGCGCTGCGCGGTGCGGAGCGCCGCGCCCACGCGATCAATCCCCTGGCGTAGCGCTGGGTCCGGCGTATCGTTCTTCAACACTTCCAGAAGCCGCGCCGGGTCTTCGCTGGCGCTGCCGCGGGACTGTGCCTCGGCCTCAAACGCCGCGCGCAATTGGGCCGGACGCTGGTCGCTGCTGGTCGCCACCAGGGCAAGCACTGGGCGAAAGCCAAGGCTGCGCAGCCGGAGCGCTTCGCCATTGCGATCAAGCGGCGGCAATTCTACGCGGAGGCTCGAACGGATTTGATCTTCCGGCGTCAGGAAATCTCCACCGCGCGCCACCATGCCGCCTGCCTGCCCATGCGGGCGGCCCACGCGATTGAGCCGATAAGGTTCCAGCACCCATTCAGCCACATTGCCCAGAATATCGAAAACACCGAGCGGATTGGGTTCCAGCATGCCAATGGGCCGAACCCGCCCGCCCGAGGATCGCGTCCCCTGAAACCAGACATGGCGCTGCATCCCCTCCGGCATGGGAAAAACGCGCGCGCCGAAATCCGCTTCTGTAACCGCCGCTCCGCCACGCGCGGCGAATTCCCATTCATCTTCGGTCGGCAGGCGCACAAAGGCGCGCGCATCATCACGCATCAGCAGCGCGTCGCGGGCGTTGCGGGCGAGCCAGGCAGAATAACGGATCGTAAAGCCAATCGCCTCATGCCAGGCGATATCCGCTTGCGGCAATCGGCCAGCCGTGGCGGGTGTTGGGCAGGTTTCACTGGTGACAGCGCTGTATTGATCGCGCGTCACCTCATATTTGCCGATATAATAGCGCGGCGGCGCGGCAGCATCGGCGCCACGAAACGGTCCAGCGATGAAGCTTTGGCGGAGAAATTCGCTGTAATTGGTTTCCGCATCCGCCTGGCCGAGCATGGCGGGCCGATCCGCCAGTAGCCCTTGGCCCAAAGGTGTTGGTACTGGGCGAAACACCATGGCGCCACCGCACGGCATGGGCAGGATCAGATCATCAGCGAGCGGCTTTGGATTCCAGAATTCCGCTGCCCATCTTTCTTCCGCTTGCGCTGCCGGCGCGAACAGGATCATGGCAGCAAGAAACAGCTTACGCATCGCGAAGCCCCTCTGCAGGTTCGATCCGGGCGGCGCGATACCCGGCAAAGGCGGCGGATAACGCCGCGCCCAAAAGGCTGACAAGCAGCGCCAGCGCAAGATGCTCTACCGCAATGACACAAAGGGCGCGCCCGCCAGCGGGATTGGCACCACCCAGCGGCAGGCGGTTCACCAAGCCCGCAACTGTAAGCGCCATCAGGCCTGCGAGGGCAGCGCCAGCAGCTGCGATGATCAGCGCCTGCAATAGGGGAAACACCACAAGATCACGCCGCGAAAGCCCAATCAGCCGCAAGAGCGAAAGATCACGTTGTTTGCGTTCTACATTGGCATAAAGACCAACTCCGAGAGAAACGAGGTACCCAACCCCGCCCAAGCCCGCAAGCAAGGCGAATAGCAGCGTCAGGCTCCGATCAAGGCTGAGCAGGCCTTCAACTTGCTCCGCCAGGGTTTCAACCTCCACCCCATCGCGGCGCAGATCATGGTCTATGCGCGTAACGTCTTCCAACCGCCGCGCATGGGCGCGAAATCCGGCAAAAACCCGCGCCGGATCATCCGCGATATCGGTGGGGCTTGTGGTGGGGGGCAGCGCGCCATCGGTGAAGCCATCCACCAGCAGCAGGGTTTTCAGATCAACAAAAACGCCATCCCGCCCAAAGGCGCTTGGTGGCGCGATGGCTGTTACAGTGACAGGCAGGTTCAAGACTTCCCGCGCGCTGGCATCACCGCGAATGGCGCGCAGCGTCACCTGCATGCCAGGTTGCAGATCAAGCCGCGCCGCGAAGGAAGCACTTGGGATGATCTGGCGCGGCGCAATGCCGGGCAGGCCCTGCAGCAAGGGATCACGCGCGGCTGTGGCAAGCAATTCCGCGCGCAGCACCGTGCCCGGGCGCGCCGGGTTTTCGAAGCGCGCTTCGGTATTCAGGCTGCGGATGCGCGGAATGACGAAGGCGATATCAGGCCGCGCGGCAAGACGCGTGAGAAACGCCGCATCGAAATTGCGATTGGCCGCATTCACCACCATACGGCTGCGCGGATTATCAATCAGCTCCGCGCGCAGCCCATCAATCACGCCCTGCTTCAAGCCGAACAGCACAATCAGCGGCGCCAATACCGCCGCCAAGCCGATCAACGAACAAAGGGCGAGGGTGCGTTCATGCAAAAGATCACGCAGCGAAAGCCCCGCCAGCAGCCCGGTATGTCTTCTCATGCCGGCACGCCTGAGCCTGCGCGGGCCAGCCAGGAACGTCCGCTGCCTTGGCTCGCTTCTGTGCGGATCGGCAGCAGCGAAAATCCGTGGCGCGCCGCACGATCCGGATCATGTGTGGCCAGGATCAGCGCCGTATCCTGTTCGCGCGCCTGTTCCAGCAGCAGCGCCATCACCGTATCGGCGAGGGCAGGATGAACACTCGCGGTTGGTTCATCCGCCAGCAGGATTTCCGGGCGATGCGCCAAGGCGCGGGCAATCGCGACACGCTGCCTTTGCCCGACAGAAAGTGACGCAGGCATCCTGTCCAGCAAACCCGCAATCTCAAGCCGCGCCGCCATGGCTTCAATATGCGCGGGGTCAGGCCGGCCAAGCACAGCCTGGCTGAGCGCAATATTGCGACGGACGGATAGAAACGGCAGCAACCCACCCGTTTGCAGCACATAGCCAAAATGCGCCGCACGAATGGCGGTCAGGCGATTTTCATTGCGCGCGCGCCAAAGCGCTGCAAGGTCCATTGCCGTGCCATCGCGCGGCGTCAGCAGGAATTGTGCAGCACTTGCCGGACGCCGCGCCAAGGCCAGCAGATCGAGTAAGGTGGATTTGCCGGAACCGGAAGGCCCCACCAACGCCAAGGCCTCACCACGGGCGATGGAAAAGGCTTCGACCACCAGTTCAAAGCCAGGCGCGCCGCCTGGTGCCTGATGGCGGATCATCACATCTTGCAGCAACAGAGTTGGCGCGTGTTGGTTCATCCATGCCCTCAGGGCAGCGCATCCAATGGCACGGGATACATCGCCTCACCGGGATTGCGTCCACCATCGAAGCTCACCCAAAGTGAGGGCTGACGATTGAATTCCTCATAGAGTCTGAGCTTGGCTTCCAGCGCATTGACGATTTCGGTGCGCCGCCCAGCCCCCATGCTGTTCCATTCTTCCTGTGTGAATTCCATGATCTGGCTTTGATAGGGCAGGTCCTGCAGGAATTCGCCAAAGGCGCCGCCCAGGCGCTGAAATTCCGCCATGCGCCGAGGATCACGCGCCGCCGCCGCTGCCGCACCGCGCACACGTTCAAAGAAAGTCTCCGGCGAAAGCCGTGCGGCCGCCTGGGCCTGGATGATGCTGCGCAGCGTATTCGCCAGATCGGAAAGCTGATTGCGCGTCAGCAGCACGCGCACATCAAGCGGGCGCTTTTCCGGCCTGGGTTCCGCCGGGTTGAGTTCCTGATCCAGCACGAAGCTCCGTACCACATCAGGCGCGCTCTGTTGCGTTGTGCGCCCCAGATAGGAAAGCCGCATGGCGGTGCCGACAATCTCCGCCTGTTCAGCCATGCGCCGTTCGGCGGCCCCTTGCGGTGGCCTGATGCCGGCTATGGGCCGCCCAACCGCCGCCGCCACCTGCGCCAGCAAAGCATCCGTCAGCGCATCCACTGTTTGGCCGAATTGGCCCAGATTGCCCTCATTTATCGGGTAGTAAAGTTCCCCCGCCGCGCCAAAGCGCGTGAGTTCCCGGTATTGCCGTTCCGCCCGCGCGTGGTTGTTGCGCCCTTCCGGCGTTTTCAGATGAATGGCGTAGATCGCAACCTGCTTCGCCTCGGATTGCGCTAATTGGCGCATTTCTTCCGAGCCCATTTGGGTTTGGCTGCGCGGGTCCTTCGCATCCCGCGCACCGGCATCCGTGATCAGAATAATAAAACGCCCGCCATATTGCTGCCAAGGCACTTCATCCAAGGCGAGCTTGATCCCAGCGAGTGAATCCTCATCAAAGCCTTCATTGCTCTCACGCGCTTCGGCGAGTTGCGAAAGGCGCGGCAAAATCGCATCCGAAGCCTCAGCCAGGTCAGGCAGGGACACCATGCGCGTGACATATTCAAGCCTGGGATTTCCGCCCAAATGGTCGCGGAAGGCAACCATGCCGAAGCGGAAATTGTCACGCACTGCGGTATCGCGAATACGATCCACCACGCGCTTCAGCGCTTCACGTGTGCGGTCAATGTAAGGGCCCATGCTGATGGTGGTATCCACCACAAACACGACTGCGCCGCGATAACTGCGCAGCGCGTCCGGGTCAGCGGCTGGGGCAGGGGCCTGCTGCGCGGGGGCGGAAACCACTTCCAGCAAACGCGCCTCATGCGCGCTTTCATTTTCCACGCGCTGCGCTGAAAGAATGGGCAGCAGATAGAATTGCCGCGTGATGTCGATGAAGTTCTCAGGTTCCAGCGCAATCACTGGCCCTTCGGTATTGGCCCGAGCGGCTTCGCGCAACCGCGTAGCCTCTGCCGCGCCGCCGCGCGTATTCAGCCAAAGGGCGCGCGGTGTCTCGGCGTCTCGGAAGAACATGGCGCGTTCACGGCCAGCGGGGTTATTGAAAGCCAGCACCATGGTTTGCTTCCAATCCATGGTGCGTTCGGCGCGGACCCAGCCTTGCGTGCGGCCATCCTGTGCCGCGCCGATTTCAAGCCAGCCATCGACGCCGCTGCCCTGGCGCGCATAGACATAGAAAACACCAAAACCGGGCGTTGGCTGGGAATGCGCATTCGCATCCGGCCGTTCAGCCAGGCGGGCACCCGGGCGCAGGATCACGCGTTGAAATAGTGTGGCGCGCCCTTCCATCAGCAGCGGTTGCCGCGCGGCTTGTTGTGCGACGCCCTCCGCGACTGGCAGGGCGCACAACACGGCAAGCGCAAGAACCAAAAGCGCGCGACGCGGCATCATTGCCAGAATTCCTTGAGAGCGGTTTCCGCCGTGCCATTGCCCGCGCGCGCCTGTTCCTCGAGCCATGTCTTCAGCGCAGCGCGTGGCGCTTGCGCAGCCACATCGCCCTTTTGAACGGCGTCGCGGTAATAACGCGCCGCAGCGCGTGGATCTGGCGCGCGGAAGGGGCGGCCTGCGACAAAACCAATCGGGTCATAAAGCCGCGCCACGGCGGTCAGCGCCGGAGCATGGCCGCGTTCGCCGGCTTCTTCGAACAGGACTAGCGCATCATCATGTCGGCCTGCCGCCTGGCGCCTGAGCGCCGCTGCGTGAATGGCGGCAGCATCGGATGCGGATTGCACCAGATCACGCAGGTTCATGCCATCGCTGCGTTCAAGCCAGGGGCGTTCCGCGGTTGCAGGCGGCGTTGGCGGCGGCGTCGGTGTTGCGATGGGTGTTGGTCCAGGTGAAGGCGTGGGTGGGGAGGCACTGAACCACCAGGCAGCGCCGCCAATGGCAACCAGCAACATTAACCCAATGCCCGCAAACAATGGCGTACGTGTGGTGCCTTCTTGTCCTGCCGGCACGGCAATGTCTTCGCGCGGCGGTGGCGGTGGCGGGGGTGAAGGTGCTGGCGCGGGCGGTACAGAGGCAACCGGCGGAGGCTTCGGCGCCGCTTCAGCTTCGCGTGGCATCAGCGTTTCAGGCGGCAGATCGCCATCGAACACGTCAATATCGTCGGGCCAAAACAGGCTTGCTTCCAAACCCGTGGCCGGCAGCAGGAAAACCAGCGGGCCGGGTTCCAGATGCCGCGTCAGCCTTGGCCCAATCACCAGGATCGTGTCCGGCCCTTCCTGGCGGATTTCAACCGGGTTCAGCTTTTCTTCCTGTACCTGCCAGCCACGACGGCCGAGATTGGCCGCAGCATAACCTTCCCGAACAATACGGAACCCGCCATCGCCTGGCGCCTGCACGCCTGAAAGGGTGATGCGCGCATGGCCAAGCGAAAAGCGCCGATCATTTTCAACACGCAGCATCATGGGGTGACGCCCTTGCGGAGACCGCTCAGCAGGCTGCCAAGCCGGGCATTGGATTTTTCATCCACCATCGCGCCGCCCGCGCCGCGCACATTATCTTCCACAAGCCGGACAAAGGCCACCGCCCAATCAACGTAAAAGGCAGCGTCATAGGCCATTGGCGTTTCGGAAAGCTTAGGCATGTCGTCCATTGGTGCGGCGGGACGGATGAAAATGCTGCGCCCATCGCGCCCGGCCTTGGGGCGCGTTTCAATCGGCAGTTTTTCAAAGCCCATCCAGGTGACGAAATCATTGATCGCGCGTTCGGCGATCATCACCGGTTTCAGCAGCCGATTGGTCATGGATTCATTATAAGCGGCCTCCGTCCGCATGTGTGTTGCGATGTATTCGCGCAGCTTTATGCGGCGTGCCCCGGCAGCGAGCTGCGCAACCAATGTGGCAATGGCTTCGCGGTCCATGCGGAACAATTCAGGGCTATCATTGCGTGCGGCGAAGCGATGCATATTCTGCAACCATTCGGCCACCGCAGCTTCGGCGAAAAGATCGGCCTGATCGCGCGGCCCTTCTTCCGCTTCATCAACTGGGGCCGCAGGCGTGGGATCGTCTTCAAACAGCGCTTCAAATTCGCTCCGCAATTCCCGCGCCGTGGTCTTGCGCCCCACAGGCGCGGTAACCGCAGATGGCGTTTCAGCCGCGGCCAATTGCTGGCGGCGGAAGATCTCCGCCAGGGTTTCGCCCTGTACCTGCAATTCGCGCAGCAATAACCCAAAGGCCTGGGCTTCCGCGCAGGCAAGCAATTGCCGCCCGACCAGCCTTGCCTCGGCCCGTCGCTTGGCCAATTCCGCGTCCAGATCACCGGAGACATGGTAGCCTTCAATCCTGCCCACCATGCGCTTGGCCAGATCGCCAAGCTGGCCTTGTACCTGGTGTCGCTTCAATGCGGGGTTGCAAACTGGGCGGAGCTTTTCCGAAAGATAGCCAATGCCGCCATCATTCAACGCCATGCCAGCTTCCCAGGCGCGCGCGGGGTCCGCGAAATGCTTCTGCACGTCCGTGTTGGCAAGAAAATTCGCCTTCAGCCTGGCGACACGTTCGGCATCGCGAAAGCCGATTTCATGGCGCTTATCATCATAATCCAACAGCCCCTTATTCATCACCTCGGGGTTGCGCAGCCAGAAAGTATTGTTGAAGGGCTGCCCCGGTACCCATTCCGATGGCCAGTCATGGCCAAGGCCCAGGAATTCGAAAATCGTCGTCTTCAACCTGGTGGACCAGCGTTCCACATTGTCTTCCGCGCCGCCTTTGATTTCGAATTCCATGTCGAACATAGTCAGCACCAGGAACAAGGCGACATCCTGGCCCTTTCGTGCCTCTGGCGTGGCGCCGTGGGTGCCATCAATCCAGTTCCGCACCATGGCGGGCACGGTGCGCACTTCCTGGTTGCTGTGCTTCAGGCAGAGCAACATCGAAGTCAGTTCCTGTTCCGCCAGATAGCGCTGATACAAATATGCAACCTTGCCGCGCCGGAGAAGCATGAAAAGATCGCTCTGCGCCACTTCTTCTGCCTTCGCGGCATTGTATTTTTCGCGCCCGCGCGCACCGGGGAAATCCAGCAGATCGGTATAGTCGAAGAAGTCGAAGGGCTTGTCTTCCAATTGCAACTGTAACTCCGCGACAACAGCGGTCAGCACCGCGCGCGGCAATTCCGCTCGGCGTCCTGCGCGGGTGGCAACCGGCACGGAGTCGCCATCACCCTTACCGAGGTGCGACATGGTTTCAACATCAATGATGCTCTGCGCCTTTGGTTCTACTGCCAGCATGGGGCAGCAGGCTTCTGCCGGAAAATCAAGCTGCGCCAGCGCCCCAATCAATTTCAGCGCGGTGACTGTCATGGTCGGCGTATCGTTCCAGAGCAGTCCGTAAAGCTCCACGCGATCAGCGATTTGCAGGCGCGGCGCCAGGCTTTCAATTTCTTTCCAGGCACCGGGCTTGAGTGCCAGATGCGTCGGGTGATTCAGGAAGTAGCGTTCAAAATACTCGAACAAATCATAAAGATCATCTTCATTCAGCCGCCCGACCGCCGTCGGCGCGGCCTTGGCGCGGAGCTTCGCGATACTGGCTTCGATCACAGCGCCTTCAAGCGGCACAACCGTGTCACGGTCAAAATCCTCCATAAAGGCATTGGCCATGATTTTCACGATGTCTGTTTCGGACAGCATGCGGCAGACCACGGGCATGCCGGGCAGGCCAGTTACCGGGCGCGTGGTGAAGCGCGTGACAAGCCCAGTAGATTCCTTGCCACCATCGGGATTGATGTCGCGGTTGAAGCCGCGCAGCTCCTCCCCAAAGCGGATGGTGGTGGGCTTGCCTTCCTTCCGCGCCAAGGAGGCGATCAGATAGCTTTTCCCCTGTTGGCTGGGGCCAAAGACAGAAACGCACATCGGGCGGCGCGCAGCATTGGCAAGCTTGCGCGCGCGCAGCCCGTCACGCCGGAAATCCCGCGCAAGTGCCGGACCTTCTTCGCGCACCAGATCATTCGCCTGAGAAAGCCATTCGATGGCGCCCTGCGCAGTATCGGCAACCGCATCGCAGCGCTGGGCCAGGGCTTCGTTTTCGGCATTCGGTGTTGTCATGACCTGATCCTTACGGCACCGAAAGCGCGCCGGTGTCGCGCCAGTAACCAGCTTCGCTGCGTTCCGTTTGCAGGCGCAGGCGCACAATGCCGCGATGTTGCGGATCGCCCTCGGCATCTAGGATTTCGTCTATCGTGAAATCCTCTCGCAATTCCTCCGCATCCGCGCTTTCGGGGTCTATTTCCGCGCGCTGGATGGTAAGCTTCAGCGGCAGTTTAAGCCGCGGTACGTTATCGGGATTGGCGTATTCCAAGATATAAAGGCGGCTCGCGGTCCAGCGCTCCAAATCCAATTGGCGAAAGCCAAGAAAGACTGGGGCGCGGAATTCCATGGAGAATTTCACATCCTGCGACCCACCAGGCGCTTTTGATAGCGCCGCATCCGGGTCCCGCAGCAGTACATTTAGCCTAAGGATTTGTCCTGAGATTTCCATCCGCCCGAGGTATTTGGCGGTGGAGCGCATGGCAAGCCGGCTTGTGCGCATCAGGAAGCTTTCCAACCTTCCTTCCGCCACGGCACAAAGCATGGCACCCACTGCCGCCGTGGTTTTCGGATCATCCACGCGCCCGGCGGAATCGCGGAAGGGATACCAGCTTCCGGCACGATAGCGATGCATGCCCACAATGCGATGCGGTGGCACCGGCATCTTGGCCAGCACCATATCGGAAATCGCCCGCAGCCGAGATGGCCTGCCGGATAGCAGCAGCCAATCGCAATCAAAAGCATAGACCACTTCGCAAAGATCAGCGATCACCTGGCCAAGCGCTGCTTGCACAATGGCATCTACACTGCCGGCCGCCGCCGCCATTTCCGCTTCCAGCAAATGATAGCCGGCGGCACCGGCGCGCGCCGCCTGCTGTTCAAAATACCGCAAAGGAGCGGCGACATCGCGCCCATGCAGAATGATGGCGAGTTTTTCGCGCAGAAACTCACCGGAGGCGCGTTCATCTATCTTTTCGTAGCCATGCAGAATCGCAAGCCCGGTTGGTTCCAGCACTTGCGTCACGAATTGCCGACGCAAATGGCGTTCCAATTCGCTTTGCGCCCCACGATCCCCGCCCAGCACTTCGCGGAGCAGCGCCTTGGGATCACGCGCCCCAGCCGTGCGCAGGCTTTCTTCAAGCTGCGGCAGGACGATGCTTTGAATAACCTCCTGCAGCACCTCATCGCCCGCAATGCGAAAGCCTTCGCGGAAATTTTGGTGCGGTTCAATTTCCTGCCCGGCTTCGGCGGAATAGGTGCAAATCATCAAATCCGTGGTGCCGCCGCCGATATCAATGCTCGCCACGCGAAGCGATGGCGCGCTGCCATAGCCTTCCCGCGCGCGGCCTGTCAGCGCGAAGAAGCTGGCCGGGTCGCCGCGCAGGCGTTGGCTTGCTTCCGTATACAGGAACACCAATTGCGTCGCCGTCGCCTCATCCAGGTTGGCAATGATGCGCGGTTCCGGCGGCGGTGCGGCGGCGCCAGGTGTGGGATTGCCCCAGCCCATCATATCCCAGGCAAGCCTGACCGCGGCTTCGGCGCGATGGCGGAAAATCCGCTGTTCCGCCAACGCCATGGCCGGCGGCATGGTCAGCAAAATGCGCCGCAGCCGGCGCGGCACATCTGGGAAGCTCCGCGCATAGCGGGTTTCGACGGAATTGATTTGCGATAGCGCCTGCAAAAGGATTTCCGCGAGCAGAAAACTCATCAGCGATGAACGGCTGAAGCGCGCGCGTACGGCGGGCTGGCGCGGCGCACCGCCACGCCCGCGCGGCTTGGCGCGCAGTACCTCGCCTTCTTCCGTGACCCAGGCCATGAAACTACCGCTCACCGGTGGTTCCGTGGTTACGCCATCGGCGGCCATGCCATTGAAGCGCCAAACCTGCGTTGTCGGTCTTTCATCCCAAAGATAGCGCTTGGGTGAAGACAAGCCGGTGGCCCCATCATTGCCGCGCGCCGCGGCTGAAAGCCGCACAGCCTCCGGGCCGATGCGTACTGGGCTCAGCCATTGAAAGGCATTGCCGCGCCCCGAACGACGGCTGAGCGCATCCTTGCCGAAGCTTGCGCGTGCGAATTCCACACGGCTCTCGAAGGGGAAGGCGTAGCCCTGTTCCGGCGCGCTCAAATCCCGCAACTTCAAGGGGTAGCTGTTGTTCAGATTAAGCCGACTGTCGCGTTCATCTTCCACCAGAATGCCGCAGGTGCGCGCATTGCCGATATCCAGTACCAGATCAACATTGATGGGTTCATAGGATTTGCTGTTGGAAACCACATCCACCAACTTCACGCGCGGCAGGATGCGCGCTTCGGTCAGCAATTCCAGAAGCGTGATGTAGCGCGCCCAATGTTCGCAGGCGCGCTGTTCATCCTCAGGGCGCGGGCGCCGGCCACTCGCGGCGCGCATCTCCTGCAAGATTTCCTCAAGCCACTGGATCAGCCAGGGTTCATTCATGAACCAGCTTGTCTGTTCCCGATCAGACACAAAGGTAAACTCGCCGGCGCGTTCGCTATCGGCGGGCGAAATCGCGGTATAGGGGCGGCCTTCTTCGCGCGCGCGCAGCGCCGTATCAAAGCCAAGCACGGCGTGATGCGTATGGCCTTCCTCATCGGGTGCCGAAAGGGCGGAAATGCGCAGCCGCGCCCAATTGGTTGGGCCCTTGTCATAGACTTCCTGGCCCGAGGCCCCCACAGCGGCCACGCGGAAAAAGGGCAGAGGTATCCAACGCCCCAGAATGAATTCCAGCGCCTGACCGCGCCCCACCTGATAGATTTCCTCATCGGGCGGGCTGCGGCCACTGATCGGGTCCAGCAACGCGCCTTCGCCGCTTTCCGTCAGGCGGCGCAGATTAACGAGGCCCGCACTCGCTGGATCGGCACCGGGCGGCAGGGGCTGTTCCCAGAAGGAACGCGGCGCGCGCGGCAGGCGGTCCAGGTTGAACCGAATGTCAATGAATTGCAGTCCGGTCTGCGGCACCAGGCTGATGATTTGCGGCAGGCCCTGCATTCTTCAAAACCTTGAGGCTAAAGACAGATACTCTCCAATATGCCGATCAGCCCTGCTCGGCGCAACCAAAGCCTCGCTTTTGCAGGGCGGTCAGGCTGGCAGCACCACTGGCTGAGGGTCCAGCCATTGCAGGAACCAGGACAGGCTGAAATGCAAATGCGGCCCGGTTACGCGCCCGGTCATGCCGATGGCGCCGATCCTTTGGGCCTTGGCGATGGGCTCACCCTCCCGCACGGATATCTCGGACAAATGGGCGTAGAGCGAATTTACCCCATGGCCATGATCCAGCACGATCAATTTGCCGAAGAAATGGAATTCATCGGCTAGCGTCACCCGCCCGCCAGCGCAAGCCAGCACCGGCGTGCCGGTTGGGGCGGCGAAATCCAGCCCGTAGTGGGGTTGGCGCGGCTGGCCGTTCAAAATCCTCTGGCTGCCGAAAACGCCGGAAATACGGCCCGGGGCGGGGCGGATAAAACCCTCGGTAAAGCCGGTCAGGTTGGTTTCAATCGCCCGCACCTCCGCCAGCTTCTCCCTTTCGCGGGCAATGCGGGCCAGGGTTTCGGCATCCGGTGTCACCTGAGCGGGGGGCAGGCCGGAAATGCTCTCGGTTGGCCATTGGCGCTTGGCGATGTTCAAAACGCGGGTTTCCGCAGCACCTGAGGGGGGCGTGATGACCAGCCGCACTTGGGCGGCATGGTCGCGCCCAAAGCCAAAGGCGAAATCCCCGGCTGGCGAGACCCTGACCGCGCGGCCATCCAGCGAAAGCCGGCTGCCCGGCGCGGCCCGGCCCAGCACAAACCCGCCCTGGGTCAGGGCAGCCTCATTCAAGGTCACCGCCCGCACTGGTGCGGCCAGCAGCAAAGCGGGCGCCGAAAGTAGCAGGCGGCGGGGCAGGGCGGGCATCACAAAAGGCGTCCTTGGCGCGAACCATCAACATTCACGCCCACTTCGCCATCAGCAAAGGTCAGGCGCAAGCCTTGACCGGGGGAGACAGCGCCCGCTGCCACCACTGGCGCACCCTTGGCGTCGCGTACCAGGGCAAAGCCGCGCGCGAGAACCGAGGTATAGGAAGCACTTTCCAGCCGCGCGGAAAGCCCCTCCAACACTGCTTGTCGTTGGCGCAGCATGGCCAGCACCGGGGCGGGCGAAAGCCGCGCCAACCCGGGTGAGGCGCCAAAGCCATCCCGCCGGCGCGCCCAGGCACTGCCAAGCCTAAGGCTGAGCGCGTCAACCGCGGCGCGCCGCGCCAAAATGCCTTCTCGTGGATGGGGAACGCGGATTGCGCCAAGCCGTTGCGCGCGCGCGGCCAGGCCAGCCGATACGGCGCGCGGCAGTCTTTCGCCCCAATCATCCAGGCGCTGGCGCGATTGCGCGAGGCGTGCCGGCACATCCGGCAGGCCGCGTTCGGCGCGTAGCAGCCGAAGCCGCGCGCCATTCACCAAGCTAGAAGCCGCCTGACCCAGCCGCGCGCTGGTTTGCATCAGGGCAGCGGCAATCTGCGCCCGGGCTGGCACAGCAAGTTCAGCGGCGGCGGTGGGGGTGGGGGCGCGGCGGTCAGAAGCGAAATCAATCAGTGTGGTATCGGTTTCATGCCCAACCGCGGAAATCAGCGGAATCGTGCTTTCGGCCGCGGCGCGAATGACGATTTCCTCATTGAAGGCCATGAGGTCTTCCAGGCTGCCGCCACCGCGCGCCACAATCAGCACATCGGGGCGCGGCACGGCGCCACCTTCCGGCAGGGCGGAAAAACCCCTGATGGCGGCGGCGATTTGTTCCGCCGCACCCTGGCCCTGCACCGCGACGGGCCACAGCAGGATATGGCGCGGAAAGCGGCGCGCGATGGTGGTGCGAATATCCTGAATGACGGCACCTTTTTCGCTGGTGATGACGCCAATCACGCGCGGCAACAATGGCAAGGGCCGCTTGCGGGCCTCATCAAACAGCCCTTCTTCCAGCAGGCGTTTGCGCAGCGCTTCGATGCGCGCAAGCAAGGCGCCTTCGCCGGCATATTCCAGTCTTTCAATCACCAGCTGATATTTTGACCGGTCCGCATAGGTGGAAATGCGGCCCGTGGCGATCATCTCCACGCCGTTTTCCGGCATGGTGCCGATATTGCGCACCGAGCCTTTCCAGATGACGGCCTCGATCTTGGCGTCCTGATCCTTGAGCGACAAATAAATATGCCCGGAAGGATAGCGCTTCATTTCGGTGATTTCACCGCGCAGGCGCAGCCGCCCGAAAGCACCTTCCAGCGTGCGGCGAATGGCGCCGGCCAAATCGGCGACGCCATATTCGGGAGTATTGTCCGGCCGAGATTCGTCCATGGGCCGTAACTAGCCCGGATCGGAAGCTGATGGAATCAGCCCCCTAAGGGCGAAATCCAGGCTATTCGCCCGCCACGCCGCTCCGTGCCACGGCTTGGGCCTGCGCGGCCAAGGCGCGCGCCATCTGGCTCAGCGCTTCCTGGTGCTTGTCATTGTCAATCAGTGCGAAATTGCGAGCGAGTTCCAGGCACATGCGTTGGCGCTGAGACATGGAAGGGTCGGTGGTTTCGGATTTCAGCCCTTCAAAAAACCAAGAAATCGGCACGCCCAAAACCTGCGCGATGCCGTAAAGCCGACCAGCGGAAATGCGGTTCAGCCCGCGTTCATATTTATGCGCCTGCTGATAGGTCACGCCGATCATCTTGGCCAATTGCTGCTGCGAAAGGCCAAGCATGGTGCGCCTTTCGCGAATGCGGGCCCCCACATGCTTATCAGCGGCATTGGCCCTTTGGGTGGAGACCACTTCGGCGATTCCGGCCTCACCCTGCCGGAATTGTTCTGCGATTTCGACGATGCTGTCCATCAACCCGATTCCCCAGCGGGGCATCATGCCCCCTACTGAGCGCGGATTATGCGCGGCATAGATGATCAAGCGGTGAAGATGCGCTTCAAAAAAGCAACGCCATCAGCCCTTACTGCGCGATTTCAGCGCCGCCAATTCGCCGCGCAGTGTCTCAATTTCCCTCTTTAACGCCTCGGTTTCATCACTCGGGGCGTTTTCCTCGCGTCGCGCGAAAGGGGTAAACAAACTCATCGCGCGTTCCATCATGGCGATATTCTGCTTGCCCACTTCCTGCATATTCGGAACACCCGGCGGGAAGGGCATGAAGCCACCCATGGTCTTGCTCAGCGTATCGCGCATCTGTTCCTGCTGTTGCGTGAAGGATGCCATGGCCGCTTCAAGATAACGCGGCACCAGGGATTGCAGATTATCGCCGTAAAGCCCGATCAATTGGCGCAGGACCGAAGTGGGCAGCATATTCTGCCCCTTGCCTTCCTGTTCCACGATGATCTGGGTCAGCACGCTGCGGGTCAGGTCTTCCCCCGATTTGGCATCATAGACCACGAAATCCCGGCCATCGCGTACCATGCCCGCCAGATCATCCAAAGTGACATAGGATGAGGTTTCAGTGTTGTAGAGCCGCCGATTCGCGTATTTCTTGACAACAATCGGGGGCAGCGCCTTCTGCTCGCCGGGTTCAGGGGATTGACGACCAGACATGGGTGCTTGCCTCGGCTTCTTTGGTTCTGGATTGAACCTAGCACGTTACATAACGCAAAGCGAAAGCCTGTTGCAGTGCAAAAACGCGCCCCTCGGGTCATATCGCGCTGTTGCGGATGCGGCTATAAGACTGCCTTATGGCTGGGCAAGACGATCTCGACCGATTGGCGGAAGACTGGATCGCGCTTTGGCAGAGCGAGGTTGCCGGCCTTGCCGCCGATCCCGAGCTTGCGGAACGATGGGCGGCTTTTGCCTCATTGGGCGTAGCCTGGTTCCGCGCGGCAGCACAGTTCAGCAAGCCCTTCACGCCGGGTGCTGCGCCGCATGACAGCGCCGCTGCGTCGTCGCGGCCCGCGGCCCCTGCCGCTCCATCTGGGGCTGGCGGGGATACGGGCCATGGCGGCAGCGGGGGCGCTACCCGGGATGCCATGGCCGAACGGCTTGCCACCCTGGAACGGCGGCTGGCCGATCTCGAAAGCGGGGCAGGCGGAGGCCGCGCGAATCAGCGCCGCCCTCGCCAACGCCGGCCACGCGCCTGAGGCGTTTCGTGGCGCGGTTCTGAACCGGCTGCTGAGGGCGGATCGGGCGCTGGTGGCGGGCTTGGCGGCCTATCGCCGCCATCCTTTTGAGCGAGACGCTGCGCCGATGCCGGCGATTTGGGCGGAAGAAGACAGCAAATTGCTGGATTATGGCGGGCAGGGGCCGACAGTGGTTTTTGTGCCTTCCCTGGTGAATCGGGCCTATGTGCTTGATCTGATGCCGGAAGCTTCGCTGCTGCGTTGGCTGCCGGGGCAGGGGTTCCGCACGCTATTGCTGGATTGGGGTTGGCCGGGGGAAGCCGAACGGCACTTCACCCTGACGGATTATATCGCGGGCCGGTTGGAACGCGCGCTGATGGCCGCCCCTGGCCCGGTGATCCTGGCTGGCTATTGCATGGGGGGCTTGCTTGGTCTGGCGCTGGCCTTGCGTCGGCCTGATCTGGTGCGCGGTCTGGCTTTGCTGGCGACCCCTTGGGATTTCCATGCCGGGCCGGAAGGTGAGGCCCGCGCCCGCGCTGCGGCCGCGGCCCTGCCCGGGCTGGAGGTGCTGATGGAACCCACCGGCGCGCTGCCGGTGGATGTGCTGCAAACCCTATTCGCCAGCCTTGATCCCTTTGGCATTGCAGAGAAATTTCGCGGCTTCGGTAAGTTGGATCAGGCTTCCCCTGCCGCCAGACGTTTCGTGGCATTGGAAGATTGGTTGAATGATGGCGTGCCGCTGGCCGTCCCGGTGGCGCGGCAATGCGTTGGCGGCTGGTATGGCCGGAATGAACCGGCTGGGCTTGCCTGGCGCGTTGCGGGGCAGGTGGTGGACCCCGCGCTGTGGCAAGGCCCAGCCTTTGCCGCCATTCCGCATCGGGACCGGATTGTGCCCCCGGCTTCTGCCCTTGCGCTGACCGAGCGCTTGCGTCAGGTCAAGCTGCATATGGCGCCGGCAGGGCATATCGGCATGGTCGCCGGCATTGCTGCCGAGGCCGCACTATGGAAGCCTCTACGCGACTGGTTGCGCGGTTTGTGATACCAAGCCGCAAATGACCCATTCTTGAGGAAGGATATCAGCCCCCATGACCGAAATCGTCATCGCTTCCGCCGCCCGCACCCCGGTTGGCGCCTTCAATGGGGCTTTTGCCTCATTATCCGCGCATGCTTTGGGCACTGTTGCCATCAAGGCCGCCATGGAACGCGCCGCCATTGAAGGTGCGGAAGTGGATGAGGTGATTCTGGGCCAAATCCTGGCCGCCGGCGCAGGCCAGAACCCGGCGCGTCAGGCTTCCGTGAATGCCGGCATTCCGGTGGAACATACCGCTTTCGGCATCAATCAGCTTTGCGGTTCGGGTCTGCGCGCCGTTGCCTTGGCAGCGCAGCAGATTGCCGCCGGCGATGCGCGCATTGTCATCGCGGGCGGGCAGGAAAGCATGACCCAGGCGCCGCATGCGCAGCAACTGCGCGCCGGGCAGAAGATGGGCGATCTGGCGCTGATGGATACCATGCTGCGCGATGGGCTGATGGATGCCTTCCATGACTATCACATGGGCAATACCGCCGAGAATGTCGCCCGCGCCTTCCAGATCACGCGCGATGAACAGGATCAATTCGCCTTCAATTCGCAGCGCAAGGCGGGTGAGGCGATGGCGGCGGGCCGCTTCGCCGATGAAATCGCGCCGGTCACGGTAAAGGGCCGCAAGGGCGATGTTGTGGTGTCTTCCGATGAATATCCGAAGCCGGATACGACAATGGAAATCCTCGGCAAGCTGCGCCCCGCCTTCGCCAAGGATGGCTCCGTCACCGCCGGCAATGCTTCCGGCATAAATGATGGTGCGGCGGCGGTGGTGGTGATGACGGCGGCGGAAGCCGCCAAGCGCGGCATTACCCCACTTGCGCGGATTGTTTCCTGGGCGACAGCGGGCGTTGATCCTTCCATCATGGGCACCGGCCCCATCCCGGCTTCGCGTAAGGCCTTGGCCAAGGCGGGCTGGAAGATTGATGATCTTGACCTGATTGAAGCGAATGAGGCTTTCGCCGCGCAAGCCATCGCGGTGAACAAGGATCTTGGCTGGGATACCGGCAAGGTGAATGTGAATGGCGGCGCCATTGCGATTGGCCATCCAATCGGCGCTTCCGGCGCCCGCGTGCTGACGACGCTGTTGTTTGAGATGCAAAAGCGCGGGGCGAAGAAGGCGCTGGCGACACTTTGCATCGGCGGCGGCATGGGTGTTGCCATGTGCCTGGAACGTTGATCCACGTTCACTGCGCTTGACGCAAAAAGGGCTCACCGGTGTCGTTCCGGCGAGCCCTTTTCATTTTTGCCGCTTTGGCTGGTTCAGAATTTCGCCACGGCTTCCGCGATGGCGCGGCCAACATCCACCGTGCCGGCCTGCCCGCCCATATCGCGCGTGCGTGGGCCGCCTTCCGCCAGAAGCTTTTCAATCACTGCCAGGATCGCATCGGCGGCCTGCTTTTCGCCGAGGTGTTCAAGCATGATCGCACCGGACCAGATCTGCCCGATCGGGTTGCAGATGAACTTGCCCGCAATATCCGGCGCGCTGCCATGTACGGGTTCGAACATCGAAGGAAAGTGCTTTTCGGGATTGATATTGGCACTTGCCGCAATGCCGATGGAACCGGCCACCGCCGGCCCAAGATCGGACAGGATATCGCCGAACAGGTTGGATCCCACCACCACATCAAACCAATCCGGATGCTGCACGAAATGGGCGCAAAGGATGTCAATATGAAACTGATCCGTCGTGATGCCCGGATAATTCTTCGCCATCTCCGCGAAGCGTTCATCCCAATAGGGCATGGTGAAGGTGATGCCATTGGATTTCGTGGCACTGGTTACCTTCTTGCGCGGGCGGGTCTTGGCCAATTCAAAGGCGTAGCGCAGCACGCGGTCCACCCCGACGCGGGTAAAAACGCTTTCCTGGGAGACGAATTCGCGATCCGTCCCCACAAACATCCGTCCGCCGCTCGATGAATACTCGCCTTCGGTATTCTCACGCACCACAATGAAATCAATATCCTTGGGGCCACGATTCGCAAGCGGCGTGGTCGCCCCCGGCAGCAAGCGGCAGGGGCGCAGGTTCACATACTGGTCAAAGCCGCGCCGGATGGGGATCAGCAAACCCCAGAGCGAGACATGATCCGGCACGCCCGGCCAGCCCACGGCACCCAAGAAAATGCTATCGCTGTCCTTCAAACGGTCCATGCCATCATCCGGCATCATCTTGCCGGTCTTGGCGTAGGTTTCGCAGGACCAATCGTAATGCGTCAGTTCCAGTTCAAAGCCGAAGCGCCGCGCCGCGGCCTCCAGCACGCGAAGCCCTTCCGGCGTGGTTTCCTTGCCAATGCCATCCCCGGGGATGACGGCGATGCGATGCTTGCGTGTGGCCATGGGTGTCTCTCCTGCACTTTCTTTAGGCATAACTCATAACGCGGGATGCGGGCTTTGCCAGCCCTGCTGCTTTCAGTGTTCGGCGTTGCGCCAGGCCTTGAGCAACCCATGAGCAACAGCAAGCAAGGCAGGGCCGATGAACAGCCCAAGGAAGCCAAAGGCGATCAGCCCGCCAAAGACGCCAAGAATAATCAGCGAAAGCGGCATTTCGCTGCTGCGCTTGATCAGCAGGGGCCGCACGATATTGTCACTACCGGAGACGACAATGAGCCCCCAAAGCCCCATGAAAATCGCCCAGGCGATTTGCCCTTCGCTGTAAAGCCAGGCCGCTGCGCCCAGCCAGGAAACCACCACCAATGGCCCCAACACCTGGCTGATCGAAAAGATCATGGTCAGGAAGGAAATCACGCCAACCCCCGGCACGCCCGCCATGGCAAGGCCAATACCCATCAGCATGGCCTGGATGATACCGGTGCCAACAATGCCCCAGGCCACACCACGCACTGCGCCTTCAGCCGCCGCGACCGCATTGCGCCCTGTCTCACCGGCCAGCCGCCCGGCGATATCATTCACCTCATGCGCCAGCTTGTCGCCATTGATCCAGAAGGCAGTGGCCACAATCAGCGCCAGTAGGATTTGCACCACGCTGGCTGCCGCCGCTTGGCCGATATCCACCAAAAGGCTGGTGATGCGCCCAGCATAGGGCGCCAGCAATTCAGAAAAATCACCCTGCATATGGAGCAATTGTGGCCACCAATTGCTGATGGCGCCGCCCACCAGCGGAAGCCCGGAAAGCCAAGCGGGCGGCGCCTCGGGCAGGCCCGCCAATAAGTCGCGCGCGACTTTGGACGCATGCGCGATCTGCCCGCCCAATTCCGGTGTCAGTGCCAGCGCGGGTACTGCCAGTGATAGGATCAGCACCAACAGCATGAGGGTGGCAGCGATGCTGCGCGGGATGCCGCGGTTCACCATCGCGTCCCGCAGCGGCCAGGTGCCGATGGCGATAAAGGCCCCGAAAGCAATGGCAAGGCCGAAGGGTTCCAGGACGCGGATAACGCCGTACAGCAATAAGGCCAGCAGCAGTAAAACCGCCGCCCTTTCGGCGAGCATGGCGGTTTGCGTATGGCGCGTGGGCGAAGGCCTGGGCGATTCGGCATTTGGCATGGTTGGCTCCTGCAAACATACCCAAGCACAGGCGGGGCCTTTGGGGAAAGCGGCCCCGGGGTTCAGGCCTGGACGGCGCTGCGCTTGATGGCGGCGCCAGGGGCAAGGCTATGGCGCGCCCTTACCCTTTCTTCCTGGGAGGAAATTGCCAATTCGATCTCAATCAAGGCCTGTTCAACCCTTTCGATATCGGATCTCTCGTCGCGCAATTGCATGACCAAATCAGCCGCATAATGCAGGCCGAGTGTCAGACAACCTGTGTGCAGGCCCTTCAATCGCCCAACAACATCCTGCACATCTTGCAGGTTCTGGGACCGCCGCAAATCACGCGCGAAGACCGCGCATTGCCCACGGAGCGAATAGAGATAAGTCATCAACTGATCGGGCGCGATATTCAGCCGGTTCAATGTCGCCGGGGGTGGCTCCGCGATTCTTTCCCAGGCAGCGTTGAGGATTTTTTGCAGCGAACCGCGTGCCTCACGCGCATGGAAGGGCTTGACGATATAATGGCTGATGCCAAGCGTCACCGCTTTCCTGACGGTATCCATGTCTGATGCCGCCGTCACTAGAACAAAGGGAATATCCTTGAAGCGCGGGGAAGCACGCACGCGCTTCAACAAATCAATACCGGAAAGCCGGGGCATCTGCACATCACAGCAGCAAATCATGGGCGCCGGGCCCATTTCCAACTTTTCCCAGGCATCCTGCCCGTCCACCGCTTCAACCACCTTCAATTCAATGAAGCTGCGCATCAGATCGGCAAGGGCCATGCGCGACACGACATCATCATCAACGACAAGTGCTCTCATGTATCGGCCCCTTTTGCTATTTCCATCAGCATCGCACGAAAATGCGGTATCTCCCTTGTAATGGCGTCCCACTCCTGATGATCGGCCAGTCTCTCCAGTTCAGCGCTCAATTTCACGAGATCGCCTTCCGGCCAAATGAAGCCAACGCTGCCTTTCAGGCTGTGAAAAAGCTGTCCCAGCGCATGCAGATCCTGCTTGGCATGGGCGGCATCGAGCGCCCTGATGCGAGTTTGGAGGTCTTCACGCAGGGCTTGTTTCAAACGTTCCTTCAAATTGACCGCATCCTGGTGCCCGGACTTTACGTGACCCGTGAGTTTGGCGCCGCGGGCGGGGTCTGCCTCCGGAAGGGGGGCGCCGAAGATTTGCGCCAGTTCTTCCTCATGATTGCGCAAAAGCGGCAGCAGCTTCGCACCTTCCGCCAGCCGCGCATCCATCACCCTTGTCAGGCTTTGGTGGAGTAGCGCTTCGTCAACTGGTTTGGCCAGAAAATCATCGGCGCCACAGGACAGGTAGTATTGTCGGTTGTCATCCCCAGCATTGGCTGTCAGCATGATGATATGGATTTTCGGATCGGGGATATGGAATCTTCCATCACCCCCCGAGCGGATCAGGCGGATTGCCGTGGCGCCATCCATTTCCGGCATGCGCCCATCCATCAGGATGAGATCAAAGCTGCGGAGCGGCAGGGCTTCCAGCGCCTTTTGGCCATTCTCCACAAATTCAGCCCTATGGCCCATTTCTTCCAGAAGCCCTTGGATGATCAGCTGATTTGGCAAAAAATCCTCGGCACAAAGGATTTGTAGCTGATGCGTATGGGGTTGCAGTTGGACCTGAAGGCTTTTGCCCTGGTTGGTTCCCAACCTGAAAGGTATGGTGAAGGTAAAGCAGGTTCCTGTGCCAACTTCACTGGACAGATGGATTTCACCTTGCATCAGATCAACAATCTGCTTGCAGATGGCGAGGCCAAGACCCGTTCCGCCAAAGCGTCTGGTGGTCGAGGTATCACCCTGCGTGAATTTCCTGAACAGCCTGGATTGTCCGTCTGGAGAAATACCGATCCCGGTATCCGAAACCACGAAGCTGATCCGGCAATCCCCTCCCAGAATTTTTTGCGGCGCAACCTTGAGCGTCACGCCCCCATGGTCGGTGAATTTGATCCCATTGCCGATGAGGTTGAGCAGAATTTGCTTGATGCGGGCGGGGTCGCCTTCAAGCGTATCGGGCACCTCATCATCAATGCCGACATCAAGGGAGATATTCTTGGCTTCTGCACGTTCAGCAAGCAGTGCAACGCTATCGCCAACAAGATTGCGGAGCGAGAAATCTACCGATTCAAGAACAAGCTTTCCGGCCTCGATTTTGGAAAAATCCAGGATATCATTCAACAGTTCAAGCAGGAATTCAGCGTTGGTCTGTGCCAAATCAAGATGCTTGCGGGTCTTTTCCTGTAACTCGGGATCGCGCAGTGCCAGCCTTTGCATGCCGATGACAGCCGAAAGAGGCGTACGAATCTCATGACTCACCATCGCCAGGAATTCATCCTTGGCTCGGGCGGCGTTTTCTGTCGCCTCCTTGGCGGAAATGGTCTCGGCAAGGCCATTCCAGACATCCTGCTCAAGCTTCTTGCGGGTTGTGATATCCTCAATCATGCAAAGGCAGGCATTGTCCGCATCGCCTGAGGCAATGCGCGAAATGCTCAACTTCAGCCAAATCGGCGTACCAGCCTCACTTTCAAATTCGGTTTCCACATGGTCATCACCATGTTCGCTACCGTCACCCAATACGGTTTCCATGTAGAAATCATAACCCTGCTTGTCGGACAGGATGCGTGAAACAGGCTCCCCCACCAGATTTGTCGTTGGGGTTGCGAGAATTTCTGCAAGCTTCGGGTTTGCCTGTGTAATGAAGCCATTGGTGACCATCATGAGCCCAAGCGGGACTGAATCGAAAAAGGCCGGATCCTGTTGCAGCAGATTGACGAAAGTCTGAAATCTTGCCCGGGCTGCCAGATGTTGTTGTCCGTGGCTGCTGGTGGTGATGTCTTCGAAAGTGGCGATTACCAGCCGCCCGGGGCGGGACACATCCAGATGGCCGCTGAACAAAACAAGCTGCACGCCTGCCGGGGTCTTGCGTAGCAATTCGACCTGACGACATTCCCCTTGCGTCAAAATGTCTTCCAGCGCGATCGCCAATTTGCTTTGGCTCTGCGCCTTGAACACGGCGACGAGTTCAGCCTCACGCTGCGGCGCTTCCGATGGCTTCAAATGAAGAAGGTCCAGCGCCGCTGCCGAAAACTGCAGATCATCCGTGTCGGCATTCCATTCCAGCCAGGCACGGCCTTCCGAGGCATGTAGGCGTTCTGCTGGCGGATACTGAGGCAAGGTGATGGTCATGGAGAAGTCCACTTAACCGAATGATCTCAATAAAGGATTGAGAAGGCGGGGGCGAGAGCCTCCCTTGCATAACTGCCCACCCCTCAACGCTGTTCGGGCGAAGGCGCGAGACCAGATTGAAGGCGCGTTGTGCATTGGCCGGAATCGACATTTTTTGTTGAGGGTAAAGTCTATTCAGGCAATCGTGAACCAAGCCCTAAGATCAGGTCGAAGCCCCCGCTCGGGCTACCTGAAGCATGCCAGTCTTGCGGCTTGACGTAATCCCAAGCCGGCGCGACGTTATTCTTTCATAAACCTTCGGGGGATAGCAGGCATGGGTAGGTTCAAGACGCTGCTTCTTGCGGTTGGCTTGCTGGGGTTATGGGCGGCCCCCACCCAGGCGCAGCGCAGCCTGACGATCGGTGCGCAATCCGCCCCTTCGGGCATGGATCCGCATTACCATTCCTCCAACCCCAATAACGCCATATTGCGGCAGATTTTCGAAACCCTGGTGGATTTCGACACCTCCGGCCGCCTGGTGCCACGCCTTGCCGAATCCTGGCGCGCGATTGATGACCTCACCTGGGAATTCAAGCTGCGCGATGGTGTGAAATTTCACGACGGCACGCCCTTCACGGCTGAGGATATTGCCTTTTCCTATGCGCGCGTGCCGACCATCACGAATAGCCCCGGCCCCTTCACACCCTTTGTGCGCAGCATCGCCGCCATTGAAATCCCGGAACCCCGCCGTATCCTGATCCGGACCAGGGAGCCAAATCCCTTTCTGGATTGGGATCTTTCCAACATCATGATTGTCTCTCGTAGCCTGCATGCGAATGCGACACTCGGCGATTTCAACGCAGGCCGCGCGATGATTGGCACGGGCGCGTATCGCCATGTCAGCTATACGCTTGGCGAGAGGCACGAAATCATCCGCAACCCCAATTATTGGGGGGAAGCGCAGCCCTGGGAACGCGTGGTAACGCGCTTCATCAGCAATCCCGGGGCGCGCGTGGCAACGCTGCTGTCCGGCGATGTTGATCTGATTGATTTTGTGCCCGTGCAGGATGTGCAGCGCCTGACAAATGATGCGCGGCTATCTGTCTTTGGGGTGGCCAGCAATGGCACCGCCTATCTTTTCCCCGATGCGGCGCGTGATCCATCCCCCTTCGTCACCGACAAGCAGGGCCGCGTTCTGGAACGCAACCCCTTGCGCGATGCGCGGGTGCGCCGCGCGCTATCCCTTGCCATCAATCGCCAAGCCATTGTGGACCGCCTGCTAATGGGCCAGGGCATGCCGGCGGAACAATTTGTCGCCCCGGCTGTGGCGGACCGCGCCCCCAATATGCCGCCGCCGCGCTATGATTTGGATCAGGCGCGCGCTCTGCTGCGTGAAGCGGGCTATCCGGATGGCTTTCGCATCACTATCCATAGCCCCAATGGCTGGTTTGCGTCAGATACCGATGTGGCGCAGGCCATCGCCCAGGGCTGGACGCGGCTTGGTATAGAAACCCGGGTCGAGGTCCTGCCGCCCGCCAATCTCTTCACCCGCGCCACCGCGCGCGAGTTTTCGATGTTCATGACCACCTTCACCTCCTCCATCGCGGCCAATACGCTGCGTCAGGTATTGATGACCCGAAATAGTGAAACCGGTGCGGGGCCCTTCAATCGCCAACATTATTCCAACCCGGCGATGGATGCGCCGCTGGCGGAAGCGCTGCGTACCATGGATACAACGCGGCGCAATGCGCTGACCGCCCAGGCCATGCGCATCGGCATGGAAGATGCCGGGGTGATTCCCATTTTCTATCTCAAGGTTTCCTGGGCGGGGCTCAGGAATAAGGTGAAGTATGATGCCTCGCCTTCCTGGTACACCAATGCGCTGCTGGCGAGCCCGCCCTGAATCACAATTCTTGAACTTCAATGGGAAAATTCATCATGGCCGATAGCCAAGCCATGGCGCGGATCGCCGCTGCCATAGACGCGAATTTCGACAAGCAGGTGCAATTCCTGGCCGAATTGGTGCGCTTTCCAAGCCTGCGCGGACGCGAAGCGCCCTTGCAGGATTGGTTCGCGCGTCAGATGGCCGCGCGCGGCTATGCGGTGGACCGCTACACCTTGGCCGATGTGCCGCCGCATCCCAAAATGGCGCCGATGGTGGAATGTGATCCCGCCGGCAGCGTGCAGGTGGTGGCCACGCATCGCGCCAAGAACCCCACCGGGCGCAGCCTGATCCTGCAAGGCCATATTGATGTGGTGCCCGAAGGCCCCGCCGATATGTGGACCCACCCGCCCTATGCCGCCGTAATCCGTGATGGTTGGATGTATGGCCGCGGCGCGCATGACATGAAATCGGGCGTGGCGTGCATGGTCTATGCCATGGATGCCATTCGCGATGCCGGGTTTGAACCCGCTGCCGATGTCTATGTGGAAACCGTGACGGAAGAAGAAAGCACCGGCAATGGTGCGCTTTCCACCCTGCTGCGCGGCTACCGTGCCGATGCAGCACTGGTGCCGGAACCTACGGGCCATACCATCACGCGCAGCCAAACCGGCACCATCTGGTTTCGGCTGCGTGTGCGTGGCATTCCGGTGCATGTTGCTGTGGCGCAGGATGGCAGCAATGCCATCATGTCGGCCTATGTGCTGATCCAGGCACTTTATGCGCATACACGCAAATTGAACGAAGCCGCGCGCGCTAATCCCTGGTATGCCGACATCAAGGACCCGATCAAATTCAACCCCGGCATTATTCGCGGCGGGGATTGGGCATCTTCCACCCCTGCCTGGTGTGAGGTGGATTGCCGTATCGGCTTGGTTCCCGGCACCACGCCGGAAGAAGCCATGGCAGGGATCGAAGCCACGGTGCGCGCGGCGGCCAAGGGCGATGGCTTCCTGGCCAATAATCCGCCCGAAATCGTCTGGACCGGCTTTCAGACCGACCCCTATGTGCTGGAGCCAGGCAGTGAGGCCGAGGCCGTTTTGGCCGCTGCCCATGCCTCGGTCCATGGCGGTAGCTTGCCGGAACGCCGCACCACAGCGGTGAATGACACGCGCTATTACGGGCTTTATTTCGATATCCCCGGGCTTTGCTACGGCCCGAAGGGGGAGGGGGCGCATGCCTTTGATGAACGCACCTCGATTGAGGATTTGCGCAAATGCACCCTCACGATGGCGACCTTCATCGCGAATTGGTGCGGGCTCAATCCGCGCGCCTGAACCGCTTTCGACCGGTGCCGGTGCGAATGGGGTTTGGGGCCGGGGAGGGGCATGTTATAGATGCCTAGCTGGTGCAATCCGGCTTTCGGAACCAATGGGAGACAGAGATCAATGATGAAACTCGGAAGCGTCTTGAAGGGCGCGGCCCTGGCGGGACTTTTGGCCGCCACCACCGCGCCTGCCATGGCGCAAGCGCCGGCTGCTGATACCATGGCCGCCATTCGCGCCCGTGGGCAGTTGATTTGCTCTACCTCACCCTCCTCGGTTGGCTTCGCCTTGCCGGATAGCCAGGGCGTGTGGCGCGGGCTTGATGTGGATTATTGCCGCGCCGTTGCCACAGCGATCCTGGGCGACCCCAACCGGCTTCGCATTGTGCCTTCTTCGACGCAGCAGCGCTTCACCATGCTGCAATCCGGTGAAATTGATCTGCTCTCACGCGTCACAACCTGGACTCTGACGCGCGAAGCCTCGCTCGGCCTCGCTTTCGCGGGCATCAATGTCTATGACGGCCAGGGCTTCATGGTGCATCGTGATAGCGGCGTGACCTCGGCCAAGCAGCTTGATGGCGCGACGGTGTGTGTGCAGCCAGGCACCACCACCGAACTGAACATGACCGATTTCTTCCGCACCAATCGGCTGCGCTTCACGCCGGTGGTGATCGAGAATATCGAGGAAATCCGGAGCGCCTTCATCAACAAGCGCTGCGATGCCTATACAACGGATGCTTCTTCGCTGGCTTCCTTCCGTGCGGCGCAGGGCAATAACGCGGATCGTTTCCTGCTGCTGCCAGAAATCATTTCCAAGGAACCGCTTGGCCCCGTGGTCCGCAAGGGTGACTGGCGCTATTTTGATGTTGTGCGCTGGGTGCATTTTGCCCTGGTAACGGCGGAAGAACTTGGCATTACGCAAGCCAATGTCGGCAGCTTCGCCAATAGCACCAATCCTGATGTCCAGCGCTTCATGGGCCAGACCGGTGATCTTGGCCAGATGCTGGGCCTTGAGCGTGATTGGGCGCCGCGCATCATCCGCGCTGTCGGCAATTACGGTGAAATCTGGGAACGCAATATGACCCCGATCGGCTTCCCGCGCAGCGTCAATAATTTGTGGAGCAAGGGCGGTTTGCAATACGCGCCCCCAATGCGCTGAAACCATCAGGGCAAAAAGAAAGGCGGTGGGCATTCCACCGCCTTTTTTATTGCACAAGGCTTGTTCAGCCAATCGTCAGGCGCTTTTCCATAATCTGCTGCTTCATGGATTTTTGCAGCTTTTCAAAGGCCCGCACCTCGATCTGACGTACGCGTTCGCGGCTGATGTTGTAGTGCTGCGAAAGTTCTTCCAGCGTGGTCGGTTCTTCCTTCAGGCGGCGTTCGATCAGGATATGCCGTTCGCGCTCATTCAGCGTCTTTAGCGCGCCGCTAAGCAATTCGCGGCGGTTTGACATGTCCTGATGTTCGGCGAATTCCTGTTCCTGGTTCTCGCTTTCATCCACCAGCCAATCCTGCCACTCGCCTTCGCCATCGGCGCGCAGCGGCGCGTTCAGGCTGTTATCGGCGGCGGCAAGGCGCCTGTTCATGGAAATCACGTCCTGTTCCGGCACTTGCAGCACATGGCTGATCTTGGCCACCTGTTCGGGCTGCAAATCGCCTTCTTCCAGGGCGGACATCTGCGCTTTCAGCCGGCGGAGGTTGAAGAACAGCTTCTTCTGCGCCGCCGTGGTGCCCATTTTCACGAGCGACCAGGAATGCAGGATGTATTCTTGAATGGCAGCGCGGATCCACCACATGGCGTAGGTGGCCAGCCGGAAGCCGCGATCGGGGTCGAAGCGCTTGACCGCCTGCATCATCCCGACATTGCCTTCGGAAATCAGCTCACCTACCGGCAGGCCATAGCCGCGGTAGCCCATGGCAATCTTGGCCACTAGGCGGAGGTGGGAGGTGACAAGCTTATGGGCAGCCGGCTCATCGGCGCTATCGCGCCAGCGGCGCGCGAGGCTGAGTTCTTCCTCCGCCGAGAGCATCGGGAATTTGCGAATGTCCTGGAGATAGCGTGAGAGGTTGCCCTCGGTCGCCATCGGAATGGCCATAGAAGATGCCATGGTTTCATATCCTCCTGCACCGACCTGCTCTGCCCCAAAGGCGGCATCCTGGATCGATCATTAAAATTCCGTCATCTACCTCAAAGCCCTGACTGGTCGCCTGCCCCTTATGGGGCCTTGGCCGGCCGGGTCGCCCTGGCGCCCTGAGGAATCCGACAAGCCATTAATAGCCGGAACTAAGGGAGGATGCAAGAAAAACCGACTGAAATACTCGGGTTACTCCGTGTTACCATCCAGTAATGTGAGCAGCGCCGCCATATCCTCGGGCGGGGGGCGTTCGAAATGCAAAGCCTGGCCGCTGATGGGGTGGCGAAAGCCAAGGCTTGCGGCATGCAAAGCCTGGCGTGGAAAGGCCAGAAGCGCATCGCGCACCGCGACATCCAGGGTGCGGGCGGCAGCCGGCGTGCGGCGCAGATAGACCGGGTCCCCCACCAATGAATGGCCGATATGGGCCATATGCACACGGACTTGATGCGTCCGCCCCGTTAGTAGCTTGCAGGCCACCAGGGCGCAGGACGTTCCCCAGGACCGCAGCACCTTATAGCGCGTGATGGCGGGCTTGCCGCGTTCCACTACCGCCATGCGCTTGCGATCCGCCGGATGTCGGCCGATCGGGGCATTGATTTCGCCTTCCATGGCGGCGGGCAGGCCCCAGCATAGGGCCAGATACTGCCGTTCCAGATCGCGTTCGGCGAAGCTTTCGGATAGCCGGCGCAAAGCCAATTCGGTCTTGGCCGCGACCATGACGCCCGATGTGTCTTTATCCAGCCGATGCACAATGCCGGGCCGCTTTTCGCCCCCAATGCCGGGTAGGTCATCACCCGCATGGGCCAGCAACGCATTCACAAGCGTGCCATCCTGATTGCCGGGCGCCGGATGCACCACAAGCCCCGCGGGTTTGTCGAGCACGATCAGGTCAGCATCCTCATGCAAGATGGTCAGCGGAATATCCTGCGGCTGCGGCAGGGCAGGGATGGCGGCGGGGATTTCCAGCGCGTAAAGCGCCCCGGGGCGAATGGGTTCCGCCGGTTCTTTCAGCGGCGCGCCATCCCGGCTGGCATGGCCTTCGACAATCAGGCCCTTGACGCGGGAGCGGGAGAGAGAACCTATCGCGTCTGCAAGGAAGCGATCGGCGCGTTGGCCGGCTGCTTCCGGGGGCGCGCGGAATTCGTGGCGTTCGGCAGTCAAAAGGGGGTTTCCGTGCGATTTCTCAAGGTTTTGGTCGTTGCGATGGGGGTGCTGATCGTTGCGGCAACCGTGACGTTGGTTGTGCTGATCGTCCAGCGTGCAGGTGGTTCGACGGTCGCTTTCAATGCGGCTACGCTGGGTCAGCCTGCCGGTACACGCATTGCTGGCATAGCTGGGGTGGAAAAGACAATCGCCATTTGGGTGGTGCGGCCCGACGGCGAAAGGGTAGTGCTGTTTGACCCCGCGCGCGGGCGGGTGGTCGGCGAAGTCCGGGCCGGCGAATAGGCGTGGCCCACGGAAAGCCCCATTTGCCGCAAAAACTCTGCGCTGCCTGCAGCCGTCCCTTCACCTGGCGGAAGAAATGGGAACGCGTGTGGGATGAAGTGCGCTATTGTTCGGACGCCTGTCGGGAGGGACGGCGCGCAGCCAGCATCCAAAAGCGCAAGGGCTGAACGCGGGGTCAGCTTCGTGGTGCCGGGCGCATCATGCCAAGCAAAGCCAGGAAAAACGCCCCAAAGGCGAATTGCAGACCAAGCAGCATGGCGGTGACGGAAGCAATGGCAAGGCGCATCACCTTGCTACCGGTGAGGGCACCAAAATCCTGCGTGCCCCATTGCGCGACGGTGAAAAAGCCAAGCCCGAGGCCGAGCAGCAAAAGCACCCCGGCCACCACCAAGCCGGCTTCCAGCCCGAAGTGGGACAGGGCTCGCGAAAGCCTTTGGGGTTCGGGCAAAAGCCCAGTTACCCCGCCATAAAGCCGGGCAAAAACCCAAAACTGCATGGCCTGAAACCCCATCACCACCGCGCCCGAAGCATAGAGCAGGCTATGGACATCAAGCGTGATGCCGCCCAGGCGCACGGGTCCTGCCAGCAGCGCCGCCATGCCAAGCGCGCCCAGCGCGAAAAACACCGCACCCGGATAGAGAAACAGCCAGCGCGGGCAGAAGATCAGCAAAAACCGCAAATGCCGCCACCCATCGCGCCAGGACCGCAGATGCGGTGGGCGGGACCGGCCATCGGGGGAAAGCGTGGTCGGCACTTCCGTGATGCGCAGCCCGCGCATGGTGGCCTTCACCACCATTTCCGAGGCGAATTCCATCCCCGGCGCGCGCAGATCAAGCGATGCAATCGCCGCACGCGAAAAACCGCGCAGCCCACAATGGAAATCGCGGATCGGCCCGCCGAAGAAAACCCGCCCAATGGTGGACAGTACCGGGTTGCCCAAATAGCGATGCAAGGGCGGCATGGCGCCAGGTGCAATGCCCCCCTTGAAGCGATTGCCCATCACCAGATCATACCCATCGCGCAGTTTCGAGACGAAGGGATCAAGCGCGCTGAAATCATAGGAATCATCGCTATCGCCCATGATAACATAGCGCCCCCGCGCGCCCGCTATGCCTGCAATCAACGCCGCGCCATAGCCTTTTTCGGGAACGGCGATGACCCGCGCGCCAAGCCCACGCGCAATAGCCTGGCTGCCATCTGTGCTGCCATTATCTGCGATCAGCACTTCGCCCGCGATACCGCTGCGCGCCAAATACCCCAGCGCCTTTTGAACGCAGGTCGCGAGGGTTTCCGCCTCATTCAGGCAGGGCATGAGGATGGTGAGTTCGAGCCCGTCAGCCCTTTGATCCAGTCTGGTGTCCATTTGTGATACGGCTGCGCCTGCCATGATTTCCCTGCCGATTTGGAACTGCGCAGCAGATTTGAAGCTGCAACGGATATGCAAGACCTTTCTACTGAAGGCGATCGGCCAGCGCTATCGGCAAATGCCCAAAGGCGCCCTGATTTCCCTATCGCTTGCGGGAGCGCTTTAGCGAAACTATGTCTTGGAGCGGCTCCAAGCCAAGAGGCAACTCTTGGTCTGATGGGGCTGTCATGGGAGTAATAGCCTTGGATCAGGAAGACGTGAAGCTGGAAGGGCAATTCCGCGAAAAGCTGGTGCGCACCAAGGAGCGCTGGGCCGAGGAAGGCCGCTTGCTGACCGGCACCATCGCCGATCCGCTGCGCGAACGCCTCCCGCCTGGCCAGACGCTTGTGAAGGATTGGCCGGTGCTTGATCTTGGCGTGCAGCCTGATGTCAGCACGGCCAAATTTCGCCTTCGCCTTGAAGGGTTGATTGAAAATCGCCTGGCCTTTGACTGGGAAGGCTTCATGGCGCTGCCGCAAACCGAAATGGTCTGCGATATCCACTGCGTCACGCAATGGAGCCGCTATGATAATCGCTTCTCCGGCGTGCGCACCGCGGCGTTGCTCGAATTGGCCCGCCCGCGCCCGGAGGCGCGCTTTGTGTCCATGACATCCTATGATGGCTACACGACGAATTTGACCCTCGAAGCCTTCGCCGCCGCTGATGTGATGATCGCGCATTCCTGGGAAGGGGCGCCGCTGACGCGCCAGCATGGCGGCCCCGCGCGGTTGGTGCTGCCCCGTCTTTATTTTTGGAAAAGCCCAAAATGGCTGACACGCATCGAATTGCTGGCGGAAGATCGCCCCGGCTTTTGGGAGGTGCGCGGCTATCACAATCAGGGCGATCCCTGGCTTGAGGAGCGCTATGGTTAAGCCGACACGCCGTGCCCTTTTGGCCCTGCCGCTCATGGCCGCCGCCCCCGCCCCCGCAACCGCTTGGGATTTCCGCTTCCCCGCCCTGGAAGGCGGGGAGCATGATCTGGGCGCTTGGCGCGGCCGGGTCTTGCTCGTGGTGAACACCGCATCCTTCTGCGGCTTCACACAGCAATACGCCGCGCTGCAACGCCTGCATGAAACGCAGGAAGCTGCCGGGCTGGTAGTGCTTGGCGTGCCTTCCAATGACTTCAATCAGGAAAGCCAGGATGGCCGCAAGATCAGGGAATTTTGTGATGCGCAATTCGGCATCACCTTCCCGATGGCCGCACTCTCCCGTGTCCGAGGGCCTGAAGCGCATCCCTTTTATCGCTGGGCGGCAGCCCGGGCGGGTGGCGAGCCGCGCTGGAATTTCCATAAATACCTGGTCTCGCGCGATGGGCGGCAGGTGCAGGGCTTTCCCGCGCGGGTTGACCCGGACTCCCCGACCCTCAAGCGCGCCCTGGAACAGGCTTTGGCGGCGACACCCCCCATCAGTTGAGAGCGATGAAGGCTTAATCCACACCGGATTGAAATAAAGTTGGTTTAGCCGTGACGAAAAAACTCGCGCATTGGTAGTGAAATCCTGTAAGTTTCCCGCATGACGAGACGAGCCCCCTTCCGCATGACCAGTCCCTTTTGCCTGCTAGCTACTGGCGGGGGGCTACGCGGAGCCCTTTGGCTGCTGTTGCTTGCCCCGCTGCTGGCCCCGGGCATGCTCACGCCTGCCTTGGCCCAAGGCGAAGCGCCTATTCGGATGCGCATTGTGGGCGGGCTGGCCGATGTCAGCCAATATGTCCGCTATGAGGAACCCTTCTGGCGAGAGCGCATCGCCCAAGCGACCAATGGCCGCATTGTCGCGGAAATCGCCCCTTTCGATCGCAGCGGCATCCGCGGGCAGGAGATGCTCTCCCTGATGCGGCTTGGCGTTGTTTCCTTCGGGACAGCCCTGCTCGCGGTGGTGAGTACAGAGGAGCCGGAGTTCAACGCCATAGACCTTCCCGCTGTGAACCCTGATATGGCGGCGCTGCGCCGCTCAGTCGCGGCGTTTCGTGGGCATTTGAGCGAGACCTTGCGGGATCGGTATGATGTCGAGTTGCTTGGTGTTTACGTCTATCCGGCACAGGTGGTGTTTTGCCGCCGACCCTTTGCAAGGCTCGCCGATCTTGCCGGGCGACGCATTCGCACATCCTCGGTCGGGCAATCGGAAATGTTCACCGCGCTTGGTGCGACGCCTGTGGTGATACCCTTTGCGGAAATCGTCTCCGCAATCAGGTCAGGCGTCGTGGAATGCGCCGTGACCGGAACATTATCCGGCAATGATATAGGACTGCATGAGGTGACAACCCATGTGCATGGCATGGCAATCACCTGGGGGCTTTCTATTTTCGGGGCCAATCTTGGCACCTGGAATGCGCTGCCGGAATGGGCGCGCAGTACCATCCGGTCTGAGGTTGCCAAGCTTGAGGCTGAAATCTGGGACGCGGCTGATCGTGAAACGGGAGAAGGCCTTGCTTGCAATGCCGGTCAGCCGAACTGCCAAAATGGACGGCGTGGAACCATGGTGGTGGTGCCTGTCACCGCAGAGGATGAACAGCGACGGCGCCAATTGCTGACCGATAGCGTCTTGCCCGGCTGGGTACGGCGCTGTGGTGCTGATTGCGTGGATGCCTGGAACAAGACACTCGCCCCAGCGCTTGGCGTAAGGGCGCGGCCGGAGTAGCGTCGTGTTTTCCACGCGTTTCCTTCGGTATGCCCTTCTTTTTGCTGTGCTGACGCTGCTGGCGGCACAAGCTGTAGCGACTGCCTTGCTGGTCAACCGTGCAAGGGAAGCGCAAATTGCTGCGGCGCTGGATTCCCTCAATAAGATGGGTCGTTCCACCGAAGCGGCTATCAACCGATCCTTTGTGCAGGTTGATGCCATGCTTGCAGGCCTTCCGGCAGTTCTGGCACCGTTTCAGCGCGATGGTCGCTTGGAAATCTATCAGGTCAATCGTGTTTTGCGTGAATTGAATAACCAGAATTTCACCTACCGCGATATTCTGCTGATCGGCCAGGATGGGTTGCCGGTGGCCACCGCCCTGCCGGTATCGCGCCGCCGTCGTTTGCCATTGCCGAGTGCCTCTTCCTTTGCCGAGGTCGCGGCGCGTGGCGGCAGTGTCCTGATCGGTGGGCCGGTGCTGAATGCCAATACCGGGGAATGGACATTGTTTTTCGCCCGTAACATTGTGCTGCCCACCCTGGGGCCGGTCATGGCGGTTGCGGAAGTGCCGGTGCCGGTGGTGCAAAGCATTCTGTCCAGCGCCGGGGAAAGCCTGGGGCTCCGCGTGACGCTTGAACGGGATGACGGCACGCTGCTTGCCTCCGTACCACATGATGAGACGCGGATTGGGCAAAGGCTCATCCCGCCAGCCGCTGCTCTCCCGGGAGTGTCATCCTCGGAGCCTATCAGGAGCCGCTTTGCATCAGAATGGGTTTTCGCGGCCGTTCGCCCGACCCTCTACCCCGCCCTCACGGTTGCCGTCACGCTTGAGGTGGATACGGCCTTGGGCGGTTGGTATGCGGATCGTAGCCGTGCCTTTGTGGTGTCCGGGGCGATCGGGCTCATGATCCTATTGGTTACAGGGGCCCTTATGGTTGGCCTGCGCCAGCGGGAACGCGTTGAGGATGAACGCGCCACCGCGCGGCGCACACTTGAAAACGCGCTTGAATCCATGTCGGACGGATTTGTCATGTTCGATCCGAGTGATCGGCTGATTGCCTGCAACAGCCGTTACAAGGATTTCTACAAGATCAGCGCGCCCTTCATCGTGCCGGGGGCGCTGTTTGACGATATCATGCGCGAGGGCGCGCTGCGTGGACAATATCCGCAGGCCCGGGGCGATATCGAAACCTTTGTCGCGGAGAGCAAGGCCTTTCATCGCGGCAATAACCCACCCATGGAACGGCTTCTGCCCGATGGGCGCTGGGTGCTGATCACGGAACGGCGCACGCCGGATGGTGGCGTGGTTGGGATCCGTACGGATATCACGCCGCTTAAGCGCGCGATGCAGGATTTGGCGACTGCGCGTGATACGGCGCGCGCTGCCGGGGAAGCCAAAAGCCAATTCCTGGCGCGCATGTCGCATGAATTGCGCACGCCTTTGAACGGGATTTTGGGTTTTTCCGAATTGCTGCTGGATGACACCCGACTTCAGGATGATCAGCGCGACAAGCTACGCACCTTACACAATGCCGGCAAGCATTTGCTTGAACTGGTCAATGGCTTGCTTGATCTATCAAAAATTGAATCCGGGCGTATGGAATTGGCCAGGCGCGCTTTCCCCTTGCAGGAGGTGATCCAAAGCTCTGCCGCGTTGGTGGCGCCTGATATCATGCGCAAAAAACTGGAATTCACGCTGAATCTTGACCCGCGCTTGCCAAGATCTGTACTGGGTGATCCGACAAGGCTGCGCCAAGTCATCCTAAATCTGCTGTCCAATGCGGTGAAATTCACCCCTTCGGGTGGCAGTATCTACTTCATTGCACGGCAGAAGGAACAGGAAAGGCTCCGCCTCGAAGTGCGCGACACCGGGCCCGGCATTTCTCCTGAAAATCAGCGCCTGATCTTCAAGGATTTTGTGCAAATCGCTTCCATGACCCAAAGCGAAGCGCTGGGCACGGGGCTTGGGCTTGCCATTACATCGCGGCTTGTGAAGCAAATGGGCGGTGAGATCGGCTGTCAGAGCAATTCCGGCGCAGGTTCCACCTTCTGGATCGAAATTCCATTGGTGATGGCTGAGATGCCTGAGAAAGCACCGGAACCACCAAGGCCGGATCCGAGCATGCCAACGATACAAAGCAAGCTTCACGTCCTGGTGGTGGATGATGTTAAGGCCAATCGCGATGTGGCCGGGGCGCTATTGGCCAGTCTCGGCCATGAGGTTGCCTTTGCGGGAGGCGGCGCCGAGGCGCTTGAGAAACTACCAACGGAACAATTTGATCTAGTGCTTTTGGATTTACAGATGCCACTAATGGATGGTTTCGCTACCGCGCGCAACATTCGGGCCATGCCGGACCCGCTGGGGCAAGTACCGATTTTCGCATTGACTGCTTCAGTAATGCCCGACCAGATCGCCGCTGCGCAGGAAGCCGGCATGGATGGCCATATCGGCAAACCATTGAGCCGCGAAGCCCTTGCTATTGCTCTTGCTGGCTTGCGCAAGCTTCCTGCCGTTCAGGCACGACGCCCGGATATAGATCCCGAGGCCGATCCACTGCCGGATTTGGCAAAACTGGATCAGCGCGTTCTGGCCTTGCTGAAAAGTGAATTGAAGGGCGCGGCGGCCGGCGTGGTCCGCGAATTCATTGTGGAAATGCAGACCATTCGCGATCAACTCGCCGCAGAAATAGCTCAGGTTGTCCCGCGCGCAGAAGTGATCGCGCAGTATGCCCATCGCTTGCTTGGTGCTGCGCGCACTCTTGGCGCGATTCAGCTGGCCCAGCAGGTGACCGAATTCCAGAAACTGCAGCTGCGCGACAGCAGCGTATTGAATGCCTGGAACAGGGAAGTACTCAGAAACCTGATAACGGAAATTGACCTTGCCTTGGAAGCCCTTGAGGCCTTCTTCCAGGCGGCGCTGGTTGGTGCAGAGGTGCACCCCTGATCAGCATAATGTAACGCGATCCGCAGAGCAAAGACTGGCATGTGGATTTTCTTGAGCACACTGCGTTCATGCGAAAGCATTTCTCGGTCTAGGCTTTTTCAGCAATGCCAAGCATACGCTTGACGCCCACCCATTGCTGCGCAAACCAGCCGCCGGTCGCTGTCTTTTCGGGCGCGTCTGGGTCACCGGTTCGCGGATAGACATGACGATTGAAATCGGCAGTTCCAAAAATCCAATCCCAGACTGGGAAAAGCACCGCATAATTCCTGCCGTGTTCAGCAACCGAAAGCACGCCATGATGCAAACGATGAAAACGCGGCGATACGAGCAGGCGTTCACCGATGCGCCCAAAGGACAGGCGGATATTGCCATGGGAAAAGGCTTCCACCATGCGCATCAACAGCAGCAATAGCGGGAATTGCGCTGGCGATACGCCAATCAAAAGCGCGATGGTACCGAACCAAAGCGCGGCAATTGCCTCATCCAGGATGTGATTGCGATCATCGGTCCAGAAGGTCATCTGCCGCTGCGCGTGGTGGATTGAATGCAAGGCCCACCACCAGCCGATACTGTGCTGCAGGCGATGGCGCCAGTACTCACCGAAATCGAGAATAACAACATAAATGAAAAAGGTCAGCAGTGGCGCCTGATGCAAGAAGGGGAAGATGGCTTCCAGCGTTGGAGAGACAAAACCCGTATCCGCCAGCATTCCCTCCAGCCGGCTTTGGATGGCTGATAAAAGAATGAAGGCCAGCAATGGAAAGATACCCAGTCTTGCGAGCAAGGTGTAAATGATGTCAGTTCTGATCGCACGCCGATCGGTCACCGGTTCCACCGGTCGCCATGCTTCAAGCGGGCGACAAACGATGTAGGTCACGATGATCCCGAAGATGCTGAACAGGGCGAAATCCGCCCATTCCAGCATCTCATCCGCAATATTCATCATATCAGTGGCGTAGAGCACGGGCTGGAGGAAGGTTTCGAAAATCCATCCCGTCAGTTGCGTATGCCAATCATCGAGTGTCTTGAACATGGATCAACGCCTGCCTTCAGCGTTCAATTGACCGAAACAAAAGCCCTTGGCCTGCAACCCCGCCAACACGTCTTCAAGAACATTCGCGTAAGCATCTTTCCGGCTGCGCACGCCCCAATGCATGACCAAAACCTCTCCATCCCTGATGCTTCTAAGGGCGCGGTCACGCAGCGCGGCGTTTGGCTGGGTGTCGCTGCTGACTTCATCGCCGAGAAAGCCGTTTGCTGTCCAGCCCTGATGACGAAAGCCACAGGCTTCGGCCATGCGCAGCGCATTGGGTGTGGTGATGCCGCCCGGCGCGCGCCACAATGGAAGCACTACCGCATCCGGCACCGCAGCGCGCAGCCTTTCGATCGGGGTGTTCAATTCGCTGCACATGGCGGCCTGATCCAGGCGTATTTCATTTTTTCTGTCGAATGAAACGAAGCGCACCAGGCCCGGCGCGGGATCGCCGCGGAAATACCAATGCCGATCCGTATGGCTCGCGAAAACGTGACCCTCAGCGGCGCGGGCGCGCCAGAATTCAGCCCAGCCTGGTTCAAGGCTTTTATCGCCGCGATGGGTCGGTTCATTGGCTACGAAAAGGGTTGCACGGATGTCTCGCCGCTTCAGGATTTCGGCGATGCTTTCCGCTTCACGCCCCCAGCCTGTGTCAATCGTCAGATAGATTGTGCCCGCGCTGCAAGATGCGGGGGGGCGGGCGTCAAGATTGCTGGGCGCCAGCATGCCCATGGCCAGGACACCCGCCAGAATGCTGCTAATAGCCCTCTTCATGCCGACGCAGTCATCATTGTGCCGTGCGGGGTTGCACGAAAATACCATGCGGGCTGCGTCCAACCCGGATGGTGGAAACCTCGCCCGAGGCCGGGTCAAGTCTGGCGATACGCCCCGCCCAGCGGAGCGTCGCCCAAACCGTGCCATCAGGGCCGAAGGCTAGGCAATCCGGCCCGCCCGGCACTTCATGTATACGCCGCACTTGCAGCGTGTCGGGCTCTATCTCAGCGATGCGGCTTTGCACCCGGCTTGTCGCCCATAATGTCTTGCCGTCTGGGTAAGGGAAAATGGTATGCGCCCCGCGCCCGACGCGGATGGTACTTTCCACCTGACGGGTTTCCGGGTTCAGTACAGCGAAATGGTCGCGCCCCATGATGCCCACAATCAGCCGCCCGCGATGCCACAGGATACCCGCAGGCTCCGGCCCGACATTCGCCTGCCACACAATCCGCCGTTCCTGCAGATCAATCGCCATAACCGTGCCGTCACCCTGAATGGTGATATAGGCAAAGCGCGAATCAGGGCTGAAGGCGATGTGGGAAGGCTTGTTGCCGGCACGAATTCTTTCAAGCAGCCTTGGCCCCTTGGCGTCATAGATATCCACCTGCCCACGCCTGAGGCTTGCGATAACCAGAAGCCGGCCATCGGGCGAGAAATCCAGATGATAGGGGTTGGAAATGCGTTCCCGGCGCAGCACGGCGCCGGTTGCGGGTTCAACAAACAGGATTTCATTGCCGACCGAATCAGCAATCAGCAATTCTTTGCCATCTGGCGACAGCACCAAATGATGAACTTCGCGCAGGCCCTCAATCCGGTGCACTTCCTCCCCGGTGCGGGAATCAATTTTGACAATGCTTGGATCTGTCGAATTGAGGACATAGATCAGATCTGCCCGCGTCGGTAGCGCGCCGAGAAGCATAAAGCCCATGAGGCAGACGCCCCAGGATGCCAATCGCAGGCCGCGCGACGGGGCATCAGCATGACGCGTTGCCTGGTGCTGAAGGATACCCCGAAGCCTCATGACTTGTCCGCGCTTTCGAAGGCCATTGCGGCGCCATTCATGCAGTAGCGCAGCCCGGTCGGTGCAGGCCCGTCTGGAAAAACATGCCCCAGATGCCCGCCACAATTGGCGCAATGCACCTCCGTCCGCACCATGAAGAGTGTCCGGTCAACCTGTGTACCCACAGCACCTTCCAGTGGGGCGAAAAAGGAAGGCCAGCCCGTGCCGCTTTCATACTTGGTCGCAGCATTAAACAAAGCCTGGCCGCATCCGGCGCAATGGAAATGCCCAGGCCGTTTTTCATGGTTGAGCGTAGAAGACCCTGGTCTTTCAGTGCCATGCTGGCGCAAGACGCGGTAGGATTCAGGGGGCAGGCTTGAACGCCATTCGGCATCCGTACGCTCAAGCGGGAAGCTTTTGCCCTGAACCGAGCTTTGCCTGAAGAATGCCATGGATTCTCAATTGCCTCCCTGCGGCTTCAGCGATGATGAGAAGGATTTCCGAAACTTGGCGAGTTTGGGCGCGATCACGGCTTGGCAATAGCCCGACCAGGGGTTGCGGGCAAAGTAGTTGTCATGCTCGGGCTCCGCCGGCCAAAAGACCGTCAATGGCATGATTTCTGTTACAATTGGACGGGGCCAGAGCCCCGCCGCGGCGGTCTCCGCCATCACGGCCTTTGCCGTCGCTTCCTGATCTGTGTCATGGGTCAAGATGATGCTACGATATTGCGGACCGATATCCGCGCCCTGCCTGTCCTTGGTGGTTGGGTCATGGGTTGCAAAAAACACCCTGAGCAGGTCGGCGAAGGACACCTTCCCCGGGTCGAAAGCGATCTGCACAACCTCTGCATGGCCTGTGCGCTTACCGCAGACTTCCTCATAGGTCGGGTTGGCTACATGCCCCCCGGCATAGCCGGATTGCACGGAAGTAACGCCCGCCATCTCCCGAAACACGGCTTCCAGGCACCAGAAGCACCCTCCGCCAAGTGTTGCCTTCTCCATCTCGTCCCCCCTCTCACCCTTCTCGGGGGGCAATACAGCCTCCCGCCGTGGACTAAATCCAGCCTTCAAACAGAGCCAGTATATCGGTCAGGCTTTGGCTACCTGCAAGGATAACGTCATTGCCGGCCCCGCCCTCAAACCGATGGCCCAAGCCATTGCCAATCATAATGTCATCCAAAGTACGGCCAACCAAATAGAGATTGCTCGCGCTCTCGCCCACGACAAGAACCTCGACATGTGTTGGCATGACAAGATCAGACATGGTGATGATTGTATCCTGACCGCCATCTAGTTCTTCAATGACCAAATCCTCGGGGTCAACAATCAGGTAAAGATCTTCGCCCGAACCGCCTGCCATGGTATCCGCATTGGCGCCGCCAATGAGCGTATCGTTGCCCGCGCCACCATCGAGGGAATCCCGCCCGGTGCCACCGGCGAGGATATCCGCCTCATTGCCCCCGGCCATAACATCATTCTGTTGGCCACCTTCGAGCGTATCAGGGCCATCACCGCCATCGAGTGTGTCATCGCCATCGCTGCCAAGCAGTTCATTGGCATTGGCATTGGCATTGCCGATCAGCCGATCATGACCAAGCCCACCCACGCCAAGGCTTGCAGTACTGCCTGATGCCAGGATCAGAACCTCGACTTCAGGCGGCAGCCAGAAATCAAACGCAGCGACGACGGTGTCATTGCCAGAGGTAGCGGCTTCCAGCACCAGGTCATCGGCGCTGTCCAGAACATAAAGATCATCGGCCGCACCTCCGGCCAGGGTATCTGCGCCTTCGCCGCCGCTAAGCGTGTCATTGCCCGCGCCAGCATCGAGTGAATCATTGCCTGCGTCACCTGAGACGACATCGGCGTGATTGCCACCGACAAGGATGTCATTCTGATCGCCTCCCTCCAGGGTATCGGCGCCATCACTGCCTTCGAGCGTATCATTGCTATCGCCCCCCAATAGCTCATTGGCATTTGCATTGCCGATCAGGCGATCATGGCCAAGCCCGCCGCCGCCGCGGATGGCAGCGCTGCCTGACGCAAGAATAAGGACTTCAATTTCGGGCGGCATGTAGAAATCAGAGGATGCAGTGATGGTATCATTGCCCTCACCATGGCCTTCAATCACGAGGTCATCAACGCTTTCCACGACATACCAATCATTGCCGGCTCCACCATCCAAGATATTCAGGCCGGAACCACCAACCAGGGTGTCATCGCCACTTCCACCCTCCATTATGTCTTCGCCCGCAGCACCAAGAATGCTGTCGCGGCCAAATCCGCCTATTAAAAAATTATCTTGGCTGCCGCCCAGCAAGGTAACGGCGCCGCTCGCGGCAGAGGCGTCCACAGCTTCGAAGCGCGCCAGCCAGGCACCGCCATTCGCCTGATTTTCCGCGACACTGAAGTCAACTGAAAGGCTGTTGGAGATTACCAGCCAATCCAGACCGTCGCCGCCGTCAAGACGATCAGATATTTCTCCATAGCCTATGGTATCGTTCCCGCCGCCGCCATCAATACTGTCGGCACCCGTTCCGCCGATCAGACTATCTGAACCGGCACCGCCGAGAAGCGTGTCATTGCCTACGTCGCCTTCAAGCGTATCCGCACCATCATTGCCGGAAGCAAAATCGTTGCCAGCCCCGCCTAGCAAGCAATCGCCCCCTAAATCGCCATGAAGCAAATCGTTGCCGCCTTCTCCCTCAAGCGTATTGAAGGCATTAGCCTCCTCAATCTCAGCCATTTCCGGTGCGAAGGCATAAAGCAAATCATTGCCATCGCCGCCAAGCAGCCAATCGTCGCCAGACCCGCCCCAGAGTTGATCATCGCTGGCGTCGCCAGCAAGCGTATCCTGCCCGTCACCGCCTGAAAGCCAGTCATTGCCGCTGCGTCCCAAGAGCACATCTGCGCCCCCAAGGCCGAATAGTCGAGAGCCGGAAGGCCGCGCTTCCAAAACCTCCCCACCCGCTGTGCCGGCCAAACCGAAAAAACTTCCCGCCTCAAAGGCCGCGAAGACCCGATCCGGCAAAAGATGAGGGGACCGCACTTCTATAAGTACATCAGCCGCGCCAAGCGATCCATTCTGATCAAGGTCAATGACAATCCACCCGCCCGTGGCGGTCACTTCGGATGTCCGCATCAATAGCCACGCCTGAATATATTCGGCCCCCAGATCGTCACCGGGTAGGGCAAGGCCAGTTTCCGGTCCATCAGGGGCCGCAAGACTCCCGCGCCAAATGAGCGGTGCCACGCCATTCGGTCCGGTAAGTTGGCCGTCCACGAGCCCAAAGGATAGGATATCGCCCTCTGTGGGCGAAAAATCCGCAATTGTATCAGCGCCAGCAAAGCCACTGATCTGGTTGGGGCTGGCGGATAGGTTAATGAAAAATAGATCTGCGCCTACGCCCCCGTGCAGCGAATCTGCCCCGATTCCTCCTGAAAGAAAATCGGCTTCATTGCCGCCATCAAGCGTATCGCGTCCGTATCCACCAAACAGCAAATCATCGCCGTGCGCGCCAATCAGAAGATTGCGAGAATTCTCATCATCATTCATACCGACCGGGTCATCTGCAAAAAGAATATCCCAGCCATTACCGCCAAGCAGCGTATCATCGCCAGAATTGCCTTGCAGGCCATCAGCCAGATCACCGCCATCAAGCCAATCATTGCCTGAACCGCCAAAAAGCTGATCCACGCCGCCGAAGCCGAACAGGGTATCCTGGCCGTCAAGCCCGAAAAGATTGTCATCCGTTATGCCGGGTATTGAGAGAAGATCATTGCCGGACGTCCCAATAAGTGGTTCGATGCCGCTCATGGCGCGGCCATCGTCACTGTTGCGGTCGCCGAGAGCTGGGTAGCCGCCTTCAGTGATAATCCAGCAATGATTATGTATGATACGTTAAAAGTAGCAGCGCCAATCGGCGCAATGCGGCGTTCCAGGCGAGTGGAATTTTTCTGGGATGTGAACATTTTTTGCTCCTCATCCCCCTTTTTACCAGGGTAGGATTTACATTTGGAAAATGCGCGCGCTTGTTTTTGTGGCGGATTGCCTGCCGCTGGTGTTTTGGGTTATATCCGGTTGGGAATAACGGAGGGTTTCGATGCATCGTCGCCGTTTGCTGGCTGTGGCGGCATTTCCGTGCGTGCCAGGCTATGCATCGGCGGAAGGGCGCCCCCTGATCGCTGCAGCCGCGAGCTTGCAACCGGCGCTGGAGGAAGCGGCAGCACTTATCACGGCGCAGACCGGCATCGTGCCGCGCTTCGCCTATGGCGCCAGCGGCAATCTTGCGCGGCAAATCGCGCAAGGCGCGCCATTTGAAATGCTGCTCGCAGCCGATGAAATCAGCATCCAGAAACTCGCCGAAGCGGGGCATACGCGCGATGCGGGCCATGTCTTTGGGCTGGGCAGGTTGGTGTTATTTGCCCCGCGCGGTTCTGCACTTGATCCTGCTGCTGGCTTGGAAGCGCTCCGCCCATTGCTGGCCGCAGGGCGCGTGCAGCGCTTTGCCATAGCCAATCCGGAAATAGCCCCCTATGGCCGCGCTGCCGAACAAGCCTTGCGCCGGCTTGATCTGTGGGAGGCGCTGCGCCCGCGCCTAGTTTTTGGCGAGAACATCGCTCAGGCAGCGCAATTCGCCATGACGGAAGGGACGATCGGTGGCCTGGTTGCACTTTCGCTCATGGAAACACCCGCGCTCAAGGCGCGCGGCAGCTTCAGCCTGGTGCCGGTGGCCTTGCATGATCCTCTGCGCCACCGCCTTGCCTTGACCAAGCGCGCGTCTCACGCGGCGACACGTCTGCGAGCCTGGTTCCTCTCACCCCAGGCGGTGGCGGTTTTCGCGCGCCATGGTCTAGAAGCACCCTGACCATGGATTGGCCCGCCTTTCGCCTTTCGCTCTGGCTTGGCTTCGGGACCGTGGTGATCCTGCTGCCCTTTGCACTTTGGCTCGGGCGCTTCCTGGCGTTACGGCGTTTTCGCGGGCGGGGCTTGGTTGAAGCGGCGGTGGCGCTGCCACTGGTGCTGCCACCGACTGTGCTTGGTTTTTATTTGCTGACCACCTTTGGCGCAGGGTCTTGGCTTGGCAGCATCTTCCAAGCGGTATTCGGAAAAACCCTCGCCTTTTCCTTTGAGGGGCTGCTGCTGGCGAGTGCGATTGCCAATATCCCCTTTGCAGTACAGCCGATTCAAAACGCATTCGCTGCCATCCCGCCCAATCTCCGCGAAGCCGGCGCTACCTCTGGCATGGCGCCTTGGGAGGTTTTCTGGCGCGTTGAATTGCCCTTGGCTTGGCCCGGCATTGCCACGGCCATTGTGCTGACCTTCGCCCATACGCTGGGAGAATTCGGCGTGGTGCTGATGGTGGGCGGCGCCATTCCCGGCGAAACCCGCACTGCCGCCATCGCCATTTATGATCGCGTGCAGGCTTTTGACGATGCCGCCGCAGCCAGCATGTCGGCGCTGTTACTGGTGATTTGCTTACTGGCGCTGCTGCTGGTGCAACGGCTCACGCGCGGGATCGGGCGCCGCCGCCATGACTGAGGCGGGGCTTTCCGTGGTGCTCAACTCTGCCGCACCCATTGCGCTTGATGTTTCGCTTGAATGCGCGCAGGGCGAGCTTTTGGCCATCATCGGGCCATCCGGTGCGGGAAAATCCACGACGCTTCGTGCCATTGCCGGGCTCCATCATCCCGCCAGTGGCAGCGTAATCTGTGAAGGAGAAACCTGGCTCGACACCGACCGCGCGCTTGATGTGCCGGCGCATCGGCGCCGTGTTGGCCTGGTGTTTCAGGATTACGCGCTGTTTCCGCATATGACCGCGTTGGCCAATGTCATGGCCGCGATGGGGCATCTGCCGGTGGCGCAGCGCGCCGAACGCGCCGTCACCCTTTTGGCGCGGGTGCATCTGGCCGGGCTTGAGGAACGCCGCCCGGCGGAGCTTTCGGGCGGGCAGCAGCAGCGTGTTGCGGTAGCGCGAGCCTTGGCGCGCGACCCCGCCGTGCTGTTGTTGGATGAGCCCTTCAGCGCCGTGGACCGCGCCACGCGCCGGCGCTTGCAGGTGGAATTGGCCAATCTGCGCCAGGGGCTTGCCATCCCGATCATCCTGGTAACGCATGATTTGGATGAGGCAGCGTCACTTGCCGATCGCATGCTGCTGTTGCATCGCGGGCGCGGGCTGCAAACCGCAACGCCCTCGGAAATGCTCGCCCGTCCAGCCTCGGCCGAGGTCGCGCGGTTGCTGGATTTGCGTAATCTTTTTACCGGCGTGATCCTGGCGCATGAGGTTGGCCTCACGCGGCTCCGTTGGGGTAACCAAATCCTGGAAGCCGCCCCCATGCCAAGCCTGCCGCCTGGCACCGCCGTGGATTGGCTTATTGGCGCGGGCGGCGTGGTGCTGCATCGCCGTGGCCGACCCTCAGCCGGCGAAAGGGAGAACCCGGTTTCCGGCACCATCACAGCCCAGCTGCCGATGGGCGAGGAAATGCGCGTGACCCTGGATGTGGGCGACCCCGAGGGCCGGCAATTGACCTTCGCCCTGCCGCGGCATGCCGCGCAACGCAATAGTCTGGCAGCGGGTGAGGCTTGCAGTGTTTCCCTGCTGCGCGATGCGTTGCATGTGATGCCCCGACCATGAAGGATGCGGCGCTTTGGCTTCGACTTGATTTCGCCGATGGGCGCGTGGGCCCTGGCAAGATCACGTTGTTGGAAGCCATTCAGCGCGAAGGGTCCATCAGTGCCGCCGCAAGGTCACTCGGCATGTCCTATCGCCGCGCCTGGGAATTGGTGGCGGAGCTGAATGAAACCTTCTCGGCCCCGGTGGTGGAGCGCATCACCGGCGGCGCCGGGGGCGGCGGCGCCAAGCTCACGCGCCTCGGGGAAGCGCTGGTGCTGGGCTTTCGTGACATTGAAGCCGCTGCCAGCCGCGCGGCTGCCCAGCATTTGCGCCGCCTGGCCAAAGGATGAGGCCGGGCACCTTGCGGTGGAGCGCTGGGCGCGCTGCAATGCAGCTATGAGTGACACACCAACCGCCCCCGCCCGCCCGGCTTCCACCGTTCTGCTGCTGCGTGATGGGCCGCGGGGCATGGAAGTTTTCATGGTGGTGCGGCACCGGCAGATTGATTTTGCCTCAGGCGCCTTGGTCTTTCCGGGCGGCCGCGTTGAAGCGTCTGACAAGGTGCTGGCCGGCGGCGACGCCCATGGCGCCTTTTGCGTGGCGGCCATTCGCGAAACCTGGGAAGAATGTGGCGTCTTGCTCGCCGAGGAAGGCAGCGCGCCGGAAGCCGAGGGCGAGTTTGCCGCCATGCTGGCCGAACGCCGCCTGATGCCGGCGGTATCATCGCTCGGGCATTTCGCGCATTGGATCACGCCGGTGGAAGTACCGAAGCGTTTTGATACGCATTTCTTCCTGGCCGCCGCGCCGGAAGATCAGGCCGCTTTGCATGATGGGCATGAAGCGGTGGATAGTATCTGGATCAGGCCCGTTGATGCGCTTGCGGAAGGTATTGCCGGCACCAAAAAACTTGTCTTCCCGACGCGGATGAACCTGACCAAGCTCGCCCGGCATGACAGCGTGGCGGAAGCCTTTGCCGCCGCGCGCGCGCGCCCCGTGGTGACCGTATTGCCTGAACTTGTCAGCATAACCCCTGAAGGGCGCATCCTGCGCCTGCCTCGTGATGCCGATTATGGCGGCGAGGAATTTCTGGCGGGCGATCCGCCTTCCATGTGATGGAGAAGCCACCCATGCTGCCTCGCCGCCTTCGCTTCGGCATTTTCCTTGCCCCGTTTCATCGCGTGGGCGACAATCCAACCCTTGGGCTCACGCGCGATTTGGAATTGATCGAATGGCTGGACCATCTGGGCTATGATGAGGCCTGGATTGGCGAACATCATTCCGCCGGCTGGGAAACCATCGCAAGCCCGGAAATCATGATTGCGGCGGCAGCGGAACGCACCAAGCACATCAAGCTTGGATCAGGTGTGACCAGCCTGCCGTATCACCACCCGCTTTTGGTCGCGCAGCGCTTCGTGCAGTTGGACCACATGACGCGCGGGCGCGTGATGCTGGGCTGCGGGCCGGGCGCGCTGGTATCTGATGCATACATGATGGGCATTGATGCCGCGCATCAACGCCGGCGCATGGATGAATCGCTGAACGCGATTACGCGGCTTTTGGCCTGCGAAGAATCTGTTACGATGGAAACCGATTGGTTTACCTTGCGGGAAGCGCGGCTGCATCTGGCGCCTTTTTCAGAACCACGTTTCCCCATTTCGGTCGCTTCTTCGACAACGCCATCGGGCGCTTTGGCGGCGGCGAAATATGGGCTTGGGCTGATATCGCTGGGTGCCGGGCTGCCGGGCGGGCCGAAATCACTCGCTGGGCAATGGCAGATGGCGGAAGCGGAAGCCGCCAAGCATGGCCAGAAGATGGAACGGCGCAATTGGCGCCTGGTGGTCAATCTGCATTGCGCTGAGGATGATGAACGCGCGTTGCGTGATGTGCGCCATGGTGAGGCTTTGGAAACGCTGACCTATTTCAGCGAAACCCTGGGCCGGCCACCGATGCGTTCAGAAGACCCGCTGCGCGATGGGCTGGCGATGGGGTCAACGCTGGTCGGATCACCGGAAACTGTGGCGGCAGGGATTGAACGGCTGCTGAGCTTCACCGATGGCGGGGCAGGGGGCGTGTTGTTCCGCGCCCATGAATGGGCGGACCGCGAAGCCACCATGCGATCCTTTGAGCTTTTTGCGCGTTGGGTAATGCCGCGCTTCCAGGGTTCCTTGGTGATGCCGCAGCAATCGCGCGATTGGGTCAGCGAGAATCGCGAATCCATCTTTGCGCCGAATATGGCGGCGCTGAAGCAGGCCTTCCGTGATGCGGGGCAGGATGCGCCGGAGATGTCGCGGCTCAAGCTGCATACTGGCAAGGTTGAAGTGCCGCAGGTTTGAAGCCCATGCTCACGCGGCGTGGATTGGCGGCGGCGGCCTTGGCACCACTTGCGGCGCCGGTGGCGGCGCAGGGTGCGGGGCTGACGCGCATCGCCTTCGGGTCTTGTTCAGATGAACGTCAACCGCAGCCAATCTGGCGCGCGGTGCGGGCTTATCAACCGGAGTTTTTCATCTTCGCCGGCGATAATGTTTATGGCGGGGTGCGGCGGCATGATCTGGCGGAATTGCAGGAAGCCTATGCCCGGGCGCAGCAACATCAGAAATTCGTGGGCTTCATCGCAGGCCAGGAGCATCACACCGCGATCTGGGATGATCATGATTTTGGCGTGAATGATGGCGGCGTTGAAAACCCCTTCAAGCAGGAAGCGAAGGACGCGTTTCTGGAATTCTGGCGCGTGCCGGCGGATGATATCAGGCGCCGGCGCGACGGGCTTTATCATCACTTGGCGCTTGGGCCGGCAGGGCAGCGCGTACAGATCATTCTTTTGGATACGCGCTGGTTTCGTTCGCCCTTGCGTATTACCGATGCGCGCGGCGCGCCGGGGCGGGAACGCTTTTTGCCTGATGATGATCCGGCAAAGACCATGCTCGGCGAAGCGCAATGGGATTGGCTTGGCCAATGCCTGCAAGAACCTGCGGAGCTACGATTGATTGTATCTTCCATCCAAGTCGTGGTGGAAGGCCATGGCTGGGAAAGATGGGGCAATTTCCCGCGCGAACGCCAGCGGCTTTACGATCTGATCGCCAGCACCCAGGCGCGCGGCGTCGTGTTTCTATCCGGGGATCGGCATATCGGCGCGTTGTATCGTGAAAGCCAGGGCACGCCCTATCCGCTGACGGAAATCACCTCAAGCGGGATCAACCGGCAATTCGTCAATGCGCGGGAACAAGGCCCCAATCGGCTGGGTGAGCTTTACCCGCGCGTCAATTTCGGCACGGTGGAAATTGATTGGCCGCAAGGGCGCGTATCGCTTGCGCTGCGTGATGAGGATGGGGCGATCCAGCGCAATGTTTCCCTTGCGCTGGATGCTTTGCGGCCTGTTTAGCTTCAGTTGATGCGGAGGTTGAGGCGGCGGATGACGGCCCCTTCCTCTTCGATGATTTTGGCCACCGAAGCGCGGTAATCCTCACTGTTTTTGTAGATCAGCGGCATGTCGAAGCGCTCCAGCGCCGTGGTATGGATGGGATCATACAGCGCCTGCTTGAAGCCATCATGCAGCACTTTGACAATGCCGGGATCAACGCCCTTGGGCGCTGCAATGCCATAGGGTGAAGTTGAGACAATGTTGATGCCGCTTTCGACAAGCGTCGGCGCATCCGGGTAGCGCTTGGCGCGTTGTTCGCCCCAGGTGCAAAGCAGGCGGAACTGCCCGCCATCCACCAATGGCGCCCAGGAGGTGGAGTCCACCATCGCCTGGGTCTGCCCGCTCAGCAGGGATTGCGCGTTATCGGCGCCGCCCCGGAAGGGCACATGCAGGAATTCAATGCCACGTTCCGCCGCGATGCGTTCCATCGTGATGTGCAGCGTAGTGCCGACACCAGGCGACCCATACGCGACCTTGCCGGGATTGGCCTTGGCGTAGGCGAGGAATTCTTCCCAATTCTTCCAAGGGCTATCGGCCTTCACCACCACGCCGAAAAGATAGCCGGTCAGATGAATGACGTAGGTAAAGTCCCTCATCGGGTCCCAGGTGGGGCGGCTGGTCATCATAGGGAAGCGGAAGGTGGTGATTGGCAATTGACCAACCAGATAGCCATCGCCGCGTTGTTCCTGCGCCATCATCTGCGCACCCAGCGTGCCGCTGGCCCCACCGCGATTTTCGATGATGACCTGTTGCCCAAGATAGCGCGATGCCGGCTCAGCCAAGGCGCGCAATTGGCCATCGGTAGAACCACCAGGCGGCCAGGGCACGATCAGGCGGATGGGGCGATTGGGAAAGCCCGATTGCGCAATGGCGGGTGATGCAAGCAGCCCTGCGGCGGCGGTGAGGGCAGTGCGGCGTGTAAGTTTCATGTCTTCCTCTCGGTTCTCGCGTGGCACGATCATGGCCGCGCGCTTTACTGTTGTGAATAACATAGCCCAGCGTAGCACGGTTATGGGCGCGCCTCCGCCACAAGCCCGCTTGCCGCGGCCCAGCATGTCGCACGCGCATTCGTAATGCGCTGGCCGATGGCGGAGATGCTTTGGCAATCCCGCGCCAGGGCTTCCCGACGGCGTGTGATCATCTGCGCCATGGCTTCCGGCGCCGGACCGCCGAGCAGGCTGCGCCCGACAAGGTTTTGCGCTGGGTCCAGCGCGGTGCGGAGCTTTTGTGCGGCAATATTCAGGGGCTTGCCGAATAGCACCTGCGCGGCTTCATCCAAGGCCGCGCTTGAAATGCTTTCCGCCGTGCGGCCTTCGGCCAAGGCATCGCGCACGACAATGGCGACGAAATTATGCGCCATGCGGAAACTCAGCCCGGTTTCGCGCACAATCACATCCGCCAATTCGGTGGCAGAGCCGAAGCCCTCCCGCGCTGCATTCTCCATGCGATGTTTGTTGAGACTTAAGCCCTGCATCACTTCTTGAAACAAAGCCAGAATGCGCCGACTGCGAAGCGCAGCATCCAGCACGGGTTCATTCACCGCCGTCACAGCATCATTCACATCGGCGAAGGCTGTATTTTTGGTGCAAGCCATGGCGGCGTGATGCGCGCCCTGCACCATGGCCGTCGCTGCCTTCAGATGTTCCAGTGCCACAGGGTTCTTCTTCTGCGGCATGATGCTGGAAACCGCCGAATGGCGATCCGCCAATTCGACAAAACCATATTCCCAACTACCCCAATTTTGCAGATCGGTCGCAAGGCGCGACAGCAGCGTCATCATCACCGCCATGGCGGAGGCTGCTTCCAGCGCATCATCCCGCGATGATACCGCATCATAAGCAAGCTCCAGGGGGGCAGCGAAGCCAAGCGCATCAGCGACCCAGGCACGATCAAGCGGGAAGGCTGTGGTGGAAAGCGCACCCGCGCCCAGGGGGCAAAGATCACAATGCACCAGCGCACCCATCAGCCTTTGATGATCGCGCGCCAGCGCATCGGCGGCCGAGGCCAGCCAATAGCCAAAAGTGATGGGCTGCGCGTGTTGCCCATGCGTATAGCCAGGCATAATGGTGGCGATATGTTCTTCAGCGCGCGCCAGGATTGTTTTACGCAGATCAGCAAGCAGCGCGAGCACCGCCAGTAATTCCGTGCGCAACGCCATGCGCCAGGTGGTTGCGTTTAGATCATTCCGGCTGCGCCCAGTATGCAGCCGCCCGCCAATATCGGGGCCGAGTTTTTGGATGATGAATTTCTCGACATAGGAATAGAGATCTTCCTGCCGATAATCCACCGGCACCGCATCCGGCCCGGCTTCAGCAATGGCCAGGATTTCCGGCAGGATTTGCGCCATGGCATCACGCGCGATGATGCCTTGGCGTTCCAGCATCAGCCCATGCGCCAGATGCACCCACATCTCATGCGCGAAAACATAATGCTGCGCACGCGCGACTGACCCGCGATAATAGCTTTCCACCAGCAATGGCGAAGGCGGTTCCTTCACCCTTTCGCGTAAATTCACCGCCTCCGTCATCTTTAACCTCTCTCAGGGACGTTGATTGCTAAGAACCACCGTGCCGGAGGCAGAGAACATGCCGCCCACGCCATGCGCCACGCTGATTTTCACATTGGGCACTTGGGCCGGCGCTGTGCCGCGCACCTGGCGCACGCTTTCTTGCAGGGCGAACATGCCATACATGCCGGTATGCGTATAAGAAAGCCCGCCGCCATTGGTATTGATCGGAAGCCTCCCGCCTGGCGCGGTATTGCGTTCCCAGATGAAATCCTTCGCTTCACCACGCTTGACGAAGCCAAGATCTTCCAAGCCATACATGGGCAGATGCGCGAAGGCATCATAGATCATCAAATGATCCACATCGCTGTGCTTGATGCCGGCCATGCGGAAGGCTTCCGGCCCCGCTACGCGGAAAGCGCGAGATGAGGTGAAATCCTCCATCTGGCTCACCATGGTGGTTTCCACGCTTTCGCCGCTACCCAGGATGTAGCAAGGCTTAGTCGGGAAATCCTTGGCGCGATCAGATGAGGTCAGAATCAGCGCGCCGCCACCATCCGTCACCAGGCAGCATTGCAGCAGCCGGAAGGGATAGGCGATCATTTTGCTGTTCAGCACATCATCAATCGTGATCGGGTCCTTGAAGGCGGCACGCGGGTTCTTCGCCGCCCATTCGCGTTGCACGACCGCAACCTGCGCCATTTGTTCATGCGTGACGCCATAGGTCTTCATGTAGCGCAGTACGGGAATGGGGAAGAGTGTCGGCGGACCCATGGGGCCGAAGGGCGCTTCGAATTGGCCATTCAGGCTTTGCGGTTCTGGCGGGCGCGGCGTGCCATTGACGCGCGATTTGCCGCTTTCCCCATGCGTGATTAGCACGGTCTTACAATAGCCGGCATGAATGGCCGCCGCCGCATGGCGCACATGCAGCATGAAGGAACAGCCGCCCACACCAGTGCCATCTACCCATTTCGGCGTGATGCCAAGGTAATGCGCGATTTGTTGCGGCATCATGGGGCCAACACAGGCAACGCCATCAATATCGGCGGGCTTCAACCTCGCATCCGCCATGGCATTCAGCGCTGCATCCGCATGCAGCATGATTTGCGCCATATCGGGCACGGCGCCGATGCGTGTGCTTTCAGCGGCACCAACAATTGCAATTTCACCGGGACGTATCATGGATCAAGCCTCCTTCGCAGGGCGGAAAAGGGGCAGGGTGATGTCGTCATCCATCTTGGTCGGCGCCAATTCCAACTGCATATCCAACACCAAGGCTTCCGGTGTTTGCGGGCATTCAACGATATTCGTCATCATGCGCGGGCCTTCTTCCAGTTCAACCACCGCAATCGCATAGGGCGGCTTGAAGCCAGGCACCGGGCGATGATGGATCACATAGGAATGCAGCGTGCCGCGGCCTGATGCTTCAAAAACCTCGACATTGCGCGTGCCCGTATAGGGGCTGAAGGGGCGCGGCGGGAAATAGGGCTTGCCCGTATCGCCGCAGCGCTGGAGCAACAGCTTGCCTTGGCGCAGCCCCTCCCAGAAGTGGCGGGTTTCGGGCGTTGGTTCCGGCCGGGCGCGGCCTGGTTCAAGGCTCATGGCTGAGCTTCCTCCTGATATTGATCAGGGGATGTTCCTATGGCTTGGCCAGAAGGGAAAGGGGGGATGCGCTGACGGCGAAGCTATAATTCCAGAATGCGTTCCGGCGTGATGCGCCCGCGCAGCACATCCCAAAGCCCGATCATATTGCCGCGAAACCGGCCCCAGCGATCCGCCCAGGGTTCCGGGAAGGGCGCGCGCAGCAGATTCTTGAGGCAATGGCGCGCCGCGCTTGGGATGGCGTGGCTCCAGGGAAACGAGCCTTTGAGCGCAAGGTAGATCGGGTTCACCACCTGCGAGTAACCAAGCCTGAGCCCCGGCACGCGGCCCGATTTCGACCCAAGATGCACACCGCGCGCCCCGGCAAGGCGCAGGATTTTGCCGTGCGCGCCAAGTCGGCGCGTGACATCAATATCCTCATACCAGGCGTAGAGCGGCAGGCGTTCATCCACGCGGATATCATTGGCGCGCACGGGTGCCATACGAAAGGCCATGTTGCAGCCATAGCCGTTGAAAGCCTCGGTCACCGCCATATCGTCCGGTGCGCCCGGATCGGCGGCGAGCAGCGCGGCACCTTCCGCCAAATCATAACCCTGCGCATTGGCGCCATCGGCAATTACCGTGCCGGTTGCGACCACCATCTCAGGATGGTTCTGGAAGCAGGTTTCCAACACCGCCAGGAATTGTGCATTGCAGAGGAAATCATCATCCAGAAACAGCACCACATCGCTGTCCCGCGCTTCATCCAGGATTCGGTTGCGCTGGCGCGGCAGGCCAGCGGGTGCGGTGATGAAGTCAACGCTGGGGATGGCTTCACAGCCCGTGACATCATCAGCGGAGACATGGCAGACGAGAATGCGATCCGCCGGGCGAGATTGCCGCGCTAGATCGCGTAGGACACCCGCCAGAATGGCCGGCCTGCCACGGGTGGCGATGCCGATGGTGATGTGCATCACGCGACCCCTTGTAGCGGCGCGGGCAGGGGGGCTTCGCGGGCTTCTTGTGCAAGTCCACCAACCAGCCGGCCCCAAAAGCTCATCGCGTAATAGGCTGCGTTGTGAATGCGCAGTTTTGCAAGGCTTATCAGCGCACCGCCCAGTGGACGCACCAGAAAGGCGAACCAGACGGAAAGCGGTACGCCATGCCGGCGCAGCACAAAACCAAGCCCGCGCCCGTAACTCGCCGCACGAGACACCGCCACTTCCGTCAAGCGCTTGTCAGGATGGATGATGCGTAAGCCCGCATCATATTGCGCGACCGCACCGCGTGCCATGGCGCGGCAGACCAGGTCATTACCCTCGGCCGAGCCCCAGCGCGTGCCGGGGCCAAGCCTTTCGTCAAAGCCACCAAGCGCCAGCATCAATTGGCGCGGCAGAAAAAGGTTGAATTCAATCACGCTGGTCCAGACATTCGTTAGGTCAATCGCGCCCGAGGCTTCGCGCCAACGGCCAGACCCAAGCCCGCCTTCCGGCGATGCCGCCGGGCCCGTCAGCACGCCAAGCGATGGCACCGCGTGAAAGGCCGCATCCACGCGCGCCAGCACGCCCGCCGGATAAAGGCAATCATCATCAGGGAAAGTCACGATCTTACCGCGCGCCTGGCGCAGCCCAAGATTGCGCGCATGATTGGCGTTGCGGATGGCAGACCGCAAATGTGTGATGCGCATGCGCGCTGCATAAGGCTGTAGCACCGGCGCCACCCGATCATCCGCATTCTGATCCACGATGATCACTTCAAAATCATCGCACCCTTGCGCCAGCAGGCTTTCCAGCAATTCGCCGATTTCGCTGCTGCGGCCAAGGGTTGCGACAATCAGCGAAAACCTCATGCCGCAACAATCCCAAGCGCTTCATTCACCACGAGGCGGAAGTGCTGGCGGAAATGCGCGGTGCTGAAACGTTCCGCATTGGCGCGGCAATCTTCTGGCCGGATCGCCTCGGGCATGGCCTCAAACCGTTCAACGGCGGCGATCAGGCTTTCAGTGCTTTGGTGCTGGAAGAAAAGCCCGGTTGGGCGCGCATCGGGTGGCACAATCACGATATCGCGCGCGCCACCGCGGCCATAGGCAATCACCGGCGTGCCGCAGGCTTGCGCTTCCACGGTCGCAATGCCGAAATCTTCTTCCGCAGCGAATACCGCCGCACGCGCGCCTTGGGTCAGCGCAACCAGCTCTGCCCGCGCGACGCGACCCTTGAAGGTGATATTGGGCGCATCACCGGCAGCGGCGCGCGCCTGCGCCTCATTCGGGCCATCGCCTACAATGATCAGCTTGCGGCTTGGCATGGCGCGAAAGGCGGCGGCGATCAGATCAACGCGCTTATAGGGCACGATGCGCGATGCGATCAGATAGTAATCGCCCTTGCTGCCGGAAGGCGTGAAGTTTTCGATATCCACTGGCGGATTCAGCACCCGCGCTTCACGCCGCCAGGTTCTTTGGATGCGTTCCGCGATATAGCTTGAATTGGCAAGGATGATATCGGGGTTGAGCGCACTCGCCCGATCCCAAAGCCGCATGCGATGCAAAAGCCAGCGCGTATAGGCGCCCTTCACGCCGCGCGTGAGGCCCGCTTCGCGCAGATATTGATGCTGCAAATCCCAGGCATAGCGCATGGGGCTATGGACATAGGAGATATGGATCTGCCCCGGCCCCGTCAGCACGCCCTTCGCCACCGCATGAGACGATGAAATCACGACATCATAGGCCGAAAGATCAAGCTGTTCGATGGCAAGCGGCATCAGGCCCAGGAACTTGCGGAAATGCTTGCGCGCGAAAGGCATGCGCTGGATAAAGCTGGTGGTGACGTGCTTCCCTTGCAGGAAACCGCGCTCGGCTTCCGGCATGAAGTCACACACGGCAAAGACATCCGCTTCCGGCCATTCCAGCAGAAGCTGTTCCAGCACGCGTTCGGAACCCGCGTAGCTATCCAGCCATTCATGCACCAGGGCGATTTTCATGGCGCGTTTTCCTGAACAAATCGTAACAAGACCAGTGCGGCCTTTTCCCAGGTATAGAAATCGGCGCGCTGCAACCCGGCCTGACGCATGCCGGCGGTAAGGCCCTCTTCATCCAGCAGGCGTTCCATGGCTTCCACGAGTGTTTCCGGGCGCAGTGGATCGAACCACAGCGCGGCTTCGCCGCATACTTCCGGCACCGCGCCGGCATGGGCGGCCACAACAGGGCAGCCGCAAGTCATGGCTTCCAAGGGCGGCAGGCCAAAGCCTTCATAGCGGGATGGGAAGATAAGGCAGAGCGCGTTTTGATAAAGCGCGCGCAATTCGGCATCACTTACGCGTCCCAGGATGCGCCCGGCATCGGCCGCCGGCCCGCCACCGGCACGGAACACGGCCGGATCAGCGGCACCTGCCACGGCCAGCGTCAAGCCGCGCTGAGCAAGAATGGTCGCCGCAGAGGTTAGTGCGGCCAGGTTTTTATGCGCTGCCGGATTACCGACCACGAGAGCATAGCGGCCCGCCGAAAGATCATGGCGCGCCAGCACGCCGCTATCGGCGGAAATGCGCAGCATATGATCGCCACCTTCTGGCAAGACGCCGATGACCTCAGGTGCCACACCAAGCGCCGCCGCGATACGCCCGCGCGAAAATTCTGAAACCGTCAGCAATTGCGCGCCGGATCGCGCGAGCATCTTGTGCAGAAAGCGATACCAGGTGCGGAAGGTGAAGGAATAACTCTCTGGCGTGTCAAACACGCCGGCATCATGGATCACGACGGCCTGGTTTCTCCCCAGCATCATCGGCGCGGTATTGCCGAGGTTGATCAGGAAGGAACCCTTGGCCGCTTTGAGTAATTCCCATTGTTCCCAGAACTGGCCGGATCTTTGGCCAATCGCCTGCGCCTTCAGATAGGCAAAGGGGCTTTCTGCCACACTGCTTGGCATCAATAGTCGCGCCTCGGGCCAGGCATCATTGCCCACCAGCCGATCCGCCGCCGCCGTGATTTCGCGCGCGAAGCGCTGCACGCCGGTCATGCCCTGGGTCAGGAAGCGGCCATTGATGGCGATTGGCATCATGCGCTGCGGCGCCCTATTCTACGGATCATGCCCAAGGCGTGGGCCTTGTCCTGCGGCGCGGCAATGGACCAACCGGCGGCGAAAACCAAGCCGAAAATGGCAAGCGCCAGTATCGCCGGCCAAGCCACACCGCCGAGTGGCACCAGCACAGCCAAACCAAGCGTCGCCGGCGCGATTGGCCAAAGCAATTCGCGCATGGTGTCGCGAACTGCGGGATAAAGCCGCGCGGCTAACCAGCAGCGCCCAAGGCAATCCACGAGGCAGCGCGCCGCCCAGGCCAGCGCCGCGCCTTCAATGCCAATCCATAGCAACAGCACAATACTCAGAGGCAGGAAGATCACCCCTAGCAACAGGGAAAACTTCGCGGTGACATCCGGCCGGCCAATTGCTTCCAGCAGTACGCCAGGTATGAAGGAAAGGCAGGAAAAGAAAATGCCGAAGGCCAGAATGCGCAGCACTTTGCCACCGCCCGTGGCAAAGGTCTCGCCCAGCCAAAGCCGCAGGAACAACTCCGCCCCAGGGATCAGGACCAGCGAGGCAGGCAACGCCAGGAGCGTCACAATCAACGCACCGCGCTTGATCAGCAGGGCGGTGCTTTCCGGCAAATCACGGAAGGAAGAGGCTATGGCCGGCAGCAGGGTCTGTACTACGGCAACAGGGATGATCCATAGCCTGATGATCAAATCAAGCGGTGTAGCGTAAAAAGCGACGGCGGAAAGCGTCAGCATCGCGCCAATGATGAAGCGATCCGCATAAAGCAGGAGTTGCGTGAGCGCGCCGGAAGAACTCATCCAGAAACCCTGGCGCAGCAGGGGGCGCAACAGGGCGAAGCGCGCATCACGCAGGCCAAGCCCCGGCACGTCGCGGTGCGCAATGATAGCATAGGCCGAACCGCTCAATAGCCTTACGAGCAATACAGCGAGCATGACACCGATCAGGCTATCCCAAACGAATAGCACCAGCAAAGGGCCGAGGTAGTAGAAGGTGTTCAGCGGAATATTGACCAGATTGGCGAGGCGAAACCGCTGCCAGGCGGCAAGCACACCCCAAAGCGCCGCATTCAGCACAACAAGGGGGGCGCCGGCAGCGAGCACTTGAAAGGCGATAACGGCTTCCTGTTGCAGCGCGTCCGGCACATTCAGAAAGCGCCCCACCAAAAATGGGACGAAGAGGAACAGCGCCACGGCCATGCAAGCAGAAACGCCCAGCAGCGCGAAAAGCGTCGCCCCGATCATCGCGCGGGCTTCTTCAACCGCACCAGTGCCAAGCTTTTCCGAAACACCGCGCGTAAGCGCCATGCCGAGACCAAGATCGAAAACCCCGAAAATCCCGATAAGCGCAAGCGCAAGGGTGAAAAGCCCCCAGCGTTCAATACCAAGGGCGCCAACCAGGAAGGGCGTAATGACCAGGGCAAGCAACAAGGGCAGTCCGCGCCCCAGCCCGTTCCAGAGGATACCGGAAACCAGCCTGCGCCCGCCCGCGCGTTCCGCGGAAGTGGAAATTTGCGCCTCAGCCATTTGCAGACCCTTCAGCCGGCTGCGCGCTGGGATTTATGGGAAGGGCGCGGCACGTTGGCCGCGCGCCTTTACCTTCAATGCGCGCCGCGGCGCGACAATACCGCAACGGGCGTGCGCAGCAGAATGGAAATATCCGCAAGCAGCGAAGGGCGCGACACGTAGGAAACATCCAACGCCACGCGGGATTCGTAAGAAGTTTCGCTCCGACCACTCACCTGCCAAAGGCCGGTAATACCAGGGCGCACTGCCATGTAATGCGCGGCAGAAGCGCCGTAATAGCGATCAATTTCGGCTTCCTGCACCGGGCGGGGACCAACCAGGCTCATCTCGCCACGGAGCACATTGATCAGCTGCGGCAATTCATCAAGGCTAGTGGAACGCAAAAAGCGCCCGATCCGCGTGATGCGCGGGTCAATTTTCAGCTTGCGGGTTGCTTCCCATTCGGCGCGTGCTGCCGGGTCACTCGCGAGTAGCGCTTCCAGGCGTGCTTGCGAATCAATCACCATGGAGCGAAACTTCAGGCAACCGAAAAGCTTTCCGCCGCGGCCCACGCGCTGATGTACGAAAAAGGCCGGCCCGCCATCGGCGCGTACCATCAACGCCACGATTAGAAAGAAGGGGGCGAGCAACACCAGCCCAACGCCAGCGCCGATGATATCAAGCGCGCGCTTGGCGATGGGGAAAAGGGATTTGCGGTCGCGCTCCAGGCCAATGGCCTGCGTCGCGGGCTGTGGGATGGTCTGGACGGGTACGCTGGACATGGTGTCCTGAACCTTCGAACCTAAAAGAAAGAGGCGATTACACCTCTAACTGGGGGCCACCGGATTCCCGGTATGGATGAAGGCTTAAAGTCCTCAACGGGGGCGGATTTGGGCCGCGGTTGCGGCCAGATTGTGGCAAGCGCGGCGTATTTTGCGGCGCTGCGGGGGCGGCTTCAGGGTAAGTGAGAAAAACGCCACTTAAGCTATTGGCTCAAAGCCATTTTACCTGCGGGCATACCATCCAGGCGCCAGCACCCAGAGCCCATTAAATCCGCCAATCAGGTCGCGGCCTGGCTGATGACTGGTGCCAGCCAGGGCAAGCGCGCCCTCATCGCCCAAAACATAGAGGGTTTGGGGCTCAAATTCCCCCTCAGCCAATTGCCGCGCCAGCTTGGCGTTCAGCGCCGCGACGCGCTTTGGATCGAGTCGCGCAAGGTATACCGCATCTGTCTCCAGCCCCTCGGTGGCGGCGAAAACCGCAATCTCCTCCCACCAAGGCGCCTGATTGCCGGATGGGATGATGCGGATGCGGGTGTAATGGCGCGCGGCCTCGGCCCAAAAGGGGTCGGATAGACGCAAGGGAACGGTGGCGGCGGTGGGCGGGAAAAAGTGATGCAACCGGGCAAAGCCGGGGCGCATGTCCAGCGCCTGGATCAGAACAAGCCCCGTGAGCACAAGGCCGGCCAGCCGCCCGCCGAGCCAACGGATCAGCAGAAAGACCGAGGTGATCAGCGCCGCATAGCCGATCGGCCAGATGAAGCGCTCTGAGGCGCGCAAGGCATCCGCATAGCGCAGAATCCATGACGGTAGCTCGAAAACCGTGAAACTCATCCCGGCGACCGAGACATTGGGTGACACGGCAAATAGCGCCATGGCAAGCAGCACCAGGATCAGCGGCCAGAAGCGCCTTGCCGGTCTTGTCGGCTTCACCGCCCAGCTAATCAGCCCGAGCAGCACCAGCAAAAGCGCGCCAAGCCCGGCATAGGAATGGCCGACTTCCAGGTGATTCGGCCCTGGTAGATCCGGCAGGAAGGCGCCCCAGGGCGACGGATCAAGCGGCGCCAGTAGGTCCATCTGCATCCGCCCATAACCGCCCCAGCTTCCGCCAAAACCACCGCCCAGCATGAACATGCCGCCTGCCCAAAGCGCCGCACCCACCAGGGCGAAGATGATAAGGATTTCAGCAAAAAGCCCGCGCCGCCTGGCGCCATCCAGCCAGCGCGCCAGCACATCCGCGGTCCAAAGTGCCGCCACCATAGGCAGCAGATAGGCATGGATCAGCGCGGTCGCGACCAGCAAAGCCGCCCAGGCCAGCCAACGCGTCTTTGCTGTCTGCGTCAGGCAAAACCATAAGCCCATCAGTAGCAGGAAATGCGCCGAAAGTGCGAAATGCCCCCCCATGCGCGCAAGCATGGTCGGTTGCAGCACGAACAAGGCGGCACCCGCGACCCGCGCCAGAGGATCATCCGTGGCAAGCCCAATGATACGCCACGCCATGAAAGCCTGCACCGCTGCACAGCCATAAATCCAAAGCCCCCAATATTGCGAAACCTCAATCACCGGACTGATCGTCTTGAAGAAAAACGCAAGCAGCGGAATCGCATCCGCGTAGTAGATGGAGGAACTGACCTCCAGCCCCCAAAGTGGGTTGAGGCCGGGCGGCCAGGACCAGGGGGCGCGGCGAAAAAAATTCCAGCCCAGCCAATATTGCACCGGGTCCGGGCCGATCATGCCGCTCAACATCCAGCCGGTATTCCAGGGCGGCAGGATATGCAGCCCGAAAGCATAGGCGATCACCGCCCAGCCGATCAGCACCGAAGCCGCGGCGCCGGCCCATAGTTTCAAAGCTGGTCGCGTCACGCCTTATCGCCCGGCAGGTAGCGTTCCACCAGGTAAAGCGGTCGGCCCTTGGTTTCGTTGAAGATGCGCCCGAGATATTCGCCAATGATGCCAAGCATCATCATCTGCACGCCGCCGAGGAAAAGGGTGACGGCCAAAAGGCTTGGATAGCCGGCGACAGGATTGCCGAAGAAAATAGTTCGGAAAATCAACTGCGCCAGATAGAGAAGCGCACCAATCGCCGTGATCAGCCCGATATAGGTAGCGATTTTCAGCGGTGCGACGGTGAAGGAGGTGATGCCCTCCAGCGAGAAATTCCAGAGCTTCCAGTAATTCCATTTCGTGGTGCCGGCAGCACGCGGCGCGCGGTCATACAGCACGGCAATGGCGGGAAAGCCGATCCAGGCGAAAAGCCCCTTCATGAAGCGATGCTGTTCGCGCAGTTTCAGTAACGCATCCATGGCGCGGCGGCTCATCAGCCGGAAATCGCCGGTATCAGGGGGCAGATGCACCTTGCCGCTGATGCGCTGCATCAGCCGATAAAATGCGGCTGCGGTCGCTTTCTTCAGCCAGGTTTCACCGGCCCGCGTATTGCGCTGCGCATAGGCAATATCAAAGCCCTGGCGCCAGGCGGCGATCAGGTCCGGTATGATTTCGGGCGGGTCTTGCAGATCGGCGTCTATCACCACCACCGCCTCAGTCCCGCGCGCGTGATCCAGCCCCGCGGTGAGTGCAATCTCCTTGCCGAAATTGCGGCTGAGATTAAGCACCGAGGCACGCTGATCCTGCGCCTGAAGGCCGAGCATGACCGCAAGCGTGCCATCCTTCGACCCGTCATTCACATAAACCACTTCCCAAGCAAGGCCGATGCCCGCCAAGGCCGCCACCAAACGCGCATGGAATTGGGGCAGCACCTCCTGCTCGTTGTAAGCGGGGACGACGATGGAAAGCGCGGGTGGGTTCTGGGACAAAGGCGGGGCCTCTAGGTTGTGTGGACACTTATCTATCTTAACCACAGTATGGTAGCTGCGATTGTCACGACGGCGAGGTAGTTTCTTGCTGTTTTTTCGTAACGCGTTGCGACGCGCCGGAATTGCTTTAGCCTGCTGAAGCAGCACTCGAT
>JADCGF010000006.1 GCA_020249145.1 Roseomonas sp. | reverse complement strand
CGGATAACGCTCAATAAAGCCATGTCCAACACTCCAGCTGCCCCCGCCCAAAGGGCCGAGGCTAGCGTCCGAACATGGGTCAAATCTCAGCAGCAACTTCACCCCAAACCGGGTCACTTCTCAGCGGCATTCAACAGATTACCGCCCAAAATAGTATCATCACCACTTCCGCCGAATATTCTGTCATGCGCGTCAAAACCATTAATATAGTCGTCTCCGTCATCGCCATAAATCAGATTGCGATCTAAAACAGGACCGGAAAAAGAACCATAAATCGTGTCACCACCACCGAGCCCATAAATGGTATCTTGACCACCAAATGAATAAATCTCGTCGCTGGTCGAGGTGCCAAAAAGTTTCTCCGTCGCAGACGTTCCATAAATAATCATTGTTGATTTTCTCCTTTTAAATACAACCGTAGTAAATCATTTAATTAGTCAAACTCAGGGACAACGTCAACCATTGGTTCATTCATGGGCACCCCAACTCGCGGATTTCGTTCGGACGAACTTAAAGGTTCTTGCGCGGCGGGCAGCGTCTCGCCTCATCGAACCAATCTGTGACTCTCCCGCAACAGTCACGAGTCGCCTTGAATCGAAGCCTCGCTAAACGGTAAAAATCCCTGGGCAAAGAAGGGCTTCCGACCTAGTGTTCTGAATCTCTCTGAAGTGCTGCCTTGATGCCTCGCCTTTTTATCCCGGCCGATTCCAGGCCCTCTGCCGAACCAGGCGCCGTCAGGCGGCGCTTTGCCTCGGCCGATCTGCGTGCGCTGCTGAGCCGGCGGCTGATGGAATTATGCGGCCTGCTGGCTGCAATTGCGGCACTTGGGCTGGCTGCGGCGCTGCTGAGTTATGACCCTGCCGATCCTTCGCTGAACACGGCAACCACCCGCGCGGTCAGCAATCTGGCCGGCCCGGTGGGGGCGGTTGTGGCGGATATCCTTTTGCAGGGCTTTGGCTATGCGGCGGCGCTGCCGGTGCTGGCGCTGCTCGCCTGGGCGTTTCGGTTGGCGACGCAACGCGGCCTGGGCTTCATCCCCCACCGGCTTATCGGCCTTGCCCTTGGCCTGCCCTTGGGCGCTGCAGCACTAAGCTTGGCCCCCTTGCCACCAGAAGCGCCCAGCCTGGCCGGTGCAGGCGGTGCCGTGGGGCCGCTTTTGGCGGATGGTGTGATTTCCTGGCTTTCGGGCAATTTCGGTCCCTATGGCGCGCTGCTGGCCAAGGCGGGCTTGGTTCTTGGCGCGGTCGGCGCTGGCTTCATTGCCTGCGGCCTGACCTTCGGCGAATGGCGCAGGGCTGGCCGTGCGGCCCTTGGCGCCAGCCAGGCCGCCTTGGATGCGGCGCGGGCCGGGGCGGAACGCTTCCGCCCGGTTGAGGAAGCGCCAGCGAAGAAACCCGGCTTTTTCGCCCGCCTTGGTGCGCGCTTCAAAACCGGCACCGGGCGGCTATTCCGTCGCCAGGAACCCGAAATCCCGCTCGGCCCCATGCTGCGCGCCGCCGATGCGGCGGCCGAGGCCATGCCGATCCGCCCCGAAGCGCCAGATCCCCCGCCAGTGCGCCCGCGCAAACAGCCGGAACCCGCGCGCCGCCCAACACAGCAACCCGCACTTGATCTTGGAGACGGCGCCTGGGCGCTGCCGCCGCTTGATCTGCTGACCGCCGCCCCCACGCAACGTGTGGGCCGGCCTTCGGAGGAATCGCTCCAAGCCAATGCGCGGCTTTTGGAAAGCGTGTTGGAAGATTACGGCGTGCGCGGGCGCATTGTGGAAATCCGCCCCGGCCCGGTGGTGACTCTGTACGAATTGGAACCGGCGCCCGGCACCAAATCTGCGCGCGTGATTGGCCTGGCTGATGATATCGCGCGGTCCATGAGCCTGATTGCGGTGCGCATCGCAACCGTGCCGGGCCGCAACGTGATCGGCATTGAAATGCCCAATGCCAAGCGGGAGACTGTGTTCCTTTCCGAAATGTTCGGCGATGAAAGCTGGCATCGCCACCCGGGCAAGCTGCCTTTGGCGCTGGGCAAGGATATCAGCGGCGCACCGGTGATCGCGGATTTGGCGCGCATGCCGCATTTGTTGATTGCGGGCACCACGGGTTCAGGCAAATCGGTCGGGATCAATACCATGATCCTGAGCCTGCTGTATCGTTTCAGCCCCGATGAATGCCGCTTCATCATGATTGACCCCAAGATGTTGGAATTGTCAGTTTATGACCGCATTCCGCATCTGCTGGCCCCGGTGGTGACGGAACCACCCAAGGCGATTGGCGCGCTGAAATGGACCGTGCGGGAAATGGAGCGCCGCTACCGCGCCATGAGCCAATTGGGCGTGCGCAATATCGCGGGTTATAACGAAAAGGTGACGGCAGCGCGCCAGCGCAATGAGACTCTGACCAGGCGCGTGCAAACCGGCTTTGATCCTGAAACCAATAAGCCTGTTTTTGAAGACCAGCCGCTGGCGCTGGAAGCGCTGCCCATGATTGTGGTGGTGATTGATGAAATGGCCGATCTGATGATCGTGGCCGGCAAGGAAATTGAAGCCGCCGTGCAGCGCCTCGCGCAAATGGCGCGTGCCGCGGGTATTCATGTGATCATGGCAACGCAACGGCCTTCGGTGGATGTCATCACCGGCACGATCAAGGCGAATTTCCCGACACGCATTTCCTTTCAGGTAACGTCCAAGATTGATAGCCGCACCATCCTTGGCGAACAGGGTGCGGAACAATTGCTCGGCCAGGGTGACATGCTGCATATGCCGGGCGGCGGGCGCATTGCGCGCGTGCATGGACCCTTTGTGTCAGATACTGAGGTGGAGCGGATTGTTGAATTCCTCCGCGCCCAGGGTGAGCCCGCCTATGTTGATGAAGTAACCGAAACGGAGGATGAGGGTGATTCGGTTGCCATGCTCGGCATGCTGGGCGGCAATACGGATGCCGAGGCATCGCTATATGATCAGGCGGTGGCGCTGGTAACGCGCGAAGGGAAGGCCAGCACCAGCTTTGTGCAGCGGCATTTGAACATTGGCTATAATCGCGCGGCGAAACTGATTGAGCAGATGGAAAAGGAAGGCGTGGTGGGGGCGGCGAACCATGTGGGCAAGCGGGAAGTGCTGGCGCCGGGGCCGCGCGACTAAACGATCTTAGCCCTCCCCCGGCGCATGCGGATCAAGCGCCGCATCCGGCAAGGCCATAAACCGCGCGCCGTAAGTCCAGACCAATGCGCACTCAACAACGCGCCCCGGAAATGCCGCGCGCAGCAGCGCGCGATAGGCGGCCATCTGCCGCAGATAAAGCGGCGCTACCTGATCCACATTTTCCGGCGGCGGGCGATTGGTCTTGTAATCCAGCACCAGCACGCGGCCCGCTTCAATCTTCAGCCGGTCCACCTGGCCCGCAATCAGCCGGCCATTCACCTCACCCGCCAATGGCGCTTCCGCCAGGCTTCCCGCCCCAAGGGCCTCGCGCATCCAGCCCTGCCGCAGCAGGTCCAAAACCTCCTGCAAGGTCGCTTCCTGTTCGGCGGTCGAAAGCCCCGGCGCGCGGCGCGTCAGGAAGCGGCGCGTCAGCTCCTCCCATAGGCTTGCTGGGTGTTCCGGCAGGCTTTGCAATAGCGCATGCACCAATCGCCCGCGCCGAAAGCGCAGGCCAAGCGGGTCTTGCGCCGGGCGTGGCGCGGCAGCGGGCGTTTCCTGTTCCCCCGGCAGGGCGGAAGGGGCAAGGCTGCCGGCAGGCGCTTCCTCGGCCAGTTTTTGCCAGGCCCAGGCGGGCGGGCGCGCCTCAGCGGCACCAGCGCGCATGGGGTCTTCCAGCCGGGGCGGCGCGGTTTGCGGCGCGTTCAGGCTGAGCAATTTCGGTTCTGTCCCGAAACCATCGACGGCAGCGCCAAAATCGGCGGGGTCAAAGCCGGTTGCCTCATGCCCCGCAAGCCGAGCAAATCCTTGCGCTACCAGATCATACCAGCAGCCTTCGGGCAGCTTCTTCGCGCCATTCCAGCCGCAAATGATCAGCCGATCTTCTGCGCGCGTCAGCGCAACATATAGCAGCCGATGTTCTTCTTCCGCCTCACGCGCCTGATCCGCCTGGCGCTGCGCGGTCAGCGCTGGCGCCTCAAACCCCTTCACCTGCGGCGCCCAAACGGGCAGCGCTTCGCTGCCATCTTCAAACCAGCGCAGCGTCTTGCGGTCCTGCGCCTTGCCTGTTGTGTCGGGCAAAATGACGATGGGCGCCTGCAAGCCCTTGGAACCATGCACGGTCATGATGCGCACCACATCGCCGGCGGCTTCCGCTTCGCGCTTTACCTCGGCGCCACCTTGGCGGAGCCAATGCACAAAGCCCTGCAAGGATGGCGGGTTGAGCTTTTCATGTTCCAAAGCGGCATTGAGCAATTCATCCAAGGGATCGCCCGCATCAGGCCCAAGCCGCGCCAGCATGCGCGCGCGCCCCGCGCGGGGATCAAGCGGGCCGGGCCCGCCCAGCACATCAGCGAACAAGCCATAGGGCGTGATGAAATCAAGCTGTGCCGCTTGCGCCGCCAACCAATCTGCAATGCGCCCCAGCGCCGAGGCACTGCCACGATGCGCCATCAACGCCGCATGCAGCGATGATGTGCCGCGTCCATGCGCCAGTTCGAACAGCGCATCCTCATCCAGCCCGATCAGCGGGGATTTCAATAGCGCGGCAAGGTTCAAATCATCATCCGGCAGCAAAAGCGAGGCGGCGAGCGCCAGCATATCCTGCACCGCCAACTCATCGGCCAGGACCATGCGGTCAATCCCGCCGACCGGGATGGAAAGCTTTTTCAATTCGCGCACGAGTGCAGCGGCAAAACCGCCGCGCTTGCGCGCACGCAGCAGCACCAGGATATCGCCAGGGCGAATGGGGCGGCCCTTGGGTTGCGCTGCTTCCTCACCCCTTTCCACACGCGCCGGGAGCGTTTCATGCTCCATCATCCATCTGATGCGTTGTGCAAGCGCCGCCGCAAGCGCGGGCGCTGCCCCTTCCGCCGCCACCGCCTGTTCCGGGGGCGCCCAATCTGGCGGCGGCGGTGCCTTATCCACTTGCAGAATCGGCCAGAGTTCGACATTCCCGGCATGACCCGCGCGATCCACCCGATGTTCCAGTTTTTTGTCAGCCGCAACACCATCACGCGCGGGCGCTTCAGCAAACACCGCATCCACCAGCGCCAGCACGGGTTGGGTGGATCGAAAGGAAACATCCAGCGGCACGGCGCGAAATTCCCCCCCGGCTGCTTTCACCACGCGGTCATAATGCGATTTCTCCCGCACAAAGCCCTCGGCATCCGCGCCCTGGAAGGCATAGATGGATTGCTTCTGATCGCCGACGGCGAAGATGCTGCGCTCTTCATCCCGCGCGCCAAGGCCGGCGAAAAATTCTGCCGCAAGCGCGCGCACAATGCCCCATTGTTCCGGGTTTGAATCCTGCGCCTCATCCAGCAGGATGTGATCAAGCCCGTCATCCAGCTTGTACAGGACCCAGGCGCTGCCAGGATTATCCAGCAATTTGCGCGCGCCCGCGATCAGATCATCGTAATCAAGCAAGCCGGCATTTTCCTTCGCCGCCTGATAACGCCGCAGCACCGGCGCGCCGATGGCGAAAAGCGCCATGCTCGCGGCCAGCACGCGTGCGGCGGCGCGCTTGCCATCCAATTCCAATTGGCGTTCGCCTTCGCGCCGCATCAGGTCGCTGATATCAGCCTGCCGCGCGCCCAGTTTCTGCGTGGCAAGCTTGGACCTGACGTCATTATCCGTTGTCATGAAAATGGCGCGCCAATCGGCGTGTCTCGCGATGCGTTGATCCTCGGGCAGCGCGAACCAGGCCGCGAGTTTCTCGCCATGGCCAATATCCTGCTTACCGCCTGCAAGAAGCAAGGGTGCTGCCGCGCGCAGCGCTTCGGCTTCCGGTGCGTCAATCACGGCTGCGATGATTGTGGCCTCATCATCCTCGCCGAGGGGGATGCCAAGCTTCCGCATCAGCGCCGCCCGCAGCCCTGCCATGCCTTGGCGTTTTTCCTCGGCCCCCAAAAATTTGCTGCTGGCACCGGCCATGGTGTTGATCACCTCGGCAAAGCGTGTTGGCGCCTGATACTTCGCCAAAACCGCCAAGGCATCCTGCGCGGCCCCGCCCACCAGCAGCGCATCCCGCTCCCGCACCAGAAGCGCGCGGCCATCCCGTTCCTGCATCACCGCGAATTGTGGCGCGAGCCCCGCTTCCAGTGGAAAGCCGCGCAGCAGAGATTGCGCGAAACCATGCAGGGTTGAAATGCGCATACCGCCTGGCTGTTCCAATACCTCCACAAACAGGCGCCGCGCCGCAGCCAGCCCCTCGCGCCCTGGTGTTGCACCCGTCAGTTTTCGCAACATCTGCACAAGCGTCGCATCATCAGCGACCGCCCATTCACCAAGCCTGAGCGCGAGGCGCGTTGCCATTTCCGCCGCCGCTGCCTTGGTGAATGTCAGGCACAGGATGCGCCCCGGCGGCACACCGGCCAGCAGTAACCGCAGCAACCTATCGGTCAGCAGCTTGGTTTTGCCCGAACCCGCCGAAGCTTCAACCCAGGCCGAGGCTTTCGGATCAGCGGCACTTGCTTGCGCTGCTTCGGCGCGTTGGCGGGCCTCGCTCATTCAGCCTCCTCATCGCCAGAGGCCCATTCAGCCACCCGCGCCAGATGATCATAATCATCGCTTGGCGTGCCGCGCGCGGGGTGCGGGCGGCTTTCAAAGGGCGCGTCACCCAGCAACATGCGCCCCGCCAGCGCCGCAATCCTTTCGCGTGCCAGATCAGCGTAAAGCCTGCCATCTTTCGCGGCTGCGCCAAGATTTTCTTCTTCGCCCGGCTTTTCGCCGCCGCTCAATCTCCAATAGACCAGCGCGGCGGCCTTGGCGTTTGCGCTGATGGTCGGATAGCCGCCGGCTTCCAGGATCATTGCCTCCAACGCCAATTGCGGCGCGGCACCTTGAACAACCTTGCTCGCACCCGGCACCTGGCCGGTCTTGTAATCCAAAACGCGCCAGCCGCCGCCGGCCAATTCGTCCAAGCGATCAGCAGTGGCGACAATCTCCACATCGCCGCCGGCAAGATTCAGCGTAAGGCTACCCTTATGTTCCGTGAGACAACGCAGCAGCCCGTTTTGCGCGCGGAGCTTTTCTTCTTCGGCAATCACGAAATCGCCCATGCGCATCATGCGCGGCCCCCAAAAGGCGAGCACACCGGGATGCACGGATTCCTTTTGCAATGCCTCGGTGCAGGCTTGCGCCCATAAATCACGTGCGGCGGCAATGCCAGGCCAGCCCGTACCAAGCCCGGCGAGGAAAAATCGCATGGCGTGATGCACCAGCGTACCATATTCCCGCGCGCCGATATCCGCATCCAGATCATCAAGCGGGCGCAGGCGCAGGATGCGCGCGGCATAAAAGGCATAAGGATCGGCGATCAATTGCGTCGCATCCGAAACACTCAAGCGGCGCGGGCGTATTGCAGTCGGCGGGCGCGGCGCCGGGCGGCCCCAGGGCTGCGGATCGCCCGCCGGCGCATCCAAACCGGCCGCCCAGCGCGCGGCGTCACTGGCGGGCAGCAGGATTCCGCCCTGGCCTTTCAGGAAGGTTTCAAGCCGCGTCAGCCAACGTGTCGGCACGCTTGGCGCACCGCCACGTTTGCGCGCACTGGACAACACCAATTCGCCGGCATGGGCTGCCGCGTGGAAGCAATCCGCCGCCACACGACCAATGCGCGCTTCCGGCGCGGGCAGGCCGAAACGCGCGCGCATCGGTCGGCTCATCCATGGGCCGGGTTCGGTTGCTTGCGGCCAGATGTTTTCTTCCAAGGCGCCCAGGATCACGCGATCAAAATGCTGCAAGCGCGCTTCCAAAAGCCCAAGGATCGCAATGCGCGGATGCGCCGCCGTATCACGCCGCGCGCGAAACGGTGGCGCGATTGGCCCCGCCAACATGGCGTCAAATGCCGCCGGCCATTCGGCGGGCGCGATTGGTGGCAAGGCCACTAGCGCTTCGCCAAGCGCGGCCAAATGCCGCGCCAAAGACTCCCCTTCCTCACCGGCATAAAGCCTGAGGCCGCCTGGCACATCAGGTGTCGCGGCAAGCGCTTCTGCCGCCGCAAGATGCAGCGCCAAAAGATCCGCAGGCGGGCGCGCCGGGCTTGGCGGCAATTCCGTGAAGTCGCCAAGGGCGGATTGCAAGGCATCCAACAAGCCGAGCAAGTCGGTATCGCCTGGCGGCAAGGCGCCACGCAGCGCGTCAAGCCCCGGCGCCGGGCGCGGCCCGCGCAGGCATTTCCTTTCCAAATGCCGCACCGCTTCAAGCCAGGCGCCGCGTTCCATGCCAGCGCTGCACAGCGGATGCTTCAAACCTGCCAGCAAGGGCGCCGGCGCGAAGCCATCCGCCACCATGCGCGCGATCAGGCGCAAAAACGCCGCTGCCGGCGCATCGGCCAAGGGCGCGCCGGCGCTGTCATCGGCGGTGATGCCATGGCGCGTGAGCTCCGCCGCCACGCGCCGCGCCAAATCGCGATCCGGCGTGATCAAGGCGGCGCGCTTGCCTGGAACCTCCATGGCTTCGCGCAACAATAGCGCAATCGCGGCGGCTTCCTGCTGCGCATCGGCAGCTTCAAGCCGCTTCATGCCAGCAAGCGCGGCCTGCCAGCGCGGTGCATCGCGTTCGGCCCAAATATCCAAACCCTCAGCGGGGCGCAGGCTTTGCGCCAGCATCACGGCGCGATCCGCCGGCGCGCCGTGATGATCCGCGGCGGTCCAAGGGCGCGGCGCATTGGGGTCCACGCCAAGATCGGCAAGCAGCTTCAACTGCCCGGCAAAGGGATGGCTCGGTGCGCGGCGAATGGCGTCAGCCAGACTTGGCGTGATGGGCTCTGCCATGCCTTGCAGCACCAGCGCGCCATTTGTCAGGCTGGCGATGCAGCGGAGCAAAGCGGTGGCGGCAGGGATGGTGCCGCCCGCGCCAATGCCGGCGGCGATCAGCTTTTCGCGCGGCGGCGCCGCTTCCAGGGCGCGGCGTTGCGCGATCAACGCGCGCATACGCGCCAGGCTAAGGTCCATCAGGCGCTGGTTTTGCAGCCAGCCATTCCAATCGCGCACCACCGCCTGCAACAGCTTTGTGGTGATTTGCCAATGCACCGCAAGCCTATCCGGCACCAGGCCATCCAGGCGCGCGAGCCAGCTTGCCGCGAAATCCGCCGGATCAGCGCTTTCAATCAGATCAAGATCGGCTTCTTCAAAGGCGATTTCATCAAAAAGCGCTGCAAGCTCCCCGGCCAAGAGCCATGCCTGCTCGGCATTCAGTGGCCCGCCGAAGCGGCGTGGAATGCCAAGCACAATGCGTGACAATACCGCCTGCCGCGTCAGCGGTGCCACGGCAGGGGGCAGATCAAGCAAGGCGGGTAGCGTCAATTCATCGGCTTCTTCCACCGAAAGTCCCGGCAGGGCGCGCATGCGCGGCAGCAATAATGCGCGACCTTGGGCGGCGGCCAAAAACGCCTCACGTAGGGCGCGCGCAGCGCGGCGCGTTGGCAGCAGCAGCGTATAGGATGCCAATGCAGCAGGATCATCGCGCGGGGTTTGCGCCAGCAGCCCCTCGGCCAGCGCGGGCAGGAAGCGCTGATCCGCGGGGATGATGAAAACGCGCAAGGGCGCTGCCTCAGAACAAGGCGCGGGTCACGCCGCTGCGCAGCACGGCTTCGGCATGTTCCAGATCAGCGGGCGTGGACAGATGAAACCACACGCCATCATGCACCAGCCCGTAAAGCCGCCCGGCTTCAATCGCGCGATTGTAAAGCCGGTTCAGGCTGAAGGCGCCGCTTGGTGCCCCTTCAAACAACGCGGGTGAGAGGATTTGCACGCCACCGAAAAGATAGGGCGAAACCTCGCCTTCTTCGGGGCGGCGCAAGACGCCCATCGGGTCCAGCATGAAATCCCCGCGCCCGACCTCACCCGTGATTTGCGCCGTGCGGATCAGCAGCAAAAGCCCATCCATGCGATCAGGATCGAAGGCCGCCGCCAGGCGCTTCAAAGCGGGGTGTGGCCCGTCCAGCCAAAACGCATCGCCATTCACCACGGCAAAGGGCGCATCACCAAGCGCGGGCAAGGCGCGCGCCACACCGCCGCCGGTCTCAAGCAGGGTTTCTTCCCGTTGCAGCGTGATGCGTGGGGCGCTGCGCGTGGCCACACAGGCCGCCACCTGATCCGCCAGCCAATGCGCATTCACCACCGCATCCGCAACACCCGCATCAGTCAGCCGATCCAGCGCGTGATCCAGCAGGCTCCGCCCGCCCAAGGGCAGAAGGGGTTTGGGCATGGCTTCCGATAGCGGGCGCATGCGTGTGCCAAGGCCGGCCGCCAGAACCATGGCGTGGGAGAGGGTGATCATGCAGGCTCCTTCGCCGCATCGGGGTTGCGGCGCAAGTGGCGCGGCAAGGCGTCATCCAACCATAGGCGCAGCGGGGTGGTGGCGGGGTGTTCCAGCGCTTCATCCAAAAGCCGCCAGCAGCGCGGCCCGTGGACAAGGTAATGGTGCTTGTTGTCACGCCGCGCGAGCCGCACCCAAAGCGCCGCCACGCGCAAATGGCGCTGCGCGGCACAGGCGGCCATGGCGGCGGTGAAGTCATCGCGCACCAAGCCGGGCCGTGCGGCGAAGTAGCGTTCAATCGCCGCTTCGCGGGCTTCCGGCGCCACATCACGCCGCGCATCTTGCACCAATGACACCAGATCATAGGCGGGATGCCCAAGCCCGGCATCCTGGAAATCGAGCAAGCCCGTGCGCCGCGCGCCTGAGCGTGCCTCAAGCCGAATGAGATTGGCTGGGAAGTAGTCCCGATGCACAAAACCTTGCGTATCGGCGAAAGGCGCGAGCATGGCGCGCAACGCTGCATCAAGCCCAGCACGCAGATCATCACCGGGCGCGCTGCCCATCATCGCGGGCCACCACCAATCAAGAAACGTCGCCGCCGTCGCCCGCGCCATCGCCGCTGCATCCCAGGCGGGCAGGCCGGGCGGTGGCGGCGCTTCATGCAGGGCGGCGAGGGTCTCGGCGGCCTCGGCGTAAAGCATCGGCGCATCCGCCCCGCCATCCAGCAAAGCCGAATGGGTGGCATCGCCGAAATCCTCCAGCAGCACCAGGCCTTGATCGGGATCGGCGGCGATGATCTCGGGCGCTGAAAGCCCTAGGCCCAGGATATGCCGGGCAATGGCGATGAAGGGGCGGGTGTTTTCCGGCGGTGGTGCCTCCATAAGCAGCGCCGGCCGCGGCCCGCCCAGTAGCCGCGTATAGCGCCGGGCAGAGGCATCAGAAGGCAGCGGGTCCAACCGTGCCGCACCAAAACCGGCGCCCTGCAAGAAGGCCATGCTCATGGGCGCAACGCCTCAAGCCTGGCATCCCAACCGCTCAGCACCAAATGCCGCGCTTCCTCGGCTGCGCCGGGGGTCAGATGGATACGGAGCGCATCGGGCGGTGCCAGTGGCCCAAGCCGTTCGGGCCATTCCACCAGCACAATCCCCTCCCGCGCCTCATCCCAGCCCAATTCGGCAAGGCCCGCGGGGCCAGACAGGCGATAGAGGTCGAAATGATGCGCGGGGCCGGCCGGCAAATCATAGCTCTGCACCAAGGTGAAGGTGGGGCTTGGCACTTCAAGCGCAGGGTCACCGGTGGCGGCGCGCAGCAAAGCGCGGGCAAAGGCGCTTTTGCCGGCACCAAGTGGGCCTTCCAACAGCACCGCATCACCGGGGCGAAGCAAGGGCGCAAGCCGCGCCGCCAAGCCTTCGGTCGCTGCCAGATCGGGCAGATCACAGGCTATTTCCATCGGCCCCTGACCTTTCCTTCCCGTCAAAGCTTTGAACCTATCGCTGTCTCGTCTATCACGCCCCCCTGGATTCGGGGGAGAGCCCATGCCGGCCGAGATTGAAACCGATGTCGCGATTATTGGCGCGGGCCCTGTCGGGCTTTTCGCGGTGTTTGAATGCGGCATGCTGCGCATGAAATCCGTGGTGATTGACGCGCTGGAAGCGATTGGCGGGCAATGCACGGCGCTTTATCCGGAAAAGCCGATATTCGACATTCCCGCCCATCCGCAAATCGCCGCCGCTGATCTGATCAGCCAGCTCGAACAACAGGCCGCCCCCTTCGCGCCGCACTACCTGTTTGGCCGACGCGTTGAGAGCTTGCGCCAGGAAGGCAGCACACTGGTGCTCGGCACTTCCGCCGGGGATGTCATTCGCGCCAAGGCAGTGATCCTGGCCGCCGGTGCCGGCGCCTTCGGCCCCAATCGCCCGCCCTTGGCCGGGCTTGCCGGCTACGAAGCCTCGGGCGCGGTGCGCTACATGGTGGCGAAGCGGGAAGAATTTCGCGGCAAGCGCGTGGTGATTGCGGGCGGTGGTGATTCGGCGGTGGATTGGGCGCTGTCGCTGAAGGACATTGCGGCCAAGGTGGTGGTGGTGCATCGCCGCCCGAAATTCCGCGCAGCACCTGAAACCGCCGCGCAATTGGAAGCCGCCGCCGCACGGGGAGAGGTGGTGATGGCCATCCCCTATCAGCTTCATGGCCTGAAGGGTGATGGCGCCAAGCTGGAAGCGGTGGAATTGGCGACACTGCAAGGTGAAACCCGCGATGTGCCGGCAGACCATCTGCTGGCGTTCTTCGGGCTTTCCATGGATTTGGGCCCAATCGCCGATTGGGGACTTGGGCTGGAACGCAGCCATGTCAGTGTGACACCTTCAACCTGCGAGACGAATATCCCCGGCGTCTACGCCATTGGCGATATCGCAACCTATCCGGGCAAGCTGAAGCTAATCCTGCAAGGATTTTCTGAGGCAGCCATGGCCGCGCATGCGATCCATCCGCGCGTTTTCCCAGATACAGCGCTGCATTTCGAATATTCCACCAGCAAGGGCGTCCCTTCCGCAGCGTGAGTGGCGCATGCAAGGCACCTTGCAGGCGCCCCGCCGCTATCCCCATTTGGAAATACCATGCTCAAGCTGATCCGCATTTTCGCCTTTCTGCTGCTGGCCATTCTTGGCGGGCTTTGGGGGCTCGCCTGGTATCTGCGCGCACCGGGGGAGGCGATGGGCGATGCCTTCCTCAGGCAATTGGCGCAGTTTGGCGGGGCGGATATGCCCGCGCCATCAGCGGGCGGCGTGCAATTGCCACAGGGGATTGCGCTTGGCGGCGCCTTCAGCTTGCAGGACCATAACGGCCAGCGCGTGACGGAACGCGCCTTTGCCGGCAAGCTTGGCCTGATCTATTTCGGCTTCACCTATTGCCCGGATGTCTGCCCGACGGAATTGGGGCTGATGGCATCCGCGCTTGATCTGCTGGGGCCCGATGCGGCGCGGGTGCTGCCGGTGCTGATAACCGTAGACCCAGCGCGCGATACGCAAGCGGCACTGGCCGATTATGTTTCCCGCTTTCATCCTGCCCTAATCGGTTTAACCGGTACGGATGCGGAAATCGCCACCGCCGCGCGGGCCTTTCGCGTCTATTACCGCAAGGTCAATCCGCCAACGGCGAGCGATTACCTGATGGACCATTCATCCTTCATCTACCTGGTTGGCCCGGATGGGCGGGTCCGCCAGCTTTTCCGCCCGAATACGCCGCCCGAGACCATCGCCGCGGCCATCAGGGGGCAGTTGCGCCAGCTTTAGGCCCGCCGCGCCCCAACTTTCAAAGCGAAAATTCTTCTGCTAGACCTCCGTAACCGTCGAGCCGAAAAAAATTCGGAAGCAAATAAGGAATGCTGGATGGAAAACGACTTGAGTGAGCGGGAAGGCAGTGCCGAACGTGGCGCCGCCGGAACCCCCAGGCATACCAGAAGATTATCGGACAAGATTTTGATCGCCTTTCACCACGCCTGCGACCAGTCCGATTTCGAAGTGGCGAATGATCTGCTGGTTATTCTGGAAAAAATGCTGAAACGGCCTTCTTCCGGCTCGGACAGCAATCGCCGCAAGAGCATCGAAAGCCTGGTCGCCGCGCATGAAAGGCTCTGGCTGCTGCGCCATCCTGAAGCGCGGGAGAGCTAAGGCGCTGCGATCTCCGCCGCATCGCGCAGGATCGCATCCGCGGCCTTGCTGAAGCGGCCATCGGCTTCGTGCAGTAGAAGCCCAGGCAGGATCCTTGCCGGGCCGCGTGCCCCCTTGCGCGCGCGCAGAAGAACGCGCTTGGCAGCCATCCCGGCGCGTGGCCAAAGCGGCAGCATTTCCATGGCACCAAAACCCGCGTCGCGCATCGCCGCCACCGCTGCGTCAAACCGCGCGGCGGGCAGGATCAGGCTCAGGCTGCCGCGTGGTGCAATCGCGGCCGCCAGAAACCCAACCCAATCGCCCAGACCCGGCCCTGCTTCATGCGTGGCGGCACGGCGGATGGCGCCCGGCGGCGGCGTGCCGCCCGGCCAATAGGGCGGATTGGCAAAGCCATGCGCCACGGGGCCAAGCCCGCGCGCCAGCGCCAAATCCGCAACATCCCCGGTTTCGATCTGCGCCATAAGGCCAGCCCGCGCAGCATTCCCCCGTGCCAAATCCGCCATGGCGGGCTCACGCTCCACCGCGCGAATCGCAAGCCCCGGCACGCGGGCGGCTAGGCATAAAAACACCGCGCCACTGCCAGGGCCGGCTTCCAAAACGGTCTCTCCCGGCCTCGCTGGGACAAAGGCGGCCAGCAGCACCGCATCCAGCCCGGCACGAAAGCCCTGGCGCGGTTGGCGGAGCGCCACGCGGCCATTCAGCAGGTGATCTTCGGTGAAATCCTGAGCCTCTCCGGTCACAGGCCATCATCCTCGCCCGCATCACGCAGGATGCGCTCGGCTGCTGCGGCATCTTCATCACGCACGGCCAAGCGGCGCGGAAAAGCGCCAATGCTGCCTTCAACCGCGCTGATATGCTGATCAAGCAGCACGGCTTCGATGCCTGCATCCTTGAGCAAGGCTTGCAGGAAGCCAAGCCGGATCGGGTTATTGCTGCGAAGCAGAACACGCATCGGAAAGCCTCTCCACCGGCCCTTTCGCTTGCCGGTCCGGCATGTGGCGCCTATGGTGCGCCGCGCATTCAAAGGTGAGCAAGAGTGGATTTGGCGCCGCAGCACATGCCTGGCGAGGATCGGGGTCGGGGGGAAGATGCCCTGGCCGCGCTGACGGCACTTGTCCAGGCGGATCTTGAAGCCTGTAACCGCCTGATCGTGGAACGGATGCAAAGCCCTGTGGCGCTGATCCCGCAATTGGCCGCGCATCTGGTCGCCGCCGGGGGGAAAAGGCTCAGGCCCTTGCTCACTTTGGCTGCCGCGAAGCTTTCCGGCTACCAGGGCGAGAGGCATGTCTCCTTGGCAGCTTGTGTGGAATTCATTCATACCGCGACGCTGCTGCATGATGATGTGGTGGATGAAAGCGCGCTCAGGCGCGGCCAGGCCAGCGCCAATGCGCTGTTTGGCAATAAGGCTTCCGTGCTGGTGGGCGATTTCCTTTTTGCGCGCGCCTTTCAATTGATGGTGGCGGATGGATCGCTTGAGGTGCTGCGCATCCTCTCCACCGCCGCGGCCACCATCGCTGAAGGCGAAGTGCTTCAATTGATGACGCAAAATGATACCGCCACCACGGAAGATCAGTATCTGGCGGTGATCGAAGGCAAGACCGCCGCGCTTTTCGCCGCCGCCACCGAAGTGGGTGCCGTGATCGCGGATCGGCCCCGCACCGAACAGGCGGCGCTTTGCGATTACGGCGGCGCACTCGGCATCGCCTTCCAGCTTGTGGATGACGCTTTGGATTACGCCGCCGATCAGGCCGCACTTGGCAAGACCGTTGGCGATGATTTCCGAGAGGGGAAGATCACCTTGCCCGTTCTTCTCGCCTTCGCGCGGGGTTCGGACGAAGAACGCGACTTCTGGCGCCGCGTGCTGGAAGAAGGCGATCAGCAGGACGCCGATCTTGCCACCGCCATGGGGCTGATGACGAAATACGACACGATCAATGAGACGATTGCCCGTGCCCGGCGCTATGGCGAAAAGGCCATCGCCGCGCTGGATGTTTTCCCCGACAGCACCGAACGCCGTGCCATGGTGGAAGTGGTGCGGTTCTGCATTGATCGGGCGCGGTAGAATCTCACACCCGTCGCGGCACCAGCGCCAAAGCCACCATCGCTAATAACAGGCTGGCCACCCACCAAGCCTGCCAAAGCCCGAAGGAAAGCATGCCCGTGACGGCGGCTGAGGCAAGCATGCCCGCGCCTGCCGCCGGTGCAGCGCTGCGGGATGCCGCAACGCCCAGCGCCAGCATCAGCGCCGCACCGATCAGGGCGCCAATGACGCCCAATTCCAGCCACAGTTGCAAGGCCCCGTTATGCGGATGCAGCGGCATCAATTCCGCATGCGGTTGGGTGACAAAATCGCGCAGCGCCGGCGCCCTGATGTTCAGCCGATCAAGCGTCGCGGCATCGGGCTGCGCGCGCCCACCCGGCATGGCGCGGCTGGCTTCCAGGCCCCAGCCCGTGATCGGCTTTTCGGCAATGCGCTGGGCCGCAAAATCCCAGATCACCAGCCGATGCACGGCGGATGGCGGCAGGCTGGCCGAGGGGATTTGCGGAACAAGAACCACCAGCAGCGGCATGGCCAAAATGGCCAAAGCCACCACGGCCCCAACCAGCCTTGGCCCCAACCGAGGCGCAGCAAGGCTGAATGCCGCCGCGCCAAGCCCGGCAATCGTTGCCAGCCGCGCGGTTTCCCCCGGCAGGGCGATCAGCACGCCCGCCCCCAATACCAATAGCGCCCCCCGCGCGACCCAGGGCCAGGGCAGCGCAAAGGCCATGGGCAGCAAGAGCGCCATGAGGGATGCCGCAGGCTTCAGCCCAAATACCAGGCTTGCCGGCACTTCCTTGAGGCCACGCACAGCGGCGCGCAGCGCATTGCCGCTTTGCCAATCAGCAAAGGCCGCCGCCAGGCCCAGCACCAGCCCAAAGCCAAGCCAGGGCATCAGCCGCGCCCCTTGCGCCGCGCCCGCCGCGCCATGCGCCAGCAGCATCATCGCGGCCAAGGTCACGGCCAGCAGCGCGGCGCGTCCCGGCTCGGGCGCCCAAAGCGCCGTAATGCCCGCAGAGCCCGCCAGCATCAGCCCCAGCAGCAGCACGGGGCCTTGCGGCAAGCCTGGCCGCCAGCCGGCGCGCCAGCCAAGGCCAAGGGTGATCGCCATGGGGATCAAGGCAAGCGGCGCCATGGCCTTGGATTGCAACACCGCGACAAAGGGCGCGGCGATCAGGGCGATGGCAAGCGGCAGGCCGGGATGCGTCATGACTGGCGCATTAGGCCAGAACGGCACGGGTTGGAACTGTGACTTGGCCAGTCCGACAGCGCGCCGCAGATTTTCTCGCGCGCGGCACCAGACAGACGGCTTCAACATCGCTACATAGACCGCGAGGAGTCGATAAGCTTGCTACCCGCCATTCCTGTTTTCGATCTGCGCGCTGAATCCCGGCCATCGCTTGCCGCCATGCGCGCGGCGCCGGTGCGCGCGCAAGCGCTTTGGCTTTGGGCGCGCGGCCATTACACCCCGGCGGGCCTGGCATTTGCCGATAAGCTTTCGCGCCGATGGCTGCGCCGCAATGATAACCCGCTATGCGCTGAAATAGACGCCGTCGCAGCAGCCCTGCCGGGACCGGGCGCCTATGCGCTCAATCTTTCCTTCGAATGGGGCTGCACGGTGGGGCTTGGCGCGGCGGAGGCGCCCTTCATGCTCCGCGTGCTGGATTGGCCCCTGGAAGGGCTGGGAGAGCGCCTTTGCGTGTTTCGCCAGGCGGGTCCGGCGGGGGAATGGCTCAATCTCGGCTGGCCGGGCTTTGTTGGGGTGATCACCGCTTTGGCGCCGGGGCGCTTTTGCCTTTCGATCAATCAGCCACCCTTGCCACAACGCGCCGTCGCCCGCCTGGCGCGCCGGGCAGGTGCCGATTTTCTGGGCCGTGCCGTGGATTGGCTGGCGGCGCGGCCAGCACGCTGGCGCCACCGTGGCCTGCCGCCGGCGCATCTGATGCGCTTGGTTTGCGATTCCGCGCCGGATTACGCCACGGCACTTGCCATGCTGCGCGATACGCCCCTGGCGGCGGGCGCAATCTTTTCGCTGGCCGGCACACGGCCGGGCGAGGCCGCGGTGATTGAAAGGGCCGAGGCATCGCACGCCGTGATCGAAGCCACGCCCAATGCCGTTGCCGCGAATGGCTGGCAATGCATCGCCAATCCTGGCGCGCCACGTTGGCGCTATAGCGCCGAACGCCACGCCGCCATGACCAAGCTGCTGGCCGGGCCGGTGCCGCATGAATTCGCCTGGCTCACGCCGCCAATCGCGAATGAGGGTTCACGCATGGCCGCCATGATGTGCCCGGCCAGTGGCCGGCTGGAATTGCTTGGGATGGAAGGCGCGACCGCCGTGACGCGACCGCTTTATCTTGAGTGATATGAGTGCTGCCGAATCAGGCTGATGCGTTTTTGCCCAGGCCGGCAACGAATCGAGATTTTTCAGGACATCGCGCGTTATTGGGTCTGGAACTGCGGGGCATAACACCAACGCCCATTGATCATTACCCACGCACCCAATGCCGCAGCCCGATGGACATGATGCGCCATGCTTGGCTGATCAGCCTGTTCCATGCATGACAGCAATGATCAACGATGTCATCGTGATCGCGAAACACCCGATTGGATAGCCAATTATCCCGCATGAATTGCCAGATATTCTCCATCACGTTCAGCTCAGGGCATTTCGGCGGCAGCAAGGTGATGTTGGCGGGCACACTGACCCCAGCCGAGAGGTGCCATCCGGCCTGATCAAGCAGCAGCACCGCATGCTTGCCAGGGCTGACCATGCTGCTGATTTTAGCCAAATGCAGGTTCATCGCTGCGGTAGTGCAAAAGGGCAGCACCAGCGCCGCCCCCTTGCCGTACTGCGGGCAGACAGCGCCGAAGATATAGGGCGAGGCGTAGCGCTGGTCCTGCGGTGCTGAAGGCCGGGTACCGCGCCGCGCCCAGCGGCGGGTGATGCCATTCTTCTGCCCGAAGCGGGCTTCGTCGGCGAACCAGACCTTTACTGCATTGGCTTCGCAGCCCTGCCGCGGGGGCGGAGTTCGCGATTTTGCCGCCACAAAATGCCCCCGGCAATTGGGTGAAGGTGGTGCAGCGCCTGCCGGTGCGTATCCGCCTTGAACCCCATTCGGGGGAACCGCCTTTGCGCGCCGGCGTGACCGCGACGGTTTCGATTGATACCGGGCGCGGGCGGAGTATTGCCGATGTGGTGACGCGGTTTCTGGACCTGTTTAGGGGGAAGGCGGAGGCGGCGGGGGCGCGTTAGGCTAGCCCCTAGCCCGGTTTTCGCCCTTGGGCTTGGGCGCCTTGAAGGGCGCCACCTTGATGTCACCCGCGCGCTGGCGGGCGCGGGCAATGCCAAAACTGCCCTGCATGCGCAGCAAAGTATCCATGGAAACACCGAAGGCTTTTTCGACCCTGATCGCCATTTCGGGCGAAAGGGCAGCGCGTTCATTCAGCAGCGCGGAAAGCGCGGGGCGCGTGACGCCGAGCACCTTGGCCGCTTCCGTGACGGAAAGCCCGTGGGGGTCAATGACCTCATGTTTGATGAAGCCGCCGGGATGGGCAGGGTTTCTCAGCCGGATGGGTGGCGTTTTGGTCATGGGGTGTGATTACCGTCGGCAGCACGCTTCTTCTCATGAAGCACCTGCCTTAGCATAACAATGGGGTTAGGCTCTAGCGCTAGCCGCCGACGCTCAGCTCTTAACTCCCGGTCTATGTGGGCATGCATACCTGCAAGCTGCTCGGATAAAGATGTGGCCCTTTCCTGAGGGACGCCTTCCGGCGGAGTGATATATGAGCGCAAAGTTGAAGCTTCGCTGGTTAGGTCGAAGACTTCCGCTGCTCGCGCCAAAACCTCGAGGTTTGTCACACAACTGACGTAGGAATGGACGTTGCTTTGAAATCTGGTGCTAGTCGAGAAAACCACTGCTTTTGCGATTGATCTGATTGCTCTGCCGCAAGCAAGTGCTGGGTCTAGCTGCTCGACCTTAATGAGATTCAAACCGACCACGGCGAGACGGCTGCACGCCTCCTCTGCGTGGTCAAAAGCGAATCTTCCTCCTTCTTTGAAGAAACATGGAACAATGCCGATAAACCAGCCAAGCTTATCCTCAATTCTATCAAGATGCCGATCTGTATTTTTAGGTGGAGTCTCCAATATCTGGAGAAACACATCAATACACTCAAGCACCGACTCAACTATCCATTTTTCGAGTAAAAGCCCCGTGAATGGGACTTGATCTGCTATACTTGTATAGTGTTGAACAAAATCGCTCGCCGCATCCTCTAGTTCGCGGAAGGGGTTTAAATAGGGACGATCCTGAGGTGGAGGTTTAATGTTCTTGGCTATCTGAGTGAATATCCCCGACAGTCGGAATTCATTCGTTATATTGTAGGGAGGGAAAGTCTGGAATCTTCTTTCGCCAGTCGCTTCCATGACGAATTCAAGAACAATTAAGTTGCTGATGCTGCTTAGTACATCCTTGGTTATTGATCCCGCTCCGCGGAAACCGCGCATTCGAGTTTCACAAAATGATGCCAACAACATCATCTCAACTGACTTAAAGCAATTTACGGTAGATTTTTTACTGTAAGACTCTAATGCAATGTGATTAAGCATCTCGATTATTTGGGTTTCAACGTCGTTTGTATCTATCTCTTTGCTCATTTTCCTTATAATCAAACCACAACTACGAATCGCTTCCAGAACTCCATCTTCCATTTTCGCTTTGAGAGCGATTTTCGCACAAGCATCCAGGTAAAACATAGGCGAAAATGCAAGGGGAGCGCGCGTGACTGGAGATACATGCGTGATCGTCATGCTGTGCGCCGTAAGTTCAGAGAGAGAGGAACAGCACTGCTGAACCACTGCTTCATTCCTTTGCGCTGCCGCATCCTCGCAAATCTGCTTGATATTCTCACACACATTATCTAGTAGTGAGCTAATATCACTCGTTCCCCCGAAGGGATTCATTCCATCTGGAAGAATTATTACACTTGAGCGCCTCATTTCAGTATATCGTGCACCTATCTCTGCTATAGTTCGGACTACAGATTTAGCGGCCAGGGTATCGCGGCGCGATAAGCTTTTTGCAGCAAATTCATTTAACTGTCCTGTCCACTGCTGGAGCCAAACTTGAAGGTTTGACTGACTGTGATATCTGAAACGCAGAAATCGTTCGTCGGCATCTGTTCCATGAAGTAACTTGCCCACGCGTACAGAGCGTTCGACATCACTTCCCATTTTGTTGATCTGATGCGCACACGCTTGCCGAACTAAGGACAGTGCGACGACGGGATCAAGTAGTTGGAGTGCACGAAGGTAGAAGTGCCGAATTGCGTCGAGCGTGATCCCAAGAAAGAGAATTTGCATCGCCAAGGTGTATCGCGTGCTGATTGAGAATGCCCAACCAGTACCCATCAAAACTGAGACTACCCCAATCAAAGATATAAGCAAAAATACCAATAAAATCGTTTTATCTCTGGCGTATAATCTAAGTATGGCTGTCGAAAACGCATCCACTGCCCTTTGTGCGGGGATAATGGCCAGGGAGAACATTAAGGCCAGTGCAGTGCCCGCGATCCCAGCTACCGCTAAATGCACCTCAGATGACTTGATCTCGCTAGAGGAGAAAAATTCGTCTGGCGCAGAAAAAAAGAAGGCTGCTCCGGCGGTCAACCCTATCAGAGTGGCCGGATAGTCGCCTATGTGATTGCCCACAAAAGCAGACTTCGTCAGAGTCCAATGCCGTGCTCGCAATATACGCAGAAGCAACCACGCGAGGAATTTTCGCCTTTGAATGCTCCATTTAAGCCGCACAAGACGCTGAAAGCTTTTCAGCCTTAGGTGGGGCGCGAGCCTGTAAGGTTTAGACACGTGGTCTCTTCTCATCATGTAAGGCATGAAATGATTTGGAGCGAAACACTATACGATTTCGCCGCTTCACGCACAGACTTCTCATCTGTGTGCACTCGTCATGCGAAGTAATCCAGGAATTTTTTTCGAAATAAAGAAGCCGCACGGGTCCACCGCCGAGCTAAAGGCGTTCCTACCCCCACCCCACCGCCTCCGCATACTTCACCCCCGTCAGCACCAACCCCTCCGGCGGCGCGGTCTGCCCTGCCTTGGCGCGGTCTGCGCCCAGCAGTACGGAGCGCGGCCAGGAAGCCGGGCGGCGGCCATAGCCAACCTCCGCCAGCGTGCCCACCATGTTGCGGACCTGGTGGTGCAGGAAGCTGCGGGCCTCGGCGATGATTTCAATCTCATCGCCAAGGCGCGTCACGTCCAAGCGGTCCAGCGTGCGGAGTGGTGATTTCGCCTGGCAGGATGCGGCACGATAGGCGGAAAAATCATGCCGGCCCAAAAGCCCCTGCGCGGCCTCATGCATCGCCGCGGCATCCAGGCGTTTTTTCACATGCCACACGCGGCCCCATTCCAAAGCCGGGCGCGCCGGGCGGTTCAGGATGCGGTAGCGATAGGCCCGCCCGATGGCGGAAAACCTGGCGGACCAATCAGGCGCCACAATCGCCGCGCCGGTGATGGCCACCGGGTGGGGGCGGGTGTGGAAATTCAGCGCCTCTCGCACCCGCTCAGGCGGCAGGTCTGTTGCCAAATCCAGATGCGCCACTTGGGCTTCGGCATGCACGCCGGCATCGGTGCGCCCGGCGGCGGTGACCAGCGGCACCTCTCCGCCATTCAAATGCGCGGCGGCTTCTTCCAGCACGCTTTGGATGGAAAGCAAGCCATCCTGGCGCTGCCAGCCGCAAAAGGGCGCGCCATTATATTCCAGCCTCAGCGCATAGCGGGGCATGGCGTCATTCCAGGCGAGTGCCGGCGGGGATGGGCAGGCCGCGCAAAAACGCCTCGGCGGCCATGGCGGCGCGGCCGGGGCGTTGCAGGCGCGCCAGCCTGATCGCGCCTGCGCCACAGGCAATCAGCCCGGCATCATCCAGGGCTTCGCCGGGCGTGCCTTGGCCGGCTTCAACGCTGGCGGCTGAGATGCGGATGGCTTCACCCTTCAGCATGAAAAAAATGCCGGGCCAGGGGTTGAGCGCGCGGATGCGCCGTTCCAGCGCCTCGGCCGGTTCGGCCCAGTGCAGGCGGCCATCTTCCTTGTTCAGTTTCGGGGCATAGGTCACGCCGGCTTCGGGCTGAGGCGTGGCGGGCGGGTTTTCATCTAGGGCGCGCAGGATCAGCCGCGCGCCCATGGCGGCCAAAGCGTCATGCAAATCGGGCGTGGTGGTGGTGGGCGAGATCGGCACCGCTTCCATCAGCAGCATCGGCCCCGTATCCAGCCCTTCTTCCATGCGCATGATGGTGATGCCGGTTGCGGCATCGCCCGCCAATATCGCCGCCTGAATGGGGCCCGCCCCGCGCCAACGTGGCAGCAGGGATGCGTGGATATTCAGGCAGCCACGCCGCGGCGCCTCCAGCATCGCCTTGGGCAAAATCAGGCCATAGGCCGCCACCACCGCCACATCCAAATCCAAAGCGGCAAAGGCTGCGTGTTCCGCTTCATCACGCTTCAGCCGTGCCGGGTGGCGCACGGGCAGGCCCAATTCCAGGGCAGCGCGATGCACGGGGCAGGGGGTTTCCTTCTGCCCGCGCCCGGCAGGTTTGGGCGGCTGGCAATAGACCGCCGCAATTTCATGCCCGGCGGCGTGTAGCGCGCGCAAGGCAGGCACAGAAAAATCCGGGCTGCCCATGAAGGCCAGGCGCAAGGGGCTGCTCACCCGCGCTGCTGGGATTTCAGATCCTTGGCCAATTTGCGCAGGATCATGTTGCGCTTGAGCGCGGAAAGGTGATCCACGAACAAAACGCCGTTCAGATGGTCAATTTCATGTTGCAGGCAGGCGGAAAGCAGGCCCTCGCCTTCAATCTCCCGCTTCGCACCCGTCAGGTCCTGATAGCGCAGCTTCACGCGGGCGGGGCGCGTCACATCGGCATATTGGCCGGGGAGCGATAGGCAGCCTTCTTCGCGCATCGCCAATTCGGCGCTTTCGGCGATGATTTCCGGGTTCACCAGCACCATGGGTGCGGGCGCTTCCTTGGGCTGGATGTCAATCACCACCAGGCGCAGCCCTTCGCCTACCTGAGGCGCCGCCAAGCCAATGCCCGGCGCGGCATACATGGTGGCCAGCATTTTATCGGCCAAGGCGCGCACCTTATCGCCATCGGCATCGCCAATCGGGCGCGCTTTCAGGCGCAGCCTTGTGTCAGGCACGAAAAGGATGGGCAGGGTTTCGGATTTGGACATTCTAGGGGCGGGGATGTAGCCCCGCGCGCCCCCCCTTGCAACGGCGCCGCGCTGCGCCAAGATAATTGGCATCGGGGCGCTTCGGGTCCCGGCCAATGCTTCGCTCTCGGATGAGGAGGCCCTTTTTGGTGACCAGACCTTCGCTTTTCGGCTCGCCCTTGTTTCTCGGTTTTGATCATCTGGAACAGATGCTCGACCGTGTGGGCAAGAATGCTGATGGCTACCCGCCCTATAACATCGAACAAATCGGCGATAACCGGCTGCGCATTACGTTGGCGGTGGCTGGGTTTTCCATGGATGATCTGCAGATCACGCAGGAAGACAATCAGCTGGTGATACGCGGGCGGCAGAAGGATGATTCGGAAGGCCGGATTTTCCTGCATCGCGGCATCGCAGCCCGCCAATTCCAGCGCGCCTTTGTGCTGGCCGAAGGGATAGATGTCGAAAGTGCCTGGCTGGATAATGGCTTGCTGCATGTGGAACTGAAGCGGCCTTTGCCTGAGGTTCGCGTGAAGACCATCCGCATTGATACCAAAACCAATGGCGCCGCCACCATCGTGGAAGGACGCCCCGAACGGGGCTGAATGCCCCATCCCCGCCGGGCCTGATTCAGGACGGCATTGCAGCGTGGGCCATTAGGACACGCAAAGGACAAGACCATGAGTGACCAGGAAGAATTCGACACCGAAACCGAAACCGAACAGGACATCATCCTGACGGAGCCGGATTTGCGCCAGCTTTCATCGCTGGATTGGGCGCGCTACGGCACGAACCGCATCGCCTATCTGCGCCCGGTGATGGTGAATAATCAGCGCTCGGTCGCGATCCACGCCGCCGATGGCACGCAGATTGGCGCGGCACCGGATTACGCGCTGGCAGCGGCGGCGATTTTCCAGCATGGAATGGGTGTGGCGCTGGTGCATTAACCAGCACCACTTATCACTTCACGCGCGGCAGCTTCTGTTCCACAAGCGCGGCCATCACGCCGCCGCCATAAGGGATGGCTGCGTCGTTGAAATCATAATGCGGGTTATGCACATCGCAGCCGCCCGCATCACCGGTGCCATTGCCGACATGGATGTAGGCGCCCGGGCGTTGCAGCAGCATATAGGCGAAATCCTCACTCCCCATGATCGGCGTGCGATTGCGCTCCACCGCCGCTTCTCCCACCAATGATGCGGCGGCATCACCAAGCGCGGTTGCTTCATCAGGCGCATTGATGGTGGGGGCGGCGATTTCCTTGAAGGTGATCTCAGCACTCGCACCAAAGGCGGCGGCGGTGCCAGTCACCACGGCGCGCATGCGCTCTTCCACCAGGCGCATCATTTCTACCTTGAAGGCGCGTACTGTGCCCTTCAGCGTCACTTGGTCAGGGATAACGTTATAGGCCTGCCCGGCATTGAAGCCCGTCACGCTTAGCACGGCGCTATCCAGCGCGGGCACATTGCGCGCGACCACGGTCTGCAAGGCGGTCACGATCTGTGCGCCCACCACCACGGGATCAATCGTCTGTTCCGGCCGAGCGCCATGGCCGCCCTTGCCCTGGATCAGGATGTCGAAAAATATCGCACCGGCCATGATGGGCCCTGGGCGAATGGCGAATTGCCCAACCGGCAACCCTGGCCGGTTATGCAGCCCATAGACGGTATCGCAGGGGAAGCGATCAAATAGCCCATCTTCCAGCATGGCTTGCGCGCCGCCGCGGCCTTCTTCCGCTGGCTGGAAAATGAAATGCACCGTGCCGTCGAAATTGCGCGTCTCCGCCAGATAACGCGCCGTCGCGAGCAGCATGGTGGTATGCCCATCATGCCCGCAGCCATGCATCTTGCCTTCAATGCCGGATTTATGCGCGAAGCCATTGGCTTCCGGCATGGGCAGCGCATCCATATCGGCACGAATCCCAAGCCGGCCTTGGCCGTTCCCGTTCCGCAGCACACCCACCACGCCCGTCTTGCCAATGCCGCGATGCACCTCAATCCCCCAGGAAGCGAGGCGCTCGGCCACCAGTGCGCTGGTCCGCACTTCTTCGAATCCCAGTTCAGGATGGGCGTGGAAATCGCGCCGCCAGGCGGTGAGTTCTTCATGCCATTCGCGGATTTTCTCGACAGGTGTCACGCAGCCTATCCCCAGGGTCATGCTTGCAATGAGAAAACTATAGGGCAGCGGCGCGCCCTGGGCTACGCTTGGCGACAAGAACCCCAACGCCAAGGAGGACCCGATGCGCCCAACCCGTCGCCTGCTGCTATCCGCACTGCCCACCGCCGCGCTGATTGGCCGCGCACAAGCCCAAGCAAGCTTCCCGGATCGCGCCGTGCGCTACATCGTCCCCTTCCCGCCGGGTGGCCTGACCGACATCATGGCGCGGCTGGTGGGCCAGAAGCTGTCAGACATTTGGGGCAGGCCGGTGATCATTGAAAACCGCGCCGGCGGCAATGCGCTGATCGGTGCCGATGCCGCGGCGAAAAGCCCAGCGGATGGCTATACACTACTCGCCATCACCATGACTCATACGGTGAATGCCTCGCTGTTTCCCAATGCGCCCTTCAATTTCCGCCAGGATTTCACGGCGATTTCCGTCCTTGGGTCGCTGCCGCTTGTTGTGGTGGTGAATGCGGAACGCAACCCAGCGCGCAGCCTAGCTGATCTGCTGACACAAGCGCGGGAACGTAATTTGAACGCCGGCTCCTCAGGCACTGGATCGCCGCCGCATCTGGGGCTGGAATTGGTGCGGCGCGTTTCCGGCGCGGGGGATCGCATTACCCATGTGCCCTATCGCGGCGGCGCACCTTCGGTCACGGACCTCGCTGCGGGAAATCTTGATTTCATGGTCTCCAACCTGCCGGAATGCATTGCGCAGATTCAGGGCGGGCGGCTCAGGCCCCTTGCCATAACCTCCGCCGCCCGCCATCCCCTGGTGCCGGATGTGCCCACCGTGCGCGAAGCGGGATCGCCCGAGCTTGAAATGACCAATTGGACCGCGATGATGACGAATGCGGCGGTGCCGGCGCCCATCCTGGCCAAGCTTGAAACCGATACCCTGGCCGCGATCCGCGACCCCGAAGTCTCCCGCCGCGCGCGCGACGGCGGCTTTACGGTGGAAGCCTGGGACAGGGCGCGGAGTGCGGCTTATATCAGCGCCGAGACTGACCGCTGGGCCAGGCTGGTGCGGGAAGCGAACCTGAAAGCGGATTGATGCGGATTTCCCTGATTGAGGCTGAACAACTTGTCACGGCGGCGCTCGCGGCGTCTGGCGCAGGGGCTAACATGGCCAAGCGCACCGCCGCCGCGCTGATTGCTGCCGAAGCGGCGGGGCAGGCGGGGCACGGGCTATCGCGCGTGGCGCAATATGCGGCGTTTCTCCGCAATGGTCGCGCGGATGGGAAGGCCACACCCCGCATCATCAATGAACGCGGCGGTGCTGCGCTGATTGATGCCGGGCATGGGCTGGCTTACCCCGCGCTTGCCTTGGCGGAACAGGAAGCGGCCTGGCGCGCGCGCGGGCATGGCATTGCCTTTGTCGGCATCACCAACAGCCACCATTCCGGTGCCATGGGCCTGCCGGTGAGGCGGTTGGCCGAACAGGGGCTGGTGGCGCTGGCCTTCACCAATTCGCCGGCTGCCATGCCGGTGCCGGGCGGGCGCCGGCCCCTGATGGGCACCAACCCCATTGCCGCCGCCTTTCCGCGCCGCGCCGCGCCACCCTTGGTGATTGATATGGCGCTGTCTGAGGTAGCGCGTGGCAAGATCATGGCTGCCGCCAAGGAAGGCCGCCCCATTCCGGAAGGCTGGGCCGTGGATGCCGAAGGCCGCCCCACTACCGATGCCAAGGCTGCGCTATCGGGCGCCATGCTCGCCATGGGCGGCACCAAGGGCGCCTTGCTTGCGCTGATTGTTGAATTGCTCTGCGTGGCGCTGACAGGTGCTGCTTTCGGCTTTGAAGCCGATAGCTTCTTCCAGGATGAAGGCAATCGCCCGCGCTTGGGCCAGGCGCTGTTGGTGATAGACCCGGGCGCGCTTGCCGGCGCGGATGGGTTTGGTGCACGCATTGAAACCCTGATCGCCGCCATGCTGGCCGATCAAGGGGTGCGCCTGCCCGGCGCCAAGCGCGATGCGCAAAACGCGCGTGCCGTCGCCGATGGGCTGGAAATCCCCGACGCCCTACTGGAAAAGATCAAGGCCTTAGCCGCGCCATGAGCAAAGCCCAGGAACCGGACCTGCATTGCGGCCCCGCCGCGGTCGCCGCGCTTTTCGCGCATCGGCCCAGCGATGTGATGCGGTTTTTCTACACACCTATGCGCCGGCAGGAAGCGGGCCCGTTATGCGCGGCGCTAGCGAAGCGGCGCTTGCCTTATCGTGAAGTCCCGCCCGAGGAATTGCAGCGCATCGCTGGCACCGTGCATCATGGTGGCATGGTGGCGGTGGCGCGCCCGCGCGGTGTGACCTTGTTGGATGTAGCCAACCTGCCGCCGCTGCTTTGGGCCGCACCCGTGCTGCCCATACTCGATGGCATCGGCAATCCGCATAATCTAGGCGCCATTGCGCGATCCGCCGCGTTTTTCGGCTGCAAGGCGCTGGTGATATCGGGCGACCAACGCCAGGCACGGCTTTCCGATGCTGCCTTGCGCACCGCTGAGGGCGGGTTGGAAGCACTGGCCGTTTTTCAGGCGCCCGATCTGCCCGCTTTGCTACGCGCGCTTGCGCCCCGTATGCTGAGCCTGGCCGCCGTGGCGCGGGATGGTGTGGCGCCGGAAGCCACGCCGCGCGGGCGCCCCTTTGCCGTGGTGCTCGGCAATGAAGAAAAGGGCCTGGCGCAGGGGAGCATCGCCGCCTGCGCGGCGCGCGTGACGCTGCCAGGTTCTGGGGCTGTTGAAAGCCTGAATGTCTCGGTCGCCGCCGCTGTGTTGATCCATGCGCTCTGGCGCTGATGGTCACGCCTTGAAACGCTTGCGAAAACCTCGCAAAGCTGTGCTTGGTAGCAAGTGACATGACCAAGGCCGTCCTCTCATCCCAGGCCACGCCGCAAGGCAAGGTGCTGATTTTTTCCGGCACGCTGGATGCCGCAGGCGCGGCGGCGCTTTGGCCCGAGATGACGCGCGCCGTAGCCGAAAAACCCAACGCGGTTGATCTTTCGGCCGTGGACGTCATGGATAGCGCCGGCGCCATTCTGGTGTTGCGCGCGGGCGATGCGGTGGCGGTGCAGGGTGGCTCGCCCGATGTGCTCGCGGTTTTGGAGCGCAACCGCGCCGCGCTGAAGGCGGCCCCGCTGCCCGCCGAAGCGCCGCGCGATTTCGCGCCCATCACGGCCTTTGGCGGTAGGGTTTATGGCAGCATCCAGGCGGCACTTTCCGGCATTGCCTTTGCCGGAGAAGCTTTGGTCGCTGCCTTCCGTGTCATGTTCCGCCCGCGCATGTTTCGCGGCGCTGAATTCCTGCGCCATTTGGATGAGATTGGGCTGCGCGCCTTTCCGCTCACGCTGCTGCTGGGTTTTCTGATTGGGCTGATCCTGGCTTATCAATCCTCCATCCCGCTGAAACGTTTCGGGGCGGAGATTTTCGTGCCAAATTTGGTTGGTATTTCGCTGCTGCGCGAATTGGGGCCGCTGCTAGCCGGCGTTGTGCTGGCTGGGCGCACGGGTTCAGCCTTTGCCGCCGAACTCGGCACCATGACCGTGAATGAGGAAGTGAATGCTTTGCGCATCATGGGCATCGATCCCATGGTGATGCTGGTGATTCCGCGTATCCTGGCGGGGATTTTGGTGATGCCCGCGCTGACCTTGGTGATGAACCTCGCTGGGCTTGCCGGCATGACGGTGGTGATGCAGAGCCTCGGCTTTCCCTGGAGCGCGGTTTCAAACCAATTGCAGCAATGGCTGAGCCTTGGCGATCTGATGGGCGGCCTGTTCAAATCCGCCTGCTTCGGCCTGGTGATCGCGGCCATTGGCTGCCGCGCTGGGCTTTCCGCCGGCTTCGGCCCGCGCGCGGTGGGTGATGCCGCAACGGCGGCCGTGGTGGGCGGCATTGTCGCCATTGTTGCCATGGATGGCGTTTTCGCCATTTTATTCTTCAGGCTTGGCATATGAACGACGATACCGTCATCAGAGTCGAGAATTTGGCCGTCAGCTTCGGCCCGCGCACCATTTTCAAGGACGTCAGTTTTGAGGTGAAGCGTGGTGAGGTCTTCATCATTCTGGGCGGTTCGGGCTGCGGCAAATCCACCTTGCTCAAGGCGCTGATCGGCATTGTGCCCATCGCTGCGGGTCGCGCTGAAATCCTGGGTGTTGATCTGGCGGAAGCGGATGCGGAAGGCCGGCTTGGGTTGCTGCAAAGAATAGGTGTGATGTGGCAATCCGGCGCACTTTTCGGCAATATGACGCTTTCCGAGAATGTGGAACTGCCCTTGGAAGAACACACGGATTTGCCGCGACCGGCGCGGGAGGCTTTGGCGCGCGCCAAGCTTGGCCTGGTTGGGCTTGGCGATGCGGCAGGCTTGCTCCCGGCCGAGATTTCCGGCGGCATGGCCAAGCGCGCGGGCATTGCACGCGCCATGGCGCTTGACCCGCCCTTGCTGATTTTGGATGAGCCTTCGGCCGGGCTTGACCCCATCACCTCAGCGGGATTGGACAAGCTGATCCTGGATATTGCGCGCAGCACCGGCACCACCTTTGTGGTAGTAACCCATGAACTGCAATCCATTCTGGCCATTGGGGATCGCTGCATCATGCTGGATAAGGAAGCGCAAGGCATGATCGCAACGGGCAAGCCGCGCGAATTGCGCGATACCGGCACGCACCCCACCGTGCGCTCCTTCTTCCGCCGAGAGGCTGCCTGACATGGCAAAACCGCCCAATACATTATTCTTGCGCGTCGGCATGCTGGCGCTTTCCGCCATTGCGCTGGCGGTTGGCTTCATTGTTTACCTGACGGCAGGGCAATTCGGCACCAAATCGGATTATTTTGAAACCTATGTGGGGGAATCCATCGTCGGGCTCGATATCGGGGCGGCGGTCCGCTTTCGCGGCGTTCAGATTGGGCGCGTGACGGAAATCTCCCTCGCCGCAGCAATCTATGATGTGCCCGAAGCGCGCACCAATCGTGCCGCGATGCAATTGGTGGTGATACGCTTCGCCGTGGATCGGGCGCGCGTGTCCCGTATCGCCTCGCTAGATGATATGATCGCGGGCGGGTTGCGCACCCGCATCGCTTCCCAGGGGATTACGGGTGTCACCTATCTGGAAATTGATATTCTTGACCCCGCGCGCTTTCCACCTATGCAGGTGCCGTGGAAGCCGCGCTATGAGCATATTCCCGCCGTGCCTTCAACCATTACGCAGGTGACCAGCGCCGCGGAGCAGATTTTGCGCCGCCTGGAAAAGCTGGATATTGAGGGTCTGGTCAATAACGCCGCCGGGCTGATGGGCGATTTGCGCCGGCAGGTCAGCGATGGGGAAGTGGCGACCGTGCTGCGCGAAGCCGGCGAAACCGTGGCCGAACTCCGCGCCGAGATTCGTAAGGTGCGGCTTGAGGATACGGCAAATGAATTGCGCGGCGCCATTGCCAGCATGGGTGATGCCGGGCGCAGTGCGCAGGAATTGCTGGCAAGTCGCGAAATGCGCGATGCCTTGGTGCGTATCCCCGCTGCCGTCACCGCGCTGGAACAGACGCTGCGCACCGCGCGCGGCACGACTTCCGATCTGCAAGCCGATTTGTCGCCGCTGATGCGTGATTTGCGATCCTCCGTCGCCAATTTGCGCGATACGACGGAAGCGCTCAGGCGCAACCCATCGCAAACCCTGCTCGGCGCGCCACCGCCGCCGCCCAATCGGGAACGCCGCTGACATGAAAACCTTGCATCGCCGCGCCTTGCTGGCAGCACCTTTCCTTGCTTCTGCCTGCTCTGTCCTGCCGGATCGGCCTTATCAGGAAGTGCTGCGCTATGCGTTGGAACCGCGCCGGCAGGGCGATGGCTGGCGCGGCAGGGGGCGGCGGCTTTTGCTGCTGCGCACGCTGCGCGCCCCGCCCGCGCTGGATGTGCGGGGGCTGCGCAGCATTCGCCCCGATGGGACGGAGGAGATTGATTTTTACGCCGAATGGATCGCGCCACCTGCGGAAGCCGCGGAACAGGCTTTGCGCCGATGGCTCATGGATGCCAGGCTTTTCGCCGCCGTTCTCGCACCCGGCAGCCGCGCCAATCCTGATCTGGTGCTGGAAGGCGAATTGACACGGCTTGTCGCCAATCGCGCGCGGGGTCAGGCGGAAGCGGAATTGAATTTCGTGCTGATTTCCGAACGTGAAAGCTCGCCCCGCGTGCTGGGGCAAATGATCAGCACAGGCAGCGCGGCGTTGCCCAGCGGTGCCTTGCGCCCGGATCAGGCGGCGGCGGCGATGAATGCCGCGCTTGGCAATGCTTTCGCTTCCCTGGAACAGGCGCTGGCGCGCTACGCCTGACCCTTCCGGCGCCGCGCGCGGCGGAAGGCGTAAATCAAATGCAGCGCATAGGCCGCGATGGACCCGCCCACCACCACCCAGGCGAGCGGTTCCACCCAATGCTGCACACGATCATAATGGTCTTCCAGCCAATAGCCCGCGACGGCAAGGAAGCTCAGCCAGATCGCTGAACCAATCGCGGTCCAGACATAAAAGACCGGGCGCGGAATCAGCACCATGCCGGCAGGGATGGAAATGATGGTGCGAATGCCAGGCAGCATCCGCCCGAAACACAGCGCGAAAGGCCCCCAGCGCTTCAGAGTGCGCTCGGCGCGGTCCATATCCTCGATTTCAATCGCAAACCATTTGCCGTAGCGCGCGACTAGCGGGCGGATGCGTGCCATGCCGAACCAGCGGCCAATTTCATACCAGAAGGCATTGCCCACCAGCGTGCCCAAAACAGCGACGATAATGGTGCCGATCAGTGAAATATCGCCACGTGCGGCGGCGAAGCCAGATGCGGCCATGATGATTTCGGATGGGATAGGCGGGAAGATGTTTTCCGCCACCATCAGCACAAAAACGCCAAGTAGCCCGGTTTCCGCGACCTGGCGCGCCACCCATTCGAACATTCAATCCACCTTGAAAATCAGCAGCGTGAGCCAGCGCCCGCGCACGTAATTGAGCCCCGTGACAGAACCGGCATCGTGCGGCGCAATTCCGCGTTCTGCTGCCGCGGCGCGAAACGCTGCTTCCTGCCGATGCGCAACCGCAACCACGCGCCCGGGTTTTTCCGCCAAGAATTGCGCCGCCGCCGCACCATCGCGGAGCAGCGCAATGCCACCTCCAAGCGCGAATTGCAGCGAAGGTTCGTGAAAACCAACCACGCCAAAATCCCGGTCGCGCAAGCCGGGTGCAATGGCGCGCACCTCTGTCGCCAAGCGCGGCGAAACCCAGACGGATTGGAGGCGCGGAATGACACCTTCCAACACGGCGGCATAAACCGGGATGCTGAGCACGGCGCCAAGCAGCGCGGCGCGCGCCCATTGCCCAGCGCTTGCCGCGCGCCACAGCAGCAGGATAAGCGCCACGCCAAAGCCAAGCCCGATCAGGCCGAAAACATCCACGCGCCTTTCGGCATAGAAGGCGGCGGCCATGGCGGCGATGGGCAGACCGAGCGCGACACCGCCCAGCGCCAACCAGCCAATCGCCGCAATCCAGCGCGGCGTTGGGCGCCGTAAGGGATCAAGCGCCCAGGCCGCCGCCAGCAGCATCAGCGCGGGATAGGCGGGCAGCGCATAATGCGGCAGTTTCGTTGCCACCGCTTCAAACAATAGCCAGACCGGCACGGCCCAGCCCAACAGGAAACGTGTTTGCGGCTTCAACCGATCCGCCCAGGCGCCAGGCAGCGCGCGCAGCACAATCCAAGCAGAGGGAAAGGCGGTGATGCCGAACAGGAAAGTATAGAAACCGGGTGGTCCCCAATGGCTTTCCTCGCCCGATCCCACCTTACTCAGCATGTCATCGCCGATGGCCTCAGAAAAAAAACGTCCTTCGGTTGCGATGCCAATGGCGATGAACCAGGGCGCGGCGCAGGCGATCATCAGCGGCACACCCCAAAGCGGGTGGAGCGCGCCAAACCAGGGCGCGCGGCGATCCATCACCAATAAAGTCACGCCAGCCAGTAGCGGTACCATGGGCGCAATCGGCCCCTTCAACAGCACGCCAGCGCCCAGCGCCAACCAAAAGCCCAATGCCTGCTTCGTGGTGAATTGCGCTGGCGCCAGATAGGCGCGCCCCATCAGTAGCATCGCTGCCGTGATGCTGGCCAGCAACACCGCGTCAGTCTTGGCGATATGGGTTTCGACCACCAGCACCATGCAGGGGGCGAGCATAACCGCCGCCAGAAATGCCGCGCGTCGCCCCACCAAGGCACGCCCCAGATAGCAGGTGGCCAATACCCCAAGCAGCGCGCCGATCAGCGATGGCAGCCGATAAGCCCAGATCTGCCCACGCGCCGGGATGCCCACCGCTTCCAGCGCATGCACCGTGCCGGCTTGCGCCCAATGGATGCCAACGGGTTTCTTGTTGCGTTCAACCTCGCCCAGCTTGATCCGCACATAATCGCCGGTTTCCACCATCTGCCGGCTGGCCTGGGCGAAGCGGCTTTCATCGCGATCCCCGGGCGGGATGGAAAAGAAGCCCGGCAGCCAGAGCAATAGGCAGAGCAGCGCAAGCCACCAGCCTGGGCGGCGCGTTTCCGGCAATCGATCGAGAAAGCTGCCCAGGGTCATCGCGCGGCGGCTCTAGCATGAGTGAAGCGCGGGTGCCATGAAGGTAGGATGACTAAAGACCCATCCCGGCCAAGGCGCCCGCCCGGCCTGCCCACCAGGCGCGCCGCGCGCGATGTGCTGGATGCCGTGCTGGAAGCGCATCGGCCCTTGGAAGAGGCGCTGGAGGCGCTGCCGGCGCGGCTTGAAGCGCGGGACAGGGCCGCGGCGCATCGCATCGCGGCCATGGTGCTGCGCCGACTGGGCAGCATAGATGCCGTGCTGGAGCCTTTTCTCCGCCGGGAACCCCCACCGCCGGCGCGCCATGCACTTCGGATCGGCGTCGCGGAATTGCTGCTGCTGGCGACACCTTCCCATGCCGCCGTGGCCTCCGCCGTGGATCTCGCGCCGCGCGCCTTTGCCGGGCTTGTGAATGCCGTTTTGCGCAAGGTGGCCGCGGAAGGGGAGGCGCTGCTGGAAGGGCTGGATGCGGCGCGGCTGGATACGCCGCCCTGGCTCTGGTCCGCCTGGCACGTTGCCTATGGGCCGGCGGTGCGGACCATTGCGGAGGCGCATTGCGGCCCGGCGCCTTTGGATATCTCGGTCAAGCCCGGCGCCGAGGTGCCAGAGGGCGCGGAAGCCCTGCCCGGCGGGTCCTTTCGCCTGCCTGCCGGCACGCGCGTGACGGAAATCCCCGGCTTTGCCGAGGGCGCGTTCTGGGTGCAGGACGCTGCCGCCGCCCTGCCGGCCCGGCTGCTGGCGCCGCGCGCGGGGGAACGCATCGCTGATCTTTGCGCGGCGCCTGGCGGTAAGACGGCGCAGCTTGCGGCGGCGGGCGCCAAAGTCACTGCCGTGGAGCGTGATGCGAAGCGCGCCGCGCGCCTCACCGAGAATTTGGCCAGGGTGAAATTGCCGGCGGAAATTGTGGTGGCGGATGCCGCGCAGTTCCGCCCAGCCGCCCCCTTCGATGCCATTCTGCTGGATGCACCCTGCACCGCAACCGGCACCATCCGTCGCCACCCGGATGTGGCTTGGCTGAAGCGCCCGCGTGATGTCGCGACCGCCGCTGCCTTGCAATCGCGGCTATTGCAATCTGCCGCCGGGATGCTGGCGCCGGGCGGGCGGTTGGTTTTCGCCACCTGTTCCCTGCAAGCCGAGGAAGGGGAAGCGCATTTGCGCGAAGCCCCAGCGCTTGGCCTTCAGCTTGATCCAATACGGCCGGCAGAAATGCCCGGCCTGGCCGAGGCAATCCTGCCATCCGGTGCGTTCCGCACCCGCCCCGATTATTTGGCGGCGCAGGGCGGCATGGATGGGTTCTTCATGGCGCGCTTTGTGAAGGGCTGATGCGTTGAAAACCATTGCGCTTCGCCGCGCGCTTAGGCACATCTAGCCCATGCCGCGCGGAGACCTTTTCCCCGATATCGCCCCCTATGAAACCGGCTTCCTGCCGCTTTCGGCTGGGCATGTCATGTATTGGGAACAGGTGGGCAATCCCCGCGGCCAGCCGGTGCTGTTCCTGCATGGTGGGCCAGGGGCGGGCGCCGGCGCGGTGCATCGGCGCTTCTTTGATCCGCATCATTGGCGCGTGATCATTTTCGATCAGCGCGGCGCCGGGCGTTCCCGCCCACTTGGCGAATTGCGCGACAATACCACGCCGCATCTGGTGCGTGATATTGAAGTGCTGCGCCAATTCCTGGGCATCGAGGATTGGTTGCTGTTTGGCGGTTCCTGGGGATCAACCCTCGCCTTGGCTTACGCGCAGGAACACCCGAACCGCGTATTGGGCTGCGTTTTGCGCGGCGTTTTTTTGGGCCGGCGCGACGAAGTAAGCTGGTTCCTGGATGGGCTCCGCCGCGTCTTCCCCGATGCCTGGGCTGCCTTCAGCGAACATTTGCCGGAGGAAGAACGCGGCGACCTGCTGGGCGCTTATCTGCGCCGGTTGTGTGACCCAGACCCTGCCGTACATCTGCCCGCCGCGCGCGCCTGGAGCCAGTATGAGGGGTCTTGTTCCACCCTGCTGCCATCACCTGAAACGGTCGCGAGCTTCGCGCAGGACCGCACCGCTTTGGGCCTGGCGCGGATTGAGGCGCATTACTTCGCCCATGATCTTTTCCTGCCGCCGGAGGGATTGCTCGGCCGCATGGACCGCCTTGCGGGCATGGGCGCGGAGATTGTGCAGGGCCGCTATGATATGGTCTGCCCCGCAACCAGTGCTTTTGAATTGGCAGCGGCCTGGCCCTCAGCGCGGTTGACCGTGATACCAGATGCTGGCCATTCCGCGCTTGAACCTGGGCTGCGCACGGCCCTGGTGAGCGCGGTGGAGCGATTCCGGCGGCGGTAAGGCGGTTTGGCGTTTCCTGGCGCGTTGATTTGCGGTATTGAAGCGGCGGCTGTCCCCGTAGCTCAGCAGGATAGAGCATCAGATTCCTAATCTGGGGGCCGTGCGTTCGAATCGCGCCGGGGACACCAATTAAATCAATGGCGTGCAAATCATTTTGTATTTGCAATAAAATTGCACCCCTTCATGCGGACCACGCCAGCTTGTGGGTGTCACCTAAAATACTTTGCGGCGGGGTTGTGGTCTGGCGCCTACACCGCGGCTTGACTGACCGCCTTGCGGGCTCGGGGCGGTTTATGCGCAACATTCTGGAAAGTCTTGCCCATCGCTCATCGCCTTTGGGGCAACCCACACCCTCCCCCCGCCGCAAAGGCAACGGGTTTGCTGGGAGAGGGTTGGGTGAGAGCGAGGTCAGAGAGGGCTTTGCCCTCCCTGAAACCCACCCACCAAAGGCCCGAGGCCTTTGGAAACCGGGGATGGTATCACATGCGCCGACCACGTCACCGCAGTCCCGAGAAGAACTGCATGAAGCTTCCCTGTGACGCGTCATGTCTTCTGCAGTGGTCGAGCGCGCAGGATTATCTTTTTTAGTGCTGCAATGAGGCGGGCAAAGCCAAGGCCCGTGACGAGTGTAGGTCACTTGGCGAGCAGCTACAGACCCTCGCGCGAATAACGTCGCTGTGCCAACCAGACGGAATAGCTCCTCGCGTTTTGCAGTGGAGGAAGACCACAACGCATATGGTTAAAAAGCGCCCGATGGATCATGTTGATTGCTTCCTGATCAGGACTGAATGCCTTACGAGAAATCGCGGCTTTTCCATCATTATGTTTCAGCCAGTTTCGGACATCATTCATCAATAAGGTCAATTCCTTTGCAATCGGCTTAGGTTGCTGTGGGTTCGCTAACTGAGCTAACTCGCTGATTAAGGGAGTCCCCGAGTGTTTGCCAAACACTTCCTCCGCTGCGCCGGCTAGGGTGATAGCGGGTATGTATGCATCGTAATCGACGGTGAGTCTGATGGCCCACTCGAGTTGCTCCACTGCAGCGGCAAGTTTCTCGATGCTGACGGCGCGGGTGGTGGAGTTAGCGTCCGATGGCGCAGGTTCAGGCGTGGCTCGCGACCAATCTAGTGCGGCAGCTTCCGACCAAAGCTCATCGACTTTTGTCACGTGATATGGAAGCCCATCCAAGAGGACCACGAACGAGCCGTCATCCCGCAAATGCAAAGGAGACATGATCCGCCCGTTCATCACCTGCGCCTAACTCACACTCGGAATGAGACACATATCCTGCTTCTCCAAAAACAGCGAAGCCAAAGAAACTCAAAACTAACTTATCTACATTGATGGGTCATTCCTCCAATTTCAATAAATCGCTTTTATCAGCTCAGAAAAACACTCCTAAACCAGAGAGTGAGACAGTATACCTAGAGTTCGAAGAAGGCTGAGTTCAGCCCCCCCCTCAAGCCACCGCCTGCAGCCCCTTCCGCGCCACGAGCGTCAGCAATTTCAACGAAGTCCCGCTCGGCTGTTTTTCGCCGCGTTCCCATTGGCTCACCAGCCCGGTCGTCACATTCAAATGCAGCGCGAATACCGCCTGGGATGCATTCTCCCGCAGGCGCAGCGCGCGGATTTCATTGGGCGCGAGTGGTTCCACCGGCGTCAGGCAAAGCGCGTCAAAATCGCGCAAGCTGCGCTTGTCCATAGCGCCGGCCTCAGCGAGCCCTTGCGCAATTTCATGCACCGCCGCAAGCGCGTCGCTCCGATATTGCTTAGGCATTGCACATCACCTCCGTCATCGTTCCATTGGCCATCGCCAAGGCAAGGGTCGCATCGTCATAGCCAAGCACCTCATCGGCCAACCGGCGAAAAGCCTGCAATTCCGACGCATCAATATTGTCCCGCGCATTTTTGGCAAAGCCGAAAACGAAAAATGCCCGCGCCCCGCGTCGGAACAGAATAATGCTGCGAAACCCGCCTGATTTTCCCTGCCCAGGCCGCGCCAGCCTTTGCTTGATCACACCCCGCCCCAGATCAGCATCCACCAGGCCGCTTTCCGCCCGCGCAACCGCGTCACACAAGGCTGCATCGCTGATACTCTCGCGCAACGCGAAGCGGGTAAAGGGCTTGGTCTTGAAGACGCGCACCTGAATTCGGACTACTTTCTATGATACTCGGTGTTATAGTTTGGTGGGGCAAAAATGGCAAGAAAAAAAATCAAACGGGGGACGCAGCGTCAACCCCGCCAGAAACACCCTCACCCCGCCGCGTCACTATTCCTATCCGCGACAAACTTCTCCAGCCAATGGATCGTATAATCCCCAGCTTGGAATTCCGGCGCTTCCATCACGGCCTGATGCAGCGGCAAGGTCGTCTTAATCCCCGCCACAACCATTTCACCCAAAGCACGCCGCATGCGGCCAATCGCTTCCACCCGCGTCGGCGCATGCACAATCAGCTTCGCCACCAGGCTGTCATAATGCGGCGGCACCACATAGCCGGAATAAAGCGCGCTATCCACGCGCACCCCAAGCCCGCCAGGCGCGTGATACGTCGTCACCTTGCCGGGATTGGGCGCGAAACTTTCCGGGTCTTCCGCGGTGATGCGGCATTCAATCGCATGGCCATAGAAGCGGATATCCTTCTGGCCATAGCCAAGCGCCTCACCAGCGGCGATGCGGATCTGTTCCTTCACCAGGTCAATCCCGCAAACCATTTCGGTCACCGGGTGTTCCACCTGTAGCCGCGTATTCATCTCAATGAAGGCGAATTGCCCATCCTGCCACAGGAATTCCAGCGTGCCGGCATTGCGATAGCCAAGTTTTGAAAGCCCCGCAGTCACGGTCGCACCCAAAGCATCGCGCGCTTCGGCATCAAGCGCCGGGCTGCCCGCTTCTTCCACCAGCTTCTGATGGCGCCGTTGCAGGGAACAATCACGCTCCCCGAAATGCACCACATTCCCATGCGTGTCAGCCAGCACCTGCAATTCAATATGGCGCGGACGATCCAGGTATTTTTCCAGATAAACACTGTCATCACCAAAAGCCGCCTTGGCTTCGGCGCGGGCGACACTCCAGGCTTCCTCAAGCTCATCGGCGCTGCGCGCTACCTTCATGCCGCGCCCGCCGCCACCAGCAGCAGCCTTGATCAGCACCGGGTATTTCACGGCTTCCGCCACGTCGCGCGCCTGTTCCAGGGTTTCCAAAGCACCCATGGAACCAGGCACCAGCGGCACGCCAAGGCCCCGCATCGCGTCCTTGGCGGCGATCTTGTCGCCCATCATGCGGATATGTTCCGCCGTGGGGCCAATGAATTTCAGCCCATGCGCTTCCACCATTTCGGCAAAGCGCGTATTTTCCGAAAGGAACCCATAGCCGGGATGGATCGCATCCGCCCCGGTCACCATGGCGGCTGAAATCACCGCCGCCATGTTCAAATAGGAATCCCGCGCGGCCGGCGGGCCGATGCACACGCTTTCATCGGCAAAGCGCACATGCATCGCGGTCGCATCTGCGGTGGAATGCACCGCCACGGTGCGTATGCCCATTTCCTGACACGCCCGATGGACGCGCAGCGCAATCTCACCCCGATTGGCGATCAGCACCTTACCGAACATGATGTGCAACCCCAGCCGAGCGCGCCATTACTCAACAATCATCAGCGGTTCGCCGAATTCCACCGGCGTGCCGCTTTCAACCAGAATGCGCGTTACCGTGCCGGCGCGCGGCGCCTTGATCTGGTTATAGGTCTTCATCGCTTCAATCAGCAGCAGGGTCTGGCCTTGCGCGACCTTGCTGCCCAGCGTCACGAAGGGCGCGGCTGAGGGTTCTGAGGACAGGTATGCAACCCCCACCATGGGGCTGTTCACCGCGCCGGGATGGTCTGCTTCAACCTCCGCCGCCGAGGCAGCGGGCGCGGCAGCAGCCGCCGGGGCGGCGGCAGAAGGCGCCGGCGCAGCGGCCACCGGCATCGCCATGGCCGCCACCGTTACCTGGCGCACCAGCTTGACCCGCATGTCATTGTCAACCAGCTCAATTTCGGTCAGGTCGCTCTCACGCAGGATTTGCGCCAATTCCCGGATCGTCGCCGGGTCGAATTGCAGGTCCTTGGTCATGCTTCCTCATCCTGGGCAATCAGCCCCGCCATGGCGCGGATCGCCAGCGCATAGCCTTCAACGCCAAGCCCGCAAATCACACCCGTCGCGGCCTTGGAAATGAAGCTGTGATGCCGGAATTCCTCCCGGCGATGGATATTCGTGATGTGCACTTCAATCACCGGCACATCCACGGCAAGCAGCGCATCCATCACGGCGATGGACGTCGTGGTATAGCCCGCCGGGTTCATGATGATGCCGGCAGCGCGCCCGCGGCATTCCTGCACCCAGGTCACCAATTCGCCTTCGCTATTGGTCTGGCGGAAATCAATCGCAAGGCCAAGCGCATCCGCCACTTCGGCGCAAAGCGCTTCCACATCATCCAGCGTGGCGGTGCCGTATTTCTCGGGCTCTCGCACGCCCAGCATGTTCAGATTGGGGCCGTTCAGCACGGCGATCAAAGGCGGGGTCACGACGCTTCCCTTGCGAAAAAACTTGCTGGTGGCGCTAGCACGGTGGGTCCAAGCCCGGCAAGCCGGGCGGGCGCTTGCCCTTCCGTCCCCGCCCCGCCACATTAAGCCCATGTCTGGCATCGCCATTTCCGTGAACGGGGAACCCCGCCACATGCCCCAAGGCGCCACTGTCGCCGCGCTGCTGGCCGCCATTGGGCTGGATACGCGCAAAGTGGCGGTTGAGCGTAATGAGGAAATCGTGCCGCGTTCCACCTATGGCGCCGTTGCCTTGGCCGAGGGCGATAGGCTTGAAATCGTTCATTTCATCGGGGGCGGCTGAGCATGTCTGACACGGATGATGATAGCTGGCAGGTCGCCGGCCAGCGCTTCCAATCCCGCCTGATCGTGGGCACAGGCCGCTACAAGGATCTTGAGGAAACCGCCGCAGCCATTGAAGCCTCGGGCGCTGAGATTGTCACCGTGGCGGTGCGCCGGGTGAACCTTTCGGATCCCAAGGCGCCGATGCTGCAGGATTATGTCTCGCCCAAGCGCTATACCTATCTGCCCAATACGGCGGGCTGCCACACGGCCAAGGATGCGGTGCGCACGCTCAGGCTCGCGCGCGAAGCGGGCGGTTGGAATCTGGTGAAGCTGGAAGTGCTGGGCCCGGCGCCCTTCCTCTACCCCGATATGCCGGCCACTTTTGAAGCGGCGGAAGCGCTGATCGCCGATGGCTTTCAGGTCATGGTCTATTGTGCGGATGACCCGCTGGCGGCCAAGCGGCTGGAAGATATGGGCTGCGTTGCCATCATGCCTTTGGGCGCGCCGATTGGCTCCGGCATGGGGGTGGTGAACCCCTATATGATCAGCGCCATCAAGCGTGAGGCCAAGGTGCCGGTGCTGGTGGATGCGGGCATTGGCACGGCATCGGATGCGGCTTTGGCGATGGAACTCGGCTGCGATGCCGTGCTGCTCAATTCCGCCATTGCCCATGCAAAAAACCCGGTGCGCATGGCGCGCGCCATGAAGGCGGCGGTGGAAGCCGGGCGCCATGCCTTTCTCGCGGGGCGCATGCCGCGCAATTACAGCGCCGATGCGTCAAGCCCCATGGCTGGCCTGATCCGCAGTTGAAGCGCCCATCGCGCGAATTTCCGCTTCCAGCAGGGCAGGGGCAGGCGCCGGGAGCCATTTTGCCGGCACCTTCAGCGCCGCCGCCAGCAGGCGCTTATACTCGGCCTTGGGCATTTCCACCGCGCCAAAGCGCGCCAGATGGGCGGTCAGGAATTGCGTATCCAATAAGGTAAAGCTCCCCAGGCGCAGCCGCGCCACCAGCGCCACAAGCGCCACCTTTGAAGCATCCGTCACGCGCGAAAACATGCTCTCCCCGAAAAACGCACCGCCGATCCGCACGCCATAAAGTCCGCCCACCAGCGCGCCATCCTGCCAGACCTCAATGGAATGGGCGGCACCCATGCGATGCAGCGCGGTGAAAAGGGTTTCGATTTCTTCATTGATCCAGGTATCGGCGCGCCCTGGCGCGGGTTCAGCGCAGCCCGCAATAACGCCGGCGAAATCCTGATCCGCAGTGACGGTGAAGCGGTCAGACAACACAGTGCGGCGCAACCGGCGCGACAGGTGAAACCCGTGATCGAGCGGCAATATCCCCCGCAGCGCCGGGTCCAACCAATGGAGCTTTTTGCTCTCTCGCCCTTCCGCCATGGGAAAAAGCCCGGCGCCATAGGCGCGCAGCATAAGCTCGGGCGTGATTTCAAGCGCGCGGCGGCTCATGCGCGCCACGCCTTATTGAGGCCGGCGGGGTTATTCTTCCTCATCCGCCGGGGCAATCGGGAGAGCGCTGGTTTCCTTATGCGTCACCAGCCCGACAAGGGTTTCTGTGCGCATCACGCCAGGCAAAGCGCGCAGCGTGCCATTGGTGAAACTATCCACCGCCGCCAAATCCGGCAGGCGCAGCTTCAATTGGTAAGACCAGCGCCCGGAAATGGCGTGGCATTCCAGCACCGCTTCTTCCTGCGACATGGCGGAGACAAAGCCTTGTTCGGCGCCCGATTGCAGCATGACAAAAACCCAGGCGAGCTGCGGGCAGCCCACCGCCGCCGGGTCCAGATCCGCCCGCCAACCGCGAATGGTGCCGCGTTCTTCCAACCGTTTCACGCGTTCCGCCGTGGCCGAGACGGAAAGCCCGGCCACCTTGGCGAGTTCCGCAAGCCCCGCCGAGCCATTGCCTTGCAGTTTCAGCAGGATATTCCGGTCTATATCGTCCATGGCGAGACTATATCCGGCAAAACTGCGGAATGGAATGAAAATCTTGCCATTATTTCACGGTTTCTGCCGCGCCGGGTTGCACCTTTTTCTTGCCAAGAAGCCGGCTGAGGCGTCAGGCTGTAAGCCAAAGGAAAAGCAGATGAAAACCACACGCCGAAGCCTGATCCTGTCCCCCGCGTTGCTTGCCAGCCCTGCCTTGGCCCAAGCGCCCTGGCCGCGCCGGCCCATCACCTTCATCGCGCCGGCCGCACCAGGCGGCGCCACGGATATCCTGGCGCGCGTCATGGCGCAGACCATGCAGGCAAGTTTGGGCCAGCCTGTCGTGGTGGAAAATCGCGGCGGCGCCGCCGGTGTGATCGCGACCGAGGCCATCGCTGCCGCCCAGCCCGATGGCCATACCATCGGAATCGGCATGATCAGCACGCTTGCCGTGAACCCGCATATCTATCGCATGCGCGCGGATGTGATGAAGGATTTCGCGCATATCGGCATGATTGCCAAAGTGCCCATGGTGCTGTTGGCGCAGCATAACCTGGCGGCCGGTGGCCTTGCCGGCTTCATCGCCCGCGCCAAGGCGGCACCCGATACCATCACCTATGGCAGCGCCGGCGCTGGTTCCAATGTGCATATCGGCATGATTGCGTTTCTTGAGGCCGCGGGCATCAGAATGGTGCATGTGCCCTATCGCGGATCGGGGCCGATGGTGATCGATTTGGTCGCCGGCAATATCCAATCCGGCATGACCGGCACGCCCGCCGCACTCCCCGTGCTGCGCGCCGGGCGCGTGGCCGCCCTTGGCACCACGGCCAAGGAAAGGCTGGCGCAGACCCCCGATATCCCAGCCATTAGCGAAACTATTCCGGGGTTTGAGGCGATGCAGTGGTACGGCATTGTGGCGCCGTCCCGCACGCCGCCCGAAGTGGTGGCGAAGCTCGCGGAAGCCACCAATGCCGCCTTGGCCAGCCCGGATGTGCTGGCACGTCTGGCGGATGAAGGCGCATTGCCCACCCCCATGGCGCCCGATGTGTTTCGCGCCTTTGTGGCAGCAGAGCTTGAGCGTTGGGGCGAGGTGGCGCGGCGCAATAATCTGAAGCCGAATGAGTAGGTAGCCGAAGACCCATCAAGCAGGGCATAATCCTGTACGTAATTGCAGGAGAATCCCCCGATGCCCGAAGGTCGCCTTGTTATCGGCACCAAGCGTTATTCATCCTGGTCCATGCGCGGTTGGCTGGCCGTGCATCTGGCCGGGCTGGATGTGGAGGAGGTGATGATTCCCCTTGCAGGCGGGGGCGGGACATCGGCGCTGCAAACAGCGACGCCGGCAGGGCTGGTGCCCTATCTGGAACATCGCGGCGCGCGGGTTTGGGAAAGCCTGGCGATTTGCGAATACTGCGCTGAAATCGCGCCGCAGCTTTGGCCTGCGGATCGTGCGGCACGCGCCCATGCGCGGTCCATCGCGGCTGAGATGCATGCCGGGTTTCGTAACCTGCGGATGGCCATGCCGATGAACCTTGGCCGCAGCTTTCCCGGCCTTGGCCGCACGCCGGAATGCCTCGCCGATATCGCGCGGGTGGAGGCGATTTGGGCAGAGGCCATCGCGGCCCATGGCGGCCCCTTTCTGATGGGCGCTGAATTCGGCGCGGCGGATGCGATGTATGCGCCCGTGGTCGCGCGCTTCATCACCTGGCAGCCGGAGCTTTCCGCCACAACGCAGCGCTATATGGCGGCGGTGCGCGCGCATCCCCTGGTCGCGCGCTGGTATGATGAAGCCGCCACCGAACCGGCAGAATGGTTGCTCGACCGCTATGAGAATCCCGCATGAACACCGCCCTTGCCCTTGACCATCTGGGCGTCGCGGCGCGTGACTTGGCGCCCATGTGTGCGGCTTATGAAGGGCTGGGCTTCACGCTTTCACCCATTGCGCAGCAAAGCGGGCGGCGGCGGCCTGACCTACCAGTTGAGAAATACGGTTCTGGCAATCGCTGCGCCTTCCTGAAGCATGGCTATATCGAATTGATCGCCATTCTGGACCCGGCATTGTTCGATAATAATTTGAACGCCTTTCTGGCGCGCTATGCGGGCATTCACATTCTGGCTTTGGCAATGCTGGATGAGGAAGCCAATCTGGCAAGGCTGCGCGCGGCAGGGATTGATATTCCGGGCGTTGCTTATCTGGAACGGCCCGTGGAAGCGGGCGGGCCGATTGCGCGCTTTGCTCGGCTGCCCTTTCCGGACCCGCCGGAGGGCCGCGTGCAATTGATCCGGCATCTGACGCCTGAATTGGTCTGGCAGGTTCGCTGGATGGACCACGCCAATAAGGCCGAGGTTCTGGAAGCCGCAATTCTATGCGCGGACAACCCCGCCGATACCGCCGCACGGCTTTCGCGCCTGGCCGGGCTGCCGTTGGAACCTGACCCGGCGGGGGGCTTTCTGCTCCGCCTGCCTGGCGCGGCGCGCGCTGCCGGGCCAAAAGCGCCGGCGCTCGAAACCCGCGTGCGGGTGTTGACGCCCGAAGCTCTTGCCATTGTGCTGCCCGGTGTCGCGCCCCCGGCCTCACCCTGCATGGCGGGGATGGTGGTGCGGACTGCCGATGGCGCGGCTTCAGCCCGGCGCATCCTGGCTGGCATTCCAACCCGTGAGGCGCCGGAAGGCATCATGGTGCCGCCCGAATTTGCCGCCGGCGCGGCGCTGATTTTCACGTGAAACGCGCAGCCATCAGCCGGAGCCTGCGTCTTTATCATGCGCCGGGCCGGGCGGCGGCCTTGGATGGCTTCTACCGCCGCTTCCTTGGCGCCGGCGACCTTGCCTTTGATGTCGGCGCGCATGTTGGGGACCGGATGCTCTGCTTCCGGCGCCTTGGCGCGCGGGTGGTGGCGGTGGAACCGCAGGCGGCGCTAGCCCGCGTGTTGCGGCTTTTGCTGCGCGGTGACCCTGGCGTGACGCTGGTTTCTCAATTGGTGGGCGCGCGGGCGGGCAAGGCGGAGCTTCGCCTCAATACCGCCAACCCAACCGTCGCCACCGCCAGCCCAGCCTTCATCGCCGCCGCCGCCGGGGCGCCGGGGTGGGAGGGGCAGCAATGGGACCAGGCCGAAACCCTGCCCGTCACCACTTTGGATGCGCTGATCGCCACCCATGGCATGCCGGATTTCATCAAGCTGGACATTGAAGGCTTTGAGGCTGAGGCGCTGCGCGGCCTTTCCCGCCCACCCCGCGCGCTGTCCTTCGAATTCACCACCATCCAGCGCAATGTGGCGGGCGAATGCCTTGGGCTGCTGGCCGCACTTGGCTATCGGCATTTCCAGGCGAGCCTTGGTGAAACTTTGCAGTTTGCCCTACCCGCGCCCTGTGATGCGGCGGCCATGCACGCCTGGATCGCCGCCCTGCCGGCAGAAGCCAATAGCGGCGATGTCTATGCGAGCCTTGAACCCACGCGCCTGGTGATCACCCCGCCTCAGCCGTGATGCGCGCGGCGGTAATCAAGCTCCGCCAGCGTTCCAGATCGGCCAGCAGGAATGTGCGAAACTCCTCAGGCGAGGAGCCCACCACCACCGCGCCCAAGGACCGCAACCGCGCATTCAATTCCGGCTTGGCCAAGGCGGTGCGCACGGCGTTGTTTAAGCGCTCCACCACCGGGGCGGGCGTCTCAGCGGGCGCCACCAGCCCGACCCCCTGGATGTAGCGTTCAAACCCGCCAAAACCCGCTTCCGCCATGGTGGGCACATCCGGGAAATCCGGGTGGCGTTCCGCGGTGCTGACCGCCAAGCCGCGCAATTGGCCGCGCTGGATATGCTCCGCGATCCCAACCATAGGGTAGAACATGAAGGAAATGCGCCCTGACATGACCTCGGCCAACGCTGGCGCATTGCCGCGGAAGGGCACATGGGTCATTTCCGTCTGCGTCATCACGGCAAGCAAGGCAGCGGAAAGATGCGCCGAACCGCCATTGCCGGCGGAGCCATAAGTCACCGAACCAGGCCGCGCCTTTGCCGCCGCCACCACGGCACCGATATTGGCATAAGGGGCATTGGTCGCCGTCACCGCAATCAGGGGCAGCGTCGCGATCAGCGAAACGGGTGTGAAATCCTCAAGCGGGCGATAGCGCGCATTGGGCAGCAGGATTGAATTCACGCTGTGCGCAAGTGTGGTCACCAGCAGGCTTTGCCCATCCGGCGCATCGCGCATGACGCCTTCGGTCGCGATCAGGGAATTGGCGCCGGCGCGGTTTTCCACCACCACAGGCTGGCCGAGCAGCCCCTGCATTTCCTGCCCGAGCACGCGGGCGATCACATCGGTGGGGCCACCCGCAGCGAAGCCCACCACCAGCCGGATGGGGCGGCCCTGCTGCGCCCGGGCGGCACGCGGCATGGCGGCCAAGCTTGAGAGCGCGAGCGCCCCGGCGGCGCGGCGGGTGAGCATTCCTGTCATGGGGTTTCCTCGGCGGTTTTGTTTGAGGCCCCAGTGTTTTCCGCGCCGCCGCTGCTGGTCAAGCGGGGGTGGGCGGCGGGATGACTCGGGCCGGCTTTGCGCTTAACATTGGCTAGGTTTGAAGCTTGGAGGACGCGACATGGGTGTTTTGACGCAGGAACAGAAGGATGCCTTCTGGCGCGATGGTTGCTTGGTGGTGCCCAATGCTGTCTCCCCCGATTTGCTGGCGCGGCTGCGGGCCGAGATCGCCGGCTGGGTGGACGAAAGCCGCGCCCATACAAAACCCTTCGGCCCGCCCTGCGTGGATGGTCGCCCGCGTTTTGACATGGGCAAGGAACATTCCGCCGAAAAGCCGGCGCTTCGGCGGATCAATAACCCATCCGATATCTCGCCCGCCTATCTGGAAGCGATGCGCGACAGTGACATGACGGAAATGGTGGCCGAACTGATCGGCCCCGATGTGAAGTTCCATCATTGCAAGATCAATCTGAAACTGATGGGGGCGAAGACCGAGGTGCTGTATCACCAGGACTTCGCCTATACGCCACACACCAATGACGACATCATCACCGCGCTTTTGTTCCTGGATGATGTGGATGAAACCAATGGCGCGCTGACAATTGTGCCGGGTTCCCACAAGGGCCCCATGTATTCCCTGTTTGATGGGGATCGTTTCACCGGCGCCGTTTCGGACGCGGATGAAAAGGCGCTGCTGGCGCAGAGCAACCCCTGCTATGGCCCGGCGGGCTCCGTCTGTCTGATGCATACCAAGCTTGCGCATGGTTCGGCCCCAAATGCCGGCACCAAGCCGCGCGGGCTGTATATCTGCGTCTATACCGCCGCCGATGCCGTGCCTTTGGCGCGCAACCCGATGCCGAGCACGCATGAGGGTGAGGTCATTCGCGGCAAGCCGGCGCGCTTCGCGCGGATTACCGAAACCCGCGTGGAATTGCCGCAACAGCCGAAATCCGCGAGTTTCTTCACAGTACAGGGGCAGGCTTCTGCGCAAGCGGCGGAGTGATCACGCCTCGCCCATAAGGTGCAGATCGAGGCTGCGCTCCGGCGCGCCTCGACGATGTTCAAACAGATATAACTCCTGAAATTCCCCAAGCATCGGCACCGCTTCCTGCACCGGAATGCTGATGCTGCTTTGCGTCAGGGCAGCGCGGATATGCGCAGGCATGTTATCCAGCGCCTTATCCTCATGCCGATAAAGTCCGCGCCCTTCCGGCACCAAGCGCAGAAAAAAGGCTTCCAAATCAGCCAACACTTCCGGATCAGCATTGGCCTGCACCAGCAAGGATGCGGAAGTGTGCTGGCACCAAATTGTCAGCAAGCCGTTTGAGATACCCTGCGAAGCCACCCAGGCGCGCACATCATCCGTAATGGGATGAAGCCCTTGGCCGCTGGCAGTTTTCACCAAGCGGCCAAAGCGTTGCAGCATTATTCTACGTTTTCCGGCTCACGCTCCGCATCCCGATCTTCCTCGGGCTTGGGCAGCGCGGGTGGGGCGGCTTCCTGGCAATCGAAGGTCAGCGCGCCGTCGCGGAGCCCCACCTTCACCGATCCACCCTTGGCGAGTTTGCCAAACAGCAATTCCTCGGCCAGCGGCTTTTTCACATATTCCTGGATCACCCGCGCCAAGGGGCGCGCGCCATAAAGCGGGTCATAGCCACGCTCCGCCAGCCATTCCTTGGCAGCCGAGGAAAGTTCAATCGTCACATTCCGGTCAGCAAGCTGCGCTTCCAATTGCATGACGAATTTCTCGACAACCTGCGCCACAATCTCCGGCGACAGGCCTGCAAAGGTCACCACTGCATCCAGGCGATTGCGGAATTCCGGCGTGAACATCCGCTTGATCGCTTCTTCATCCTCACCCACGCGGGCGGCACGTTCAAAGCCAATGGCGGGCTTCGCCATATCGGAAGCGCCGGCATTGGTGGTCATGATCAGGATCACATTGCGGAAATCCACATTCTTGCCGTTGTGGTCCGTCAGCTTCCCGTGATCCATCACCTGCAACAGGATATTGTACAAATCCTGATGAGCCTTTTCGATTTCATCAAGCAACAATACCGCATGCGGGTGCTGATCAATCGCGTCCGTCAAAAGCCCGCCCTGATCAAAGCCGACATAGCCAGGCGGCGCGCCAATCAGGCGCGAAACGCTATGGCGTTCCATATATTCGGACATGTCGAAGCGGATCAGTTCAATGCCAAGCGTCTTCGCCAATTGCTTGGCGACTTCCGTCTTGCCGACACCTGTGGGGCCTGAGAACAGATAATTCCCAATCGGCTTTTCCGCATCGCGCAGCCCAGCGCGGGAAAGCTTGATGGCACTGGCCAGCGCTTCAATCGCCTTTTCCTGGCCGAAGACCATCGCCTTCAAGTCGCGTTCCAGATTCTTGAGCGTTTCCCGATCATCGGTGGAAACCGATTTCGGCGGAATGCGCGCGATCTTCGCGACAATATCTTCCACATCCTTCAGCGTCACGGTCTTGCGGCGCTTGTTCTCAGGCAGCAGCATGCGCGATGCGCCGACCTCATCAATCACGTCAATCGCCTTATCGGGCAGCTTGCGGTCATGGATGTATTTCGCGGAAAGCTCCACCGCGGCGCGGATCGCTTCGGGCGTATAGCGCACCTTATGGTGCTTTTCGTAATTGGTCTTGAGCCCCTGCAGGATCTTCACCGCATCTTCAAGCGATGGCTCATTCACATCAATCTTCTGGAAGCGCCGCACCAAAGCGCGGTCCTTTTCAAAATGCGTACGGTATTCCTTGTAGGTGGTGGAACCGATGCAACGAATCGTGCCCTGCGACAAGGCGGGCTTCAGCAGGTTGGAAGCATCCATCGCCCCGCCTGAGGTTGCCCCCGCGCCAATCACGGTATGAATTTCATCAATGAACAGCACCGAACCTGGCTGCGCTTCCAATTCCGTCACCACGGCCTTCAGGCGTTCTTCGAAGTCACCGCGATAGCGCGTGCCGGCCAAAAGGCTGCCCATATCCAGCGAATAGATGGTGGATTTCGCCAGCACTTCCGGCACATCACCTTCCACAATGCGCTTGGCCAGCCCTTCCGCAATCGCGGTTTTGCCCACGCCAGGATCGCCGACATAAAGCGGGTTGTTCTTGGTGCGGCGGCACAGGATTTGGATGGTGCGCTCAATTTCCTGATCACGGCCAATCAGCGGGTCAATCTTACCCTGTTCGGCCTTCTTGTTCAGGTTCACGCAATAATTCGCCAGCGCATCCTGCCCACGCGGCGCGCCACGGCCCTTTTCTTCGCGTTCCTGGCCCTGATCTTCACTACTGCCTCCATCGCCCTTCGCCGCGCGGGGCTGAGAGCGCCCGGGCGCCTTGGCAATGCCATGGCTGATGAAATTCACCGCATCCAGCCGCGTCATGTCCTGCAATTGCAGGAAATACACCGCATGGGATTCGCGTTCAGAAAACAGCGCGACAAGCACATTGGCGCCGGTCACTTCATCGCGGCCAGAGGATTGCACATGAATGGCGGCGCGCTGCACCACGCGCTGAAAGCCGGCGGTGGGCTTGGGGTCGCCGCCGCGTTCCGTCACCAGCCCGGCCAAATCCTTATCCAGAAATTCGGTCAGGTCGCGTTTCAGTTTATCAACATCAACACCGCAGGCGCGCAGCACGCCCGTTGCATCGGCATCATCGCCAAGCGCCAGCAGCAGATGTTCCAGCGTTGCGTATTCATGTCGGCGCTCACCAGCCAAGGCCAGGGCGCGATGCAGCGTCTGTTCTAGATTACGGGACAACATGATCAACGACGCTCCATCTTGGCCGGATGTCCTGGCGTTGCAGGACCATCTGGCCGATTTCCACACTCAATTTAGGCGCCCTCCTGGGATTCTGCGACCCCCTGCTTCAATCCTTCTCGATGGTGCATTGTAGCGGATGTTGGTTCTGGCGGGCCAGATCCATCACCTGCGTTACCTTGGTTTCTGCGATTTCATAGGTGAAGACACCGCAGACCCCGACACCACGGCGATGCACATGCAGCATGATGCGCGTCGCCTCCTCACGATTCTTCTGGAAAAACCTCTCCAAGACGTGAACGACGAATTCCATCGGCGTGTAATCATCGTTCAGCATCAATACCTTGTACATGGCTGGCTTCTTGGTGCGCGGGCGCGCCTTGACCACGATGCCCGTCTGCGGCCCTTCACCACCACCTTGCCCGTCATTCGGGCGCTTATCCTGATCGCTCATGCTCTCGGTTCAGTCTTCCAGGGTGCGGACTACCACGCCGCGCTACCTGTAGAATATGGAGCGAATGGCAGAAGGTGAAGCCCCGGTTGCAGTCAAGATGTCATTCTTTCGCGAAGACACCCAACCATTCAAGGCAAAAAAATAGCGTGACCCATTGATATGGATCACGCCATTTGCCGGCTACCCCCCGATGGGGAGGAGGGGGGGAGGGGGGCAGCCAAGCCAGACCGGGGCAGAAGCCCCGTTTTAGTGTGTATCCCGCTCACTTGCGTTCGCCAGATACACCCTCAAGTCTTCTTTGGTCGCATTTTCCGAGTCGCCAAGTGAAACCACTTGGCTTGAAAATGCTCCAATTCAGGCCGCCAGCGGCTTCGCCAGCTTTTCCATCGCAACCGTCATGCGCGCATTGACCGGCGCGAAGGCGCTTTCGGCGAGCTTCACGGAAGCTTCCTGAAGCTTGGTGCCTTCGGCAACCATCTTCTCCAGCGCGGCCTTGGCGAACTTCGCCTGCAGCTCAGCGGCTTCATTCACGCTCTTCACGCCAGACAGCGCCTTGGCGCCCTCCATGGCGTGGTCGGTCAGGCCCTGCGCCAGCGCCATATACTGACGGGCGAGGTCCTGAGAGCCCGAGGCCCAGGTCTGCGCGGCCTTTGTGAAGGCCTCCACATTGCCGCGGCCGAAATCAGCGGCTTCTTCCGCCGCCTTGAAGATGCTTTCGGCACCCTTGGTCATCTGATCCATGTTCTTCTCCATTGCGACGCGGGCCTGCGCCGCGCCATCGGTCATCACCTTTTGAGCCTGTTCCGCGGCTTCCGCGGCCACCTTGCTCACACCCTGGCTCTTGCTTTGTGCCATGATCTCAATCCTTTCCTTGCCTGTCCGGGGCGCAGCAGCCCGGGCCTTATGTGCCGGCCGGAAGGGCCGAGAGAATTTGCTGCGCTGCAACATGAAAAAACTTCTACGCGCGGCGCCGGGGTGATTGCAAGCATTTTTTTGCACTGCACAAAAAATTTTGAAGAGGGGTCCGGGGCGGGGTGAGAGGGCTTTTCGGGTGATGACTCAAGCGAATTTGTTAAGCCTCTGATCAAATGAGGATTTCGGCATTTTTTGCTGGACGGGGCGGCGCTGAGAGGCTATAAAGGCCTCAGGGGAAGACAGGTGTGGGGCGGCGACGCCTCGCGCCATCAGGGGGTTTGCGCTGAATGAGGATTCGCCGCCAAGGCCTGGGGAGCCTTGCCGTTCGATTGACTGTGCTGGTCCTGGGCGTAGCGCTTGCGGCCCTGCCTTGGCGCGGGGCTGAAGCGCAGATCGGTAGCGCGCGCTATTCCGCCATTGTCGTGGAAGCCCGCACCGGGACCATTCTGATTGACGCCGGCGCGGATGAGCCGCGCTTCCCGGCATCGCTCACCAAAATGATGACAATCTATATGTTGTTTGAAGCGCTGCGCGATGGCCGTACTCAACTCAATAGCCGCGTGGTGATGAGCGAGGAAGCCGCTTCCCGCCCGCCTTCAAAGCTCGGCATTCCGCCTGGCAGGGGCCTGACGGTGGAACAGGCAATCCTGGCGCTGGTGACCAAAAGCGCCAATGATGTCGCTGCGGCGGTGGGTGAGCATCTTGGCGGTTCCGAAGAACGCTTCGCGCAAATGATGACCATGCGCGCGCGCAGTCTTGGCATGACGCAAACGCGCTTTCGCAATGCCTCTGGCCTGCCGGATTGGGAACAGGTGACAACGGCGCGGGATATGGCAACGCTGGGCCGGCGGCTGTTCACGGATTTCCCCAATCGCTACCATTATTTCGGCACGGTGCATTTCGCCTGGGGCCGGGCGCAAATCCGCAACCATAACCGCATGCTTGGCGATTATGATGGCGCGGATGGCATCAAGACCGGCTTCATCAATGCTTCGGGCTTCAATATCGTGACCTCGGCGCAGCGCGATGGCGTGCGGCTGGTGGGGGCCACCTTTGGCGGTTCTTCCTGGGTGGAACGGGACCGCCATATGGGCGCGCTGCTCGATCAGGGTTTTGCCCGCATGGGGGTGGCGCCAAGGGCGCCTTCTTCCGTGATGGCCGCCGCGGCGCCTGCACCCCGGCGCAATACGCCCGCGGCGCGGCCCGTGGCGCAGAATAATCAGCGCCTGGCGCAACCCGCCCAAGCACAGCGCCGCCCGCAGCAGCAAGTAGCCAGCGCGCCAAATCGCCAGGGGCAGGTGGCTGTGCCAGTACGCCAAACGCAGACCGCCGCAGCGCGCACGCCCCCCAGACCCGCAGCCCGCCCCGCCCAGCGCGTGGAACAGGGCAGCGCGGTCAGTGGTGCGCAGCGCCAACAAACCGCAAACGCCGCTCCCCGCCCGGCGCAAAGGTGACTTATTCGCGCCAGGAAAGCCCGGCGCGCCGCATGCGTGCACGAACGTAAATCAGCCAAATGACTTGCAGCCCAAGCGCGGGCAAAAAGACCAGCGCTTTAAGCGCGGGATCAAGACCCAAAAAGGCCAAGGCAAGCACCCCATTGGCCAGCACAAATCCCCAATGCACGGCAGCCACGTGACGCACCCCAAGCCCGCTCCGTTGGGCCATTTGATACAAATGCGTCCGATGCGCCGCGGTGATATTGAGCCCCATGGCGCCCCGTCTGGCCAGGGTAAAGGCCGCATCGAAAAGCAAGCCGAATAATAGCAGCGGCACCAGCATGAAAGACACCTCCGCCGCATCAAACCGCGCTGCCGCCACCGCCAGGATCGCCACCATAAAACCCAGGAATTGGCTGCCGACATCGCCCATGAAAATCCGCGCCGGGTGCAGGTTGAACGGCAGAAAGCCAAGCAACCCGGCAGCCAGCATCATGGATGCCAGATAGACAAACCAGCCACCCTGATGTTCGGCAATGGCGCAAAGGATTAGCAGCGCGAGGAACACCGCCCCCCCCACCAGCCCATCCAGCCCATCCATGAAATTCATCGCATTGGTGCAGCCCAGAATCCAGAAAAGTGTCAGAACCGGCCCCAAAGCACCAAGCTGTACCGGCCCCAGGCCCGGCAGCGCGATCCGCTGCAATTCAAGCCCGCTTCCAATGGCCACCAGCGCCGCCAAAGCCTGCGCCGCCAGCTTCACCGCAAAGCGCAAATTCCACGCATCATCCCAAAGCGAGACCGCCGCAATCGCCAGCGCCGCGCCGATTACGCCAAGGAATTGCGGCCCCGGCAGGCGCGCATGTTCCGCCTGCCAATACAGAACCCCCATGCCAAGGGTGAAGGCCACCACAATGCCAAGCCCGCCGCCGCGTGGGGTTGGCCGGCTGTGGCTGGACCGCGCATTGGGGTGGTCCAAAATCGGAAAGGCGATCATCAGCCGCACCACCAGCGCGGAGACCAGCGCCAGCCCAAGGGCGACGGCCAAATGGATCAGGAAAGCGTCAAGGGTCATCTCGCGCGCCGCTATCGCCCGGCGCAGCGCCGGGCGCAACCTGCTGGCAGCCTTAGCGCCGTTGCAGGATTTCCGGATTGACCATCATGGCCGGATCAGGCGCGCCATCCAAGGCGGCCAGGATATTGCGTGCCGCCGCTTCCGCCATCCGCGCCGTGCCTTCTTCCGTGCTCGCCGCCGAATGCGGGCTGATGATGACATTGGGCATGCTGAACAGTGGATTGCCCGGCATTGCCGGTTCCACTTCCAGCACATCGGTGCCGAAGCCCATCAGCCGGCCCGCTTGCAGCGCCGCCACCACCGCTTCCTGCTTCACGATCGGGCCGCGCGCCGTATTCACCAGAATGGCGCCGGGCTTGAGTGCGGCGAAAGCCGCTTCATCCATCAAATGCCGCGTTTCAGGCATCAGCGGGCAATGCAGCGTCACCACATCCGCTTCCGCCAGCGCCTGCTTGAAATCCCGCGCCGGGATATGCCCGTCAGAGGCGATGCGCGCCGGATGATAGAGCGGGTCATGCACCATGACCTTCATGTGAAAGGCGCGCGCATAGGCCGCAACGCGTGACCCGATCCGCCCATAGCCCACCACCAGCACGGATTTGCTGGCCAAATCCACCATGCGCGGCCCATCTTTCGGCCACCAGCCGCCCTGTTTGATATGCGCATCCGAATCCACCGCGCGCCGCGCAACGCCCAGCATCAGCATCATGGCGTGCTCGGCGACCGAAAGATCATTCGTGCCATTCACCACCATGACCGCAATGCCGCGCTCGGTACAGGCAGGAATATCCACCGTGTCAAAGCCAACACCGATGCGTGACACCGCGCGCAGGCGTGGCGCGGCGGCGAGTGCGGCCTTGTCCACGCGTTCAAGCCAGGCCACCAGGCCATCCGCATTGGCCAGCGCGGCATGCAAGGCGGGCGCGGGCGGGTCGAACATTTCGATTGTTTCGACATCGGGCCGCGCGGCCAGTACCGCCGCGCCCGCAGGATGCAAAGGCCGGCCAAGGACGATCCGGTAAGGCATCAGTTCAGCTTCTCGATCTTGTTGGTTTCGACAACCTCGCGCCAGCGGGCGATTTCGGACCGGACATGGGCGGCAAAGCGCTCGGGCGGGCCGCCTTCGGGGCGCACGCCAAGATCGGCGAATTTGCGTCGCACTTCGGGATCGGCCACGGCTTCATTCAACAGGCGGCTGAGGCCCGCAATCACCGCATCCGGCGTGCCGCGCGGCGCCATGAAGCCAAACCAGGGTTCCACCACGATATCGGGTATGCCGGCTTCGGCGAAGGTGGGCACATCGGGCAGCGACGGGTCGCGTTCACGCCCCGTGACGGCGAGCGCGCGGATTTGCCCGGCGCGGATGGCTTGCACCTTGGTTGGGATGTTTTCCATCATCACCTGCACCTGGCCGGCCAGCAGCGCCTGCAAGGCGGGCGCGCCGCCCCGGAAGGGCACATGCACCAGCGTCAGGCCAAGCCGGCCATTCAGCAATTCAGGGATCAGATGGTTGGAAGACCCAAAGCCGGAGGAGCCATAATTCACCCGTCCGGGATTGGCCTTCACCCAGGCGATGAATTCCTGAAGGTTCTGCGCCGGGACGCTATTGTTCACCGCCACCGCATTCATGACACTGCCGGACCAGAAAACCGGGATCAAATCCCGTTCAATGTCATAGGGCATGCGGGCATAGATGGCGGGGTTGATCGCGCAATTGCCGATGGTGCAGGCGCCAAGCGTATAGCCATCCGGCGCGCTTTTCGCCGCCGCATCCATGCCGATATTGCCATTGGCGCCGGACCGGTTTTCCACCACCCAAGGATGCGGCGCGCTGCGGCTGACGCGATCTGCCAGGATGCGCCCAACAAGGTCCGTGGAGCCCCCGGGCGGGAAAGGCAGGATAATGCGGACCGGGCGTTCAGGGACCCAGCCCTGCGCAAGCGCAAGCCCAGGCAGGCAAAGGGCGATCAGGGTCAGGGCGATCCGGCGTAGCATGAAACCTCCTTTGGTTCGCCCCTCAAGGGGCGTTTCGGATGAGTATCAGGCCTAATCGGCAGGGCTTCAAGCCGCAGGCGTTGCAGGCGCTTGCCAAGGGGGGCGGGATCGTCTTTTGCGTGGCTTGGTTTGGGGGGCGGCGCGGCATTGCAAAAGCACAGGACAGGGCAGGGGATTGCGCTGATGGTGGTGGCCATGTTGGTGCTGCCGCTATTGGATGTTTGCGCGAAATTCTTGGGGCAGGGCGGCATTCCCATTCTGCAAATCGTCTGGGCGCGCATGTTCTTCGGTGCAGTCTTCATCCTGCCCTTTGCCTGGCGCGCAGTAGGGCCGCGCGGGTTGCTGCCAGAAAGACTTGGCTTTCATACGGCGCGTGCGGCGTTTCTGGTGGGGTCCACTGGCTTTTTCTTCGGCGCCATAAGTTTCATGCCGATTGCCGATAGCCTGGCGATTTTCTTCGTGCAGCCTTTGCTGATTACGGCATTGTCTCCGCTATTGCTGAAGGAACATGTCGGCCCGCGCCGCTGGGCGGCGGTGGCGATTGGCTTTTGCGGCACGCTGATCATCATCCGGCCCGGATTTCAGGAATTCAACCCAGGTATGGCTTTGGCCTTTGCTTCCGGCACCTGCATGGCGCTTTACATGCTGATTACGCGCCGGCTTGCGCAGGATGAAGACCCGCTGATGACGACCTTCCATACCAGCCTTATGGGTGCCGCGATGATGGGCCTGACGCTGCCCTTTTTGTGGCAGGCGCCCGATGCCGTGGAATGGGGGCTGTTGCTGCTGCTGGCCGCGATTGCGGTTGCCGGCCATTTCCTGATTGCGCGCGCCTATACAATGGCGGAGGCCTCATTGCTGGCGCCGCTGGCGTATACTGAGATGATCATGGCGACCCTGGCGGGCTGGTGGTTCTTTGGCGAAATGCCCGATGGCTGGACGTTTGTGGGTGTGGCGATATTGATTGCGTGCGCGATTTATATCTCGGTGCGCGAAAGGGTGAGGCGCGTTGCGGTGGTGCGAGGGTTTGAGCAGCCTTGAGGGGCGACGCCGATCAATCATAATCTGCATTTTTATTCACATAATTCAGCCAAGTTTCTCATTCATTTTTTGAGGGTCGCGAAACCATCGAAAGGTGAACGCCATGCTGACCCGCCGCAATGCCATTCTTGGTTTGAGCTTTGCCACTGCCGCCTGTGCGGGGGCGGGAGGAGGCACCGGGCTGCCGCCGGGTATTAAGACCGGGAATATCGCGCCTGACGATAATCTGGTGCTTGGTCCGGATGAGAATATTCTTGTTGGGATGGTTGCGCGGGTTCATCGGGTTGAGTTTGTTCCGGGTGAGCAACATGGCCCTTCGTTTTTGGCGAAATTTCTGATAGGCATGGCCGGAGGACGACGCCCGACTCCACCATTTAGAGATTCAGAGTTAGTTGACCCGGACGATTCTGGTGGACTTGACGTTAAGGGGCGGCCTAGTTTCTTTGTTATTGAGGCTGATGGTCGGGACCAATTTGGCGTACCGTTTCGTGACCGAAGCCCGGAATTAGTCACCATGCGGCGACCAGGTGAGACGATAAGGTTGTCGCCTTTTGCGATGAGGGTTCCTAGAGGACCCCACCGTGTTGTGGCCTTCAGCGATAATGGGTGGGTTGTTTATGAATACCGCCCCCCGCTTGAAGCACGGGTTCCCCCTGGAAAAATTGCATATATTGGCCGGTTCGGACCGATCACACAGATTGTGTCCTATTCCAAACCAGCGTTTGAGGCACAGATTAAGGATTTGTTCATTAACCGGTCCCGTGGAGAGACTAACGCTTGGGAACCTATCTCTAGTATGTCTAGATCGTTCTGGCGTACCGAGTGCGGTACCTTCAACCAAGAAGGTCGGTCACCCCGGTGCCGGTTTCGAGAGTTATTCTTTCACAGTGACGCTGATCAGGATTTACCGCTGCTGCGACAGCGCTTTCCGAGACTTGCAAATGCGCGAATCGTCAATGTGCCGATGGCGCCAAGCAGTAACGAGGTCTGGAAGCGCTGGCCGGACGTATTGCGCCCGCTTTCGGTTTCATAAAGCGGCATGTTTCACTGCCCGCGGCGTTGTTCCAGAATGCGAGGAATTTGGCTATCCGGCGAAAGCTTCATGACGAGGATCCTCGGACTCCGTGGCCTGCCCGGCTGGAATATTGGTGGCCCAAACGGCACGCGGAGTTCCAGAAAAGTATTTAGTCCAAACAGGCCGCGGTTAAGGTAGGAAACTGCAGAGTGGATGTCGCGATAGCTATCCGGGGGTGATCCAGCAAGGCGTATGCTCTCTGGCGTAACTTCATTGAAACCACCGGCGCATTTTGTTTCGCTAACACTCCCCGAGGGGAGTGATGATCCTGGCGGATATACAACTCGAGAACTCAGATATGTACTTCCGCGCAGCAAGACGAATCGATCTCGGAAAATCGCTATGGCACCGTCACAGTCAGAATATCGTAACGCGCTACCGCTGACGTACCATCGTAGCTTCTCAATGTGCTCCGGTTTTCCAAGTCCTGGCGGCAAAGCCCCCTCGACCTGTCGTTCAAGAGTTTCAGGGGGAGAGGGATTAAAGACGGCACAGCCTGAGGCAAGGCTCAAGCCCATGAATAGCACAGTGCAGCGGGCCATTTCCTGGATCATGGGGAGGCGCGCATAATGGTATCGGCGCAGCTTCCCAACATTTTCGCAGGTTGTAGAGGCAGTGTGTTTGGCGGTGCCAGGGATGTTCTTCATGGCGTGTATTTTCTGCCGAAATTTGCGGCCTATTGATGGGTGAAATGCGCCTTAGTTGCGGCTTGGCTGTCCCTGTCATTCCAAGACCGTGCTGAAGTCATGGTTTCCAAAGGCCGCGGGCCTATGGTGGGTGGGTTTCAGGGAGGGCAAAGCCCTCCCTGATCGGTCTCAACCACCCCTCAATTCGCCGGCTTCACCGCCATGGCCGTTGTCCGTTCATCCATGCGCGGCGTATAGGCAAAGCCGCGCCGCGCTGCCCAGACATTCACCAATTGAAACAGCGGGATCATCACCTGTTCGTCCATGGTGACCATCTTCACAGCCTCCCGCAGCAGTTTTTCGCGCTCCGCATCATCCAGCGTGGCGGCAGCGCGTTCGGTCAGCGCATCAAGCGCCGGGTTGGAATAGCGCGATGAATTGGCGGCGCCGCGGCGTTTCTCGCGGTCAAAGGTGCCGAAGATATTGACCAGCATATAGGAAGCCTCGCCGGTCACGCTGCCCCAACCGCCCATGCGGGCGTTGAATTCCTGCCGAGCATTCCGTGCGGCATAGGTGGTCCAGGGCAGGGTCTGCACTTCGGTGCGCAGCCCAACGCGTGTCCACATTTGCGCGACAGCCTGCGCGGTGCGGGCATCATTCGGCCAGCGATCATTGGGCGCCATCAGCGTCAGGCGGAAGCCCTGCGGGAAGCCGGCTTCCGCCAGCAGGCGCCGCGCGCCATCTGCATCAAAACGCGGCACGGGCACATCGGGGTTATAGGAAAAGGCGCCAGGCGGCAGCCATTGGCCGGCGGGCTTGGCGGTGCCTTCCATGACACGATCGGCCAAAGCATTGCGGTCTATCGCCATGGAAAGCGCGCGGCGCACGCGCACATCATGGAAGGGGTTGCGCGTGAGGGGCTTGCCTTCATTGTCGCTGACCAGAACAGGGTTTTCTGACCGTGAATAATCAAAGATCAGGTAGATCAAGCGCAGCCCTTGGATTTCATAAAGCGAAATCCGTTGATCGCGCCTGAGCCTTTCCAGATCGGATGACGGCACCTGGTCAATCACATCAACATCGCCGGCCAGCAGGGCCGCGGTGCGGGCCGCATCATTGGCGATAAAGCGATAGGATACCCGCGCCCAGGGCTGCGGCCCGGCCCAGTAATTCTCATTCCGCGTGAATTCGGTGCGGTCACCTTGACGGTAATTCGCCAGCCGATAGGGGCCAGTGCCAATCGCGGCGCGGCCGGCATTGTAATCCTCAGTCTCCGCCCCGGCGCCAGCGTGGCGAGAGATGATCTGCACGGATGCCAATTCCGTCGGCAGCAGCGGATGGGGTGCGGCGGTGTGGAAGCGGATGGTGAGCGGGTCCATGATCTCAGCGCGCGTAATGGCGCGGATCATGCCGGCGAAGCTGCCTGGGCTATTGCGGACATTCGGCACGCGTTCGATGGTGAAGGCCACATCATCGGCGGTGAAATCCCTCCCATCATGCCATTTGACATCGGGGCGGAGCTTGAATTCCCAAAGCGTGTCCGAAATGGGCCGCCAGCTTTCCGCCAGCATGGGTTGCAGCCGCGCTTCGGCATCCTGTTCTACCAGCCGGTCGAACATATGCTGCGTCAGGCTGATATTGGGGGAGGCATTATAGAAATGCGGATCAAGCGCTGTGGGCGATCCGCCAATACCAATGGTCAGATTTTGCGCAAAAGCGCCCGAAGCGCCCATGCCGGCCAGCAGCAGGGCGGCCAAGGCAAGACGAGGGGGGCGGGATGGTGAGGGGGGCATGGCGGCATTCTCCTGCTAGGGATCGGGGCGATGCTAGCGGTGCCGCGCGCCGGCTGCTAGAAGGAAGTGAGGTTAGGCTCAAAAACAACAGGGGGCTGGGATGAAGGTTAATCTTCGGAAGTTGGTGTTGGCTACCGGCACCGCACTCATTGGTCTTTCGGCGCAAGGCGCGCTGGCCCAAAGCGTCACCATGGCGGTGGCCGCACCCGTGACCTCGCTTGATCCGCATTACCATCAGCTTTCGCCCAATAACGCGGTCGCGGATACCATCTTCGACAAGTTGGTGAATACGGATGCGAAATCGAACAACCTACCCGGCCTGGCGCTAAGCTGGCGCGCGGTGGAGCCCAATGTCTGGGAATTCAAGCTGCGGCCCAATGTGCGCTTCCATAATGGCAACCCCTTCACGGCGGAGGATGTGGCCTTCACGCTGCAGCGCCTGCCCAATGTGCCCAATAGCCCTTCATCCTTCGCGGCCTATTCGCGGCCTATTCAGGCGATAGAAATTGTTGACCCGCTGACCATGCGCTTCCGCACCGCGGCGCCGCATCCGCTGATGCCTTTGGACATGACCAATGTCCGCATCCTGGACCGGGAGACGCATCAGAACGCGACGACCGAGGAATTCAATGCGGGCCGCGCGGCGATTGGCACTGGCCCTTATCGCGTGGTGTCGCATCGCAGCGGCGACCGCATTGAATTCGAACGCAACGACAATTACTGGGGTGATCGCGCGGCTTTCCAGCGCGTGATCTATCGCATGATCACCAATGATGCGGCGCGCACCGCGGCGCTGCTGGCCGGCGATGTGGAATTCATTGACCAGGTGCCGACATCGGATCTGGCGAAGCTGCGCCAGGATAACCGGATTGCGCTTTCGGAAGTGGTTGGCCTGCGCTTGATCTTCCTTGGCCTTGATCACCTGCGCCCGGCTAATGAAAATTCACCCTTCATCACGGATAATGATGGCAAGCCGCTGGGGCGCAATCCGCTGCAGGATGTGCGGGTGCGGCGTGCGCTTTCGATTGCCATTGACCGCAAGGCGATTGTGGAACGTGTCATGGAAGGTGCCGCCGTGCCGGCAGGGCAATTCCTGCCCGAAGGTGTCTATACGCATGTGCCCGGCGTGACGCCGCCGCCCTTCGATCCCGATGGGGCGCGCCGCCTGCTGGCGGAAGCGGGCTATCCGCAGGGCTTTCGCATTCAGTTGAATGGCCCGAATGATCGCTATGTGAATGACGCGCGCATCATCCAGGCCGTGGGCCAGATGTGGACGCGCATTGGCGTGCGCACCACGGTGGAAGCGCAGCCTTGGACCACTTTTGTGGGCCGCGCCGGGCGGGCGGATTTTTCTGCGCATTTGATTGGCTGGGGTTCCAACCCGGATGGGTCTCATCCCCTGCGCAATATCCTGGCGACCCAGACGCGCGAAAAGGGCTGGGGGTCTTCCAATCGTGGGCGCTATTCCAACCCGCGGCTGGATGCGCTGCTGGATCAATCCTTGGTGGAGCTGGATGAAGCGAAGCGCGTGCGATTGGTGATAGACGCGCAGCGCATCGCGGCTGAGGATGTGGCGGTGATCCCGCTGCATATCCAAACCAATATCTGGGGTATGCGCCGCCATTTGGCGCATGATGCCCGCAATGATGAGCTGACGCGCGCACAGGATGTGCGCCCGGCGGCGCGCTGAACCGGATAGGGGCAAATGACCGTCTACCTTGTTCGGCGCGTCTTGCAGGCACTGCTTGTTGTGCTGGCGATGTCACTGATTGTCTTTATCGGTGTTTTCGCCATTGGCGATCCGGTGGAAATCCTGATCAGCCCGGATGCGGACCAGATTGAACGTGAACGCGCCGTGCAGGCGCTTGGGCTCGATCTGCCGCTATGGCAGCAATATGCGGTGTTTCTGACCAAGGCGTTGCAGGGCGATTTGGGGCGATCATTCGTCTATAATGAACCGGCGCTGAAGCTGATTTTGCAGCGCATGCCAGCCACGATGGAACTGGCCTTTGGCGCGACCATTTTCGCGCTGATCATCGGCCTGCCGCTTGGGCTTTATGCCGGCCTTCGCCCGGATAGCCGCTTCAGCCGCGTGATCATGGCGGGGTCCATTCTGGGCTTTTCGCTGCCCACCTTCTGGGTGGGGCTGATGCTGATTATGGTGTTTGCCGTCTATCTGGGCTGGCTGCCTTCCACCGGGCGGGGCGATACGGGCACGCTGCTTGGCCTGCAATGGTCCTTCCTGACCTGGGATGGCTTGCGGCACATGGCGATGCCTGCGCTGAACCTGTCACTCTTCAAGATCAGCCTGGTCATTCGCCTGACACGCGCGGGTGTGCGCGAAACCATGCTGATGGATTACGTGAAATTCGCCCGCGCCAAGGGGCTTTCGCCGGCGCGCGTGACCTTCGTGCATGTGTTCAAGAATATCTTGATCCCGGTGGTGACAGTGGTGGGGCTGGAACTTGGCAGCACCATCGCCTTTTCGGTGGTGACGGAAAGCGTCTTTGCCTGGCCGGGCATGGGCAAGCTGATCATTGATTCGATCAATGTGCTGGATCGCCCGGTGATCGTCGCTTATCTGATGCTGATTGTGCTGATGTTCATCGCCATCAACCTGATTGTGGACCTCACCTATTCAATGCTTGATCCGCGCGTCCGGCTGGAGAGCAAAGGCACATGAGCGACGTTGTCACTTCCGCCAAGCCGACGGAAAAGGTTGAAACGCCCTTCCGCCGCTTCGTGTCTGAATTCTCGGAAAGCAAGGTGGCGCTGGGTGGGTTGGTGGTTTTCATCATCATTGCCTTGCTCGCCATCTTCGCGCCTTGGATCACGCCGCAGAACCCTTATGATTTGGCTGAGCTTGATATCATGGATGGCCGCATGGAGCCCGGCACGGTTGGTGGTGCCGGCTTCACCTTTCTGTTGGGCACGGATGATCAGGGCCGCGATATGCTCTCTGGTATCATCTACGGCTTGCGGATTTCGCTGACCGTTGGCGCGGGTTCCGCGCTGATTGCCTGCCTGATTGGCGCTTCGCTTGGCTTGCTGGCTGCCTATGCTGGTGGCCGGACCGATAGCGTGATCATGCGGCTCGTGGATTTGCAGCTTTCCTTCCCGACCATTCTGGCCGCACTGATGATCCTCGCTTTTCTGGGTAAGGGCATCATGAATGTGGTGATCGCACTTGTGCTGGTGGAATGGGCCTATTACGCGCGCACGGTGCGTGGCACGGCGCTGGTGGAACGCCGGCGTGAGTATATTGAAGCGGCGCAGTGCCTCGCTTTGCCCACGCATCGCGTGTTGTTTCGCCATTTGCTGCCCAATTGCCTGCCGCCGCTGATCGTGGTGGGCACCATGCAGGTGGCGCGCGCTATTGCGCTGGAAGCGACACTTTCCTTCCTTGGCCTTGGTGTGCCTATTACGGAACCATCGCTCGGCCTGCTGATCGCCAATGGATATGAGTATATGCTCTCAGGCAAATACTGGATTTCCTTCTATCCCGGCATTGCGCTGCTGATCACGATTGTCTCCATCAATCTGGTGGGCGATCAATTGCGCGATGTGCTGAACCCGCGACTGAAGAAATGAGCATGACGGCGCCTACCTTAGAAGTTCGCGATCTGCAGACGCATTTCTTCACCCGCGCTGGCGTGGTGAAGGCGGTGGATGGCGTTTCTTTCTCCGTCGGCCGGGGCAAGGTGATGGGGCTTGTCGGCGAATCCGGTTCCGGCAAATCCGTCACGGGCTTTTCCATCATTGGCCTGGTTGACCCACCTGGGCGCATTGCGGGCGGGTCCATCCTGTTTCAGGGGCACGATCTGGCCAAGCTATCCGAAGAAGAAATGCGCGATTTGCGGGGCAACCGCATCGCCATGATCTTCCAAGACCCGATGATGACGCTGAACCCGGTGCTGCGCATTGATACGCAGATGATCGAAACCGTTAAGGCACATAAGAAGGTTTCCACCGAAGAAGCCCGCCAGCGTGCGCGCGATACGCTTGGCATGGTGGGTATTCCTTCGCCGGATGAAAGGCTGAAGGCCTATCCGCACCAGTTTTCGGGCGGTATGCGTCAGCGTGTAGCCATTGCAATTGCGCTGTTGCATGAACCGCAATTGATTGTTGCCGATGAACCGACCACAGCCTTGGATGTAACCATTCAGGGGCAAATTTTGGCCGAGGTGCAGAAGCTTTGCGCCACCACCGGCACGTCCATGATCTGGATTACGCATGATCTTTCGGTGGTTGCCGGCCTCGCGGATGATATTGCGGTGATGTATGCCGGGCGCATCGTGGAAAAGGGCGCGGTCAACGAAGTGCTGGATAAGCCTTTGCATCCTTATACCCATGGGCTTATTGGTTCTGTGCCTAGCCGCAACAAGCGGGGTGAGGCGCTACGCCAAATTCCAGGCATGACGCCTTCGCTGCTCAATCTGCCGCCTGGCTGCGCCTTTCGCGCGCGTTGCCCGCGTGCTTCCGAAGCCTGTATTGCGGAACCCGTCATGGCGGAGATTCTGCCCGGGCGGGAGGCGCGCTGCATCCACCCTCATCTTGACGCGTCGGAGGCCGCATGAACGCCGCACCGATGCTGGAACTGCGCGACATTACGCGCCGTTTTGAAAAGAAGCTCGATTTCGCTGGCCGCATCGCGCAGCGCCTAGGCGCGCCGGTGCGCGAAGAGATCGTGCATGCGGTGGACCGCGTGAACCTGACCGTCCGCAAGGGCGAGGTTGTGGGGCTGGTGGGAGAATCCGGCTGCGGCAAATCCACGCTTGGGCGCATGGTGGCTGGCATATTACCGCCAACCGAAGGCACGATTTTGCGCGATGGGAGCGACATCAAGGCGCTGACAGGGGCCGAGGCGCGGCAGATGAAACTCCGCACCCAGATGATTTTCCAGGACCCTTACGCCTCGCTCAATCCGCGCATGCGTGTGCAGGATATTGTGGGTGAGGCGCCGCGCGTGCATGGGCTTTTGGACGGTGCCGCCTTTGATGATTACGTGGATGAGCAAATGCGCCGCGCGGGGTTGGACCCGGGTTTCAAGCGGCGCTATCCGCATCAATTCTCAGGCGGGCAGCGCCAACGCATCGGTATTGCGCGCGCACTCGCGGTGAAGCCGGATTTCATTGTTTGTGATGAGGCTGTGGCGGCGCTGGATGTTTCCATCCAGGCGCAAATCCTGAACCTGTTCATGCGCCTGCGCCGCGAATTGGATCTGACCTATCTTTTCATCAGTCATGATCTTGGCGTGGTGGAACATCTCTCGGATCGCGTGGTGATCATGTATCTGGGGCGTGTGGTGGAAGAAGCGGATACGGAAACCGTCTTCCGCCGACCCAATCACCCCTATACGCGGTCCTTGCTGGATTCCGTGCCGCGGATTGAAAACCGCAAGCGCGCCTTCTCCGTGGTGAAAGGGGAAATCCCGTCACCGCTCAATCCGCCCCCGGGCTGTCACTTCCATCCGCGTTGTCCGCTGGCGATGGAACGCTGCCGGGTGGAGGTGCCGAAGCTGCGCGAAGTGGCACCTGGCCAGCGCAGCGCCTGCCATTTGAATGATCAATGATGCTGCGGTTCTTCATGGCGTCATTGCTGCTGATTGGCCTCGCCGCTTGTGAAGGTGGCGGCACGCGTGGTGGCTATATTGGTGGCGGGGCAGGCGGTAACCGCTTGTCAAATTGAAGCGTTGGGTTTTCGCGGGCGCAACGCCGCGTAAAAACTCGCCATAGCGAAAGCCGCAATGGCAAGCAGTAGCCACGGCACGGGGCCATAACCGCCGGCTGCATCCCAAACCAGCGCTAACGCCAAGGGCGCTGCCGTCCGGGGCAATACCGCAAAAGCCGAAAGCGCGCCGGATGTGGCGCCAAATCCATCTCGACCCATGATCTCCGCCACCCCTGCCGCGCGCAGAATGGTCAGCAAGCCATCCGCCACTGCCCAGGCGATGATGAAGGCAATTGTTAGCGCCAGGCTATCTGGCGCAAGCGCGAAAAGCGCCATGCCAATCGGCAGCAGCAACAAGGCAAAGCGCCCGACATGGCGCATGGCAACGCCTCGGCCAAGCGTGAACAGCACCAACCGCGCCGCCACCTGCCCCGGGCCATGCGCGGCAGCCAGCAGCAACACGGTTGCTTCCGGCCAGCCGCGTTCGCGCAGCAGCAACACCAGATGCGCGCCAAGCCCGGTGCCGATGAAGGCATGCGCGGCAAAGCAAAAGGCAAGGCCCAGAAACACCGGGTCGCGCAAGCGGCGCATCAAAGACACTGGCGCCGCGCTTTCCGACGGGCGCTTCGGTGGCCCGGCACGGCGCAGCATGTAGCCTGTAATCACTGCCGAACCCGTTTGGATCACCGCCAACACCAGCAACGCATCGCGCCAACCGAAAATGCTGATCAGCCCTTCCACCAAGGGAATGAAAATTGTGCCGGTAAAGCCGGTAATCAGCGTAATGGCGGTGATGCTGCGCGTTACATCACGCGCTTCCGCCACCACCACCGCCATGGCCGGTCCCCAAAGGCAGGTGGCATGCGCCGCACCCAGCAAAATCCAAATCACGACGAAGGCGATGGGGTGGACAACAAAACTCCAACACACCAGCAAAAGCGCGCCCAGCAGCGCGCCGCCCGTCATCATGGCACGCGGCCCATGGCGATCCTGCCAGCGCCCCGCCGGCACCGCGACAAGGCCTGAGACCAGCAAGCCGCAGGTGAAAGCGCCCGAGATCAACACGCGCGACCAGCCAAGCTCGGCTTCCATCGGTGCGACCATTAATTGGAAGGGGGTGAAAAGGCAGCCCCAGCCGACAAGCTGCGTAATTGCCGTGCCCCAGAATAACAGGCGCGGCGCAATGCGCGGCGCGTCGCTCACACCGTGAATTGCTCGGCGATGATGCGCTCCGAAAGCCCGTGATCAGGGTCGAACATCAGTGTTAGTGAGACATCGCGCGCTTCGCGCACTTCAACGCGCGTCACATCGCGCACTTCGGTGTAATCCGCGACCGCTGCGACCGGGCGTTTTTCCGGTTCAAGAATCTCGAACACCACGGTTGCATCTGAAGGCAGCAGCGCGCCGCGCCAGCGCCGTGGGCGAAAAGCTGAAATCGGCGTCAGCGGCAGCAAATTCGCACTCAAAGGCACAATTGGCCCATGCGCGGAAAGATTATAGGCAGTGCTGCCGGCTGGCGTGCTCACCAAAATGCCATCGCAAATCAATTCCGGCAGACGTGCCTTGCCATCCACCAATATGCGTATCTTGGCGGCCTGCCGGCTTTCACGCAGCAGGGAGACTTCGTTGATGGCGAGTGCCTCTACCGACGGCCCATCCTGGCGCAGCGCCACCATGCGTAGCGGATGTACAATGGCGGTTTGTGCGGCGGCAAGACGCGCGGGAAGATCATCTTTCCGATAATCATTCATCAGAAAGCCAACGCTGCCCCTGTTCATGCCATAAACCGGCAAGCCTCGGCGTAGGAAACGGTGCAGCGTTTCCAGCATGAAGCCATCGCCACCAAGCGCCACCACCATATCGGCTTCGTCTTCGCTGGCGCTGCCATAACGCGCGACCAGCGCGGCGCGGGCCTTTTGTGCCTCGGTACTTTGCCCAGCCAGAATGGCTACATGGCGGGGCGCGAAGGCGTTCATGCGCGCTGCCAACCTTGAGCAGCGGCACGGTGTTCCAGCAGCGGCATGTCGCGCCTCACACGCGCGGTCAGCGCCTGGTCAATACGCGCGGTGGCGTGGCCTTTGCCGTCGCTTGCCTTGGCAAGCACATGGCCCCAGGGATCGGCGATCAGTGAATGGCCATAGACACTGCGTTGCGCGCCGCGTTCTTCATATTGGCCGAAGGAAGCGGCGGCGATGATCCAGCATTGCGTATCAATCGCTCGCGCCCGCAGCAAAGCCTCCCAATGATCCTTGCCGGTTTGCAGCGTGAAATTGGACGGCACCAGAATCGCTTCCGCCCCCATGGCGCGCAGCGCCGAATAAAGTTCCGGAAAGCGAACATCATAGCAAATGGTACAGGCAAAGCGGATGCCGCTTGCTTCAAACAGCGCCAAATCGCGCCCGCCGCCGTAGAGCGCGCTTTCTCGGTATCCCGTGCCATCGGGGGCAGTGATGTCGAAAAGGTGTATCTTTCTATAGCGCGCAATCTCCGCCCCATCCGGGCCGAAGACCAGCGTGGTGTTGAACAGCTTTTCGCCGCCATTTTCGATCATGGACCCGCCATGCACGGTAATGCCGTGCCGGCGCGCGAGGCCACGCAACATTTCATAGGCCGGGCCGCCTTCAGCGCCGGGTGCGGGCAGCACTTCGGCGGCTGCCATGCGGGCATCTCGCCCACCGCCCAGATTGGTCCAGGTTTCCGGCAGGCTGACCAAGCCGGGCCGGTCTGCCGCCACCGCCGCTTCAATCAGCTTTTCGGCCTGCGCAAGGTTCGCCGCCTTGTCGCTGCCCTGGTTCATCTGGATCACGCTGACGCGCATCCGCTTCACTCCTGACCAATAAGGACGCCATCAAGCCGAGGCCGGGGCCAAGCCGCAAGGGGGGTCAGGGGCGCGGCGGGCGCCAATCCAGCTTGGGTTCGGCGCGACGGTCGCGCAAAGGGGGCTGGCTATAGGCGGGGGGCGGCGGCACAGGCGCGCTGAGGCGTGGGCCGGCTTCAACCTCTCGGCGGGTGAAGCCGGCGGGTTCTTCCCAATCCTGCTCCACCGCCGCGCGCGGGGCGGCTACAGGCCCAGTGCGGCGGAGTTCAGCGCGCAGTTCCGCCACTTGCAGTTCCAGCGCCTCCAGCCGCGATTTCACGCCATAAACGGCGAAGGGCATGCCAAGGAAGGCCAGCACCAGAAGGCCCAAAAGCAGCGCCAGAATCAGGCCGGTCCAGGAGGGCAGGCCGGGAATGGTCAGCGCGGCGACAATGGCTTGCAGGGCTTCAACCACCGGTCACGCTCATGTGGCGGGCGACGGCGGGGCGATTATGCCTGCGGTCAATCACGAAATCATGGCCCTTGGGCTTGCGGGCAATGGCGTCATGAATCGCTTGCAAAAGCGCCGCGTCATCCACGCTGGGGTCACGCAGCAGGGTGCGGAATTCCGCCGCATCATCCTGCCCCAAGCACATATACAGCGTGCCCGTGCAGGTCAGCCGCACACGGTTGCAGCTTTCGCAAAAATTATGCGTCATGGGCGTGATGAAGCCGATCCGCTGGCCGGTTTCCTTCACGCGCATATAGCGCGCCGGGCCGCCCGTGCTGTAATCCGTATCTTCCAGCGTCCAATTCTGCTTGAGGCGGGAACGCACCAGCGAGAGCGGCAAATACTGATCCGTGCGATCACCGGTGATATCGCCCATCGGCATGGTTTCAATCAGGCAAAGATCAAAGCCATGTTCGCCGCACCAGGCGATCATGCGGTCATATTCATGCTCGTTCACGCCCTTCAGCGCGACCGCATTGATCTTGATGGCAAGGCCGGCAGCCTTGGCGGCGAAAATGCCATCCAAGGTCTGTTCAATCTTGCCCCAGCGCGTGACGGCGGCGAAGGCATCCGCATCCAAAGTATCGAGCGATACATTGATGCGCCTGACACCAGCGGCATAAAGCTCATCCGCACAGCGCACCAGCTGCGTGCCATTGGTGGTGAGCGTCAATTCACGCAAGCCGCCCGGGCCGATGCGCTGGCCTAAGCCCCTGATCAGGGACATGACATTCTTGCGCACCAAGGGCTCACCACCCGTCAGCCTGATCTTGTCAACACCGCTTGCGATGAAGGCGGCGGAAAGGCGTTCCAATTCCTCAAGCGTCAGGATTTCCGCCTTGGGCAGGAAGGTCATGTCTTCCGCCATGCAATAGACGCAGCGGAGATCGCAGCGATCCGTCACGGAAACGCGCAAATAGGACACGTGGCGCCCGAAAGGGTCCATAAGGGGCGCGGGTTGCGGAGAGTGAGCGTTCATAAGGAGCGATTTGGGGGCGAAGCGGGGTCCGGTGCAAGACCCTTTGGGGTGTTTTCGCCGCCTCAGCCCGCGGTGAAAACACCCTTGTTTTCTGTTTGATCGCATTTTCCGAGCCGCCAAGCTCGAAAGCTTGGCTTGAAAATGCTTCACGCCAGAAGCGCGATGGACCCCGCACCAATCAGCACAATCAGGGCAAAGGGCCGATACCAGCTTTGCGGCACCACATGGAAAAGCCGCGCCCCAATGGGCACGCAAATCACCATAATGGGCAGCAGCACCGCAGTGCGGATCAGTACGGACAGGTCAATCAGCCCCAGAAACAGGGGCGGGAAGACGGAAATCACCGAAATCACCGAAAAGAACAGGATCAGATTGGCCCGATGCGTCTTGGCCGCTTCCGGCCCTGCCAGCAGGTAAAGGATCACCGGCGGCCCGGACATGCCCGTGGAGCCCTTGAGCAGGCCCGAGACCGCCCCCACCGCCATGTTCAGCGGCAGCGGGCGGGACCCGTTATAGCGCCAGCCCGACAGCAGCAGCCCACCAAACACCAGCACAAAGGCGCCAATGGCGCGGCGCAGAACCTCTCCATCCGCGGTGATCAGGATATAGGCGCCAAGGGGGGTCATCAGCGCTGCCATGCCGCCAATCGGCAAAATCACGCGCCGATCAGCATCCTTGAAGGCGCTGGGGAGCAATTGGATGGAAACAATCAGTTCCATCAGCAGCATCACCGGCACCCCGGCCTTGGGGCCCCAGAGCACGGAATAGATCGGCGCCAGGATCACCGCCGTGCCAAAGCCGGCATAGCCGCGCATCAGCCCGGCAATGGCGGTGGCGAGTGCCGCGGCCAGCAGCCGCCAATCGTTCAGCACCGGCAGGGCGGCATTGATAAGATCTGTCATCTGGCGGGCGGGGCTTCGATGATCAGTTCAATCAGCCGGGCATTGATCAATACCTTGCCGGCATGCTCGAAATTGACCGTGACGCGATCCCCCGCCACGGATTGGACCTGGCCCAGGCCCCAATCCACCTCGGTCGGGTGGCGCACACGCATGCCAGGTTCTATCAAGGCCATCACCAATCGCTGTCGTTGTTAATCACTCGCTAGGCCTAAGAGGATACTGTCCAAGCCCATGTCGCAAGTGAACCCTAAGCCTGATAGCGCCGAAGGCGCTGATTTGCATCTCCGCCTGACCCGCTTGATCGGGCTGAGGTTGTGCCATGATCTGGGCGGCCTTGCCGGCACCATCGGCAATGCGCTCGAAATGCTGAATGATGCCGGGGCGGAAGCAGCGGATTTGGCGGGTGAGGCGGCAGACATGCTGCGCCGGCGCCTGCTGCTGTGGCGTTCCGTGCTGGGCAGCGGGGAAGCGCGCACCTTGGGCGCCGTGCTTGGCCTGTTGAAGGGCCAGATTGCCGGTGGGCGGGCGCATCTTGAAATCGGCGATTTGCCGGAAGAAACCGCTTTGTCTGAAACCATGGTGCCCTTGCTGCTGAGCGGACTTTTGGTGGCAGGTGAGGCCTTGCCGCGTGGTGGCATGGTGCGGCTTTCGGGCGATTTGCAGCGCGAGATCATGATTCTGCCGATTGGCGCCGCTGCGGCCTGGAGCCCCGTTGTGGTTCGCCATGCGGCAGGTGCTGCGCTGCCGACCGAAATTTCCAGCCGCGATGCCCTTGCATTGTGGCTTTGCACCAGCGCGGGCGCCGCTGGCGTTTCACTGGGCCTTGCCTTGCCGCCCGGTCAGGCGGCGCCTGCCTTGATTCTGACAATGCCCGCCTGAATCGGCTGCGGGCTTTACGCTTTATTCGCAAGCGCTGGCCCATAATCATCCCATACCACAGTCCCTGGGGATGGTTATGGACGATCTTCTTGCTGATTTTCTCACTGAAACCCATGAAGGCCTGAGCGCGGTAGATGAGGCATTGCTGCGCCTTGAACGCGCCCCGGATGATGCGCCGACTCTCGCCGAGATCTTTCGGCAGGTGCATACCATTAAGGGAACTTGCGGCTTTCTTGGGCTGTCGCGCTTGGAAAAGGTGGCGCATGCGGCCGAAACCATTCTGGGCCTTTATCGCGATGGCAGCCTGAAGGTCACCCCCCAGGGCATTACGCTGATTTTCGCTGCGGTGGATGCCATTCGACATATTGTGCTGGAATTGGAACAGCATGGTCAGGAACCGGAAGGCGATGACAGCGCGGTGATCGCGGCTTTGGATGCGGCGGCGCGCGGCGAATCGGTCGTGCCCTCCCCCAAGCCGGAAATAAAGGCCGAAGCGCCGGTTGAAGCGGCACCCATCGCCGCCCCCGTTACCGCCCCCGCGCCGCGCGCCCCTGAAGCGCCGGCCGAAGCCCAGCAGGCCGAATCGGCCGCAGCGCAGCAGACGATTCGCGTTTCCGTTGAAGTGCTGGAAGATCTGATGACGCTGGTCAGCGAATTGGTGCTGACGCGCAATCAGCTCATGCAATTGGCGCGCGTTTCATCCGATAGCCAGATTTCGGTGCCCTTGCAGAGGCTTTCGCACATCACCTCCGAATTGCAGGAAGGTGTCATGAAGACGCGCATGCAGCCCATCGGCAATGCCTGGGCCAAGCTGCCGCGCCTGGTGCGCGATCTGGCCAATGAATTGGGCAAGAAGATTGATCTTGAGATGCGTGGCGCCGATACCGAATTGGACCGGCAGGTGCTGGAACTGATCAAGGATCCGCTGACGCATATGGTGCGCAATAGCGGGGATCACGGGTTGGAAAAACCCGCTGATCGTCGCGCGGCGGGCAAGCCTGAAACCGGGCGCATTCTGCTGAACGCCTATCACCAGGGCGGGCATATCATCATTGAAATCGGTGATGATGGTCGTGGCCTGCCGGTGGATAGGATTCGCGCCAAGGTATTGGCTCAGGGTCTCGCGACCGAGGCTGAATTGGCGCAGATGAGCGAACATGATGTGCTGCGCTTTATCTTCCGCCCGGGTTTCTCGACAGCGCAGCAAATCACCTCTGTCTCCGGCCGCGGGGTTGGGATGGATGTGGTCAAGACCAATATCGAACGCATTGGCGGCACGATCGAATTGCGCTCCAAGGAAGGGCGCGGCACCACCTTCACCATCAAAATTCCGCTGACACTCGCCATTGTCTCCGCACTGATTGTGCAGGCGGGTGGTGAACGCTTCGCCATTCCGCAGATCGGCGTGGTGGAATTGGTGCGCGTTGGTGATGAACATGAAGGCAGCACGCGCATTGAAATGATCAAGGATGCGCCGGTGCTGCGCCTGCGTGATCGCCTGCTGCCCTTGGTGTCGCTGTCTTCCTTGTTGCGGCTGGCTGAGGCGCCGGTTGGGGGTCTCAAGGGTTATGTTGTGGTGATGCAGGTGGGCGCCAATGTTTTTGGCATTGTGGTGGACCGCGTCTTTGACACGGAAGAAATCGTGGTGAAGCCGGTGGCGCCGATCCTGCGTCACATCACCATGTTCAGCGGCAATACCATTCTGGGGGACGGCAGCGTCATCATGATCCTGGATCCGAATGGTGTTGCGCGCGGCGCCGGCATCACCGCCGAAGGCCGTGCGGAGGAACAGCAGGCAACGATCACCGCTGCCGGCATCCGTTCGGATTCCAGCACCTCCCTGTTGCTGTTCCGCGCCGGGGATCAGACGCCGAAGGCCGTGCCGCTTGGCCTGGTCGCGCGGCTTGAGGATATTCCGGTCGAGCGCATTGAAATGTCTGGCGGCACGCCGGTGGTGCAGTATCGCGGCCAATTGATGCCGATGGTGCCGATTGCCGGGCATTGGGAGCCCCCTGCATCGGGCCGTCAGGCGGTGCTGGTCTTCACCGAAGGTCAGCGCAGCATGGGGCTGATGGTCGATCAGATCCTTGATGTGGTCGAAGAACCTTTGGTCATTCAACCTGGGTCGGATCGGCTTGGCTATCTTGGCAGCGCGGTCATTTCCGAACGCGTCACGGATGTGATTGATACGGTCTATTGGCTTTCCCATGCCGGCGGTGATTGGTTCCGCGGTGATCGGAACTCATCTTCTTTCAGCCAGAAGTCGCGCCTGCTGCTGATTGATGACAGCCCCTTCTTCCGCCATTTGGTGGTGCCCGCGCTTTCCGCTGCCGGCTTTGACGTGACCGCCGTGGAAGGTCCAGCGGAAGCGCTGCGTCTGCGTGATGCGGGCGTGGAATTCGAAGCGCTGATTTCCGATATCGAAATGCCGGAAATGGATGGGCTGAGTTTTGCCCGCAATGTACGTGCCTCGGGGGCCTGGATGCGGCTGCCGCTGGTGGCCCTTTCATCCCGCGCAGAGCCGGAAGATGTCACGCGCGGGCGGGAAGCGGGCTTTACCGATTACGTCGCGAAATATGATCGGGATGCGCTGCTGTCTTCGCTGCGCGAATGCCTGAGCTCACCGATTGCTGCCTGAGGAGGGGATCATGCAAAGCATCAGCGAAACCCAGCGTTCCGGCCCTGCCATTGCCGCGCTTGCCCTGGCCGAGCGGGAGGATGAGGTATTTCTTACCCTGACTGTTGCCGGACAGACCTGCAGCATTCCCGTGCTGCTGGTGCGCGATGTGCTGGGGCCACAGGCGATCACGCCTATTCCGCTGGCGCCAGCCGAAGTGGCCGGCGGGCTCAATCTGCGCGGGCGCATCGTCACCGCGATTGATTTGCGCAAGCGCCTTGGCCTGCCTTCGGCTGACAATGCCGACAAGGCAATGAGCGTGGTGGTGGAACAGGGTGGCGAATTATACAGCCTGATCGTTGATCAGGTCGGTGAGGTCATTCCCCTGCCTTCTGCGGGCGTTTGCCCCAATCCACCAACGCTTGATGCGCTCTGGCGCGACGTATCGCTCAGTGTCTATCGCGAAGAAGACCGGCTGATTGTCATGCTGGATGTCGCACGTCTTCTCAATATCGGATGATTGAAACCATGCAGAATCGTTCATGCCTTATCGTTGATGACAGCCCGGTGGTCAGGCGCGCCGCGCGACGCATTGTGGAAGGCTTTGGCTTCACCGTGCGTGAAGCCAAGGATGGCGCCGAGGCGCTGGTTTCCTGCCGCAGCGAAATGCCGGAAGCCGTATTGCTGGATTGGAATATGCCGGTCATGGATGGGCTGGAATTCCTCAAGCATTGTCGCGCGGAACATGGCCCCTCCCAGCCGATTGTCGTGCTCTGCACCACGGAAGCCGGCATTGACCGCATTGTTGAAGCGCTGGCCGCTGGCGCGCAGGAATACATCATGAAGCCTTTTGATGCTGGCATCCTGCACGATAAATTCGTCCAGGCCGGCCTACTTTCGGATGCGGCGTGAGTTTTCCGGCACCCGCCACCACGACGGAACCAGTGCGTGTGATGCTGTGCGACGACAGCGCCGTACAGCGCGGCATCATGGCGCGCATTCTGGAAACCGATCCCGGCATCAGGATTGTGCATCGCGCTGGTGATGGCCAGGCCGCGCTTTCGGCGTTGGCGGTAACCAAGCCGCAAGTGGTGCTGCTGGATCTGGAAATGCCGGTGATGGATGGCATGACAGCGATTCCGCTGATCCTGAAGCAGGCACCAGGCACCGCGATTATCGTAGCCAGCGCGCTGACACAGCGCGGCGCGGCAGCGGCCATGGCCGCCTTGCGTGCGGGCGCGGTGGATTACGTGCCGAAGCCCACCGGGTCACTTGGCGGCACGGCCAGCCCAATCTTTCGCGATGAATTGATCGCCAAGGTGCAGGGTTGGGCGCGCATGCGTCGCGCGCCTGAAAAGCCCCTGCGCCCGCCACCGCCCGCGCCAGTGATCGCGCGGCCCATTTCGCGCCCCATCGGCAAGCCCATGCTGCCGCCGCGCCTCCTCGCAGTGGGCAGTTCCACCGGCGGCCCGCAAGCCTTGGCGGCCTTCTTCAAGCATCTGCGCCCACTGCCGATTCCCGTGGCGATTGTGCAGCATATGCCAGCCGGCTTCACCACCATGTTGGCTGATCACTTGGACAAGCTTGGCGTCATGCCCTGTGCCGAGGCGAAGAATGGCGAAGTGATGCAGCCTGGGCGCATTTATCTTGCCCCTGGCGACCATCATCTGACTGTGGATGCCGGTATTGGGGATACGCTTGTTGCGCGGCTCGATACCGGACCACCGGTGAATTACTGCCGGCCTGCGGTGGACCCCATGGTGCAATCCGCTTCGCGCATTTGTTCCGGACGCGTATTGGCCGTGATCCTGACCGGTATGGGGCAGGATGGGCTGGAAGGCTGTCGCGGCCTTGTCACCAAGGGTGGCGCGGTTTTCGCGCAGGATGAAGCAAGTTCTGTGGTCTGGGGCATGCCGGGGGCGGTTTCGCGCGCCGGTATCGCCAGCCTGCAATCTCCGCCGGAAGTGCTGGCGGAACGGGTTCTCGAAATCTTCAAATTGCCAGGTGCAAAAACATGACCCCTGAATCCTTTCAATTTCTCACCGGTCTCGTGAAGGCACGTTCTGGCATCGTGCTGAATACGGACAAGGCCTATATGCTGGATACGCGCCTGGCGCCGATCCTGAAGCGCGAAAGGCTGGTGTCTTTGGATGCGCTCGCCGGGCGGTTGCGCAATGCGCCTTCCCTGCCGCTCGCGACCGAGGTGGTGGAAGCGCTCACCACCAATGAAAGCTCCTTCTTTCGTGATGGCAGACCCTTTGAGCATTTGCGCCTGGTATTGCCGAAGCTGGCCGCAGCACGCCCGGCGGGGCAGGCTTTGCGCATCTGGTCGGCGGCAGCTTCCACAGGGCAGGAAGCCTATTCGGTAGCGATGATCATCAATGAATTGGGGCCGGCACTGGGCGGGCGGCGTGTGGAAATCGTGGGCACGGATTTGTCCCGCGATGTGCTGGCGCGTGCGCAGGAAGGCTTGTTTTCGCAATTTGAGGTCCAGCGCGGCTTGCCGGTGCAATTGCTGGTGAAGTATTTCAAGCCTGATGCGGGGCGTTGGCGCATTTCCGATGGGCTGCGCGGCATGGTGCGCTGGCAATGCTTCAACCTGCTGGAAAGCCCCTCCATCCTTGGCCGCTTCGACATCATCTTCTGTCGCAATGTGCTGATCTATTTTGATGCGGCGACCAAGACTCAGGTGCTCGCCAATATCGCCAATCAATTGCAGCCGGATGGCTATGTCTATCTGGGTGGCGCGGAAACCGTGCTCGGTCTCACCACGCGGCTGGTGCCAAGTGCGGGAGAGCGCGGCGCTTATGAATTGATGCGCACGGCGGCGAAGGCAAGCTGATACAATTTAGAGCGGCTGATTCACCGCTTCGGTCATTCGACCTACGCGGATCAGACGCTAAACCGCCGTTCCACCCACCGTCAGCCCGGTCAGTTTCAGTGTCGGTTGGCCAACGCCAACCGGCACGCCCTGGCCCTGCTTGCCGCAGGTGCCAATGCCGGGGTCGAGTGACATGTCATTGGCAACCATGCTGACCTTGGTCAGCGCATCCGGCCCATTACCGATCAGCGTCGCGCCCTTCACCGGCGCGCCGATCTTGCCGTTTTCAATCAGATAGGCTTCCGAAGCGCTGAAGACGAATTTGCCGGAGGTGATATCCACCTGCCCGCCGCCGAAATTCACCGCGTAAAGCCCGCGCTTCACACTGCCCAGAACCTCTTCGGGCGTATGGGCGCCGCCCAGCATCACCGTGTTTGTCATGCGCGGCATCGGCGCATGGGCATAGCTCTGGCGCCGGCCATTGCCGGTAGGGGCCACACCCATCAGCCGCGCATTCTGCCGATCCTGCAGGAACCCAACGAGGATGCCATCTTCAATCAGCGTGGTGCGCCCGCTTGGCGTGCCTTCATCATCCACCGTCAGGCTGCCGCGCCGATCTGGCATGGTGCCATCATCCACCACCGTGACACTTGGTGCGGCGATGCGCTGGCCAAGCAGCCCGGCGAAGGCGGATGTCTTTTTGCGGTTGTAATCGCCTTCCAGCCCATGGCCGATCGCTTCATGCAGCAGAATGCCAGGCCAGCCTGGGCCGAGCACCACTTCCATTTCTCCGGCGGGTGCCGGCACGCTGCCCAGATTCACCAGCGCCTGGCGCAGCGCCTCATCCACACCGCGCTTCCAGGCATCGCCGCCCAGCACGCGGCCATAGGCAAAGCGCCCGCCCGTGCCGAAGCTGCCCGTTTCGCGGCGATCACCTTCGGCTACCACGACCGAGACATTGAAGCGCACCAAGGGGCGCAAATCAGCGAAGCGCTGCCCATCCGGGCGTAGGATCTGCACCGCCTGCCATTCCCCAGTGATGGAGGCCATCACCTGCACCACGCGCGGGTCTCGCGCCCGCGCATAGGCGTCAATTTCCTGCAACAAAGCGGTCTTGGCGGCGAAATCCATTTGCGTGAGTGGATTGGCATCGGTGTAGAGCCGCGCATTGGTGGCGCGTGGCGCGATATCCAAAGCCCCGCTATGGCCTTGGCGCACGGCCTTCACCGCGGCGGCGGCACGCGAAAGCGCAGAATCCGACAATTCCCCCGCATGGGCGTAGCCAGCCGCTTCCCCGGCCACGGCACGCAAGCCGAAGCCGCGCGTCGCGTCATAGCTTGCGGAACGGATGCGGCCATCATCCAGCGAAATCGCCTCGCTTTCGCGGTATTCCAGGAACAACTCGCCATCCTCACAGCCCGCCGTTGCGTCGCGCAATTGGCGTTCGGCGCCTGCGCGATCCAGCAGCGTGAAAAACAATTCATCAGTGATGCCGAGCGCGTTCATGGGCTTTTTACCTCGAAGGTCAGGCGTGCAGAGAAGCGGTTGCGCGCGGGCGGCGCAAGCCATGAATCGCGGCAAGGGCTGTCGCCAGCACCAGCACCGCGATGCTTTGGTGCAGCGTGCCAAGCCAAACCGGCACCACGGCCAACAGCGTTGCGATGCCTAGCGCATATTGCAGCGCCACCGATGCCCCAAGCGCCAGCACGGCGATGCGCGCAAAGCCATTGGGCAGCCGGCGCCAAGCCATCAGCGCGGCGGCCAAAGCCACCACCAGCACCGCTGTCGCCAAAAGCCGATGGTTGAATTGCACGGCGGCGATATTGGCGGTGAAATTCTTGAGCGCCGGCGCTAAATCCCAATAGCCTTCCGGCACCAGCCGCCCATCCATGAGCGGGAAGGTATTGTAACTGAAGCCCGCGCGAATGCCCGCCACAAAGCCGCCCGCCAGCATGGCCAGCACCGCGAGCGCCGCAGTCGCGTGCACCAAGCCGCGCAGCGCGCCAGCATCAGCCGGGCCGCTGCGGGCCGGGCGCAGCAGGCTAAGCGCTGTCCAGAACAACAGCCCAAACAGCACAAAGGCCAAGCCCAGATGGATCACCAGCCGATAGGGCGAAACCGCTGTCCTATCCGCATCAAAGCCCGATGCCACCATGAACCAGCCAATGGCACCTTGCAGCCCCCCCAGCGCCAGCAGCAGCAAAAGCCGGGGCTTGAGCGAAGCCGGCACCCGCCCGCGCAGCCAGAACCAGGCAAGGCCCCCCACATAGGCCAAGCCAATCAGCCTTCCCCAAAGCCGATGCCCCCATTCCAGCCAGAAAATCTCCTTAAAGCCTTCGATACCAAAACCCTGATTGACCAGCTGATATTGCGGAATGGTGCGGTAAAGATCGTAAAGCCTTTGCCATTCAGCTTGTGACAGCGGCGGCAGCGTGCCCGCAATCGGCGCCCATTCCATGATGGAAAGGCCAGATCCCGTCAGCCGCGTCGCCCCGCCAAGCCCCACCATGAACCAGACCATGCCGGCCACGCCCAGCAGCCAAAAGGCAATGGCGCGGGTTGCGTCCTGTTGTTCGGCGGCGGCGATATCGGCGGGCAGGGAGCGTGTGTCGAAGGGCATGGCGCGCATATAGGGGCAGTTGCGGGGCGATGCACCCCTGCTTGCCGTGTCTTGGCGGCCCTGCTACCGCAAAATTCTGATGTCCTCTGACAATGCTATGCCCCCGGCCGCGCCGCTGATTTCCGTGGTGGTACCGGTGCGCAATGAAGCGCCCAATATCGCGCCCCTAATCGCTGAAATACGTGCTGCTTTGGCCGGTGTCGCGCATGAGATTGTTTATGTGGATGATGGGTCCACCGATGCCACGCCGCAGGAATTGGCGGCCGCCCGGGCAGAAGGCGCCCCCTTGCGGATGCTGCGCCATCGCACTTCCTGCGGCCAATCGGCCGCCGTGATCACAGGGGTGAAGGCAGCGCGGGGCGAATGGATCGCGACGCTGGATGGCGATGGCCAGAACGACCCCGCCGATATCCCCCGCCTTCTGGCCCGCGCCGTGGCCGAGGCTACGCAAGGCGCCCCGGTGCTGATTGCCGGGCATCGCGTCAATCGCCGCGATTCGGCGGTGAAGCGTTTCAGTAGCCGCTTCGCCAATCGCTTCCGCGCCTGGATGCTGCGGGACGCCACGCCCGATACCGGCTGCGGCCTGAAGGTGTTTTCCCGCGCGCTGTTCCTCAGCCTGCCGCATTTTGATCATATGCATCGCTTCCTGCCGGCGCTGACTTTGCGTGCTGGCGGCGTGGTGATCAGCGAACCCGTCAATCACCGCCCGCGCGTGCGGGGCAAATCCAATTACGGCACGCTTGATCGGCTGGCGGTCAGCATCCTGGATCTGATCGGCGTTGCCTGGCTGCAAAGGCGCGGCAAACGCCCGGTGATCGAGCCCGAGGCATGACCGCGCCCGCGCCTTCCGCCCGGCGGCGGGCGGCGCTGATCCGGTTGCTGGTGCTGGCACTCGGCCTCATGGCTGGTGGGCTTTTGCTGAGAAGCCTGGGTGCTGCGCCGGGGACAGAATGGGTTGATCATTATGTGCTGGGCCAGGGCTTGCTGGGTGATGCGGTTTTCGTCCTTGCCGGGGCTGCGCTGACGGCCGCCGGCGTGCCGCGCCAGGGGATCGCCTTTCTGGCCGGCTATGCCTTTGGCGCGGTGGAGGGCACGGCGCTGGCCATGGCAGCGCAAATCCTGGGTTGCGCTGTGGCCTATGCCTGGGCGCGCGCCATAGGTCGCCCCTGGGCCGAGGCGCGGCTGGCCGGGCGTTTCGGCCACAGGCTGCGCCCGATGCGGGATGTGCTGATTGGCAGCCCCTTTGGCGCAACTCTGGCGCTGCGCTTGCTGCCGATTGGCAATAATTTGGCGGTCAATCTGCTGGCCGGGATGGCAGCGGTGCCGCCTTTGGCGTTCCTGGCGGCCTCGGCGCTTGGCTATGTGCCGCAGACGGTGATTTTTGCGCTACTTGGCAAGGGCATCCGGGTGGATGGCGCCTGGCAGCTTGGGCTGGCGGCGGTGCTATTTATGGTTTCGGTACTGATCGGGCTTTGGCTGCTGCGCCGGCACCGGGCTGGGCAAGTATTGGAGGATCAGACTGGCTCAGCCTGACCCGGCCATGCCAAGCGCAGCGTCGCGCAATTCATCCAAGGCGCGGCCCGGAAGCTGGCCGAGGGCCAGGCCATGCGCCGAAAGCGCGGCGAAAACGCGGGTAATCACCGGCGCCGCTTCAAGCCCTTCAAGGGCGGTGCGGCTTGGCTCATCCAAGGCGCCGCTCCGCGCCACACCCAAAGCATCCTGCAGCGCCAGGATCGCCGCATGCGGCCCGGCTTCCAGCGCGAAGGCCATCAAAGCCAGATCAAGCCCCGGCGGCAGGCGGTCCGCGCCGAGTTCGTCCCAGATCAAGCGGCGATAAATGCGCCGCGTCAGCGCCTCATCCAAGCGCATCAGCCGGCCAATGCTGGCGGGCTCGCCCAGAAAGGCGCTCAACATGCCAAGGCTGATGCCATTCAGGCAAGGCCCGCGCAAAGCCGAGTCGCGATAGACCACACCGCCATGGGCTTCCAGCAGGGCATCGGCACAAACCTCGAACCGCGCCACCGGGGGGTGGTGCGCTGCGCGAGATTGACCGGGGATATAACCGTCCATGCCTGCTCCGGGCGGGAAATTCATACCGAGTATAGTGAGGGAAACCGATTAACCAAATGCTTAAATCAGGGCCGTTCCCAGGGCAGTTTTTCCGTATTGCGCGCCCCCGCCCGATCTGTCATTCACCATCCACCCCGTTGACACCGCGCGGGAGAGAGCAGGCCTGCCTGCCGCCGAAGGCGCAACCGGTCCCCGGAAACGCTCAGGCAACAAGGGCCGCGCGGGGAAGGGGCCTCTGGAAAGCCCGTGGCGCAAGCCATGGCACCGACGGAGTAAGGTGAGGTAACGCCCCCACCGAATCTCTCAGGTCATCAGACAGAGGGGGACCACGTTCTGAACCCATTTCGCCGCGCGAAGCGGCGGGAGGCAGCGTGGCCGAGTCCCCATCCGAATCCCTGGCGGAAACCCCGCTCGCCGCGCTGCACCGCGAATTGGGCGGGCGCATGGTGGGCTTCGCGGGTTATGCGCTGCCGGTGCAATACCCTGCCGGCATCATGGCGGAGCATTTGCACTGCCGCAGCGCCGCCGCGCTTTTTGATGTTTCCCATATGGGCCAAGCGGAATTGCGTGGCGAAGGCGCGGCGGCGGCGCTTGAAGCGTTGACCCCCGCCGATGTGGCGGGGCTGAAGCCTGGGCGGCAGCGCTATGGGCTGCTGACATCTTCAAGCGGCGGCATTCTGGATGATTTCATGTTCGCCAATCTGGGTGACCGGATTTTCCTTGTCGTGAATGCCAGCCGCAAGGAACATGATTTCGGCCATATCGCGGCGCATTTGCCGCAAGGTGTCACACTGCATCGGCATGAAGATCGCGCGCTTTTGGCGTTGCAAGGGCCGGGTGCGGTGCCGGCACTGGCCGAATTGGCGCCGGGGCTTGCTGCGTTTTCCTTCATGGGGATTGGCAGCTTTGATATTGGCGGTGTGAACGCCATCATCTCCCGCAGCGGCTATACCGGCGAAGATGGCGTTGAAATCTCGGTCCCTGCGGATCAAGCCGAGGCCTTTGCGCGCCGCTTGCTGGCGTTGCCTGGTGTGATGCCGGCGGGGCTTGGGGCGCGGGATTCGCTCAGGCTTGAAGCGGGGCTTTGCCTCTACGGCAGCGATATTGATGAAACCACCAGCGCCGTTGAAGCGGGGCTGGTCTGGAGCATCGGCAAGCGCCGGCGCATGGAATGGAATTTCCCGGGGGCTGAGCGCGTGCGCGACGAATTGGCCAATGGGCCAAAGCGCATGCGCGTTGGCCTTCGCCCCGAAGGCCGCCAGCCGGCGCGTGGCCATACGCCCATTGCGGGCGCGGATGGCGCGGTGATTGGCGAAGTGACCTCGGGCGGGTTTGGCCCTTCCGTGGGTGCGCCGGTTGCCATGGGCTATGTCGCGCGCCCCTTCGCCGAAGACGGCACTGCCCTTGATTTGATGGTGCGTGGCAAGCCGGTTCCCGCCCGCGTCGCGCCCATGCCCTTTACCCCCCATCGTTACGCTCGCTGAAAGGCCCTGTCCCATGTCTGAAATGCGTTTTTCCAAAGACCATGAATGGATCCGCACCGATGGCGATGGCGCCACCATAGGCATTACCGATCACGCGCAGAATGCTTTGGGCGATGTGGTGTTTGTGGATTTGCCGGAACTGGGCCGCGTGGTTGCGGCTGGTGAGGCCTGCGCCGTGGTGGAAAGCGTGAAGGCCGCTTCCGATGTTTATGCGCCGATTGCGGGCAAGATCATTGAAGTCAATGCCGCGCTGTCCGATGACCCGGGCCTGATCAATCGTGAACCAACCGAAGGCGGCTGGTTCTTCCGGATTGAGCCCGCCGATGCCAACGAAATCGGAGCACTGATGGATGAGGGCGCCTATCATTCCTTCGTGGATAGCCTGGCATGAGCGCCGCTGAACTGATTGCGCTTGAAGCGCATTACGCCTTCGATCGTCGCCATATTGGGCCATCGGAAGCAGAAATCGCGGAGATGCTCCGCGTGGTCGGCGCGCGCAGCCTTGAAGAACTTGCCGCACGCACCGTGCCGGCTGCGATCCTGGAAGCTGATCTTTCCGCCCTGCCGTCGGCCGTGAGCGAGGCTGAGGCGATTGCCGAATTGCGCGCCTTGGCCGAACAGAACCGCGCCGATGTCAAATCCCTGATCGGGCTTGGCTATCATGGCACGCTGACGCCGCCGGTGATCCTACGGAACATTCTGGAAAATCCCGGCTGGTACACGGCCTATACGCCTTATCAGGCGGAGATTGCGCAGGGCCGCTTGGAAGCCTTGGTGAATTTCCAGACCATGGTGACCGACCTCACGGGCCTGCCGGTTGCCAATGCGTCTCTTTTAGATGAGGCGACCGCGGTGGCGGAAGCCATGGCGCTGGCCCATGCCGCCACGCGCGGCAAAAGCAACGCGATTGTGCTGGCCGCTGATCTGCACCCGCAAACCCGCGCTGTGCTGGAAACCCGCGCCGCGCCGCTTGGCTATCGCGTGGTGGTGGCTGAAGTGGCAGGCATTGCCGCTGCTTGCGCTGCCGAAAAGCCCTTCGCGCTCGTGCTGCAATATCCCGGCACGACTGGCGAGGTGCGCGACCTGACCGCTGAGATCGCCGCCGTGCATGCGGCAGGTGGCTTGGCGATTGTCGCGGCTGATCCGCTTTCGCTGACGTTGCTGAAGCCGCCTGGGGAAATGGGCGCCGATGTGGTGGTGGGCAGTGCGCAGCGCTTTGGCGTGCCCATGGGCTATGGCGGGCCGCATGCTGCCTTCATGGCGGTGACGGATGCGCATAAGCGCCTGATGCCGGGCCGGCTTGTCGGGGTTTCCGTGGATGCCGCAGGTGCGCCCGCGATGCGGCTTGCGCTGCAAACGCGCGAACAACATATCCGCCGCGAAAAGGCGACATCCAATATCTGCACCGCGCAAGTGCTGCTGGCCGTGATGGCGGGCATGTATGCGGTATGGCATGGGCCGGAAGGGCTGACGCGCATTGCGAAGCGTGTGCGGTTATTGGCGCGGCTGGCCGGTGATGCTGCGACGCGGCTTGGCTTTACGCTGCGCCATCAAGGTTTCTTCGATACCATCACGCTGGAAGCTGGCGCGCGGGCGGATGCCGTGATGGCGGCGGCGCTGAAGCACGGCTTCAATCTGCGGCGTTTGGATGATGGCGGTGTTTCTATCGCCATGGATGAAACCGTATCCCGCGACGATCTGGCGCGCTTGGTGGCCGTGCTGGCGGAAGCTGCGGGCAAGCCTGCGCCGGTCCTGGATGCGCTGGCATTGGCCGGAGATTTGTCGGAAGCCTTGCGCCGTACTTCGCCGTTCCTGACGGCTTCTGTCTTCAATAGCCATCATTCCGAACATGGCATGCTGCGCTATATGAAATCGCTGGAAGACAAGGATGTCGCGCTCAATCGCAGCATGATCCCGCTCGGGTCCTGCACCATGAAGTTGAACGCAACGGCCGAGATGATTCCCGTGACCTTCCCAGGCTTCGGCAATATCCACCCCTTCGCGCCGGTGGATCAGGCGGCGGGCTACATCACCATGATCCGCCGGCTGGAAGCCTGGTTGGCGCGAATCACTGGCTTTGCCGCTGTGTCCTTGCAGCCCAATGCGGGCAGCCAAGGTGAATATGCGGGGCTTCTTGCCATTCGCGCCTGGCATCTTTCGCGCGGCGATGCGGACCGCACCATTTGCCTGATCCCATCTTCCGCGCATGGCACCAACCCGGCCTCTGCCGTGATGGCAGGCATGCAGGTGGTGGTGGTGGGCTGCGACCGCGATGGCAATGTGGATATCGATGACCTGAAGGTGAAGCTCGATCAGCACGGCGCCAAGCTTGCTGCGCTGATGGTGACCTATCCCAGCACGCATGGCGTTTTTGAAGCCGAGATCAAGGAAATCTGCGCGCTCGTGCATGCCAAGGGCGGGCAGGTTTATATGGATGGTGCCAATATGAATGCGCAGGTTGGCCTGACCAGCCCCGGTGCGATTGGCGCCGATGTCTGCCATTTGAACCTGCACAAAACCTTCTGCATTCCGCATGGCGGTGGCGGGCCAGGTGTGGGGCCAATCGGTGTTGCCGCGCATCTGGCGCCGCATTTGCCCAATCACCCCATGCTGGCCGAAGCCGGCCCGGCCACAGGCTTTGGTCCTGTGAGTGCGGCGCCTTTTGGCTCAGCCTCCATCCTGCCGATCTCCTACGCCTATATTCGGATGATGGGGCCCGAGGCTCTGCGCCGCGCAACCGAGGTTGCGATTCTGTCCGCCAATTACATGGCTAAGCGTTTGGATGGGCATTTCCCGGTGCTGTATAAGGGTTCGAATGGCATGGTCGCGCATGAATGCATTTTGGATTGCCGCGGCTTCCAGCAAGGCGGCGGTGTGCTGGTGGAAGATATCGCCAAGCGCCTGCAGGATTACGGCTTCCACGCGCCCACCATGTCTTGGCCTGTGGCCGGCACGCTGATGGTGGAACCGACGGAAAGCGAACCAAAGGCTGAGATTGATCGCTTCATTGATGCGATGATCGCGATCCGCGCCGAAATTCGTGCTGTGGAACAGGGGCGGATGGATAAGGCAGATAATCCGCTGAAGAACGCGCCGCATACGGCCGCCGAAGTGATGGCGGAGACCTGGGCGCATCCCTATAGCCGCGAAGAAGCCGCCTTTCCTTTGCCTTTCGTCAAGGCGCGCAAATATTGGCCGCCGGTGAAGCGCGTGGATAATGTTTATGGCGACCGCAATCTGGTTTGCACCTGCGCGCCGCTGGAAAGCTACGCCCAACAGATCGCGGCGGAATAGAAATGCGCCGGCCAGGTGCCTGGCGCGTGGCCGGCAGCCGCCTGATCCATGCGGATCGCTGGATCAGGCTGCGCGCGGATCAATGCATCACGCCGGAAGGAGCGGTGCTGGATCCCTATTATGTGCTGGAATATCGCGACTGGGTGCATGTGGTGGCGTTGACCGATGATGATTGCCTGATCGTGAACCACCAATATCGCCATGGCGCGGGTTGCGTGCACCTGGAATTGCCGGGCGGTGTGATGGATGCGGCGGATGCCGGGCCGGTTGAAGCCGCCGCGCGCGAGTTGCGGGAGGAAACCGGTTTTGCCGCGCGTGGTTTTCGCCATATCACCAGCCTAAGTCCCAATTCAGCGACGCATACCAACCGCATTCACATTGTGCTGGCGGAAGGCGCTTATGCTGATGGCGTGCAAAGCCTTGATGCGGGCGAGGAAATCGCGGTGGAACTTTTGCCTTTGGCCGAGGTGCCCGCGCTGATCGCCTCGGGCGCCTTTTTGCAATCGGCGCATGTCGCTTCAATGATGGTTGCTTTGCAAGCCATGGGGCGGATGCGCTTTGTATCCATGGACAGCGCCGGCAGGTGAGGTCGGCCGGACCAGCGCCCGGGTCGGGTCACCCCGCCCAAAATAGCGCCTTGGCGGTTGGGCTATTGCTCGCCGGCTTCTCGATCTTCACCGGTGTGGATGCGGCTTCCAAGCTGCTGACGGAAAGATATCACACGCTTGAAGTCGCCTTTGGCCGCTCTGTGTTTCAGGTTCTGCCGCTGCTGCTGATCATCGCCTGGCGTGGCTGCGCCGTGGTGAAAAGCGCCCATCCCGGGATGCAGACGCTGCGCGGCGCCTGCATCTTTGTCTGCACGCTGCTTTTCGTGCAAGGGTTGAGCCTGCTTGATCTCGCGGATTGCATCGCGCTGACTTATATCTCGCCCTTTGTGGTGGTGCTGTTTTCTGTTTTCCTGCTCAAGGAAAAAGTGGATTGGCAGCGCTGGGTTGCGGTGGTGATCGGCTTTCTTGGCATGCTGATTGTGCTGCGACCAGGCGCGGGGGTTTTTGGCCCGGCGGCGCTATGGCCGCTTTCTGAGGCTGTGCTTTGGGCCTTTGCGCTGGTGATCACGCGCATGATGCCGCGCGATGGCGCGATGACAACACTGATCTGGACTTCCGCGATTCAGCTTCTGCTGGCGGCGGCCTTTGTGCCGCTGGTCTGGCGCATGCCGGATGCGGCGGATATCCCGATCTTTGCTGCCGCGGGCCTGTGCAATCTTCTCGGCCAGTTGTTGCTGATTTCAGCCTTTCGCCGCGCCCCGGCTTCGCTTTTGGCGCCCTTCAGCACCGTGCAGATTGTTGTCGCGGCATTGGTGGGGTGGCTTGTCTTTCACACCTTCCCCGATTTCTGGACCTGGGTGGGGACGGGTGTGATCCTGGCCGGCGGCTTGCTGGTCTGGTGGCGGGAACGGCAATTGCTGCGGCGGTAGTGCGTCTTTAAATGCGTTTGGCCGCTACCACGGCGGCCTTGGAACCCGCCCCCACCACCCAGGCCCAGGCGCCGAGCAGTGGGCCATAGGCGCGGCCTTCACCCGCTTCGCGCGCCTCATCGCGGTGGTGGATTTCTTCTTCCTGGCAATGGCGGAGCAGCGTTTGCAGCGGTGGGAAAAGCCCTTCCGCTTCCAGCCGGTCCAATTGCTGCTGGTAATGGTGATCCACGAAGCTTTCCACCGCATCAATCGTGGCATAGACGGCGCGCGGGCCAAACAGCGCGGGGATGGCGCCGGTCATCCAGCCGGCGATGCGCCAAATGGGCAAAAGCTTGCTATGCGACTCAGGCGGCAGAAGGGCATTCAATAGATCAAGATGGCCCTGTTCCGTCGCGCCATGTCTTTCCGCGAAGTCGCGAATGGCGGGGTCTTTGCAGAAGGCAAGGATGCCGCGATAGATCATGACCGCGCCGGTTTCGCCGGCATGGTCGGACCGCAATTCGCCGATCAGCCAGGCGGGCATTTCGGAGATGGCGATATCGGGCAGGGCAGGGGCTATGGCGTTCATTCCCTCTGACATGGCGCGCTGGCAGCGCGCGACAACCCCTTATTCCGCTGCAACCATCACGCTACCGCGTTTTTCCCGCGCATGCCGCCAAAGTGCGAGGCCCCGATACACCCCATGCACCATTTTGCTGTAGGGCAGCGCCACAAACAGCGCCAGAACCAGGCCAAGATGCAAGGCCAGCATCACGCCCATCGCGCCGGTATGGCGCAGCATCAGCAGCAAAAGCCCTGTCGCACTCACCAGAAACAGCAGCGACAGCATGGCGTATTCACCGCCCACCAGACGCTTCGCCACCGGCACGGGGTCCGTGATGATTTTCAAGCGGATCAGGCCCGCAGTGCCGATGCAGAGCAACACGCCCCCCCAAGTGCCAAGCTGCACCGGCAAGGAAAAGAAGGGATGCGGAGACCGCAACCCCAGGAAATGATGATAGATCGCCCCCGCCGTGGTGGCGGCGAAGCACAGCATGAAGCCATAGAAGGCAGCCTGATGCAGCCAGCGCTTTTGGCTTGAGAAACTGTCATCCACATCATTGCAGCCATGCCCGCCGCCGCCGAGGTTGCGCAGCGTCAGGATATCCACCGCCGCATCAACAATGGGCGCCGGTGCCGGCGCGCCGCCGCCCACTTCGCGCCAATAGCGTATGCCGCCGATCAGCATCGCGATGATCGCATAGCCGAAAGTGCCACCGGCCAGCGTCACCATCAGCCACATCGGGATCACGCGGAAGAAAGCCCCTTCGCCGCGCTGCGCGGTGTAAAGGATGGAAGGATCAACCAGGGCCATGGTCAGCAGCAGCACCAGCGTTACGCCAAGCGCTGACGCCAAAGTCACCACCGTGCCATTGCGTTCAAACAGCGTGCCCATGGCGCGCGGCCAGGCGTAATGCGCATAGGATTGCGCGCGAATTTCCGCGAAGGTCACCGGCAGGTTGATGCCGAATTCATGCGGCGGCGCATATTGACAGGCATGATAGCAGCCCTTGCAGCCATGGCACAGATTGGCCAGATGCGTCAGATCGCCGGCGGAAAATTCGCGGCGCATCGTCATGGCCGGGAATACCGCGCAATAGCTTTCGCAATAGCGGCAGGAATTGCACACCGCCATATGCCGGCGCGCTTCAGCGAGGGTTTCGTTCTCCGGTAACATCAGCGCGCCCCGCCTTGTTCAATTCCGCACATTGCGTGCTGCCTCCTCACCCGCCAGCCGGCCGAATACGGTGCCAATCGTCATGCCGAAGCCTGCCAGATAGCCCTGGCCCAGAATATTGCCAGCCATGATCTCGCCCGAGGCGAACATATTCGCCGAAGGCTTGCCATCGGCCATGATGATGCGCGCGCGGTCGCTCACCTTCACGCCAAGGAAGGTGAAGGTGATGCCGGGCTTGAGCGGGTGGCAGTAATAGGGCGGCGTATCAATCAGCCGTGCCCAATGGCTTTTGGGCGGGATCAGCCCTTCGGTGCGACAATCATCGGGCTTCATGGGTTGGAAAGTGCCGGGGCGCACGGCGGCGTTGTAATCCGCGATCACTTTTTCCAACTTGCCCGAATCAATGCCCGCCATGCCCGCGAGTTCCGCGATGCTATTGGCTTTATAGGGCGGGAAGACGCTCGGCAGATAATTATGCAACGCCTTGCTATCGGTGACGGCAAAAGCGACCTGGCCTGGCTGCTGCGCGATCAGGCGGCCCCAAATGGCGTAGCGCTTGGGCCAGACATCCTCACCCTCATCATAAAACCGCTCGACATCGCGGTTCACCACCACGGCGAAGGGCACGCAATCAAGGCGCATGGCAAGGCCGCCATCTTCCATCGGTGCGCGTGCGTCATTGGCAACGGCGTGGAATTGCGTGGGGTCGCCCACTTCCTGCACGCCCTGGTCGAGCAGATCCCGCAGCAAGCGGCCTTGCGCGTAAGGCGTGCCGCGAATCTGGAAGTTATCCGCGGCATCGCCCCAGTATTTGCGCAGCCAATCGCGATTGGCCTGGAAGCCGCCCGCCGAGGCGATCAGCGCCTTGAAGCGCACCCGTTCCGGAAAGCCGTGATACGAAATCACCGCTTCGGTCGCGAAGCCATCCTGCACTTCAATATGCTGCACCTCGGTATCGTACAGAATGCCAATGCCAAGCTGTTCCGCCGTGCGATACAGCGCATTGACCAGCGCCTTGCCGCCGCCCAGGAAAAACGCATTGGTGCGCGAAAGTGAAAGCGTGCCGGAAAGCGATGGCTGAAACACGACCCCGCAGGATTTCAGGAAATCCGGCGCGTGTTGCGATGCGCGGATGCACATGCGCGCCAGATGCTCATCCGTCTTGCCGCCGGTCACGCGCAGCAGATCGTCCCAATATTCTTCCTCCAGATAGGTTTCGGTCAGCACATCGGTGGGCGCCGGATGCAGCGCGCGCAGATTGCGCGTATGCCGGCTATTGCCGCCGCGCATGCTGCGCGGTGCGTGTTCCAGCAGCAATACGCTGGCCCCGGCCCGGCGTGCGGTAATGGCGGCGGAAAGCGCGGCATTGCCACCACCCGCAACCAGCACATCCCAGACCCGTGTCAGGTCCACCATGACAATTGACTTCCTCAACCTTCTTCGGGGCCATGTGTAAAAGGGAAATACGGCTTGTCCAGATGCGGGTTCAGGCAGGCCCTTGGTCCAGCCCCGCGCGCAAGGAACTATCAGGGTCCGCCAGCAAGCCTTCGCGCAGGAAAAGGTCAATCAACGTCAGGTTGACGTTGAATTTGATGTCATCCGAATCGGCCACAGCTTCCAGCAGGCGGCGCGCCGGCCAAAGCTCAAAGCGCTCCACCTCATCATCATTGGGGCGCGGGATGACGCCTTCGGGGATGTCCAGGTCATAGCAATGCAGCACATCGCGCCGGAGCCCGTCATTATTCAGCAGCACATAGGAAACGCGCCCCACGGGCCGCGCCTGCGCCGCCAATTCGGGCGGCAGGGATGCTTCTTCCCCCGCTTCCTTCACCAGGGTTTCTGCCGGCGTCAGCCCCGCCGGAATGCCGCCCGCGACCAGATTATCAAGCTGCCCCGGCGCCACCGCCTTGTCGCGCGCGCGGATGCCAACCCAGACATGCAGCCCATCCGCGCGGCGCACCAGGCCATTCATATGCACGCCCTGGGACATGACGCCGAAGGCGGGCAGGGCGCCCCGATCCAGCCTGGCCAAAACCGGGCCGTCGCTGGTCTGGCGCACGTCAAAGGCTTCGCGCCGGATGCGCAGAAACCCACCCTCAGCCAGGCTAGGCAGGGCGGCGGCGAGCGCATCGCTCCGCGCCCCGCTGGTCTTCAGCCGGCCGGCGATGGCCACACCATGCTGGTCAAAATGGAAATCGCGCGGGCGGAAGGTGAGTGCGCGGGCCAATTCCGGCGTGATGAAGCCCACCTGCACGCCTGCCATGTGAAAGGCCAGAAAGCCGGCGGGGGAGGGGATATTGTTGCAGGCGGCGATATGGCGGGCGAAGCGGTCCATCTACCCTTCTAACACTGTGCTTCATGGCAATGCGAGGGAGGCTGCGGGGCTTGCCCGGAAGGGCTCCCCTGGCCCATGAAAGCGCCAACCATGACCCCGCCACCCGCCCCAAACCGCCCCAGCGCCGGCATTCCCTTCTCAGCCCTCAGCCGCATCGCGCCGCATCTGTGGCCGAAGGGCGAACCCATGCTGCGGCTGCGCGTGGTGGCGGCACTGCTGCTGCTGGCCGCGGCCAAGGCCGCGAATGTGCTGGTGCCCATCGCCTATGCGCGCGCCGTGGATGCGCTGGCGCCGCAATCAGGCGCTGGCGCGGTGATTGCCGTGCCGGTTGCGCTGCTGGTGGGGTATGGCTTGCTCCGCGTCATGGCCTCGGCGCTTGGGGAGTTGCGCAACGCCGTCTTCGCCAAGGTGCAGGCGCGCGCCGGGCGCCGCGTGGCCTTGGATGTGTTTCGCCATCTGCACGCGCTTTCCATGCGCTTTCACATGGACCGCGCGACAGGCGGGCTTTCGCGCGTGATTGAACGGGGCGTGCGCGGCATCGCGACATCGCTCAATTTCCTGCTGTTCAACATCATCCCGACCATTGTCGAAATTCTGTTTGTCGCTGTCATTCTCTGGTGGATGTTCGCGGCTTCTTTCGCGCTCACCATGCTTGGCACCATCATCGCCTATGTCGCCTTCACGCTGATCTTCACCAATTGGCGCCTGCGCTTTCGCCGGCAGATGAACCAAACGGATGAGGAAGCGAATACCAAGGCAGTGGATAGCCTGCTGAATTATGAGACGGTCAAGTATTTCGGCAATGAAGCGCATGAATCGCGGCGCTATGATGAAAGCATGACGCGCTACGAAAGCGCCTATGTCAAAAGCGAAACCACGCTCAATATGCTGAATGCCGGCCAGGCCACCATCATGGCCGTTGGGCTTACCATCACCATGCTGCTGGCAGGCCGCGGCATTGCCGATGGCAGCATGAGCATTGGCGATCTGGTGATGGTGAATACCTATCTGATCCAGCTCTATCAGCCGCTGAACATCCTTGGCTTTGCCTATCGCGAAATCAAGCAGGGGCTGACGGATATGGAGCAGATGTTCGCGCTGCTGGATGTGCCGGCTGAGGTGCGCGATGCGCTGGATGCAACGCCGCTGGCACTGGGGGCCGGTGAAATCCGCTTTGAGGATGTGCGCTTTGGCTATCGGCCAGATCGGGAAATCCTGAAGGGTATTTCCTTCACCGTGCCGCCGGGGCGGTTGCTCGCGATTGTGGGGCCGACCGGGGCGGGGAAATCAACGATTTCGCGTTTGCTGTTCCGTTTTTATGATGTGACCGGCGGGCGTGTGCTGGTGGATGGGCAGGATGTGCGCGGCCTGACGCAACATAGCCTGCGCGCCGCCATTGGCGTGGTGCCGCAGGATACCGTGCTGTTCAATGACACCATCCGCTACAACATCGCCTATGGCCGGCCAGGGGCGAGCGATGCGGAAATCGAAAACGCCGCGCGGCTTGCCCAGGTGCATGATTTCGTCATGCGCCTGCCCGATGGGTATGCGACTCGCGTTGGTGAACGCGGCCTGAAGCTCTCGGGCGGGGAAAAGCAGCGGGTTGCCATCGCCCGCACCATTCTGAAGGACCCGCGCCTGCTGATTTTGGATGAGGCCACCAGCGCGCTTGATACCCGCACCGAACAGGACATTCAGGCGGCCTTGCGCGATGTGGCGCGCAACCGCACCACGCTGGTGATCGCGCATCGGCTTTCCACCGTGGTGGAAGCGGATGAGATTATTGTGCTGCAAGAAGGTGCCATTGCCGAACGCGGCACCCATGGCGCGTTGATCGCGGCTGGCGGGCTTTACGCCGATATGTGGCGCCGCCAATCGGAAGCCATGGCGGCGGCTGAGGCTGCGGCCCGCGCCCAAGCCGCGGCGGATTTGGAAATGCCCCGGCAGCGCCCCAATGCGGCCCCCCCTTCCCCTGGCCCCTGAGCCTCCCTATTTGGCTGTTACATTCAGGAGTAGCCCATGCAGATGGACCCGGAAGGCATCGCGCCCGAGGATTTGAGCCATGCCGGTTCGGTCGTGGACAAGGCGATCGAGTATATGATGGAACAGCAAATCCAGCCGATTTCCATCGCCTCTGCCCTGCTGGGTGGGGCGCTTGGGGTTCTGACCCGGACGCTTGATGACCGTGCCGTGGCCGGTGTGCTGCGCCAAGCGCTGGCTTCGGTTGAAAGCGGCGAATTTCGCGCCCCGCCCCCTGCTTGATACTTGACGCCGCCGACGCTTCCCGCCAAAAGCGCGGCTTCAGTTTGAACCCGCGCGCAGGCTAGCCTTGCGCGCCTTTGTATTTGGATTTCCGCTATGTCTCGCCGCTGCGTCATTACTGGCAAGGGTGTTCTGACGGGTAACAATGTCAGCCACGCCAATAATAAAAGCCGCCGTCGCTTCCTGCCCAATCTGCAGGAAAGCTCCTTCTGGTCGGAAATCCTGGCCGCGCCGATCAAGCTGCGCCTTTCCACCAATGGCATCCGCACGGTGGAGCACAATGGCGGGCTTGATTCCTTCCTGCTCGGCACGCCGGACCGCAAGCTGACAGTGGACGCCATTGTGCTGAAGCGCCGCCTGGAACGTGCCCAGGCCGCCAAGGCGGCCTGAAGCCGGGCCTTATCGAACCGTTCTAACCCGCGGGGGGTAGCTTCCGCGGGTTTTTCTTTATTGCCTGACGCCCCGCTGCCGCTCAATCTCCCGCCAGCGGGCCACATTCCGGTTATGCGCTTCCAGCGTCTCCGCAAAGGCATGCCCGCCCGAACCATCCGCGACAAAATAAAGGAAATTGCTGGTCGCGGGCCGTGTCGCGGCGCGGAGTGACTCACGCCCCGGATTCGCAATCGGCCCCGGCGGCAGGCCGCGATTGCGATAGGTATTGAAGGGGCTGTCGCGGTCCAGATCAGACCGCGTAATGGGCCGGTCCAAAGCCGCCCCGCCCAAGGCCGCGTACACCACGGTCGGGTCTGATTGCAGCGGCATATTGCGCCTGAGGCGGTTGATGAAGACCGAAGCGACCAAAGCGCGTTCCTCAGCCTTGCCGGTTTCGCGTTCAATGATGGAAGCCAGGATCAGTGCCTCCCGTGCGGTGCGGAGCGGCAGGTTGGGCGCGCGGTCCCGCCAGGCTTCGGCGAGTGCGGTATTCATCGCGGCCTGGGCGCGCCTGATCAGCGCGGCGCGGCTATCGCCCCATTCAAAGGCGTAGGTTTCGGGCAGGATACTGCCCTCGGCGATTGGCTCAGCCTCCCCCATCAGCCCCTCGGTTTTGTCCAAAAGCGCCTGGATTTGCAGGGCGGAAAGCCCTTCCGGGATGGTCACGCGGCGCTGCACGGGGCGCGCTTCGCGCAATATCTCCAATACCTGCTTTAGGGAGGCACCGGCGGGAAAGGCGAATTCCGCAGCGCGCAGCGGTCCCGCGCCCTTGGTGATCTGGCTTGCAATCAGGAAATGCCGTGCATCGGCGATAATGCCGGCCTCTCGCAAGGCGCCTGCGATAGCCTCAGTCCCGCCGCGCGGAATGACCAAGGCCCTATCGGCGGCCAGCGGGCCGGGGGCTTCGTAGAGACCACGTGCCCATTGGGCTGCCGCGCCAAGGCCGATCAGCACGGCTAGGCATAGGCTGAGCAGGATAAGCGCCACCCGCCCGCGGCGTTTGCGCGGTGCGGGCTTCGTTTCACTCATCTGTGATTAGGGCGCACCACGGAAAATGATGCTGGCATTCGTGCCGCCAAAGCCGAAGGAATTGGACAGCGCGATATCAATCTTGCGCGGCTGCGCTTCCTTCGCCACGCGGTCAATCGCGCTTTCACGCGAAGGCTTTTCCAGATTGAGCGTGGCGGGGGCTACCTGGTCACGAATTGCAAGAATGGAGAATATACCCTCCACCGCGCCGGCGGCGCCGAGCAAATGCCCAACCGCCGATTTGGTGGAAGACATGGCAAGCCCGCGCGCGGCATCGCCCCAGAGCCGTTCCACCGCTTCCAATTCCAGATCATCCCCAAGCGGCGTTGAAGTGCCATGGGCATTCACATACTGGATTTGCTCCGGCGTGATGCCGGCACTGGCGAGTGCGGCCTTCATGGCGCGGAAGGCACCATCATGGCCCTCGGCCGGGGCGGTGATGTGATAGGCATCGCCGCTCATGCCATAGCCGATCACCTCGCCGTAAATCTTGGCCCCACGCGCCTTGGCGTGTTCCAATTCTTCCAGCACCACAACGCCAGCACCTTCGCCCATGACAAAGCCATCGCGGGCTTCATCCCAGGGGCGGGACGCGGCGGTTGGATTATCATTGAAGCTTGTCGAAAGGGCGCGGGCCGCGCAGAAGCCGGCCATGCCGATTTCACCCACGGCAGCTTCGGCGCCGCCGGCCACCATCACATCCGCATCACCAAGTGCGATCAGCCGCGCTGCATCGCCCAAAGCATGCACGCCGGTGGCGCAGGCCGTCACCACGGAATGGTTGGGGCCCTTGAAGCCATAGCGGATGGAGACCTGGCCGGATGCCAAATTGATCAGTGCGGACGGAATGAAAAACGGCGAAATACGCTTGATCTTGCCTTGCAGGATCAGGGAAGCGGCTTCGTGGATCGTCTCAAGCCCGCCAATGCCGGAACCAATCATCACGCCGGTGCGGCAGCGCTGATCTTCATCCTGCGGCACCCAGCCGGAATCGGTTACCGCTTCATCCGCCGCGACCATCGCGAATTGGATGAAGCGATCCATCTTTTTCTGGTCCTTGACGGGGATCCATTCATTGATGTCGAGCCCGCCTTCCGCCTTCACGCCCGCAGGGATTTGCCCCGCGATCCGCGCCGGCAGGCCAGACACATCAAAGGATTGAATGGCGCCAATGCCGGAATGGCCGGCGAGCATGCGCTTCCACACATGCTCAACACCGATACCCAGCGGGCAGGCAATGCCCATGCCCGTCACGACAACGCGACGTGGCGCAAAACCCTTTTGGAACACGCGCTATTCCCCGTTGGATCAGCGAAGGGGCGCTCAGGCGCCCTTGTGCTTTTCGATGTAGTCGATCGCGTCCTTCACGGTCGTGATCTTTTCAGCGGCATCATCCGGGATTTCCACGCCGAAGGCTTCTTCGAACGCCATCACCAGTTCAACCGTGTCAAGGCTATCCGCGCCCAGGTCATCAATGAAGGATGCCTCAGTGGTCACCTTCGCTTCTTCGACGCCAAGGTGTTCGACAACGATCTTCTTGACCTTCTCGGCGGTATCGCTCATCGCGTAACTCTCCATTTGGCGGGGCTTGGCCCGCGCTCCCCAAAAAATGCGGCTGGCTGCCTGATGGCCTGAGACTCGCGCCCCACCCCGCCCGACGGCGTCGCCTTAACATAGGCGTAGGATATGGCCTAGGCGGGAAGGGGCGATTTGGTCAAGTTTCCGGCAAGAAAAGCGGCAGTCCACCTTAACTTGCGGTGCAATCTGTGCCTGACGGGAGCAGGGGGCGCGCGCAAGCGAGGCCCTGCGAGATCAGTTATGGCACTCTGGCCCGCGCTAAGCCCGATGGGGCGGCCGGACTGGCTTAACCCGCACGAGCCCGTGCGGCGCTAGCCCTACTCGAACTACGCTGAAGTTCAGTGGCAACGGCGGATTGTAGGCTGGTTGCCGTAATCATGGCGGTGGGTCTCTCAGCCCGGGGACAAGCCCAAGAGGACAGCTAAAGCGATGAAAACTCCGCCCGCCAGAAGCGACACTGCCTTGCTCGAGCGATGGCTAGAGACTCGTCGCTGCAAGCTCACCGCAATGTAAGCGTATGCACTATGTACTGACGCCACGATCACAGAGATGGTAATGAACATGAGAGCAAACTGTGGAAATATAGGCCTACCCGGCTCAAGAAACTGAGGTAAGAAGGCAGAGAGAAAGATGACTGTCTTGGGATTGCTGGCCGATACGAGAAACGCCTCTCGGAAACGTTGGTACACAGGCGGAATAACTTCAGCCTCGCGCGCTCGAAATTTCACCTCAAGAGGGACAATAGGCTTTGTTGCTGCTCTCCAAATCATGCTCGCGCCGAGGTAAAAGAGATAGGCGGCGCCGGCCCACTTGATGAGCTTGTAGAGAAACGAGTCGGTCGTAAGCAGCGCACCGGCACCGAGGCCTACCACCGTGATGATGATGAGCTGGCAGAATAGGTTTGCTGTGATGGTCACCGCGATGGATCTGTATCCGTAGCGTACCGCGTGCGTCACTACCGCAAGCACGTTCGGGCCTGGGGAATAGGTAACAAGGGCGTAGGCAAGGAAGAATAGTAGCCAAGTTTGGATGCTCATGGCGCAAGCGCCTCCCTTTGTCGGGGGGCGACGTTCGGGGCCACGGCGATTTCGTCGTCGCGCTCAAGAACGCGGCCCAGGAACAAGGTCCTGCTTACACAAAATTTGATTTCCGCAATTAAGTCATTGCTCATCTGTGCGTCAAACCTTCTGAAAGTTTAGCCCATGTTTATGGCGAGTGTTTTATGTGCCTCTCCGCGTCCGTCGGGCAAGCCGACAAACTTCAAATGCCAATTATTCTGATACCGGAAAATCTTGTATAAGCTTCTGGAAAAACTATATTTTTTTCATAAAGAAATAATTCTTGGATTATGTATCTAGCCAAAAAAATAATCATGTCTTATGTGAAGCGTATTCTCAATTTTCAACTCTTGCAGCGAATGGCTTGCCTACACGGAGTAGCGCGATGGAGGGTATCAAGTTTCGACATCTGCATATGTTTGTTTTGGCTGCAGAGACGGAGAGTTTGACCGCGGCAGCACGGGAATTGGGCGTCTCCCAGCCGGCGGTCAGCCAGAGCCTGCGCGAACTGGAGGCACTTATCGGCGCTCGCCTCCTCGAAAGATCGGGAAGGCGGATGCGGCTAACCTCCGCAGGGCAAGCCTTCTTGGGGCCAGTGCGTCGCGCGTTAGCAGCGGTGCGCGATGGCGTAGCTGCCACCGGCGATTACCGCGCAGGCCAACTAGTGCCTCTTAAAGTCGGGATGGGCGCTACCGCTTGCATCTACCTCATCCCATCCGTCCTTTCACTTGTTAGGCTCGCCATGCCTCAGCTTCGCGTCGCAATCAGCATCGGTAACACGTCGGATATTGTTCGACATATTGAGAGCGGGGAGTTAGACATCGGGCTAGTCACACTGCCAGTTCCGACGAACCCGGCGTTGACGTCCCGCGTCATGCTTCGGGATCCCCTGCTGGCGCTGATCCCGACTGATATGGCGTTACTCGGTGACGCCGTTACGGCTTCGCAATTGAGCGCACTGCCACTTATTCTCTACGACGCCGACGGCCATACACGTTTGGCGACTGATGATTGGTTCCGAAAAGCCTCCGTAGTTCCTGCCCCGGTGATGGAGCTCGGAAGCGTCGAGGCCATTAAGGTCCTTGTTGCGTCCGGTCTTGGGGCTGCTGTGCTTCCTGGGATGGCACTAGCCGCCGACGTGCCTGGAGCGGTGCGTAAAAGGCTTCGGCCCGCCGCTCATCGAAGTTTGGGGGTGGTTTTGCGTCGCGATCGCACTCTCGATCTTGGTCTACGCCTGTTTATAAGCAAGCTAGAATCAGTCGCTTCGTCTGCCAGTTGAAAGGATGCTCGTCCGTCATCGAATGCTTTGATGCCGGTTGGCGGGCTGGATGACGGGGTATCTGGCCCTTCTCACCCCACGAACCTGTCGCCGGACGGGACGGCAAACTGGGTTTTCGCCTCGCAAAACTCGTGCGCCGGTCCTTTCCATTCTTCGATTTATCATTAAGGGACAGAACGTAGCATCTTGATTGCTGCCGCGTCGCCTGGGAAATGGCCACGAGTTCGTGCCGACCTGCGGCGCCGCCTTGACATAGGGCGCCGACGGATCTGGGCGGGACGAGGCGATTTGGTCAAGTTTCCGGCAAGAAAGCGCTACCCCTCAGCTTGCAGCGTAAAGATATACCGGCAGCGGCTGGGTCTCATCCGTTACCGATTTCACGCCGGGAACCCCCTCCGCCAGTACCCTCAGGCCGCGCTTGATGGCTTCCGAGCGGGAGAAGCCATGGAAAGTCACCGCGCCATCCTTCACATCCACCATGATGTAATAGGTATCGGCCCAGGGTTCCTTGCGCATGGCGGCCAGCACGGCGGCGCGGATACGTTCGTCCGGGATGCCCTCGGCCTTTTCCGGGGGCAGCAGCAGCGCATGCAGCAGATCGGCCCGGCTGATCAGGCCGCGCAGCCGACCCTCAGCCACCACCAGCACCCGGCGAATGCCATGCTGTTCCATGAGCTGCGCGACATGGGCGGCGGTGGCGTCGGGTTCTACGGTCACCAGCTTTTCGGTCATGATATCGCGCGCCTTGGCGCCATGGGTGCGGGCGTAATGCTCAGCGCCACGGGCGGGGTCGCCAAATAGGCCGCTGAGCCAGGAAGCGGGCTTGTCTTCCTCCCCCGCCAGGCGGCGGATAAGGTCCGCTTCTGTCACCATGCCAAGCAAGGCGCCGTCAGCACCCAGCACCGGCACGGCGGAGATGCTGCGTTCGGCGAGCAACCGCGCCATGGCGATCACCGGGGTTTCGGGCGGCACGGTGACAAGTTCGGTGGTCATCAGATCGCGGGCGGTGAGTGTGGACATGATGTATCCTTCCTGATTATGTTAACTGGATAGCCGATTTCGCTCGGGCATTTCTCGACGTAGGTCAATGATGCAAGAATTCTCGCAATACAAGGGCGAATATGCGAAGCTGATCCCATGAAGGTAGCAGCTTTGTCATTGGCCCTGATGCTGGCCGGTTGCGGCGTGCTGGGTGGGGCTGGGGTGATTGGCAGCGCCCCGCCGGCGGGCCAAATGGTGCAGCCCGATCAGTTGGCGCCCCTGGCCGCGCCACCCCCGGGCCGGGCGCTTTGGGCCGAACTTGGCCAGGATGCCGGCCCCGCCCGCCCAGTGCGCGAAGAAGGGCCGCGCCGCCTCTGGCGCATGGATCAGGGCTTTGTCTTTGTGACTGAGGGCGCGCGGGTGGTGGCGACCGCGGGGCTTCCAACCATGCTGCTGGCCAGCGCGCCGATTGGCGAGGACCCTCTGCGCCGCGCCGTGCCGCTTGGCCCGGCACCGGTTCGGGTGGCGCATAGTCTGGATCTGTCCGGCGCCGATGGCCGGCCAGAACAGATGCGCTTTGGCCAAGTGGTGCAATGCCGGATTGAGGCCGAGGAACCCGCCATTGGCGGCGTGATCGAACGCGTGGAGATTTGCGAAGGTGCGGCGTTTTTCACCAATCGCTTCTGGTTCCGCGCTGCTGATCGCGTGCTGATACGTTCAGAACAATGGATCGGGCGCGATGTGCCGCCGCTTAGGCTGGAAGTGGCAGTGGAGGGGGGTTAACCCGTCGCTGCCGGTGGCTCTGGCGCTGCGCTTGCCGTTTGCGCCGGGTGTTTTTCCTCCAGCACCAGCTTCTGATGCGGGTAGGGGATTTCGATCCCAAGCTCATCAAAGCGCCGCTTGATGCGCCGGTTCATCTCACGCGCCACAGCCCAGCGTTGCGATGGTTCGGTCTTCAGCCGCACGCGCATGACAACGCCGGAATCGCCCAGCCGATCCACGCCCATCACATCCAGATCATCACGGATCACGGGACGCCAACGCGGGTCTTCGCGCATTTCGCTTGCGATCTGGCGCAGGGTTTCGGAGACCTTGTCCGTATCCTCGCGATAATCCACATTCACATCAATCACGGCAAAGGCGAAGTCGCGCGTCTGGTTCGTCACGCTGGTGACGGCGCTGAAGGGGATGATGTGCAGGCTGCCATCCACAGCACGAAGCTTGATGGAACGGATGGAAAGATGTTCCACCACGCCATTCAGCCCACCCAATTGCACCACATCGCCTACCGCGACCGCGTCTTCAAACAGCAGGAAAATCCCGGTGATCACATCCTGCACCAGGCGCTGGGAGCCAAAGCCAACCGCAATGCCGACCACACCGGCACCGGCGATCAAGGGGGCGACATTCACGCCGATTTCCGTGAGTACGGACAGAACAACAAAAATCAGAATCACCGCCAGCAACGCCGTGCGCAGCATGGGCAAAAGCGTGCGCACCCGAGCACTTTGCGCGGCCTTGGCATCGCGGGAAAGTCGTTCAAGGTGCCGCTGAATGGCGGCATTGATCCCCTCCCAGATCACCAGTGCCAGCGTGATGGTAAGCGCAACGGAAAACAGCGAAGACACCAGCCGATTGCCAAGCTTGCCATGGCCGAACCAGGCAAAGGCCTCCAAGCCCCAGCTTTCCAGCAGGAACAGCAGGGCGATGCCGCCAATCGCCAGGCTCGCGCTGCCTTTCAAAACCGGCAAATAGCGATTGGCGCGCGCTTCCAGCCCCGGGTAGCGCGCGGATAGATCGGGCGTGATGCGAAAGGCGCGCTGGACCACGCGGCGGGTGGCCATATCGGCGAATTTGGCAAGCGAGAGAACGAGGATGGTACTGAAGGAAACCCTGAGCAGCCGCCAGAATCCATACTGTATTTCAAGCGCCCAAACCCCCCAGGCCGCGATCAGCCAGGCAATCGCCACCAAATGCCAGATATCGGCGGCACGGTCGCGCAGCATGCGGAAAAAGCGCCGCGCGCGATCCGGTTCTTCCCCATCCGCCAGTTCCGGCGCGCGCAGCACATCCGAAACCGCCTGGCGGTTCTGCAGAATGATAATCACCAGGAATAGCGTGACCAGAAGCAGCGCAATGCGCAGGATGGAATCATAGGCCGACCAGGGCAGGCCAAATTGTAGCCCGGCTTCGGCCACCGCATAGCTTGTGATCAAGACAACCACGATGCGCCGCAGCCAAATCGTGGCATAGGCGGCGGTTTCATCGGTGACCGGCAGCAGCCGCAAATGAGTCGAAGCGGGTGAAAACAGCATCCGTGTCGCCGCCATCACCGCGCGCGAAGCCATATAGGCATTATTTGCCGTCAGCATCACAAGCTGTGTGCTGGGGAGCGGATGGACTGCCGTGATCAGACCATAAGAAACCACGGCGAAAGCCGCGATCGGCACCAGATCAAGCCCAAGCCTTGCCAGCACCAGCGGCACGCGCTGCAACCTTGCCCAGCCGGTTGCCTCTATTGGCGCATGGGCATCCAGCCGATCACGAAAACGGCCCAGAAAACGCGTCGCCGCCCATTCGGCCAAAAGCCCAAGCCCCAGCACCAGCACCAGCTTCCAGGAAGCATCCAGCACGCGCCGATGCGTAATCGGGTCCACGGCAATGCTTTTAAGCCAGGCGAATACGGCAGGCAGATCGGCAATGGCGCTGACGGTTGCGACCAGTTGATCCGATGCGGTCGCCAAGCGTTGCGACGCCCCCTGCAGCAATTGCGCGCCAAGCGTATTGGGCGCGAGCAAGGCGGGTTCCGTGCTGGCGGGCGCGCCGGGTGCCGCGCCGCCCGCCTCTCCAGCGGCAGCGCGCAGCGCGCGGATCAATTCAGCGCGGCGCGTATCATCCTGCAAAATCTTGAGCAGCGCTTCCACTTCCGGCGACGCTGCGCTGCTGGCCGTTGTGGCTGCGGGTGGGGGCGGTTCTGCCACCGGATTGCCAGGTTCCGCCTGCGCCAAAGCCGGGCCTGCCAGCAGCACGAAGCCCATCAACAACATGAAACGCCGCATTGCGGGGAGGATGCTCATGTGGCGCTTCGGAGCCCATTGCCGGGCGCGGGTCAAGTCTTTCCCGCGCGCCGATTGCCCGCAGGCGGTGGCGCCGTTACACCGCGCGCATGCTCGCTGCGCCTTCCGTCTGGACCGTCATGATCGCCCTTTTGGGGACGCATCTGGCAGGGATGGGCGTTTTCCTGACCGTGCCGGTGCTGGCGCCGGAGATTGCCGCAGAGCTCGGCATCGCCGCTTCGCTCGCCGGGGTGCATACCGCGCTGGTTTATCTGGGGGCGATGGTATCGGGGCCTTTGGCGGGGGCCTTCATTCATCGCTTTGGCGGGATCAGGGTGTTGCAGGCGGGGATGCTGATCTCTGCCTTTGGCATTGCGATTGCCATGCTGGGCCATCCGGTGGCGCTTTTCGCCTCGGCAGTGATTGCTGGGCTTGGCCATGGGCCGGTGACGCCGGCAGGCAGCCATTTGCTCGCCGCCCGCACCCCGGCGCGGCGGCGCGGCTTGATCTTCAGCCTGAAGCAATGCGGCGTGCCGGCGGGTGCGATGCTGCTTGCCGCTGCCGTGCCGCCCATTGCGGTGGCCGCCGGCTGGCGCCAGGGGGTGCTGGCGGTGGTCATTTTCCTCGCGTTTTCAGCGCTTTGCTTGCAACCGCTCCGCGCTGCGCTTGATGCGGAACGTAATCCCAAGGCCGCCATCCGGGGCTTGGGGCAGGTCTGGGGGGCAGCGGCTTCCAGCCTTGGCTTGCTCCGCCAATTCCCGGTGCTGCGGCGCATGACCATCATGTCGGCGCTCTACGGCGTTTCCCAATTCTGTTTTTCGACGTTTTTTGTGGTGTTTCAGGTGGCAAGCCTGGGGGCATCGCTGACCGAGGCCGGCATGCGCCTGGCCCTGGCCCAGGCCGCCGGGGTGGCGGGGCGGGTGCTTTGGGGTCTGGTGGCGGACCGCACAGGCGCGGCGCCGGTTTTCGCCGGGCTTGGCATTGGCGCGGCAGTGGCCGGTTTGGCGCTATTGCTGGCAGGGCCGGGCTGGCCGGGCCTGATGATCATTCTGGCCGGGATGCTGATGGGCGCCACCGCGATTGGCTGGAATGGCGTGTTTCTGGCGGAGATGGCGCGCTTGGCCCCGGCAGGGCAGGTGGGCGGCACCACGGCGGCGGCGGGCTTTGTCTTTGGCCTTTCCATGCTGGTGGCACCGCCCTTCTTTTCCCTGCTGGTGGATCTGACCGGCGGTTATGAGGCTGGATTCGCGCTTTGCATCATCACGGCGCTGATTGGCGCGGCGCTGGCTTGGTCTGTGCGTGATGGGGCTGTCTCCCGCCCATGAAACAGGGTAATCTTGAGGCATGACGACGATCCTCACCATTCTGGTTGCGCTGGCCATGCTCGCCACGGTTGGCGTGCTCTTTGCCGGGATTCTCGGCATGGCGGGCGGCAAGGCCAATCCGAAAACTGCCAATTGGCTCATGCGCTGGCGCATCATTTTTCAATTCATCGCGGTGGGGCTTTTTGTCATTCTGCTTTTGCTGTTGAAAAGCTGACTTGGTCGTATTTTCCGAGTCGCCAAGTGAAGTCACTTGGCTTGAAAATTGTCCGTCTGGTCGTATTTCCCGAGTCGCCAAGTGAAGTCACTTGGCTTGAAAATACTCCGCCCTGCCTTGCCCCGCCCGGCGTCGGGCCTTAATAGTCAGAGGGCCGGGTGAGAGGGTCTGAAGAACCCCCGCATTCGGTATTCCGGCGCCACACGGCCCCCCATTTCCTGAAGGCTATGGTTGCATCATGAAGCTTCTGGTCCCCGTCAAGCGGGTGGTGGATTACAACGTCAAGGTCCGCGTGAAGGCGGATGGCACGGGCGTTGAAACTGCCAATGTCAAAATGTCCATGAACCCCTTTGACGAAATCGCGGTGGAAGAAGCCGTGCGGCTCAAGGAAAAGGGCATCGCCACCGAAATCATCGCGGTTTCCGCCGGCCCTGCCGTGGCGCAGGAACAAATCCGCACGGCGCTGGCCATGGGGGCCGATCGCGGCATTTTGGTGGAACATGATGGCGTGCTGGAACCGCTCGCAGTCGCGAAAATCCTGAAGGCGATCATTGCCAAGGAAGCGCCTGATTTGGTGATCCTGGGCAAGCAGGCAATTGATGATGACATGAACGCCACGGGCCAGATGCTGGCGGCGCTGATGGGCTGGCCGCAGGGTACCTTCGCGTCCAAGGTTGAAATCGCCGATGGCACGCTGAACATCACGCGCGAAGTGGATGGCGGGTTGGAAAAGCTGGCGCTGAAGCTGCCGGCGATCATCACCACCGATCTGCGCCTGAATGAACCGCGCTATGCGTCGCTGCCGAACATCATGAAGGCGCGCAAGAAGCCGATTGAAACCGTGAAGCCCGCCGATTTGGGTGTGGACCCCACTCCGCGCCTGACCGTGCTGAAGGTGGAAGAACCACCCAAGCGCCAGGCCGGCAAGAAGGTGGGTTCCGTGCAGGAGCTTGTTGATAAACTCCGCAATGAAGCGAAGGTGATTTGACCATGGCTGTGCTTGTTCTTGCCGATCATCAGGACGGCGCACTTTCTCAGCCAACCCGCAGCACAGTGGCCGCCGCCGCCAAGCTTGGCGATGTGCATGTGCTGATCGCAGGTGGCGCCACTGGCCCCGCCGCTGCCGCCGCTGCCAAGCTGCCATCGGTTGCGAAGGTGCTGACCGCCGAGGCTGACATCTACGCCAATGGCCTGGCCGAGCCCATGGCCGCTTTGCTGGTGGCACTCGCCCCCGGCTATTCGCATCTGCTGGCCCCGGCTTCAGCCGGTGGCAAGAATGTGATGCCGCGCGCTGCGGCGTTATTGGATGTGCAGATTCTCTCTGACATTTCCGATGTGGTTGATGCCGATACCTTCGTGCGCCCGATCTATGCCGGCAATGCCATGGCCACCGTGAAATCCGCCGATGCGAAGAAGGTGATCACGGTGCGCGCCGCGTCCTTTGATCCCGTCCCTGCCGAAGGCGGCGCAGCGCCGGTGGAAGCGGTGGCGGCGGCGGCTGATCCTGGGCTTTCGCGCTTCCTGGGCGCTGAGATTGTGAAAAGCGAACGCCCCGAACTGACGGCGGCGCGGATTGTGGTCTCTGGCGGGCGTGCCATGGGATCGGCGGAGAATTTCGGCATTGTCGAAAAAGTCGCCGATAAGCTGGGGGCGGCCATTGGTGCTTCCCGCGCCGCGGTGGATGCGGGCTATGCGCCGAATGACCATCAGGTCGGCCAGACCGGCAAGATTGTGGCGCCGGAGCTGTATATCGCCGTTGGCATTTCCGGCGCCATTCAGCATCTGGCCGGCATGAAGGACAGCAAGGTGATCGTCGCCATCAACAAGGATGAAGAAGCGCCGATTTTCCAAGTGGCCGATTACGGGCTGGTGGCTGATTTGTTCAAGGCCATGCCGGAATTCGAAGCCGAACTCGACAAGAAGTGATTTGCGTGATCGGGGGCGCGGTCTGCATCAGCGCCCCCGTTTCGTATTGAAACAGGAGCATCCATCATGGCGGCAATCAATAAACTCGGCGTGATTGGCGCGGGGCTGATGGGCAATGGCATTGCCCATGTGGCGGCGCTTTCGGGTATTCCCGTGGTGCTGATGGATGTGCAGCAACAGGCGCTGGACCGCGCGCTGGCGACCATGGCGAAGAACATGGACCGGCAGGTGAGCAAGGGCAGTGTCAGCAGCGCTGATCGTGACGCCGCCTTGGCGCGGATTGTGACGGCGACCGACAATAGCGCCTTCGCCGATTGCGACATGGTGATTGAAGCCGCGACGGAGAATGAGGAGATCAAAAAGAAGATCTTCGCCGCCCTTTGCCCGGTGCTGAAGCCGGATGCGCTTTTGGCGTCCAATACATCTTCCATTCCGATCACACGGTTGGCGGCGGCGACGGATCGGCCCGGGCGCTTCATTGGCATGCATTTCTTCAACCCTGTGCCGATGATGAAGCTGGTGGAAATCATCCGCGGGCTGGCGACGGAAGACGCGACCTATCAGGCGGTGGAAGCGCTGGCGAAGCGCATGGGCAAGGCGCCGGTCATGGCGCAGGATTGGCCTGGTTTTGTCGTCAACCGTATCCTCTGCCCCATGATCAATGAGGCGATTCAGGCGCTGATGGAAGGTGTGGGCGATGTGGCTGCGATTGATGCCGGCATGAAGCTTGGCGCCAATCACCCGATGGGGCCTTTGGAGCTCGCGGATTTTGTGGGGCTGGATACGCTCTATTCGGTGATGAAGGTGCTGCATGAAGGCTTGGGCGATTCCAAGTATCGGCCTTCGCCCTTGCTCGCGAAATATGTCGAAGCTGGCTGGTATGGGCGCAAATCTGGCCGCGGCTTTTACGATTACAGCACCACGCCGCCTACACCCACGCGCTGATTTGGCGGTGCCATGCAGGGTGTTACGCGGTTTGAAGGCTGGCGCCTGACACTGCGGGAGCTTTATTTTGGCCGCTCCGCAGCGGCGCGCCGCTTTCGCTATGGCATTATTTTTTTCGATCTGTTGACGCTGATTTTCGTGATTGGCACTTCCTTCATCCCAAGGGAGCCCTGGATCGGTTACGTTGATGTCGCAATTGGGCTGATTCTGGCGCTGGAATATGCCGCGCATCTGGCAGCGCATCGTAACCCAGGGCGACATGCGCGCAGTTTTTTCCAGCCTGATTGATCTTGTGGCGATCCTTTCCTTCCTGGCACCGCTGACCGGGGAGGGTTTTGGCTTCCTGCGGGTGCTGCGCACGCTTCGGCTATTGCACACCTATCGTACGCTGATGGAACTGCGTGAGGATATGCCGTTTTTCCGCAAGCATGAGGAAGCGCTGATTGCCGGCGTGCATTTGACGGTCTTCGTGTTCGTCATGACCGCGATCGTTTACGAAAGTCAGCGCAGCATCAATCCGCAAATTGCCGATTACGCCGATGCGCTTTATTTCACCGTAACCGCGCTGACTACAACGGGCTTTGGCGACATCACGCTGGAAGGCAAATTCGGCAAGCTGCTTTCCGTGTTTATCATGATCTGCGGCGTGACGCTGTTTCTGCGCCTGGCGCAGGCGCTATTCCGCCCACGCAAGGTGCGCTTTCCCTGCCCAAGCTGCGGCCTGCAACGCCATGATGTGGATGCGGTGCATTGCAAGGCCTGCGGCACCAGACTCGCCATTCCCGATGAGGGGCGGGACTGAACGCGATTAGACCGGCGTGCGCCATTCCGCATGGGCATTGGTGGTGCCGCGCACCACGCTTTCATAGGCTTCCTGCAAACGCATGGTAATCGCGCCGGGTTTGCCATCGCCCACCGGTAGCTTGTCCACACTCGTGATCGGCAGCAATTCCTGACCGGTGCCGCAGAAGAATAACTCATCCGCAATGTAGAGTTCCGTGCGGTCAATGGTACCCTGTTCCACGTCCAAGCCATGTTCGGCGGCGAGGTGGATCACGGTATCGCGCGTGACGCTTTCCAGAATGTCGTTTTCACGCGACGGCGTAATCAGCTTGCCATCGCGAACCATGAATAGGCAGGCGCCGGTTCCTTCGCTAATCTTGCCGGCGCGCGTCATCAGCAGCGCATTGTCATAGCCATCCGCCTTGGCCTGCAACATGGCGATGCGCCCGGCATGGTAATTCGCGGTCGCCTTGATGCGGGGCGGCATGGTGGTATCCGTGATGCGGGTCCAGGAAGAAACATGCACCGAAAGCCCGCTGCTGCGCTTGGCATTGCGTTCACGCGGCATCGCCCCGCAGGCCCAACCGACGCTGCCGGTCGTCGCCATGGACCCCAGGCTTTCGATATGCACCTGGATGCGGATATAGGCATCATCATCAGGTTCATTGGCGCGCACAGCATCCAGCACGGCTTGGCGCATTTCATCGCGGGATGGAGGATTGTCGAAGCGCATGAATTTCATGCCCTGATCGAGGCGCACCAGATGTTCTTCCAGCCGAAAGACGGCAAGCTTGCCGGTGCTGTAATTCATATAGGCGCGTATGCCTTCAAACACCGTGCCGCCATAGGCGTGCCCCACCGAAAACGGGTGCACGCGCGCTTCATCAAAGGCGATCTTCTTGCCGTTCTGGATGATGTATTTTGCTGTCCAGGCCATGGGTTTCCTCATTTATCCTTGGAAGTTTTCGCGAGCACTTCGTCAAAACCGCCCTGGCCGGTCATGGCGGCCCAGGCCTTGTAGCGATCGGATGCCGCAACGCGCCCCGCCGCAATCATGCCGCGCCAAACACCACAGGCTTCGACGAAACGCGGGATGGAACCGGGGAACATCGCGAGCGTAATGGCCTCAGCGATTTCATCTTCCGGTACGTTGTCCGCATAGGCTGCTTCAATCTGCCATTCCAGCACCCGCCAGCGCGCACGGCAGACCTGCACCGCGCATTGCGCCAGATGCACCAGGCGGCGCGGCGCGCCAGGCGCAATCCCTTCAACGGCTTGAAGATAGGCAGCGCGCGGATCAAAGGGCGCCAATTGCGCGCCCCAGCGATGCGCGGCGAAATCGAACGCCTCGGCGCCAATTGCCAGCGCTGCGGCGGCAAAGGCCGCGCCGATCAGCGCATCATCCCCGCCGGCGGCGCGGAATTTGGCGATGTGATGCGTCGCCAATGCTTCATCGGTGGCGGCCAGCACGGCCAGCCAGACAAATTCGCGGTCATGATGCGACAGCACGCGATCATCCAAAGCCATGGCGGAATAGGCGGCGTCATAGCCTTCCAGCAGGCGGGGGAAGGCGAGTGCCAGCAGCCCGTGATGCGGCAGCAGATAGCCGCGCTTGGCCTTCACCGCCGCCAGCCGCGCTTCAAGCGCCGCAGTTGTTTCGCCGCTGGCGTTTTCCTCTTGGTTATTCATGCGGGGATTAGGCTATACCGCTTCCAGCGCCCTTGTAATCCCCCGCGCGGGGCAGGATTATTCCGCCATGTCCAAGACAGAATTGCAAAACGCCCCCATCCTATTGCGGGAAGACCGCCCGGGCGGGATTGTTGTACTGACGCTCAATCGCCCGGCGGCGCGCAATAGCCTCTCGCGCGCCATGTTGCAGGCGTTGGAAGATATGCTGGCCGACATCGCCGCCGATGCTTCCTGCCGCGTTGTGGTGCTGGCCGGCGCGGGCACGGTGTTTTGCGCCGGGCATGATTTGCGCGAAATCACCGCCCATCGCGCTGATGCCGATGGCGGGCGCGGCTTTTACGCCGATGCGATGCAAGCCTGCGCGCGGGTGATGCAAGGGATTGTGCGGCTGCCGCAGCCGGTGATTGCCGCGGTGCAAGGCGTGGCCACCGCCGCCGGCTGCCAATTGGTTGCAAGCTGTGATTTGGCGGTGGCGGCGGAAGATGCGCGCTTCTGTACGCCGGGCGTGGATATTGGATTATTCTGTTCCACGCCGGCGGTCGCTTTGGCGCGCGCGGTGCCGCGCAAGGCAGCGATGGAAATGCTGCTGCTGGGTGAGATGGTGCCGGCAGAAGAAGCTCAGCGCCTGGGCCTGGTGAACCGCCTGGCGCCGCGTGAGGCGCTGATGGAAACCGCGCTGGGCTTGGCCGCGCGCATCGCTTCCCATTCGGCGATGACGGTGCGTATGGGCAAGCGCGGCTTTAATCGTCAAATCGAAATGCCGCTGGCGGAAGCGTACCAAGAAGCAGCTTCGGTAATGACGGAAAATCTGATGGCGCATGACGCGGCGGAAGGCATTGGCGCCTTCCTGGAAAAGCGCCATCCGCATTGGGAAGACAAATAGGGGAAATGGCCGTGAACAAATACGAAAACGGGCTGGACCAGAATGCGGCCAATCATCAGCCGCTGACGCCGCTATTGTTTCTGGAACGCGCCGCGCAGGTTTATCCGGATTATCCCGCCGTGGTGCATGGCGCGGTGCAGCGCGACTATCTCAGCCTGCGTAATCGGTCCGTGCAGCTTGCCCATGCGCTGAAGAAGCGCGGCCTTGGGCGCGGCGATACAGTCGCGGCGATTCTGCCCAATATCCCGGAAATGCTGGAATGCCATTACGGCGTGCCCATGGCGGGCGCGGTGTTGAACACCATCAACACGCGGCTGGATGCGCCGACGGTTGCCTATATTCTGGATCACGGCGAAGCCAAGGCAGTGGTGGTGGACCGCGAATTCATGCCCGTGCTGCGCGCGGCCTTGGCGGAATGCGCGGCGAAGCCCCTGGTGATTGAAGTGCATGATGCGCTGGCGCCGGAAGCCATGCATGGCGAAACCCTGGGCGGGCAGGAATATGAAAGCTTCATCGCTGAGGGCAGCGCTGATTTTGCTTGGGAAATGCCGCGCGATGAATGGGATGCCATTACGCTGAATTACACGTCGGGCACCACGGGCAAGCCGAAAGGCGTGGTCTATCACCATCGCGGCGCCTGCCTTTTGGCGACCGGCAATGTGCTTTCCGCCGGCATGGGCAAGCATCCATCCTATTTGTGGACGCTGCCGATGTTTCATTGCAATGGCTGGTGTTTTCCCTGGACCGTGACAGCGCAGGCGGGCTTGCATGTGTGTCTGCGCGCCGTGCGTGGCCCCGATATGTGGCGCCTGATGGCCGAACACGCGGTGACGCATATGTGTGGCGCACCGATTGTGATGGCAACTTTGCTCGCAACACCCGCCACCGATAAGCACGCCCTGCCGCACCAGGTGCAATTCGTCGTCGCCGGCGCGCCGCCGCCGGAAGCGGTGCTGGCCGCCATGAAGGAAGCGGGGTTCGCTGTCTGCCATGTCTATGGCCTGACCGAGGTCTATGGCCCCGCCGTGGTCAATGAATGGCACAGCGAATGGAATGCCAAGCCCGCGCCGGAACAGGCCGCGCTCATGGCGCGCCAGGGCGTGCGCTATCTGGCGCTTGAAGGGCTTGATGTGATGGACCCTGAAACCATGCGCCCCGTGCCCGCTGATGGCGCGACGATGGGCGAGGTGATGATGCGCGGCAATGTTGTCATGAAGGGCTATCTGAAAGACGCCGCCGCCACGCAATCCGCCTTTGCTGGTGGGTGGTTTCATACCGGTGACCTCGCGGTGAAGTATCCGGATGGGTATACTCAGCTCAAGGATCGATCAAAGGACATTATCATTTCAGGCGGAGAAAACATCAGCAGCATTGAAGTGGAAGATGCGCTCTATAAGCATCCCTCCGTTGCCGTGGTGGCGGTAGTGGCGAAACCCGATGAGAAATGGGGTGAAACACCCTGCGCCTTTGTGGAATTGAAGCCCGGCATGGCAGCAACGCCGGAAGAACTCATCAATTTCGCACGCCAGCATTTGGCCGCGTTCAAATTGCCGCGCCATATCATTTTCGCGGAATTGCCGAAAACCTCGACAGGCAAGATTCAAAAGCATGTGCTGCGCGCGCAGGCTCGGGCGCAGTAGGAAACAGCCGATCATGCAGGAATTTCATGGGGTTTTTCCCTATCTCGTCTCGCCCATTGCGCCGGATGGTAGCGTGTTGGAAGCGGAATTGCGCCGCCTGGTGGATCATTTGATCGCGTCCGGCGTGCATGGGCTGACGCCTTTGGGCAGCACGGGGGAATTTGCCTATCTAGATTTGGCGCAACGCCGGCGCATTGTGGAAATCGTGGTCTCGCAAACCGCGGGCCGCGTGCCGGTGGTGGCGGGTGTGGCGGCCACGACAATTGCCGATGCGGAACGTCAGGCGCGCGATTACGCGGCGATAGGGGCGGATGGCATTCTGGCTATCCTGGAAGCCTATTTCCCGCTGAATGATGCGGCAGTGGTTTCCTATTTCACCGCCATTGCGGATGCCACCCAATTACCGACAGTGCTTTACACCAATCCGAATTTTCAGCGTTCAGATCTTTCGCTGCCTGCCATTGAAAAATTATCGCACCATCCGCGTATTTGTCTGATCAAGGATGCCTCCACCAATACCGGGCGCTTGCTGTCCATCCTGAACCGGACGGAAGGTCGCATCGGGGTTTTTGCGGCCTCCGCCCATATTCCGGCGGCGGTGATGATGATTGGCGGCAAGGGTTGGATGGCGGGGCCGGCTTGTGCCATTCCGCGCGAAAGTGTGCGGCTTTATCAGTTATGCCGTGCCGGCAAATGGGATGCGGCCATGGCGTTGCAGCGCGCGTTGTGGCGCGTGAATGAGTTATTTGCCGCGCATTCACTTGCCGCCTGCATCAAGGGTGCCTTGCAAATCCAGGGCTTTGCCGTGGGCGATCCCGTCCTGCCGCAAGCGCCACTTTCGCCGGAAGGACGGGAAGCGGTGCAAGCCGCGCTCAAGCTCGCGGCGGAGGCTTTCGCCGCCGCACCAGAAGCCTGAGGGCGTGAGCATTCCGCAAAAGCGCCTGCCCTTCATTCTGGGCGCCATGGCGGCCATTGGGCCGTTTTCGATTGATATGTATCTGCCGGCCTTGCCGACCTTGGGTGATGCGTTGGGCAGTACCGCAGGCGCGGCGCAGGCAAGCCTGGCGGTGTTTTTCCTCGGCATGGCGCTGGGGCAAATCTTTTATGGGCCGCTGGCGGATCGTTATGGCCGCAGGCTGCCACTGTTTATCGGGCTTGGGGTCTATACTGTCGCCTCGCTGGCCTGTGCGCTCGCGCCCAATATCGAAAGCCTGATTGCCGCGCGGTTGCTGCAAGCGCTGGGCGGTTGCACCGGCATGGTGATAGCGCGCGCCATTGTGCGTGATGTTGCGGATGAACGTGGCGCGATCCGCCTGATGGCGAAGCTGATGCTGGTGATGGGCGTGGCGCCGATCATCGCCCCCATTATCGGCGGCGCGCTTCTGGGCGTGATTGGCTGGCGCGGCTTATTCCTGTGCCTTGCGGCTTACGGCGCGATTTTGCTGCTGGTGATTGCGGTTTTTCTGCCTGAGACGCTGCCCCCCGAACGCCGCCGACGTGATGGCTTGCGCCAGGTGCTTGGCGTCTGGCGGCGCTTGCTGGGCGATGGCTATTTCATGGGCCATGCGCTGGCGGGCGGCCTCGTGATCGGGGGGATGTTCGCCTATATCACTGCATCGCCCTTTGTCTTTATGCAATTGCATGGCGTGCGCGCTGAGGATTACGGCTTTTACTTCGGCGCCAATGCGCTTGGCATCATACTGGCGGGGCAAATTACCGCGCGCTTGGTGGATCGGGTGGCGCCGGCGCGGATGCTGACTGCAGCACTGACCATCAGCGCTGTGTCGGGGCTTGCGCTGCTTGCTGTCAACATCACGGGATTTGGAGGCTTTGCCGCGATCGTCGCCACACTTTTTGTCTATGTTTCTATGATCGGCGCAGTCTTGCCACTCACCGCCGCGCGCGCCATGGCGCCGCATGGGGCGATTGCGGGCAATGCTTCAGCGCTGATGGGTACGCTGCAATTCGGCGCGGGGGCGCTTGTTGGGGTTGCCTTGGGCACGCTGCAAAACGGCACTGCTTTGCCCATGGCGCTTGTGGTGGCGCTTTGCGGTATTGGTGGTTGGTTGGTGCGGCGCTTATTGGTCGGGAGGGGCTCATGAAAGATGATATTTTTTTCACCAATCGCAAGGAAGGGGCAGCCGCGCCCGATATTTCCTATGTGGTGACGCTCTATCAGAAACTCAGCTTCCTGCCTTTTCTTTGTGCGGGGCTGGGGGCGCAGCGCGGCGGGATGCGCGCGGAGTTTGTTTTCATTGATGATGGCTCCAGCGATGGCACGCCTGACGCCTTGCGGGAAATTGTCGCGTCCTGGCCCTGGCAAGGGGCCGCTTCATCAAGACCATGGATGGGGATGATATTCTGCTGCCCTGGGCGTCAGAGCGTATGCTGAAGGCAATGCTTGGCACCAATTCAGGTGCGGCCTTGGCACAGGGGGATGAGCAATCCACCTATCTGCCGGCTGAAACCAGGGTGGATGATATCTTTGCATTGCCCGCCCCCGATGAAATCCCTGCAAAATCAATTTCCCTTCTGGAGAAAAGCCTGCGCCGCGCACAGGCATCTCCATCCCATTGGATGTTCGAAGCAGCGCTGCTGACGCAGATCAAAGGCTGTGATCCCGGTGTCTTCATTCAGGATTATTCACTTGAATTGGAGATCGCCCTGGCCAGTAAGGTGGCTATTGCGCGTGGGCCATTGCTGCTCATACCCGCGGTGGCCCCCGGCCGTCTTTCCGATAATGAGGGCCAGATTTTGCATGACATCAATCTGGCGCTGTTGCGTTTTTTGCGTCGCCATCCGGAATTACCAGCGAAGCTCCGTCGCTTTGCGCTGCAACGCGCGGTGCAGCGCGCTGCAAGCTGGGCCTTTCGGCGTGGAGGCGCACATTTGCTGCATCCGGTATCGCTATTGCGCATCCCGGCAGCGCTGGGCTTATTGAATCCTGATCTGGCCGTGCAAAAGCAGGTTTGTGACGTTTTCAGCGCTACCCATCCCATTCGCCTGATGCCGGGTTCTTATCAGGCTTAGGAATTGCGCCTCCGCCTCACGTCATTTTCTTCCCCAGCGTCCAGCCGCCATCCACCGTCAGTACCGCGCCCGTGGTGAAGGAGCTTTCTTCACTCGCCAGAAACATCATCGCATTGGCCACTTCATGGGTTTCGCCGGACCGCCTCATGGCGTGGAGTTCCTGGATTTTCTTCGCAACATCCGCATCCTGGAAATAGCGTTCCGTCATCGGTGTGCGGATCACGCCAGGTGCCACCGCATTCACGCGAATACCGTGTGGCGCCAATTCCATCGCCAGCGCCTTGGTCAGCCCCACCACCGCGTGTTTGGACGTCACGTAAGCCACGCGTTCCGGTGTTACCACCAGCCCAAGGGTGGAAGCGATATTCACGATCCGCCCGGGCTTACCCAACGCAATTAACCGCCGCGCAAAAGCTTGTGATGGCAAAAAGCTGCCCGTCACATTGATGCTCATGGTGCGCTGCCAATCCTCGAATGAAAGATCAAGCAGTGGGCTGATTTCGCGCACACCGGCGCAATTCGCCAGCACATCCATCCGGCCCAGCACGGCTTCCGCGCCGGCGATGAAATCCCGCACCGCATCGGGGTTCACGACATCCAAAACAAAGGGATGCGCTTCGCCATCGCGCTTGCGGATATCGGCTGCCGTTGCTTCCACCGCTTCCTTGTCAATATCGGCAATGGCGACCCGCGCGCCTTCTTCAGCGAAGGCAATGGCCAATTGCCGGCCAATGCCGCTTGCGGCACCGGTGATCAATACGCCTTGATCCTGGAATCTCATGTGCATTCTCCCTCAAGCATTATGCCGTGATCAGATCAGCGGCTTTTTCGGCAATCATATTGGTGGCGGCATAGGTATTGCCGGAAACCATGGTCGGCATGCAGGAAGCATCCGCCACGCGCAGCCCCTCAAGCCCGATCACCTTCATGGAGGCGGGATCAACCACCGCCATGGGATCAATGCCCATCTTGCAGGACCCGATCGGGTGATAGGTGGTCGAACCCGTCGCACGCGCATGGGCCATCCATTCATCATCGGTTTGCACTGATGGCCCCGGGAAATTCTCGGCAATCACGTAATCTGCCAAGGGGCGTGTATGCAGAAGCTGGCGCATGTATTTCATCGCCGCCACCAAGGCGTCGCGGTCCATTTGCGCTTGCAGGTAATTCGGCTGGATTTCCGGTTTTGCGCGTGGGTCCGCCGAAAGCGCCTTTAGCCAGCCTTTGCTTTCGGGGCGGAGTTGCGAACAGCCAAGCGTCATGCCCGCCTTGGTATCCAAATCCGTCACGCCATAACGCCCGGTGGGATAGCTGGCCGGGGCGAAGTAAAGCTGCATATCGGGCGTCGCCAACCCCTCACGCGTTTTCATATAGCCGCCGGCATGGCTTGGGCTTGCCGTCAGCAGGCCCTTGCGTGTGAAGGCATAGCGCAGCACCTCAATCGCAAGGCGGACACCGCGCGAACGTTCATTGAGCGAACCCGCGCCTTTCACCAAAGCGGAAACCCGGGTGGCGTAATGGTCGCGCAGATTCTTGCCCACTCCTGGCAGCGCATGGATAACATCAACGCCAATATCGGCAAGCCATTCCGGATCACCCACACCGGAAATTTGCAGCAGTTGCGGCGTATTGATCGCACCACCGGAAAGGATCACATCGCGTCGCGCGCGAATGGTGATGGGGGCGCTGCCTTCCTGCGTATAGCGAATGCCAATGGCGCGCTTGCCTTCAAAGACAATCGCCTCAGCCAATGCACGCTGGATCAGCTTGAGGTTGGGGCGTGACAGGGCAGGGCGGAGATAGGCGTCCGCCGGGCTCCAGCGCCGGCCACCGCGCATCATTTGCTGATACAAAAACGTGCCTTCCTGGTTGCCGGAATTGTAATCCGGTGTGCGGCGCAACCCCAGCGCCTCATTCGCGGCGATATAGGCTTCCGACAATTCATGCGGGTCGCGCTGGTCTTCGATGGAAAGCGGCCCGTTATTGCCGCGCACGGAAGGGTCTCCGCCACCATTGCCGCGCGTCTCGGCGCGCTTGAAATAGGGCAGCACATCATCCCAGGACCAGCCACGGCAGCCAAGCTGCGCCCACATGTCGTAATCAGCGCTTTGGCCACGCACATAAAGATGGCCATTGATGGAACCGGAACCACCCAAAACCTTGCCGCGTGGAAAAGGGATTCTGCGATTATCAATGTAAGGCCCGGGCGCGGTTTCGTAGCCCCAATTCAGCTTTGGATTATAGACGGTTTTGTTGAAGCCGGCTGGGATTTTGATGAAGATGTTATTGTCCTTGCCGCCCGCTTCCAGAATGGCAACGCTATGCTTGCCCGAAGCCGTCAGCCGATTGGCCAGCACGCAACCGGCGGCGCCCGCGCCCACAATCACATAGTCGAATTCTTCCATGAACCTTTCCTCTTCAAGCTTTCCAGAAAGGCTAGGCCGAGCATCGCCGCGGGGGAAGGGCTAATCCTCGGTTTCTTCGGGCGTCACGGTGGCTGGAATTGCATAGGCTTCCGTCATCCAGCGGCCCAAATCCACCTGCCGGCAGCGATCGGAACAAAAGGGGCGCTGATCGGGCGCCGGGGCGCGGCCACAAACCGGGCAGCGCGCGCGGCGCGGTTGTTTTTCGGCATCAATCACGCGGCACCTCGCGGAGTTGGGGTGGGCCTTGCGCCACGCTCTGCAATTCCAAAGCATGGCCGGCAAGCGCGGCATATTCTTCCAAGGCGCCGGGCAGGTCGCGCAGGGCGCTGATCACCTCTGGCCGTGCTTCCAGCATCAGGCGTTGAGCGGGCCGCGCCGCCGCATTGCGCGCCGCCTGACGCAAGGCCGCCAAGCCTTCCGCCAAGGGTGAGTGCAACGCCTCGGCCAAGGGCGGGTGGATGCGGTCGCGCACCATTTCAAACAACCCGAGCCCGGTCAGCCCCACCAGCCGTGCCAGCCTATCCGGCGCCAGCGAGGCGCGGAGCGGTTCAAGCAGTGCCTGGCGCCGCTTGGGCGAAAGCCCCGCCACATCCAACAAGATCGCACCCGAGAGGTTCCGCAGCCGGATTTGCCGCGCAATTTCCGGCAGCGCCGCTTCATTGAAACGCGCCAAGCCATCGCCGGCGCCCGCACTATCCACATCCAAAGCGGTCAGCGCCCGCGTTGTTTGGATATGCAAAACGCCACCGCCCGGCAGCGGTGCTGCGCTTTCGGACAGGGCTGCGAATTCGCCTTCCAGAACCTCATCGAAAACCGGGCTATGCGAAGGCGCCACGCGATCCTGAAGCGCGCCGCGCAGCTTCGCCGCTATGGCCGCGCCATGAACGCGCAGCGGCGCTTCTGGATATTGCGCGGCCAGCCGCTCCGCCGCCGATGGCCCGCGCGCCACCAGGCGTGGCGCGCCGGCAGGGGCGGCGGCGATGCGCGCGGCCTCGGCCTCGGTCAGCAGCGCCGAGAGCCTTGGCCCCTTGCCGGCCTGCGCGGCGCGAGTCACGCGCAGGCCCAGAATCTGCCCTTCCCGCACGGCTTGCTTGATTGGCTGGCGCGGCGCGCTGGCGGCGCTTTCGGGCAGGAAGCCGGTTTCATTTCCCGCCAGCGCGACAAAGGCGCCCGACATGGAAGCCGAGATCGCCAGCACGCGCCCGCGCTGCAAATCGCCAACCCCATCAGGCCGCGCCGGGCGTTCCACCCAGGCTTCGGTCAACACGCCATCCAGCAGCAATGCGGTCCGCACCTCACCGGGGGAGGCTTCCACCAGGATCAGGGCTTCAGCCACCCAATCCCTCGCAGCATTTGCGCGGTTTCAAACAAGGGCAGGCCGACCACATTGGAATGGCTGCCCGAGATGAAGCGCGTGAAAGCCTCCGCCCGGCCCTGAATGCCATAGGCGCCGGCCTTGCCCTGCCATTCGCCGGAAGCGATGTAGTCTTCAATCTGCGCATCGGTCAGGCGCTGGAAGGTGACGTTGGTTTCGACAAGGCGCTGGATGCGCCGCCCATCGGGCAAAGCCAGCACCACGCCCGTGGTCACGCAATGCCGCCGGCCAGACAGAAGCTTCAGGCAGAAGCGCGCGTCAGCCTCGGTTTCCCCCTTGGGCAGGATGCGCCGGCCAACGCCCACCACCGTATCTGCTGCCAGCACTAACGCGCCTTCGGCCAAGGGCAGCGCCGCTTCCGCCTTGGCAAGCGAAAGCCTGGCGGCCAAGGCGCGCGGCTGTTCGGCCTTCAAGGGCGTTTCATCAATATCGGTCGCGATAACGCGCGCGGGCGCAATGCCGAGCCGCGCCAGCAAATCCAGGCGGCGGGGGCTGGCGCTCGCCAATACCAGCGGCAAGCGCGCGGCATCCATGCTGAGTGCGTTACTTGAAGCGGAAGGTGATGCGGCCCTTGGTCAGATCATAGGGCGTCATTTCAACATTGACGCGATCACCAGCCAGCACGCGGATGCGGTTCTTGCGCATCTTCCCGCTGGTATGCGCCAGGACCATATGGTCATTATCCAGTTTCACACGGAACATGGCATTGGGCAGAAGCTCCACCACCTCTCCGCTGAACTCCATCATATCTTCTTTGGGCATCGGGCCTCAATGGCTGGGCGCGCGCGGCGCCGGGTTTTCAGGATTGCGGCGCAAAATGATCCCATGCCCCCGCCGGGTCAAGCGCGACCCCGGCGCGGGCAGCAATTCCGGCGGGAAACGCCCTATTTCGCAAGCGCCACCGTGTAATCCGCTTCGGTCTTTTCGCGCATTTCGGCTTCGGTCACGCCCGGGGCGAGTTCCACAAGCTTCATGGCGGCGGGGCCGCGTCGGGCGATTTCAAACACGCCGAGATCGGTGATCACCATATCCACCACGCGGCTGCCCGTCAGCGGCAGGGCGCATTGCTTGAGCAGCTTGGGCTTGCCGCCGGCGGTGTGTTCCATCAGCACAATCACGCGCTTGACGCCGGCGACCAGATCCATGGCGCCGCCCATGCCCTTCACCATCTTGCCCGGGATCATCCAATTGGCCAGGTCGCCATTTTCCGCCACCTGCAAGGCGCCCAGGATGGAAAGGTCAATATGACCGCCGCGGATCATGCCGAAGGATTGCGCTGAATCGAAAAAGGAACTGGTCGGCAATTGCGTGATGGTCTGCTTGCCGGCATTGATCAGATCAGCATCTTCTTCACCTTCATAGGGGAAGGGGCCAAGGCCCAACATGCCATTTTCGCTTTGCAGCTGCACATTGAAGCCGGCAGGGACGTGATTGGCGACCAGCGTCGGGATGCCGATGCCAAGATTCACATAGAAGCCATCTTGCAATTCGCGCGCCGCACGCGCGGCCATTTCATCGCGGTTCCAGGCCATGGTTTTGCTCCTTATCCCTGGGACTCAGCGCCGGCCGCGGCGGCGGGCGCGTGCTTGCGGACAGTGCGCTGTTCAATGCGCTTTTCGTAGCCCGTCGGGCAGGTGATCATGCGCTTCACAAAAATGCCCGGCGTGTGGATATGGTCCGCGTCAATCTCTCCGGGGCGGACCAGATGTTCCACCTGGGCGACTGTGACGCGCGCCGCGGTCGCCATCATGGGGTTGAAGTTCCGCGCGGTCTTTCGATAGACCAGATTGCCTTCATGATCGCCCATATAGGCGTGGATAATGGCAAGGTCGGCCACAATGCCGCGTTCCATCACATAGGTCTCACCATCAAAGTCGCGGGTTTCCTTGCCCTTGGCGACTTCCGTGCCGACGCCGGTTTTGGTGAAAAAGGCGGGGATGCCAGCACCGCCCGCGCGAATGCGCTCGGCCAAGGTGCCTTGCGGGTTGAATTCAATTTCAAGCTCGCCGGCCAAATATTGCCGAGCGAATTCAGCGTTTTCGCCGACATAGCTTGAAATCATTTTGCGGATCTGGCGCGTTTTCAGCAGCAGGCCCAAACCGGCGTCATCCACCCCGGCATTATTGGACACCACGGTCAGGTCCTTCACGCCGGAATCGCGGATGGCTTCGATCAACAGGGTGGGGATGCCCGAAAGCCCGAAGCCGCCGGAATGGATCACCATGCCATCGCGCAGCAGCCCGGAAAGTGCCGCCTTGGCATCCGGATAGATTTTCTTCATGGGGTCAGCCCTCATGCCTTGCCGTTTCGAGGCGATCACTAGCCGCTGTTCTGCGTTGCGGGAAGGGCTTGGCGCGGCGAATCGCGCGCCATGCTATAAGGAGGTATGTCTGCCGCCCCCCTCCACCTGCCGCGCCCGGCCATCCGCCTGCTGTCGGAAACTACCGCGAACCGCATCGCGGCGGGTGAGGTGGTGGAACGCCCGGCGGCCGCACTCAAGGAAATCGTCGAAAACGCCTTGGATGCCGGGGCCAGGCGCATCGCCGTGACGCTGGAAGGCGGCGGGATGGACCGCATTCTGGTGGAAGATGACGGCATTGGCATGGGGCCGGATGATCTGGCGCTGGCCGTAGAACGCCACGCCACGTCCAAATTGCCGGAAGAAGCGACCCTTTTTCGCATCGCGACCTTGGGTTTTCGGGGGGAAGCCTTGCCTTCCATCGGCGCGGTGGCGCGGCTTTCCATTACGTCTTGCCCGCGCGACGGCGCGGCGCATCGGATCAGTGTGGAGGGCGGGCTGAAGGGGGATGTGGCGCCGGCCTCTGGCGCCCCAGGCACGCGGGTTGAGGTGCGGGATTTGTTCTTCGCCACCCCGGCGCGGCGGAAATTCCTAAAGCATCCGCGCACGGAGGCCGAGCATGCGGTGGAAGCGGTGCGCCGCCTGGCACTCGCCTGGCCGGAAGTGGCGTTTCGGGTGGAAAGCGATGGGCGGGAAGTGCTTTCCCTGCCCGCCGCCGATCAGGAAGGGCGCATCCGGCAAGTGCTGGGGCCGGATTTTGCCGCTGCCGCGGTGCCGGTGGAAGCGGTTTCCGAAACGCTTGATATCAGTGGCCTGGCCGCGCTGCCGACGCATCACCGCCCGACCACGCTCGGCCAGCATCTGGTGGTGAACCGCCGCCCGGTGCGTGACCCGCTGCTGCGCGTGGCCTTGCGCGTGGCGTATCGCGACATCATCCCGGCGGGGCGCCACCCGGCGGCGGCGCTATTCCTGCAAGTGCCGCCGGAATCCGTGGATGTGAATGTGCATCCGATGAAGACGGAACTGCGCTTCCGTGACGGTGATGCAGTGCGCGGCGCGGTGATTTCGGCTTTGCGCAAGGCCTTGGCGATTGGCGCGGGGAATGTGGTGGCGGTTCCCTCCTTGGGGGGTGCTGCGCCGGTGGCGGGCTTCAGCGAAGCCTTGCCCGTTTTGCCGCAATCCATGCCGCGCCCGGCGGGGTTGCCACAGCCGCGCCTGCCCTTGGGTTTCCGCCCGCCCAGCCTGCCGCCGCCACCTGCGCCGGAGCCCCTTGATGCCGCGCATCCCTTGGGCCGCGCCGTGGCGCAGCTTCTGGAGACTTACATCGTGGCCGAAGCCGCTGATGGTTCCCTGGTGCTGGTGGACCAGCACGCCGCGCATGAACGCCTGACGCATGAGGCGCTGACCGCGCAGCTCCGCGAAGGCAGCGTGCGCGCCCAACCTTTGCTGGTGCCGGCGGTGGTGGATATGCCGCCTGCCGATGCCGCGCGGCTTTTGGGCGCGGCGGATGCGCTGGCGCGCCTGGGCCTGGAGATTGAGGGCTTCGGCGCCGGGGCTGTGCTGGTGCGGAGCCTGCCGGCCTTGCTCGGCGCCGCTGATCCCGCGCCGCTGCTCCGCGATATGGCGGAAGAATTGGCCGAGGATGCGGAAAGCACCGCCTTGGACCGCAAGCTGGATGCGGCGATTGCCAGCCTTGCCTGCCATGGCAGCATTCGCGCCGGACGGCGGATGAATGCCGCCGAGATGGACGCGCTGCTGCGGCAAATGGAAGCCACACCCCGCGCCGCGACGTGCAGCCATGGGCGGCCTACGGTGTTGAAGCTGGATCGCGCGGCGTTGGAGCGGATGTTTGGGCGGCGGTAGGGTTAGCGAAATAGGAATAATTTCACGTGAAACACGCGCCCTCATGAGCCAACACCGCCAAGGCACCCGCAATGCACAAGCAAGGTGCGCTTAGTGGACTTTTTAATCATGTCTCGCGTGCTGATCAAAGGCTCATGGACCAAGGTCAGGTGACTACCTGCGTCGAGTGCGAGGCAAAAATTCGTTGACGGGGATGCGAACTATTCGTACCGTAGTCCGGCTGGTCTGATCCTGCGAAGGTAGGGGTAGGTCCGGCACTGTCGTCTAGGCCCTCGGCCTTCTGGCCGGGGGCTCATCGTATGATGCCAAGGCTCTCCTTGCACTTAGGGGCGACTGCCGTCTCGATGCAGGGTTTAAGAGAAGCATACATTTTGTCATAACCTAGCTCACTCCGGCTAGCGATAGGCTTCTCTTTGCGCAGCAAGACATAAGCGCAGAAATCTACAAGCTGTATGAAGTAAGACATGTGCGATTTTTTGAATATTGGGTCCTCGATGATATTCTGTATTGGAATGTTCTTCACTGCCGAGCCATTATCTTGCCAAACACCCCGGTTGCTTGGAATTTGATTATAGACGCGCATTTTCCGAATACGTTTAGTGAAAACTGTTTCTTGCCCCTCATCGCAAAACAGCAAGACGTTTGTCTTCTTTGCTTGAGCGGTTCTGTTAAGCCGGTTCATCAATCGATCAAAAGCGTAAAACTCGGAGGTATTTACGCTGGAGATGAGTTTGAACTTCCCGCTCTCCGCAATGAACTTGAGCACTTCGGCAAAGATCACGGCGCGTCGCTGCTTATCCAGAACACGGTCTGAAATCTGACCTTTGCCTGCCGCGAATTTCCAAGCATGTAGCTCTTTGTTTATGAAGATACCGTGAGACTGACGAAGCTGCTGGCGCAAAGTCTTCACCGCCGCGAACGTATCGTTCCAAGCATCACTTTCTATGATCAACGCACTGTAAACGAAAAACGAGTTATTTTCTTTTGATTCATCAACGTACGCGAACCACATGAATATACCCAGCATGTAGAATTTCCAAATTTTATTGGAGCCCACGACGAATGATCTGTCAACAAAATTTCAGTCTCAAAAGTAAGAGGCCCGTGTTTAGCACAATCGTGGTTTTGAAAGCCGCATCTCGTCACCCCGCCCCATAAGCCAGCACCGCCGCCGCCAAATCCTCCCCGGCCCAGCCCACGGATTTGAAGGCGGTGATCTGATCCGCCCTTTGCCGACCGGGATGGGTGCCGCGGCAAAGCTCCGCCAAATCTGCCACCACGTGGCCCTCCGTAATCGCGCCCTCCGCGATGGCCTGCACCACATCGCCGGCCTCGACCAGGCCGCCGGCGCGGGTATCCACCACCAGCAGGGCGCGCTGCAACGCAAGCGCATCGGCTTCGCGCATATCGGGGCGATAGGCGCCCACCAGATCAAGATGCACCCCTGGCTTCAGCGCCGCGCCTGGGATCAAGGGCTCGGAGGCCAGCGTGGCGGCGCTGATGATATCGGCGGCGGCGAAATCAGGCTCGGCCACCGCCCGCGCCGGCAGGCCATGGGCGGCAAGCTGCCCGGCCAAACGCGCGGCATTGTCGCCCTTGCGGGACCAGATCGCGATATCTGTGATCGGAAAACAGGCAGCATAAGCCTCGGCCAGGGCATGGGCGACCTTGCCGCTGCCCAGCAACAGCAGGCGCGAACTCTCTGGCCGGGCCAAATAGCGCGCGGCCAAAAGGCTCGCCGCCGCCGTGCGCCTATCCGTCAATTCCCCGCCATCCAGCATGGCAAGTGGCTGGCCGGTGGTGGCATCTGACAGCAAATAGCTGGCATGCACCGCCGGCAGGCCGCGCCCATCATTGCCCGGCGCGACATGGACAATCTTCACCCCGTAATGCCCGCCCGTACACCAGGCCGGCATCAGCAGCAGGGTGTTTTGCGCCCCCGCGCCATCCGCCCAGCCGTGGCGGTGGCGCAGCGGCGCCTCACAGCCCTGCCGGAACATCTCGGCCAGGGCTTCGATCAGCCTGTCCCAGGGCAGCGCCGCCCGGATTGCTGCCTTGTCCATCTGCCGCATGAATCTGCCTCCACGAGTCCCGAGGCGCATGTGGCATTGCCCGGCAGCGAAGGGAAGCTTTGGCGCGGGAATTGCTAAACTTTCAGATGGGCTTACCCGCGCCCCACCGGAGAACCACATTTGATCAAGCCATTAGCCGCCGAGCTTCCCATGCCAGAGCAGGCCAGTGCTGGTGGGCTGATGTGCGGCGCTTGCGGGGATGGCCTGCTATCCGGTAACGCAGTGCCTAGCAAAGCGGCAAACTTAATGTCGCAGCGGCGCCCCCCCCTTCCCAGGGGCGGGCCAATGGTCAGGAGAGGCTCATAATGTCTGAGACGACGAGCGATCCGCGCTATAAGCGGCGCCCGCCCAAACGTCCGCTCCGGCTTTCCTGGTCGGATGAACGGGTGCGCGGCATTTTCTGGCAAATCGTGGTCGTCGCTGCTGTCGGGGGTGTGATTTATTGGCTCTACAGCAATACCTCCCACAATCTGGCGGTTCGGCGCATCGCCACTGGCTTCGGCTTTCTGGACCGTGAGGCCGGGCTGCCGATTGCCGAAAGCCTGATCCCCTATGATCCCACCAATACCTATGCGCGCGCGTTGCTGGTGGGTGTGCTGAATACGCTAAAGGTCGCGGTGGTGGGGGTGGTGCTGGCGACGATCCTGGGCACCGCGATTGGCATTGCACGGCTTTCGAAGAATTTCCTGCTGTCGCGCATTGCCGGCGCCTATATCGAAATCATTCGCGACCTGCCGCTGCTGCTGCAATTGCTGTTCTGGTATACAATTTTGCAAGGCCTGCCCGGGCCGCGCCAGGCGCTGAAGCCGATGGAAGGCGTGGTGCTGTCCAATCGCGGGTTGAAGCTGCCGGCGCTGATTTGGGAAAATCCGCATACGGCGGCGCTTGTCGCGTTTCTGTTGGGTATTGTCGGTACTTGGCTCTACGGGCGCATGGCGCGTGCGAAGCAGATGGCGGATGGCCAGCCGCGCAAGGTTTGGCCCGTGGCGCTTGGGCTGATGCTCGCTTTGCCTGTGGCGGTCTGGTGGGGCCTGGGTGCGCCGTGGGAAATTGAATACCCCGTGCTGCGCGGCTTCAATTTTCGCGGTGGCCTGAATGTCAGCCCTGAATATTTCGCGCTGCTGATCGGGCTTGTGACCTATACGGCGGGCTTCATTGCGGAAGTGGTGCGCGCCGGCATCATGTCGGTCAATCATGGGCAATGGGAAGCGGCGCAGGCGCTGGGGTTGAAACATGGCTCGGTGCTGCGGCTCATTGTCATGCCGCAGGCTTTGCGCGTCATCATCCCGCCCATGACATCGAATTACCTGAACCTGACGAAGAATTCCTCGCTCGCCGTTGCGATTGGCTATCAGGATATTGTCTCCATCGCCAATACCACGCTCAATCAGACGGGACAGGCGATTGAAGGCATTGCCATCATCATGGCGGTTTATCTGACGATCAGCCTTTCGATCAGCCTATTCATGAATTGGTACAATGCGCGCATCGCGCTGGTTGAACGATAAGGAGGCCAGCCATGAGCGATACAGCCATTCCCGCTGGCCCGCGCAAGCCGCCGATCACGGCGGTGGGGCCGATTGCCTGGGCCAGGACCAATCTGTTTTCGGGCTGGCTTTCAACAGCGGTGACGCTGGCCATGGGCTATCTGCTCATCAGGCTCACGCTTTCCTTTGTTGACTGGGCCTTTTTGAATGCGATTTGGTCGGTGCCATCCAATGCGCAGGGGCCGCAGACGCAAGTCTGCCGGGATTTACAGGGTTCTGGCGCTTGCTGGGCGGTGATTGGCGAAAAGCACCGCTTCATGTTGTTTGGCACCTATCCCTACGAACAGCATTGGCGCCCAGCCTTGGCCTGCGTGTTATTTGTGGCGCTTTACGTGATTTCGGCCATGCGCCGCTTCTGGCGTTGGGAATTGGCGCTGATCTGGGTTGGGATGCTGACCGCGATCGGCATTCTGATGTGGGGCGGCGTATTCGGGCTTTCCTATGTGCCGCAGGAACGCTGGGGGGGCCTGCCGATCACGCTGATCCTGGCGACCTTTGGGCTGGCCTTTGCCTTTCCGCTTTCCATCCTGGTCGCACTTGGCCGGCGATCTTCGCTGCCCGCCATCAAGGTGCTGTGCGTGCTTTATGTGGAACTCATTCGCGGCGTGCCGCTGATCAGCTTGCTCTTCATGGCGAGTGTCATGTTCCCCTTATTCCTGCCGGAGGGGATGAATATTGATAAGCTGCTCCGCGCGCAGATTGCTATAATCCTGTTCGCCGGCGCCTATCTGGCGGAAGTGGTGCGTGGCGGGCTGCAAGCCTTACCAAAGGGCCAATATGAAGCGGCCGATGCCATGGGGCTTTCCTTTTGGCAGAAGACCGGGCTGATCATTCTGCCCCAGGCCTTGCGCATGGTGATCCCGCCCTTGGTGAATACCTTCATCGGCTTTTTCAAGGACACGTCTTTGGTGCTGATCATCGGCATTTTCGACCTGCTGACCGCCGGCAAGACCGCGATTGTGGAGCCTGCCTGGCAGGGCTTCGGCGTTGAGGTCTATGTCTTTATCGGCAGCATCTATCTGGTTTTCTGCTACGCCATGTCCAAATACAGCCGCGGTTTGGAGGCGGAGTTGAACCGCCATCGCCACCGCTGACATCGGGGAAACAATATCATGAGCGCTTCCGCTGATCTTGCCTATATCGCTTCCGCTGCCAAGGCCGATGCGCCCCCCGCCATTGAATTGGCCGGTGTCAATAAATGGTTCGGCGCGCTGCATGTGCTGCGCGATGTGAACCTGGCTGTGGCGCCGGGTGAACGCGTGGTGGTGTGCGGGCCATCAGGGTCGGGCAAATCCACCATGATCCGCTGCATCAACCGCCTGGAAGTTCACCAGGAAGGTCGTATCGCGGTCGAAGGGATCGAACTGACCGATGATGTGCGCGCCTTGGATGCGATCCGGCGCGAAGTGGGCATGGTGTTTCAATCCTTCAATCTTTTCCCGCATCTGACGGTTTTGGAAAACTGCACCCTGGCGCCCATTTGGGTTCGGCGCATGCCGAAGAAGGATGCAGAAGAACTGGCGATGGAATTGCTCGCGCGGGTGAAAATCCCCGAGCAAGCCAAGAAATATCCGGGCCAGCTTTCCGGCGGGCAGCAGCAGCGCGTGGCGATTGCGCGGGCACTTTGCATGCGCCCCAAGATCATGCTGTTTGACGAACCTACCTCAGCGCTCGATCCCGAAATGATCAAGGAAGTGCTGGATGTGATGGTGGAACTGGCCGGCACAGGCATGACCATGATGGTGGTGACCCATGAAATGGGCTTCGCGCGCCAGGTGGCAGATCGCGTGGTGTTTATGGATCAGGGTGAGGTTGTGGAAGTCGGCACCCCCGATCAGGTCTTCAATGCGCCAAAGACCGACCGGCTCAAGCTGTTTTTGAGCCAGATCCTGCGCGGGCATTGAAGGGCCGTCATGCGCCAGATGCGGGGCAAATGCCTTGCAATCCTTGGCTGACGGGGCACATTGCGCGGCAATGACACCGAGGAAGGCAAGAACGCCATGAGCAATCCCGCCGCCACCGAGCGTGGCGCCCCTTCGCTTGTCCTGATTCTCGCGGTTTTGGGCGTGGTCTATGGCGATATCGGTACCTCACCGCTTTACGCCATGCGCGCAGCCGCCAGCCATTTTGAGGAAGGCGGGGTGGAGGACTGGGAGGTTCTGGGCCTGCTCAGCCTGATTATCTGGGCGCTGATCCTGACGGTGACGGTCAAGTATGTCGTTTTCATCCTGCGCGCCGATAACCGGGGGGAAGGTGGGATCCTGGCGCTGATGGCCCTTGCGCAGCGCAGCGTGGAAAACGCGCGGATGCGCTGGGTTTTGGCACTGATTGGCATCGCCGGGGCTTGCCTGTTTTTCGGCGATGGCATCATCACGCCAGCGATTTCGGTGCTTTCGGCGGTGGAAGGCTTGAAGGTGGTTTCGCCGCATTTGGAAAAGGCGGTACTGCCCATTTCAGTTGTGATCCTAGTGGCGCTGTTTCTGGTGCAATATCGCGGCACGGCGAAAATGGGTGCAGTCTTCGGTCCCATTTGTGCGGCCTGGTTTTTGGTGCTGGGGCTGCTTGGCCTTTGGGAAGTGCTGCATAACCCAGGCGTGCTGGCGGCGATTTCTCCGCATTGGGCAATTACCTTCTGCCTGCATTACAGGCTGATGGCCTTCATCGCCTTTGGTTCCGTGGTGCTGGCGGTGACAGGGGCTGAAGCGCTTTACGCCGATATGGGGCATTTCGGGCGCCGACCCATTCGCTGGGCTTGGCTTGTGATTGTGCTGCCGGCGCTGGTGCTGAATTATCTTGGCCAGGGCGCACTTTTGCTGCGTGACCCCGCATCGCTCGAAAATCCGTTCTTTCTACTGGCGCCGGAATGGTTCCGCCTGCCTTTGGTATTCCTGGCAACCGCCGCCACCATCATTGCAAGCCAGGCGATGATTTCCGGCGCCTACACCATTGCGCGGCAATGCGTGCAGCTTGGCTTCATGCCGCGGTTGGTGGTGCGCCACACCAGCGATACGGAAGAAGGCCAGATCTATATGCCGCAGGTGAATATCGCCCTGTTGATCGGCGTGCTGATTCTGGTGATAACTTTCCGTGACTCAGAACGCCTGGCGGCGGCCTACGGCATTGCGGTAACGGGCACTTTTCTCTGCACCACATTGCTCGCCATCGTTGTGTTTCACCGGAAGTTCGGCTGGCCCCTGCTTGGTGTGCTTGGCGTTTTCCTGCCGCTGCTGGCGCTTGATCTGGCGTTCTTCCTTTCCAACGTGCTCAAGATCCCGGATGGCGGCTATGTGCCGCTGGTGCTTGGCGTTGTGCTGTTCGTCATGATGCTGACTTGGCATCGTGGGCGGGAATTGCTGTTTGCGCGCATTCGCCAGGATGGATTGCCGCTCAAATCCTTCATCGCGCGCCTGCCGCAATCGCGCACCGTGCGCGTGCCCGGCACGGCGGTATTCATGACTAGCCAGGCGGAATTCCTGCCCGGCGCGCTGCTGCACAACCTGAAGCACAACAAGGTCTTGCATGAACGCGTGCTGTTCGTGACGGTGGCGAATGAGGATGTGCCGCAGGTAGGTGCCGATCGGCGCCGTGCCGTCGAGGAATTGGCGCCAAACATCTACCGTATCGCGCTCCGCTACGGTTTCCAGGAAAGCCCCAATATCCCGCGTGAGCTTGAAGCGCTGGCGGAATTGGGCATTCCTTATGAACCCATGCAGACCTCCTATTTCCTGGGGCGGGAGACGGTGGTGGCGGCGGCGGTGCCGAAAATGTCGCGCTGGCGGCAATGGCTTTTCGTGGTGCTCAGCCGCAATTCACTGCCGGCGACCGAATTCTTCCGTATTCCCTCAGATCGCGTGGTAGAGTTGGGCGTAAAGGTCGCGATCTGACCCCGGGGCTTTGCGAAGTTTGAGGAGATGTGCATGGAGCGGATGCTGGTGACACTCTCCCTTGTGGCGGGGCCGGGCTTCCCCACGGGCTGCGTGGATCATCGCTATGAAATTGAGCTTGCCCTGGATGCGGCGGGGCACCCGGATGCGAAAGCCTGGGCCGAGGACCCCGCACCCTGGCGCGCGCGCCACTACCGCCCGGCTGCGCCGCCCGAACAGGGCGATGTGCAATATGATGGCGATAATGGCTGGTTCATCCGCTTTTCCGGTAGTCTAGCCGAACGCTTTGACGCTCCTGAAGCGCATTTCGATCCCGGCACCAGCCCAATAAGGCCTGGGGAATATGTGACCATCACGGAAGTGGATGGGGGGGTGTATGATTACAGGATTGTGGGGGTAGGGGCTTTGTGAGGGGCCGGGCTGCCCCTGCAATAGGACCAGCGATACGACACCAAGCGCTACACGCGCCATCGGTAATGCAATTGCATTGACTAAAAAGGCAAGTGCATTACATTGGCCGATAGACCTTCCCTTGACCCGAGAAGTGCCATGCCCGCCGTTTTTGAAGTCGAATCCACATTGACTGATCGTTACCAGACCACAGTCCCGGAAACCGTGCGACGCGCGCTTCGTCTCGGCAAACGCGACAAGCTTCACTACACCATCCGCCCGGGCGGCGAGGTGGTGCTGACCCGCGCCGAGCCCACCGAGGGTAACGACCCGCTGCTTGGGCAATTCCTGAGCTTCCTTGCCCGCGATATCGCGCAGCAGCCAGAGCGCTTGCAGGCCGTGGATGCAAACCTTGTCCAAAGGCTTCACGCCCTGATTGAAGATGTGGAAGTTGATCTGGAAGCCCCCCTTTCGGCCCATGATGAATGAATGCCGGCAAGCCTGCGCCGCTGGTGGTTCATGGCTGGACAATCTTCGCCCATCCGCTGTTCCTGGCACAGCTTGAAGTGCTGGCGCGGCAAATAGAGGCGCTACGGCAAAAAGACCCTGTAGGTTACGTGAACAGGAATGCCAGCAAGCGGTTGGCGGCGATCACCAAGCTGGCCTTTGATGTCATCCCGCAAGACCCTGCCCGCACAGAATATCGGCAGGGCGGCACGCTTGGCGATGAGCACAAGCATTGGCGGCGCGCCAAGTTTTTTCAGCAATACCGGCTGTTCTTCCGCTTCCACGCGGCGAGCAAGCTATTGGTTCTTGCCTGGGTGAATGATGAGGATACCAAGCGCGCCTACGAAAGCCGCGATGATGCGTATCGGGTATTTCGCCGCATGCTGGAAAGCGGCAAGCCGCCCAATGATTGGGCTGCCCTGCTGGCTGAGGCGCGGGCGGAGGGGGAAAGGTTGCGGGAGTTGGGGGCGAGCCAGGGATCATAAGGCTTGCACCGCCGCCGCGGTACAAGCCAGTGTCCCCCTTGATGCTGGGCTTGCGGTTCACCGATATTGCCGATTCGCCCGGCGCCACCGCCTGGCGTGACGAATCTTGGGGGAGCAAATCTTGATCGCGGGTAGCCTGCTTTCGGAATTCTTTCTGCGCGAAGGCATGCGCGAAACGCCGGAATGGCGGGGCATGGATGCCGCGCAGGTGGCTGCCAAGGCCGAAAGGCTCAGTGCGCTGTGGCTTCCGCTTGCCGCCATGGCCAGGCCGAATGAGGCCACCACCGAACAAGCCTTCATCCGCCCGGTGCTGGACCTGCTGGGCTGGTATCACTTGCCGCAACAGGCCGCAGGCGGTGGGAACCGAGACATTCCCGATGCGCTGCTTTTCACCTCAAGCGCCAATCACACCGAAGCCGCCGCCATTGCCGCACCGGGGGAGCGTTACCGCCTTGCCGCCGTTGTGGTGGAAAGTGAAGCGCGCGAAACCCCGCTAGACCGGGGCAGTGGAAAGGGCGGCACGCCGGCTTCGCAAATACTCCGCTACCTTGGCTTGGCTGAACCAGCCTCGGGCGGGGCGGTGCGCTGGGGCTTGCTGACCAATGGGCGCTTCTGGCGGCTTTACTTCCATGGTGCGCGCAGCCGCGCGGAAGGCTTTGTCGGCTTTGACCTGCCGGCGCTGTTGGAAGGTGCTGCCAAGGGGGATGGCGAAGCGCGCGATCTGCTGCGCGCCTTCCTGCTGCTGTTCCGGCGCGAAGCGCTTGAGGCCTCCGGGCCTGCTGGCAAAACCTTCCTCGACCTCGCCTTGGATGAGGGGCGCCGTTACGAACAGCGCATTACCGCCGCCCTTTCGGAAGCGGTGTTTGATCGGGTTTTCCCCCGCCTTGTCTCGGCGCTCGCGGCACATGACCCGGTGGCCAAGCCCGCTGATGCAGCCTGGCGGGCGGAAGCGCGCGAAGCCGCGCTGATCCTGCTTTATCGCTTGCTGTTCATCCTTTACGCGGAAGACCGAGACCTGCTGCCGGTGCGCCATGCCGGTTACGCTGCCTATGGCTTGCGGCGGCTGCGTGAACAGGCGGCCACGGCGCGCGATGCGGAACGCCCGCTTTCGGCCAGCTTCACCCGCTGGTGGGATGACCTTGCCGCCCTTTGCCGCGCCATAGATGTGGGCGATGCCTCACTTGGGCTGCCCCCCTATAATGGCGGGCTGTTTTCCGCCTCTGCCGCGCGCTTGCTGGGCCGTGCGCGCCTGCCCGATGCCACCATGGGCGACCTGTTGGATGATCTTTCCCGAGAGGGTGCGGCTGGCGCGCGGCGCCTGATCAATTTCCGTGATCTTTCGGTGCAGCAGCTTGGGTCCATTTACGAAAGGCTGCTGGAATTTGATGTGGTGGCGGAAGGGGCGGGCGTCACCACACGGCTTAACGCTTTCGCGCGCAAGAATTCGGGCAGCTATTACACGCCGGAAGAATTGGTCCGCCTGATCATCCGCCGCACCATTGGCCCCTTGCTGGATGAACGGCGCAGCGCCTTCCGGGAAGCTGCCTTGCGCTTGGCGTCCGACCACCGGCCCAGGGACCAGCGCTTGGCCGATCTGCGTCGGCATGACCCGGCTGAGGCATTTCTATCCCTCCGCGTGCTGGACCCTGCCATGGGGTCGGGGCATTTTCTGGTTTCGCTGGTGGATTGGCTGACCGATGAAACGCTCGCCGCCCAGCAGGAAGCCGCTGGGCTGGTGAAATGGGGCGATTACACTTCCCCGCTTTCGGTGAAGATTGACAGCATTCGCGGCCATATTCGCGCCCAGGCTGCCGCCAATGGGTGGGAAGTGCGCGACGAACATCTGGATGACCGCCACCTTGTCCGGCGCATTGTGCTGAAGCGCGTGATCTATGGGGCAGACCTGAACCCCATGGCGGTGGAATTGGCCAAGCTTTCGCTATGGCTGCATTCCTTCACCGTTGGCGCGCCGCTTTCCTTCCTGGATCATCATTTGCGCACGGGCGACAGCCTGTTTGGCGAATTTGTGCAACCCGTCCTGGAAGAATTGAGCGAACGCTACGGCATTTTGCCGCCCGCCGATGTGCTGACCCAGGCGTCACGCGCCGCCGGCGCCATGGCGAATATTGAAACGCTGAGCGATGCGGATATTGCCGAGGTGACGCAGAGCAAAGTGTTCTTCGATGCCATGGAGGAACAGACACGGCGGCTGCAAGCCTTTCTGGACCTGTGGCATGCGGATAGGTGGCTTGATACGGGCGACAAGCTGAATGCCACCGCGCGCGGGAATCTGCTTTCCGGCGCCTATGGGGACCCCGTGCTTTTGGCGAATGGGGAAGCGCCCCTTGCCCCGCCTGGGCCGGAAGCGGCTGATATTCGCCTGGGCAAGAACAAGCGCATCCCGGCCAGTGAAGCTTTCCGCGAGGCTAGCGAAAGCTTTGCCAAGGCGCAGGCGCTTAGCCGGGACTGTCATTTTCTGCATTGGGAATTGGCCTTCCCCGGTGTGTGGACCGGGTGGGAAGCGCGGCGCACCGCCGGCGGCTTTGATGCGATTATCGGCAACCCACCATGGGACCGGATGAAGTTGCAGCCCGCCGAATGGTTTGCGGCCCGCGTGCCGGAAGTCGCTCGGACAGAGCGCGCCGCAGACCGTGAACGCCTTATCGAGGAACTCCTTCGAGAAGGCGGTGATCTTGGCAAAGACTTCGAACGCGCATCCTGGACCGCGGAAGCGAGTATGCGTGTCGCGCGCACTTGTGGTGCTTATCCGCTACTTTCGGGCGGCGATGCCAATCTCTACGCACTCTTCGTGGAACGCGCCTTGCGACTGGTGAAGGCCGAGGGGATTGTCGGGCTACTGGTGCCGTCCGGCATTGCCGCTGACAAGGGCGCATCGGCATTCTTTAGTGGCGTGGCGACCACTGGACGGTTAGGCGCGCTGTTTGATTTTGAGAACCGCCCTTACGGACCCACGCGTCGCCAGTTTTTCCCCGATGTATATTACCGGTTCAAGTTTTGTGCGCTTATCGTCGGTGGGGCCGAGCGGCGGTTTGGCTCGGCTGATTGCGCTTTCTTTCAATTGGACGCAGAGCAGGCTGAGGCAAATGCGCTGCCCTTGGCGCCGTCTGATTTCGCGGCTGTCAATCCGAATACTGGCACAGCGCCAATCTTTCGGACGAGGCGCGATGCGGAGTTGACGCCCACTTTGCATCGGCGACTGCCGGTCGTGGTGGACCGGAGGAGTGCACCAAATGCTCACGCTTGGCCGGTTCGTTATTTGCGCCAATTCGACATGGCCAATGATAGCGGAAAATTTCTCTCTGAATCAGGATTGAAGCAACGCGGGGCTTACCGAGTAGCGCCTAATCGCTGGAAGCTAGGAGAAACGGAATGGGTACCGCTATTTGAAGGTAAAACTGTGCAGAGTTACGATCACCGCGCAGCATCCGTTGAGGTAAGAGCGGGCAATCGCTATCGCGGGGCAGTCACCATTCCGGCTACTATCCAGCAGCATATAGACCCAGCTTGGTGTCCCGAACCGCAATTCTGGATTGATGCGGCTGAGGTTCGTGCAGCCTATCCAGGTGCTTGGTCTATCGGCTTTAAGGACATAACTAGTACGACGAACATCCGCTCCATGATTGCCACAATCATTCCAGCAGTCGGCGCTGGCCATACGCTGCCGCTACTTGTGCCAGCCAGCCTTGCGGAAGGTATGCAGGATCCAGATGCGGCGGCCCGCGCATATATTCGGGCAGCGCCGCTCATTCTTGCGAATCTGAATGCCTTTGCCCTGGATTACGCCGCCCGACAGAAAATCCAGGGCAATCATCTGAGCTGGTATCTGGTCGAACAGCTTCCAGTCATCCCCCTCGACGCCTTCGCCCGCCCCATCGGCGCCACCACCGCCGAAGCCATGGTCCGCGACCATGTGCTGCGCCTGTCCTACAACGCGCATGACCTGAAACCCTTTGCCGAAGACCTTGGCTATCAGGGCGCCGCCTTCGCCTGGGATGCAGAAGAACGCTTGCACCTCCGCGCCCGGTTGGATGCGCTATTCTTCCTGCTCTATGGCCTGAACCGGGATGACGCCGCCTATATCCTTTCCACCTTCCCGATCATCCAGCGGGAGGAGGAGGCGCAATTCGCCGGCCGCTTCCGATCCCGCGACCTGATCCTTGGCTATATGGCAGCCTTCGCGGCGGGGGACGCGGATAGCCGTATTTCAGCGTGATTTCAGCGTTGCTCAAGGGATGGTGGAGCCAAGGGGAATCGAACCCCTGACCTCTTGAATGCCATTCAAGCGCTCTCCCAACTGAGCTATGGCCCCCGGGCAGGAGGCGCGGTATTAGCGCCCAAGGGCGGCCTCGGCAAGGGGCCCTGATGATGAATTTGGCCAAGCGTTGATAAGCGTTACCAAGCCCCGTGCCGCAAGCCGCGCCTCATGCTATTGGTCTTTCCGCAGCGGGCAGGGCGCCGCCGACATGCTTGCGCCGCCCGGAAGGGGGTGCTAAGTGCCCGCCCTTGTTCAAATCCACAGTTACGCTTGAGTGAAAGAGACCCGGCGCCATGGCCGTTCCGAAAAAGAAAACTTCGCCTTCCCGCCGCGGCATGCGCCGCAGCCATGAAGCGCTCAGCAGTTCCGCGCATCATGAATGCCCGAATTGCGGCGAATTGAAGCGCCCGCATCATGTCTGCTCCCATTGCGGCTATTATGATGGCCGTGAAGTGGTGGCGGCGGATCGCCTGAAGCCGGCCGTCCGGCTCTGACCCGGCGCATCTCAGGGCGCCGAGGCACCCATAGTGGCTGATATAGGGCCCGCTTTCTCCCTGGCGATTGATGCCATGGGTGGGGATGCGGCACCTGAAGTTGTGCTCGATGGTCTGGAATTGGCCGCCGAGCGGCACCCGCAGGCGCGCTTCCTGCTGGTGGGCGATGAGGGGCGCGTGGGTGGTGCGCTGGCACGGCGCAAGCGGGCCGCGCGGGCCTGTAGCCTGCGCCATGCGCCGGAAGTGATTTCGGGTGATTTGAAGCCAACCGCGGCGCTCCGCATGCGGGGGTCTTCCATGCGCCTTGCCATTGACGCTGTCGCGGCGGGTGAGGCTGCGGGCATTGTTTCCGCGGGGAATACCGGGGCGCTGATGGCGCTCGCCAAAATCGTGATCAAGACCATGCCGGAAATTGATCGGCCCGCGCTGGCCGCGATTGGTCCCTCCGCGCGCGGCGATGTGGTGCTGCTTGATCTTGGCGCCAATGTGCAATGCGATGCGCGCAACCTGGTGGAATTCGCGATCATGGGTGATGCTTTCGCGCGCGTGGCGCTTGGCCTCACCACACCCAGCATTGGCCTGCTGAATGTGGGCAGTGAGGAATTGAAGGGCGATGACCGTGTGCGTGCGGCGGCTGAGATTCTGCGCGATTCGCATGTCGGTTCTCAGTTCCGTGGCTTCATCGAAGGCCATGACATTACCGCCGGCACGGTGGATGTGGTGGTGACGGATGGCTTCACCGGCAATGTCGCGCTGAAAACCGGCGAAGGGGCGCTCAAGCTGATGCGCGATTTGCTGCGCCAGGTATTCACCAGCAGCGTGCCGGCGCGGCTTGGCTATTTGCTGGCGCGGCCCGCCTTGGATCGGCTGCGCGAATGGATGGACCCGCGCCGCTACAATGGCGCCATTCTGCTTGGGTTGAATGGCGTTGTGGTTAAATCCCATGGCGGGACAGATGCGCTTGGCTTCGCCCATGCCGTGGATGTGGCCATGGATATGGTGACGCATGGCTATAATGATCGGATCAAGGATGGTTTTGACCGGCTCGCGGGCCGCAATAGGCTGGCGCCTTCGCCAAACTGATGTAGCTTAGCGCCATGGTCATGCGTGCCTTGATCGCCGGCTGCGGCGGCTACCTTCCCCCCTTGCGGCTTTCCAATGATGAATTGGCGGCGCGGCACGGGCTTGAAACCTCTGATGCCTGGATTCAGGACCGCACAGGCATCAAATACCGCCACGTGGCTGCACCCAATGAGGCCGCTTCCGATCTGGCCGCCGCCGCCGCGCGCGCCGCACTTGCGGATGCAGGGGTGGAGGCTTCTCAGGTGGATGGCATTATCGTGGCCACCACCACGCCGGATTCGGGCTTTCCCGCCACGGCGGCGCGGGTGCAGGCCAAGATCGGCGCTGGCGCGGGCTTTGCCTTTGACATCACAGCGGCCTGCACAGGCTTTATCTATGGGCTTTCCATCGCTGAGGCCATGATGCGCGCGGGCCATGCCCGCCAAGTGCTGGTGATTGGTGCTGAGGTCTATACGCGCATCATGGATTGGACCGATCGCGGGACCTGCGTGCTGTTTGGCGATGGCGCCGGCGCGGTGCTGCTGAGTGCCAGCGAAGGGGCCGGCACCAACAAGGATCGCGGCCTGCTTTCCACCCATCTGCATGCCGATGGCCGGCATGGCGATATCCTGTTTGTTGAAGGCGGCGCCGGTTCAACGGGCGGTACTGGGCTGCTCCGCATGGCCGGCAAGGAGGTTTTCCGCCACGCGGTTTCCAAATTGACCGCCGTGGTGGATCAGGCTTTGGCCACCAATGGCCTGACCCATGCCGATATTGATTGGCTGGTGCCGCATCAGGCGAATCTGCGCATCATTGAAGCCATGGGCAAGAAATTGCAGCTTCAACCGGGGCGTGTGGTAGTGACGGTGGACCGCCATGCCAATACCTCGGCCGCTTCCATCCCGCTGGCGCTGGCGGAAGCGCGGGGCGATGGGCGGATCAGGAATGGCGATCTGGTTGTGATGGAAGCGATTGGCGGGGGGCTGACCTGGGGGTCGGCCGTTGCACGTTTCTGAGATTTCATGAGGCAGGCGGTTGACGTTGCCGCAGGAAGCCGGTTTTCTGTGTGTAACAGGGATAAACTGGGACGGGGTCAATGGAAACCATCACGCGGGCCAATTTGGCCGAGGCGATCTATGCTGAGGTCGGGCTTTCACGCAATGAAAGCGCTGATCTTTTGGAATCGGTGCTGGAACGAATTTCTGCCGTGCTGGAATCAGGTGAATCGGTGAAGATATCCTCCTTCGGGACCTTCCTGGTGCGCCAGAAGGGCCAGCGCATTGGCCGCAATCCGAAGACCGGCGTTGAAGTGCCGATCCTGCCGCGCAAGGTGCTTTCCTTCCGCCCATCGCAGGTGTTGAAGGCGCGCATCAATCATGAGGAAGTGGAAGACGAAGCATGAGCGATACCGATGATGCGGATGAAAAGGGGCGCCCGCGCAAGGCGCCGACAGCCTTTCGCACCATCAGTGAAGTCGCCGATGATTTGAATATTCCGCAGCATGTCTTGCGTTTCTGGGAAAGCAAATTCCCGCAATTGAAGCCGCTCAAGCGCGGCGGCGGGCGGCGCTATTACCGGCCCGAAGATATCGCGCTGCTGAAGCGCGTGGGCGATCTGCTCTATAATCAGGGCTATACCATCAAGGGGGTGCAGCGGTTGCTCCGTGATGGCACGGATGAAGGCCCGGGGCCCGTTGCGCTGGAATTGGCTTTGGGCGATCCACCGCCCGCCACTGAGGCATCTGAAGCCATGGCGCTGAAGGCCGCGCTGGCTGAGCTTGAGGATATTGCGCGCGCTTTGCATCGGCTTGCCGCATAACGCCATTCACCTGAGCCGAAACCGCCGCAAGGGGTGGCAAGCGCCAATTTAGGATGCTAGAGAACCCAAAGTCGGAGCGTAGCGCAGCCTGGTAGCGCATCAGTCTGGGGGACTGGGGGTCGTGGGTTCGAATCCCGCCGCTCCGACCATTGCCGAAAACTTGTGGTGGGATTCGGTGCGTGGCTTCAACGCATTGGCCAAAGGCGCGACCAAAGCCCAGCCGTGCCCTCGCGCAGCCCCGCCCAGCCTTGTTCAATCTGCGCGCTGCCGGCGGCCATGATGTCCTGCACGGTGTCTGCCTGACGCTGCGTGGCGGCCCAGGCTTCCTGCGCCATGCCCTCCGCCACACCGGCCAGATGCGGCGCCAATGCCTCACCAAGCGCACAAGCGGCGCGCTGTTCCGCGCCGGGCGGGTGGCCCAAAACAGCATCCGCCAAGGCATCCCATGCGCGACCGGAGCCGAGCAGCAGCGAAAGCGCCACACTGCCCGCCTGGCCGATCAGGCAGCCATAGCCCATGCGGGCTTCGGGCAGCGCGTGTTTCGGCAGCAGGGGCGCGGCGGTTGTTGCTTCAGGCAGTTTCGGATTGGGGGGCGGAATATCGGAAGCCCGCGCTGCCATGGGTGTGGCAAGCAAAGCCAGCATGGCAGCCGTAATGCCAAGTTTCCTCATGCGCGTTTTACCCCCCAGAATAGTGCCGGGCCGCCCTTTACCACATCACGGATGCTCCGCCGATAGGCTTGCGGCGGCAGCACCAGGCCAAGCGGAATGAAGGGCACTTCTTGCCAGACCACGCGCTGAATATCCTCTGCGATGCCGCGTTCCACCGCCAGATCGGGCGCGGCGAACCAGGCATCGCGCAATTCCTCAAGCCGCGGCATGGTGGGCCAGCCGGACCAGGCATTGGCGCCATTGCCGCGAATGGGCATGTGGCTGCCAGGTACCGAGACATCCAAGCCTTCCCAGGTGGTGCAAAAGGCGCTCCAGCCGCCTTGATCCACCGGGCCGCGATTGGTGCGGCGCTGGATTTGCGTGCCCCAATCCATGGAAATGAAATCCACATTGAAGCCGATGCGCTTCATCACATCCGATGCCACCACGGCCAAGTTCTGCAACACCGGCAAATCAGTGGCCGACATCATCACCACGCGTTCATTCTTGTAGCCTGATGCCGCAAGTGCGGCGCGCGCCGCATCCAGGCTGCGCGGGCCGGTCAGCACTTCAAGCCCGGCATCATTGGCAAGCGGCGTACCGGGCGTGAAAATACCCGCCGGCACGTGGGAGAGCGTTTGATCCGTGCCGATGGCCGCATCCATGAAAACGCGCTGGTCAATCGCGGGCAAAAGCGCGCGGCGCACCGCGACATTGTCAAAAGGTGGATGCAGGAAATTGAAGCGCAGCACGCCAAGATTGCCGGCGTTATTGATGCGGTCCACCACAATGTCCCGATGCCGCCTCAATAGTGGTAACAAATCCGCATGCGGCGTTTCCCACCAATCCGTTTCATTGTTTTGCAGCGCGGCGGATGCGGTGGAAGGGTCCGGCATGATGCGCCACTCAACACGGTCGAAGTACACAGGCTTGCCACCCGCCATGAAGTCCGATGCTTCCTGGCGCGTCTGATAGCCTTCGAAGCGGTCATAGACTGCGATATCGCCGGAACGGAACAGATCCTGCCGGAAGCGGAATGGGCCGCTGCCGGTGAAATCACGAATTTGTTGGAAGGCATCGGTTTCCGCGATGCGTTCGGGCATGATGGCGCAAATGCTGGCCGATGGCTTGCCAAGCGCCCAAGCCAAGCCCGCCCAAGGCTGCTTCAGGCGAATTTCAAAGCGATTGTCATCCAAGGCGCGCATTTCATTCAGCAGCACGCCAAGCCTTTGTCCAAGCACATCGCGCTTTGACCAGCGATTGATGGAAGCGATGCAATCCTTCGCGCGCACCGGTTCATTGTCATGGAACCGCAAGCCGGGGCGGAGTGTCATGGTCCAGGTCAGGCCATCGGCGGAAATCTCATGCCCGGCCAGCATCTGATGCTTGGCGCGGAAATCTGCGCCCAACCCGAATAGCGTATCATAGACCATGAGGCCGTGATTGCGGACAATGACGGCGGTGCTCCAGACCGGGTCCATGCTGGACAGGTTGCTTTGCGGAATGAAGCGCAGCGTGCGCGCGGCGGTTTGGCCCGTGGCAAGGCGTGGCGCGGCAAGCGCGCCAGCGCCCGCGAGCATGACGGAACGACGATCAATCATATGCTGGACCTTCTGCTGATTGGGCAAACTCTGTTCTGCCCGCACGTTCTCCGCAAGTCTTCTCCCTTCCTTGCTTTCGATTGTTTGGCTAGAATGAGGGGAGGAGAGAGGGCCGAAAAGCGCCCCGATCACGTCAGAGGAGGTTCCATGCCATTCACGCCAAGCCGCCGTTCCCTTGCCCGTCTGGGCCTTGGCGCCGGCGCCCTATTGGCGGCACCGCGCCTTGTCCGCGCGCAGGCGGCCTTTCCTGAGCGCATGATGGAAGTCGTCACCCATGCAGGCGTGGGTGGCGGGACGGATATCACTGCGCGCATGATGATGGTGCAGGCCGCCGGTGAGTTCAAACAGGAATTGGTGGTGGTGAACCGCACCGCCGGCAGTGGGGCGCAGGCGCTGCAATATTTGGCCTCCAAGCCCGCAGATGGTCATACGCTCATCCTGGTCACGCAAACCCATTTGCTGACGCAAATCCGCAACCGCAACGTGCCGCAGTTTTCAGAACTGGTGCCCCTGGTGCGCGCGACCGATGATCCGCAGCTTGTGCTGGTACGGCGCGAAAGCCCCTTCCGCACCGCCGCTGATCTTGTTGCGGCGGGCAAGCAGCGTTCCTTGCGCTTTGGTGGCACGCATGTGGGCGGTGTTGACCATATCGCGATTTTTTCCTTTGGCCGCGCAGCAGGGATGCAACAGCCAACCCTGGTGCCCTTCCGCGGCGGTGGAGAGATTGTGATCAATCTGGTGGGCGGAAATACGGATTCTGCCCTGGTCAATCCAGCGGAAGCGGAAGCGCAGTTGCGTTCTGGTGAATTGCGCCCGCTGCTCGCCCTTTCTGAAAAGCGACTTGCGGGTTTTCCCGATCTGCCGACAGCAAAGGAAACCGGCATTGATTGCGTTGCTTCAACCGTGCGCGGATTTTGTGTGTTGCGGGGAACCCCTGAAGATCGCGTGGCACGGCTGGAGGAAGGGTTGCTCCGCGCCATGTCCGGCCCGATTTTCAGGACCTACCTGGAGAACACGGGCCAATCACCGGATAGCGTGGTGGGGCGCGCCGTCTGGGGCGCGCAGCTTCAGGCCTTCCATGATAGCGGGCGGGAAGCACTGCAGGCGCTTGGCCTGCTGCGCTGATGCGCGGCGCGCGCAACCCGAATCACGCCATCGCCGCCAGTATCGCGGCGGTGGCCTTCGCCGCCATTGCCGCGACCTTCACCTTCGATCCCGTGCCGCCCGGCCTGCCGGGGCTTGGCGCGGTGGAATTTCCGCGCCTGGTATCGGCAATCCTTTTGTTGCTGGCGTTGATTCTGGGGCTGACCGCGGCATCTTCTGCAAATGAGGATGATTCGCCGCGCATTTCATCCCGCGCCTGGTTGATTTTTGCTCTCTGTCTTGGGTTTCTGCCTTTGGTTGAGATCATCGGCATGATCCCGGCGATCCCCATTTTCTTGCTGGTGGCGGGGCTGCTTTGGGGCGGCACTCCCTGGCTTACGCTGGCGCTTTCGGCGCTTGGCATGGGCATCTCCATCTGGCTGGTATTCGTGAAGATTTTCCGCCTGACCCTGCCCAAGGGTTGGCTTGGCAGCATGTTGGGGTTTTGAGTGATGGAAGGTTTTTTGGGCGGGCTTGCCATTCTGCTTGATCCCTGGGTCATGTTCATGGTGCTGCTTGGCACCGTGCTTGGGATTTTTGTGGGCGCGCTGCCGGGGATTTCGGGCAGCACCACCATCGCGCTGATGCTGCCATTGACAATTACCATGGGCCCGATTCCGGCTATTTGTTTTCTGGGGGCGATTTATTGCGCGGCGAATTTCGGCGGTTCCATCACCGCCATCATGGTGAATGCGCCGGGCGACCCTTCAGCCAGCGCAACCGCGCTTGAAGGCTATAAAATGGCGGAAAAGGGCCAAGCCGGCCTGGCGCTTGGCATGTCCGCGGTTTCTTCGGCAATTGGCGGGATATTCTCGATTTTTGTGCTGATCATTGCGGCCCCCTTGCTGGCGCGCGCGGCCTATTCCTTTGGGCCTCCGGAATATTTTGCGCTGGCTGTATTTGGGCTTTCCATGTGCGCGGCGATTGGCGGCGATAGCGCGGTGAAGAACCTGATCGCCGCGGCACTTGGCGTTTTGCTGGCGACTGTGGGGATGGATCTGACAACGGGCACGGAACGCTTCGCCTTTGGCATTGATGAATTGGCCGATGGCATCAAGTTTGTTCCTGTGCTGATCGGGCTTTTCGCGGTGGGTGAGATGCTGGATCAGGTGGTGCGCCGGGCTGAGAAGTCGAAGATCATCGCCCTTGATGCAGCGCGCGTGCCAGGCATGGCGGAGTTTCGCAAATGCAATCGTTCCATCTGGCTTGGCAGTGTGATCGGCACCTTCATCGGTGCGCTGCCGGCGCTTGGCGCCACGACGGCAGCCCTGATCGGCTATAATGAAACGCGCCGCTGGTCCAAGCATAAGGAGGAATTCGGCAAGGGCAGCATTGAAGGTGTCGCCGGGCCGGAAGCGGCGAATAACGCGGCGGTGGGCGGTTCCATGGTGCCAACACTGGCGCTTGGCATTCCAGGCAGCGCGACCACGGCCATCATTCTGGCTGGGCTGATTGTGCAAGGGGTGCGGCCTGGGCCGCATCTTTTTACGGAGCAGCCAACTTTGCTGTACGCCGTATTCGCTTCGATGTTGGCGGCCAATCTTTTCTATCTTGGGCTTGGGCTTTACATGGCGCGGTTTTTTGCGCGGATTTCCTTGATTCCACCAGCAATCTTATGGCCTTCGGTTTTTGTCCTTTCCATCATTGGCGCCTATGGGCCGGATCAATCCATGGGCGATGTCGTCATTATGCTGGTGGCAGGCGTGGTGGGTTTTCTGTTTCGTCGCACCGGGTTTTCGCCCGCGCCCCTGATCATGGGGTTGGTGCTGGGCGGCAAGATGGAAGAAACGCTCAAGCAATCGCTCATTATCTTTGGCGATGATGTCAGCATGTTCGCTACACGCCCGATTGCGATGACGCTGCTGTGCATCACGGCGGCAGGGTTGCTTTGGCCGCTGATCTCTCGATTTTGGCGTTCGCGCGGCGCGTAACGCCAAGCCCGTTTCAGCGCTGCGTCGGGTAGTAGAGTGCGACGGTATGCGTGGCCTCGGCAAAAATCAGCCAGCGTTCCACCAATAGCCCGGCGACGGCGCTTGCTGCGGCAAGCAGGCCGAATGCCATGGCGGCAGCCCCGCCGACGATAATGGCGACGCAAAACAGCAGCGCCGGCAGGGCAAAGCCGAGCAATAGCGCGATGATCCTCAGCTTCGCCGCATGCACACGCCCCACGCGAAACGCCATTTCGCGCAGCAGGTAATTGCTTTCCGTATGCGGGCTTTCCAGCGGGCGCACCTTGCCGATGAAGCCAAGCCCCGTGGCGCTTTCGCGCGTGCTGGCGGCGGGTGTGGCATCCACACTCGCCCAATAGGCGCGCTTGAAGAACAACGCCGCCATGCCGAGTGCCGCCGCGACCAAAGCTGGGAAAAATCCGCCACCCCAGAAAATGGCGAGCATGGCGAGCAGTGACGCGCCGGAAAAGCTCGCGAACAGCAAATAGCCCGGCGCCACCATGGGGTGATGCCATTCCTTCACCGGCTTCAGCGACGCATAGATCATGCCGGTGCAGTAAACCGTGACCGCCGCGCCCACGGCGGAAAGCAAGCCCGCCGGCAGCATCAGCGCGGTTTCGCCATGCGCCAGCGCAATCAGGAAAACCACCGCCGGCGGAAAGGTCAGCACCGCCGCGATACCCTCTCGTGAAAGCCAGGAAGTCCGCCATTGCGACAGCGCACGCCAGGCGCGTTCCGGCCGGCCCAGATGCAACAGCGAAGAACAAAGCCCTGCCGTGATCAGCACCAGCGCGATGATGGCGGCGGTGGCGCCAAACAGGGTGCTGGCCGGCAACAACCCAAGCGGTTTCAACACACCAAGCCAAAACAGCAAGCCATATCCCGCGCCCGAAGCGACGGTAAAGAAAATGATGGAAGGTGCCGGTTTCATCGGGACAGCACCTTATCCATCCAGCGCAGCAGCGGGTTGGTGATTTGGCTCGGCAGCGGCCCGGCTTCTTTGGGCGCCGTCTTCACCAGGCTGGAAGCCTTGCGCGGCGGGAGGTAGCGATTGACGGGCTGATAGCCCATCTCCGGCATCAACTCATACCCGCCGCGTTCGGCGACAAGCTTGGAGACATCGCTGTTCGGATCGCCAAGATCACCAAAATGCCGCGCATTGGCCGGGCAGGTGGAAACACAGGCCGGCACGCGGCGGTCTTCCGGGATGGTTTCGTTATAAATGCGATCAACGCAGAGCGTGCATTTCTTCATCACGCCCTGATCTTCATCCAATTCGCGCGCCCCATAGGGGCAGGCCCAGGCGCAAAGCTGGCAGCCGATGCACATATCCGTATTGACCAGCACAATGCCATCTTCCGCGCGCTTGTAAGAAGCACCCGTCGGGCAAACCGTGACACAGGCCGGCGTTTCGCAATGCAGACACGACCGCGGGAAATGCACCGTGCGGCCTTCATCGCCGTCACCGGCTTCATAGGCATGGACACGGTTGAACCAAACACCTTCCTGCGCGGCGGAATAGGGGCGCTGATCCGGCAGCGGCGCCATATGGCCGCTGGTGTTCCATTCCTTGCAATTCGTCGCACAGGCATGGCAGCCGACACAGGTATCAAGATCAATCACCAGGCCAAGCTTCTTGGCGCCCGGTGCGGGTGAGGGCAGGGATGTCATGGCGCTTTTCCTCCGGCATTGAAGCGCAGAATATCGGGCGGTTCCGGCATATTGGGTGGTGGCTTCAGCGCGCTTGGATGCGGCGCGGTGATGCCTTCCTCGCCTGGGGCGCATTTCTTGATATTCACGCGCAGATCATACCAAGCGGCCTGACCGGTGATGGGATCAGCATTGGCCAAACGCGGGCCGGTTTGCGCGGGCAGCCATTCGCTGATGACGTGGTTCAGCAAAAAGCCACGCTGCGCTTCCGCTGCATCAGGGCTCAACATCCAGGCGCCGGCGCGCTTGCCAATGGCGTTCCATGTCCAGACGGTGTCGGGATTGACGCCTTCCATTAGCGTTACTTGCCCCTTCACGCGGCCATTGCGGCTTCCCACCCACACCCAATCATCCTGCGCAATGCCCATGGCTTCGCCCTTGGCGCGGCTCATATACAGGCGATTGGCGCCGTGGATTTGCCGCAGCCAGGCATTCATTGAACCCCAGGAATGATACATCGCCATGGGCCGCTGCGTGACGGCTGAGAAAGGAAAGCCTGAGACATCATGCGCAACTTGTTCCAGCGGCGCATACCAGATGGGCAGCGGGTCACAGTAGGTACGCACGCGTTCGCGCAAGGCTTCCGGTGGCTGCTTTTCGCCATGGCCTTCGGCGGCGAGGCGGAATTTCTGCAAGGGTTCTGACCAGATTTGCAAGACGATCTGATCAGACTTGCCAATCAGCCCCATCGCCTTGGCGTTTTCCAGATAGAGCTTGTTGGAATGCTTGAAATAGCTTTCCTCGGCGGAGAAATCATGCCGCCAAAAGCAACCATTTTCGATGTAGCGCTGCAATTGATCCGGGTTGGGCTTGCCGACCCCTTTCGCGCTGCCATCTTCCCCGCGCCAGCCCGCGAGTGGTCCCACACCCGGCATGCGTTCGTGATTGACGATGTAATCCGCGTAATCCTTGAAGCGCGCGCTGCCATCTTCCTTGGTGAAGGCAGGCAGACCAAGCCGCGCGCCCAATTCAATCAGCACATCCTGGAAGGGCCGCACATCACGATCCGGCTTTAGCACGGGCTGACGAATGGCATCGCCCGGCCCATGCGAAGACCCGATCGGACGGTCGAGGATGGAAATGCAATCCCAGCGTTCCAGATATGTTGTGTCCGGCAGAATCAAATCCGCATAGGGCACGGTTTCGCTGAAAAACGCATCGGAATAGATCACGGTGGGGATGACGTATTCGCCGCTTTCATCCTTGGCCGTGAGGCATTCAATCGTCTCCAGCGGGTTCATGGCGCTGTTCCAGGCCATATTCGCCATGAACATGAACAGCACATCAATCTTATACGGATCGCCCTTCGCCGCATTGCCAATCACGGTATGCATCATGCCATGCAGACCAAGCGGCGCTTCCCAGGAAAAGGAATGGTCAATGCGAATGGGCGAGCCATCATCATTCACCAGCAAATCATCCGGCCCATGTGTGAAGGACAGGATATTGCCGGCGAGCGGTGTATTCGGCTTGGAATTCTTGCCTGCGGGGCCGGGGCCGGGCGGGATGGGCCGCGGGAAGGGCGCCTTGTAGCGCCAGGAACCCGGCGTATCTATCGCGCCCAGCAGCATTTGCAGAATATGCAAGGCGCGGCAGGTATGAAAGCCGTTGGAATGCGCGCTGATGCCGCGCATGGCATGCAGCGCAACGGGGCGCCCCACCATTTTCTCATGCCGACGGCCCAGCGTATCGGTCCAAGGCTGATCGAGTGTGATGGTCTGGTTGAAGGCAACATCCGCCATTTCGGCGGCGATGCGGCGAATGCGTTCCGCATCCAACCCGCAACGTTCCGCAACCGCTTCCGGCGCACATTCGGCGCCCAGATAGCGTTCGGCCATCAGGTGGAAAACCGGGCGCGCCGCGCGTCCATCCGGCAGGGTGAAATCGCCGACCAGAACGGGGGAAAGATCAGCCGCCGCCGCATCCATCGCGCCGCGCGCACGATCCCAAGCTTGTGGCTTGCCATCCGCATCTCGGGCGAAAAGCCCATCATCCGCGCCGCCAGGATTACGCACCACCAGCCAATGCGCATTCGTGTGACGCACCAGGAATTCGGCATCCACCCAATCATTGCGCAGTAATTCATGGATCAGCGCCATGACGAAAAGCCCATCCGTGCCGGGGCGAATTCCCACCCATTCATCGGCAATAGCGGAATAGCCAGTGCGCACCGGATTGACGGAAACCACCTTGGCATTGCGCTGCTTTAGCGCGGCGAGGCCAGTTTTGATCGGGTTGGAATCATGATCCTCGGCCACGCCCAGGATCAGCAGATATTTCGCGCGTTCCCAATCGGGTTCGCCAAATTCCCAAAAGGAACCGCCAATGGTGTAAAGCCCGCCGGCGGCCATATTGACCGAACAGAACCCACCATGCGCTGCGAAATTGGGCGTGCCGAATTGCGCCGCCCAAAAGCCCGTGAGGGATTGCGATTGGTCGCGCCCGGTGAAGAAAGCCAAGCGCTTCGGGTCAGTTTCCCGCACTTTCCGCAGCGCATTGGTGGCGATTTCCATCGCCTCATCCCAGGAAATCTCGGCATAGTCGCCGGAACCGCGGGGGCCGATGCGCTTCAAGGGCGCTTGCAGGCGTGCGGGGCTATATTGCGTCATGATGCCGGCGCTGCCCTTGCCGCAGAGCACGCCCTTATTCACTGGATGATCAGGATTGCCTTCAATATAGCGGACCCGGCCATCCTTCAGATGCACGCGAATGCCACAGCGACAGGCGCACATATAGCAGGTGGTGGTCTTCACCTCATCGCCGATCGGCGCCGAATAGGCGATCCGATCCGTTGTGCTGCCGTCTGGCATACGCCGATCCTCCACTTTTCGAAGCAAGAGTAGCGCATGGCGGGGCGACCCTGCAAAGGGGGCAGGTGGCTTTGACGGGGCCAGTCCCCGGCCTTAGCGTCCCGGGCAAAGTTTTGGAGACAGGCCATGAAACTGCCAACCCATGGGCGCTATCAGCATAGCGCCATCCCTGAGCGCCCCACCTATGAATGGCCCAATGGCAGCAGGCTGGCGGTGGTGCTGTGCAATAACATTGAAGCCTTCGCCTTTCGCGCCGGGCTTGGCAGTGACAGCACGGGCGCCGCCGCGCCGCAAAGCCAGCGCAATTATGCCTGGCGGGATTACGGCAATCGCGTTGGACTATGGAACATGCTCGCCATGTTCGATGAATACGGGCTGCCTGCCGCGCATAATGTGAACGGGCTCGTTCTGGATACCTGCCCGGAGATCGCGCCGGCTTTGATGAAGCGCGGCGATGAATTCATCGGCCATGGCCGCACCAATGCCGAACGCCAGGATATCCTGTTCGAAGATGATGAACGCCGCCTGATCGCCGAAAGCCGAGACGCGATTTTTCGCCACACCGGCAAGGCCCCCGATGGCTGGCTTGGCCCTTACATCACGCAATCCGCGACAACGCTTGATCTGCTGAAGGAAGAAGGTTTTGGCTATGTCATGGATTGGCCGGCGGATGATCAGCCTTTCTGGATGACAACCCGTGCCGGACCGATGCTTTCCGTGCCCTATTCGGTTGAGTTGAATGACAGCCCGGTGCTGGTGTTTCGCCAGCAGGCAGCGCGGGATTTCGCCGATATGGTGGTGGATCAATTCGATGAAATGCTGGATCGGTCGCGCGACATGCCGCTGGTCTGTTCCATCGTGCTGCACCCTTTCATCATCGGCCAACCCTTTCGCCTACGGCCCTTCCGCCGCGCCATGCAACATATTTTGACTCAGCGGGATAAGATTTGGCTCGCCCGCCCCGGAGAGGTCGCGCGCCATGCCGCCAGCCTCCCCAAGGGCATTGTGCCGGGTTCGGAGATGCTGCCATGAAGCACGACCTGCCGAATTGGCGTTCCCTGCTTTACGTGCCGACCAGCGAAGAACGCTTTGTCGCCAAGGCGCATGAACGCGGCGCGGATGGGATCATTCTTGATTTGGAAGATGGCGTGGCCCCCGATGCCAAGGCCCGCGCACGGGCCGGGCTTGCTGCCGCTGCCGCGAGTGCGCGGCGGAATGGCGCGGATATTGTGGTGCGCATCAATCGCCCGCTCCGCATGGCGGCGGAGGATATCGCGGCCGCGGCAACAGCGGGCGCGGATGGCGTGATCTGTACCAAGATGATGGGCGCGGATCATGTGCGGCTGCTGTCGGAACTCGCGGCCGAATCGGAAGTGGTGGCGGGGCGCGCGGTAGGATCGCTGAAGTTCATTGTGCTGATCGAAGACGCGGCGGCGCTGCGGCAGGCGGATGCGATTGCCGGCGCCGATCCGCGCATTGTAGCGCTTGGCGTCGGCGGAGAGGATTTGGCGACCGATCTTGGCGCGGAACCAACACCCGATGCGCTGGATTTGCCCAAGCGCCTTGGCCTGATAGCCGCCCGCGCAGCGGGCATTCTACCGCTTGGCTTCATCGGCACGGTGGCGGGCTTGAAGGATTTGGATGGCTATCGCGCCATGCTGCGCCGTTCCCGCGCCATTGGCTTTGCCTGTGCGTCCTGCGTCCATCCTTCGCAAGTTGCCATCATCAATGAAGAATATGGCGCGCAGCCCGAGGAAGTGGAACGCGCCAAGCGCCTGGTCGCGGCGTTTGATGCCGCGCTGGCGGAAGGCAAGGGCGCGGTCGCCTTTGAAGGCGACATGATTGACAAGCCGATTGTGGAGCGCGCGAAGAAACTGATCGCGCGGATGAATTAGACAACAGCCGTCATCCCGCCGTCCACATACAACAGATGGCCATGCACAAAGTCTGAGGCAGGGGCGGCAAGGAAGACGGTGGCGCCAACCAATTCCTCCACCTTGCCCCAGCGCCCGGCAGGCACGCGCTTGCAGAGCCAATCGCTGAATTCAGCGTTTTGCACCAGCGCGCTGGTCAGTTCCGTCGCGTAATAGCCGGGGGCGACGCCATTCACATTCACACCATGCTTCGCCCATTCGGCGCAAAGCGTGCGCGTCAACATGCGCAGCGCCCCTTTGCTCGCGGCATAGGGCGCGATGGTGGGGCGGCCCAATTCGCTTTGCACGGAACAGATGGTGATGATTTTGCCCGCGCCGCGCGGCACCATGCGCTTGCCGGCAGCCTGGCAACAATACCAGACGCCATCAAGGTTTGTGCCGAGCACTTCGCGCCAGGTCTCGGGTGGCATGTCAACCGCCGGCGCGCGGCGCATAATGCCCGCATTGGCGACCAGAATATCAATCGGCCCGATCGTGCTTTCCATCTCAGCAAAAGCGTGTTCCACCGCCTTTGGATCGGTCACGTCAAAGGCGCGGCTGATGGTTTCAATCCCGGCGTCACGCAGCTTGGTCTGTGCTGCCGCCAAGCGCGCGGCATCGCGGCCATTGATGATCACGCGCGCGCCCGCTTCCGCCAGCCCCTTGGCCAAGGCAAAGCCAATGCCCTGGCTGGAACCTGTCACCAGCGCGACCTTACCAGTCAGATCAAACATCTTGTTCATCCGCGTATCACTCCGCCATCGCGTAATTTTTGGAACTGCGCTGCACCCAAAGCGGGTTCCAGGATTTCCGCATTATGTTCCCCAAGCCTGGGCGCTGGCCGTGCCAAAATGCCAGGTGTTCCTGATAGTCGCGGCACCATGCCATGCATCGGCAGCCAGCCGCCTGGCATATCGGCATCCGGCACTTCGATCAGCGCTTCGCGTTCAATGGCGTAGGGGTCGCTATCTAGCATTTCGGTATCCATGATGGGGCCAATGGTCACACCGGCCTTGTCGAAATGCGCGAGGTTTTCGGCCAAGTCGCGCTCTGCAATGAAGCCGCCGATGATGGCATCCAATTCCTGCCAGTTCTGCACGCGCGCCGGGTTATTGGCGAAGCGCGGGTCGGTGATCAGCGCTTCCTGTCCGATGGACCGCAGCAGTTTTTCCGTCATGCCCTGCGTGGAAGCCGAAAGGCAGACCCAGCCACCATCCTTGGTGCGATACGCATTGCGCGGTGATGTATTGGTGCTGCGGCTGCCGGTGCGCGGCTTGCGTTTACGCGTCAGGCGCCAATTCGCCACTTGCGGTTCCAGCACGCTGAACAAAGGCTCAAACAGTGAGACATCAATCACCTGTCCCTGGCCGGTGGCTTCCGCATAGCGCAGCGAGATCATGGTGGCGGCGGCGCCGTAAAGCCCGGCAAAGGCATCGCCCATGAACATGGGCGGCAGCACAGGTTCGCGATCCTCAAAGCCATTGATCGCAGCGAAGCCGGAATAGCCTTCCACCAAAGTGCCAAAGCCCGGCTTATGCCGATACGGCCCATCCTGCCCCCAACCCGAAACCCGCGCGATCACCAGGCGCGGATTGGCGGCGAGCAGGCTGGCGGGATCAAGCCCCATGGCCTCCAGCACGCCTGGGCGGAAGCTTTCCACCAGCATCGCCGCGTCACGCGCCAAGGCACGCACGGCGGCGATGCCTTCCGGGTTTTTCAGATCAAGGCAAATGCTTTTCTTGTTGCGGCAAATGGTCTTCCAGCTTGTCTCAACGCCGCCCACGCGCCAGGCGCGTAGCGTATCGCCTTCGGGCGGTTCCACCTTCACCACTTCCGCGCCGTGATCAGCAAAAACCTTGGTCAGGATATTGCCGGCGACCAGGCGGGAAAGATCAATGACGCGCACGCCATCCATGGCGCCCTTCGCGGTGGGGTCGAAATTCTTGCGGTGCATCTCAGCCATGGGGTCAGTCCAGCTTGATATTCGCCGCCGCCGCCACTTCGCGCCAGCGGGCGAGTTCCACGCGAAGAAGCTCGCTAAAGGCTTGCGGGGTGGCCGGCGATGGCCGCGCGCCTTCGCTTTGCAGCAGCTTCGCCATTTCCGGATCGGCCAAGGCGGCATTCGCCTCCGCGTTCAGGCGCGCGAGGATTTCGGGCGGCAGGCCGCGCGGTGCAAATAGCCCCCACCAAATATCGCTTTCATAATCAATGCCGGCTTCCTTGACGGTGGGGCCAGGGGGTGAGCCATCCGGCGCGCCTGGCGCAGTATAGGCCAAAAGCCGCACACGGCCTTCGCGCACCACGCCGGCTGCACTTGGCATGGTGGTGATCAGCACGGGGATATGGCCGGCCACCAGATCGGTCACCGCCGGCGGCATGCCGCGATAGGGCACGTGGTTCATCTGAATGCCGGCGCGCAGGCAAAAATATTCGGTGACGAAATGATTGATCCCGCCGGGACCGGAGGAACCATAATCAATCGCCCCCGGCCTTTCACGTGCCATGCGCACAAGGTCGCCCACGCTGCGCGCGGGGAAATCAGGATGCACCAGCACAATGAAGGGCGAACGTGCCAGCAGGGCGACGGGGGTGAAATTCTCCAAGACCCCCCAGGGCACGCGCTGCGTGATGGAGGTTGTGGCGAAGGAGGAAGATGAGACCATGAGCGTATAGCCATCAGGCGCTGCTTGCGCGACCGCGGTGGCGCCAATCGCACCACCCGCACCGGCGCGGTTTTCAATCACCACGGGCTGGCCGAGTCTTGCTTGCAAACGCTCGGCCAAGGGGCGGGCTACCACGTCGTTGGACCCGCCGGGCGGGAAGGGCACGATGATCCGCACAGGCCGCGCGGGCCAGGGCGCCTGGGCCAGGGCGGGGGCGGCAAGCGGGCTTGTAGCGGCGGCCAGCAAAAGGGCGCGGCGGGGCAGGGCAGGGGTCATCGGATGGTCTCCCGGAAGGCGATGGCGCCAGTCTTGCCCATTGCGGCGCTTCTGCGAAGCCGCTCGCCCCTATTCAGCCGGGGCAGCATTGGCCATCATGCATCGCTCAAAGAGGATTCTTGTCAGCTATGGCCAATGACAGGCCCTTCAGGGAATGGCCCTTGGATCAGCTCGCCGAATATGCGGCGCAGCATAAGGGTGATCGCGTTCTGTTGTCCCAGTTATTGATCGAAACGGAACGTCGCCCGGGCGCGCGTGCGAAGCTGATGGCGCGGCGGATTGAGAATGCGCTGGCGAATATCCTGACCAAGGTGCCAGGCCGTGGTGCGCCGCCTGAGGAAATGCGCCGCTATTTGGCGATTGCCGCCGAAGAAATCGCCGTGCTGCGCAAGCGCTTGCAGGATGCGGAGACGGAGCTGAAGAAGTTCAAGGAAACGCCGACCGATGGCAGCGCCCATGCGCGGGTGTACCTCACGCCCAATGCGCCGCTTTGGCTGATTGTGGAGGTGCGCCGCGCCTTTCGCCGGCGCTATCATCCCGATCGGCAGACTGATCCCGCGAAGCGCCAGAATGCTGAGGAAATCTTCAAGCGCGCCGAGGAGGTTTTTGAAAATTTGAAGGGCAGAGAGGAGGATTAGTTCTGCGATTTCGATCGCTGAACCATTCAGCCTGGGATCAATTCCGCACAAAGCCGCGGGATATGCTGCGCGAAGGGAAAGAATCCACGCCCAGCCAGCGGCCAACAGGCAGCATCCCAAGCGCGGCGCAGCGGCGCAACGCCATAAGGGCGCAAGGCATCTGCCACCCAACCCACCGGCGCTTCAGGCATCACTACCGCTGCATGCCTTGAAACATCAGGCAAATCAGCAAGTGCCACGCGCTCAACCGGCACGTCGAAATGCTGCGCGGCGCGGTTCAGCCCATCCTCCAGCGCGTCAGCCACAAAGCGCTGCACGATTGGCGAGGCACCAAGCGGGGAACGCGCCGCGGGACAGCAAAGGCCAATCACGCGCTGCACCTGAAGCCCCGCTAGCGGCAGACTTTCAGGGTGCAAATCATCCTCATGCAGCAACAGCACTACCGGGCCAGGCGGCAGCGCAGGCAAATCCGGCACCGGGCGCGGAGCGGGCGGTTCAGGCTCCTGCACGGGCTCGGGCTTTTCATTCAAGGTGCCATGCGGGGCGAAGCGGCCGCCCGAGTGGCGTGCGATATTCTCCGCCCGCGCAACATAATGCTTGCCCTTGGTATGCAGCCCCGCCACCCAGCGCCAGGACAGCGTATTGGATGCCGCATCACCATCCAGCAAATGGCGCAGAAAGAAATCCGCGCCCAAAACCCAAGGCAGGCGCAGGGTAAAAATCCAAATGCTGGCAAACCACATGCGCGCGTGGTTATGCAGGTTGCCGGTCTCAACCAGCTCCTCCACCCAGGCATTGAAGCAGGCAATGCCGGTGCGCCCGGCCATGGCTGCGGCATAACCCTCAGGCGGCGTTTGCAGGCCAGCCGCGACACGCGCACGATACTCCGCCCATACTGCGGGGCGCTGCGCCAGCCAGCCCTTCCAATAGCTCCGCCAGAACACTTCCTGGATGAATTTTTCGGCCACCTCCGCGCCATGGGCGGCGATGGCGGCGGCCACTACCTCCTGCTCGGTGATCAGGCGATGTCGGATATAGGGGGAAAGCGCAGAGACATGGGCGGGCTTGCCGGGGCCGGGGTCGAAATTGCGGCCCTCGGCATAGGCGCGACCCATCAGGGGCGTAAAGGCCGCCAATCTTTCAAGGGCAGCGGCGCGGTTTGGCTGCATGGCGGCGGATCGGCAAGGGCCACGCGACCCTTGCCACCAGACTTACAGCTTTTCGACCTGGCCGTATTCCAGATCCACGGGCGTGGAACGGCCAAAGATGGAAACGCTCACCTTCAGGCGGCCCTTTTCCTCATCCACTTCTTCGACAACACCGTTGAAGGAGGTGAAGGGGCCATCGGCGACGCGCACCTGCTCACCAACCTCATAGATAATGGCGGGCTTGCGGGGCTTGTCCACACCTTCCTGCACTTGCTTCAGCAAGCGTTCGGCTTCCGAAGCCGGCACAGGCTGGGGTTTGTTGCGTGCGCCAAGGAAGCCAGTGACCTTCGGTGTGTCCTTCACCAAATGCCAAGCGTCATCAGTCATTTCCATCTTCACCAGCACATAGCCGGGGAAGAATTTGCGGTCCGTATCAATCTTCTGGCCGCGCCGCACCTCAACCACCTGTTCGGTCGGCACCAGCACTTCGTCGAACTTGTCGGCCAGGCCCTTTTGCGCAGCCTGCTGCTTGATCTGCTCGGCGATCTTGCGCTCGAAGCCAGAATAGACATGCACGACATACCACTTCTTATCGGCCACGGTGCCGTACCTCCTTAAAACCTTGCTTAGCCGATACCAAAGACCAGCCGCATGGCCAACTGAATCAGCTGATCCACGACCAGAAAGAAAATCGCAGCCAAGGTCGAAAGCCCCAGCACCAGCCCTGTGGTGATGAGGGTCTCCTTACGGGACGGCCAGGTAACCCTGGAGGCTTCCTGACGGACTTCCCGAACGAATTGCGCGGGATCGAGCTTGGCCACTATCGGTTCCCCTGAAAAACATCACCGGGCGGCAGCCTTGTCAGACCCCCACCCGGACAAGAACAACTACTTAAACTGGCAGGGGTGGAGGGTCTCGAACCCCCAACCTCCGGTTTTGGAGACCGGCGCTCTAGCCAATTGAGCTACACCCCTAAACACGGCCTAACCTAGCCGTGATAGCACCGGGCGGAAAGGCCAAAACCCCGCCGCCCCGCAAGCCTTCTTACGCCGTGATCTTCGCGACAACGCCGGCGCCGACGGTGCGGCCACCTTCACGAATGGCGAAGCGCAGGCCTTCATCCATCGCGATCGGCGCAATCAATTCCACATCCATCGAAACATTGTCACCCGGCATCACCATCTCCACCCCTTCCGGCAGAGACACAACGCCCGTCACATCCGTCGTGCGGAAATAAAACTGCGGACGATAATTGGTGAAGAATGGCGTATGACGGCCACCTTCTTCCTTCGTCAGCACATAGGCTTCCGCCTTGAACTTCGTATGCGGCGTGATCGAACCCGGCGCGGCCAGCACCTGGCCACGT
>JADCGF010000052.1 GCA_020249145.1 Roseomonas sp. | reverse complement strand
ACGCCGGATAACGCTCAATAAAGCCATGTCCAACACTCCAGCTGCCCCCGCCCAAAGGGCCGAGGCTAGCGTCCGAACATGGGTCAAATCTCAGCAGCAACTTCACCCCAAACCGGGTCACTTCTCAGCGGCATTCAACAGTGCTGGATTGTGCGGTGGTTCAACTAAGGGCTTGGAGCAGCGCATCAATTCCCTCTGCCGAGTCGAAGCATTCTGGTCGACGAATACTGCAAAAAAAGCGATGTCCAGATGTCTGGCTTCGGAACCGATTAATTTATGCTCTGGCTGGATGTAAAGCTGATAAGTAATAGATTTATCGGTCAACCCTACAACGCGATACCCTACGTAATTAGGCATGGCGCCTTGATAGCTATAGACCTGCACATATGATCTGCAAAAAGAAACCCGCTCAAAAGGTCTCCCATCAAGCACCACTCGCCGGTCAACTGGCCCGACATTGGGGCCTCCAGGCCTCATTTCATATATTCTACCGGAATTGACCTCGCGAATTTCGAGCCCGTGTAACTCAGGGTGAGACAACGATTGCGCATCTACTTCAAAACTCAAAGTGAAACAAGAAAGCAAAATTGTTCCAACTTTGAAATTCAAATTCGTCGGCAATGCCCTCAATCGCTTGGTAGGCCCCTTAAAAAAAAGCACATTATACGCATTGATATTCGCGGAAAAAAACCTGGCCGCCGCCAAAATTATAAAGTCAAAGGAGAGAAACTTTATGGAGAAGAAGAAAGTCTTGCCAGCCATAACAAATCTCCTCGAAATCGCAGGCAATCTTCAGACAGCATATGGTGCGCCAAATACGGGAAGCGCAGCTGAATCGTGAAGATCACGAAATACTAACGCCTCAGGAAACGTGGCGCAAACGACTCCAGCTAACTTAATCCAAAAATTAATTTCTCCGTCCGAATTAGTCAATGAAAAAATCGGAACAACCCAGCAGTTTTTTTCCTGCCAACACTCTGATCTTGAGGCCTTCCGATGCAGCCTGAGCTTGCCGTTGTCTCGCTGCCGGTTGCTGCGGTGGTGCCCTATGCCGAGAATGCGCGCACGCATTCGCCGGCGCAGGTGGCGCAGATTGCATCCTCGATTGCTGAGTTCGGCTTCGTGAATCCAGTGCTGGTGGATGGCGCTGGTGTCCTGGTCGCTGGCCATGGCCGCGTCATGGCCGCAAAGCGGCTCGGAATGGCCAGCGTGCCTTCTATTCGACTGGCGCATCTCACCGAGCCCCAGGCGCGCGCACTGCGGCTCGCGGATAATCAGATCGCGCTCAATTCCGGTTGGGACGAGGCGCTGCTGGCAACGGAGATCGCGCGCATTCGTGACGACGGTACGGTCGATTTGGAGGTGCTCGGTTTCTCCCCCGAAGCGCTTGAGGATCTGCTGGCCAGCATCGGCGCCAATGGTGACGCGCCAGCGCAGGGCGATCCCGATGCACCGGCGCCGGAACCTCCGGCGCAGCCCGTCACGCGCCCCGGCGATCTCTGGCACCTTGGGCGCCATCGGCTGCTCTGCGGTGATGCTACTAGTCGCGCCGATGTGCTGAAACTGCTCGGTGGCGCGAAGCCGCATTTGATGGTGAGCGACCCGCCCTACGGGGTTGGCTACGATCCCGCCTGGCGCAACGAAGCTGGCGTCTCCTCCACCGCGCGCACGGGCAGGGTTGCCAATGATGACCGTGCCGATTGGCGCGAGGCTTGGGCGCTGTTCCCCGGCGATGTTGCTTACATCTGGCATGCCGGCGTGCATGCGCGCACCGTAATCGAAAGCCTGGAAGCGGCGGGCTTTGTTGTGCGCAGCCAGATTGTCTGGGCCAAGCCGCGCCTGGTTCTTGGGCGTGGCGATTATCATTGGCAGCATGAGCCGTGCATTTATGGCGTTCGCAAGGGTGCCACCGGTCATTGGCAGGGCGCGCGCGATCAAACGACGCTTTGGCCGATCGGCGCCGGCGATGAAGATATGGCGACGGTGCATGGCACGCAGAAGCCAGTGGAATGCATGCGCCGACCGATGCTGAACAACAGCAAACCCGGCGATGCGATTTATGAGCCCTTCTGCGGCAGCGGCACGACAATCATTGCCGCCGAGACAGCCGATCGCATTTGCTACGCGATGGAAATTGATCCCGGCTATTGCGATGTGACGATTGCGCGGTTCGAGGCGATGACGGGCCAGCCCGCAATACTGGATGGCGAGGATCGCACTTTTGCTGATGTCACTGCAGCGCGCACAAAAATGCATGATCAAAACTCTGAAATCATAGCAATGAAGTAACGCTCAATCTCGCTTGGCTCGCCCCCCGCTACAGCGCGAATGGTCCCTCAGGCGCAGGGAATTGCCCCGGCGCCACAGCAAGGAGACCAAGATGACCGACACCACCGACACCACCCAGCTTTTCCTGGAAATCGCCAAGCGGAATATGCCCTCGGTGGAAACGCTAGAGACCAGAAACCGCGACGCGCTCGATTTCCACGATGTCGCTGTCTGGTCCATCCGCCAAGCACTCGCGGAAGCCTACGCCGCAGGGCAAGCTGCCGCGAAGCGCAGCAGAAAGCGCAGCCGATAAGGCAAAGCGAGGGCCGAATGGTGCTGCCATTTGGCCCTCACATCATGATCAAAACGCCTGAATCATAGCAATGAAATAACGCTCTATTTCGCTTGGCTCAGCCCCCATCACAGCGCGAATGGTCTGTCACGCGCAGGGGATTTCCCCCGCCGAAGACGGAGAAAAACAGATGAGCACGATCCTTCCCACCGAGAACCAAGACTGGGGTTTCTGGGGCACGATGCGCGAACACGCCGCCCCTGCCTGGCCGATCGCTTTCACCGCGATCCACGACGCGACCAGCACGGATCCCGCCTCGGTCCGCGCCTTCCTCGACAGCCGCTACGGGCGCCATTTCGCGGATGGGGTGAACAGCCAGATGCATCACGGCGCGAGCCTCGCGGACGCCATCGCGAAGACCACCGCGGAATGGATGGGCTGGCGCATCACGCAACGCACCAGCCGCGAGACGGGCATCCCCGCCGGCCTGCCCTACCTGACGGGCTTCGTGATCAACGAAGGGATCGCAGCCGAAGCGCAGGACTGAAGCGCAGCCCGCCGCAAGGCGGCGCCGCACTGCCCCGCAGGGTCCGCCCGCGGGGCTCCCGGCAGTAGGGGCCGATGGTCGGCGCCCACAACCGGAGACCGAGACGATGAAACTTTCAGACACGCAGCGGATTGTATTGAGCCATGGCGCGCAGCACCCGCAATTGCTGGCGATTGCGCCGAAGCATTTGCCAGTCGCCGCCTGCCGCGCGGTGGTGAATAGCCTGATCAAAAGCCGCTTGCTGATTGAGGTGGCTGCACCGCGCGATCAATTGGCGATGGTGTGGCGCAAGGATGCGGATGGCACGCCGATCCTGATCCAAGTGACGGATGAGGGGCTGCGCGCCATTGGCATTGACCCGAATGAGGGGCGCGCAGCGCGCGACACGGCGCCACAGGGCGGGGAAGACACGACGCCGCAGGCTGAGGAGCAGCCCGCCGCCGAGCCCGCCCAGGCCGCGCCAGAGACGCCCAACATGGGCAGCGTGAGCCTGCGGGAAGCCGCCGAGCGCTTGCTGGCAGCCTGGGAAGAAACGCCACCGGCCAATGCGGACAAGGACCCAATTGCGCAAGCCATGGCGATGTTGCGCGATGCCCTGACCCGCCGCGCCACACGCGCCACGGGCGCGCCACGCAAGGCGCGCGAGGGCACGAAGCAGGAAGTGGTGCTGGCGATGCTCCGCCGCCCTGAGGGCGCGACAGTGGCGCAAATCGCCGAGGCGACCGGCTGGGCACAGCATACGGTGCGAGGTTTCTTTGCCGGGCTGAAAAAGCGCCAAGGCATTACGGTGGAGATCGCCGAGCGCATTCGCCAAGTGGGGCCAAACAAGCAGGGCGCGAAGGGATCCTACACCGTCTACCGCGTCGCTGAATGAAGCTGCGCAGCCACAGTTCAGATTATCTGCGCATCAGCCAGGGATGATCGCGATCCCTGGCGCTTTATCGCCTTGGCTCGGGCGAAACACAGCGCGAAGCGTCCGTCACGCAAGACGGAGAATGAAGATGCACGCAGAAACTGAAACCCGCTGGATCGTACTGGGCCGCGATGGCCGGCATGTGTCCCTGGGTCGCACCGAACCAAGCGAGGCAGAGGTAGCCAGCGCCAGTGACGCCCTTGCCGCGCAGGGGCTTTCCGGATGGCTGGCTCGCATGCAGGGCGATTACTACAGCCGGGCCAGGGTGACGCTGGAACCGCTGCGCGCGATAGGCGCAGGGCCTGAAGCCGACTGGAAGGCTGCCCTCTCCGCATTCCACGCAGCGCGCCAGCGCGCCACTCACTGAAGCCCTGAACCCTCACCAACGCGCGGCGGGAGGTCGCCGCCATGGCTGAACTGACACCCTCAACGCGCGAAGCGGCACGACGCCTCGGCGTCAGCGACACCACCATGCACAAGGCCGAACGCACGGGGCGCATAGCGCGCGAGCCGGATGGCCAATGGGACATCGCCAAGACACGCGCGCGGCTATTGGAAACAGCAGACCCACAGCGTTCCACCCTTGCTGCCAGTGCGGCGGCCGAGGGCACACCATTCGCCCGGCTGAAGGTCGCGCAGCTCGCCCTGAAGGTCGAAGCCCAACGCCTGGCACTCGACGAAAGCAAGGGCCGGCTGCTGGATGTCGCGACCGCCAATGCGACGATTGATGAAATCGCCAGCACCATGCGTGACGCTCTACTGAATTGGCCCGCGCGCGTGGCGGGTGTGATTGCCGCCGAACTGAATGTCGAACCCCATCTGCTGCAAACCATCCTGCAACAGCACATCAATAAGCTTCTGACGGAGGCTTCCGATCGCTTCGACCCTCCAGGCATCGGCGGCGAGCGAGAGCCGCACGCGTGAACATGTGCGCCGCCGTGCCGGGGCCATGCTGCGCCCGCCACCGCAACTCACTGTCTCAGAATGGGCTGAGCAACACCGCATCCTGGGCAGCCGCGCATCGTCCGAACCCGGTCCCTGGCGCACCAGCCGCACGCCTTATCTCCGCGATGTGATGGATGCGCTGTCGGCCGTGCATCCGGCGCGACGGATTGTATTCATGAAGGGCGCGCAGGTGGGCGCGACCGAGGCAGGCAATAATTGGCTTGGCTATGTCCTGCACCACGTCCCAGCCCCGGTGCTGGCAGTGCAGCCCACTGTGGAACTCGCTAAGCGTTTCTCCCGCCAGCGCATTGACCCATTGCTGGAGGAAACCCCCGCGCTGCGTGATCGTGTCGCGCCCGCCCGCGCGCGCGATAGCGGCAATACCATGCTGTCCAAAGAATTCCCCGGCGGCATTCTGGTGCTGACGGGTGCCAATAGTGCGGTCGGGCTGCGTTCCATGCCGGCCAGGTTTCTGTTTCTGGATGAGGTGGACGCCTATCCCGGCGATATCGAAGGTGAAGGCGATCCGATTGCCTTGGCCGAGGCCCGCGCGCGCACCTTCGGCTGGCGTAGGAAAGCCTTTCTGGTGTCAACACCGACAATCGCCGGGCGCAGCCGGATTGAACGGGAATATGCTGCCTCCGACCAGCGGCGCTTTTTCCTGCCCTGTCCGCAATGCGGCGCGATGCAATGGCTGAAATTCGAGCGCCTGATTTGGGAAAAGGGCGACCCGCGCAGCGTACGCTACCATTGCAAGGATTGCGACACGCCGATTGAGGAACATCACAAGACCGCCATGCTCGCCGCCGGCGAATGGCGGCCGACAGCGGCAGCGGAGAACCCGCACACCATCGGGTTTCATATCTCGGCGCTTTATTCGCCAGTCGGCTGGTTGTCCTGGGAACAGATCGCGCGTGATTGGGAGGCAGCGCAGGGCAAGGCCGAGGATCTGAAAACCTTCCGCAATACGGTGCTCGGCGAGACCTGGCAGGATCGCGGCGAGGCGCCGGATTGGGAACGCCTGGTGGAACGGCGCGAGGATTTCCAGCTTGGCATTGTGGCGCAGGATGCGCTGGTGCTGACGGCAGGCGTCGATGTCCAGGATGATCGGTTGGAATGCGATGTCTGGTCCTGGGCTGAGGGCTATTCCTCCTGGCTGGTGGATCACATTGTCATCGCCGGCAGCCCGCGTGAACGGGCGCCCTGGGATGCGCTTGCGGAATTGCTGGCGCGTGATTGGCCACAGGCGAATGGTGGCGCAATCCGTATCGCCAAGGCCTGCGTGGATACAGGCGGGCGCGATACGGCGGCTGTTTATGGTCATCTGCGCCGGCTGCGCGACCCACGCATTGCGCCGACCAAGGGCGTGGATGGGTGGAACCGCGCGCAGCCGGTGCAGGGGCCGACGCCGGTAGATGCGCTGGTGGATGGGCGAAAGCTGCGGCGGGGCCTGAAGCTTTGGACGGTATCGGTTTCGACCTGGAAGGTTGATCTTTATCGCCGGCTTTGGCTCGGGCGTGGCGAGGCAGCGGAATTCCCGCCCGGCTGGGTACATTTGCCGCAGGGGATTGAGATTGAATGGGTCAAGCAGTTGGTGGCGGAGCAGTTGCACCAAGTGAAAGACCGGCGCGGCTTTGTGCGCCAGGAATGGGCGAAGCTGCGAGACAGAAATGAGGCACTGGATTGCGCGGTCCTGGCACGCGCGGCGTTGTGGTTGCTGGGTGCGGATCGGTATGGGGAGCGCTTCTGGCAAAGGCTGCGCGAGGATATCGCGAATGCGCCGGTGGAAAGCCAGATAGCGGAGACTGCCACGCCGATTATCGCGCCAAACCCAGACCCACCGCCACTGATGCGCCGGCCCGGTTGGCTGGCACCGCGTGGCGGT
>JADCGF010000051.1 GCA_020249145.1 Roseomonas sp. | reverse complement strand
GTATTGAGCCATGGCGCGCAGCACCCGCAATTGCTGGCGATTGCGCCGAAGCATTTGCCAGTCGCTGCCTGCCGCGCGGTGGTGAACAGCCTGATCAAAAGCCGCCTGCTGATTGAGGTGGCTGCGCCACGCGATCAATTGGCGATGGTGTGGCGCAAGGATGGCGATGGCACGCCGATCCTGATCCAGGTGACGGATGAGGGGCTGCGCGCCATTGGCATTGACCCGAATGAAGGGCGCGTGGTGCTCGACACGGCGCCACAGGGCGGGGAAGACAACGCGCCGCAGCAGGACGACGCGGAGGCAGAACAACCGGCCCAGGCCGCGCCCGAGGCGCCCAACATGGGAAGCGTGAACCTGCGCGAAGCCGCCGAACGCTTGCTCGCAGCCTGGGAAGAAACGCCGCCACCCAATGCCTCGCAAGACCCGATCACGCGCGCGATGGACATGCTGCGCAACGTGCTCTCACGGCGCGGCACACGCGCCACGGGCGCGCCACGCAAGCCACGCGAGGGCACGAAGCAGGAGGTGGTGCTGGCGATGCTCCGGCGCCCTGAGGGCGCGACGGTGGCGCAAATCGCCGAAGCTACCGGCTGGGCGCAGCATACGGTGCGCGGATTTTTCGCCGGGCTGAAAAAGCGCCAGGGCATCACGGTGGAGATTGCCGAGCGCGTCCGCCAAGTGGGGCCAAACAAGCAGGGCGCGAAAGGCTCCTACACGGTCTACCGCTTATGCGGAGCTCCGCATAAGCGGTAATATGCGGAGTGAAAGATTATGCGGAGTGTAGGCGGCGGCCCCATGGCCGTCGCTGCGTTTGGGTAGTCTGTGACTCCACATAATTTTTGGCTACCCCGATCCTTCCTCAGTGCCCGCAGGGCATCAGAAAGGGAGGATTGACGTGTCACACCCTTCAAGCCACCAGGGATGTGCGCAAGGTTTCGCTTTGGCTCGGCCATGCCAGCATCCAGAGCACCAAAATCTACTTTCGAGCCGATCCGACAGAGAAGCTTGACGCACTTGCCAAGATGGCGCCCCCGACGCTGCAACGCGGTCGCTTCAAGGCGCCTGATAAGCTTCTGGCCATGTTGCAGGACGCCAGCCACCGTAAAAATTATGTGGAGTGATTCTCAGGCAAACGCAGCGACGGCCATGGGGCCGTCGCCTGCACTCCGCATAATCTTTCACTCCGCATATTACCGCGTCGCTGAATGAAGCTGCGCAGCCACAGCGGCATGAATGATTGCCAAGCCCAGGGATCATCGCGATCCCTGGTGCTTTATGGCCTTGGCTCACGCGAAACACAGCGCGAAGCATCCGTCACGCGAGACGGAGAATGACGATGCACGCAGAAACTGAAACCCGATGGATCGTACTGGGCACTGATGGCCGGCATGTTTCCCTCGGACGCACCGAGCCGAGCGAGGCAGAAGTTTTGGTCGCCAGTAACACCCTTGCCGCGCAGGGGCTTTCCGGATGGCTGGCACGCATGCAAGGCGAATACTACAGCCGGCGGAAGGTAACGCTCGAACCCCTCCGGCCCATCGGCGCCGAACATGAAGCCGACTGGCAAGCCGCCCTTGCCGCATTCCACGCAGCGCGCCGCCGATCGAAATCTACAGGCATCCGGCGGCCAGGTCCGCATTTCGGCACTTATTCGCGGATTTGCGGTACAAACCATGTGGCTAAAGTGAAGATGACCATTTTCTGTTGAGTTTAGTAAACACACAACAGATAGAAAACCGCATTTATGCCCGTAAGGGGCTTCGGCCCATGAGCCGAACCGCCTCCCCCACAATCTTTACTCTTGACGAAAGACCCAGCCGCCCCGCAACCTTGCTAGGTGAAGAAGTACAAGCCGGCCAAGATCGGCTGGGTCGGTGAGAAGCAATAACAAAGGCGGTCTCTGGCGCTTCAGGCTGTCAGAAGCCCCTAGAATGTCCATGAGGGAGGACTTGAGCATGAATTGGACCAAGCGAAGCCTATTGGGATTGGCGGGCGCCTTTGCCCTTTCCTGGGGGATGAGCACGCCGGCTGTGGCGCAGCAGCAACCGCCCATCCGCATTGGGATTCTGGTGGCCTTGGAAGGCGCCTTCGCCGCAGGTGGGCGCGATGCCGTGCGCAATGTGGAATTGGCGCTGCGGCAGGTGAACCATACCGTCGCAGGGCGGCGCATCGAAACCATCGTGGCGCCCACGGATACCCGCCCCGATACGGCTGTGCGCCAGGCGCGCAAGCTGATTGAACAGGATCGCGTGGATTTCATCATCGGCCCGCTTTCCGGTTCGGAAGGCATCGCGATCCGCGACTACGCCAAGACAATTCCTGATCGCACCATCATCAATGGCATTTCTGGTGCGCTGGAAATGACCTGGGTTGACCCGGCGCCGAATGTCTTCCGCTTCAACCTGGATGGCGCGCAATGGGGCAGCGGGCTTGGCACCTATGTGGTGCGCACCAAGGGCTGGCGCCGTATTGCGACCGTCTCGGCGGATTATTCCTTCGGCTATACCAATTTCCTTGGCTTCGCCGTTGATTTCTGCCGCGCCGGCGGCACGATTGTGCAGCGTTTCTGGGTGCCTCTGGGGGCCGCGGATTTCGGCGGCGTCATTGCGCAATTGCCGGATAATGTTGATGCCATCTATCTCGGCATGGGTGGCACGGATGCGATCAATTTCCTCAATCAATGGCAGCAGGCCGGCGCTGGCACGCGGTTGATTGGCGGCACCATCATGGCTGACCAGACCGTGCTTTCAGCACGTGGCCGCGCCAAGGATGCGCTGATCGGCACACCGACTTCGGGCCCCCTTGCGGAAGACAATACTGATCCTGCGTGGCAGGATTACGTGCGCCTTTATCGCGAAGCCTTCCCGGCCAATGAGCGCTTCAATAGCCCATCTTTGTTCGGGGTTGGCTATTACATTGCAACCTCGGCCGCCATTGCTGGGTTGAACGCGGTCAATGGCGATCTGAGCGATGGCCAGCGCCGGTTCAATGCCGCGCTTTCCTCACTCAAGCTTGCCACACCGCTCGGTGAGGTGAGCCTGAATGAGAATCGTCAGGCAACCGGCACGGTATTCGTGAACGAAGTTGCGGAAGGCCCAGGCGGTACGCTGGTGAATCGCATGGTCGCCCGCGTGGATGGGGTGAACCAGACCCTGGGCATGACCGCCGAGCAGTTCCGCGCCATGGGCCTGCCTTCACGCACCAACCCCGATTGCCGCGCCCTGGGCGGGGGCTGAACCAAGACATTGGTAGCGTGATTCCGGCGAAGCCCTTTTTGCTGGGATCATCGCTGCCCTTGTCGGCTTAAGCTCAGGCGCGAAATCCTCCTCAGTTTTGCGGCCTTCGGTGGCCAAGGGTGGGGCTTTCGCGTTTCTGTCCTTGCCACGCCCCTCGCATCGCATGGAGACGGAGCAGCCATGACAGAATTCACGCGACGCCATCCGCTTTGGTCGCTGATCATTGTCGTGCTGGCTGCGCTACTGCTTTGGCTTATTCTGGCGCCTTGGACCACGGGTGTAGAGGCCGTGCTTGGGCGCAAACGTGTCTTTCTCAACGCGGTTTTCGGCGGATTGACTCTCGGTGCGTTGTATTTCCTGGTAGCATCCGGCTTCACGCTGATTTTTGGATTGATGCGTAATGTCAATCTGGCGCATGGTTCACTTTATTTGCTTGGCGGCTATATCGGCTATGTCGTCTCAAACGTGACAGGCGAATTATGGATAACCTTGCCGGTGGTCTTCATTGTGGTCGCCTTGCTTGGCCTTTTGCTGCAGCATCAGGTGTTTCGCCGCATGGAGGGTCAGGAGCTGCGCCAGACAATGGTGACGATTGGTCTTTCGGTGGTGCTGGCTGATCTGATGCTTTGGGTTTGGGGTGGCCAATCCTATACCCTGCAGACCCCGCAATGGCTGACAGGGCCTGCAACCTTGCCAATTGTGGTGGGTGCGGATCGCAGTGGCAATCCGGTCTATATGCGGTTTCCGCAGGTACGTATTGCCATTCTGGTCATGGCCATCATCATTGGGGTCGCGATGTGGCTGGTGCTCAATCGTACACGCCTTGGCATGTTGATCCGTGCTGGCGTTGATGATCGTGAAATGCTCACCGCTTCGGGTGTGCGCATCCATTATGTGTTCCTGGCGGTATTCGGTTTCGGCGCCGGGCTTGCGGGCATAGCGGGCGTTATTGGGGGCACCTTCCAATCCCTCGCCCCGGGCGAAGATACGCGATTTCTATTGGCGAGCCTTGTCGTTGTGATTGTGGGCGGCATGGGGTCCATACCCGGGGCGGCGCTTGGCGCGCTCATTATCGGGCTGGTCGAACAAATCGGGCTTGTCTATGCGCCAACCTATTCCGTTGTTTTCACCTTCCTGATCATGGCCCTGGTGCTGGCGTTTCGTCCGCAGGGATTGATGGGAAGCCGGCGATGAAGGGGCAGTGCCATGGCGGTGAATGAAGCACCGCGCGCCAATGGCGTGGATGCCCCGTTGGCGGGAAGCGGCTTCGCGCGCGTGCCGGCAGCCTATTGGGCGGCTGGCTTCATCCTACTGATCATGCCGGTGTTTGCAGGCAGTTTCTGGCTGTTTCAGATTTTCGGCTGGTCCTTCTGCCTTGGCATCATCGCGCTGTCGCTGATGTTTCTGGCCGGCTATGGCGGCATGGTAAGCTTGGTGCAGATGACCGTGGCGGCACTCGCGGGCTATGCGGTCGCCATCCTTGGCACTTCAGGCGTCCAGCAAATCAGCCTTGGCATGCCCTGGTGGCTCTATATCCCCTTGGCGATCACCATCGCCGCGATTTTTGCCACATTGGTCGGCGCGCTGGCGGTGCGGACTGAGGGCATCTACACCATCATGATCACGCTGGCGATTGCCAGTGCCTTCTTCTATTTTACACGCCAGAACTACGATATCTTCAACGGCTATAATGGCTTCAATTTCGTTGTCCCGCCGCGCCTTTTTGGTGTGGATTGGCGCCAGCCGACGGCCTTCTATTACCTGAGCTTGGGCATGGCGGTGCTGTGCTATCTGGCCGTGCTTTATGTTGCACGCTCCCCCTTCGGCTTGGCCCTGCAAGGCGTGCGCGATAATCCGCGGCGCATGGCCGCCATGGGCTTCAATGTCACCGCGCATCGCATTGCCGCTTATGGGTTTTCCGGTGTGATCGCCGCGATCGGCGGTATCTTGTTGGTCTGGCAGAATACGCAGGTGGCGCCGTTCACAGCTGGTATTCCTGCCGTGATTGATATCCTGATCATCGCCGTGATTGGCGGGCTGCGCCGCCCCATCGGTCCCTTTGTGGGTGCTTTCATCTATGTGCTGCTGAGCACTTTCAGCCCCGATGTGCTTTCAGGTTTCGGTCTTTCAACGGAACGCTTCAAGCTGCTTGTGGGCCTTGGCTTCCTTGCTGTGGTCTTCTTTTCCCCCGATGGCGCCTTGGGACTTTGGGATCGCTGGCGCGAGAGGCAGCGCAAGAACCTTGACCCGCTGACGGGGCGGCCAAGAACCGCGGGGACAGCATGAATACACCCGCGCCCAATACGCCCGTGATGGAGCGGATCGGCGCCGCCGGTGCGGGCAATGCGCTGGAATTGCGTGGCGTCACCAAGCTTTTTGGCGCGCTTTCGGCCATTGCAGACATCACCATGACCGTGGAAGCGGGCGAAAGACGGGCGGTGCTCGGCTCCAACGGCGCGGGCAAGACCACCTTATTCAACTGCGTCACAGGCGATTTCCTGCCGAGTTCCGGCACCATCCGATTTTTCGGTGAGGATGTGACGGAATTTCCCGCGCATGAACGCATCCGGCGTGGCCTTCGGCGGACCTATCAGATTTCGCTACTTTTTGGTGGCCTCAGCGTTGCCGATAATGTCTATCTGGCGTGCCGCGGTGTCAGCCGCAATCGCTTTTCCCTGCTGCGGCCAAGGCGCGGTGATCCTTTGCTGACCCGCAGCGAGGAATTGATCGAAGCGGTGCACTTGAATGAAGTGCGGCAAAAACTGGTGAGTGAATTGAGCTATGGTCAGCAGCGTCAGCTTGAAATTGCGCTGGCACTTGCCGGCGCACCGCGGCTTATTCTGTTTGATGAACCTGCTGCCGGCCTTTCCCCGACCGAACGCGCGGAATTGATCGCCATTCTTACCAATATGCCGCCGCATATCGGTTTTATCATCATCGAACATGATATGGATGTCGCGCTGCGTGTCGCTCAGCGTGTGACCATGATGCATAATGGCCGCGTCTTCAAGGAAGGCACGCCCGCGGAGATCGAGGAAGATCCGCAAGTGCAGGAACTCTATCTTGGGGATGGCCGCCATGCGCATGCCTGAGAAACCGGGTCCTGCCGCGCTTGAGATTCGCGGGTTGAATGTTTTCTACGGCGCGAGTCATGCCCTGCAAGGCGTTGATCTGCGGCTTGATACGGGGGCGCTTTCCGTTGTTGGTCGCAATGGCATGGGCAAGACTACGCTCTGTAAGGCGATCATGGGCCTGGTGCCGGTTGCCTCCGGTTCGATCAGTTTTCATGGTCAGCCCCTGGTCGGGCGGTCGCCGGCCGATATCGCGCGCGCGGGCATTGGCTATGTACCGCAGGGCAGACGGCTCTGGCGCTCCCTGACCGTCGAAGAACATTTGAAGATGGTGGAGCGCAAGGGCGGCGCCTGGACCATTGAAAGGATTTTCTCGACCTTCCCGCGCCTTGCGGAACGGCGCGGCAATGGTGGCGCGCAGCTATCAGGCGGCGAGCAGCAAATGCTCGCCATCAGCCGCGCGCTGCTGATGAATCCGAAGCTGCTGGTGATGGATGAGCCGACCGAAGGGCTCGCGCCGGTCATTGTCGCGCAGCTTGAAGAATTACTGGTGCAACTCGCGCAAGATGGCGAGATTGATGTGCTGGTGATTGAACAGAATATCGGCGTTGCCTGCGCCATCGCGGATACGGTCGCCATTATGGTGAATGGCCGCATCAATCGCAGCGCGCCGGCGCGCGAATTGGCAGCGGATCGAGAATTGCAGCAGCGCCTATTGGGCGTTGGCCGCCATGGCCATGAGGATATCCCGGTAGCGCCAAGCGCCGATTTGATGCCGGAAGCAGCACCCACGACAATGGGTGGGCCGATCAAGATCTACAACTCAAACCCAACGCCCCCTACGCGTTGGTCGAAGCCGGTGCCGGTTGAGGTGCTGGAACGCACAGCGCGTGTCTTGACCGCGCAGCCGCTGATGAGCGCCGCTGCTGCGCAAGCCGAAATTCATCCGCTTTCCATGCCAGGGGCGGAGGTGATTCTGGTAGCCGGCACGCTGGATACCAAAGGGGCTGAGCTGCGCTTCATGCGCGACCAGATCCGCGCCGCTGGCCTGCCTGTCAGGCTTGTTGATCTTTCCACCACGGGCGGCCATTCCGGCGCCGACATTCCGGCCCACCAAATCGCGGCCTTTCATCCGCGCGGTGCGGCAGGCGTCTTTACCGGAGATCGCGGCGCAGCCGTTGCCGGCATGACAGAAGCCTTCCACCGATGGGTTGAACGCCAAACGGGCATTGCCGGCATTCTCTCTGCTGGCGGTTCAGGCGGTACGGCACTGGTCGCGCCTGCAATGCGCACGCTACCAATCGGGGTACCCAAGCTGATCGTCTCCACCATCGCGAGTGGTGATGTACGCGCCTATGTCGGCGCGTCCGACATAACCATGATGCATTCAGTAGCCGATGTGCAGGGGCTGAATGTCATTACGGAAGAAATCCTGGGCAATGCCGCTCAGGCCATGATTGGCATGGTGCAGGCGCGCCGCGCGGCCAGGCCGCGTCAGCCGCAGCACCCGGCCGTTGCCCTTTCCATGTTTGGTGTGACAACGCCCTGCATTCGCCAGATTGCTGAATTGCTAGGCAGGGATTGGGATTGTCTGATCTTCCACGCCACCGGTATTGGCGGGCAATCCATGGAGACATTGGTTGACCAGCAAAAACTCGCTGGCGTGATTGACATCACCACGACCGAAATCGCCGATATGCTTTTTGGTGGTATCCTTCCTGCTACGAAAGACCGTCTCGGTGCCGTCATCCGTACGCGCCTGCCCTATATTGGTTCAGTCGGCGCAGTGGATATGGTGAATTTCGGCCCGCCCGAGACCGTGCCGGAGATTTATCGAGGTCGCCAATTCTATCAGCATAACCCGCAAGTCACCCTGATGCGCACCACCCCAACGGAGTGCGCCGCCATCGGCCAATGGATCGCAGCGCGACTGAATCTCATGGATGGCCCGGTGCGCTTCTATCTGCCCGAAGGTGGCGTCTCAGCGCTGGATGCACCAGGCCAGGCCTTTCACGATCCCGCCGCGCGAGAGGCTCTGTTCCGTGCCATTGAAGCGACCTTCCGCCCTGGTCCCAATCGGCAATTGCTGCGCGTGCGCCACCACATCAATGATCCAGCCTTTGCCACCATGGTGGTTGCGGAATTCCAGAACCTGCTCGGCCCGTCGCGGGTTTCGCGCAGGAAGCGAGGTACGCCATGACTGTTCGGGCTGAATCACGCAGCGCCATTCTGGGACGCTTTCGCGCCATGATGGCGCGTGGCGAGCCGATTATTGGCGGGGGCGCCGGCACGGGGCTTTCTGCGAAATGCGAAGAGGCCGGCGGCATTGACTTGATCGTGATCTATAATTCCGGACGTTTTCGCATGGCTGGCCGCGGGAGCCTGGCGGGCCTGATGCCCTATGGTGATGCCAATGTCATTGTGATGGAAATGGCAGCCGAGGTGCTGCCGGTGGTGCGGCGCACGCCCGTATTGGCTGGTGTATGCGCCACGGATCCGTTTCGCCTGATGGATGTTTTTCTTGATGATGTGAAACGCGCGGGTTTTGCCGGTGTGCAGAACTTCCCGACCGTTGGCCTGATTGATGGAGTTTTTCGTCAAAATCTGGAAGAAACCGGCATGTCCTACGCGCTGGAAGTGGACATGATTGCACTGGCAGGCCGCAAGGACCTGCTGACAACGCCCTATGTATTCACTGAAGCAGACGCAAAGGCCATGGCGAATGCCGGCGCTGATATCATCGTCGTGCATCTTGGGCTGACGACCGGCGGCAGCATTGGTGCGGAGACCGCGCTGCGGCTCGCGGATTGCCCACCCATTGTGGACCGTATCGCCAAGGCGGCTTTGGCTGAAAAGCCCGATATCATCATCCTGGTGCATGGTGGGCCAGTGGCCATGCCGGAAGACGCCGACTTCATTCTGAAGAGTTGCGGAGCTTGCCATGGATTTTATGGCGCGTCTTCCATGGAACGCCTGCCTGCCGAAACCGCATTGACCGAACAGACCCGCGCTTTCAAGCGCATCACAGGTCGTTGACCAGAAAAGGGACCGAGCATGACCGGACAAGCCATCGGGCAACTCATCCTCACACTCATTCTCCTCGTTATAGCCATCGCCATCATCTATTGGGTGATGCAGCGCCTTTACCGGCGATCCACCAAGGAAGTCGCCTTTGTGCGCACGGGCTTCCTGGGCGAGAAGGTGGTCATTGATGGCGGCGCCTTTGTATGGCCCATCATTCATGACATTACGCCGGTAAATATGAATGTGCTGCCATTGCAGGTTATTCGTTCAAAGTCAGAAGCGCTGATTACGCGCGATAGGATGCGGATTGATCTTGAGGCAGAATTCTTTGTTCGTGTGAAACCAGAAAAGCGCGCAGTGGCCATGGCGGCTTCCACACTTGGTCGCCGCACGCTGGAACCCGAAAGGCTGAACGCACTGCTTTCCGGCAAATTCGAGAGCGCCTTGCGGGCCATTGCGGCTGAGATGGATATGGCGGGCATGCACGAGAACCGCGCCGATTACGTGACGCGCGTGAAATCTGCCGCGCAAGTGGATCTGGAGAAGAATGGTCTGGAACTCGAAAGCGTTGCAATTCTGGATATTGACCAGACCAGCCTTGAATTCTTCAATCCCTCCAACCGGTTTGATGCGGAAGGCTTGACCGCTCTTATTCGCGACATCGAGGAACGACGCAAAATCCGTAATGATATCGAGCAGGATGCGATGATCCAAATCCGGGCTCGGAATCTTGAGGCGGAGAAACAGGCGCTCGACATCGAACGCGAGAGCGAATCTGCGCGGCTTGAACAGGAGCGCGAGATTGAATTCCGCCGGGCACAGCAACGTGCGGAGCTGGCGAAGGAACGCGCCACACGGGACACGGAAGCGGAGGAGGCGCAAATCACCGCGCGGGAGACCATCGAGAAGGCCCGCATTGCCAATGAACGCGCGGTCGCCGAAGCGCGCATCGCATCGGAACGCGAAGTGCGTGCGCGGGAGATTGCGCGGCAGAAAGCCATCGACTCTGAAGAAATCGCTGCACGTGAGGAAGTTGAAACGGCGCGCATCCTGCAGGAAAGAGCAGTGCGCGAAGCAAGGATAGAAAATGAGCGCGAAACCCAGTCGCGCGAAATCGCCAAACAGAAGGCCTTGCAGGAAGCGGAGATCGCTGCACGCGAGTCCACTGAGCGCGCCCGTATTGCCCAGGAACGGGCAGTGGATGAAGCGCGCATCGTCAAGGAGCGCGAAACCCAATCCCTTGAGATTGAGCGTCAGCGCCTATTGGAACAAGCAGAGATTGTTGCGCGCGAGGAGACTGAAAAGCGACGCATGGCGCAAACCCTGCTGCTGAACCAGACACGCATTACAGGTGAAGAAAAAATCCGCAAGCAGGAAATCGAGCGTCAAAAGACCCTTGAGGAAGCTGAAATTCAAGCACGCGAATCAGTCGAAAGAGCGCGCATCACACAGGCCGCCGAGGTGAATGAAGCGCGCATCGCCGAGGATCGCCGCATTCGAGAGCTTGAGATAGAGCGTCAGAAATTCATTGAGACAGCCGAAATTTCCGCCACTGAGGCGACGGAGGGTGCGCGTATCGCGCGCGAAAAACGTCTGGCGACAGAGAAGATCACTGCCGAGGAAGCCACACGCGCCCGCGAAATCGCCCGTGAACAGGCAATTGAAGCGGCCGAAATCGCGCGGCGTGAGGATGTGGAGAAGGCGCGTATCGCCGCCGAACTCGCGCTGGAACAGGAAAGGATCGCAAGCCGACAAAGCCGCGAAATAACGGATATTGAACGAGCCCGTATGGTGGAAGCTGCCGAGCAATCCAAGCTGGTTGCATTAGCGGCGGAGAAGGCCAAGGCTGCACAGGCGGATGCGACGGTGCGCCAGGCGCAGATCATCGCAACGCGCGATGTGGAGACGGCGGAAGTCGAGCGGGATCGCATGGTTGAAGCCGCGCGGCTTGAGCGTCGGCGCTCACTCGAGCAGCTTGAAATCTCACGCGTCCAGGCCTTACGAGAGGCGGAGATTGAAAGCCGCGAGGATATTGAACGCGCGCGCATTGCCTCCGAAAGGCAGCTTGATGAAATCCGCATAGACCACGAGACAATCCGGCGCAGGTTAGAGGTTGAGCGCGAGAAGGTTGTTGAAACTTACCAGATGGAAAAGGCGATAACGCTCTATCGCAAATCCCTGGAGGAATCTGCGGCGCGCGCTGACGCAGAGGCCGCGCGGGCCCTTGCCGCCATTTCTGAGGAGAAGGTGACCACGGCGCGTGAAACAGAAGCCGCGAACCGGCGCAAATCCGTGGATGTATTGATGGCGGAGAAGGCAGCTGCGGAAGCGCGCCTGCGGGCCGAGGCTGAGAAGATCCGCGCCGCAGTCGAAGCGGAGGCGCAGAAACTACTGAATGAGGCGGAGAACATTCTGACAGATGAGGCGCGCCATTCGCTCTTCCGGCGCAAAATGCTGGAACATGTCGAAGGCATTGTCGCGGCCAGTGTCAAGCCGCTCGAAAAAATCCAGGATATTCGCATCATGCAGCTTGATGGGGTGACCGGTGGCGGCAACCGTGAAGGCTCACCAACCGATGAGGTGATCAATTCCGCGCTGCGCTACCGCGTGCAGGCGCCGCTGATTGATAATCTTTTGAGCGATATTGGCATCGAAGGCGGTAGCCTCGCCAAGCAGGGCGGGCTCATGCGCGAGGCTTCCGACATGCAACGCATTGCAGAAGGTGCGCGCAAATCCGGCAAGGGAGAGCAGAAATAAATGGCGCGGGTCTATATCAGCTCGGTCATTGATGCGCCGGTTGGACGCGTTTGGGAACGCGTGCGCGATTTCAATGGCCTGCCGCGCTGGCTGCCGTTAGTGCGGGAAAGCCGTATTGAAAATAGCGAACCATCTGATCGCGTGGGATGTGTGCGCGATTTCCGTCTGCAGAATGGCGACAGGCTACGGGAACAGCTTCTGGCCCTTTCAGATTATGATTACTTCTGTACCTATTCCATTCTTGAAAGCCCCATGCCGCTGACTTCTTATGTCGCGACACTGCGCCTGACCCCGATCACTGATGGTGATCGCACCTTTGCGGAATGGACCGCCGAATTCGACTGCGCCGCAGAGCTTGCCGAGGAGCTTGTGAGCAATATCGGCCAGAATGTGTTTCAAGCTGGCTTCACCGCGCTGAAGCGGCAGATGGTGGCTTGACATGCCGCGGGTTGTGCGAAGCACCGTGATTGCCGCGCCGGTTGAAACCCTCTGGGCGATATTGCGTGACTTCAACGGCCATGATCAATGGCATCCTGCCGTTGCGGAGAGCGTCATTGAACGCGGTCTGCCGGCAGACCGAGTTGGCTGTGTGCGGCGGTTTCGTCTGGCGGATGGTTCCGAATTACGAGAACGTTTGCTGACGCTATCAGATGCGGATATGGCCTTCAGCTATTGCCTTTTGGATACGCCCATTCCCTTGCTCAATTATGTCGCGCATGTGCGTTTGGCGCCGGTCACGGATAGTGATGAGACGTTCTGGCATTGGGAGAGCCGCTTCGATACGCCGAAAGGGCGTGAGGCGGAGCTCACGCGCCTTGTGGGGGATCAGATCTACAGCGACGGCTTCAGTGCCATTCGTTCCCATCTTGCAGAAAGGGCGCGCTGATGGCTGTGATCATCGAGAAACATGCGACCATCAGTGAAGCGCAACGCGCATTGGGGAGCGATTCTGTCTATCTTGGTGGCGGCACTATCCTCATGCGCGATATCAATGCCGGGGTTGTTCAAGGCAGGGTCATTCGCAGTACAGACCCGGCCCTGACGCAGGTTAGACCTGTCGGTGACGGTTTTGAGATCGGTGCCGGTGTGACCATGACCGCCATTGCGAAGCATGCGGAACTTGCCTTTCTTCATCCGGTGGTGCGCGCCATAGGTGGCCCGCAGATACGCAATATGGCAACCATTGGCGGCAATCTTTTTGCTGAACCACCCTATGGCGATCTGGCGGCAGCATTGCTTGCTCTTGGGGCACGCCTTGTGATGGCGGGCGGGCAAGCGCGGCCGATTGAGGAGTTTTTCCGTGATCGGAAGCGGGCAGGTTTGATCACAGCCATTCAGCTGCCCCGCCCGCGCGATGATAGAAGCTTCTCCTTCCACAAGGTCAGCCGCGTCAAACCAAAGGGCGTTTCCGTCATGTCGTTTTCTGTGTTTTTGCCCCGTGACGCTGGGCGATTGCGCGGTGTGCGCATCGGCTGCATCGGCCTGGGGCCTGGGCCTTTGCGCGCCGTCTCAGCAGAACGCGCGCTTGAAGGTCAGGTGTTGGACCAGGCGAGCATCAGCCGCGCCGCGCAGCTTGTCACAGATGGTATGGACCCGCCCACGGATGCGCTCGCATCTTCCTGGTATCGGCGCGAAGTCGCGAGCGTGCACCTTAAGCGTTTGCTTGAAAGGATGATCTGATATGGCGCTGAAGCCTGTCACCTTCATCCTGAATGGGGAACCCAAGGCAGCCTTCACGGAAGATGGCCAGAATCTTCTGGATATGCTCCGCCGTGGCGTCGGCGATCTCTCGCCCAAATATGGCTGCGCCCAGGGCAGTTGTGGTGCCTGCACCGTGCTGATCAATGGCGACCCCCAATTGGCGTGCCTTGTTCTGGCAGAGGCAGTCGAAGGCCAGAATCTTGAAACCGCCGCTGGTCTTGGGCACGCCACACTTCACCCGCTGCAGGAAGCTTTCATGCAGCGCTTTGCCGCGCAATGCGGTTATTGCACGCCGGGAATGCTGATGTCGGCGAAGGCTTTGCTCAACGCCAATCCGCGCCCAACGCGTGATCAGGTGATCGAAGCAATCTCGGGTAATCTCTGTCGTTGCACGGGGTATGACCCGATCATTGCTGCCATTCTCGATGTCGCGGAAGGAAGACGGGCACCATGAGTGGAACGCTGACTGACCAGCCGATGATTGATTTCCGCAAGGAATTTTTTGCGGATGAACGCGACGATAATCTGAACGAAGTGGGCAAACCGACCCGGCGCCAGGATATCACCGGTCATGTGACGGGACGCTCGCCCTTTTACGATGATCATCTTTTTGAGGGCCTGCTGCATATCCGCTGCGTCCGTTCGCCGCATCACGCTGCGCGGGTTCGGCGAATTGATTTGAGCGCCGCTGAACGCATGCCGGGTGTTGTGCGCATCCTAACCGGAAAGGATGTGCCGCGTAACCTCAATACCCTGCTGTCATTGCTGGATTTCGGCATTGATGATGAACCGGTGATCTCAACCGATCGCGTGCGGTATCGTGGAGAACCGGTTGCAGCTATTATTGCGACTTCGGAAGCGCGCGCGCGCGATGCAGTTGCCAAGGTGGTGGTTGATTGGGAGCCGCTACCGCATGTCTTGGATGTGGAAGAAGCCATCAAGCCAGGCGCGCCGGTTGTGCTTGACATCTACCCCAGCAATAAATTCATCTATCACGGCAAATACGATCATCAGAAGCTGCGCTACGGCGATGTGGAGGCCGCCTTTCGGCAAGCGGATCATGTCATCGAAGGCCGTTATCAGATGTCACCGATTGAACAGGCGCCAATTGAGACCTGCGGTGCCATCGCAACACCTGAACAGAATGGGCGCTACGCCTGCTATAGCGCCACTCAAGCGCTTTTCTTTTCACTCGCGGTTTCCTCAAAAGTATTGGAAATGCCGTCAAGCCGCCTCCATTTCATCGGGGGCACGGTCGGTGGTGGTTTCGGTGGCAAGGTGGATAGTATTCACGAGCCGCTTGCCATTCTTGGCGCCATGCTGACCGGACGCCCCTGCAAATGCATGTGGGACCGTGAGGAGGAAATGCAGGTCGGTGCACCACGCGGCGCGGAACGCTGGTACATCAAGGATGGCGTAATGCGGGACGGGCGCATCATTGCACGCAGCTTCACGGGCTATTTCGATTCTGGTGCCTATACGCGTCTTTCCTCCTACGCCATCATCAAAGGTGTTGGGCATCTGCCTGGGCCTTACACGATCCCGAATGTATCGGCGAATGTCTATTGCGTTTACACCAATCGCACGCCGGCAACCGCCATGCGCGGCTTCGGCATTACAGGCGTTGATTTCGCCATTGAAGCGCATATGGACAAGGTTGCCGATACCGTCGGCCTTAATCCGATTGAACTCCGTATCCTGAATGCCTATCGCGATGGTGACATGAAGGCGCATCGGCGGCTTGCGAAGAATTGTGCCTTGATTGAATGCTGCCAGGTTGTAGCCGAGAAAGCCGGCGTGAAGCTGAGCCCGGCGATGCTGGCCGCTTCCTCCCGCAAGGATGGCGGGGGTGAAAGGGCGAGATTGCCCATCAGTACAGTCACGGACGAGCATGGATTGGTCCGCGGCTTTCAGGGCGGCAGCTATGGCCGCAAGGGCGCGAAGCCAGCGCCGCTTTCAGGGATTTCCCAGACAATGCCATTGGCCACGCCTACGGCTTCGCAATCGCCGCCGCCTGCCGCAGCACCACAACAGCCGCCTCCACGCGTTGGCAGCATGCGGTTTTCCTCCATCTCCGGTTTCAGGAGGCGTTGAACCATGGCGCTTCATCGTGGCCGCGGCTTTGCCGCCATCAATTACCCTATCGGCATGAATCTTGGCGGTGATCCCAGCCAGGCGCTGATTCATTCCAATCCCGATGGCAAATTCACCGTCGCCCTTTCGGCCATTGATCTTGGTCAGGGCATGAAATCCGTCACACGCCAGATCGCGGCGGAAACCTTAGGCGTTCCGGTCACGGATGTTTATGTGGACACCGCCGATAGTGATACAGGCCCACATGATATGGGCAGTTTCGCAAGCCGGGGTACGCATCGCATGGGCAATGCGGTGATCATGGCGGCCAAGGAAGCGCGCGCCGTCATGCTTGAGGCCGCAGCTGAGGAACTTGAGGTGGATGCAACGGATTTGGTGACGGATGGGCGCGGCAATATCCATGTGCGCGGTGCGCCGGGGCGTTCCATCACCACCATGGCCGCCGCGCAGGCCGCACAGTTCAAGCAAGGCCGCACTATTGCGGGCCGCGGCATCTTCCTTATTCCGCTCAGTGAAGTGGATCCTGATACAGGCGAAATGACCCCTGTTTCCACATTCGCCCATGCAGCCATGCTGGTGGAAGTGGAAGTTGATGACGAAACAGGCGAGGTCACTGTCACCGACATGAAATCTGCCTATGAGGTTGGCCGAGCCTTGAATCCTCGTCTGGTCGAGCAACAATTGCGCGGCGGCGCCTGGATGGGCATGAGCCACGCTGCTTGGGAAACGACCGAGCCCTATTACCCTGCGCGCGATCATGGGCCCGTGGATTTCAATACCTACCTGATGCCTGGGCCCGGCGATTTGGCGCCGCATCACATCAGCGTGCTGGAACGCCCTGCCGAGGATGGCCCATATGGTGGCAAGGGCCCTGGCGAGATGTGCGCCAATCCTGTTCTGCCTGCTGTTGTGAATGCCGTCTACGATGCAGTTGGTGTGCGCATAGATGAGCTTCCCGTAACACCCGAAAAAGTGCTGCGTGGTTTGCGTGCGCTGGGTGGCGCCAAACCGCGCCGGCGATTGTGATTGTGAAATGACGATAAGGCGCAGCATCGGCGGTATTGACAGCCCGGAGGCGCTGGCGCGTGCTCTGCGTGATGCGCAGTATATTGCTGATGAGGGGCTTGCCACAGCGGCCTATCTGGCGCTTGCCTTAGGAAAGCCCTTACTGCTGGAAGGTGCGCCAGGTGTCGGGAAAACCGAGGCGGCAAAAGCGCTTTCAGCCATCCTGGCGCGAGAGCTTATCCGGCTGCAAGCCTATGAAGGCATAGATGCCGCGGCTGCCATGTATGAATGGAATTTTCCAAGGCAAATGCTGGCTATTCGTCAGGCGGGCGATTCCTATGTCAATTTGTATGGTGATGAATTTCTGATTGCGCGCCCCTTGTTGCTGGCACTGCAACGGCCGAAGGAGAGGCTGTTGCTTATTGATGAAATTGACCGGTCAGACCATGAGTTTGAGGCTTTCCTTCTCGAATTCCTGTCTGATTTCAGCCTGTCCATCCCGGAACGCGGCACGATACGCGCAAGCGAACCTCCTGTTGTGGTGATGACATCCAACCGCACGCGGGAATTGCATGAAGCGCTGCGGCGGCGCTGTGTCTATCACTGGATTGGCTATCCAGATCCGCAATTGGAAGCGCAGATTGTGATGATGCGCGCATCCTCCGTAGCACGGGATACGGCGCATAAGGTAGTCGCCGCGGTGGGCCGGCTGCGCAAGGAACCTTTGGCAAAACCGCCTGGCGTCGCTGAAACGGTTGAATGGGCCGAAGCTGCCACCCTGTTGAATGCACAAGGTGCAAGCTGGCCTGCGGCCTTCGCGCGGGCGATCGGTGTGGTGCTTAAGGATCAGGATGATCTGGCCTATATCACGCCTCGGCTTGATGCTGTTCTGAAGGGGGCGGCATGATTCCACCTGCGCTCGCCCCTTTCCTGGCTTTCCCCCAAGCGCTTCGTGCGCAAGGCTTTGCGGCAGCGCCCGAACAGACGGAAGGCTTCATCGCTGCCACCGGCTTGCTGGGGCCAAGGTCCATCCATGATCTGCGCCGTGCCGCGCACGCCATTTATGGTCCGGCACAGGAGAGGCTTGAGGAATTCAACGCCGTTTTCGATATGGTCTTTCTTGGCAGATCGTTTCTTGCGCCCGCCGAGGCAGAAGGAGAGGAAGCACGGCGCGCCTTTGACGCGGGTGAGATTGACCTGTTGACGCAGCCCGAAGATGAAGCCCCCTCTGGCGAGGACGCAACGGCGCTCGAACGATTGTCAACGCGCCCGATTAATGGTGCGGATTCGGAGGCAGTGCTTCGCGCCTTTGCGCGCGCCTTGCCGGGCGCGGTGCCGCGGCGGCGTTCGCGTCGGCTTCGCGCCGGCGGCGGCGCATTGGCCGATCCGCGTCGCGCCTTTCGTGAGTTGCTGCGCCGTGATGGGGAACTCAGCCGATTGCCACGGCGTCATCGGCTGCCCAGGCAAAGGCGTGTGCTGCTGCTGATGGATGTTTCGGGCAGCATGAAGGCAGGCACGGATGGTGCACTCCGGCTTGCGCACGCCATGGTTCAAGCGCTGGACCGGGCAGAGGTCTTTACCATCGGCACACGGCTCACACGCGTGACGCGCGCCTTGCGCTACAGGAACCGGGAACAGGCGTTGACACTCGCCGCCGGACTTGTCGCCGATTGGGATGGTGGAACGCGGTTGGGCGAGGCGCTGGGCATCTTCCTTTCCGTGCCACGTTTCGCAAGCTTCGCGCGCGGTGCGGTGGTGATCATTCTGTCTGACGGGTTGGAACGCGGCGGGCCTGAAGCTTTGGTACAGGCCATGCAACGGATGCGTGGTCTGGCCTGGCATATTCTGTGGTTGAGCCCCTTGGCGCATGCGCCAGGCTATCAGCCGCAAACAAGCGCCATGCGTGCCGTCCTGCCCTATATTGATGATTTGGCGGATGGCAGCAGCGCGATTGCCATTGCGCGCTCCTTGGTCGGGACGGCGCCTTTGGCGCGTACCGGAACAAGCGTATGAGGATCATTGACAGCCATTTCCATGTTTGGCGTCAGGCGGATCTTCCCTGGCTCATGGGCCCAATGCAGCCGCGGATTTTTGGCGCCTATGAAGCGATCAGGCGAGATTATCCCATCAGCGAATATCTTGCCGATATTGGGGCCGCGGGCGTGGAGAAGGCGGTTTATGTCCAGGCCAATTGGCCAAACGAAAAAGCGGTGGAGGAAGTGGCCTGGATCGAGCGTCTGGCGCTGGAAACAGGCTGGCCACATGCCAGCATCGCATACGCGGATATGACGGTTGAGGATATTCGCCCCTTTCTGGATCGTCTGGTGCGTCATCCGCGGGTGCGTGGCATTCGCCAGCAATTCCACTGGCACGCAAATGCGCAATATTGCTTTGCCCCGCATCCGGATCTCTGTCGGGACAAGCAGGTCCAGCGCAACATGGCGCGGCTTGCCGACTACGCGCTGACATTCGACTTGCAGGTTTTTTCTGGGCAAATGGCCGGCGCCGCTGAATTGGCGCAAGCCTGTCCGCGTGTGATTTTTGTTTTGCAGCACGCCGGTATGTTGGAAGATCTCACAAGGAAGGGGCGAGAGGAGTGGCAAAAGGGCATGGAGGTTTTGGCCGCTTGCCCCAATGTCATGGTGAAGCTCTCCGGCCTTGGCACCTTTTTGCATCGCGTGGATCCGGCGCATATCGCCTGGATCTACGCTGAAACCCTGGCGCGTTTCGGTCATGCACGTTGCCTTTGGGGTTCAAATTTCCCGATCGAAAAACTTTGGACCGATTATGCACCGCTGCTCGCGGCCCATCGCAACGCCATGCGCGATCTGGATGAGGCCGCAATGCGCGCCCTGTTATTCGACAATGCCAGCCGGGTCTACCGGCTTTAGGGAGGAATGATCATGGCTCTTGAAATCAAGCTGCTGGATTACGGTGATATCGAGCTGGAATCGAGCTTTCTGGTTCTCGCGCGCGATTGCGGAAGGATCCGTCGCGTACCGGTCTATGGTTTTTTGATCATGGGTGGGCGTTATCCGATTGTGGTCGATACCGGCTATCGCGACAATGCAATCATGGAAACACTTGGCATGCGCGGCCTGCAATTCCATGAGAATATGATCGAACGTCAGCTTGCACGATTTGGCGTGAAGCCCGGCGATGTGCGCTATGTGCTGCATACGCATTTGCATATTGACCATGCCGGCAAGGATGATCATTTCCCGATGAACACCACCGTGGTTGTCAATCGCCGTGAATTGGAATGCTCGGTATCGGGCCTGATGCATCCGCAATATCCCAAACCCGATATCCAGCATTTGATCGAAAGGCTGCATACACGGCATGCGCTACGCTTTGAGGATCTGGAGCTTTCGGGACCTGTGGAGATCATGCCAGGCGTGGTGCTTGAAGCCGCCAATGCGCATACCGAGGGCTCCATGAATGTCCATGTCGAAACGGCTGAAGGGCTCGCGACGATCTGCGGCGATGTGATCTATGATTTCAATGACCAGATTGTAGAGCCGGTGTTTCAGGTGAGCTTCCATGAGCCACAGGTCACCGGCAATCACGCGGGATCGAAGCGGGGCGAAAAGGCGGCCATCAAGAAGCTGCTCAATTCGTCTAAATTCCTGCTGCCGGTGCATGACAAGCCTGCCAAGATTGAGCATGGCCAAGTGGTTGGGCGGCTAGATCTTCAGGTCCCAGGCCCGATTTCACAAACCGTTGCACGCCGGGATTGGTTTCCGGTCTAAGGGAGGCTGCCATGGCTCATGTCGCGCTTGATCCGGGTTTCCGCCAACTGATTGATGAACACGCCCCTGTCCGGCAGGCGGGCAGCGGCTTCACTTTTACCGAAGGGCCGATCTGGCATCCAACGGAACATTATCTGCTTTTCTCGGATATGCCGGCGGATGTGCGCCGCCGCCTGGATCGCGCCGGTGTACGAGAGGTGGATCGGCCATCCAATAAATCAAACGGCCTCACCTATGATGCCGATCTCAATTTGTTGATTTGTGAGCATGCAACCTCCTCCGTTGTGCGCGTGCGTGACAATGGTGCGCGAGAGGTATTGGCCAGTCACTATCAAGGGCGGGAGCTGAATTCGCCCAATGATATTTGCGTGAAATCCGATGGCGCAATCTATTTCACCGATCCCTGGTATGGCCGCATGCCTGTCTATGGTGTAGAACGGCCGCGGCAACTGGGTTGGCAGGGCGTATTTCGCATCAGGCCAGGCGCACGCCCGAGTGAAGAACCGCAGCTTGTCGTGGATCGCTATATTTTCACTCAGCCAAATGGCATCTGCTTTTCGCCCTGCGAGAGGTGGCTTTATGTGAATGACACGGAACAGGCGAATATCCGTGTATTCGAAGTCGCCTCGGATGGAACCTTGCACAACGGCCGCATCTTCGCCTCAGGTTTGCGTGACAGCCTTTCCCCTGGGTTGCCCGATGGCATGAAATGCGACACGGATGGCAATGTCTGGTGTACCGGTCCTGGTGGGATATGGGTTTATGCACCTTCTGGCAATCTGATTGGCAAAATCTCCATTCCGGAAATGGCGGCGAATCTGCACTGGGGAGGACCCGATTGGCGTACACTTTATGTCTGCGCGACAACCTCCGTCTACGCCGTGCCCTTGAAGATCGGCCCGCGGCATGAGCCTTTCATGGCGGCAAGAACCGCAACACGCGAAAACCCGCAACGGGCGGATGAGGGCTTGCATCTGGATGCATCGCGCTGCGCCTTGATCATTCAGGATATGCAGAATGATGTGGTCATGGATGGTGGTGCCTTCGCCTCATCTGGCAGTCCTGATCATTGCAGGCAGCAGAATGCCATTCCCAATATCGCAAGGCTTGCGGCGCATTGTCGCAGTCGCGGCATTCCGGTGATCCATGTCTGGTTCGTCAGACGTGCCGATGCCCGTGACATGACTCTGAACGCACCGCTATTTGAAGGCTGCGTGGATGCCAATGCGATGATCGAAGGCACATGGGGGGCGGAACCCGTGCAAGGGCTTGAAGCCCAGCCCGGCGATCACATCATCCGCAAGGCGCGCATGAGTGCTTGGGAAGGAACGTCACTTGAACGCATCCTGAAAGCCGAGGGCCGCGATTTTATTATCGAGACAGGCGCCTGGACGAATATGAGCATTGAACATACGGCCAGAACTGGCGCCGATAAGGGCTATGTCATGGTGATCCCAGAAGATGGCTGTTCCACCATGAATGCAGATTGGCATCGCGCTTCCATCGACTACGCAATGCGCAATGTTGCCATGGTGACCACGACAGATCAGGTAATACGCGCGCTTGGCCAGTAATTGTGAAGGAGTCGAAAAGTTTTGCCGATACCGTCGCCAATAGGCCAGCGAATGAAGGCTGCACATTCGGGAGCAATCGGAATGCGCTTTTCTCTTTGCAATGAGGTACTGCGTCATTTGCCTTTTCGTGAGCAGGCGAAGCTTTCCGCGGCCCTGGGCTATGATGGTTTGGAGGTCGCGCCATTCACGCTTCATCCTGATGCGCCACATCACTTGAGCAAGGCACAGCGCAGTGATTTTCGTCGGAAGGCTGAAGATGTTGGCCAGCCCATAACGGGGCTGCATTGGCTTCTCCTCACTCCATCTGGACTTTCCATCACGGAAGCTGCGGTCCATGACAAGACCTGTGATGTCATGCGCGCGCTGATTGACCTCGCGCATGATTTAGGAGCGACTTATCTTGTCCATGGGTCGCCCGCACAGCGCAAGGTGAGTGTGTTGGGTGATGCCGAACGCGCGGAAGCAGCGTTCACAAAAGCCGCCCTCCATGCGCAATCCGCTGGTGTGTTGTATCTCCTGGAACCCCTCGACCCGGGTCAGACCAATTGGGCAAACTCCCTTGCTGAGGCGCTGGAGATCGTCCTTCGTATCGGAAATCCGGCTTTGCGCAGCATGTTGGATGTAAGCGCAGCCGGCAATGGAGAGGCGGAAGCACCTGATACACTTCTGCGACGCCACATGGCCAGTGGTCTGATTGCGCATGTTCATTTGAATGATCGCAATCGCCGCGCGCCTGGCCAGGGGCGGGATCAATTTGCACCAATCCTTCGCGCGCTTTCTGAGACGGGCTATCAGGGAATATGTGGTGTTGAACCCTTTGATTATCATCCAGACCCGGTAGCCTGCGCCGCCCGCGCCATTGGGTATCTGCGCGGCATTGAGGAGGAGCTCACAAAGTGAAGTTTCGTTTTTTAGAGACAGAAAAATTTGAATGGCGCTTTACCCTGCGCATGCCTTTTCGCTTTGGCGTCATCACTGTCCGGGATGGCATCCAGGCGGTGGTACGGGTGCGCATTTGCGATACGACAGGAAGGGAAAGCTTTGGCATGGCTGCCGAGACTTTGGCCGCCAAATGGTTTGACAAGGATGCGGCTTTGACCGATGCCGATAATCAGCATCAGCTTCGCCGTGCGCTTGGAATCGCTGAAGCACAGTCACGCGCTGCGGGCTTCAACACTGCCTTCGGCCATTATGCCGATGGCTATCATGAATATGTCGCTGCCTGTGCGGCGGAGGGGCTAAATCCGCTCGTCGCCAGCTTCGGTCGCGCCCTTTGGGATCGCGCTGCCTTTGATGCCCTGCTTCGTCTGGCTGATCTTTCCTTTGATGCCGGCTTGCGCGCCAATCTGGGCGGCATGGCGGCCCATGCAGTCATTCCAGATCTTGCGGGCTTCGATTTCGCCGCAATGCTGGCGCAAGTACCACAGCCATCACGTCTGCACGCGCGCCATACGATTGGCTTGGTTGACCCTATCACGAGCGCAGACCAGACAGACACGGTAAATGACGGTCTCCCCGAAACACTGGAACAGGTTCTGGCGACCTATCGCCATCTCTATTGGAAGCTCAAGGTCAGTGGAAACGTAAGGGATGATATTGCGCGGCTTTGCCGCATTGCCAGTGTTTTGGACCGGCTGCATGGTTATCACGTAACACTTGATGGCAATGAACAATATGAGGATGCCGGCGGCGTATTGGAACTGTGGCGCGCGATGGAAGCCGAGCCAAGACTGGCGCGGCTACGCGCTTCAATTCTGTTCATCGAACAGCCCATCAAGCGCTCTCATGCGCTGCGGGAGAGTATCGCGCATCTGGCTGCTGCGCGGCCAGTGATCATTGATGAAAGTGATGGTGCGCTTGATGCATTCCTGACAGCCAGGTCACTCGGTTATACTGGCGTTTCCAGCAAGGCATGCAAGGGCATTTGGCGTTCCATGATCAACCTCGCGCGGTGCCGGCAATGGGGCCAAGGTTATTTCATGTCAGCCGAGGATCTGACGACACTGGCCGGGCTTTGTGTGCAGCAAGACCTCGCCTTGGTCAGTGCGCTCGGCCTTGTGCATGTGGAGCGCAATGGTCATCACTTCATTGATGGTTTCGCAGGCCGCCCCATAGCCGAGGCGCAGGCCTATCGGGCAGCCCATCCTGATCTTTATGTGGATACGCCCTTCGGTCCGCGCCTTCGCATGAATGAAGGTCTGCTCGACATTGGCAGTCTTGCCACGCCCGGCATGGGCAGCGCAATTTGGCCTGATACTGCGGCCATGCAGCCTATGGAAATTGCTGCTTGGCCGAGATGAAAACCGCGAAGACGCGCATTGGTCAGCCCGCCCGCATCAATTCACCGTAATGCGTGCCTCGCGCACCACACGGCCCCATTTTTCTGTTTCGCTTCGCATATAGGCCGCAAGCTCTGCAGGGCTCGAAGTCATGGCATCGGCACCAACTTGCGTAAGCCGGTCTTTTACAGCCTGCAACGCGAGCGCTTCGCGCAGCACCGCATTCAGCCGATCAATCGCCGCATTTGGTGTGCCAGCGGGTGCCATCACGGCGCCCCAGGATGTTGCTTCCGCAGCGGCAAGGCCAATCTCGCCCACAGTCGGAACATTGGGCAGGGCTGCGTGGCGTCGTGCGCCCGTCACCGCCAAGGCGCGCACCCGCCCCGCTTGTATTTGCGGCAAGGCAGAAGCAATCTGATCCAGCATGACCTGCACCGTGCCCGCCACGGTATCGGTCAGTGCCGGCGCGGAACCACGATAAGGCACATGCTGGATATCCACCTGCGCAACTAGCTTGAACAACTCGGCGACCGTATGGGTGGAGGTGCCATTGCCACCGGAACCATAGGAAAGCCGGCCAGGCTGCGCGCGGACCAACGCAAGAAATTCCTGCGCAGTTTGCGCGGGAACCTGCGGATTGACGATCAGCACATGATCGGTTGCAAAAGCAAGGCCGATAGGCGCTAGATCCGTAAGCGGATTGAAGCCCATATTGGTGTAAAGATGCGGGTTGATGGTCAGCGTTCCCGTTGTTCCCATCAATAAGGTCAGACCATCCGGCGCGCTGCGGACCACATTCTCCACACCAACATTGCCACCCGCCCCGGTGCGATTTTCCACTGCCATGGGCTGGCCCAAGCGTTCGGCCATGGGTTCGCCTACGACCCGCGCCACGATATCAGTCGCGCCCCCCGCCGCGAAGGGAACCACGAAGCGCATCGGGCGTGCCGGCGCCCATTGCGCGAATGCCTTGAAGGGCAACAACAGCGCGGGTGCGGCGAGCGCGGCCCGGCGGGTGATTCTGTTCATTTTCTTTCTCTCCCTGTTTACGCCGCCCTTCAGCGCGGCTTTGTTTTTGTTGCCGTGTTTTTGCTTCAGATCAGGCTCGCGTGGCGTTCCTTCATGATACGCAAGACCTCATCCGGTGCTTCTGCCCACCACCGGCGCGATAGCAATTCAACTTCGACAAAACCATCATAGCCGGCGGTACTCACCTTGTTGCTGATCCCTGAGATGTCAATCACGCCATCGCCTGGCATGCCGCGATCAAAGACAAGATCGGTCGTGGGAACAAGCCAATCGCAGATGTGAAAGCCGGCAATCCTGCCTGCAGCGCGCGTCATTTGGCGGCTGAGATCTGGATCCCACCAGACATGATAGACATCCAAAACAACACCAACGCCCTCCCCCAACGCATCACAAAGGTCAAGCGCCTGGCCGAGCGTAGATAGGACAGAACGATCCGCGCAGGTCATGGGGTGCAGCGGCTCCAGCCCCAAGGTCACGCCGGCAGCGCGCGCCTCTGGAAGGATCATCTCAAGCCCATCGCGCATCATCCGGCGCGCCCCTTGAATGTCCTTGGAGCCCTGCGGCAGACCGCCGCATACCATGACAAGGCTACGCGCTTGCAGCCTATGTGCTTCCTCAATGGCGCGACGATTATCCTCAATCGCGGCAGCGCGCCCTCCGGCATCGGCAGCGGGAAACATGCCGCCACGGCAAAGTCCCGTCACGGTGAGACCAGCGTCCCTTATCTGTCGCGCAGCGGCATGCACACCCATCGCGCCCAGCACATCCCGCCAGGGAGAGATGCCCGGAATGCCATGGCGTGCGCAGCCTTCAATACATTCCGCGAGGCTCCATTTCTCCCGCACCGTGACGGTATTGAGGCTGATCGGCTTCATGCCACACCATGCAGTGCCAAAAGCTGGCGCATGCGGCTTGCTGCGCGTTCCGGATCGCTCAGCAGACCCGCCGCATCGGCAAGCCGGAACAATTCCGCGAAATGTTGAATGCTGCGCGTGCTCTGCTGGCCACCCACCATCACGAAATGATCCTGGTGGCCGTTCAGCCAGGCCATGAAGACAACGCCTGTCTTATAGAATCGCGTCGGCGCCCTGAAGATATGGCGCGAAAGGGGAACCGTGGGCGCGAGAATATCGTGAAATGTCGCAAGATCATTCTTGGCGAGGGAGGCAAGCGCGCCCCCTACCGCCGGTGCGATGGGATCGAAAATACCCAAAAGCGCATCCGAATGGCCTTGTGCATCGCCCGCGATCAGTTCGGCATAGTTGAAATCATCACCCGTATACATCCGCACGCCGCGCGGAAGACGGCGACGCATGGTGATTTCCTTCTTGTCATCCAAAAGGGATATCTTCACGCCATCCACCTTATGCGCATGCGCGTGGATGACCGAAAGCGCGGTTTCCATCGCCGCCAGATGATCATCATGGCCCCAATAGCCTTCCAGCGCGGGATCGAACATTTCCCCAAGCCAATGAATAATCACGGGCTCTCGCACATTGCCCAGGATACGCGCATAAACACGCTCATAATCGGCGGGACTTTTCGCAGCCTTGGCGAGCGCACGGGACGCCATCAGGATGATACGCCCACCCATTTTCTCAACCGCTTCGCATTGTTCTTCATAGGCGCGGATCACATCATCCACTGTAACATCGGGCCCTGAGGCAAGATGGTCGGTCCCAGCACCGCTTGCGATGACAGCGCCCGGGTGATCCTTCGCGGCATCAAGGCTCAACCGAATAAGCTGCTGTGCCGCCGCCCAATCAAGCCCCATGCCGCGCTGTGCCGTATCCATTGCTTCAGCCACACCAAGCCCAAGGGACCAAAGGTGCTTTCGGAAAGCGATGGTCCGATCCCAATCAAGCTTTGCATCAAGCCAAGGATCCTGCTCGACGATAGGATCAGCGACAACATGTGCCGCCGCAAAGGCGATGCGTGGATAGGGCGGCAAGGCTTGCGCAAAATCGCGTGGGGGGCTGGTGGTGAAGCTGGTGATGGAACCATCGGGATTGGGCAGATCAAGGCGCGGCATGTGAAACTTCTCCTCCAGCCATTATGGTTGCGCAAAAGCTCAAGTGATCTCCAATGGCGGCAGATCAATCCAGCGTCTCTCCTTCCAGGATTGCAAACCCGCCATGGCAAGCTGCACACCCTTGGCGCCCGCCAGCAAATCCCAGGGGTAATCCTTGGTTTCGCCCACAACATGGCGCAGGAACAATTCCCATTGCGCACGGAAACCATTTGGATAGGCTTGGCTTTCAGGGATTTTCTGCCAACCCTCAAAAAAATTGATGGTTTGCGGCACGTCCGGATTCCAAACGGGCTTTGGCGTCGCCACGCGCGGCTGCACCCAGCAATCCGTCAGGCCGCATACGGCAGAGCCATGCGTGCCATCCACATGAAAGGTCACAAGATCATCGCGCCGCACCCGCGTAGTCCAGGATGAATTGATATGCGCAACGATGCCGCCTTCAAGCTGAAAGGTGGCATAGGCCGCATCATCCACATCCGCATCATACCATTGTCCGGCTTCATCCTTGCGGCGCGGAATATGTGTGGCCCCATGGCAGGATACTGCCTGGACCGGCGCGAAGGTATTGTCCAGAACATAGCGCCAATGGCAGAGCATATCGAGGATGATGCCACCACCTTCCGCCTTCTTGTAATTCCAGGAAGGGCGCTGCGTGGGCTGCAAATCACCTTCAAAAACCCAATAGCCGAATTCACCACGAATACTGAGAAGGCGCCCCAATTGCCCGCTTTCGACCACCATTTTCAGCTTGCGCAAACCAGGCAGGAACAGCTTGTCCTGCACTACCCCATGCTTGATGCCTGCCTGCTGCGCAAGCCGCGCAATATCCAACGCATCGGCCAGGTTATCAGCAGTTGGCTTTTCACAATACACATGCTTCCCGGCGGCAATCGCCTTGCGGATCAGCCCCGCGCGCAGTTGCGTGGTGGCAGCGTCGAAGAAGATTTCGTCCTTGCCATCGGCCAGGCAGGCATAAAGATCAGTGCTGACCCGTTCAATGCGATGCGCCTTGGCAAGCGCATCCAGCTTGCTGCGGTTGCGCCCAACAATAACCGGGTCCGGCATCAATCTATCACCATCGGCCAGCGGTAGCCCGCCTTCCGCGCGGATCGCCGCAATGGATCGAATAAGGTGCTGGTTCATGCCCATGCGTCCCGTGACGCCGTTCATGATGATACCAATGCGGCGTTCCGCCATATGTTTTCCCCCTGGCAAAGTTCTGAACAGGAGACCCGGCAAAAGACTGCCAATATCCCGGTTTGATTGCCTTGATAGTGGGGTAGAGACATGGGCGTGGTCAATGGCGAACGTGTAACCACTGCCTGTGTCAAGAACGGCTTTGGCGTCGAATAATGAGCGCCAGCTGCAGCAAAATTATCCTGCAGCCTTTAGACCCTTAGCTTATCAGGTCACCGACACACCTTATTTGGCGTTGATGCCCGGTTCGCGTACGACAAGGCCCCGTTCAGCATGTTTTGCGCGAGTACGGCGTGTTAATTGCGCGACGTTATCGCCATCCATCTGATCACTGCGTTCCGCAATGCTGTCGGCGGCGCGGTATCTCCGCGTCGATCTCACCGATGGCGCAGCGCCTTACATGGATATCGGGCTGCTTGTCGCGGGGCAGCTATGGCGACTGCAACGCGGCACGGCGTATGGCATTCGCGAAGGGCGGGTGATGCTGGATAGGCGCGACCGGAATCCATTCACCGGGGCGGAATTTCCTGTGCCGGCCATCATCAACCCGCCCTTTGCGGCTTTCACCTTGCCGGCGTTGTCGGTTGCTGAGGCGCGCAATCAGCATCGCGACTTGCTGCGTCGGCTTGGTGCGTCAGGGGATGCGTTGTGGATTACGGAACTGACCGACAGCCTTGCCGAGCGAAACCGCCGCGCCATTTGGGGGGCGGTGAATGCGCCAGGGGAAGAAGCTAGCGCCAGCAGGGATAGCTTTCCATTCACGGCACGGGCGGTCAGGATGGTGGAGAGGGTGTGAGGGGACAGTTGGATAGCTTTGCCGCTTGACGCATCAACAAAACGTAGCCTAACCGCAACTCCAGATGGGACAGATACTCCGTTACACAGCGCGCCAATTGGTCTCAAATCACTTGACGACGGACACTCCATCGCGACCATCGTGAAGGGTGTCAAGCGAGCGATGGCCGAGTACAGACGGCACCTCTCCGTGAAGGTCTTCGCGGGTCAGTGCCGCCTGGACGTGGCTACGCCGGCCTGTAGGTCACGGGAATGCCGTCCTCGCCGGTGGTGCTGAAGCCCACCCAGTGGTCGGAGGCGTTGTAGAGCACCTCCGCTCCCTCGCCGCCGACCAACGTCACGCGTTGGCCGCCCCCTTCAGCCCGGCGTTCGAGCCGCGGCTCCACCGGCCGCCCCTCTTCCGGGTCGAAGAGCGGCAGGTCCGCTAAGAGGCTCGCTGCGCGCCACCAGGTGAGCGGGGCCGCGTTTATGGGCATTAGCCACTCCCCAGCTGTGCTGCGCAGGCGGAGACCGTTGCCCTCGGCCCGGGCCTCGCACGCACCCTTGTGGCCGTTGCGGTCGAGCCGGCTGTCGAGCGCGACAAGGCGGTTGCCGCGCCAGGCCTCCTCGGTGTCATGCGTGTAACGATAGACAGTGAAGCCGGCGATCCGCACCGTGATGCGTACCTCGCTCCGTGCGCGCAGCAACTCGCCTTCCTGGCGGAAGCGGACAAGGTGCGTGCCGATTTGCCGTCCCTCGCGGATGACGGCGAAAGCGAGATCGGGCGGCGTTGCACGCGCCGGATCGGTAAGCACCGGCAAGAGAGCGGCCCCGAGCACCGTGCGACGTCGCAACATGGATCTTCCCTTTCCTGCCAGTATGCCCCGTACGCCAGCCACGCCGATCACCTGCCCTGTGCTCCAGTCCTCTGCGTCCCGCAGTTGCGGCTGATGGACGCACGCCGTATCGCATCGAGTTGGCGTCGATACTGTGCGATCTCTGGCGCGACGTCCTGTCCTGACATAGAACAGACCGGAAGACCAAAGAAGAAGATACCGGCAATATCGTTGTTTCGTGCTTGATTCTGCTGCTGCGACGTCTGAGCAAGCGCCTGCTCCGTTTGGGCTTGCTCAGCTTCCAAATGCTCGCAGGTATAGGTTTGATAGGTCTCATCGCTGACCTGCGTCGACGCAATGCGGTCCGGCGACTGTGCGCATGCGATCAACGTCAAGCTCACACCAACAGCAACAAAAGCACGCATTTTGGCTCTCCTTATGTTTCGTCCATCATGAATAGTCGGACAGCAGCGTGTGCGTGACGGCGCGCAGTGTTCTGCCTCGACGATGGATCTCGTCGCGGTGCTGCTGACGGTTCGGGTGATGAAGCGGCTGTTTGCATGATCTGCAGCAGGATAGGCCTAGCCTGCCGCCGCGGTGAGGACTGTCGCGACAGCCTCGCTCTCGACGCGCGCTGCTGCGAGGCGCGCGAAGTTGATCTCTGAGACAGCCAGGGATGCATCGAGCGTCGCCGAGAGGTCGGCGAGGCCGGCTCGATACGCCGCCTCCGCTCGCTCCCCGGCCCGCCGAGCGGCGTCCAGAGCGCGGGCGAGTGCCGTATCCTCGGCCCGCGCTGCGGCGAGTGCTGCGAGCCCTCGCCGCAGTTCGGCGGCGCCCTCGGTCACCCGCCCCGCATGCCGCGCCAGGGCCGCCTCGATTGCCGCATCGCTTGCCGCGACGCGCGCGAGGCGGATGTCGCG
>JADCGF010000050.1 GCA_020249145.1 Roseomonas sp. | reverse complement strand
ATCAAGCGCAAAACCATCCAGCACCGCCGCTTGATGCATCAACAAAACGCAGCTTAACCTATCCCGCTGATGGGCCAGATACTCCGTTACACAGCACGCCAAGTGGTCTCAAATCATTTGACGACGGACAGATTTGCAGGAAGAATTCGGCACCGCCATGCTGTTTGTCAGCCACGACCTAAGGGCCGTTCGGCAAGTGAGCCACCGTGTCGCCGTGATGTATCTTGGCCGCATTGTTGAGGAAGGCGAACCGGATGGTGTGCTGCATGAACCGGCGCATCCTTATTCTCGCGCCCTTGTCTCCGCCATTCCCCATCCGGGTCGCGCGGGCCAGCGCATTGTCTTGCAGGGCGACCCGCCCAACCCGGCTGATCGCCCTGCCGGCTGCGCCTTTCATCCGCGCTGCCCTGTCGCCAGCCATCTTTGCGCGCGTGAGGCACCCGTTTTGAAGTCGCGCCCCGATGGGCGGCTTGTCGCCTGCCATGTCGCCCATGGAGAGATCGCCGCAGGGCAGGGAATTGCCCGGCAGGAGGCCGCCTGATGCTCCGTTTTATCGCCTCTCGCCTTGCGCGCGCCGGCTTGACCATCGCCATGGTCGTAACCTTTGCCTTTGTGGTGCTGCGCCTTTCGGGCGATCCCGCGCAAATCATCATGGGTGCTGATGCGCCGCCGGAAGCGGTGGATGCCTTCCGGACCGCCTGGGGCTTGGATGAGCCGATTTGGGTGCAGTATTTCTCCTATTTCTGGGCGATCCTGCAGGGTGATTTGGGGCGGTCCATGCGCGATGGGCGTGATGCGATCGTGCTTGTTACTGAACGTATTCCGGCGACTTTGGCGCTGACGCTGCCCGCGCTGGCGATCAAGATTTGCCTTGGCATTCCGGCAGGGATTTATGCTGCTTTGCATCGTAATTCCCTGGCAGATCGGGTGGTGATGATCATCGCCGTGGCCGGCTTTACCGTGCCCTCCTTTGTATTGGGCCTGCTGCTTGTGCTGGTTTTTGCCGTACAACTTGGCTGGCTGCCCTCGGGCGGGCAGGAAAGCTGGCGCCACGGCATTCTGCCTGTCATTACGCTTGGGCTTGGCGGTGCCGCGGTGCTGGCGCGCTTTACGCGCAGCGCCATGCTTGAGGTTCTGGGCCAGCCCTATATCCGCACTGCCAGCGCGAAGGGTGTGCCATGGCGCGCGGTTGTGACTGGGCACGCCCTGCCGAATGCCGCCATTCCGACCGTCACCATCATTGGCTTCATGGTTGGCACCTTGATCGCGGGGGCGGTGGTGGTCGAAAGCGTTTTTTCCTGGCCAGGCGTTGGTCGGTTACTCGTGGTCGCAGTCGCCAATCGGGATTTGGCCGTGGTGCAATGCATCTTGCTGCTGGTCGCCATCACCATGGTCTGCGCCAATCTGATTGTTGATTTACTCTATGGCTTGCTTGATCCGCGCTTGCGCGCGGAGCCGCGAAAGGCCGCCTGATATGCCCGAAGCTCCTCTGGTTGTCGCCGCGCCGACAGCGCCCCCAAAAATACGGCGCAAGGCGCCGCCGGCCTTGGTCATTTTCGGCATTGGCTGGCTGTTGTTGATGCTTATGGTCGCGGTGCTCGCGGATATTCTCGCCCCCTATGCCTATACGGCGCTTGATTTGCGCAATCGCCTTTCACCGCCCATCCTGCTGGGCGGCACTTGGCTTCATCCGCTCGGCACGGATGAGCTTGGGCGCGATGTGCTCTCGCGGCTGATCTATTCCATCCGCACCAGCCTTTTGATCGCCTTCGGCGCTACCATCATCGGCGCGGTAATCGGCACATCACTTGGATTTCTTGCTGCGCATTTCAGGGGATTGGTTGAACAGGCCGTGCTTGCACTGGTGGATTTCTCGGCCTCACTTCCCTTTCTTATTCTTGCCTTGGCGGTGCTCGCGTTTTTCGGCAATTCGCTTGTGCTGCTGGTTTGTCTGCTTGGGCTGCATGCCTGGGAAAGATATGCACGGATCGCGCGCGGCCTTGCATTGGCCGCAGGCGCGCAGGGCTATGCGGCGGCGGTCAGGGGGCTCGGCGCTTCACCATGGCGCATTTATGGCCGGCATGTGCTGCCCAATATCGCCTCAACACTCATTGTTTCCATGACACTCGCTTTTCCGGAAGTGATCCTGCTGGAATCCGGGCTTTCCTTTCTGGGCCTGGGTGTGCAGCCGCCAGAGACATCGCTTGGGTCCATGGTGGGCTATGGGCGCGAATATCTCACGCGGGCGCCCTGGATTCTGCTCGCCCCCGCCAGCACGATTGTGCTGACAACGCTGTCCGTTTCGCTGATTGGTGATTGGCTGCGCGATGGGCTTGACCCCACGCTGCGGTGAAGGAATGAACCGCAGCCGTTAGTGTGGAGCGCGCATACTAGCGCCGGCGCATCGCGGTCGGGTAAAGCCGTCCATTTTCTGCCCGCATGGCTTCCAGGACGAAATCGCCCGGTAGATCGTGCAATTCTTCAGTGGGCGGCAAATCGCCCGCGGCATCCAAAGCACCCCGCAATGGCCGCCCTTCCATGCCGGCGTCATCAATGCCGAGTATATCCAGAATGGTCGGCACAATATCGGTCAAATCTGCGGGTTCTTGGATCACCGCGCCTTGCCGGAAGGGGCCGCCCTGCATGACCAGAACGGTCGCAAGTTCGGCACGATGCAGACCGCCATGCATGCCGCCGCCTTCCGGTACATCCGGCGCGTCGAAGGGGGCCGTGCCTGGCAGGCCCCATTCATCCAAGCCTTCATCACCTGCGAATGTTGCGACCAGATCGGCGCTGCGCGCATGCGCCGAACCAAGCAAGGCCAGCGGCGCCGCACGCCCGGGCGCCAGGATCGCAGGATCACGTGCCAATAAAGGACCAGCCCAGTTTTGCATGGCCAGGAAATCCGCCACCTGAGACGCAAGCGATGGATTCCTCAGCCAAAGGCCAGGCGCGGCAGCTGGCGCCACCACAATATCCACATCGGGCGCCATGCCGGTGCCAGCGCGGAAGCCGGCGCGCTGCAATTCGCTCCGCAAGCAGGTCTTGCCGCGCCCGGTCACATGGCCATGATCCGAAAGCACTATGATTGCGATTTCCTGCGCATCTGCCTGCGCATCACGCCAGGTGATGATTTTCCCAAGCACCGCATCGGCGGCTTTCAGCGCGCGTTGCGTATGTTCAGCCCGCAAGCCGCCCCAATGGAAGGAAACATCGGGTTCGGAAAGCCAAAGCAGCGCCACATCCGGCTTGATTTGGGGCAATACGTGTTCAAGCAGAACGCGGCCGGCAAATTCAACCCGCGCAATATTCGGCACGGCAGCGGGCGGCGTCACGCCCAGCGCTGCAACCACGCGCTCCGCTGTCTCGCCCGACGTATCCTCGACATTCCAGCGAAAGCCGCCAAGCCGTTCCGCTGCGGGGTGGAGCAAGCGCGCCGCCCCCGCCGTGCCGGCGCTCACAAGCGCAAAACTCATTCCATGCGGTGCCAGGCGTTCTGCAAGGCTTGGGCGTTGCAGGGGCGATTCCGCGCCGGCGGCCAGCGTGATGACATCTTCAACAAGCTTGGTACGGATGAGACGATCAGGCGCGACCGAGGCATCGAAAACCGTATTGGCGACCAGCCCATGCCCGCCAGGGCGGCAGCCTGTGATGAGCGATGGCGTGGCCACCCGTGTTTCCGAGGGGAAGATGCTGCGCGCCCGCGCAAAGCGCGCACCGGCTGCGCCCAACGCATGCAGATGCGGCGTCGCCACGGGGTCCACCATATCAGGGCGCAGCCCATCAAGGGCAATCATGATCACGCGTGTCAAAATATCCTCCCAGTCAGTGCCGACGTTCTAGGCGTCACGCCAGAAATGCTGGCCGAGCCTCGGTCATTTCGCATGCATTACGATAGGGTGACGCGCCAAGGCGCGCCACAAGAACATTCAAGAAGCCGCACGCGGATAGGTCAAATGGCGGATCCGACCAAGATAGGGCACTTCCATCCCTTCCGGTTCCAACAGGACCGTCTCCACATGATCCTTGTGCAAATGATGCAGCAAGGCGCCACCACGCCGTACTCCGGGCAGGCCTTGCTGTTCCTCCTCCTCCACCACGAAGGAAAGCGGCGGTGCCCAGACATAGGAAACCGAATCGCGCTGAAATTCGTGGTGCAGGTGAAGATGGCCAGAAGCAACAAGCCGCAAGCCGGGATGGTTCAGCAATGGCAGCAGCGTGCTGCGCGCTTGCGGAGGCACAGACCAATAATCGAAGGTCGGATCATCGGCATGCGTCACGAAGATCGGCTTATGCAGAAAAACCGCAAGGCGTCGTCCTTCGGTGCCTTCAAGCGCCTCCATGATGAAGCGTGCCTGGATTTCCTCTTCCGGATGATCCGTGCCCATCACTTCGGAATTGAGGCCAATGATGCGCCAGCCCGGCAGATCATGTAGGCCATAGCCCGCGCCCAAATGCCGCTGAAAACGTGCCAGCCGCGTCGCATCAAAGGGTTGATGCGGCATGGTATGCGGGTGGCTGCCCGTATCATGGTTGCCGGGCAGTGCCATGAATGGGCCAGGGAAGCGGCCCAGCTCTTCGGCGGCGAAGGCCATATCCGCCTCCTGATCTGCGCCATCGAGCGAAAGATCACCGCTGGCAATGGTAAGGTCTGGCGGCGCTGCGGCGGCCAGAGCATGAATCAGGGCAAGATTGCCGCGGAACAATTCGTTCCGCGGCGAGAGATGCGCATCCGTCAGCTGCAGGATGGTAGGCATGCCTCAGCTCCGGCGCGGCAGCAGCCGGCGAACTTCGCTTGCCATATCGGCCAAAGCCACTTCAGGTGTTGCATTGCCCTCAACAACGCGGGCCATGTTGTTCACCATCACCTCAGTCACACGCACACTATTGGCGCCCGGAAAGGCATACCAAGGCACCATGCGACCCACCTGCATGGTCGCGGTCTTGAAGAGGGGATTTTCGCGATAGAATTCGCCAAGATAGCGCGGGTCATCAATGGCGAGCTGATTGGTGGGCACATAGCCCGTATTCTTGACCATCAGGGCCGTTCCTTCCGCGCTGGTGGAGAAGCGAAGGAATTTCCACGCGGCTTCGCGCTTTGCCGCATCACGCGCGGTCAGCATCCCGGCAGCGCCGCCCGTGGGCAGGCGGCCATTCACCGGGTCAATCACCGGCAGCAGTGCCGTTTGCATTTCGAAATTGCGGCCAACGCTGGTCATCATATTGCGCAGAAAGGCGGTGGACCCAAAGCGCATGCCAAGCTTGCCAGCGGCAAAGGCCTGCAGCGCCGTGGTGCTATTCAACTGCGGCATGCCGCCTTCCGTTACCATGCGACGAAGCAGGCGCAGACTAGACAGGCCCTCAGGGCCGGCAAAGCCAACATCGCGTTCATCCGGTGTCAGCATGCGCGCGCCATGGCTGAAGAGCAGCGCAGAAAACATCCAGTCATCGCCGGGCCATTGGAACCACATGCCTTCAGTACCATCACCAAGCGCCCGGATGCGCGCGGAAAGCGCAATCACCTCATCCCAGGTCTTCGGGAAAGCTTCGGGGGCAGGATTGACGCCAACACGGCGCAGCAATTCGGTGTTGTAATAGGAAATTGCGTTGGAAGCCGCGTAAGCCAACCCCGATTGCATGCCGCCGAAATGGCCAAGGGCAAGAATGCCAGGCGTATAGCCATGGGCCGCCGGATTACCCTCGCGCGCCAGCAGCGGCGCAAGATCCTGCGCGATGCCGCGTTCGGCGAAGACCCGCAGGCGATTGAAGCCTTGATAGGAAAGATCGGGCAATTGATTGGCAGCAGCCTGGCGCAGGATAAGCTGGTTGCCTTCCTCGTAGTTCGGCGTTGTGATGAAGCGCACCGTGACATTGGGTTCGCGCTTGGCGAATTCCGCCGCGATCGCATCATAGCTTTCCTTGAAGATTTGCGGCTGGGCGTAATGCACCGTGATATCAATATTGGACTGGGCACGCAGCGCTGGCGCGGCGAGCAGGCCGGCGGTCGCGCCCAAGGCAGTGCGGCGGGTGAATGGCTTCATGGGATGATTCCTTTCGGTTGGGGGGACGAGGAGAGCAGCGGCGGCGGGATGCTCAGGCGGGGCATGATCAACCCTTGAGCCCGGTAGTAGCGATGCCTTCAACAAAGCGGCGTTGCGCGAAAAGAAAGGCGAGCACGAGCGGCAAGGTCATGATGACCGCCGCCGCCATTAGCGTAGCGAAATCATCACCGGCTTCATCGGAACGGAAATACAGGACACCAAGCGCCGGCGTAGCGCGTGACTGGCCTTCAATCACGATCAGGGGCCAGAAGAGATCATTCCAATGCGCAACGACCGAGAATATTGCAAAGGCTGTGGCGGCCGGCCAGGCATTCGGCAGAATCACGCGCCAGACAATTTCCAATTCACCGATGCCATCCAGGCGTGCGGCATGAACCAATTCATCCGGCAGCGCCTTGAAAAATTGCCGGAAGAGGAAAATCGCAAAGACCGAAATGGTGAAGGGAAGGACCAGCGCGGCATAGGTATTGAGCAGCCCGAGCTTGCTGAAGGCCACATAAAGCGGTAGCGCCGGCACATGGGGCGGCACCAGCAGGCCGAGCATCACAAGACCAAAGGCAAAATCACGCCCGGGAAAGCGAAGCTTTGCCAGCGCATAGGCGGCAGGCACCGCAAACAGCAATTGAAAGAATAGAATGCCCGCGCAAACCACAATGCCGTTCCAGAGATAGCCAAAAACGGGAATCTGCGAAAACACCTTCCCGTAATTCTCTAAGCCGTGAAAGCGCTCTGGCCAAAGATTAAGGCTGGCACGGAACAATTCATCCAGTGGCTTTACGCTTGCCGAGATCATCCAGATATAGGGCATGAGCAGCAGGATGGCGAAGGCGCCCAGAAGCAGCAGGCGTGGGGCATCGGCCAAAAGCCCTTTCGCGCGGCGCTCAGCCATAATGCACCCGCTTATCCAAAGCCTTGGTTTGCAGCCAGACGAGGCCCAGAACCATCAGCAGGAACACCAGGGTAATGGCTGCCGAATAACCAAGCCGCAGAAAGGTGAAGCCTTCCTTGTACATGGTATGCAGAAGGACTTCGCTTGCCTTATTCGGTCCGCCCTGGGTCAGCACCGCAACGGTATCAAACACACGAATGCTGCGAATCATGGTGATGGTCAGCACAAAAAGCGTGGTGGGACCAAGCATCGGCCAGGTGACAAGCCGAAAGCGATCCAGCCAGGATTTCGTGCCATCCACTTCGGCGGCCTGATAAAGCTCGCGCGGGATGGCGCTGAGCCCTGCCAGGAAAAGCACCATGTTATAGCCGATATTCTCCCACACCCCGATGGCGCCAAGGCTGAAGAGCACCCAATCCGAGGAGGAAAGCCAATAGGGCGGAGAGATCACGCCAAGCTGGCGCAGAAAGGCGTTCAGGGGGCCAATGGTCGGATGCAGCAAGTATTGCCAGGCCGCCGCCATGGCAACGGTCAATGAAACTACCGGCAAGAAGAAAACCGCCCGGAACAAGGCGCGCCCGCGCATGCCCGCTTCAATCAATAGCGCTGCGCCCAAGCCGAGCAGAATCGAAATCGGCGTGACGAAGCCGACATAGATAATGGTATTGCGGAGCGCGATCGCGAAACCGCGATCTTCCAGCATTTCCTCAAAATTGGCGGCACCAATCCAACCCCATTCCATGGCGCCCAATTCATAATCCGTGAAAGCCAGCAGAATGGTGGCAAGGCTTGGCAGCAGAAGCATCAGGCCATAGGCGATACCCGCGGGCAGGTTCAGCAAAAGGCCGACCAGGGCTTCGCCCCGCAGCAGGCGGCGAGAGCTTGCCTGATGGGGCGAAGAAATCGCGGCGGCAACGGCTTCAGGCAAGGGTCATTTCCTGATGTTGCGCAATGTGGTTGCGGAGCGCCACACGCTTGCCATGGCGATCAAACACCAGCACATGCTTGGCTTCAAAGCTGAGATGGATCAACTCGCCCGCATGGGGGCGTGGCGCTTCGGGTGCAAGCCGGATGATCAGGGCTTCCTTGGTCGCGCCATGGCGCGCATGCAACAACAAGCTTTCGCCCAGAAATTCGAAGCCATCGGCCCGGCAGGCAATCCCACTAGACGCCAGGCGCAGATTCTCCGGGCGAATGGCCAGGCTCACGGGTCCAGGCGCAGCCTGCAACCCGCTGGGCTGTCCCGCGATATGAATAAAGCCTGCCGCATCGGCCTCAGCGGCAAGGACGTTGATCCGCGGGCTGCCGATAAAGGTGGCCACGCGGATATCCTGCGGATCGTGATAAATCGCTTCGGGCGACGAAACCTGCAATAGCTGTCCAGCCTGCATTACGGCCACGCGGTCCGCCATGGTAAGAGCTTCCGATTGATCATGCGTGACGTAGAGTGTCGCGGCACCAACGCGGCGATGGATGTCAACAATTTCGCGTCTTGTCTGCACACGCAACGCGGCATCCAGGTTGGATAGCGGCTCATCCATCAAAAACGCATCCGGATGGCGAACAATGGCGCGCGCGAGGGCGACGCGTTGCCTTTGGCCGCCGGAGAGCTGCCCTGGCTTTCGATCCAGCAGGGCCCCAAGACCAAGCGCCTGGGCGGACTTGCCGACATCCTCAGCGATGGCTGCGCGCTTTTGCGAAAAACCGGGCTTGATGCGGCCCAAAAGAGGCAGCCGTTCAAGCGCGGAAAGCCGCCGCATGGCCAAGGGCACCGCGATATTCTCACGCACGGTCAAGTGCGGATAAAGTGCATAATTCTGGAATACCATGGCGACATTGCGTTCCGCCGCGCGCAGGGCCGTTATGTCGCGTGAATTTATAGAGATTCTACCGTCGTCGGCGGTTTCAATCCCGGCCACGATCCGCATGAGGGTGGATTTGCCACAACCTGAAGGCCCGACAAGGGCCACAAATTCACCTGCGGCCACATCGAGGGATACATTATCAAGCGCCCTTACTTCCCCAAAATGGCGCGAGACGGATTGTATGGAAAGGCCATGCACGCAGTAAATTCCTGATAGAAACCATCCTGGTCCATGCAGATAAAGAATGGCAGTGGTGTTTCTGATTTATGATAGTTTCAAGAAGCCGGATTTGGCGTCGTTTCAGGTGGTTTGGAGAGGACATGGAAAAATTCATCGAGTAGACTTATCGCGGTTTTGTACCGCTCCTTCGCTTTTGAATTCGTAATTAAAGAAGCGGCCCAACGCGCTACAGGTCCAAAATCGCCAGTCTGCGCTCAGGGGCACTGACGCTGGCCAAGATCAGTGTCGTTCTGGACGCTGAAGCATGGCAGGATCAGCGCTTGATGGCTGTTCCGATATTGGGTGAGCCGATCGAAGGTGGCGTCTATATTGTTGCGATTTCGGAAATTTCTTATTGCCCTCAGTGAGGCTCTTCATGCGTTTGAGGTAGGGGGATATACATCTGATGGGCGCGGACTAGTGAGCGATCAGCCGGATAGTCATTACTGATGAGTTGGTGGCTCTGTCGCGAAATTTTAATAAGAACGCCGTTTAGTGGAAACATTTATTCCCTACCCCCACAAAAGGATTTGGGAGTTCAAGTATGCCTGGCGTCACGCTTCGGAATATCGCGAAGCAATTTGGTACTACGCCCGTATTGCGTGGCGTCTCTCTTACCGTTGAAGAAGGTGAATTCCTTGCCATTCTTGGCCCATCCGGCTGCGGCAAATCCACCCTGCTTCGGATCATTGCCGGGCTTGAAACCGCTGATGGAGGTGAAGTTTTCATCGGCGACCGTCAGGTAGATCACCTGCCTGCCAAGGCCCGGGATTTGGCGATGGTTTTCCAGTCCTATGCTTTATATCCATACATGACGGTGGCCGAAAATATCGCACTGCCATTGCAGATGCGCAGGCTTTCGTCCCTGCAGCGGCTGCCATTTATTGGCGCTTTACTTCCTGGCACGCGTTCACTAAGGCAACAAGTTGCGCGCGATGTGAACGCAGTGGCCACCCCTTTGGGGCTTGAAGGATTGCTGGGCCGCAAGCCCGCACAGTTATCAGGCGGCCAGCGGCAACGGGTCGCGCTGGCCCGCGCCATGGTGCGCCATCCGGCAGCCTTCCTGATGGATGAACCGCTCTCCAATCTTGATGCGCGCCTTCGCGCCGATGCGCGTGCTGAGATTATCTCTCTCACGCGGCGGCTCGGGGTCACCACGCTTTATGTGACGCATGACCAATCCGAGGCCATGGCCATGGCCGATCGGGTTGCGGTGATGGAAGGTGGCATTCTTTTGCAATTGGCACCGCCCCAGGCGCTGTATGATGATCCGCAAAACCTAGCCGTTGCGCGTTTTGTCGGCTCGCCACCGATCAATATCTGGCCCGTGGAAGTTACTGATAGAGGCGACATGACCTGCTGTGGCCATCGGCTTCCATTCCGCGCCAGGTCATCGCAAGGCTCCGCCCAATTGGGCTTGCGGGCTGAAAATCTCGACATCCATCGGGATGGCATTCCCGCGCAGATCGTCCGGCTGGAACGGCTTGGCATGGAAACGCTGGTGCATTGCCACATCAACGGCCTTGCCGGAACAACGATCCTGCGTCTTGCACCAGGTGCTGCCGAACAGTTTTCGGGCTTTGAGAGCATCAGGCTTCTCCCGAAGAAAGCCATTCTTTTTGACCTTCAGGGCAATAGGTTACCCATCATCGAAAGTGCACGCATAGATGCGTAAGGTGGCGCCATCTTCTGGTCTGCGGCGTGCTGAAGCCCTTGCTGGCTATATGTTGAGCTTGCCGGCCTTCATCCTGATGTGGGCCATGCTGCTCGGCCCTGCGGTTTCGGTCGTTTTGCTATCGCTTACGGATTGGAATTTTGGTGAAGCCAGCCTGCGCTGGGCCGGGCTTGAGAATTATGTGGAGCTTTGGTCGGATCGTGTCTTTTGGATTTCCCTGAAAAATACGATCATTTATGTGGGCATTTCCGTCCCCGCGACAGTCATTCTGGGGCTCTTGGCCGCGCTGCTGATTGAAAGCGTGGCGCATGGGAAGGCGTTTTACCGGGCGGCCTTTTTCGTACCCGTTGCCTCAACCCTACTGGCCATGGCGCTGGTTTGGGAATTTATGTTTCATCCGACTGTTGGTTTCATCAATCAGCTTTCCGCTTTCATCGGCTTGCCAACCGCTGATTGGCTGCAAAACCCCGGAACCGCACTTTTCGCCCTGATCGCGATTGGCGTATGGCAGAATCTAGGTCTTGCGATGATCCTCTTCATGGCAGGGCTCACCGCCATTCCCAAGGATCTCTATGAGGCTTTATCCATGGATGGTGCCGATGGCGCCTGGGAACGTTTTCGTCGCGTGACTTGGCCCATGCTTGGTCCTTCGCTTGTTTTTGTGGTGGCCATCACCGCCATACGAAGCTTCCAGGTTTTTGAAACCGTGGCAGTTTTGACAGAAGGCGGACCATCGAAATCCACTGAGGTATTGCTTTACACCATGGTGCAGCAGGGCTTCACCTTCCTTCGTTCAAGCTATGGTGCTGCGATAACAGTCATCTTTCTGATCTTCACCCTTGGCGTGACGCTTCTGCAAACCATCGCGCTTGAACGCAGGACGCATTATGGTTAGCCGACTCAGCCTTCTCCTGCGCCATGCTGTACTGATCGCCGGTGCGTCCGTGATGTTGGCGCCCTTCATTCTGATGGTATCCATTTCGCTGAAACCGCCCGGGGAAGTTTTTGCCCCGCAATTCAGCCTTTTGCCGCAGCAATGGTATGTGGCCGAAAACTACACGGCCGCCTTCACGCGTGTTCCGCTGGCGCGCTTTATTTTGAATGGCTTCTTCGTCACCTTCTGCATCTTTCTAATGCAAGCGTTGACGGCTTTGCCGATGGCCTATGCCTTGGCGAAGCTGCGCTTTCGCGGTCGGGAAACCTGTTTCGCGCTGGTGGTGCTTGCCTTGCTGATACCGCCGCAAGTGCCGGCCATCCCACTCTATATCGCGCTATGGCAGCTTGATCTCCTCAATACCTATGCGGGGATCATCCTGCCCTCCACCATCAGCGTTTTCGGCATCTTCATGATGCGGCAATTCTTTCGCACCGTACCGAATGATTTGATTGCCGCCGCCCGCATGGATGGCCTGGGTGAATTTGCCATCGTTTGGCGCATCATGCTGCCCACCGCTTTGCCCGCACTTGCCGCCTTTGCATGCCTTTCCTTCATCTGGAACTGGAATGAATTCTTCTGGCCCTTCCTTATTGTGCAGGATGAGGCTTTGATGACCCCGCCACTTGGCATCGCTTTCTTTTCGAATGCTGAGGCAGGGACCGCTTTTGGCCCGCTGATGGCTGCGGCCACGGCCGTGACCGCACCCCTGGTCTTGGCCTTTCTCTTCGCTCAACGCGCCTTCATCCAGGGCGTGACCATGAGCGGCATCAAGTGACCCCCCTCAAGGAGAAACATCATGATCATTCGTCGGCAGGTTATTCTGGGCGCAGCGGGCGTGCTTGCCGCCCCGCTTTATGCGCGCGCCCAATCCAATGCCATTGAACTTTCGGCGCAATATTCCATCCCGGAACTCTTCCGCGGCTTGATGGAAGACATCGCGACCGAATTTTCTAAGCGCCACCCCAATATCCGCGTGAATTGGCGCGCCCCCGAACAGGGTTATGAGGAAATCATGCAGCGCAATTTGCGGGATTCCATCACCCGCTCCCTGCCGGATGTTGCCTTCCATGGCCTCAATCGTCAGCGCACTTTGCTGGAGCGCGACATCCCGGTGGATCTGCGCCCTTTCATGACTGCTGATTCGGCGATCGCCCAACAGGGCTATTCCGAAACCCTGCTCTCGCTCGGCCAGGTGGGTGGCAAGCAAACCGGTATCGGCTTCGCGCTCTCTACCCCCATTCTCTACTACAATGTGGATTTGATGCGTCGCGCTGGCGGCGATCCGGCGCGCCCCCCCGCAAGCTGGGACGAAGTGATCAATCTCTCCCGCGCCATTGCCGGGCTCGGTGATAATATCACTGGGATGTTCTTTGACTGGACCATCACGGGGAACTGGTCCTGGCAGGGGCTTGTGTTCAGCCATGGAGGCAGCATGCTGAATGCCGAGGAAACGCAGGTAGCCTTCAATCAGGAACCTGGTCAGCGTGCGATCCGCACCTTGCGCCGCTTCGTGGACGAAGGCCGCATGCCCGATATTCGCCCCGCTACCATGTTCACGGATTTCTTTGCGGGTCGCCTTGGGATTTCCATGCAATCCACCGCCCAGCTCGGCCGGTATAATCGCGAAATTGGCGGGCGCTTTCCGTTGCTGACGGGACGCTATCCGCTTTCTGCGCCAAATGCACGTATTCCGGCGGGGGGCAATGTGGCCATGATGTTCACCCGCGATGCGCAGAAGCAGCGCGCTGCATGGGAATTCATCAAATTCGCGACGGGCCCGGTTGGCGGCACCATGATGGTCAATCACACAGGTTATATGCCCGCCACGACCATTCCAGCGGAGCGCGAGGAAATGTTGGGTAAATTCTATCGTGAGAACCCCAATCATATGACAACCTTCCGCCAAGCGGATTCCATTACCGGATGGTATGCCTTCCCAGGACAGAATGCGCTTCGGATCACCGATGTGATCAATGATCACCTGCAGAATGTCGTTGGCAAGCGCGCAGAAGCGGATGCCACCCTGCAGCGTATGGCGGCCGATGTTCAGGCCTTACTGCCGCGGCGTTCGTAAATCCCAGGCCCGGCGCTCCTTCCGAGCGCTGGGCACCACCTTTCTGAGGGCAATAGCAGCAACATGAGCGACCTCTCCTTCATCCATCTGACCGATCTTCATCTCGTGGCACCGGGACAATCCCTCTACGGGCTTGATCCGGCGGAACGGTTGCGCGCTGCCATAGACAGTATTTGCAGGCGCCATGGCCCGGATGGTGCTGCCCCGGCGGAGTTCGCTGTTGTCACTGGGGATCTGGCCCATTTGGGCGAGGTGGCCGCTTACGAATTGCTCGCCGATATCATCAAGGGTCTGCCCTTTCCCTGCCATTTGCTGCTTGGCAATCATGATGAGAGGGAGGCTTTTCTTTCGGTCTTTGGCGGTGTGCCCACGACCGCAGATGGCCATGTACAGCAGGTGCTCAGCACGGCAGCGGGGCTCTTTGTCATGTTGGATACGAATGAGGCCGGCACCCATGCGGGACGGCTTGGCGAAGCCCGCCTTGCCTGGCTGAAAGCGTCGCTTGCCGATACCTCGGATCCCGTCTTCTTGTTTCTGCACCACCCGCCGGCGGCAAGCGGCATTGTTGGGATGGATCAGATCCCGCTTTTGGATGCGGATGCGCTCTGGCAAACGCTTAAGCCTCATCGGCAGCGTATTCGCCATATCTTCCACGGACATCTGCACCGCCCCCTTGCCGGTTCCTGGCATGGCATTCCTTTTTCCTCACTGCGCGGTACAAACCATCAAGTGACTCTGGATTTCGCCGAGAATACAAAGGTTCTCGGGAATCACGAACCACCCGCCTATGCGTTCGTGCGAATCTCGGATGAAGAGGTTGTGGTGCATACGCATGATTACCTCGATGCGCCTGAAGGATTTGGTATGTGAATTTGCCTGTGTAAGATGCCAAGGCACACCATACAGGATTGTTTATACGCTGAATGGTCGTGATCTTTTATGAACATGGTATGGAGTTGAATAACCCATGAGAACTCGTGTTGTTGTCGTGGTACTTGATGGCCTGCGTAGGGATATGGTGCTGTCCAAGACGACGCCTAACCTTGCTGAGTTTTCGAAAAAATCAGCGGTTTTCGTCAATCATCGCTCGGCGTTTCCGTCCGCAACGCGCGTTGTTTCGGCCTGCTTCGCAACCGGCTGTTGGCCTGCCAAGCACGGCCTTGCCGGCAATAGTATTGCCCTGATGGAAAATGATGTCCTCACACCGCATGATGTGGGGCGCCCAGATTTCATGGATCATTTGCGCAGCATCCGTGGTTACTGCCTAGCGGTACCGACGCTTTCAGAGAGACTGGCACGCGCTGGTGAAGAAGCGATGCTGTTTTCGAATGTTTCGCCTGGAGCTGCCCGTGCCCATGACCCAGATGGGCATGGTTGGGTCTTGCATCGTGCCTGGTCACATGGCCCGGGCCTCCGCCGATTGATTGGTGCGGAAGCCATGGGGCATGTGACCAACGACATTGCCGGCGACGCCGTTTTGACCGAGGCATTTCTTGAACGCGCATTATCCGGACGAGAGGCCGCTTTAGCGGTTTTATGGCTTGGTGAACCGGATGCCACCCAGCACACCGTGCCTTTGGGTGCGCCAGAAGCAATGGAGGCCATCGCCGCTGCAGATGCACGCTTTGCCGAGGTTCTTGCTGCCGTTCAGGCTCGCAGGCAGGCCGGCGAAGATATATTGTTGATTGCCTGCTCTGATCATGGCCATCAGACAGTCCAGGCGGTGGTGGATATTGAAAGTGAATTGGTTACTGCGGGGTTGAAGCGTGATTTGGCGGATACGGGTATTGTTTCCGTCTCCAATGGAACCTCGGCACTGGTTTATGTGCATCCGGAACGTAGGTTCCAAGCTGATGCTTTGATTGAATTTGTTTTGGCTCAACCTTGGGCTGGTTCGGTGCATGAGGGTTCCGCTTTGGGTGATATTGGGCAAGCCGCAAGCGACCACCTCTTCTGTGCTATTTCTATGGCGTCTGATCCTGCGCCCAATGTTTATGGCGTATCGGGGCTAGCCTATGCGGCGAAGCCATCGGCGGGAAAGCCGGACCGACTGGGGTGTGGGCAGCATGGCGGCCTTGGCGCTGCTGAGCAAATGCCCTTTCTGATGATCAATGGAGGTGAGTTTGTCGCTGGCGCCACCCATGTGGCGCCGAGCAGCCCGATTGATCTTGCCCCAACCATCCTTCGGCACCTTGGTCTTGATGCGGAAGGTTGCGACGGGCGCCCCCTTCAAGGGCGCGCTGGCGGATTTTGAGGCGGGAGGCGCATTGTGCAGCGCGACGGTTCCGATCTTCTTCGCTGCTCGGTTACCAACGCTTGCGCTACGTATGAGCGTGATGAAGCTCGTTGTGGCGCGATTCCGATTATATGGAAGACGACGAAGAACGCGGTTGACGCTACAGACCAAGCGTGGATTGGGTTTAGTTATTGGTCTAGAAGAACCTTGTCATAACTTGGCAGAGAACACCCATGGCAGTTCCCGTCACCTTTGCTGCTCCCCATTCATTTCTTGGTGCGCGTTCGCATGATCGGGGCGCCAGCTTTTGTGTGGCGGGCGTGCCGCTTGATATTGGCACAACAAACCGGGCGGGTTCCCGTGATGGGCCGCGCGCCATACGCGCAGCAGCACGCATGCTGACCGATGGGCGGCACCCGATCACGGGCGCTGATCCCTCTCGGCTTGACCTTTCTGATCTTGGCGAATTTGACATTGCGCTTGGGGATATCGAAAAAAGCCTTGCTATGATCGAAGATCAGGCGGCGGGGCTAGCCCACCTGCTTGCCTTTGGCGGCGAGCATGGCATCACCCTGGCTTTGTTGCGCGCGCTGACCAAGCGGTTGGGTGGGCCTGTTGGGGTGCTGCATATAGATGGGCATCTCGACACTTCCGAGGATAATTTCGGGCAACGCTTTGCCCATGGCGCCGTGTTTTGGCATGCCATTACCGAAGGCTTGATAGACCCGCGGCGGATGGTCCAGCTTGGCATCCGTTCCCCAGCGTGGCCAGAAATGTTCGCTTGGACTCGCGAACAGGGTGTCACCACGATCATGGCGCATGAAATCCACGAAGCCCCACTCTCGGCCACTATCGCCAAGGCGCGGGCGGTGCTGGGGAGCGGCCCCTGTTATCTTTCCTTTGATATTGATGGGCTGGACCCGGCCTTTGCGCCGGGGACCGGCACGCCCGAAATCGGTGGGCTTGCAAGCTGGCAGGCGCAGATGATCCTGCGCGGCATGGCGGGCGTGGATTTTCGGGGCGCCGATATCGTGGAAATGGCGCCGGCCTATGATGTCGCGGAAATTACCGCTCTCGCCGCCGCCACCATGGCCTGGGAATATCTGTGCCTTATGAGCCAGAAGGGCTGATGTCCGGATAAATTCCCGCTGAACCAGCTTTTCATCGCGCCAATATGCGCGTTTTTCATGGGTGGTGCGCAAAAATACTCTTGCATCTGGCGTCATCGCCGGATATATAACTGTCAGCGCAAACCATTGGATCTGCGCTGACGCCATCGCACGTGCCGCGAGGCCCGCTTTACGGGCCACAAGCAACGACGGGACGCGTCCTTTGTTCGATCCGGCCTTGTGGGCCGGAATGTTCGAGGGAGCCGCCTGTGTCGCCTGTCTGCCGCTCTGCGATGACCTCCTCATCGCTTTGAACGCAGCGCCCTAAGGGCGATTTGCTGCGCACTTGTGCCTGACCCAAAGCCCATCGGGCTTGGGCAGGGGCATGCGGCTTTGGCCCGGCGGGCCTCCTCATTCCCGCCGCTGCGCCCGGCCTTAGTGGTCGTGGTGCGGCGGCGGGACGCGTCTCCGTTTCTCTGGAAGGTTCATCCGATGGATCACATCCGTTCGCGTCGCGCTGTCGCCCCTTTGCGGCGCAACACCGCTGGCCAGCAATGGCCGAATGTGGAAAGCCTGCTGCGTAGCACGCGGCCGGAAGAACCGCTTTATTGCCTGCGGCCCCATGCGGTCACTGAAGCAGCACAGCGCTTCCATGCCGCTTTTCCGGGCGATGTGCTTTATGCCGTGAAATGCAACGCGGAACCGGCCATGCTGCGGGCGGTGGCCGCTGGCGGCGTGACACATTTCGATTGTGCCTCGGAGGCGGAAATACGCCTGCTGCGCAGCATGTTCCCCAAGGCCGCTTTGCATTTCATGCATCCGGTGAAATCCCGCGGCGCGATCCGTGCGGCATGGCATGATTTCGGCGTGCGTGATTTCGTGCTGGACACGGCGGAAGAACTACGAAAGATCCGCACCGAAACGGGTGGCGGTGATCTTGGCCTTGTGGTGCGCCTGGCACTCCCCAAGGGAAAGGCGGCCTATGATCTTTCCGGTAAATTCGGCGCGGAACCCGCCATCGCAGCGGCCTTGCTGCGCGCGGCGCGCCCGCATGCGGCAAGGCTTGGGGTTTCCTTCCATGTCGGGTCGCAATGCCTTGAACCCGAAGCCTGGACGCATGCGATCCAACTGGCGCAATCGGTGATTGCGGCTTCCGGTGTTGCGGTGGACATTCTGGACGTTGGCGGCGGCTTTCCGGTGGCCTATCCGGGAAGCCTTCCCCCGCCGCTTTCCGCCTTCATGGCGGCGATCACGGATGCCGCAGCGGTGCTGCGCCCGGGCACCAGGCTTTGGGCCGAACCGGGCCGTGCCTTGGTGGCCAGCGGCGCCTCGGTGGTGGTGCAGGTGCAGCAACGCCGCGGCAACGCGCTTTATGTGAATGATGGCGTTTATGGCGCGCTTTCAGATGCCGGTGCGCCAGGCTTTCGCTTTCCGCATCGGCTGGTCCCTTCGAATGGGCGCCAGCCCAGCGCGCGGGCGGAGGATTTCATTCTTTTCGGCCCCACCTGCGATTCAGCAGATGTCATGAAAGGTCCATGGACTCTGCCGGGTGATGTCTGCGAAGGGGATTGGATAGAAATCGGGCAGTTGGGCGCCTATGGTACGGCCTTGCGCACGGCCTTCAACGGCTTTGATCGGGCCTTTGTCGCCGAGGTCGCGGATGCGCCCTTGCTGATGAACCCGCAATACTCACTCACTGCGGCGCGGGCCGCCTGAAGTGCAAGGGAAGAATGAGATGAAACACACTTCTTTCGCGGGCAAGCTTGTCATGCTTGGCTTTGGTTCCATCGGGCAGGGCGTGCTGCCGCTGATCCTTCGGCATATTGATATGCCGAAGGAAAGGATTGAGATCGTCACCTCTGACGCGCGCGGCGTTGAAATTGCGAAGCAGCTTGGCATTCACCACACCGTGCTGCCGCTGACGCGGGATAATTACGCGGCAGAGCTGCGCGCGCGGCTATCGGCGGGGGATTTCCTGCTGAACCTTTCCGTGGATGTTTCCTCCGTCGCGCTGGTGCAGCTCTGCCGAGAGATTGGCGCTCTTTACCTTGATACCTGCGTGGAACCCTGGGCCGGCGGCTATACGGACCCAGCGCTTTCGCCATCCCAGCGTTCCAATTATGCGTTGCGCGAAAGCGCGCTCGCGCTCAAGAATGGGGCGGGGCCAACAGCTGTCATGACGCATGGCGCCAATCCCGGCCTGGTTTCGCATTTCGTGAAGCAGGCGCTGCTGAATATCGCGCAAGACACCGGCCATGGCGTGAGCACACCGCAATCCCGCGCGGATTGGGCAAGCCTTGCGCGCGACCTTGGCATCAAGGCCATTCATATCGCGGAACGCGATACCCAAGTGGCTGGCAATAGGCCGAAGCGCCGCGGCGAATTCGTCAATACCTGGTCTATTGATGGCTTCACCGGTGAGGGCTGCCAGCCGGCGGAACTTGGTTGGGGCAGCCATGAAAAAGCTTTGCCGGCGGATGGTGAGCGGCACAGCTTCGGCTGCGATGCGGCGATTTACCTCATGCGGCCAGGGGCGGCGACGCGCGTGCGCAGCTGGACACCGCTGGAAGGCCCGATGCAGGCATTCCTGATCACGCATAATGAGAGCATCTCGATCTCTGATTACTACACCTTGCGTGATGCGACCGGAGCCGTTTCATATCGTCCGACGGCGCATTACGCCTATCATCCCTGCGATGATGCCGTGCTGTCCTTGCATGAATTTGCCGGCCGAAATTGGGAACTTCAGCAGGAAAAGCGCCTGATGATGGAAGAAATCAGCTCTGGCATGGATGAACTTGGCGTTTTGCTGATGGGCCACAAGAAGGGCGCCTATTGGTATGGCTCACGCCTGACGATTGAGGAAGCGCGCACCTTGGCGCCCCATAATAACGCGACGTCACTTCAGGTTTGCGCCGCCGTGCTGGCGGGGCTGGTTTTTGCCATCGAAAATCCGGCGCTGGGTGTGGTTGAGGCGGATGAGCTTGACCATGCCCGCATCCTGGATATTTGCCTGCCCTATCTGGGCGAAATGGCGGGTGTCTATTCGGATTGGACGCCGTTACAGGGGCGCGCAACGCTGTTCCCTGAGGCGCTTGACGCGGCTGACCCCTGGCAATTCGCCAATTTCCGCGTGGTCTGACGCTAACTTATCGGGCCTTGGCTGCAGGTGAGCCAAGGCCCGGCTTCTTGCCCGGAATCAGTTGGCCACTTCAAGTGTTGAGACCTGCTTCCTTGCCTGTTCCAAAAGTTGGGCAAGGCCATTCACCTGGTTTGTGGTCATGGCCTCAGGCTTGAGATTGCAACCGAGCGGCGGATGAAGCACCAGCTTCCACCCACCATCGAGGCCATCGAAAATTTCGAAACGCCAGACGCCAAAATTGACCAACCCGACGCGCTTTTCTTGGCAACGCATGGAAGCCCTTTCCACTTGACACTGCTGAAACACCTATCAACAACTTATGCATTTGTATAGATAGACCAGCTCAAGGCCGTAATGTTTTTTCCCAAACTTGCAGTACAACTCCGCTCTGGCGGTCGTCCTTTCGCAATAAAATCCAATAAATACAGCAATTAGACCTACCGCCGCCCATCATTGACCCTTTTGGCGACCAGTAAGGCTGAACTGTGTTCAGATGGATGCCGGATGGTTGACAGCGTCAGCATCCATTCCGCCCTGCCGTTGGGCCAAGTTCGTCAATCCAGTAAGATCACGGCCGCTCCAATCTAAGCCCCGCGCCTTCGGCGATGCTGCGGAATTTCTGCACTTCTGCCGCAATAAAGGCTGCGGTCATCCCCGGGCCCATGGGCTCAGGCACTGCGACGCCGAGGCCCGCCAGGCGCTGCGCCAAGCCAGTCTCAGCAAGTACTGTTTGAACCTGAGCCGCAAGCGTTGCCACGCGCTCCTGCGGGGTGCCGCGTGGCGCGAGAAGCACATTCCAGGTGGAGAGATCAAAAGGCGCCACGCCCTGCTCTTGCAGCGTCGGCAGGTCAGGTAATGTCGCGGCACGCTGAGAGGTACCGAGAGCGATGAGGCGGATCCGACCAGTCTCAGCCAGTGCGTTAAGCCCGGCCAGGGTGTCAATCGCAAAGCTAACCTCGCCACGCGCCAGCGCCTCAAGCGCGGGCGCGCCTCCACGATAGGGAATATGTTCGGCGCGCAAGGCTGTTCGGGCAAGGAAGAGCTCACCGGCCAAATGGGTGATACTGCCCACCCCAGCCGAGCCATAACTGCCGCGCCCATCAGCCAGATTTGCGCGCAAGCCGGCCACATCCTTGGGCCCCTGGGGCGCTACGGCAAGCGCCAAAGGTGTCACGCCCGTGAGCGCTATTGCGGAGAAATCGGCCACCGCGTCATAGGAAAGATCGCGAAAGACGGCAGGATTGGCGCCATGCGAAGAGGCAGAGGCCATAAGGAGCGTATGGCCATCAGCCGGCGCACGCTTCACGGCTTCGCTACCAATTGCCCCGCCCGCGCCTGTTCGATTTTCCACCACGAAGCGCCCACCCGTCAGCGCGGAGAGACGTTCCGCAATCAATCTGGCAGCGATATCGGTGGAACCGCCTGCGGCGAAGGGGACGATAATGGTTACCGCCCTCTCAGGAAAAGCGAGAGCAGGCACGGGGAGAAGAAGGGCTATAAGAGAACGACGAAGCATGACTTTGCCTCATCTAGATTACCCGTTGCAACCGCGTGACAGAGGCGTGATGTTTTCCGGTCAAGCCATTTTGACTTGTCATTCCTACGACGGACTATGCGGATTTGGGGGGTTTCAACAACGCAATGGAATTCGCTGTGAATACCAAGGCAGCGACCCAAGCTGCCAATAGGCGAAACGCCACCTGCCGCGTTCATGGCTCTCAATAACGGGCGATACTGCGGTCCTTACACCGAATATTTCGATGTGCACACGCCCCTATCAGGATGGCATTCGCGATTGGCGTTCGGATCTTTTTGTCATCTAAATTTAGCAATTGCCACCCTTCTCTTTGGATTACGTTCTCGTTACTCAACACGCCATCAGTCTTTGTCAGTAGGAGCGCATTACATGAAGCGTCGTCACCTTTTGATGTCCGGTTTGGCTGCGGGCATGATGTCGAGCCCGTCGCTGGCCCAGGCGGCACGGGTCGTCTGCTACAATTGCCCGCCGGAATGGGCCGATTGGGGCGGCATGTTGCGGCTGCTGCAAAGCAGGATCAGCCTGACAGTCCCGCCCGACAACAAGAATTCGGGTCAATCTCTGGCCGCCTTGATTGCGGAACGTGCGCGCCCGGTTGCGGATGTTGTCTATCTTGGCGGTCAAGTTGGCCCGCAAGCGCGCGAAGCTGGCGTCTTGGCGCCTTATAAGCCCGCCCGCTTCGAGCGTATCCCCGTGGGTTTGAAGGACGAGGATGGCTATTGGTTCACCATCCATTCCGGCACCCTTGGTCTTTTCGTGAATACGCGGGCGCTGGGCAATCGCCCCATGCCGCAAAGCTGGAATGACCTTCTCAACCCGACCTATCGCGGCATGGTGGGCTACCTTGACCCAACCTCAGCTGCTGTCGGCCAGGTTGGGGTGGTTGCCGTGAACCTGGCACTTGGTGGCAGCTATGAGAATTTTGACCCAGCCATGGCGTTCTTTAAGCGCTTGCAAGCCAACCAGCCGATCGTCCCGAAACAGACCGCCTATGCCCGTGTGCTTTCCGGCGAGATTCCGATCCTGTTCGATTACGATTTCAACGCCTATCGCGCTCAATACAGCGATAATGCGCCTACACGCTTTGTCATTCCGGCAGAAGGCACGCAAACGCTTCCCTATGTCATGGGGCTGGTGGCCAATGGACCGAACCCCGATAATGGTCGGCGCATGCTGGATTTTCTGCTTTCGGATGAAGGGCAGCGCCATTGGGCAGGCGCCTTCTTGCGCCCGGTCTTCCCGGAATTGATGCCGGAGGCCGCGCAAGCACGGTTTCTTCCCGCCGCGGATTATGCCCGCGCGCAACCTTTGGATGTACGTAAGCTTGCCGCTGCTGTCCGTTCCCTCGCGGATCGTTACCAGCGTGAGATTGGGTGATGCATGATCGCCTTCGTGCGGGATTGCTCATTGCGCCCGCACTGGCGATTTTCCTCGCCTTCTTTCTGATACCACTCGGATATCTGGCGGTGGCAGGCGGTGCGGGTGGCTATAGCGCCATCCTCACTGAACCGCGTTTCTTGCGCAGCCTGGTCTCCACCCTATTGGTGGCCGCAGCAACAACAGTAATCACGCTGTTCATTTCAACCATCATGGGCTTGTTCCTGGCCCGGGTCAGGTTTCGCGGCAGATCAACACTTCTGGCGCTACTGACACTACCGCTGGCCTTCCCGGGAGTAGTCGTCGGCTACCTTGTCATCATGCTTGCCGGGCGGCAGGGCTTGATTGCTGAGGTTTCCATGGCTCTTGGCGGGGATCGAATTGTTTTTGCCTATTCGCTGGCCGGCCTTTTGCTTGGCTATGTCTATTTCTCGATTCCGCGCACCTTGCTGACGCTGATGGCTGCTGCTGAAAAGCTAGACCCGCGCCTTGAAGAAGCGGCACGTTCGCTTGGCGCATCGCCCTTTGGCGTTTTACGTGATGTCCTGCTGCCGGGAATCGCCCCTGCAATGGCCGCTGCGGGCGCCATCTGCTTCGCCACCGCGACCGGCGCTTTCGGAACCGCCTTCGCGCTTGCCTCTCGCATAGATGTCCTGCCCATGGTGATTTATACAGAATTCACGTTACAAGCGAATTTGGCTGTGGCGGCAGCGCTTTCGTTCCTTTTGGGTATCGCTACCTGGGCTGTGCTGGCGGTGGCGCGTGGTGCAAGCGGCGGGGCTGCCGCATGAGGGGTGGTATTGGTTTCTGGGCGGGTCTTTGTTTCACCTTGCTCATCTCCGCCTTTCTCATTCTGCCCATCTTTGTCTCCGTCATCGCCGGCGTCACGGCAAATCAGTTCATCGGCATATCGAGTGGGTTCACCACGCGCTGGCTTCTGGACGTATGGGCGAATTATGGCGGGACGGTTTTACTCTCACTCCAGATTGCCTTTGCGACCCTGGCGATTACGCTGATGCTGGGTGTGCCCGCGGCCTATGTGCTCGCGCGCCATGCGGGTGTCACAGCGCGCCTGATTGAAGAAGCGCTTGTCATGCCGGTGGCGGTTCCTGGCCTTGCCACCGCACTCGGGCTCATTCTGGCTTATGGTGCGGTCGGCGGATTGCGGTCTTCCTGGTTTTTCATTCTGATTGGCCATGTCATCTTTTGTCTGCCCTTTATGTTGCGCGCGGTTCTCGCGGTCTTGCTCGCGATCGACCTCAAGCGGCTTGAAGAAGCTGCCCGCGCTTGTGGTGCCACATGGGCGCAACGCTTCTTTGGCGTTATTGTACCTAATATCCGTGGAGGCATTCTTGCGGGCAGCCTGATGGTCGTTACCTTGTCCCTTGGTGAATTCAATATGACCCTTTTGCTGCACACGCCTTTCACGCGAACACTGCCGGTTGGATTGGCTGATGCCTATACGGCGTTACGCACGGAAATGGCCTCCGCATATACGCTTATCTTTTTTGCGCTGATTGTTCCGCTTCTCAGTGGCATGCAATGGGTGGTCAGCCGGATGGATCAGCCGGGAGGCAGCCGATGAGTATTGCCATAAGCCTTCGTAACTGTGGCAAGACGTGGCCTGGTGGCGCGCGTGGCTTGTTGCCCATTGATATGGAAATCACCGCTGGCGAGACACTCGTTCTGCTCGGTCCATCCGGATGTGGCAAGACGACGCTGTTGCGTCTGATAGCGGGTCTGGAGCTGCCTGATGATGGCGGCACAGTTCTGTTTGACGGCAAGGAAGTAACCCGCCTGCCAATAGAACGGCGAAATGTTGGCATGGTGTTTCAATCCTATGCTCTATTCCCGAACATGGATGTGGCAGCCAATATTGGGTACGGGCTTCGTGTACGCGGCATCCCGAAGAATGAGACACAGAAGCGTGTCGCTGAGATGCTGGAAATGATGCGACTTACGGATTTCAGACATCGCCGAATTGACGCGCTTTCCGGCGGACAAAGGCAACGCGTGGCGCTTGCCCGCGCAATAGCGCCGCGGCCGCAAGTGCTTTTGTTGGATGAACCCCTTTCTGCTCTTGATGCACGCTTACGCGACCAATTACGGCAGGAAATAGATGCACTTCTGCGCGCGCTGGGCATAACGGCAATCTATGTTACCCATGACCAATCAGAAGCCATGGCGCTTGGCGATCGGATTTGCGTGATGGAGGCAGGGAGGATAGCGCAGATCGGCTCTGGCCGTGATCTGTACCATAATCCCGCGAATGAATTCGTCGCGCATTTTATCGGTGACGCCAATAAAAACGTGGTGATAAACGGGGAGGTGATCCTGCGGCCAGAAGACTTACGCCTCCGTCCCAATCCGAATGGAGCCTTCATCATCACCCGGGTGACCTTCTTGGGACCGGTCCTGCGCGTTATGGTCCGCCACGATGATGGGCAGGAACTGCGCGCCGATGTGCCGGATGACCCAAGTCTTCAACCGGGAACACAGGTTGAAGTGATTCTTCGAAAGTCGTCGCTCATGGCAGCTGAGCGATAGGCCACTGAGGGAGGCGTAGCTCGCGTTTTAGATCGAGAGATTATCTCTGTCGCTGGTCGGCGACCTCCCGCCGCGCGTTGGTGAGGGTTCAGGGCGTCAGTGAGTGGCGCGGTGGCGCGCTGCGTGGAATGCGGAAAGGGCAGCCTGCCAGTCGGCGTCGTGCGGGGTACCAATGTGCTGGAGTGGTTCGAGCGTTACCGTGGCCCGGCTGTAGTAGTTGCCCTGCATGCGCGCGAGCCATCCGGAAAGCCCCTGCGCGGCAAGGGCGTCGCTGGCGGAGGCGATTTCCGCCTCGCTCGGCTCGGTGCGTCCAAGGGAAACATGCCGGCCATCGGTGCCCAGTATGATCCAGTGGGTTTCAGTTTCTGCGTGCATCGTCACTCTCCGTCTTGCGTGACGGACGCTTCGCGCTGTGTTTTGTACGAGCCAAGGCCATAAAGCACCAGGGATCGCGATGATCCCTGGGCTTGGCAATCATTCATGCCGCTGTGGCTGCGCAGCTTCATTCAGCGACGCGGTAGACGGTGTAGGAGCCCTTCGCGCCCTGCTTGTTCGGGCCGACTTGGCGGATGCGCTCCGCAATCTCGACTGTGATGCCCTGGCGCTTTTTCAGTCCGGCGAAAAACCCGCGCACCGTGTGTTGTGCCCAGCCGGTGGCCTCGGCGATTTGCGCCACAGTCGCGCCCTCGGGGCGGCGGAGCATGGCTAGCACCACTT
>JADCGF010000005.1 GCA_020249145.1 Roseomonas sp. | reverse complement strand
TTTTGCGTCTGCAAGCGGCCAGGGCGCGGGTTTCTTCCACGAAAATAGGGCGTAAAGCCATCAACATTGGCTGAAATCAGACCGGGATCGCCGTGACCATGAAAAATCGACGGGATCGTGCTATTGATCAGAGGTTCCCTAAAGCAATCACTTCGCTGATAAGAACTCCAATCGCACTAAAGAAAAATGCAGAAAGGATAGGGTAGGCTGCAATCTTGACAACTTCTGTGAGACCTATATGTTCAAAAACATCAACAGAAAACGATCTCCAGTACGCCCACAGGTACAGAGTGGCCACCAGCACGGCATAGGGCGGCAACAAAAATCTAGCTCGCGGTAAATTTGAGACGCTCAATTCGGATTTTTGTACATCCTGTCTATCATTTTTTTCTATAGAATTAAGGCTCATGTCGATTCAATCTCCAAAAAAGCGGTTTTGGCACCTTTCAAGAATGTTTGGTCAAGAGTGAGGCAGATTCGCCATGGACGCAAGCTGCCCGTAACGCGGGAGTTCATATAAAAATCACTTCAACACAAAATCCTTGAGCACTTCCGGCTTGAAAGCCAGACCATGGCCCGGCGTTTCCGGCGCGGTGATCATGCCATTGGCGATTTTGGGCAGGCTGATGAAGACATCATCCAAAAGCCCCATCTGCTCCGCCCAAATGCCATTGGGGATGCTCGCCAGCAGATGCACGTTCAATTCCGGGAAAAGATGCGGCGCGATGGTGATGCCCCAGGTATCAGCAACCGTCGCAATCTTGCGCAACTCCGTCAGGCCGCCACGCATTGGATCAGGCTGCAAAATGGGCAGGCGCGGATTTTCCAGGAAAGGTTTCAAATCCGCGCGACCAAAATGCGTCTCCCCGCCCACCACGCGCATATCAAGCGCCTCGGCGCAGCGCAGATAGCCAGCGTAATCATCGGCCAGTACGGGTTCCTCCAGCCAGTAGATGTCACATTCCTCAAACTTGCGGCCCATGGTGATGGCGATATCCGCAGTCCAGCCCATATTCACATCAATCATGATATCAATATCGGGGCCGGCGGCCTCACGCATGCGTCGCACATTGTCCAAATCCGTGTTGAGATCACCAATATGCGCAACCTGCATCTTGATGGCGCGATAGCCTTGTTCGATGTAGTGCTTCGCTTTCGCGATCATGCCATCGCCGCGCGCGCCCCGGAAACAGCCGCTGCCATAGATGGGAATTTCCGACCTGTAATGCCCCCAAAGCCGATGCAAGGGCATCCCCGCTGCCTTGCCGAGGATATCCCAAAGCGCAATGTCAATCGCCGATCGCGCCATCATCGCAACCCCGCCGCGCCCGCCCGTCAGTGCCGCGCGCCATAGGTCGCGCCATATGGCTTCAGCAGCAGTGGCATCACGCCCGATGATACGCGGCGCCATGGCTTCCGCGATGCAGGCGCCGATGGTGCGTTGCAAGGGCAGGTTCAGCAGATGCAGATAGCCCATGCCCGTGATGCCCGATTGTGTGGTGATTTCCACCACCACCAGATCACGCATGGACCCCAGCGCATGGCCGGCGAGCCATGGGTCATCTGCCCAGGGCATTCGCAGTAAAGTGGTTTTGACTTCGCGAATGGTCAGGTCGGTCATGGCGTTTCCTTCCCTTGCCGGCCCAGCATCAGGCTGTCCTTGCCTTGCGGTCAATCGCCTGATCCGCCGAAGCTGGGGTAGAATGACTGCCCATGGCACTTCGATTCTCACTGACCCATCGCAGCACCTACCGCTATGCGCGCGCGGTGGCGCTTGGCCCGCAACTGATCCGCCTGCGCCCGGCGCCGCAATGCCGCACGCCCATTCTATCCTATGCGCTCAATATCGAACCCGCGGCGCATTGGCTGCATTGGCAGCAGGACCCGCTGGGCAATTTCATGGCGCGCGTGTTGATGACCGAACCGGTCGCACGCTTCAGCGTTACGGTGGACCTCACGGCCGAAATCGCGATCATCAATCCCTTTGATTTTTTCGTGGAACCGGAAGCCGCAAGCTGGCCCTTCACGCCCGCGCCATGGCTTGCCGATATGCTTTTGCCCTATCAGCGCCTTGATCCCTTGGGGCCGCGCTTCGCCGCGCTTTTGGCGGAAATTCCGCGTGACCCGCGTGGCACGGTGGAGCTTCTGACTGACATCACCACCCTGGTGCATCAGCGTATCGCCTATGTGCAACGCCCTGAACCCGGCGTTTGGGATTCCGAACAAGTATTGGCGGAAGGACGAGGTTCCTGTCGTGATTCAAGCTGGTTGCTTGTGCAAGTGCTGCGCCGGCTTGGCTTTGGCGCCAGGTTTGTTTCTGGCTATTTGATCGAACCGGATATGCTCGGGCGCGATGATGCGGAATTGCATGCCTGGGCGGAAGCCTATTTGCCAGGCGCCGGCTGGGTTGGGCTTGATCCGACCTCTGGCCTATTGGCGGGGGCCGGGCATATCCCGCTGGCCGCCGCGCCCGATCCTGCCAGCGCCGCGCCCATTTCCGGCTCGGTGGAAGCGGTAGAAACCGAAACCCTGTTTGAAATGAAATTGCGGCGCCTGCCGGAAGGGCCGGAATTGCCCGCGCCCCCCGCGCATGGGTAATACCCCCATCATGCCCGCCCCCGAAATCCCGCCTTTTTTCGGCCAATGGGAAACGCCGGACCTGATCGGCGCCATCATCACCGGCGCCTGCCGGGCCGAGGATGATCCCGCCTGGGCGCAATCCGGTGCGGAAAGCAAAGCCGATTACGCGCGCTGGGCGGACCATCTTTGCGGCGTGGCGTGTTTGCGCATGGCGCTGGCCGCGCGCTGTATCACGCCACCCCGCGCGCGCGATCTGGCGCAGGTGCTGACTGGCTATGGCGCCTATGTGGAGCAGCCCGATGGCCATATCCGCGGCCTGATCTATGCGCCGGCCATTACCTGGCTGGCTGAAGCGCATGGCGTGCGCGCGGAGATCATTCTTGACCGCATGGCCGAGGATATCCCGCCCTTGCTGGCCGATGGCGGGTTATTCATCGCTTCCGTCCATCCGGCTATTCGCCGCCCGGCAGAGCCCGCGCCGGGGAAGGGGGGTCATCTGGTGCTGGTCTTTGGTGCGGAAGGCGGTGCGCTGCGGCTGCATAACCCATCCGGCCATGATGCGGCGTCCCAGGCTGATGCGCGCGTGCCGATTGCGGATTTCACGCGGTTTTTCGCCGGGCGCGGCATTTGGCTGCCCGGCGCATGAATGCCTAACATGTGCTCCATGGGTTTTATCGCGCGCCTTTTGCTGTTCCTGTTCTGCCTGCTGGCATCCTTGCCCGCAGGCGCGCAGGGCAATGGCCGCGTGATTACCGGCATTCCGGGCTATAGCCTGCAACAAACCGCCAATGGGGTGCTTGGTTTGCTTGGTTATAATGTGGTGCCGGATACCACCGCATCCTCGCTCAGCATCAGCCGCGGTTCGCAGGATGATACCGGGCTGCAAACCACGCAATTTGGCCTCGGCTTCACGGTGGATCCGGATTTCCCGCTCTATCTTGAAGGCTTCTTGGGCTATTCGCGCTACGATCCGCGCTTTGTGTTTTCCGAAGGCGCATCAAAATATCCCTTGCCGACCCGCTGGAATAATTTCTCCGGCACGGTGGGTGTCGGCTGGGATTTTCCCATCATTGAAGGGCTGGTTTTCCGCCCCATCCTGAATGGCGCGCTTGGGCATGTGGAAACCGATGCGTCCCTTTTGGGGCGCCTGCTGGAATTGAGATATGATCGCGACTTGGCCTTTCTTGATCGCGGGCGGATGAATGCCTATGGGCTCGGCGGGTCACTGATGCTGGATTTGAACATCCCGCGCCCCGGCTACGAAATTGACCTTGAATTGCGCTATACGGATATCCGGCTTTCCACCCTTGGCGATACCTCCCGCGCCGTGCGTGGAGAGGCTGAGGCAAAAACCTTCAATATCTGGGGCCGCGTGCGGTGGCCGATGGATCGGGAAATGTTTGGCCGCCCGCTGCGCTGGGTCGTGGATTTGTCTCATTCGCGCTATTTCGGCGATCAGGTGGCGCTTGGCTTTGATCACCTTAGCAAGGTGGGCGGCGGGATTGAGATGAATGTCGGGCGCTATGAATTGGGTGTGTGGGATTTCAATATGCAAAGCATCAGGATCGTGGGCCGCTACCTGTTCGGCCAGAATGTCTCGGGCGGTTCCATTGGGCTCGCGGTTTCTTTTTGAACCTTGCGCCAAACCGGCCCCTCGCCCATCTGCTCGCCATGCCCGATCAACTGATCATCCGCCCCGACCCCGCCGATCCGCGCCTCACGCGCCGTGTCACCGGGCGTGACCATACGGGGGCCGTGATTGAAGCGAGCGTCACAGTCGAACGCCCGCTCACGCTTTTCCTGAATGGTCAGGAAATCGTGACCATGATGACGATTGGCGACCGGCCAGAGGATTTGGCGCTGGGCTATCTGCTCAATCAGGGCATGCTGCTTGCCGATGATGAAGTCATTGGCGTTGATTATGATGATGATCTTGGCGTGGTGATTGTGCGCACCGCGCGGCGGACGGATTATGAGGAAAAGCTGCGCAAGAAAACGCTTACGTCAGGCTGCGCCCAGGGCACGGCCTTTGGCGATTTGATGGAAGGTTTTGCGGAAGCGAAATTGCCGCGCGCTGAATTGCGTACTTCCTGGCTTTATCGCCTGCTGCATCGGATCAATTCCTTGCCCACCCTTTATCTGGAAGCCGGCGCCATTCATGGCTGCGCGCTGTGCCGGCAGGATGAACCGCTGGTCTATATGGAAGATGTCGGGCGGCATAATGCGGTGGACAAAATCGCGGGCTGGATGTTCCGCAACAAGGAAGCGCCGGGCGATAAGATTTTCTACACCACAGGGCGGCTCACGTCCGAAATGGTGATCAAGACCGTGCGCATGGGCATTCCCATTCTGGTGTCTCGGTCCGGCTTTACCGCCTGGGGTGTGGAATTGGCGCGCGAAGCGGGTATCATGCTGATTGGGCGCTGCAAGGGCAAGCGCTTTGTGGCGCTGGCCGGCGAAGATCGCATCATTTTTGATGCTGATCTGCGTTACGTTGAAGAAGAAAGCGCCAAGCATTGGCGGAAGAACAGCGCGGAAGCGGCGGCCAGTGATGGCGGCTGAAACGCTGGGGCTTGTGCTGGCGGGTGGCCTCGCGCGGCGCATGGGGGGCGGTGATAAGCCGCTCAAGCTTTTGGGCGGGCGAGCCCTGCTGGATCATGTGCTGGCGCGGCTGGCGCCCCAGGTTGCGGCGGTGGCGCTGAATGCAAATGGCGACCCCGCGCGTTTCGCGGGTTACGGCCTGCCCGTGGTGGCGGACCCGCTGCCGGATTACCCCGGGCCGCTCGCGGGGATTCTGGCCGGGCTTGAATGGGCGGCAGAGCATCGGCCTGATCTGGCCTGGGTGGCCTCGGTCCCCGGGGATTGCCCCTTCATCCCGGCTGATTTCGTGGCGCGGCTCCATGCAGCGCGGCGGGCAGGGGGCGTGCCCATGGCGGCGGCATCCTCCGGCGGCCAATCCCACCCGCCGGCGGCGCTTTGGCCCGTGGCTTTGCGCGGCGAATTGCGCGCCGCCCTGCTGGCCGGGGAACGCAAGATTGATCGCTGGACCGCGCGCTTTGGCTGTGCCGATGCCGCCTGGCCTGCCAGCCCTTATGACCCCTTCTTCAATGCCAATGCGCCCGAGGATTTGGCCGAGGCCGAGAAAATCTTGCAAAGCATCGGCCCTGAAGCCATAAGCTAGGTTCAGGCTAAGTTTCCGGGAGAAAACCATGAACGGCATCATCAGCGGCATGTGCATTGCCATTGTCATCGCCATTGGCGCGGCGATTTATCTGGACCGCAATATTCAGCAGACCGCTGACGTGGCTTTCGCGACCACCGGCGTGCGTCTGTAATGTTCCGGCGCGGGGTTGTGTTCGCTGGGTTGGCGCTGGCGGCCTGTGCCGAAGCGCCGGCACCCACGCCAGCCCCCGCAGCCGCGCGCCCCGCTTCCATTCCGGCGCCAACGCCTTCCAACCTGCCTGTGACTGGCCAGGCGGGTACGGAACGCGCCATGTCCACGCTACAGCAGGAATTGGACCGCGACCGGGCCAATGAACGGTTGCAATCCTACGACCCCGAAGCGCCGCGCGGAGACATGTCGCCACTGCGCACGCCTTACGAAATCGGCGGCAATACGCGGCTGCCGACGCGGCGCTGAGCATTTTCAAGCCAAATTGAATTGCTTGGCGACTTGGAAATTATGGTCGGACTAAATCTAACGCATGTCTAGTGACCGGGTGTGGACCGGACGCGAGCTTATGCCGCTCAACCTACAAACGATATCTAACGACAGACTGAAGAATTTTTCTGATGAACAATTAGTCTTTAGTGCAGAGCTAGCCATTTAGCTTCCGAATTCGACTGACTATATAATCTGTCTGCTTCTTGTAGGCGAATAAAAAAATGAAGGCCAAGGCACAACCTCCAATAGGGCCGCGCCACTGCATCAAGTTTGGGTAGATGGCTTCAACTTTAAGGTAGGCAGCAAGCAGCAGGAGTATTGTCATAGCCGATAGAAGTGTCCGGTACATATTCGCCGCCTCAAGCAAAACCTCAATCTTGGAATCTTTTTCGGATGCAGAAACAAAGGCCGTGTAAGGTTCTGCATTGACCACCCGAATCTTTTTCAAAAGTGGTTCAAGCACCAATGAACCAAAGCGGCTGACAACCACACCCAAAAAATAGTAGACAAAAGCAGCAGTAACCAAATCATCCGGTACAAGTTTAATCTCGAGCCTACTCTCCGCGAAGTATGCGAATACCGCGCCCGGAAGGAGATAGTTGAAAAGATTGTAAGATGTAATTTTGTCCAGAAATTCGCTCAACATGCCATTCATCCTTTGATCGTTTGCCAATTATCTGCTGTACTCCAGTGCCCACCCGCCTTCTGTCTTCAAGGTCAGCTTCATGGTTCCTTTTTGATCGGTCCGTGCTACCTTGTGACCGTCTTTTGAGCCCGTTGCATATTTCTCGTAGAGAGAGAGCGCTTCCTTCTCAGGGTGGCCGTGTGTGTTCGCGCCGACAGAGATGATAACCATGGCAGGCTTTATCGCCTCAATATGTGACGTATACCAATAGCGATCACCGGGGATGTCGAAAAACGAGTTTGATCCGTGATGCGCCGCCATCAAAATCGAAGACTGAACTTCAGTCGCTGCATAATCCCTAAGGATGCCATCTCTCCAAACTTGCGCATTGCTATCACCGGGCAACATGACACTTTTGAGGCAGTAATCACCCATTTGGCTTCTTTGCTCTACTTTTATGACGATACCCTGATCGTTTACATTGTTGGGAACGCGCTCGTCGGCATCGCTCATGAAAAGAAGACGAGTTTTCCCATAGTTTCCGATCATTTTCCGTTTGATGACAAAATTTCCCACCTCGCGGCGGAGAGTCATGCATTCCTTGTATTCAGTAGAATACGTTGTGTTTCCGGGCGTATCTGTGTCCCATATTTTTGAAATAGGATTCTGTGCGTGGAGCTTTCTTACGCCGCGCATATGGTCAGCGTCCCGATGCGAGCAAATGAATGCTGCGATGGCGTTACCTTTGCCGAAGACTTTCGCAACGTAGCCCAAAACTCTTAACTCGTTATCCTGCGTGATGTTGCAGTCGAAGACAAACCGCTTGCCATCGTCAGCCCTAATTAAGACCATGTTGCCTTGGCCAACATCTACAAAGTGAATTTCTGTTGCCATCTGACGCCTTTCGAATATCAACGCGGCTTAAATGATTACTTTGGTAACGAAAAAGTTACCTTTCAAGGCCGACGCCAGAAAAAGAGAGGGGCTTCGGCTCAATCCAGGATAGCTGCCCGTCGACACTCTTGGCTGAACCTGATGTCAGAAGCGGAGCTTTAGCTTTCTGTCTCCCCACGCTTCGCCCGTTCCGCTTCCCGCAAGTAATCCTCAGTCGTCTTCGTCACCGGGCGCGGCGCGCCGGCGTAAGGATCAATCCCGCCATTGGTCGCTTCCAGAACGCGGCAATCTTCACACAAATCCAGCAAAGCCTGACGCGCTGGGTCCGCGAACATCCAATGCGCGGAAAGCTTCGCCTTTACCCGCGCGATGGAGGATTTCATACCGAACAGCTTGTTGCAGCGCGGGCAGGCGGCGGGTTCTTCTGCCTTAACCACCTGCGGCGCTGCCGCTTCCGGCGCGAAATTCAGGCGCGCCTCAAGCGTAATGACCTTCTCCGGGCAGGTGGCGGCGCAAAGCCCGCATTGCACGCAGGCATCTTCCAGAAAGCGTAATGCAGGGCGATCCGGATCGGCCGTGAAGGCGCTGGTCGGGCAGACGCTGCTGCAGGCAAGGCAGAGCGTGCAGCCCGCCTGATCCACCCGCGCCAGACCGAAGGGCGCCTTTTCCGGCAAAGCGACCACGGCAACCCGCGCCGAGGCCGCTTCCCGCAAGGCACGGAAGCCCTGCTGCGCCATTTCGCGTGGGCTGCCAAGCGCTTCAAACCGCGCCGGGGCAAAGCCAAGCGCCATGCGGGGCAGGGCGGCCAAAGCCTCGCCGAGCGTAAACGGATCATCGGTTTCAAGCAGCGCCGCACGCGGTGCGGGGCCGGCAAGCCCAAGCCCGGCCAGCACCGCTTCCGCATAGTCAATATTGCGGAGCACACCATCCACGCCATGCCCGCGCCTGGCCGGCGCCAACAGCCGCACCGCACTCGCCCCCCAGGCGAAGGCGCCGGCAAGAACCGCCAGATCAAGGGATGAAACCTCATTCACGCGCAGTGGCAGCACGCGCGACGGCAAGCCATCGCCATGGCGGGCGAGGGCATCAATCAAGGCCTCCCCATGCGCATCATCATGCAGCAACACCACCGGCGCCGCGCCGCCCGCATCGGCATAGGTCCGCAACAGCCGCCGCAGCCGGCGCAGCAAAGCCTGGGTGGGCGGCAGCGCATAGGTGGCGGCACCGGTCGGGCACACCGCCGCGCAGGCACCGCAGCCCGCGCAAATCTCCGCGCTGATCACCACCTGGTCCTTGAGGGGCCCCACACCCGGCGTAATCGCGCCGGTCGGGCAAAGATCAAGGCAACGCCGGCAGCCTTCGCGCTTATTGCGCGCATGGGCGCAAAGCTTGCCGTCGAAAGCAACGAAACGCGGCTTGTCGAAACTGCCGACCAATTCGCCGGCTGCCGTGATGGCGCGTTCCAGCGCGGCGCCATCAGTGGGGTCAGCACGGAGATACCCTTGCCGCACCTCATGCGCCGGAAATAGCGGCGCGGCGCCGGTCAAATCCAGGATGATATCCGCCCGGCTGATCGCGCCATCCTTGCCCTTGCCCCAGGCGTAGCTTGCGCGGGAAGCAGGGCTTGGCGCCGCCGCGCCATCCACAATCACTTCAAAGGCGCCAAGATAGCCGCTGGCCGAACGCGCCCGCCCGCGCATCACCGGGAAGGCCGCTTGCCGAGGCGGCGCCACCGGCACATCCCCCGTCAGCAAAACAGTGATATCGAGCTTGTCTTGCAGCTTCGCGGCGGCAGTCAGCGCCACCTCATCGCGTCCCAACACCAGGGCGATACCGGCGCTTTCCAGACTAACCAGAGGAATTTCCGGCATGGGCTCAGCGGCGGCGGCGATCAGCGCGGCCATTTTCGGCCCGGCATCCTTGCCTTCGGCGGACCAGCCGGCGGTCTCTCGGATATTCACGAAAACCGGGGTGGCAGCGCCGGCGGCCTCGGCTTCTTGGGTGAAAAGCGGGGCTTGGGCGGTGCAGGCGATGGTGAGCGGTCGGCCAGTCGCCAAAGCCGCCTCAAACCGATCCAATTGGGCGAGGCAAAGCTGCTCGGCGCCGCGGATTTCAACGCCAGCGCCACAGCCGCGCGTGAGCGCCTTGCCATCCAGCAGCATGGTATCCTCGCAGCTGCACACCAGCGCGATCCGCCCCTTTTCATCCGCCATGATGCTTTAGCCCGCCCCCGCTGTGAAGATTGCCGCGCGCGGCATATATGACAGCCAAGTGAGGCTGACGAGGGATGGCGCCAGGGTGGCAGAGGAATTACCCGCATTACCGAGTGTTTTCACGCCGATCATCGCGCTGCGCGAAGGTGGCGATGCGCTGCGCCATGCCTGCGCCATTGCCCCGGAAAAGGGTGCGGGCACGCTGGTATGGGTGCGGTCTTGGGCGCGGGCGGAAGCCGCGATTGTGCTGGAACCGGAAGAAGCCTTGCCGGCCGCGCGCCTGGCGTTGCATGCCGCCAGCGTCGCTTTGGCCGATGCCTTGGGCGCCTATGGCCCGCCCGATATTCCGCTGATTTTTGAATGGCCCGGCACATTGCGCCTGAATGGCGCCGTGGTCGGGCAAACCCGCCTTGGCCTGCCCGCCGAGACCCCGCCGGATGGCCCCTTGCCCTGGCTGGTGGTCGGCATGGAAGCGCGCTTCGCCGAATATGCCGATGGCGAACCGGGCGAAACCCCGGACCGGACATCCCTTCTGGGCGAAGGCTATGATGATTTGACCCCCGCGCTACTCGTCGCCGCCTGGGCGCGGCATTTCATGGCCACGGTTGCGGATTGGCAGGGGCGTGGCTTCAAGACTTTGGCGGAACGCTACCTTGCGCGGCTTGACCCCAAGCTTGGCGCCGGCGCGCGGCGCGGCATTGTGCCGGCCAGCGGCGATCTGGTGCTGGAAGGTGCCTCGGGCCGCGAAACCCTGTCCCTGGCAGAGGCTTTGGCATGACCCGGCTGCCCCGCACCATCCGCCTCGATGCCTCAGACACCGTGATTTTCGATCAGGCGACCGAGCCCGGCGAATGGGCCGTGCCCGGCGGCTTTTCCTTCTGGGATGAGGACCCGGCGCAAATGTCGGGCAAGCGTCGCCAGGCGTTTCGTGGCGGCTTCCTCGGGCTTGGCAGCTTCGGTTGGGCGACTTTGGTGGAGGTGGCGGAAGCCAGCGCCGCCGACCGCGCCGTAGCCTTGTCAGCGCTTGCCACCCATATCCGCCTGGCCCATGGCGCGCCGGATGAGGCAGCGGCGCGCGCCGCGGCTGAGGAGGAATTGGCCTTTGCCGAACAGCTTTGTGATCACCCGCCCGGTACGGTGCTCGCCTTGACGCGCAGCATTGAAGGCGGCGAACAGCGCGAACGCTTCCGCACGCTGCATCTGCGCGCCGAACAGCATCGCAGTTTTGAAAGCCTGCCGGTTTTCGCGAGTGTGGAGACCCATGGCGAGGAGGATGATGAACCCATCCTTCGCCCTGATCTCACAAAAATCGGAAAACGCGAAGCATGAGCGCCATGCTCTCCCCCGGCGATTTCTGGGTCGCTTCCGGGCATCATTTGTGTGAGGCCGCGCCGCATGGCCGGCTGCGTGCAACACCTGGTTTATGGCGCGCCTTTCTGGCCCGCCCGGAATTGGTGCCACCAGATGAAGCCTGCGCGGCGGAAGTGGCGCTACATGCCGCGCTTTTGGCCGAACCCGAACAGGCGGTGGATGCCGCGCGCATCGCCACGCTTACCGATGCGGATGCGCAGGAAAATTGGCGGCATTTTCTGGGGTTTCGTGATCGCGTCCGCGCTGCGCCCAGCCTGGAAGAAGCCTGGCTCGCGCTCTATCGCGGCGATGTCGGCGGCATCCCGCCCATTTTTCTGCAAATGCTGACGCATCTGGTCGCCCGCGCCGCGATGGAGGGGGAGGGCGATCCCTTCGCGCTGCGCGCCGCTGAACTTTTCTATCGCCCGCAACGCGCTGCCATCAATCAGGGTTCGCTATTGCTGGCGGATGAGGAAGTGCTGGAAATGCGTGGCCGCGATGGTGGCTTTGGCGCGCTTGGCCAATTGCTGGTCGAAGCTGGCGCGCCGCCCCGCGAGGTTGAAATTGATGTGCTGTCCGACATGAATGCCCATCTCTATCACGGGCGGTCTGATGCGCATGATTTTGCGCTGGATATTGCCGAAGGGCGGCCCGGTCAGCAGGGGCTCGCGCGCGCCATCACGCGCTTCATTCAGCACCTGTTTGGTGAGGAAGTGACCATCCGCGCCGTGCCCACCATCGAAGACCGTGATTGGCGCTGGCATATCGGGCTGGATACGGAAGCCACATCCATCACCAATGATCTCTGGCAGGGCAAGAAGGTGGCGCAGGCGCGGCTTGCGCGCATTCTGTGGCTGGGCGTGCTGGAATTTGTCAATCCCGCGCGGGTGCTGCCGCGCGTGGCGGGCAAGCCGATCTATCTGGCGCTTGCCATGGATGCCGCCAATCGGCTGCGCATGAAGCCGCAAAACCTGGTGGCCGGCCTGCCGCTGCTGACTGCGGAGAAGGGTGCATGAGCCTGATCATCCCCGGCACTATCTCTATCCCCGTTGGCGTCGTGGTCGAACGCCGCCCCGGTGTCACGCTATGGGCGGATTACGCCTGGCGCGCGGTGGAAGTGCTGGAAGACGCGCCGGTCCTGCCCGCCTGGACGCTGATGCGGGAAGAAGAAGGCCGCAGCCTGTTCTTCGCCGGCAATGCCGAAGTGGCTTTGCACCCGACGGACACGGATAACTACAAGCACAATCTGGAAAGCAGCAGCCCCAGCATCTGGGTGGTGCTGCGGCCGGTGGAAGCAACCCCCGGCTTTGCGCTGCAACGCGTGACGGTGGATGCCGGTGAGGCGCATCTCTACGCCGATTCGGGTTCAGACCTGATGGAGGCCGTGCCGCTACCCCCTGGCATCCGCGCGGCCTTGGAGGCTTTTGTGGCGGAACATCACCGCGACCGCGGCTTTCACAAACGCGAACGCGACAAGGCAGAGCTTGAAGGGCTTGGCCGGCGTGGCCGGGTGGATGGCCCATGAGCGGGGAAGGGGAGGGCTTCCTTTCCCGCTGGTCGCGCCGCAAGCGCGCCGTGGTGGAAGGCCGCGCGCCGGAGGAACCGGCTTTGCCCGCCGAAGCCCTGCCCGAAGCGGTGCCGGAAGCCGCACCGGCGCCCGAGGATGATTTCGACCTGAGCGGCCTTCCGCCCGTGGAAAGCCTGACGATTGAGAGCGATTTCACCGCCTTCCTGCATCGCAAGGTGCCGCTGGAATTGCGCGCCGCCGCGCTGCGCCGGGCCTGGAGCCTGGACCCCGCCATCCGCGATTTCATCGGCCCCGCCGATTATGCCTGGGATTTCAACGCGCCGGATGGCGTGCCGGGCTTTGCGCTGGAATTGGGCGGCGATGCGATGAAGCTGTTGTCTCATTCGCTCGGGTTGGATGCACCGGCGCCGAAGCCGGAAGCCGAGCCGCAGGACGAAACCCTTGCCGTGGCGGAGGCGACGGCGCCAGCCTTGCCGCCCGAACCCCCAAGCCTGGCCATTGCCGAGGCCGCGCCTGAGCCAGAGGCCGCGCCCGAGCCCCCGGCGCTGCGCCCCCGCCGCCATGGTAGCGCCTTGCCGGTCTAGGCTTTTGGGGTCGGCCCAACCTCCAGATGTGGTGTAATGTATCTTTCATATTGCATTTTGATACATTTTTTGACTACAAGACTCGGAAATCCTGGATGGATTTGTGTCTCTGTCTCACTGGAAGATTCTCGGTCAGTTACTGAGTTTTCCATTAGGTGAGCAGGCAACAGGTCCATAACGGGCAGTTATTGGAACATGAGGGGGCAGCGGCCGCATGCGGGCCATGACGCAACAGGAACAGGCACAGGCACCCGATGCCATGGCGACCGAAAGGGCGCGGCTTTTCGCGCTGCTTGGCCGCCTGCTGGTCGCCGCGCCTGATGCCCATCTGCTGCATGCGCTGGCCGCCTTGCCGGGCGACGCTTCGCCGCTTGGCAAATGTTTTCGTGCCTTGGCTGAGGCCGCCGCCGCCACCGATACGCAGCGCGTTCAACGCGAATTCCACGATCTTTTCATCGGGCTAGGGCGTGGCGAATTGCTGCCCTTCGCGTCCTATTACATCACCGGCTTCCTGCATGAACGCCCGTTGGCCGATCTGCGCGGCGACCTCGCGCGGCTTGGCATTGAACGCGCCGATGGCGTGGCCGAGCCTGAGGATCACATAGCATCCGAATGCGAAAGCTTTGCCGGACTGCTTTCTGGCGTGTTTCCGGGCGGTGACGCGGCGGCTGAGGCGTTTTTCGCCCGCCACCTTCGCCCCTGGGCGGGGCGCTTCTTTGCCGATCTGGAAGCGGCGGAAGCCGCAAGTTTTTACCGTGCCGTCGGCGCGCTGGGCCGTATGGCCATTGAAGTTGAATTGGCGGCGCAGGAATTGCCCGTCTGATGCTTTTTGCTGGGAGGCTTTGAAAATGAGCAGTGATGACAAGCAAGTCGCGCAACGCCGCGGGTTTCTGAAGACCCTCGGCCTCGCTGGCGGTGCCGCGATGGCGGCAACGGCGGCTGAGGCTTCAGCGCCACTCCGCGCCGATGCCGTGCCGGCGGGCACCGCGCGGAAGGAAGGCCAGGCGGATCGGTTGAAGGCCCGCTATCAGGCCAATAGCCCCCATGTGCAGGCTTTTTACCGCACCAATCGTTCCAACGATAAGTAAAAGGGAAAAATCCCATGCTGATCAAACGCACCGATGGCAAGGCCGCCAAGCAGCGCCTTGCTTCCGCCTATCAGGGGCTTTCCGCCGGCGGGCTCGATCGTCGCGCCTTTTTGCGTCAGGCCGGGCTTAGCGGGGCGGGGCTTGCCGCCCTTGGCGCCATTCCGCTTTCCACCATGCGCCCTGCCGAAGCGGGGCCGATGGATCACACGAAGCCCGTGCAGCGCGTGAAGAATATCTGCACGCATTGTTCCGTTGGCTGCACCGTTATTGCGGAAGTGCAGAATGGCGTTTGGGTGGGGCAGGAACCGGCTTGGGAATCGCCGATCAATCGCGGCACGCATTGCGCCAAGGGCGCATCGGTACGCGAATTGGTGCATGGTGACCGACGCATCAAATACCCGATGAAGCTGGTGAATGGCCAATGGCAGCGCATGTCCTGGGACAATGCGATGACCGAAATCGCCGACAAGCTGATGGAAACCCGCCAGAAAAGCGGTGCTGATGCTACCTTCTGGCTGGGCAGCGCGAAATTCTCCAATGAAGGCGCTTACCTCTATCGCAAATTCGCGGCCTTCTGGGGCAGCAATAACGTGGACCACCAGGCGCGCATTTGCCATTCCACGACCGTTGCGGGTGTGGCCAATACCTGGGGCTATGGCGCGCAGACCAATTCCTACAACGACATCCGCAATTCCAAGACCATGATCATCATGGGCGGCAATCCGGCGGAAGCGCATCCGGTCAGCCTGCAACATGTGTTGTCCGGCAAGGAACAGAACCGCGCCAATCTGATTGTGATTGACCCGCGCTTCACCCGCACCGCAGCGCATGCGAATGAATATGTCCGCATCCGCCCCGGCACGGATATCCCCATCATCTGGGGCATGCTGCATCACATCTTTGCCAATGGCTGGGAAGACAAGGAATTCATCCGCCAGCGCGTGCATGGCATGGATGAAATCCGCGCCGAATGCGCCAAGTGGACTCCGGCGGAAGTTGAACGCGTTGCCGGCGTGCCGGGCGCGCAACTGCGCAAGGTCGCCGAGCTGTTCGCGACGCAAAAGCCGGCCACGCTGATCTGGTGCATGGGGGCGACGCAGAAAACCGTTGGCACCGCCAATGTGCGCGCCTTCTCCATCCTATTGCTGGCCACCGGCAATGTCGGGTCTGATGGTACGGGGGCGAATATCTTCCGCGGCCATTGCAATGTGCAGGGGGCGACGGATTTCGGGCTCGATGTCACCACGCTGCCTGCCTATTACGGGCTGGATGAGAATGCGTGGCGGCATTGGTCGCGGGTTTGGAATGTGTCCTATGAAAGCATGGTCGCGCGCTTTGACAGCCCGGCCATCATGGGCACGCCCGGCATCCCGACAACGCGCTATTTCGATGCGGTGACGCTACCCAGGGATCAGGTGCAGCAGCGTGATAACTTCAAGGCCATGGTGGTGTTTGGCCATGGCGGCAATACCGTCACGCGCATGCCGGAGGCTGTGAAGGGGCTGGAGGCGCTTGATCTGCTGGTGGTGGCCGATCCGCACCCGACAACCTTCGCGGTCCTCGCGAACCGTAAGGAAAACACTTATCTGCTGCCGATTTGCACGCAGTTTGAATGCGCGGGCAGCCGCACCGCCTCCAATCGTTCCGTGCAATGGGGAGATCAGGTGGTGAAGCCGATTTTCGAGAGCAAGAATGACTATGAGGTGCTCTATCGGCTGGCCGGCGCCTTGGACCGCGCGGCGGAAAAGCGCAACATGCCGGTGCGTTTCCAGGCCGACATGTTCAAGAATATCGAGGTCAAGGGCCAGGAACCAGTACCGGAAAGCGTCCTGCGGGAGATCAATCGCGGCGCGATCAGCACGGGCTATACGGGCCAATCGCCGGAACGCCTGAAGGCGCATATGGCGCATCAGGACAAGTTCGATCTGGTGACCTTGCGCGCCAAGCCGGATGCGCCCGCCGAAATCAAGGGCGATTTCTATGGCCTGCCCTGGCCCTGCTGGGGCACGCCGGAAATGCGCCATCCGGGCACGCATATCCTCTACAACACCAACCTTCATGTGAAGGAAGGCGGCGGCACTTTCCGCGCCCGCTTCGGTGTGGAACGGAATGGCGTGACGCTGCTGGCCGAAGGGTCCTATTCCAAGGGATCCGAGATCACGGATGGCTATCCGGAATTCACCACGGCGGTGATGCAGCGCCTGGGTTGGGATGCGGAGTATACGGATGCCGAGCGCGCATCCTTGGCGCGTCAGGGGGGCACGGCTTCCTGGGCGACGGATCTTTCCATGGGGATCATTCGCATCACCATGAATCACGGCGTGGTAGCTTATGGGAACGCCAAGGCGCGCGCGGTCGCCTGGAACCTGCCTGATCCAGTGCCGGTGCATCGTGAACCTATCTATACGCCGCGCACGGATTTGATCGCGCAATTCCCGACGCTGCCGGATCGGCGCGGCTTCCGCCTGCCGCATCTGGGGCAGACGGTGCAAAACCGTTCGCATCAGGTGGCGCCGAATTTCCCGATCATCCTGACGTCCGGGCGCCTGGTTGAATATGAAGGCGGCGGCGAAGAAACGCGGTCGAACAAATGGCTCGCGGAATTGCAGCAGGATATGTTCGTGGAAATCAACCCGCGTGATGCTGCCGCGCGTAATATCCGCGATGGCGCCTGGGTGCTGGTCTCCGGCCCTGAAATGCCGGCAGGCAAGGCAACCCGCATGAAGGCCTTGGTGACGGAGCGTGTCGGGCAGGGTGTTGCCTGGATGCCCTTCCACTTCGCCGGCTGGTTCATGCAGGAAGACCAAAGGCGCAAATACCCAGCCGGCACGGACCCGATTGTGCTTGGCGAAAGCGTCAATGCAGTAACCACCTATGGCTATGACCCGGTGACCTTCATGCAGGAAACCAAGGTCACGCTTTGTCAGATCCGCGCGGCATAAGGGAGGACCAGAAACATGGCCCGCATGAAATTCCTGTTGGACGCGGAACGCTGCATCGAATGCAATGCCTGCGTCACGGCGTGCAAGAACGAACATGAAGTGCCCTGGGGCATCAATCGTCGCCGCGTGGTGACGATCAATGACGGCAAGCCTGGGGAGCGTTCCATCTCCATGGCCTGCATGCATTGCACGGATGCGCCTTGCGCTGCTGTCTGCCCGGTTTCCTGCTTCTACACCACGGCCGATGCCGTGGTGCTGCATGACAAGGACCTTTGCATCGGCTGCGGTTATTGCTTCTACGCGTGTCCTTTCGGCGCGCCGCAGTTTCCAAGGCTCGGCAATTTTGGCTCGCGCGGGAAGATGGATAAATGTACCTTCTGCGCCGGTGGCCCGCAGGCAGATAATACCCAGGCGGAATATATCCAATACGGGTCGAACCGTCTGGCCGAAGGCAAGTTGCCGCTTTGCGCTGAAATGTGTTCCACCAAGGCGCTGCTCGCCGGTGATGGGCAGATCATCGCCTCCATCTATCGGGAGCGTGTGCAGCGCCGCGGCTATGGCACGGGCGCCTGGGGTTGGCGCACCGCCTATCGCGAAACCGTTGCGATCTGACAGGCGGACGCATCATGAAGCTTCGCATTCTTGGCCTGCTCGCCGCGCTGCTGATCGGCGCGGCGGCACCCGCAATCGCGCAAACCGCGCCGCGTGCGCCTTCCATGGCAGAAGAAATGGAAGTGCAGGCGCTGCTGCGCGGCAACCAGATCCAGGGCCGCATCACCATCCCCGATGATCGGGCCGCGACGCTTATTCAGCCTGTCGGGCGCGAATGGCGTGATTTCCATAACTACACCCTGGCATGGGTGGGCGGCATTGCCGTGCTTGGCATGCTGGCGCTTCTGGTTGCCTTCCGCCTGACCAAAGGGCGCATCCCGATTGAGGGTGGCCGTTCAGGGCGCACCATTCTGCGCTTCAATACGCTGGAACGCGCCAATCACTGGATGGTGGCTTCCACCTTCATCATTCTTGCGATTTCCGGCCTGAATCTGACCTTTGGGCGGCATATCCTGCTGCCGATCATGGGGCCGGAAGCCTTCACCGCCATCAGCCAATGGGGCAAATACGCCCATAACTTCCTGGCCTTCCCCTTTACACTCGGCCTGGTGGTGATGCTGCTGATTTGGGTGAAGGACAATATCCCGAATGCGCGCGACATTGCCTGGTTCAAGGCAGGTGGTGGCCTGATCGGCAAGGAGCATCCGGCAGCCGGCCGCTTCAATGGTGGGCAGAAGATGGTCTTCTGGATCACCGTGCTGGGTGGGGCAGTGGTGGCCGTTTCCGGTTATCTGCTGGTTTTCCCGTTTTTCTTTACCGATGTTGCCGGAATGCAGCTTAGCCACATCATTCACAGCGTCCTATCCGTGCTGATGATCGCGGCCTTGCTGGCACATATCTATATCGGCTCCATCGGTATGGACGGCGCTTTTGACGCCATGGGCTCAGGGCAGGTGGACCTCAACTGGGCCAAGCAGCATCATGCGCTTTGGGTTCAGGAAGAAATGGCCAAGGGCCGCGCGGCGGAAGCGCCGTCAGGCGCGAAGCCTTCCGGGGCGGACTGATCATTCCATGCGCTTGATCGGCCTCGCCGGCTGGAGCGGGGCCGGCAAGACAAGCCTGATGGTAAAGCTGATCCCCTGCCTGATTGGGCGGGGGATTGGTGTTTCTACGCTGAAGCACGCGCATCATCGCTTTGATGTGGATGTGCCGGGCAAGGATTCCTGGCAGCATCGGCAGGCCGGCGCGCAGCAGGTGATGGTGGCATCCGGCGCGCGCTGGGCGCTGATGACGGAACTCCGCAGTGCTGCCGAACCGCGCCTGCCAGAATTGCTGGCGCGCATGGACCGCGTTGATCTGGTGATTGTGGAAGGTTTCAAGCGCGACGCGCATCCGAAGTTGGAAGTGCATCGCGCCGCCAATGGCAAGCCCTGGATGCACCCGGAGATGCCGGGCATTGTCGCGGTGGCATCCGATACGCCCCCGCCTTATGATCTGCCCCGCGCCGGCTTGGATGAGGTGGAAGCCATCGCCGATCTGGTGCTGGCACATGCGCGCCAGATCGAGGACATTGCCTGGACGGAGGGCTGATGGCGCAGCTTTCGGATGATTGCTTCGCCTTTGGCGGCGCGCTGATGGCGGTGGAAGAAGCCCAGGCGCTGATCCTGGAACGCATCCCGCCCGCGACCGGCGAAGAATCCGTGCCACTGGCCGCCGCGCGCGGGCGCGTGCTGGCGGCACCGCTGCTGGCGCCCTTGCCCCTGCCGCCCTTCTTCAACGCTGCCGTGGATGGCTGGGCCTTTCGCCATGCCGATTTGGCGCCGGGGGGTGAAACCACCTTGCGCGAGGTTGGCCGCATAGCCGCTGGGCAAACCGCTTCAAGCGGTTTGGCCGGCGGTGAGGCGATGCGCGTTTTCACCGGCGCCCCCATGCCCCTCGGCGCTGATACCGCCGTGATGCAGGAAGACGTACGCCGCGATGGTGCGGCGATTTTCATCCCCCCCGGCCTTAAACTTGGGGCCAATGCCCGCCCGGCGGGGGAGGATATCGCCGCCGGCGCTTTGGCGCTGCCTGAGGGCAGAAGGCTCGGCCCTGCGGAGATTGGCTTGGCAGCGGCCTTGGGTCAGGCGCGGCTTGCGGTGCGGCCCAGGCTGAAGGTTGGCGTGTTTTCGACCGGCGATGAATTGGCGAGCCCTGGCGGGCCGCTTGGCCCGGCGCAGAGCTATGACAGCAACCGCTTCACGCTGCTGGCGCTGCTGGCGGCGCTGCCCGTGGAAGCGCATGATCTTGGCATCCTGCCCGATAACCGCGCCGCCACCGAAGCCGCGCTGCGTAGCGCCGCCGCCAGCCATGATTTGCTGCTGACCAGCGGAGGCGTTTCGACAGGCGAGGAAGACCATGTGCGCGCCGCCATAGAAGCGGGCGGGCGGCTGGTATTTTGGCGGCTGGCGGTGAAGCCGGGGCGGCCCGCGGCGATGGGGCTGGTGGGCGGCACGCCAGTTTTGGGCCTGCCGGGCAATCCCGTGGCCGCCGTAGTCACCTTCCTGCATCTGGCGCGGCCCTTGGTGCTGCGGCTTGCCGGCGCCTTGCCGGAAGTGCTGCCGCGCTTCGTGGCGGAGGCGGATTTCAGCTACCGCAAGAAAGCCGGTCGGCGCGAATATGTGCGCGTCAGCCTGCATGCCACGGGCGGCCTGCCGCGCGCGCGCAAATTCGCCCGCGAAGGGGCGGGGTTGCTGACATCGCTAACGCAATCGGATGCTTTTGCGGAATTGGCGGAAGATATCACGGCGGTGGCGCCGGGGGATTTGGTGGCGGTGCTTCCATTTGGGGCGGTGTTTTGAGGGGTATTTTTCTGTGGCCGGCGGCTCGACCCATTTTGCATGATCCGGTGCCTGCCCCAGGAAGCGATGGGCTTTTTCAAGCCAGGTGAGACCGGCCCACAGCCCGACAGGCATTCCCGGAAGTGGTTTCGATAGGTTGATTATATGGCTGATTGCGCCTTGGTGCGGTCACCCAGTTCATGCCAAAACCCGTCACCGTCAACCTACCCCGCCCCCAACCGTTTCCAGACCCCATCCGCATGGGCGATCAGCTTGTCGCCTGCGGTCAGCCGACCGCGCACAAACACGATCGAACGTGTCACGCGCATCACTTCGCCTTCTGCCACCAGGAAATCCCCCTGCCTGGCGCCGGAGATGAAGTGCACATTCAGTTGCACGGTGACATTCGGCCCGCGATCTGCGGCTTCCCAAACGGTATGGCCAAGCGTCTGATCCAGAAAGGTGGAGATCATGCCGCCATGGACAATGCCATGGATATTGCTGTGCTTTTCTTCCACCAGCAGCCCATGCAGGCGCCGCCCATCCACGGTTTTCTGCCAGAAGGGGCCAACCAAAGCGGGGAAGCCATCCTCATGCCAGACGAAATCGGTCCAGCCATCGGCGGCGGGGTCATATCGGGTCTTCGCGTTCATGAGGGCGGGTGTAACGCAAAGCGGGCCGGGGGTGAAATGCCGGGCCGCGTGGGGTAGGCTGTTTCGTGGGCTTGTGAGGAAATGGTTGGGGCGCCAGGATTCGAACCTGGGAATGGCGGTACCAAAAACCGCTGCCTTACCGCTTGGCGACGCTTTCCTGCCACGTCAAGCGGGGGAAGGTTTTTTCGCTCTCTTGGTCGGCTTTGTGCCAGCATCAACAGCGGCCGCTATGGCGGGGTTTCTGATTCCCTCGGGTTTACGCGCTCGCTTGCCAGCATCTGTGACTGATTTGCTCTGTGGGCTGATGTCCTTGGCCGTGAGCCCAGGCTCACGCGCCAACAGTTCACGGACCGCTGAAAGATCAGGCAAATCCAGTACCCTACACAGCGCAGCATCAATCGCCTGACGAATCGGATCGTCGTTTAATTGGGCAATCGGCGCGAGCTCACTTACCGATAAGGTATCGTAGGTGTCGGCCAAGATTTTGAGTTGCTTAGCGTCCAATGCCCGGACATCCAGAACTGGCATGGATGCCCATGCGGGCTTCTTCATTTGCATCCATGCGCCTTCGGTAATCGCCCGACGACCAAAGTAGCAGAGAATCGAAACAGTTCCATTGAGCCAAAGCAATAACGCTTTTCGTTGATCTTCACTCAGTCCGGAGTCGTCGAAACCCCACCACGTATTGCCGAGCGTTGTCCTGGGCAAACCAATCGCGATGACGCGATGCGTGTTGGATCGCAGTCGCGAAACGAGCAAAATCTTTCCAGCCTTTTTCCATACGGCTTTCGCATCCTTCAAAGGACGCCCTTCGAGGGCTGTAGCCTTGGTGCGAGCTATCAGCGTTGCATTTGGTTGCTGCGAAATAGTAACGACCTTCTTCGCGTTGTGATCCCAAAAACCCGCATAAGGCGACCATTCCGCTGCGGCTTTATCCACAGAAAACGCATCGAAGATATCGCGAACATCGAAGCCGAGCGTGCCCAATTCATCCAACCGGCATAGCTTGATTTTGGTTCTTGCGTCATTTCCGGGCAGCCGCAATTCGCCCTTTGTGTCGAGTGCCCAGTGGATCTGCATGAGCGGACTTTGGGCAAAAATTGCCCCTGTCCAGTTCTGATAGCCAACAGGACATGGTAAGCAGGCGACTTCGCCAATCACATCTGTTCCTGATCGGATCATTCGCGTTTCGCCCGCTCGCCAATCAATGTCCTTGATGACCTTCTCAATACGCGTTGATACGTCGAGTGCTTCATAGATAGCGCGCGGGTTACGCCACAGGTTCACGTAAATGGTATTGCCGGCTTTTTCCTTTACCTTCCTCCTGCGGGCAATAAACATCACTTCGGAAAGATCGGTATTTTCAGAAAAATTAGGGCGCTCGGCATCGTGGCTCGTGATAACCAATTCAAGATGGTAACTGTCAGCGATCATTTTTCTTGTTTGCGCCCACGCCTCGCCGGTCGCGAGCGCTACCGGTAGAACCTGCGCCAATCGGCCACCAACCTTCATTCTGCGATGGGCAAGCGCGAGGAACACTGAACCAAGTCCCGCAGTAGCGCTTGCCCCTACCTGCTTGGCGATGCGTGAGAGTTCTTTCTGTAAGTCATCGCGTTCCTCAGGAAGTGAGCCGAATAGCAGATTACCGTAAACATTGCGCACAAATGGCGCATTCATTGGGCAAAGATCGAGGTCCGGGATTTCAGCCTTCACAACCAGCTGTTTGGCGGCGCCAGTCTGAATTGTTGTGAGTTGCGAATAATCAAGCGCCATTTGTGTCTGCAAGCTGGTACTGTCAATGAAATCGAGGCTTCCTAATCGCGGGCTACCCTGATCCATGCCAAGCGGCATGACAAAAAGGTTCATTCTGACAAATGCAACTTCTGGCGCCAGCATCGCAAGTGTTGATGCTGTAAGGTGAACCGCTGAAGGAAGAACATCATATCCGTGCAGGATGTTCTCCATAAGGGCACGGTGAAGCGTTTGAAGGTCTGGTTGGTCAAGACTAAGGCCCTGATGCGCACGTTCGCGAATGTAGCAATCAGAAATGGCTTGCGCAGCAGCCATCAAGAGCGTCCCAGTACCACAGGCAAGGTCGGCAACCTTGAAATCTACCAGCGCTGCTGGGTCACCAAAATCAGTTTCCCACGGAAGCGCCATCGCCAATTTCAACAGAAGCGTGGCAGCGGGCACCCCCGTGTAGTAGGTGCCCAGGTATTTGGCTTCATGCAAAAGCCAGTGATAGATACGCCCCATCAAATCGTGTCGTAACGCCGATTGCTCCGCACATATGATCTGGGCCTGCTTCAACATCGCACGAACAGCGTTGGTGCTATTGGGGTTAGCGGGTAATTCAACGATGATCCGCTCACCAAGCTGAAAAATTGGTACGTAATTGATGTTTTTCCATACCCAGTTCCAATCCTTCGCAACGGTGCTCACCAGATCCGCTGCCTGCTCAAGTTTTCTCAACGTCTTGACCCGCATATCGGTGGCAGCAAGTTGCTCCTGAAAAATGAGCGCGTTCGCCAGGACCAATGCGGAAACTTTCGCCGCTGTCTCGCGCCGCGCGGCTGCCAGCTCGGGCTTTTCTTTCTTGGGTATTCTCATCCCAAGAAGGTCAGAGAGCCGATCGGTGGCACCAGTTTGACCGGTCCATAGCTTGGCTATCGCAGATAACTGAACGTTCAGACCTTTTGCAGTTCTTTCAACAATATCGTCCTTAACCAGCGCTTCCTGGGCGCGACGTAACGCGTCCATTACATTACTGGGGGTGCCTTCAAGTTCCTTGTCCGATTCATAGTTTTCCGCAACAATTCGGAAGCGAAGCTGCGCAGTCGAAAGCACATCTAGAATTTTCGTGGTTGGTGTCGTGCGCAACTCTATCGGATAAACTGCGGCGGCGGCGATATGGGCGACACCGCTGCGGACCCGCTTTCGCGCATCACCCAGAACCACTTCACCAGCATTTGGGTGATCTGCGTATTTCCCTTCGATGACAACGCGCAAGCCGCGCATCTGAAACAGAACATCCGGGCGATGAGTGCCATGCACGAGAATCGTTTCCGCATCAGCCGTTACGCCTAGCTTCGAAATCAAGACCGCCAATTGCGTGTTGACAACTTCCTCGCGATTACGCTGGGTCACCATAAGTCGAAATCCCCCTAGGCGCCGCAGCGCTGACGAACTGCAATATGCCAAAAAATGGCGAATCGGATGGCCAGTATGGCGGAAGCCAAGGCAAATTTTCCAGGACTGCGAAAACCGCGCCAAGCTTCAAAGGTGACCTAGGGGTCGGCTTGAAGCCTCAGGCTTGAATTGGTTGGGGCGCCAGGATTCGAACCTGGGAATGGCGGTACCAAAAACCGCTGCCTTACCGCTTGGCGACGCCCCAGCCGGAGCATTTTCGAGCCAAGTGGCGACGCTTGGCGACTCGGAAAATGCGACCAAACACTTTTTTAGTATGTCGCCATCGCGCTTGAACGCGATGAACGCCGCGTAATAGCCCTCAAAGGGCCGCGCCGTGAAGCCCCCCTCCCCAACACCACCAGGCAGGCGGCAGCGCCGCCGCTGCTGAAGCCGCTGAAGCCACATTGGGGAAGATGCCAAAGCAGGTCGCACCTGAGCCACTCATGCGCGCCAAAAGGCAGCCGGGGCTTGCCGAGATGGCTGCTAAAACCTCAGCAATCGCGGGGCAAAGGCTGATCGCGGGTGCCTGCAAATCATTCCCCAAACGAGCCAGATCCGCGGCCATGGCAGCCGCATTTCCCCAGGCTTCGGGCAATTCAGCCCGCGGCGAAAACCCGCCCTGACGCGCGCGAAATACCGCTGGCGTCGCCAAAGCCTCACGCGGATTCGCCAGCAGCAACCCAAAGCGCGGCAGGGCGGGCGCGGCACCCAGCACCTCCCCAACACCTTCCATGCGGGCGGGGCGGGACCCGACACATACCGGCACATCCGCCCCAAGCTTCGCGCCAAGCGCGGCCAGCCGCGCTTCCGGCCAGCCCAGGTCCCAAAGCTGATTGAGCGCGCGCAGGCTGGCCGCCGCATCGGCGCTGCCGCCGCCAATGCCGCTGGCAACCGGCAGGCGCTTCAGCAAATGCAGCAGCGCCTGGCCTTCAAACCCGGCAGCCTGCGCCAAGGCCCGCGCGGCGCGCAGCACCAGATTATCGGGCTCGGCTCCCAGCGCCGCGCCTTCCGCGCCTTCAATGGCAAGGGACAATATCTCCCCCGAACAGGCGCTCACCGCATCGCCCATGCCGGCGAAGACAACCAGGCTATCCAGCAGATGATACCCATCCGCCCGGCGCCCCGTGACATGCAGGAAAAGATTGACCTTGGCCGGGGCCGCTTCCGAGATTTTCAGCGCCGCGTCTCCGCCGCCGGCTGAGGCGCCAGGCCGTCTGCGATCTTGGCTTCTATCTTCGGCCCCTCACCACCCTCAGGCCCCAGCATCAGGGCGCGGCGCCATTGAAACAGCGCTTCCCGCCGACGGCCCTGCGCCCAATAGGCATCGCCCAAATGGTCATTGATGACGCTGCTTTGCGATTCAAGCTCCACCGCCTTTTCCAGCCACCGCACCGCACCTGGAATATCGCCCAGCTTATACAGCGCCCAGCCCAGGCTATCGGCGATATTGCCATCATTCGGGCGAAGTTCGACCGCGCGTTCCAGCATGCGCCGCGCTTCCACCAGATTCTGCCCAAGCTCCACCCAGCTATAGGCGAGGTAATTCAAGACCAAGGGCTGTTCGGGGCTGAGGCTGAGCGCGCGTTGGAAATCCGCCTCGGCCTCTGGCCAGCGCTTGGCGCGTTCCAAAGCAATGCCGCGCGCGTAGAAAATGGGCCAATGCGCAACCGCGGGCACCCCAATGCGGGCGATTGCCGCATCATAGGCGGTGATTGCCGGCGGCCAATTCTGCCGCCCGCGATACATATCCCCAAGCCTTGCCATGGGCTGGAAGGCGCGCGGGGATTGCGCCGCAAGCCGGCGGAGTTCTGCCTCGGCCTCCGGCAGCCTGTCCAAGCGGTCGAGCAAGCCGGCGCGGCGCAGCGCCAGCACCGGGGCCATGGGGTCAGCGGGGTCGGCGCGTTCCAGCAGCGCCAAAGCCGCTTCGTATTGGCCTTCATCACTCAGTGCCTCTGCCCCCGCGAGCAGCGCTGGTCCATAGCGCGGGCGAAGTTGCAGGGAAAGCCGTACCAGTGCCAGCGAAAACTCACCGGCTTGCGGCCCGCGCAAGGCGGTGGCGAGGCCAAGATAGGCCTCCGCCATGCCCTCAGTTGCGGAGGCCACCACGCGGCGGGTCGCCAAGGCCTCTCGCCCGCCGGTATCGGCGAAAAGCCCGGCATCATCCTGGCCGCGGCCCAGCCGATCCAAAAGCCGTTCGGCTTCCGCCTGCTGGCCGGCGCGCATCAATATGCCGGCCATGGTGCGGGCCAGCGGCAGGCTCGGCGCCGGCCCATCAGCGAGCGCCAGGCGCACCAGGCGTTCCGCTTCGCGCGGGCGTTCGGCAATATCGGCAATCATGGCGGCATGAAGGGCATAGATGCCGCGCTGGCGGCCCGCTTCCGTCAATGGGCGGAGTGTGGCGAGTGCCGCATCCGTCTGGCCCCTGCCTTGCTGCGCCCAGGCGATCAGCAAGGGCCGCAATAGGCTGGACAGGCCCTGATTGGGCAAGGCGCGGAAGCGCTGTTCCGCGCGATCAAAGCGCCCGGCCTGCGAATCCTGACCGGCCAGATACATGGCAGCGAGGGGTTCATTGGGAATGGCGCGCGCCAATCTGGCCGCGTCCGAACGGCCATCCAGCAGGCTGGCGATGAAGGCGCGCTGAATGACCTCGGGCTCATTCGGGTCGCGCCTGAGTGCCTGCAACAGGCTATCGGCAGCGAATTTCGTATCGGCTTCATTGGTGGCAAAGCGTCCGGCCAGATAGGACCCAAAGGCGCCGGTCACTTCCGGCGTGGCGCCGCGCAAGGCAGGGCGGTCCACACTATCTCCTGCAGCACAAGCGGAAAGCAGCGCGGCGGCCAGCAGCCAATGACGGCGGGGCGGGAAGGAACAAACCATAGGTTCACAATAAACTGACTGGACCCACAAACCAAGGCCAAGGATTTATGTCAAACAACGATATTCCCCTGACCGCGACCGGATGTGAAGCAGGCTTTGGGCGGCCATGAGTTTGACGCTTTTTGGCGGGCTTCCTCAGCCCGCCGCGAAACGCGCGGCCAGTGCCGAACCGCGAGACCATTCCTAACCCTTATCCCGCATCAGCCTTACCTTAACTCTATCTTGTGTGGAAAGAGCCTGCCTATGGCACGAAATCTTTAGACTTGCGTGCATGACTGCGTTGCATTTTCATGATCGTCATTTAAACTGATTTACTCCTGATTCGGAAGTTGGCCATGAATGTCACATTCAGAGGACTTGGAGTCTACCGGTGAGCGATTTGCCGAAACTGCCGGATTTTGGAGAGCCGCCGCTGATTGAGGTGGTGCACGACATTCAATTTGAGCCGCTCGGGTTTTCTGTGGTTCATCCAGGTCAGTTCTACAATCTGATCGCGGATCGGTACCCGAGTGTGGAAGCGCACCCACCACTGACGCCTGTACAAGAACTGTTCGGGACTTTGGCTATTCGCCAATCTCGCTTTCGTTTCGAGGATGGGCCCGTGGTCGATATGCCGCGAGCATGGTTTATCTCGTCGGATGGCGCCTTTATCGCCCAAGTCCAAAGGGATCGGCTGCTCTTGAACTGGCGGTTGACTGAGCAGGGGGCAGCGTATCCGCGTTACCAGGGCATGCGAAGTGAATTTGATGTTTTATACTCAAGACTGGAAGAATTTGCAGCGAACACGCAGTTGGGACCGGTTGTTCCAAACCAAATTGAGATTACCTATTTCAGCCATATCGTACTCGGGAAAGTGACGGAACAAAATCCGCATCCTGCTAGATTTTTTCGACTTTTGTCTGAGGATCATGGACCTGAGTGGAGTACCCCACTAGAGACAATAAAGCTTGAGGCGAAGTATCTTCTTCAGCGTGAAGGGTGTCGACCTATCGGACGCCTGTATGTGGTCGTGACGCCATTCGAGAGGGAGGGGAACCGGCTGCTGCAACTCGAACTGACCGCGCGTGGTGCCCCTGAAACTCCTGATCAGGAAGGCGTCGTAAATTTTTTGGACTTTGCGCATAAGGAAACATTAAAATGCTTTGCAGGTATAACCACAGATGAGGCACACGGTGCATGGAGACGCCGTTGATGGGTGCCCCGGCTTCTTTTGTTGAGCAAGGACATCACATCTTCGGATGACGACCTTCCTTACTTGATCACGCTCTGAACCAAGCTTCTGATTTCGTTGGGCGTCTAAGAGTCCGTCCGCAAACATTCTTATTGTTGACAGAGCTTTCTGAGCATGAGGCGAATGGATGCCAGCCCCAGGAATGTTGAGGCTAAGCGCTTGTGTCCGGCGTCAGCACCGATGGGACCAAATTGGCGATTTGAATAACGGAGGATTTTTGGGTTTTCGGCGGAAGAACGCGCGACGTTGCGGAAGGCGGGGGCGATCAGTACGACGGCGCAGGTGAAGGGGTAGGGGGGCAGGGCTTGAAAAGCCCTTTGCAACTAAAAATGGTTGCAATATTCCGCCCGAATGTGCATAATGCCCCCCGCAAACAAGGTTAGCGTGGCAAATTGGCATGACCCGGCGCGACAAGCTGGTTGCCCGGCTGAAGGGCAGGCCGAAAGACTTTACCTGGGATGAGCTCCTCAAGCTGCTCGAAGGTCTCGGCTATGCCGAGGCGGTGAGGGGCAAGACAGGCGGTTCCCGCCGGCGCTTCATCCATGCCACCGCGCCAACCATTGCTTTGCACAAGCCGCACCCCGGCAACATCGTCAAAATGTATGTCATTGATGATGTGCTGCGGGTACTGACCGAAGGGGGTCTGATATGAGCACGATGCTGGAATACAAAGGGTATCTCGGATCGGTTGAATACAGCGATGAGGATGAGGTGCTGCATGGTAGGCTTGAATTCATCCGTGACCTGGTGAGCTATGAAGGCAAGGACGCCAAAGGCATCAAGGCAGCCTTTCAGGAAGCCGTGGATGATTATCTTGAGCTTTGCGAGGCCGAGGGGCGCAAGCCCGATGTGCCGCTGAAAGGCAGCTTCAATGTGCGCCCCGGACGCGACCTGCATCGCCGTGCGATGCTTTACGCGAGGCGGCGGGGGGTGAACCTCAACACTGTCGTCAGTGATGCGCTGCGGCGGTATCTGGAAGGTGAGGATCATGTGGCGTGAAGTGTTGTTCTGATAACAAAGCCGCCTGCGGCCTAGCTCAAATGCGGTCACTGTCAGGGGATTATCGTAGGCGTACACACTGACCTAAAGCTGTTTTTTGTTTACTTTACTTCTAAATACATTAAAGGCTTGTCTTCTGTAACCCGCCGGAGTCATCACAAATGGACGAAACTGTCTCGCCTCTAATCGCTGAATTGAGGGCTCTCAAAAAAAGAATAGCAGCCTTATTGACCGACAGCCGTTCACTATTTCATGTTGCGAATAATCCGGCTTTTTTGGGCTATGATGTTCAGGATTTTGTCAACGAGATTGATGATCTCATAGAGGACATCAGCGCGGTCTCCGCAGATGAATGGAGAAATGCTAAAGATGCTGAGACTTGGCTCAAGACCTACATCACCAGATTAGAGTATGTTCGTAGTCAGGTTGTCCCGCAATTAACGGCAAACCCTCATATGGCTCCAGTCATATTGAGTACTTTGGATTCTTTACGCCGTTTCGTAGATAATTCTTTCGATAACAAAAAACGTTTAGTGGAAATGCGTCGGGCGACAACACGCTTACGGTCGCTAGAAGCAAGTCTAAACGCGATCGAACCACGGACTCAAAATTTAGATCAAATGTTGGCAAGAATTGAGGCCGCCGATAAAACTGCCGAGCAGCTTCCTACCGATCTACAAACTTTGAGCGACGCCAGCAAATCAGTGGCGGCATTCATGAATAGTGCCGAAACAGACCGTGCCGCCATTGCTTCCAAGCTGTCCGAGACCGTGAAAACAGCAGATGCCCTCGCAGCAAAAGATCGCGACGCAGGCGCAGTTATGACTAGGCTTGAGGCAGCATATGCGGCAGCAACAAGCCAAGGTTTGGCAGCAGCCTTCGACGAGAAAACGAAGAAACTCAATCGCTCTATCCTTTATTGGGTTCTCGGTTTAGCCTTGGCTCTCGGTTTTTGTGCATGGAAGGGTCCAGAACGCGTCATGGCAATTTCGGGCGCTCTTGCCGCTGCCGACGCAGGATGGCCAGCATTGGGCCTTCAGGTTCTTTTCGCAATGATGTCGATTGGTCCCGCGATTTGGTTCGCGTGGCTCGCGACGAAACAAATCGGCCAGCGCTTTCGCCTCTCTGAAGATTATGCCTTTAAGGCAGCAGTGGCAAAGGCTTACGAGGGTTTCAGACGCGAAGCTATCAACACAGATGATGACCTCGCAGCGAAGCTTTTAGAGTCGGCGCTGACGCGGCTAGACGAGCAGCCTTTGAGGTTCGTTGAGCAGCCAAGCCATGGAAGCCCTGTGCACGAGCTGATGAACTCGTCCTCGGTGAAAGACGCAGCGAAAGCAGTACCAGGCTTTGTCCAGGAGGTTGTCGCGCTCGCCAAAGACAGGCTGGTAAGGGGTCGCCAAGCGTCGGCTAACACAGAGGCACCGCCCCCAGCATCGGGGCCGACGGGCGCCTAATGACGCCTTCGCCACCGTTGGCTCCCCGCCTAACCAAGGCCCTGACTGGCTAATCTATCGTGATTCCGGCGGCGCGGATCGCTTCGCAGAGTTTTTCCATCTCTTGCCGTGTCAACGTATCCAATTCGGCCAGCATCGCATGCAAAAGAGGAGCTCCTCCAGAGGGGAGGCGATTCCGTCACGCCAAGCTGGGTTGAACGAGCCCCATGTCCAACCGTCGGCAGAAACGGGTGGCATGGGTAGTGAGGGGCCAAGGAATTCAGCCCAGAAACTGATCTTACCCCTTATCCCGCATCACCCTTGCCTTATCCCGCTGCCAATCCCGCGCGGCAATCGCCGCACGCTTATCATGCTTCTTCTTCCCCTCAGCCAACCCCAGCAATACCTTCGCCCGCCCGCGTTCATTGAAGTGAATATCCAGCGGCACAAGCGTCGCCCCTTCGCGCGTGATCGCTCCAATCAATTCGCGCGCCTGTTTCCGATGCAGCAATAATTTGCGCGGGCGCCGAGGCTCAAACCGCGCCATGAAGGACCCCGCCTGCCATTCCGGGATATGGGCATTGAATAGCCACATCTCCCCATCGCGTTCGCCGGCCCAGGCTTCGCTCAGCGTGGCCCGCCCGGCGCGGAGTGACTTCACCTCAGGCCCCACCAGCGCAAGCCCGGCTTCGATGGTCTCATTGATCTTATAATCAAACCGCGCCTTGCGGTTCTGCGCGGCGATGCCGTGGGAAATCATGCCCTTCTTACGCGGTTCGGCCATATCTCAAGCGCCCACCGCGCGGGCGCATCCCTTTCAGTTCAACAGGCCAACCGAAACCATGGCGTCACGCACGCGCGCGCGTGTGGCCTCTCCACAGGGCGCCAAAGGCAGGCGGCAATGATCGGTGCTTTTGGCCAAAAGGCTCGCCGCATATTTCACCGGGCCGGGAGAGGTCTCGGAAAACAGCGCATCATGCAAAGGCACCAGGCGGTCCTGGATTTCCATCGCCTCATCCACCCGGCCCATGCGCCATGCCTTGTGCATTTCCGCGCAAAGCCGGGGGGCCACATTGGCGGTGACGCTGATGCAGCCATGCCCGCCGGCGGCCATGAAGGAAATGGCGGTATGGTCTTCGCCGGAAAGCTGCGCGAAATCCGCCCCGCAGGCGCGGCGCGTATGCAAAGGCCGCACAAGGTTCGCGGTGGCATCCTTCACGCCGACGATATTCGGGTGCTTGGCCAAGCGCGCCATGGTCTCAACACTCATGTCAATCACGCTGCGCGGCGGGATGTTGTAGATCACCATGGGCAGATCAACGGCATCGGCAATCGCCTTGAAATGCAGATACATGCCCTCTTGCGTCGGCTTGTTGTAATAGGGTGTGACAACAAGGCAGCCATCGGCGCCGGCCTTCTTGGCGTGGCGGGTGAAGTCAATCGCCTCGGACGTGCTGTTGCTGCCGGTTCCGGCAATCACGGGCACGCGCCCGCCAGCGGCTTCCACACAAAGCTCCACCACGCGCATATGTTCTTCATGCGAAAGCGTCGGGCTTTCGCCGGTGGTGCCAACGGGGATCAGGCCTTCGGTGCCCTCGGCAATCTGCCACTGCACCAATTCCTGGAAGGCTTTCTCGTCCACGGACCCATCCGCGCGCATGGGCGTGATCAGCGCAACCATGGAACCCTTGAACATGCTGGCATCCTCCTGGATTTTGAAAAACGGAAGTTAGGCGCCAAGGCGCGCCACGACAAGCTTCCGATTGCGTTCAACCTCGCGAAGTCAAAGTAAAGGCCGGCGGGGCAGCAAAGCCGCCCCGCCAATTGTCTGGTAAAATTTTCGGCAATTTATGGTATTTTGCTAAAAATTAACGCAAGATCACTAGAAATTTAAAAATTTTTGTTTTGAAGCAAATTTTCAAACTCACGTTTACCCCCTTTCCCTGAAAAACGACGAAACCAGCCTCGACTGCGGTGAATGTTATCACGTCTTGTACAAAAAGTCAAGCTCTTGCGATCTAAACCGCCGCCCGCGCAATCGCCAGGAAATCCTCGGCGACCAGGCTGGCACCGCCCACCAGCGCGCCATCCACATGCGGCAGCGCCAGGATGGCCACGGCATTGCCGGGCTTGACCGAACCGCCATAGATCAAGCGCAGCCCAGCGCCCTCTGCCGGGAAGGAAGCCACCAGCCTGGCGCGCATCATGGCATGCATGGCGGCGATATCGGCTTCCGTCGGCGTGCGGCCCGTGCCGATGGCCCAGACGGGTTCATAAGCCACCACGCCGCCGGCGGCGCCGAAGCCAGCGGGCAGGCTTTCGGTCATTTGTTCGGCCACCACTTCCTCGGCCCGGCCAAGCAGCCGGTCATCCTCGGGCTCACCCACGCAAACCACGGGGATCAGCCCGGCGGCCAAGGCGGCCTCGGCCTTGGCGCGGACCCGGTGACTGGTTTCCCGATACGCCATGCGGCGTTCGGAATGGCCCAGAATAACGTAACCCGCGCCGGCATCCTTCAGCATGGCGGCTGAGATATCCCCGGTATGGGCGCCCTTGGTGGCCTCATGGCAATCCTGCCCGCCCAAGGCCAGCACCCCGGCGTAAACCGGCGCCAATGGGGCGATCAGCGTGGCGGGGGGGCAGATCAGCACTTCCGCCTTCAGCCCAGCCGCCCCGGCGGCAACGGCCCGGGCCAAAGCTTGGGCCTCGGCGGCCAGCCCATGCATTTTCCAATTGCCGGCGATCAGCGGGCGCACACCGGGGGTCATGCTGGGGTTCCTCCTGGACTTGGGGCGTTGTTTTGCCCCGCGTGGCTAGCCGCCACCTGGGGCCTTGGCAAGCATCGGGCCTTTCGCGCCGGCCCGCGCGGCGGTAATCACCTTTCCCATGATCACCTATATGCGTCGCCTGGCCTCTACCTGGGTCGCCAAGGCGCTTTTCGTCCTGCTTGTCCTATCCTTCGCAGTCTGGGGGATTGAGGATGTTGTGCGCAATTTTGGCCGCGACACGGCGGTGGCGCGGGTTGGAGATCAGCGGATCGAAGCCGAAGAAGCGCAGAACGCCGCGCGGCGCGAAATGTCGCGAATCGCGCGCCAGTTGGGCAACCGCTTTGAACCGAATGAGGCGATCCGCCGCGCGGTCGCGGGCGGCGCTTTGGAAAACCTGATCGGCGAACGCGCGATGGTGGCCGAGGCGCAGCGCATGGGTGTGGTCGCGACCGAGGATATGGTGCGCGACACGGTCTTTGCCATTCCTGGCCTGACCGGGCCCGATGGGCGTTTTTCGCGGCAGGTTCTGGCGCAAGTGCTGCGCAGCAATGAATTGACCGAAGCGCAATTCCTGGCGCTGATCCGGGGCGATTTGCTGCGCCAGCAATTGCTGGGTGCCGTGCGCGCGGGCGCTGCCGCGCCGGATGCGCAAACCGCGCCGCAGCTGGTCTGGCAGACGGAACGGCGCGTGGCGGATGTGGTGCTGTTGCCGTTCTTGGCCGCGCCGGAACCGGAAGCACCGACGGAAGCGCAATTGCAGCGCTTTCTGGAAAACAACCCGCAGCGCTTTTCGACGCCTGAGTTCAGGCAAATCAGCATCGCGGTGCTGTCGGCGGAAAGCCTAGTGGCGGAAATTGCCGTTTCCGAAGACGATATCAAACAGGCTTTTGATGCGCGGCATGGTCAGTATGACAGGCCAGAGCGGCGGCAAATCCGCCAGGTGGTGTTGGCCGATGAGGCCCGCGCGCGCGAAGTGGCGCAGCTTTGGCAATCGGGCGCGGCGTGGGAAACCGTGGAAGCCGCCGCGACTGCTGCGGGCGGTCAGGCCATGGCGCTGCCCATGGGTGACAAGGCCAGTCTGCCCATTCCTGCCCTGGCGGATGCTGCTTTCGCAGCACTGCCGCAAAGCGTCACGGACCCGGTGCAAAGCCCCTTTGGCTGGCATGTGATTGGCGTTGAAGCGGTGGAACCGGCGCAGATTTTCACACTCGATCAGCTGCGGGATCAGCTGCGGCGCGATATCGCGAAGGACCGCGCATTGGACCTTGCCTATGAACGCGGCAATAAGGTGGAAGATGCTCTGGCGGGTGGGATGACACTCGCAGAAGCCGCGCCGCGTTTCGGGCTGCAATTGGTGAATGCCACGCTGGATGCGGACGGGCGCAGCCCCGGCAATGAGGCCGTGGCGCTGCCAGTGCCGGCGGATCAACGCAATGCGGTGCTGCGCGCAATTTTCACGCAGGATCAAGGTGCCGCGCCGCGCTTGCAGGAAATTGGCGATGCTTTTGCGGCGATTGAAATCAGCGCTGTCACGCCCCCGCAGCTTCGCCCCTTTGCCGAGGTTGAACCGGAATTGCGCCGTGCGGTGATTGCCGATGCGCGTCGGCGCTTCACGGAAGCGCGCGCGGCGGGGCTTTTGGCGGCGCAGCGCGGTGGCAAGACTCTGGTGGAAGCCGCGCAGGAAATGGGCCTGGTCAGCACGCGCACCGCGCCTTTCGGGCGCGATCCCGCGCAGGGCAGCCCGGTGCCGCCGGAATTGCTGCCGCCCTTGTTTGAAGCCAAGCGCGGGGAAGCCTCCATGGCGGAAATCCGTGGCGGTTTTGCGGTGGCCTCGGTCGCGGAAATCCTGCGCCTCGATCCGGCTTCCGATCCGCTCGGCATGGGGCGCGTGCGTGTTGAAATAGAACAGGCGGTTGCCGATGATCTGGAACAGCAATTCCAGGCGGCATTGCGTGTGCGCGCAAATGTGCGCATCAATGAACGCGTGCTGGAACAGGTGATAGGCAGATGAGCGGCGGTGGTTTCGCGGCATTTCGCGCGGCTTTGGAAGCGGGGCGGGGGCAGATCCTGGTTCGCGAACGCGTCGCTGATCTGGACACGCCTGTTGGCGCCTTCCTGAAACTGACTGGCGGCGCGCAGGCCAATGCGTTTTTGCTGGAAAGCATTGAAGGTGGAGCAGCGCGCGGGCGTTATTCCGCCATTGGCATGGCGCCTGATTTGATCTGGCGTTGCCGCAATGGCAAGGCAGAGCTCAATCGCCACGCGCTTTCCGCCCCGCATGGTTTTGTGGCGGAAGCCGCACCCGCCTTGGATAGCCTGCGTGCCCTGATCAATGAATGCCGCATGGTGGTGCCGGCCAGCCTGCCGCCGATTGCCGCCGGGCTTTTCGGATACCTTGGCTATGATCTGGTGCGGCTGATCGAAAAGCTGCCCTCCACCAAGCCCGATGTGCTTGGCATTCCCGATGCGGTGATGACGCGCCCGACGCTGATGGCGGTGTTTGACCATGTGCGCGATACGCTGCTGCTTTGCGCGCCGGTCTGGCCAGGGGCTGATGCGCAAACCGCCTGGGAAGCAGCGAATGCCAGGTTGGATGAGGCAGAGGCCGCACTTGATCGCCCCGTGCCGCGCCCCGCACCACCTGCGGACCTGCCCGCTTTGCCCCAGCCTGACAGCAATTTTACCGAAGCAAGCTATATCGCGGCGGTGGAACGCGCGAAGGATTACATCCGTGCCGGCGATTGCTTTCAGATTGTGCCGGCGCAGCGTTTTTCGGCACCCTTCGCTTTGCCGCCCTTCGCCCTTTATCGCGCGCTACGCCGGATCAACCCCGCGCCCTTCCTGTTCTTTTGCGATTTCGGTGGCTTCGCCGCGGTGGGCGCCAGCCCGGAAATCCTGGTCCGCGCGCGTGACGGTGTAGTGACGGTGCGACCCCTTGCAGGCACGCGCCGACGTGGTGCCACGCCGGAAGAAGATCGCGCGCTTGAAGCCGAATTGCTGGCCGATCCGAAGGAACGCGCCGAACACCTCATGCTGCTCGATCTTGGGCGCAATGATGTCGGGCGCGTTTCGGAAATCGGTTCGGTGAAGGTCACCGCGCAATTCCAGGTGGAACGCTATTCGCAGGTGATGCATATTGGCTCAGAAGTGCAGGGCCGCTTGCGCGCGGGGCTGGATGCTTTGGATGCTTATTGCGCGGGCTTCCCCGCCGGCACGCTGACCGGTGCGCCAAAGATTCGTGCCATGGAAATCATCGAGGAATTGGAACCATCCCGCCGCGGGCTTTATGCCGGTGGTGTCGGTTATTTCGGTGCGGATGGCGGCATGGATACCTGCATCGCGCTCCGCACCGCGCTGGTCAAGGATGGCGTGATGTATGTGCAGGCCGGTGCTGGGGTGGTGGCCGATAGCGATCCCAAGGCGGAATATGAGGAAACGCGCCAAAAGGCACGCGCCCTGTTTCGCGCGGCAGAAGAAGCGGTGCGCTTCGCCTCAGGCCGGCGCTAGAAGCCAGGCCATGGCGGAAGGCCCAGATATCTCGCCCATCCTTAATCTGCTTGAGGATGCGCGCGATGCCGGGCGCTGTGCCGAAGCAGCCGCCGCCTTGCGGGTGCTTTCGCAGCTTCAGCCGGATAATCTGCAAGTAAAGGCAGCACTTGCGCGCGCGCTATTTGGTGCCGGGCTTTGGCAGGAAGCTTGGGATGCTTACGAAGTGCGCTTTGATCTGATGCCGGAGGTTTTTACCAAGATCACGCGCCCCGGCCCGAATGGCCCGGAACCCATGCCGATGTGGCGTGGCGGGGCTTTGCCGGAATCGCTGTTGGTGATGGGTGAACAAGGGCTTGGCGATACCATCCAATTCGCGCGGTTTTTGCCCTTGCTGCGCGCGCGCGGTGTGCGCGTGCATGCGGTGCTCGATCCGCGTGTGATGAAATTGCTCGCCCCCGTGCTGGAGGGGATTGATGCGCGCCCCGGTGGTGCGGCGGGCCGGGTGCAGGGCGTTAAATCCTGGCTGCCCTTGCTCAATCTGCCGCGCGCGCTTGCGCTGCGCCCGCAACATTATCAGGGGCGCATTCCCTATCTGGCGGCGGAACCGGAACGCGTCGCGCATTGGCGCCAGCGCATCGGCAATCAGGGCTATCGCATCGGCATTGTCTGGCAGGGCAATCCCAAGGCGCCGGTGGATCGCAATCGGTCCGTGCCGCTTGCCATCTTCGCACCCATCGCAGCGCTGGGTGGCGCGCGGCTTTTCGCGCTGCAAAAGGGACCGGGCGAGGATACGGAAGCGCCCTTCGCGCTCGATCGCTTGGGGCCAGAGATGGATAATGGCCCGGATTGGTTTCTGGATACTGCCGCTGCCATCATGGCGCTTGATCTGGTGGTGACGGTGGACACGGCCGTTTTGCATCTGGCTGGCGCGCTCGGGCGGCCCGCGCTGATGCTGACCCATGGGCGTAATTCTGACTGGCGCTGGCAACAGGGGCGGGAAGATACGCTCTGGTATCCCTCTGTCCGCCTGGTGCGCTGCCCGGATGGCAATGCGGATTGGCGCGGTGCGGCGACGCGTGCGGCGTTTATGATCCGCACCGGCAATATCCCCCCCGCCGCATGACACGCCGCCGCCCCCGCCGCCGAGGCTTTGGGTTTTGGGCGAAGCGGCTCGGGGTTTTTCTGACAGCGATGATCCTGCTGCTGCTGAGCGGCACAGCCGGTGCTTTGTGGTGGAGCCTGCCCGCGCGTGATTCTGAACTGTCGCTGGCCGGGCTTGCCGCGCCAGTTGCCATTACGCTCGACACGCGCGGCATTCCGCATATTGAGGCACAATCGGAAGCAGATGCCTGGGCCGCGCTGGGTTTTCTGCATGCGCGCGACCGGATGTTTCAAATGGAACTAATGCGCCGCGGCGCGCGCGGGCAAAGCGCTGCGGTGGCGGGTGCGGCGGCGCTGCGCCTTGATCGCTTCATGCGGCTATTGCGGCTGGAAGAACGCGTCACAGCGGATTTGGCCGCGCTTGATCCAGAAACCCGCGCGGCGCTTGATGCCTATGCCCGTGGAGTGAATGCCTGGATCGCAGCACGCGGGCGCTTTGCCGCGCCGGAATTCATCGCCCTTGGTGCGCCGGAACCTTGGCAGCCGGTGGATAGCCTGCTCTGGGGCAAGATCATGGGGCTTTGGCTCGGCGGCAATTGGCGCATGGAATTGGAACGCGCGCGGCTGGCGGAACGGCTTTCGCCCGAACAGCTTGGCGATTTATGGCCAGAGGATACAACAACAGGCCGCCCCGATGAACCGCTGATACAGAATGAAGCGAAGCCGAGCGGTGCGTTGCAGGGACCGGGTTTGAATGGCTCGGCATTGGCCGCACTTGCCCAGCATTTGCCGCGCTTTCCGGAAGATGCGCTTTTGCCGGAAATTGCCTCCAACGCCTGGGCGGTAGGGGCAGGGCGGAGTGCGTCGGGCGCGCCTTTGCTCGCTTCCGATCCGCATCTTTCGCATAGCGCGCCCATTCTTTGGTATCTGGCGCGCATCACCCTGCCGGATGGGCGCATGTTGATGGGTGCGACCGCGCCTGGCGTGCCGGGGATTGTGATTGGACGGAATGAAAATCTCGCCTGGGGCTTCACCACCACGCATGCGGATACGCAGGATATCTTCATCGAAAAACTGACCGATGACGGGCGCTATGAAACGCCCGATGGGCCGCGCGACTTTACATGGCGTGAAACGCAGATTGCGGTGCGTGGCGCGGCACCCGTGGCTTTCCGCTTTCGCGAAACGCGTCATGGGCCGGTGATTTCTGATCTTGATCCAAGCTTCCAGGGCAAAGCTGGAACGGTGCTGTCACTTGCCATGGCGAGCCTTGCGGCGGGCGAGACATCGGCGCGCGGGTTATTGCGGCTCATTCGCGCGGGGAGTGTTGCGGAAGCACGTAGCGCCGCGGAAGATATCACCAGCCCGGTGCAGAATTTGATGCTGGCGGATCGCGCGGGCGGGATTGCGATGTTCATCGTGGGGCGCGTGCCGCAGCGCCGTGTTGGCGATGGCGCGCTGCCGCGCCCGGGTTGGGATGGCGCGGCGGGATGGGGTGGGTTTCTGCCTTTTGACGCCAAGCCGCATGTCGAAAACCCAGCAAGCGACGTGATTGTGAACGCGAATAACCGCGTGGCGCCGGCGGATCATCCGGCATTTCTCAGCCGAGATTGGTATGGCGATTGGCGCTTCCGGCGCATTGGTGCCGGCTTGGCCGCGCAGCCTCAACACACGCCGGCGGATTTCGCGGCCTTGCAGATGGATCGCACCAGTCTTTTCGCCGCTGAGAGCTTGACTGCCTTCCGCGCCCTGTCCCCCATGGAAGGCGCTGCGGGCCAGGCGCTTTCCCTGCTGCAAGCCTGGGATGGGGAAATGGCGGCGGCGCGGCCAGAACCGCTGATCTTTCACGCGACCATGCGGGGTTTTGGCCAGGCGCTGCTGAAGCGCGCTGCCATCCCGCCCGATGGATTTGCGCCATCCCCGGAATTTCTGCGCCCATTGCTGCAAGGCAGCGATGCGGCGACGCGCTGGTGCGGCAGTGATGGCTGCGCGCCCATATTGGCGGCAGCGCTGACGGAAGCCGTCGCGGCTTTGGCCGCGGAACATGGTGCTGATCCCAGCCAATGGCGCTGGGGGGGCGCGCATGTCGCGCGCTTTGATCATGCGCTGCTGCGCTTCATCCCTTATGTGCGGGATTGGTTGGGGCTTGCTGCCGCGCCTGGCGGCGATGGGGAAACCGTGGCGCGCGCGGCCTTCCGGGGCCGCAGCTTTGCCGCGGTGCATGGCGCTGGCTTTCGCGGCGTGATGGATTTGGCTGCACCCGATGGCGGTTACGCGGTGATCGCGACCGGCCAATCCGGCCACCCCTTCAGCCGGCATTGGGGCGATATGCTGCCGCTTTGGCGCGATGGCGCGCTTTTGCCGCTGGCGGCAGCGCGGGACGTGACCGGGCGCATCCGCCTGAACCCCGCGCCGTGAAGGCCCTGCATCAAGGTGGTTGATTCCAAAGCGCTCTGAGGCGAAAATGCCTGCGCATGCTGCATCGCCCACCCCGCCGACCGCAATTTTTTTACACGACCGCGCCGCTGCCCTGCCCCTATTTGCCTGGCCGGACGGAGCGAAAAATCGTGACCGAATTATCCGGCACGGAAGCGGAAGCTTTGCATGAACGCCTCTCACGCGCTGGCTTTCGCCGCAGCCATAATATTGCCTATGCGCCGGTCTGCCCCGGCTGCCAGGCCTGTGTGCCGATCCGCGTGGTGAGCGAGGATTTCACGCCAGACCGCACGCAGCGCCGCATCCTGCGCGCCAATGCTGATTTGACCATTTCCGAAATGCCGGCCCGCGCTACGGCGGAACAATTCACGCTGTTCCAGCGCTATCAGAAAACGCGCCATGCTGATGGCGATATGGCCGCCATGGGCTATTATGATTATCGCGCGATGATCGAGGATACGCCGATCAGCACTGGCATCCTTGAATTCCGCGATGCGCGCGATAGGCTTTTGGGCGCCTGCCTGACCGATTGGCTGGCCGATGGGCTTTCCGCTGTTTATTCCTTCTTCGATACGGATGAGGATAAGCGTTCGCTCGGCACCTTCGCCGTGCTGTGGCTGATTGGGCGGGCACGTTCGCTTGGCCTGCCTTATGTCTATTTGGGCTATTGGGTGCCGGAAAGCCGCAAAATGGCCTACAAAGCGCGCTTCAGGCCGAGTGAGATTCTGATGAGCGGCGCCTGGCATAGGCTTGGCGATGGCGCTGAAGTATTGGCGCCGCGCGAAGTGGTGCGGGTTGGATAGATCTTAGACGGCTTCGGCCAAAACAAGCATTGGGCGCGCGGCGCGTGGCGGTGGCGCGGTGATATCCTCGGCGCGATAGAAGCAAAGCCCACCGATTTCGGTAATGCTGGCTTGCCCCACCGCCCATGCGGGCAGATGCGCTGCATCATGCCAAAGCGTGGCACCCCCAGTCGGGTCCGGCAGCAGGCCGGATGCAGCACGCTGCGCAATGCGCCGACAGATCGTGAGTGCCGCATCACCGGGCGGGATAGCGCGCAGCGCAGCATGGCGCGGGTCCCGCCTGTTCCAACAGGAAAACAGGAAAGGCGCGCGGCAGATTGCGGCGATGTGGCGCGCATTTGGATCGCGCCCGGCCTTCAGACGGTTCATCACCAAGGCAGCCAAGGCTTCAATGGCGCGCACGGGTTTGTCTGCGGCTTCAGCCCAAAGCGTCATGGCGAGGATTTCGATATCAATCCTGCGTGGCGGGGGTAATTTGGTCATTCGCGTTCCTCCATGCGGCGCACGGCTTGGGCCGCAGCAATGCCGGTGCGTGAGACGTCTTCCAGTTTTTCCTCGATCCGCACCAAATGGTCTGAGATTCTTCGGTCCAGATCGCGAATGAGCGAAAGCGGCACATAGGTGCGCGCCACTTCCAGCTTGAATTGCGCCAAATCTTCGCGCGTGCGCGTCAGCGCATCCGAATCGCGTTCATCGCCGCGCTGAATGCGCGCGTGCAATTCACGCCGGAGGCCGTGGATCATCCAAAAAAGCGCGGCGACCACTGGCGCCTCGATGGCGGTGAACCACCATTGGGGGTCAATCTGCATGGACATGCTGCTTGGCCTTGTGCTGAAAGCTTGAAGAACAGGCGCAGCCACCCCAGAAACAGGGGCGGCGATACGCCGGAAAGGAAAGCCGGGCCCATGTGGAATGAGCCGTATCTGGAAACCTGCTGCCGTTCAGCGCTGCATCGGCTGACGCTGGTGGGTCCGCATGGGCGGCCCGAAGGGCTGAAGGATGGCCCCTGCCTGCTGCGCCTGACCGGCATGGCCTTGGCGCAGCAACGCGCGGATGGTCGGTTTGAGATTACCGATGCGGGCCGCGTTCGGCATGCATCGGAAATTCTGAAGGCGCCTGCGGTTTAACTGCCACGCCAATAGGCAGCCTGCGGTGGCGGGCCAGCACGCGCCAGCCGTACCGGTTCTGCCAGCAAGCATCCCGCCAGCGCATCCAAGGCGTCATCGCGTGCGCCGCTGACCCCGGGCGCCCATTCCGCCATTTCGGACGGGAAACGGCTGCGAAATACAGTTTCATGCACATGCAGTCGCCGTGCGGCCAGCGCCGGTTCCAAGGCACCCAGAATGCGATCCGCCTTGGCGCGATGGTTATTCTGTTCCACTACCGCACAAGCCGCTCCCGCCTTGGCCAATTCTCGGCGCAACAGCGCGGGCAGAAAGCGCCCAATGCCATTGGTCTCCACACGAATGACAGGCAACAGCAAATCCCGTGCAGTATTTGCGACTTGCCGACATTGCTGTGTGGCGGGGTCTTCCGACGCATCCGGGTCATGCGTCAGGTAGCGCAGCCGATGCAGGAAGTGATTGCCTTCCTGATCCGCATAACAGGCCGCCAGCACGGAAGAATAACCGCTGCCAGGCCGGCCATAGGCAGGGTCCCAAAAGCCGCCACCAGAAACCAGGCGCCGCCCGAGCAGGCTGAGCTGCGCACGGCCATTGGCTTCGCGATATTCCGGCTCCTCCGCATAACGAATAAGGGCAGCGGGATCGAGCCGTGCGGCTTCAGCCGGCAGCGCCTTGAGCATCATTTGCCGTTCGAAATGCAAAGCGCCAACACGTTGGCGGAGTGCGGCCAGCGCCTCCTTCGGGAAGCGCTCCGGCCAGGCGCTGGCACCGGCGGCATTCATGATCGGTAGCGTCAGGCGCCGATAGGATCGCAGAAAGGCATCTTCATGCTTCGGGTCGCGATAGAGGCTTTCCTCACAATGCGGTGTGCCGACGAATAGAATAGTGCCGCCTGGCGTCAGGATGAATTCTAGCTCTGCCAGGCGTTCACGCAGGGCTTCGCGCTTGCCCGGCGTTTCGCAATTGCCGGCAACTTCGACATCATCGCAAATGATGACATCAGCGCGGGCACCGGTGATATTGCCCGATATGCCCTGGGCTAGCATGGATGGATCACGGAGTGCGCCGGGCCGGGCGACAGTGAAGCGATCCGCCGCCCAATTTTCTGGTACATCGGGCAGCAATTCGGCGCAAAGCGGATGGCTTTCCAGAATGCGCCGGACGGTTGCGACCATGCGCGTGGCTAGCTGCGCATCTGCAGCCACCACAAGGATGCGCGTTGAAGGATTGTTGAGCAAAAGCCAGGCGCACCAAAGCCCGATCAGCGTTGATTTGCCGCAGCCGCGAAAGGCCATCAGCAGCAGGCGCCGATCACCGGCTTCCCGCCGCGCCATCAGCCAGCGCGCGATGCGCCGATGGATGGCGGGCGTTTCCTGCGCGCTGCGCTGGTTCCAAAGCCAGAGGAATTCGAGGAAATCCGGATCATTCCTCATGCGGGAGATCATCGGGCATGGGTGCGGCGGCCAAGGCTTGGCGGGCTTCGGCCAGCAGGCGTTCGGCTTCAGTCACTTCACGCTGATCGGCCTGATGCGTGGCGCGCGCCAAGCGCAGCAGCGCTTCCAAATGACCCAGCGCAGCACGACAAAGTTGGATATGGTTGCGATGGGCGCGCATCAGCGCCTCATCTTCCACCAGCGGATCTAGGCTGAGCACCGCTTCATAGCTGGCGCTCACGCGCTTGATGGCCTCACGTAGATCAAGCCCGAGGTCAATGGTGCTTTTGCGCCGCCTCATGCCTTGGTGACCCGGGCACGCACGGTACCGGCGGCAAGGTTGATGGCGATGCCGCTGCGATTCCAGGCTGTGACAGTCACGATATTGGTGGCACCCACTTGCGCCAGCATGACAATGCCTGAAGTGGCCAGGCTGAAGGCGGCGGTGGCGAAATCACCCGGGCGCGCGCCTTGCATTGGCACATTGATTTGCGCCGAAGCGCCTGGCGCGATGGAGCCAGGATCCCAGGGCGATTCAGCGGCTAATTCGCGCGCGCCATGCGGCAGGTCCGGCATCCCATACAGCAAGGATGGAGCGTAAAGCGGATCACACGCCAGGCGCAGCGAGCGCACTTCATAATCCCGCGCGATGCGTGCCACACCGATAATGGCATAGGCGACTTGGTTCCCAAGCCGAATGACCTGCGGGCGCGTGAATGTTTCGTCATCCATATCAGCCGAGCTTTGCCACCAGCGCGCGGTTGCATTCCACATCAGGGATTGACCGGAAGCGCGCACCACGGGGGTTGCGCCTTCGCTGATCGAGTAGCGGTCCTGATCAAAGCACATCACGACAAGCCGCGCGCCATCCGCATCCACGGCAAGGGCGAATTCTCGGCAATTGCGGGTATCCACCACAAAGCCAAGCCCTCGTCCGCCATTCAGCAATACGCCGCGATCGGTGAAGGTGAAATCACCGAGGCCCGGAAAAGCGAAATCCTCAAGCCGCGTGGGGGAGAAGGAAACATTAGTCGAAAGACAAGCAAGCTTTTCGAAACCCCATTCCTGAATGGACCAGCGGAACCTCGCGGCGCGCAGATTGGGCACAGCGGCAACTTCGCGCGATGCGTCACGAAACGCGGCAGCCTGGTGGAAACGCCGCACGCTGGCGCCGATACGTGTGGCGCTTGGCGTGTAATCCACATCCACAAGATAGGCTTGGCTGGCCCAGGCAATTTCATAAAGATGGTCCTGCGCGCCGGCGGTATGACGCGCGACAAAGGGGCTGCAGCCTTCCATACGCATGGCGCGTGCCCAAATCGCGCGGCTATTCACCTCACATAAAAAAGGGATGCCGCTGATGGGACGATTCCGCGCCTGCAATTCAAAGCCAGGTGCGTCAAAGATATGCCGATTATGCGCAACATAAGCGCCGGGGGCGGCAGAAAACCGCACGCCGAAGCGATCCTTGGTGGTATGCAGGCTGGAAGAAATGGCGAAATGCCCGCCGTAATAGCGCACGGATGTGTTCCAGCCGGCAGCACTCGCGGTACGCACATCAAGCCCGATGCGGTTGTTGACGATACGCCCAAGAGTCAGTGTCGTATCCTCAAAACCACGTTCTTCGCCGAGCGTGCGGATGCCGATGGTGAAGCCTTCCACTTGGCGGATTTCAACCTGGCATGAATCGAAATTCCTTAGCATCAGGCCAATATCAGCTTCATTTTCCCAATCTGAAATGCTGGCGCGGATGATGCGAATGCCCATGTAAAGCTTGGTTGCATTGCGCACTGTGCCGCCATCACCGATGGTGAGCGCGGTCTGACCAGACGGCCCGGCGTAAAGAATACTGCCGCGCATGATAAGGCCCGCGGCGCCGCCACCCAGAAGTAGGGGTTGGCCAGTGCGGTAGCTGCCCTCACCAATTTCAAGAAACCGCCCGGATACAACGGCAGCATTCATGGCGGCCTGCAGTGCAGGCCCATCATCTGCGATTCCATCGCCGAGCGCGCCAAAATCGCGCACGGAAAGCCGTTCATTCAGCTTGTCTTCGACGGAGCGTGGAATGGCGCCCGGATAGGGCAGGGTGATTTCCGGGCCGTCACGATCAAAAATCGCGATGTCACCAAGCGAATCAAAGCCCAGTAGCCGATTGCTGCGGGCGGCGCGCAGCGGCAGCAGCATATTGCCATCATCGGCGGGATCAGTACGGATGGCCTGGCCGAGATCACTCGCTACCTGTTGCAGCGCGGCCATCTGGAAATCGAGTTCATCATTCAGCGCACTGGCGCGCAAGACGCTGTTTTCCTGAAAATCCGTCATGCGCGCGAGTGTCACACGGCGGTGGAGCATGATGCGTGCGCCATTGGGCGGCGCTTCGATGAAGGTGACAAGGCCGCCATCGGATTCGCCTGCGCCGGTGATGGTGAAGCCTGTCGCCTGGATCAGGCCATTGATGCGAATTTCGAGGTCGCGATCATTGAAGATGGGGAAGGTGAAGGTGAAGACGCGCTGCGTGCCATTGGCGACATAAAGCGCGCGTGGCGACACATCGCCGATGGTGATGTGTTCGGACATTGCGGTTCCTTGCGGATGTGGTGGTCGGGATCAGTCAAGCAGGTTGCGCGCAATGGCGCTGAAGGATTGCGTGGCGCGCACAAAACTTTGGAAGTCGCCATTGGCATTGAGCAGGGAGGCGCGACCGGCGGCCAGGCGCTGGCGCAGCAGATCGGCGCTTTCCGAATCCGCCTGTGCAGCATCAGCACGCATGCCGGCAACCAGCGTGGAGGCAGAGCCCTCATCCGGAGAGACACCGCTTGCGGCAAAGCGCGCGCGCGTGGCAGCAATGCTGCGGGCCAGTACATCCTGCCGCGCACGTTGCTGTGCTGCCTGCTGGTTTGCGATGTATTGCTGCTGCGCTTCGCGCGCGCGTGCTTCGACCTTGCGATTCTTCGCCTGGTTTTGCAGTGAAGCGCCGGCAAGGGCGAGGCTGGCGATGGTCGCGATTTGAGCCATCAGTCATTCATCCTGATTTCGGTTGTGACGGAAAGCAGCGTCAGCGGCAGCGGTGCCGCGCCGATGATGCGCCAGAGGGGTGCGATGCGATCCCGCCGCCAGCCCATGCCACACAGCGTGGCATCGCCGGTGAAGGGCATCGGGGGCGCATCGAAATGATCAATATTGAAGCGGCGCAGCGCCAAGGCTTGCGGACCCTTGCCGAGATCCACATCCACCGCTGGCGTTTCCAGCAAGCGGAAGGTAACCGCGACCAGGCGCGATGGGCCCGTGGCGCTACCCGCGGGCGTGATGAGATCACCTGGCAGCGGTTCGATTTCATGTGTAAAGGCAAGGCCGATTGCGACCTGGGTTGCCGGCGCTGCCAGTGTCACAGTGCCACCCGAGACAGTGGCGTCAGGACGCACCGCTCCATTGGCCAGGACAGCGACCTGCCTGCCATTCAGATGCGCGAGACCGGTCCAGGTGGATTTTGGTGTGATGGAGGTGCCGGTCAGTGCAGCATCTTGCATCAAGCCGGCTTCGAAACGTTCGAGCGATATGCCGCCCGCGCGTTCCACCACGCACCAGAGCGTGCCTTCCACTTCCGCAATGGCACGAAAGCTGCCGCTGGTTTCCTGTCGCGTCCAGGCAGTAACCTGTTCTGCGCGATAGAGCGTGAGTGTCGCAAGCGCGCCATCTTCCATCACCAGATGCAAAAGCCGCGCGCCTTGATCATAGGCCATGGCGCGTGGTGATTTGATCAAGTGCCGGCCCAGTATGGCAAGGTCATTTGCCTGATAGGCCTGCTGGACTTGCGTATAGGCGAATTCATAAACGCCCTGCCCACCGCGCGAGACGAAGATGGTTGACCCATCCACATCCACTGGCTGCACAAGCCGATCCACTGGTGAGCCCACGCGGGTTTGACGGTTGATCTGGATATTGGCCGGCGTCAGCGGATCGCCGGTGACCATCCATTCGGCGCCAGAGGTGAAAAGCTGCAAATGTTGGCCGGAGAAGACACCACGAATGGCATTGACCTGATCAGAGAGCAGGCTGAAGGCAATCGCCTGATCATCCAGGCCTGTGCCGGGATCGAAATTGAACAGATCGCCTGTGCGCGACAGCCAAAGCCGATTGGGCAGATCGCGCGAGCCACCAATCACCAGCCTGTCCTGATGAAAGGCGCAGGTGATGGGCCAGCCGCGCGCAGTGCTGAAGGCGGCTTCGTCCCAATCCTTGGTCGCCGTGGTACTGGCGAGCGGTTGTTCGACGGTTGCGACAATGGTGCTTGGCGAATTCACGGCAGAGACCAGCACGCGCTTGCCGCCGATACGAAGCCTGACACCGATGTGTTCTACCGCGAAAACCGGGGCGCTGGCGCTGATGGTGACGGTACCATTCAGCGCGCTTGGCGTGAGCGTGACTTCAGCCGGTGCAAAACGGAAATAGGCATCCTGGGTGAAGGACCAGGGCGTGATGGACCAGCCCGTATTGCTGCGCTGGACCTTTTGCAGGCGCATATCGGGATGCGTCAGCAACAGCGTATCGGCATTCTGCGTAAAACCGATTTGCGGCAGCATGGTTTCGGTCCACGGCGCGATCAGCTCTGCGATTTTCAGATCCGCGGCATAGACGGCAAGCTTCCCAGCCATCAGCACCATCAGATAGGTCTGCTCGGTATTGAATTCGAAGGGCAGCAACCGCGCCACGCCAGGCAGCATCGCGACATGGCGCAGCCCGGGCCGGCGCGTCACACCGCCGGTTGGTTGGATCACAACATTACGCAGACGCCGCGCGCCATTCTCATAGGCGCGCAGATCGGCGCGGCCCAGCAATTCGGGCGCCAATTCGCCGGCGGTGAAGCTTGTTTTGGTGCGTTTGATGGCGGGCATGGATCAGCCCCTGACCGAAATCAGCGGAAACGACCCAAGTGCGGTGGCGCTTGCCTGTTGGCTATCGGCGCGCCGCGCGCTGCGGAGTTCGGCCTCGGCCAGGCGCGAGAGCAAATCTGCGCGCGAGGTGTTTTCCGTCAGCGGCAGGCAAAATGCCGCTGCAAGGCGCGCCAAGAGTGCAGAGGCGAAGAAGGGCGGAAAGCTGCTTTCATCCGGGCGGAAGATATGCGTGAGTGCCACGCTTTCCACATCGGTCAGCAGCTTGCTGCCCTGAATACGATACAGCAATCCAGTCGCGCGCCCCGCCGTTCCGGCGGAAATGGCGCGCAGGAAATCGGGGGGTAATTGGAAGGCGTAGCGGAATTCTGCACTGGGGCTTTGTGCGAGCCGCGGCAGGGCCGCTTGGGTGGTGGCAAAGGACCAGGGGTGGGAAGCAAGCAGGGCATCGCGCACGCCAGGATAAAGGCTTTTCGCGACTTCCCCTTCGGCGGTGCCATCCTCAAACGAAGCGATGGGTTGCGCGCCAATCTTGATCAATGCGCTTGCGCATAGCGTGATGGCGGTCAGCGCCATGGGATGCTCTCCGATGTTGGGGGAAGGGGGCGCGGGCAGGGGCCTGCCCGCGCCGGTACTTGCGCTTATTCCTTCGCGCGCATCCTCACGACGCCCGTCGGGTCAATCATGGTTGCGCCCTGGGACATCATGTTGTTCACGAAATGTGCGGCGCGGTCGCCATGCCAGGTCATATCGGTCATCACTTCGCTGGCCACTGCATGACCAATCGCGGTCTTGTGGTAGAAATAGCAATAACGCAGCGTGCCGGATTTGGTGAGGCCGGAATGCGGCATCCAAAGCGCGCCGAGCCAGCGCTTCGCCTGCGTGCCCTTCCAGGGCAAAGCATCATCGCCGACATATTCGGTGCTGGCGAATTCCTGGATTTGCAGCATTTCTGACCATTGTTTCCAACCGACCACGGCGAAGCGCTGGCCATCATCCGGCACATCGGCAGCGCCCAGCATTTCAAAAGCAAGAAGCACTTTCTGCTTGGTCAGGCCATCCGTGTCGGCCTGGCCCACGCCGGTGCCCACCGCTTCCTGGGTCGCGGCATCAAGGGTGGCGACAATCAATTCATCGGTCTTGCGGCCAAGTGCATAAGCACCAGCATTGGCGATGACGCTGCGTTCATCGACATTCGTCTTGATTTCATCCAGTTTATCAATCCATTCGCCGGCATAATAATCTTGCAGGAAGCATTCCGCATTGCTGTAGGTAAGGTTCATCACCGGCACGGCGCCGTTGCGCGCCTTGGCGGCGGCGGTGCCTTTGCCGACACGTGGGAAGATGGTCGAAGCGCCCTTTACATTGGTCTTGCTGCGCACCGTGGGGCGCAGCTTGCTGCCCTGGCGCTGATAGGCTTCGGCGACTTCGGCTTCGAATTGCTTGACGAAGGCCTGTTCAATGGTTCCGGACATGCGTTTGCCTGTCTTTCATTTGGGGTTGGGGGAAATCGCCGTGCCGGTTGACGCCATGGGCCGGTGTGAGGCGAAGGCACGCCACGCCCTTTCGGGTTGTGTGGCGGCAAAGGGGTGGGGCGGGCGCGGTTTCAGGGGTTAGCCGCACCCGCCCCCTTCGGTCGGGGCGAGCAGTTTATTGCTCAAGCCCCGCCGGAAGCCCTTGAGAGCGTGTCCCGTTCATTTCTGTGTACGGCACTCGCTCTCAAGCATTGTTGGATCGCTTTTTCCGAGCCTTCAAAGGGTTGCAATTGGCTCGAAAAAAATCCGATGCTTTACTTCTTTCAAAACGCGCAACTCTGCGTGATTAGTCGCCTTGCCGGGCCAACCGCGTTAGGTCAACGTTAGCCCGTTCGTGAGCTAGGCAGTTGTTCCGAGCGCGTTAACTGGAACCTTCAACCTCGCAGGAAGAATACGTCGCATGCCCTCCGTCATAACCATCCGACCCGTCACGCGCGAGGACTTCTCGCAGTGGCGACAGCTCTGGGACGGGTACAACGCCTTTTACGGCAGAGCGGGAAACACAGCCTTGCCCGAGGCGATTACGCAAGCCACATGGGATAGGTTCCACAATCAGACCGAACCGGTTCATGCGTTGGTTGCAGTAGAGGGGACCCTCGTTGTCGGCCTGGTACACTACTTGTTCCATCGCAGCACAACACGGCTGAATGAGGTTTGCTATCTGCAAGACCTGTTCACGCGCCCAAGTCATCGGGGTCTTCGCATCGCTCCGAAACTCATCGAGGCTGTATATGCAGCAGCGCGTGAGGCCGGAAGTAGTCGCGTGTATTGGCAAACGCAGGCAACCAACGCCTCCGGCCGGGCACTCTACGACAAAGTCGCTCACCATGCTGATTTCATCGTCTACGCGCACGAGCTTTAGTTGCGACACTCGAACATGGCTGAGTTTTTCCGCACCCGCCCCCTTCGGTCGGGGCGAGCAGTTTATTTCTCAAGCCCCGCCGGAAGCTGAATCAGCCACCGACCATGCGGCGAAAGCCATCCGTGACGCGCTTGACGAATTCCGGTTCACGCGTGCGCCAGTAACGCGGGTCGCGCATCATCTCACGCAAGCCAGCCTCATCCGTGGCTGGCGCGGCATCAGCCCTGCGCGTGACGGCCGGTTCGCCCTTTTCCATCATGCGATACAGCGCCATGACACCTTCTGAGGTGGTGGAAAGCGCTTCAAAAACCGCATCCGGCAAATTGGCGCGGCCCCAGGCGGAAAGCTGTTGCGTAATGCGGCGGAAGCGTTCTTCACCGCCGAAATGCTCACGCAGTTTTTCCACCTGGCGGTCGGCCTCGAATTGCGCTGCCGCTTCGGCAATCATCGGCAAAAGGCGCTCAGCCGCCAGGTCATAGACAAGCTGTGCCTGGGCCGGCGTGAAGCCCGCTTCATGCAGGCGCTTGTTCACATCTTCATCCGCGCAGCAGAGATCATGCTTGGGCGTGATCTGGTATTCTTCTGGACTGTCCGGAATACCCAGGCTGCGGCGAAAGCGCTGCACTTCTTCCGCCGGCGCATCGGTGCCAGGTGGTGCGATGCGCTGCGACAGGCGGCGTTCCAATTCGCGGTAGGATTTCAGCAGCGCATCCACACGCAGCTGGCCCGCTTCTGAATCCCAGAATTTCTCTGGCACATCTTCGGGGCGCAATGATAGGTTGGGCTGGTCGCCAAGCGCATTGGCCAGCAAATCCTCAGGCATGGGGCTTACTCCTGATGGGGGGATGAGAGCATTTCGGCGGGGGTGCCGAGGGTGCGGGAAAGCCAGCGCGTGGCGGCTGGGATATTGATTTCGGCGACCGCTTGCGGGCCAAGACCGCGCAACGCTTCCAGAAACAACAATGCATTTGCTGCATCCGCGCGGCCCTGCACTTGCGCGAGTGGGCTGCGATAGCGCAGTACCGCTTCGCGGCCATCCAACAGCAGCGGCGCGATATCGCCACGCCGGCGCAGGATGGAAAGGCAGCGTGCAATCAGCGGGGTCAGCAATTCCGCCTGCAGCCGCCCGTAAGTCGCACCCAGAAGGCGCGATGTTTCGGCGGCGCGTTCCAGCACTTCGGTGGCCGTCATGCGTTGGTCGCGTTGCGGGCCAAGCCGATCCGCGAGCAAGGCCGTGCGAATGCGCGCGCGGAGATCATTCAGCACAAGTTGCGAAACATCGAAGCTGCCAGGGGCGGCAAGCGGTGTCAGGCCGGAAGACCCTGGCGCTTTCGGGATGATGGCGCCGGGCACAAGCCGCACGGTGGCGGGGTTCAGCACGCCATCATCTTCCGCTTGCCAAATGCCGGTGACGGCAATGGAGGCATTGGCGAGTACCAATTCCACCACCTTATTCGCGGTGCGGATATCTGGCAGCGCCTTCGCCACCGGGCCGCGGCCATAGCTTTCGCTAGGCGCCTTCAGCCAACGAAAGGCGATGAAGGGATTTTCCGCGAAGCTGCCCTCCGCGAGCACGGAAGGTGCATCGCCATCGGCGCTGATCGCGGCGAAGCGATAGCCGGCGCGATCAGGCCAAATGGCTTCAATGATGCGGTGCGGTGTTTCATCGGCCGTATCGCCCTTGCGGCGCGGCGGCAGGCAGCCGGGAAAGCGCGCCATCAGCGCCGCTTCAGGCATGCTAAGCGCGCGAAATACTGTATCCAGCCGGCCAGAAGGCCCTTCTTCCAGCACCGCATCCTGCATGGGAATGGCAGTGAAACGGAGTGCCGAGGCTTCGCCCGGTGCCGCTTCTTCCACCAGCATCAGGCCTGTGCCGGTGATCACCAGATCAAGAAAGGCCTGGTGCATTTCCAGCGCGAAATTTGAACGATCGAAATGGGTTTGCAGCACCTCGGCCGCTTCTTCCAAAACGGCGGCGGCTTGCTGTTCAGTGGCGTCTTGCGTCGGGCGACCGGGTGCGAGGCCGAACCAGCGCGACCAGGGTGGCGTGAGTTCCGCGAGCAAGCTGGCGTAAAGTTGTTCCGCCGCATCAGCGGCTGTTGCATCAAACAGCGTGGCGCCGCTGCCGATGGGGGGCAGCACGTGGTTGTAGCAATCGCGCCAAATGCCTTCATGGCGCTGGCGTGCGGCGAGTGCCGCATCGTAACGCGCGATGATGTCATGCGGGGTCATCTGCTTCATTCCCCCAGCAAGGAACGGCGTGTGGTGAGGAAATCCGGCATGCTGCCGAGCAGACCGCGGGCCGAGGTCGCGATGGTGCCGGGCAGGTCGCGTGTTGCGCGTTCGCGGTTTTCAATGCGTGTTTCCGAAGCCACGGCTTCAGGCGGGGACGCAGGGGGTGGCGCGGCGGGCTGAACGGTGGTTTTCGGCTTCGGTGCTTGGAACAGGCCACCCATGCGCGCGCTTCTCCGTAAAAGGGTTGGCGCCCCGCCAAAAAGCCATGAGCCCGGCGCCTTCTTGTGGAAGAGGCCGGGCCCATGGAAGTTTCGGGAGGAGCGAGAGAGGAAGACCTTCAGGCGCACTTCGCCCGTTGGCGTGAGTTTGATAGCCTAAAGCCAATCGCACGTCAAGATAATTTTCCTAAAAAACTTTTAGGGCGATTTTGCAACCTGCGATAGAGCCCGTAAGGCGTCACGGCGCGCGGCGCATCGGCGCCCAGAAGGGCACGGCAAAGCGCCACGCAGCTCAGCCCGAAGATCGGCGGCAGCAGGCGCGGTGCGGCGGGGCTGGGGGTGAAGGGGCCGCGCAAATGGAAGCCCGCGCGGCGGTAAAAGCCCGGCAGATCGAAGCCCGGGTCAAGCGGCAGATGCGCCACGATCAGCCGGCCCGAAAGCGGGTCCAGCACAGTCCAGCCTTGCGCATCATGCAGCACGGCGAAGCAATGGCGAAAGCCGCGCTTCAAGGGATAGAGCCATGGCTGATCCGCGCGGCCACCGAAGAAAAGCCAGATAGTTTGGGGACATTCTTCAGTATATGTATGGGAAATGCGTGGCTTCATGCGACGATGCCCTTCATGCGCAGCGGCCATTCCAGCCTATCCAAGGCTTCGCGCCACAGCCGCCAATCATGCTTCTCGGAAGGGTAGCGCGCGTCCGGCGCGGCGCCCCTTTCGCCCCAAATGCGCAGAATGCGCGCATGGGTCAGATCAATGCGACGATGGCGATAAAGCCGGTCCAGGCACTTCACCACATCATCCGGTTCGCAGGGGCGTTGCTTGTCGCCCTTGCCGGCGACAATGCGGGCACCATCGCGCCGCGCCATCAGCGCGGCCATGGTCCAGAACCAGGCTTCCTCGGCTGAATGGAAGGGCTCGGCCTGGCTGATGGAGGCAAAGCGGGGGCTGTAATGGGTCTTTTGTGCTGCGATCATTGAGGGTAATCTCGCCTTATGGTTGTGGATCAAAGAGAGAATAACCGTATAAATTGCCATGATCAAGAGAAAAAAGGAAAACTGACCTATTGAATTTTGACACAAGACCTAGGATATCTTGCACAGAAACCAGAACCATACCTGGAGTCGGGACCCCCGCAGCATCGCGGGCACATGAGGAAGTCGCCCATGCGGCATGAGGATATTTGGCGCGCGCTGGATGCGCTTGCGGCGGAATACGGGCTCTCGGCTTCGGGGCTCGCGAAGAAGGCCGGGCTTGACCCTACTGCCTTCAACCCATCGAAGCGCGTGGGCGTGGATGGCCGCGCGCGTTGGCCTTCCACGGAAAGCATCGCGAAGGTGCTGGATGCGCTTGGCGCGCGGATGGATGATTTCGCGGCCTTGGTCACCGGCGCCACCGCGATTTCCCGTGGCGGGCGCGGCGTGGTCAATCGGCGCATCCCCCTGATCGGCCTAGCCCAGGCGGGTGGTGAGGGGTATTTCGATGATGGCGGTTATCCGGTGGGCGGCAGTTGGGATGAAATCTCATTGCCCGATATTGGCGACCCCAATGCCTATGCGCTCGAGATTTCCGGCGATTCCATGGAACCGGTATTTCGCGATGGGGATGTGGTGATCGTCTCCCCCGCCGCGCCGGTGCGCCGCGGGGATCGCGTGGTGGTGCGTACGCGCCGGGGCGAAGTGATGGCCAAGGAATTGCGCCGGCATTCGGCGAAGCGGATTGATGTGGCCAGCCTCAATCCCGCGCATCCAAGCTATAGTTTTGAATTGCCGGAAATTGCCTGGGTGCATCGGATTGTCTGGGCCAGCCAATAGTTTCTGCGTTAAGCGACAGTCTTGATCGCCAGCCCAAAGGCGCCTTGCGCAAAGCGGCGCATATTGGCGCGGCGATCCGCGCTGCCGGTTTCCAGCGTAATCACGCGTTCAACGCCCGGCCCCACAATGGCGATGCAGCTATGCCCGGCGGCATCGCCGTAACGATTGCCGGTGGGGCCTGCCGCGCCGGTTTCCGCAAGCCCCCAATCGGCGCCGAGCTTTTCGCGCACGCGCTTTGCCAGCAAAAGCGCATAGGGTTCACTCGCGGATCGCATGCTCGCCATATCGGCTGGCGTGATGCCAAGCAGCGCTTCCCGCGCTTGCGCCGTATAGATCACCCCGCCGCCGAGAAAATAAGCGGATGCACCAGGCTCCGCGAGCAGGGCAGCCGCGATCAGCCCGCCGGTTGAAGATTCCGCCACCGCGATGCGTTGGCGCTTCGCCTTCAAACACGCCGCAAGGGCCGCCGCTGAAACATGCAAGGCTTCCATGCTGAAAATCCTTTATCCGCCGGAGATGTGTTTCCAATAGCGATGCGTCACCGCCAGCGCCAGCAGGCCGCAGCCGGCCATCAGCGCGGTGGCGATGGGGGCGCCCAGGAATTCGGCGGCGATGCCAAGGCCAATAAAGCCAATCGGCCCCATGCCGATGCAAACGGAAAGCAGGCCCAGCACGCGGCTCCGCAAGGCAACCGGCGTTGCCAGATAGATCAGCGTGGGCTGCATGATGCCAAAGCCAGACCCGCCAATGCCCACCAGAATCAGCGCAAGCCCCGCCAGCCACGGATTGGGGATCATGGCGAAGGCGATCACCATGCAAAGATACATGGAAAGACCACCGACATAGCAGCGCCGATAAAGCGCGGGGCCGATGAAAAGCGTGATCAACACCGCCCCCACCAGCGCGCCCACACCATCCATGCTGGCCAGAATGCCAACACCTTCCGGCCCCAAGGCCAATTGATCCTTGCCAATCACTGGGATCATGCTGGTGAAGGGCCAGCCGAAAAGGTTGAAGATCAGCGTGATCATCAGCGTGCCGCTCAGCCGCGGATCGGCGCGCACGGCGGCGAGCCCTTCCGCAATGCGGGTCAATACGGGTTCAGGGCGGCTTGCATTGGCGCGTGGTGTTGGCGGCAGCAGGATCGCGGCGATCAGCGCTGGCAAATACAGCAATGTCGCCAGCACGAAGGTGCCATCAAGCCCAAGCAGCGCCAGCAGCACGCCACCCAGTGTTGGCCCCAGCATGCGGCTGGCATTGCTTGTGCCAACATCAATGGACATGGCCGCCGCCATGCGGGAAGGCCCCACCACGGTGCCGATCATGGCGCGACGCACGGGATTATCGGCGGCCCAGCCAACACCATTGATGAAGGCCGCCACTGCCAAATGCCAAACCGCGATCACGCCAAGCAAGGCGAGCAGCGCAACCACCGACGATGCCAGAATTTGCATCGCCAGGATCAGGATTTGCACACGGCGCAAATCCATCCGCTCCGCTGCCGCGCCCAGAAAGGCGCCAAACAACCCCATGGGCAAAAGCCGCAGCATGGTCAGCATCGCAACAACAAATGCCGACCCGGTCGCGTTATAGGCGAAAACGCCAACCGCCAGCATTTCCAGCCAGCGCACCACGAAAATCGAAAACCCAACCATCCAGAGCCGACGGAAGTCACGCTCCTGGAACAGGCTTCGCCAATGGGTTTCGGTCAGCGCCACGGCGCCTCACGCATTTTGCAGGGCCGGTCGGTTAAAATCCGACCGGCCCTGGATTTCAAAGCCCCGCCTGGGAGACGAATTTGGTGTTGAGATAGGCCTCAATCGCCTCAAGCCCACCTTCGGAGCCATAACCGGAATCCTTGATGCCGCCGAAGGGCACTTCCGGCAAGGCAAGGCCCAGATGATTGATGGTCATCATGCCGCTCTCCACGCGCGCCGCGACCGCATTCGCGGTTTTCGCGGAACGGGTGAAGGCGTAGGAAGCCAGGCCATAGGGCAGGCGATTGGCTTCTTCCACCACCTCATCCAAATCCTTGAAGCGGGAAATCATCGCCATGGGGCCGAAGGGTTCTTCATTCATGGCGCGCGCATCTTTCGGCACATCGGTCATGACGGTGGGCTCATAGAAATAGCCCTTATTGCCGATGCGCTTGCCCCCGGTATGCACCTTGCCGCCCTTGGCTTGCGCATCCTGCACCATCATTTCCACCCAAGGCACGCGGCGATCATGCGCCAATGGCCCCATATTGGTATCCGCCGCCATGCCATCGCCCACCTTCAGCGTTTTGGCATGCGCCACGAATTTTTCGACGAAGCCATCATACAATTCTTCCTGCACCAGAAAGCGCGTCGGGCTCACACAAACCTGCCCGGCATTGCGGAATTTGGCGAAGGCAAGAGTCTTTGCCGCCAAATCAAGATCGGCGTCGTTGAAGATAATCGCCGGCGCATGGCCGCCCAATTCCATGGTCACGCGCTTCATGTGCTGGCCGGCAAGTGCTGCCAATTGCTTGCCGACGGGGGTGGAGCCCGTGAAGGTCACTTTGCGGATGATCGGATGCGCGATCAGATAGGATGAAATTTCCGCCGGCACGCCATAGACCAGATTGGCCACACCCGCCGGCAGCCCGGCATCAATGAAGGCGCGAATGAGTTCGGCGGGCGAAGCGGGCGTTTCTTCCGGCGCCTTCACAATGATGGAACAGCCCGTGGCAACGGCGGCAGACAGTTTCCGCACCACCTGGTTGATCGGGAAATTCCATGGCGTGAAGGCAGCAACGGGGCCGACCGGTTCCTTCACCACAAGCTGATAAATTCCCTCGGCGCGCGCGGGCACCACGCGGCCATAGGCACGGCGGGCTTCTTCCGCGAACCAATCAATGATGTCAGCCGCCGCCATGATTTCCATCTTGGATTCGCCAAGCGGCTTGCCTTGTTCCAGCGTCATCAGCCGCGCAATGTCATCAGCGCGTGCGCGCACCAGATCAGCGGCCTTGCGCATCAGTTTTGCGCGTTCATAGGCCGAAACCTTCTTCCACACCGCAAAGCCTTTCTCGGCGGCGGCCAAAGCCTCATCCAGATCGGCCTTTTCGGCATGCGCGACGGTGCCGATCACTTCCTCATTGGCCGGGTTCAGCACATTGATGGTCTTGCCGCTGCGCGCAGCGCGCCATTCGCCATTCACGTGCAATTGGACATTGGGGTAGGTCATGCGGGCTTCCTCCGGCGGTTTGTTGCTTGGAAATGTCACCCTAATCGGGCTTGGCGCACTGTGCCAGATGGACGGGTGGGGCAGGGGTGCTAGAAAGGCGCCAAGCATCAATTTTCCGGGAGAAACCCCATGCGTCTTTCGCGTCGCAGCATTCTTGCCTCGGGTGCCATGCTCGCCGCACCGGCCAGCCTGAAAGCGCAGCCGGCCTTCCCGAACCGGCCCATCACGGTGGTGGTGCCGAACCCGCCGGGCGGGGGGACGGATTTCGCCGCAAGGCTGTTTCAGGAGGCCATGAGCCAAGGTCTCGGCCAACCGGTGGTGGTGGAAAACCGCCCCGGGGCCAATGGCAATCTTGCGATCAATGCCGTGGCGCGGTCAGCGCCCGATGGGCATACGATTCTGCTGCAATATAATGGCTTTCACGCCGGCAATCCGGCGATGATGAAGAACCTTACCTGGGACCCTATCAAGGATTTGGCGCTGGTCGGCATGGCCACCATGGCGCCGCATGCGGTCATTGTTGCGCCCACCGTGCCCGCGAATAATCTTCAGGAATTCATCGCCCATGTGCGGGCCAATCCTGGCAAGCTGAATTACGCGTCTTCCGGCAATGGTTCCATCCAGCATGTGGGCGCCGTGCTTTTCACCCGCGCCATCGGGGCCGAGATGGTGCATGTGCCCTATCGCGGCGCCGCGCCTGCGCTGCAGGATGTCGCTGGCGGGCGCGTTGAGATGTTCATCACCACGCCATCATCCGCCATTGCCCTGGTGCAGGGCGGGCGCGTGAAGGCTCTTGCAATCGCGAGTGCGGCGCGGTCCACGGGCCTGCCCGATGTGCCGACCACGGCAGAGGCCGGGTTGCCTGGTTTTACCCTTGATGCCTGGTTCGGTTTTGCGGTGCCGGCCGCCACGCCGCGGCCCATTCAGGAAAGGCTGAATGCGGTGATCAATGCCGCCGCCGAACAGGCTTCCGTGCGCGAAAGGGCGCAGGCGGGCGGGGCCACAACGAAAGCCATGAGCCTGGCCGAATTGGATGCGCTGGCGCGGCGAGAGGTGGAAGAACTGGGTGCCGTGATCCGCGCCGCCGGAATTACGATGGACTAGGCATGCGGGAAAGAAGCGGCGTCGAAGGCGGGATCAGGCGCCCGTCTGCACTGGTGCTGGGGGCGGCGCTTGGGTGTTGGACTGGAGCAGATCGCGTTCAGATGAAATCATCTGAACGCATGAAGATGCTCGAAAAACAATGATGTAGAGCGGGTTGCGTGAACCCATGTGAACGCAACATGGTCTAAGTCGGGCGAACCCTTGCCAGTCTTTCTTTGGCGGGCGCGACAACCTCTCTGCCGAAACCGGGTGCTTTCACGGCGTCCTGGGGCCTATCAGTAATTTTTTGCCTGGGTTCATATGGATGGAATGGGACGACCCATGGATAGGGCGATAGGTTCGTGGTTTGCTGAACAACACGGGCCTCGCGCACAGAATGACTGATAGGCCCTTGGCTTGTCATGTTTCTGTTCTTGTCAATGAATTCCTTCTATCCTGTCATTCCCACTCAATCGTCCCCGGCGGCTTGCTCGTGATGTCATAGGTTACGCGATTGCTTTCCCCTGAATAGCTCCGTTAAGCTGACCGCATGGCTCGCAGAGAGGCCGCTGTGATTGCCAAGTGCTTCGATCTGAGGCGCGGAGCCAGTTAAGCAGACTTTTGCGTGCATTCCACTCAAATAGAGGCATCTCCCATTTCTTGGCAAAACTACCAAGCACGTCGATATCTACATCTTGAACGTGTGAACCATGAACAAGTGCGCTTCTTACTTTGTATAAGCCAGCTTGTAACTTCCCAAGGTTATCATCCAATGGAGCATATCGCCTGAGATGTTGTCGAAAAAAGAAAGTCGGGCCGTTTCCCACTTCCTGATTGCAGGCGGAGCAACGATGCCTTTTGATGCAAGGTAGTAAGCTTTCGATAGCTGCAGAGAAGGACGTTATCGCCACAGGCTCTTCCCTACGAAGGCGCGCCCGCAAACCTGCGCCGAACCAATAAGCAGCACGGGCGAAGGCTTGGCGTTCAACAGAGTCTAGGGTGTCCAATAAGGCGAGATCATCCGGCAATGAATCGGGAATTTGTAAGGCTTGGTCACTTGTACACAGGCGGTCATAAAAACCTTTGGCTGGCGACAGAGTCACGATAGCAGCATGACCGAAGTCATCGCTCTGCGCGTCCTGACCTGTTTGGAACCCCGCTTCTATCAATCGGTTTCGCGGTATCCCGTCTTCAAGCCGAAATGTCCATATGCGTTCTGGTGTAGGTTCCAGCGTCCCAAGGACACCTGGGACAAAAACCGTCAGCACGTCTTGCCACCACTGTAACAGTCGAAGGGAACGATTAACTGTTATGATAGGGTTGGGGCTGCACGGCACCCGAACCTCTAATACCAAGGGAAAAGGTGGCCCGTCTCGCTGCATGCTCGGGGGTGTCATAAGGGGTTCGAGCATCCATGTTTGCGGCTCATCAATCACGACCTCTTGAGAACATGGGCGCAATTGCACGGTGTCTTTCCACTTGAATGCCCCGTCCATTCGAAGGTTGGAAAAGAGCGTGCGACGAAATATCCTTGAACCATGATCTTGTGACGATTCACGACGAGCACGTTCAATTAGATCGTCTTGCGCCCTGCTTGAACGAAGAGGTTCACCCAACTCGAGGGCTGTGATCCTCCCGCGCTTGATGCGGGCGCGCGCAAAAATTTCAGGCTCGGAATCGTTTGTACGAAAGATCACGTGTTCCGGCGTATCTCTGGTATCATTCCCACCAGCGGCAGCCCTGATGACGTGTTCAATATCACGGTCATCCTCGACTACGCTCCGTAGTCCAATCAAAAGGTCTTGCCCGGTGGAAAGAACGCCCCTCACTCCCACTCAATCGTCCCCGGCGGCTTGCTCGTGATGTCATAGGTCACGCGATTGATCCCGCGCACCTCATTCACAATCCGCGCCGCGACGCGGTTCAGGAAATCCATGTTGAAGGGATAGACATCCGCCGTCATCCCATCCGTGCTGGTCACGGCACGCAGCGCACAAGCCTGATCATAACTCCGCCCATCACCCATCACACCCACGGTGCGCACCGGCAGCAGCACGGCAAAAGCCTGCCAGATCGCGTCATATAGCCCGGCATTGCGGATTTCTTCCAAAAACACACTATCCACACGGCGCAGCAGATCGGCCTTTTCGCGCGTCACCTCACCAGGGATGCGAATAGCAAGGCCCGGCCCCGGGAAGGGATGGCGGCCGACAATTTCTTCCGGAATGCCAAGCTCGCGCCCCAGCGCGCGCACTTCATCCTTGAACAAATCGCGCAAGGGCTCCACCAACTTCATGCGCATATGCGCGGGCAAGCCGCCGACATTATGGTGCGATTTGATCGTGACAGATGGCCCGCCGGTCGCTGAGACACTTTCAATCACATCCGGATAAAGCGTGCCCTGCGCCAGGAAATCGGCACCCCCCAGCTTGTTCTGTTCTTCCTCAAACACTTCAATGAACAAGCGCCCGATGGTCTTGCGCTTCACCTCCGGGTCCGTCACGCCGGAAAGCTGGCCCAAGAACATATCGGAAGCATCACGATGGATCAGCTTGATGTTGAAGCGGTCGCGGAAGGTGCTGACCACCTGTTCGCTCTCATTCGCGCGCATCAGCCCGTGATCCACGTAAATGCAGGTCAGTTGATCGCCAATCGCTTCATGGATCAGCACGGCAGCGACCGAGCTATCAACGCCGCCGGAAAGCCCACACACCACGCGCCCCTGCCCAACCAGGGCACGAATGCGCACCACCGCTTCCTGGCGGAAACCCGCCATGGTCCAATCGCCGGCGCAGCCGCAAACACCATGGGTGAAGTTCTTCAGCAGCGCCGCGCCATGGGGTGTGTGCACCACTTCCGGGTGAAACATGGTGCCGTAAAACTGCCGCGCATCATCGGCAATCACGGCGAAGGGCGCGCCCTCGCTGCTCGCGACGCTCCGAAAGCCAGGTGGCAGGGCCGTGATGCGATCACCATGGCTCATCCATACCTGCTCACGCGCACCCTTGGCCCAGATGCCGCGCGTGATGGCGCATTCGCCCGTTACATCAACAAAAGCACGACCGAATTCGCGATGGTCGGAAGGCTCAACCAGGCCGCCAAGCTGTGCCGCAAGTGTTTGCTGGCCGTAACAAATGCCCATCACCGGCACGCCTAGCGTGAACACCACGTCGGGTGCGCGGGGGCTTTCGCCTTCCGTTACGCTGGCCGGCCCACCGGACAGGATAATGCCGCGCGGCGCAAAGGCGCGGATGCGTTCTTCGGGCGCGTGGTGAAAGGGCCAAACTTCGCAATACACGCCGGATTCCCGCACGCGGCGGGCAATCAGCTGCGTCACCTGGCTACCGAAATCGAGGATCAGCACATGATCGTGCCGGGGGGAGGAGTCGTGCGGTTCAGGGGCCATGAGGGCTTGCACCACAAGCCGCGCCGTCCGGCAAGTTAGGTTTTGTTTGGTCGCATTTTCCGAGTCGCCAAGTGTGTCCACTTGGCTTGAAAATGCTCAAGGTTTGGTCGCATTTTCCGAGCCGCCAAGTGGGCACACTTGGCTTGAAAATGCTCCAGGTTTGGTCGCATTTTCCGAGCCGCCAAGTGGGCACACTTGGCTTGAAAATGCTCCAGGCTTGGTCGCATTTTCCGAGTCGCCAAGTGTGTCCACTTGGCTTGAAAATGCTCAAGCCTCCGGCGCCGCGGCGGTGGCTGCCAGAAGCGTATCAATGGGCTCCCACAGCATCGCCACCTGCTCCACCGGCTGGCCACCCACGCGGGTCTGCCCGCGCGCGACCACCCGCCCGCCCAGATGGCGGTAGAACCATTGGGTTGGGTTGTCGCGCAGCACCCAAACCATCGCCGAACGGCACCCCACCACCCGCAAATGCGCCGCCGCCGCGCGCATCAGCCGCCGGCCAGTGCCGCGGTCCCGGTAATCCTCATTCAAATAGAGCGTATTGACCTCCCCATCCGCGAGGTCGCCCCGCCGAGACCGTCCGCCAGAGGCAAAGCCGATGATCGTCGCCTCATCCGGCGCGCTGCCTTCCGGCGCGTCATCGCCGGACGCCACCGCGACAAACACGGCATAGCCGCCGCGCCGGTCGAACATGTCGCGCTGATAGGCGGCGGCCAGCCGGGTAGCGGAAAGCCCCGCCAGATAGGCATCGGGCAGAATGCCGGCATAGGTGCTGCGCCATACCGCGACATGCAGCGCACCAATCGCGGCGGCATCACTGGCACGGGCGCGGCGGATCGCGATCATGGCTTTCTTTCCAGTACAGCGCAAAAGAATCCATCCGTACCATGCGCACCCGGAGAAAGCCGCAACCACGGGCCCGCGCAGGGCTGTTCCACGCCTGGCCGCAGCGCGGGCCACAGCGCTTCAAGCGCCATCGGCGCGAAATCCGGGTTACTCGCCAGGAAGCTTTCCATTCGCTCCTCATTCTCCGCGGGCAATACAGAACAGGTAGCGTAGACCAATCTGCCGCCCGGACGCACTAATTCTCTTGCCCTTTCCAGAATGTCGTTTTGCACTGCAATAAGCTCGGCTAAATCCTGCGGGCGGGTGCGCAGCCGGGCATCCGGGTTGCGCCGCCAAGTGCCGGTGCCGGTGCAAGGCGCATCCACCAAAACGCGATCAAAACTGCCGGCGCGGCGCTTGGCCCAGCGGTCCCCAGGTTCCAGCAAATGCCTCTCGGCATTATCCACCCCGGCGCGGCGGAAGCGCAAAGCCGCCCCTTCCAGCCGTGGGGCTGAGGTATCGCAGGCGGTGATCTTACCCCGATTTTCCATGGTGGCGGCCATGGCCAGCGTCTTGCCTCCGGCGCCGGCGCAGTAATCGGCAACCCGCATGCCGGGGCGCGCATCGGCCAAAAGCGCGATCAATTGGCTGCCTTCATCCTGCACTTCAATCAAGCCTGCCTTGAAGGCGGCCGTGCCCGTGACAGGCCGGCGGGATGGCACGCGCAGCCCCCAGGGGGAAAAGGGGGTGGGTTCCGTGGCGATGCCCTCATTCGCCAGGGCAGCCGCGGCTTCTGCCCGCGTGCCGCGCAGCATATTGGCGCGCAGATCAAGGGCTGCGGGTTCTTCCATGGCGGCAGCTTCGGCGGCCAAATCCGCCCCGAAACGCGCCTGGAAATCCGGCAGCAGCCATTCCGGCAGGTTGAAGCGCACGGATTCGGGCATATCCGGGTGCAAAAGCTCTCGCCCGGCCATGATGCGGACGGCGCGGGCTTCCGCCGCATTGGGCGGGGCCGCGCCATAGCGTTCGCCCGAAAAGCCCCGGCCAATATCGGCCTCGGTCCAGCGGGCCACCAGCACCAGATAGGCCATTAGCAATAAGCGCGGCGTTGGCTCAGCCGGCAGCCGCGCCAGGTTCCAGTCCAGCCGCAGCCTTTGCCGCACTACGCCCCAGACCCATTCGCTGACGCTCCGCCGATCCCCCCCGCCAATAAAGCGCCGGGCGCGGAAAAAATCGCTGGCCACGGCATCAGCGGGGCGGCGACGGGCATCGGGGGCGAAGCATTGGGCTTCGAGCGCGCTGAGCAACTCGATGGCCGCGGCAAGTCGGGCGGAAGGGGTCACCGGGGGAGCATCAATGCAGAAACGCCCCCTTGGCAAGGCCCACCCCCTTCACCTTTCGCGCTGGCTTGTTTTAGGCTGCGATCAGAAACGGCGAGGCACATCGCCCAAAACGACTTGAGGAAGCGCCTTATGCATCTTGGCCTATTCATGATGCCGCTCCATCCGCCGGAGCGCCCCATGCATGAAACCCTGGCAGAGGATACGGAAAAATCCCTGCTCGCGGACCGTCTGGGCTTTCAGGAGGTTTGGGTGGGGGAGCATTTTTCCGCCACATCCGAACCCATTGCATCGCCCTTGATGTTCATGGCGGGGCTGGTGCATCGCACGAGCCTGAATTTCGGCACCGGCGTGATCAACCTGCCCAATCACCACCCCGCGATTGTGGCGGCTGAGGTCGCGCAATTCGATCACATGGCGCAGGGGCGCTTCATGATGGGGATAGGCGCCGGGGGCTTGTCTTCGGATTTTGAGCTGTTTGGCGATATCGAGCCCAAGGAACGCGGCAAGCGCATGGTGGAATCGCTTGAGACCATCCAGCGCATTTGGGCCGCCGAGCCACCTTATGATGTGGGCGGCGAGACCTGGCCGGTGAAGATTTCGCGCAATGTGCTGCCGAAATATGGCGTGGGCTATATGCCAAAGCCGTTCCAGCCGGGCGGGCCTTCCATTCATATCTCTGCCCGTTCCAAGGATTCGCAGGGCGTGGCGCTGGCGGCCAAGCGCGGCTGGGGCGTGATTAGCGCCAATTTCGTCGCGCACCGCATCCTGGCCGGGCATTGGCAAAGCTTCGCCGCCGGCATGCGTGAAGCGGGGCAAGCGCCCGATGGTTATCGCTGGCGCATGGCACGGAATTTCGTGATTGCCGCAACCGATGCCGAAGCCCGCGCCCGCGCCACCGCCGAGGAAGGCGCCACACGTTATTACTTCGAGTACCTCGGTAGCCTCGCGAAGCGCGCGGGGCTGGCCGCCACCATGACGCCGCGTGATGACATGGACCATAACGCCGCAACGGCCGAGGATATGATTGACGCCTGCGTAATTGCCGGCAGCCCGCGCACCGTGTTGGACAAGCTGATCGCGCTGCGTGAGGAAGCCGGCCCCTATGGCCATGTGCTGATGGCGGGGCTTGATTGGTTCGGCCCCAATGCCGCCTGGGAAGCTGAGAGCATGGCCCGCCTGGCGCAGGAAGTGATGCCAAGGCTGCGCCAGCATCTTGATCGGCGGGCGGCGGCGGAGTGAACCAAAAAAAGTGAGGGGTGGCCGCAGATTTCCACCAGGGGTGTCTATTCTTCAGAACTTTATTTACGAATCTCCGGTAGATTATCCCCATGACGAAAACCTTCCCCGGCGGCATCAATGCCGCAATGAATGCGACGCTGAGCGGCATGCAGCGAGCCGTGGAGCGTCTGGAACTGGCGGCAATACGCCTTGCCAATTCTGCCACAGCGCCAGAACGGCCTGTGTTTGTCCCGCCCACCCCACGAGAGGGCATCGGTTCCGGCATTGCCGCCATTCAAGGGCAGGAGGCCCTTGAGACGGCCATGGTTGATATCATGATCGCAAAACGCGCTTATGAAGCGAATGCCGAAGCTTTTCGTTTCATCTCGGCCACGGAGGATTGGCCCTTTAGCCGTGGGTTTTAACCCATGCGCCTGATCGGCGTAGGTCGAATGACCGAAGCAGTGAATCAGTCGCGTTTTCTAAGTACCAACGTAGTCCAAGGCCCAACATTGATTTTGCGTTCCAGCACCAGGCCCTGACGGCGATGCGCCGTCAGCACCATGCGCGCCTGCGTGCCGAGAAGCCCGGCCAAAATGGCCGTTCCCTGCGGTGCAAGATGTGCCGCCAATTCTCGCGCCATGGCGCAAAGCGGGCGCGCCAGGATATTGGCGAAAATCAGATCATAGCGCTTGCCCTGCAGCCGCCGGTCGCGCCAACCATCGGCCAATAAAGCGCGCATCTGGGCTGACAGGCTATTCAACCGCGCATTCTCCGCACAGATGCGCACCGACCAGGGTTCGATATCAGTCGCCGTCACCGGCTTATGCAAAAGCTTCGCCGCCGCCATGGCTAGAATGCCCGAACCGCTGCCCAAATCCATAACACGTTGTGGCCGCCGATGCGCGATCTCTTCAAACGCCATCAGGCAACCTTGCGTGGAAGCATGTTCGCCGGAACCGAAAGCCAGTCCCGCGTCAAGCTTCAACACCAACCGATCAAAACTGGGCAGATCGGCCACATGAGTCGGGCGGATCAGAAAGCGCCTGCCGATGCGTTGCTCCGGAAAGGCCTGCACTGTGCGCGCCAGCCAGCCATCCGCTTCCACGGGCGCGATCTGCAAGGCGGGCTGGGAAATACCGGCGACCAGCGCCGCCAGTGCCAACGCCGATTCCAATTCTTGCTGCCCCGCGCCCGCTTCACGCACACCTTCCACGCGCCAGGTATCGCTTGGTTCGTCTCGGAAATAGGCGACCGTGCCGCAGACTTGTTGCAAAGCGGCTTCGAAGAAGGGCAGGGCTTCCTCACTCAACCCATCAATGCCGAGCGCTTCCAATGGCTCAGCGCGGCGGCGGGAAAGCGCGCCAGCGCCATCAGGGCCGGCAGGACGCATCAGGCTTTCTCCACAAAACGATCAATCAGCCGCTTTTCGCCGGCCTTGTCGAAACGCACATCCAGCCGGTCATCTTCCACCCCCGTCACCTCGCCATAGCCGAATTTCTGGTGAAAGACGCGATCACCTGGGGCATAACGCGCGCTACTGGTTGGGCGTTCTTTCACTTCCCAGGCGGCTGCTTCGATCACACGCGGGCGCTGGCCATAAAGCCCGCCGGAAGATGGGAAAACACTGGCACTTCGCATCTCGCGCGCCGCATTGCCTTCCAGCTTGATTTCAGATGCCGGCAATTCATCCAAAAAGCGCGATGGGATGGAAGCCTGCCAATTGCCGTAAATGCGCCGATTGGCGGCATGGCTGATGACCGCGAAACGCCGTGCCCGCGTGATGCCCACATAGGCCAGGCGCCTTTCTTCTTCCAAGGCTTTCTCGCCACCTTCTTCCAGGCTGCGCTGCGAAGGAAACACGCCTTCTTCCCAACCCGGCAGAAAAACGCGATCAAATTCCAAGCCCTTCGCGCCATGCAAAGTCATGATGGAAACGCGCTGGCCTTCCGCCGCCTCGTCATTTTCCATCACCAGGGAGACATGTTCCAAAAACCCACCCAGCGTTTCGTAATCCGCCATGGCGCGCAGCAATTCCTTGAGGTTATCAAGCCGCCCCGGCGCTTCCGGGCTGCGATCCTGCTTCCACATATCGGTATAGCCGCTTTCTTCCAGAAGTGTGGCCGCCATCACCACATGGCCTTCATTCGGCAGCATGGCGCGCCAGCGGGCGAAAGCTTCCAGCAATTCACCCAAAGCGGCACGCGCCTTGGCCTGCTTGATCACGCCCTTTTCCAAGGCAAGCCCGGCGGCAATCGCAAGCGGCACCGCTTCCGCCCGCGCCAGCGCATGCATCTCCCGCATCGCGGTATCGCCAAGCCCACGCTTGGGCAGGTTGACAATGCGTTCAAACGCCAGATCATCCGCGGGCTGCGCCACCACGCGGAAATAGGCCATGGCGTCGCGGATTTCCTGGCGTTCATAAAACCGCGCGCCACCCACCACGCGATAGGGGATGCCAAGCGTGATCAGCCTTTCTTCAAAGGCGCGAGTCTGAAACCCAGCGCGGATCAGAATGGCGACCTCGCCCAGAGATTCCCCGGACCGCCGCGCCGCTTCAATGCGTTCGGCCACCATGCGCGCTTCTTCTTCGCTGTCCCAGACGGAGACAACGCTCACCTTCTCCCCATCCGCATCGCTGCGCCCGGCGCGCAGCGTTTTGCCAAGCCGCCCGGTATTATGCGCAATCAGGCCGGAAGCGGCGGCAAGGATTGGCCGTGTTGAACGGTAGTTGGATTCCAACCGCACCACCTGCGCGCCAGGAAAATCCTTCTCAAACCGCAGGATGTTTTCAATCTCCGCCCCGCGCCAGGAATAGATGGATTGGTCATCATCACCCACGCAGCAGATATTGCGATGCGCCTGCGCGAGCAATCGCAGCCAGTAATACTGCACCAGATTGGTGTCCTGATATTCATCCACCAGAATGTAGCGAAAGCGCCGCTGATAATCCGCCAGCACATCCGGGTGCCCACGCAAAATCGTTACCACATGCAACAGCAAATCACCGAAATCCGCCGCATTCAGCGCTTTCAGCCGCGCCTGATATGCCTCATAAATCCCGCGCGCGCGGCCCATGGCGTAATCCGTATCCTCGGCAGCCGTGATGCCATCGGGCGTCAGGCCGCGATCCTTCCAGCGCTGAATGATCGCCATCAGCCCATTCGCGGGCCAACGCTTCAGGTCAATATGCTCGGCTTCCATCACCTGCTTCAGCAGGCGCATCTGATCATCCGTATCCAGGATGGTGAAATTGGCATTGAGCCCGACAAGTTCTGCATGGCGGCGGAGCATGCGTGCGGTGAGTGCGTGAAAGGTGCCAAGCCAAAGCCCTTCCACAGCCTCCCCCATCATTGCCCCAACTCGTTCGCGCATTTCCCGCGCTGCCTTATTGGTGAAGGTCACCGCCAGCACTTGCGATGGAAAGGCCTTCCGGCTGCGCAGCAGATGCGCAAACCGCGTGGTCAGCACGCGGGTTTTGCCAGTGCCCGCGCCCGCCAGCACCAAAAGCGGCCCATCCAGCGCTTCCACCGCCGCCCGTTGTTCAGCATTGAGCCGCGCGAGGTAATCTGCCTCACTCACTGGCAGGAACCGATGGAAGCGGTGCCGCAAATCTTCTCGCCATCCAGCCAGCGCGCGCCCCCCAATTGCGCACCGGAAAGATTGGCGCCGGCGAGTTCCGCCCCGGTCAGATCGGCGCCACGCAAATCGGCGCGAAACAGCGTGGCACGGCGCAAATCAACGCCCTTGAGATTGGCACCGGCCAGCACGGCGCGGGTGAAATCCACGCTGCGCAATGTCGCCCCCGTCAAATCGGCCTGGGAAAGATCGGCGAAGCTGAACCGCGCATCGGAAGCATCCACGCCCATCAGTTTCGCCTCCACAAAACGCCCCCGCGCGAAGGAGCTATCGCGGAGCGTCGCCCCCGTCAGGTCCCGGCCCGACAGGTCCACGCCATCCAGCATACAGCGCCGCCATTCAACGCCAGGCGCGGGGGAATCGGCGCAAGCGCCAAGGGCGGGGCCGGCCAGGAGCAGCGCTCCAAGCAGGAGGGGAATCTGGAGGAATTTGATCACGCGAAGGATATAGAGGGTCTGTCCCGCCGGTCCAACCGCGCCCGGCTTGCGAAGCGGACCAGAAGCGGCAAGCATGCGTCTGAAAATTCCGGAGGTAACCATGCGCCGCCCTTCTTTCGCCCTTGGCCTTTTGGCCCTGCTGCCTTTGCCGGCAGCCGCGCATCACCCGATGGATGGCGCCATGCCGGAAACGCTGTGGCAGGGTTTTGCCTCTGGCATCGGGCATCCGGTGATTGGGCTGGATCATCTGGCCTTTCTGCTGGCGGCGGGCGTGCTGGCCGCAGCCCTGCCGCGCGGCGAGGCTTTGCGCGCGATTGCGGGCTTTCTAATGGCCGGCATGGCGGGCCTGGCGCTGCATATGGCCGGCATTGGGCTTGGCCCAATCGAAGCCTTGATCGCAGCATCCGTGTTGCTGGCTGGGCTGGCGCTGCTGGTCGCGAAGCGCGTCTCCGCCCCGGCGCTGCTGGCGGGTTTCGCCCTGGCCGGGCTTTTCCACGGCCACGCCTTTGCGGAAGCCGTGATCGGTGCGGAGGCAACGCCGATCCTGGCCTATCTGGCGGGGCTTGCGGTGATCCAGGGCGCGCTGATGCTGGGCGCCATGGCGCTGGCGCAGCAGGCCACACGCGCGCGCTGGCTGCGCCCCGCGATGGGGGCGGTGGCGAGTTTTGTGGGGCTTGGGTTTTTGGTGATGGCGGTGGTCGCCTAAGCCGCCCGCACCTTGGCGCCTTGCGCTTCAAATCCGCGGCGGCTTTTGCCATGCTTTGCTGAAGGATGTGGGAGGCGCGGATGAAGACTTGGTTCATCGCCTTGGTGCTGCTGCCCGGTATGGCGGCGGCGCAATCCTCGCGTGAAGAAGCGTGGCTTTGGTGTGCGCGGCAGGATGCGGGCATTCCACGGGAAACGCAGATCATCGGATGTTCTTGGCTGATCAATACCGGGCAGGAGACACCGCAGGACTTGGCAGCAACCTACAATAGCCGCGGCGTTGCTCGTGCGGCACAGGGTGACCGTGCCGGCGCCATTGCTGACTACTCCGAAGCCATACGGATTAATCCGGACTACGCCCAGGCGTTCAACAATCGCGGTGCTGCGCGTGCCGGGCAGGGTGATCGCGTAGGTGCCATTGCTGACTACACCGAAGCCATACGAATCAATCCGGACTACCCCCAGGCTTTCAACAATCGCGGTGCCGCGCGTGCCGGGCAGGGTGACCGCGTAGGTGCCATTGCTGACTACACCGAAGCCATACGGATTAATCCGGACTACGCCCAGGCGTTCAACAATCGCGGTGCCGCGCGTGCCGGGCAGGGTGACCGCGTAGGTGCCATGACTGACTATGCCGAAGCGATACGGATCAATCCGCAATACGCCCAGGCTTTCAACAATCGCGGTGCTGCGCGTGCCGGGCAGGGTGATCGCGTAGGTGCAATTGCTGACTACACCGAAGCTATACGAATCAATCCGGACTACGCCCAGGCGTTCAACAATCGCGGTGCCGCGCGTGCCGGGCAGGGTGACCGCGTTGGTGCCATTGCTGACTATGCCGAAGCGATACGGATCAATCCGCAATACGCCCAGGCGTTCAACAACCGTGGCCTTGCGCGTATCGGTCAGGGTGACCGTGCCGGCGCCATTGCCGACTATACCGAAGCCATTCGGCTTGATCCGAAATTTGCCAACGCTTACAACAACCGAGGGCTCGCTCGAGCAGATCAGGGCGACCGCGCCGCTGCGATGGCTGATTATACTGAAGCGATCAGGTTAAATCCGCAGTTCTTCAATGCCTACAACAACCGTGGTAGAGTTCGAGACGGTCAGGGCGACCGCGACGGCGCCATAGCCGATTACACCGAAGCAATCCGGCTAAATCCGCGATACGCGCTCGCCTTCAATAATCGAGGAGCGGCCCGTTCCTGGCAAGGTGATTTTCACGGCGCAATCGCCGACTACGCCGAATCCATTCGCCTCAATCCGAGAGACGCCAATACCTTCAATAATCGTGGCATGGCGCGGGCGGGGCAGGGTGACCGCACTGGCGCCATTGCCGACTATACCGAAGCAATCCGCCTCGATCCCAAATTCGCCGATGCCTTCAACAATCGCGCAGATGCGCGTTCCGCTTTGGGTGACCGCGCCGGTGCCACGGCCGATTTCCGAGAGGCGCTCCGCATAGATCGGTAATGATTGCTCGCTGCCCCAAGCGCCTCAAGCCGCCCGCCAAACCTTCGAAAACACCTCACTATCCATCGTCGGGCATGGCGCATGCCGCCACGACCAGCGCGATAAGGTCATTTGCAACCTCCTGCGCGCGATCCTCGGGGTTCCACAAATCTCCCCCCGCGCCTTCGGCGCGCAGGGCGCAGAAGCCGTGAACGGCGGCCCATGCAAGTGCGAGCCGCGCGCGTAAGGCGCGGCCATCCGCGCCCGGCACGTGCCCGGCCATGGCCTCCGCAAGCGGTGCCCAGGAAGCCTGCACCGCGTGCTGCCATGCCGGGTCAGTTGCAGCCAAAAGATCCGTTCTGAACATCAGCCGGAAATGCGCAGGATTGTTGCGTGCGAAAGCCATATAGCCATGGCCTGTCGCGGCAAGCCGGGCACGGGCATCGGCATCGGGCGGCAGGGCTGCCACCGCATCCCGCATCGCAACCGCCAGGCGCAGGTTTCCTTCGGTGGCGAAGCTTGTCAGCAGGCCGCGCAGATCGCCGAAATGTGGTGCGGCAGCGGAATGGGAAACGCCAGCACGTCGGGCGCATTCCCGCAGGCTTACCGCATCCGGCCCGGCCTCCAACACAATATCGGCAACGGCATCCAGCAGCGCACGGCGGAGCGCGCCATGGTGGTGCTTGCCCCTGGGCTTGAGCATGGCCGTCATGGGAAGACCATGCTGTGTGACGAATTGCTTGACAATGGGAATTCCTGGCAGCCATAAACTGACCAATGGAAAGATATAGGTATCCCATGGACCCGGCAATAGTCTTTTCGGCGGCCAACAATCTTGCCATGGCGGGCTGGTTAGCCATGCTGGCGGCGCCGCGGACGCGCCTTGTCATCTGGTGGATCTGCGGCCTTGGCATCCCGGGGCTATTGGCAGCGCTCTACGCGCTTTTGATGCTGCTTTACGCGCCGCATGCTGAGGGGGGCTTTTCATCCCTGGCCCAAGTCGCCCTGCTGTTTCGCCATGATGGCGTGTTGCTCGCGGGATGGGTGCACTACCTCGCCTTTGACATGTTCATCGGCGCCTGGATGTGCCGCATTGCCGCAGCCGAGAACATGAATCCCTGGGCGGTACGGCTTTGCCTGCCACCAACCTTTCTGGTTGGACCGGTCGGGCTTCTTCTATTCCTGATCCTGCGATTTTTTCTCCTGCGGCGCGTCAGCCCGGGGCACCCATCATGACGAAACTCCGCGCGCTATTCGTGGCATTGGATCAACGCCAGCCAATCCTCGCCCGTCTGGGCTGGGTCATGCTGATCATCGTGGCGCTTTGCCTGATGGCGGCGATGATTGATGGCCGAAGGATCAATGGCGTTTCCGTTTGGGTGAAGCCCGCGAAATTCGCGGCGTCCTTCGTCGCCTGGTTCTGGACCATGGCCTGGGCCTGGGGGGTGCTTACGCCTGCAGCGCGTAACGGTTGGGTGGCGCGCATCATTCTGTGGGGCGCAGTGCTGGCAGCGATTTTTGAGCAAGCTTGGATCCTGTTGCGCGCTGGCCTTGGGCAACCGAGCCATTTCGCCACGGACCGGCTTGGTGAGATCGCCTATAGCCTGATGGGCCTCGGCGCCATGACCCTGGTTTTTTTGGCCTTCTTGCTCGGCGTGCTGGTCCTGCTGCGTGGCGATCAGCAGCAGGCGCTGAATTGGAGGCTGGCTGTCGGGCTTGGATTGGTCATCAGCGGCATTCTTGGGGGCATTACCGGCTCGGCAATCTCCAGTATGGCAACACCCTATGTCGGCGGCACCATGACAGATGCTGCTAATTTCGCGCCATTTTTCTGGTCACGCGATGGCGGCGATCTGCGCGCCGCACACTTCCTTGCAATACACGCCATGCAGGCGATCCCAGCCTTTGTGCTGCTGGTGCGATCCGTTACGCCGGCTGGTGTAGGTCTTGCCGCTTGCGCCTGGATCGCCTTGACCGCCGGGGCCTATGCCGCTGCCTTCGCCGGTATTTCGCTATCGCCCTGAAGCAATGCAACTTCGCGTTCCTTGACGAAACACGCCCTCAACTGCGCCCATGATCGCCGAAAGATCGAAGGCCGCACATAAGGCCCCGCAAGCGGGGTCTCTCGGGCTTGGCGACTGAGACAAGAAAATCATAAGGAGACCAAGGCAATCACATCAGTCTCAGACGGGTTTCTGGGGAAATTGGTCGGAGTGAGAGGATTCGAACCTCCGGCCCCTGCGTCCCGAACACAGTGCTCTACCAGGCTGAGCTACACTCCGAAGCCGACCGAAGCAATGGCGCGGCTATAGCGGGCGGGGGAGAAGGCCGCAAGCGGGTGGTCGCCCCTTGGCGAGACGATCATCACACCCCACCTCTTGCCTGAATTAAAGTTAATGGGGCGGTAATGATGGCTTGGAAAGCAGGTTTTCTGCTGGTGCTGCTGATGCCCTTTACGGCATCTGCCCTGGCGCCAGGGGATGTGATCTCCGCCCGGCGTGACGGGCTAAAGGCAGTGGGACACCAAATGGACCGGATCGAAGCCCTGATGAACCAGCGTGGCGATACACGCGCGGCCGTCGCCTCCATCGCCGACATGATCCGCTTTTTTGAAGGCCTGCCTTCGCTTTTCCCCCCGAATAGCGGGCAAGGCGATACCCGCGCACGCCCCACAATCTGGTCCGATCCGGGCGGGTTTGCGGCGGCCAATGCGAATATGCTCTCAAGCCTGCGCAGCCTGGAAAACGCGGCGAATACAGGCGATAATGCGGCCTTGCAGGCGGCTTTCCAACAAACCGCCGCCACCTGCAGCGCCTGCCATCGCCCGTATCGCAGCCGCAGCCGATAGGCAGGCGTTACCCGCCTAAAACAAGCGGATAAACAGAAACACCGCCGCCCCGGCCAGTAACAAGACACCAAGCGCCAGCCGCCCGGATGCGAGGCGCGGCGCCTTGGCGCCCTCTGGCAACAGCTTTTCACCGGTCAGCATCGGCATGACCAATTCGTGACCCTTCACGAGCTTATAGAGCATGATGGCCAGCACATGCAGCGCTATGGCGAAGACCAAATAGCGCTGCCCCGCCAAATGCCAGGCGGAAAGCGATTCCTGCGTCGCCTCGCCGACCTTCAAGGCCAGCGGGCCATGCTGCGAATAGCTGAAACCGGGATCGTGATTGGTAAAAAGGCCTGTCATGGCCTGCGCCAGGAGCAAACAGAGCAGCACCACCACCATCCACCCGCCGGCTGGATTATGGCTGGTTTCCGTATCCCGATCCCGCTTTGCAAGCCGCGTCAATTGCCGCAGCGCCGCCCAGGGCGATTTCAAAAAATGGGCAAAACGCGCATTCTCCGACCCCAAAAACCCCCACAGGATGCGAAACAGCACCAGCGTCAGGATGGCGTAGCCAGAAATATAATGCAGCGACCAGGCGCCGCTTTTGCCGCTGGCATAGGATAGCGCGACCAGCAGGATCAGGGTCCAATGAAACAGCCTGACGGGGCGGTCCCAGATGCGGATTCGGGTGTTATGCGCACTCATGCTCACCTGCCGGTTGCCATAGCCAGGATGGGCCTTGTTGCAGGCCGATGACAAGACACTTAGAAGCATTCTGTAATTTCCAAGATCTGGGCAAGGCGATGGCGCGGGGAAGCGCACCGCAGGGGAGTGCAGCATGAATGAGCCGAATGCCGGCGGAGGCGCCGCCAAGAAGCTGATCTTCCCAGCCGTGCTGATCCTGCTGGCAATCTTGGTCTTTCTTGGCTGGCGCGGCGTTTTTTCGCCCGATCCCTCGGGTGTGGCCGGCATAGCGCGCGCCCCTGTGGCGGATGCGCCTGCGGGGGCTGCCGGGCCGGGTGGTGCGGGCCAGGCCGGGCGGCCCCAGATCCCACCAGCCCCGACGCCCCCTGGCCTTGCGACCCCCAGCACCGAGGCCCCCCGGTCCGACCCTAACGCCGCCGCCCCCGCCGCTGCCATGATCCCGCCGCGCTTTGATGTGGTGCGGGTTGGGGCCCGTGGCAGTGCCGTGGTGGCCGGCCGCGCGGCGCCGGGGGCCGAGGTGATTCTACTCGCCGATAATGGCCGCGAATTGGGCCGCGCGCGGGCCGATCGGCGCGGTGAATTCGTGATACTGCCCGCAGATGCCCTGCCGCCCGGCGCAATGGAGCTTAGCCTGCGCGCGCGCCTCGGGGATCAGGAAGTCGCCGGGCCGGATACGGTGGTGCTGATGGTGCCCGATACGGCGCCGCAAATCGCCGAAGCGCCACGCCCCGCGCCGGCGGCTGAACCTGTGCCCGGCAACCTGGCCCAGGCCGCAGAACGCCCCGCCCAACAAGCGCAAGCCGCGCCCGCCCCGGCAGAGCGCCCAGCCCAGGCACAAGCCCCTGCGCCGACCGGACCCCTGGCAGTACTGATTCCGGGCCGGTCCGAAGCCGCCGCCCCGCGCCTGTTGCAGGTGCCGGAACCCGCCCCGTCAGCCGGCAGCGCGCCGCGGCTTGGCATTGATTCGGTTGAATATGACCAGGGTGGGTCCATGCGCTTCGCCGGTGGCGCGACCCCCGGCGCCAGACTCAGGCTTTACGTGGATGATCAGCATGTTGGTGAAGCGGTTGCCGATGCTTTGGGCCGCTGGGCCTTTCAGCCCGACAACCAACCCTCCATCGGGCGGCATCGGCTGCGGGTGGATCAGCTTTCAGCGGCTGACGGGCGCGTGCTGGCCCGCGCCGAGGTGCCCTTCCAGCGTGAGGAACTCCCCGCCGAAGCTTTCGCCCAGCAGCGCATTGTGGTGCAGCCGGGCAACAACCTTTGGCGCATCGCCCGCGCCAACTATGGGCGGGGCATTCGCTTTACGGTGATCTATCAGGCCAATAAGGAACAGATCGCCGACCCCAACAAAATCTATCCCGGTCAGGTCTTTACGCTGCCTGTTGCCCAGCCGGCGCCGGCGGCTTCCAGCCGATCCAGATAGGGATCAAGCGCAAGCACGAAGCGCACCAGCGCCGCGATCAATTCGGGTGAGTTGGTGGGCGGCACCAGCGCCAAATCCGCTTCAAAGCGAATCCGGTGGTCGGGTGTCAGCCCCATGCGCCATCCTTCCGGCAGGCCAGGGTTCAGCGCGGCCAGGGTGGCGAAGCTGGATTGGCGCTGGTCTCGGCCCTCAGCGGTGGAGGGAATGCGCGCGGCATCGGTTTCCACCACCAGCCCCTCAGCGCTGAGCTCCGCCCGGCAGCGGCGGCCACGCCAGTCAAAGGTGAATTCCAGGGGGCGGTCTGCCAGCTTTGGCGCCAGGCGGCCTTCGGGGTCTATGGCCAGGCGGCCAAGGGTGATCATATCCATAAGATGCATTCTTGTGCATTTTTAGTAAAAACACTGTAAGCGAGCCCGCATGGCACTCGGACAAAGTCTTCGCATGGTTCTCGCCCGGCCTCATCCGGCGGCGAGGCCCTTCCTGATCGGTGGCGGCGCTGTGGCGCTGCTGGGCGGCGCGCTGCTTGGCGCTTTCGTCTTTTGGCTCGGCGTGGCGTTCACGCTGTTCTGCCTTTACTTCTTCCGAGACCCAGAACGCATCCCGCCCGCGCGCCCCGGCCTGGTGCTGGCGCCGGCGGATGGGCATGTGGTGTCCGTAATGCCGGCCAAGCCGCCGGTGGAATTGGGTATGGGCGAGGAAACCCGCTGGCGCATTGCGATATTCCTCTCAGTCCTTGATGTGCATGTGAACCGCATGCCGGCGGATGGCACGGTCACGCGCATTGCCTATCACCATGGCAAATTCCTGAGCGCCAATCTGGATAAGGCGAGTGATGAGAATGAACGCAATGCGCTCGCCCTTCGCTTGCCCGATGGGCGCGATATTGCGGTGGTGCAGATTGCCGGGCTGATCGCGCGGCGCATTCTGTGCGATGCCAAGGTGGGCGATGCGGTGCAGGCGGGCGATCGTTTTGGTATTATTCGTTTCGGCAGCCGCACGGATATCTATCTGCCGCCGGGTGTTGTGCCCATGGTCGCGGTTGGCCAGACCATGATCGGTGGAGAGACCGTTTTGGCGGAGTTGCAGGCGCGATGAATACGCCGAAGGATGCGGGCCAACCAGGGCGCATGCGGCGGCTGCGCCGGCGCTTTCGCCCGCGCACCAGGCCTCGTTTTGAAGGGCAATCCTTCAATCGCCTGATTCCGAACATCATGACCATGCTTGGGCTCTGCTGCGGGCTGGTCGCTATCCGCGCTGCGTTTGAAGCGCGCTTTGCCGAAGCCGCCGTGCTGATTGTGGTGGCGGGCGTGATTGATGGGCTGGATGGCCGGCTGGCGCGGCTGCTGAAAGCCACATCTCGTTTCGGGGCGGAATTCGATAGTTTGGCTGATTTTCTGTCCTTTGGGGTGGCGCCGGCACTCGTGCTATATCTTTGGGCGATGCAGGATTATCGCGGCATTGCCTTTGCGCCTGCGCTGCTTTTCGCCGTGTGTTCTGCGTTGCGGCTGGCCCGCTTCAATGCGACGCTAGATGTGGGGCCGGCGCCGAAGCCTGCCTATACCTATAATTTCTTCACCGGCGTGCCGGCGCCGGCGGGGGCTGGCTGCGCGCTATTCCCGCTTTTCGCCGGGTTGTTCTTCACCCAGGTGGAGATGCCGATGCTCGCCGGCATCATGCGCAATCCCGTGTTGGTCGGCATCGTGCTGGTGGTGGTGGGTGGGCTGATGGTGAGCACGCTGCCCACCTGGTCCTTCAAGAATTTCAAGGTGCCGCGCGCTGCGGTGCTGCCTTTGCTTTTGGGTGTTGGGCTTTTCATGGCGCTGTTATTCGCTGAGCCCTGGGCGGCGCTGGCCATGGCCGGCATGATTTATCTTGGCATGTTGCCCTTTTCCGTGCGGTCTTATCTGCGCTTGAAGCAGGAAGCGGAAAGCCTGCTGGAGCCCGTGCTGGTCGCCGATAATGGGAAGGGGAGTGCCGCGCCCTGATGCTGCGCGGCACGCTGGCATTATCCCTGGACGGGGCGCGGGTCTGTATCACCGGCGGTCCCTTCGATGCCCTGCCGGAAGGCGCCCGAGGGCTTTGCCTGGAAGCGCGCGCCGCGCGTTTGGCTGAAGCTGCGTGGCGCTTGGATGTGCGGGATTTCGGCCTGCCGGATGAAGCCGGTTTGCGCGGCGTGTTGCAGCAGATGCTGGCAGAAATGCGCGCCACCCCTGATGCCGCCTATCACATTGGCTGCAAGGCCGGGCTTGGGCGCACCGGCACGGCCATGGCCTGCCTTGCCCTTATGGCGGGCGCGGTGGAAGGCGACCCGGTTGCCTGGCTGCGCGCCGCCTATCACCCTGAGGCGATTGAAACCCCGGCGCAGGAAGAATTTGTTCGCCGCTTTGCGCGTGAGCGTTTGGTCCCCTAACATCGTTTTATCTTCAGGAGAAACGCGATGTCCCAAATCCTTGATGCCCAGACCATCGCCGATTATGACCGCGATGGCGCGGTGGTGATCCGTGGCGCCTTTGCGCCGCATTGGGTTGAACTGCTCGCTGCCGGGGTGGAACGTAATCTGCGTGAACCCGGCCCCTTCGGCAAACGCTATACGCCGGAAGGCAAGCCCGGCATGTTCTTCGGCGATTACTGTTCCTGGCAGCGCATTGCGGAGTATGAGGCGTTTTTGCGCCATTCCCCCGCCGCTGCCATTTCCGGCGCGCTGATGCAAAGCGGCAAGGTCAATCTGTTCCATGAACATGTGCTGGTGAAGGAACCAGGCACGGAAGAACCGACCCCTTGGCATAATGACCAACCCTATTGGACCGTTGAGGGCTGGCAGGTTTGTTCCCTTTGGATACCGCTTGATCCCGTGGCGCGGGAGAATGGCGTGGAATATGTGGCCGGGTCCCATCGCAAGGGTGAATGGTTCAAGCCAAAGCGCTTTGCCGATAGCGCGGACCATCCTTCTGATGATCCTCGTTTCCTGCCGGTGCCGGATGTTGAGGGCAATCGTGGCGAGTATCGCTTGCTCGGTTGGGATTTGGCGCCAGGCGATTGCGTGGCCTTCCATGGGCTGACTCTGCATGGCGCGCCGGGCAATCGCAGCGGGAAGCTGCGCCGCCGCGCGGTTTCAGCACGTTGGACCGGCGATGATGCTGTGTTCACGCGCCGCAAGGGGATTGAAAGCCCGCCGGCGCCCGCGAATGCGCCGGCACATGGCGCGGCGATGGATAGTGAGGTGTTTCCGGTGGTTTGGCGGGCGGCTTAGGCCAACTGGGCCACCACCAAGAAGCCAAGCCCCAAAAAACGCGTCAGATGCGCGCCAGAATGTTCGGCGCGGCGATTGATGGAGCTTGCAGGGGTGGCCACGGGCGGGCCGCGACGCCGCCAGGGGCGGCCATGAGCCCTTAAACTCATAAGCGACCAATGCGCTATCGTCGTCGTCCGCGCTACTGGGCATGTCGGGCAGGCTTGCGCGTGGCCGACATGCCCCGAGCTATTGATCGGCTGCTGATTGGCAGCATTTTTCGGGCCACGAGATGATGCCGCCAAGCGCGAAGATTTCCTACCCCCGCAGTTCAGCCGCCTCCGCCGAGATAGTGTGCCCGTAACAACATGGTACATGAAATTTATCTGGACACTGGTCAGTTTAATGTTAAACTAAATTCAGGTGAGCCCTTCGTCGCCGCATCCGCGGTGCCGATACCTTACGAAATCGGCATTACCGTTTCAACCGAAAGGCCTTGGGTCCATGAATAAAATCATCCGCTCCCCGCTGGTCGCTCTCGCAGCGCCACTTCTGCTGGCAGGTCTCGCCAGCCCGGCAATGGCTCAGTCCGATCCTCGGATTTCGGGCTTCTTTGCGCTCGGTGCCCTCTCTATCCCGGAGTATCAGGGCTCGAGCGACCGGACGGTCGCCGCGCTCGTCGCCGGGCGCCTCGCTTACGATACTTATTACATCGAAACTGCTACGCTGGCCGGCGGCTTTGGCGTGCGTGCCAATGTCTTACCCTGGTCTGGCATCGAAGCTGGCCCGGTTCTGGGTCAGCGCCGTGGCCGCTCCGACGTCGAGAATGAACGTGTCAAGCGGCTCGGCGATATTGACGATGGGACCATAGCCGGCGCCTTCATGCGGCTACCCTTCCGCGACGTTCTCACCAGGCGTGATGAAGCCGCTATCGAAGTAGAGTATCACCATGATGTTTCTTCGACCGCATCCGGCGGCCTGCTCTTTTTTGGTGGCAGCTATCGCTTCGACGCTACGGAGCGGCTGCGGCTCGGTGCCATCGCACTCGCGAGCTATGCCAGCGATAGCTACAATCAGACATTTTTTGGTGTGACGCGGGCTGGCGCCACCGCGAGTGGCCTTCCGGAATACAAGGCTGGCGGAGGTATCCGCGATGTCGGCCTCACGCTCACGGCAAATTATAGAATCTCCGGCGGCTGGGGCGTCACTGGGTTGGTTACTCTCCGGCGCCTGTTGGGCGATGCCGCGGACAGCCCCATCGTCTCACGCGAGGGTGAGGAAAACCAGATAAGCTTCGGTCTTGGCCTGAGCTACAGATTCTGACGCCGTCTCCACGACCCTGGCATGAAGCCGCGTAACGGCCATGACGCCCCGGATACCAAGTCCTCGGTATTCGAAGGGGCACGGTCGTCGCCAAATGCGCATGCTTCTGCAGCGGCTGCCAACCTTTGCCGATCACCATTGACGTCAATGCAGAAAGTAATGGGCCATGTCTGACACGTTACCAGCGGCGCGAATGACCCGCGCCGAGGCAATCGCCCTGGTACTTTTGACCTTGTCACAACTGGTGCTTTTCCTCATCCCGATGATCGTACTGGGCCAGGCAATCGGCTGGCCCGCCAGCTTGAGGCTGCCCGCAAACCAGGCGCTCCCCCTGGTCGCCGCCAATCCCCTCGCCATTCAGATTGGGTATTGGGGCTATCTGCTGACCGCTGTCGCTATGGTCCCCTTCGGTATCGCCTTGCGACGCTTCGCGATGGCGCATGGTGCGGGTGGCATGCTGGCCGATACCATGGCGGCCTTCGCCATTGCGGCCGGCATCCTCAAGACACTCGGCATTGTTCGATGGCTCACCACCATGCCGATGCTTGCCGAACTTTATGTCGCGACACCCGACCCGGCGACTCGCAGCATGATCGAGATCAACTACATGACGCTCAACGCCTATGCAGGCGGCGTCGGGGAGCTTCTCGGCGTGCAGCTTGTCTCCGGCCTTTGGTTGATTTTGCTCGGGCTTGTCTTCCGAAAGCTTGGCATGAGGATCAACGGCATCATCAGCGTGGTTCTCGGCATCGCCTTCGCACTCACGGCCTTCAGAACCGTAGTGCCGGAAATGAATGCCCTGAGCGCCACCGTCCCGCCCTTTGCCCTTGTATGGCTGGCCGCGCTTGCCGTGACCTTCTGGCGCAGAGCATCAGGACCAAACCCGTAGGAGACCCGAAAAATGTCTACTTCAATGATGACAGAGAATAGGATTATGCCAGGCGGCAGCACCGACAAGACGCGTTGGCTCCGCCTTGCCATCGTGATTGTCACCTTCCTTCTGCTGCTATACGGATTAACTACCCTTTCCGCTGTCCTCGGATTCTTTGGCGTCACGCAACGCTCGTCGCACGACATCATCGCGTTCTACGCGGCAAATGCGCCGACCCTACAAAAGGCACTATTCGCAACGCTCCTTGGCTACCTTCTCTCCGTGCCAGTCATGGCGATGGTGACGCGGCATTATCGGGGAGCGGACCGGGGATTTGGATCTGGGGACGTGATGCTGGGCCTTGTCTGGGGCTCACTCGCGCTACGTCCTCTTTGGTGGGCAGCGCATCTGGTGCTTATGCCAAACATCCTGGCGCTTGGCGCCCGAGGAACAGACCCGGCCGAAATCGCCAGTTTCATGAGTGCCTTCCGCATGCTGGATACCGTTCTGAATACGGCGACCGAGGATATCGCGGTAAATGTGCTGGGCGGCGCCTGGTTCGTGCTGGTTGGGCGCGAAATTCTGCGCAAGGGTGGGCGGATGGTCGCACTCGGTGCCATCACCATGCTCATCGGCGTCTTGTATCTCCTCTCTTCGGCAGAATTGCTGGGCATGTCCTTTGGCGAGGGCGGGGGCATCCTCCCTGTGGTCGTATCTGTGTCAGGACCTTTTTGGATGCTTTTCGTGGGCAGTGCGGTGGCTTTGCGCCCCCGATAACGCCACAGATCCATGTCCTTCGCCCTTCCATGGCCGGTCGCGCTCGCTGTGACCTTCGGGCGCAGAGCATCAGCATCAAGCGCATAGGAGACCCGAAAACATGCCCTGGGAAGTAGGCAAGGCCGAGCATATGCGGGGAAGCGGTGCCAAAAAGAAACCGTGGCTTCGCGTTCAGGCACGCCGCTGCTGGCCAGAGTGGTCGGAAGCCGCTCATTCATCCGCGCGACCGCTCGTTCAATGGCCCGATACGGGATTCCAGCCCGCCCTTATACCTGCTGCGGCTGAATCGCGCTTCGCAAAAGCGGCGCGGCTTCACCGTTCAATTCTCATCCTGGAGCAGCGCCAGCTTGGCACTTTTGGAATCCATAACAGGCATGCGCAAGGCGGCGCTGGCGCGCCTTGGGTTGATTTTGGTTTTGCCCAGGACGGTTTGGAGGCTCGATCATGTCCGATTTCCTGATCTCACGTCGCGAAGTGCTTGCTGGCCTTGCTGGCCTTATCAGCCGCCCGGCGCATGCGCAGCAGATTGATATCACCCGCGCCACCACCTTTGTGGATAAGGCGGGGCGGGAGCTGGTGAACGCCATCAATGACCCGCGCCTCAGTCAGGTGCAGCGGCGCGATCGGGTCGCCAGCATCCTTCGCGTCGCGATTGATATCGAAGGCACCGGCCGCTTCATCCTTGGCCGTTATGTGCGCCAGGCAACGCCAGGTGAATTGCAGGATTACCTCAAGCTTTTTGATGAAATCATTATCCGTAATCTCTCATCCCGCTTTGGCGAGTATCGGGGGGTTAGATTCTCATTGGGCCGCTCCCAGCAGCGCACGGAAGAAGATGCGCTCGTCAGCACCCTGGTCGAGCGCCCCAATTCGCCGCCATTCACGCTGGATTGGCGCGTGGCGGAAATCGCGGGCCAGCCCAAGGTGGTGGATATGGTGGCGGAAGGCACGTCACTTCGCCTGACTACGCGCAGCGAATATGCCGCCGTCATTCAACGCAATGGCGGGCGCGTGACGGCACTTTTGGATGCCATGCGCGGCCAGATCGCCCAATTGGCGGCCCGGGAGGGGGCTTGAACTGCCGGCATCCGGGTTGCGGGAGGGCTTTTTGACCAAAATGGGGGGCAAAAGCTCCTGAAGCTCGTCACCGGAACCCGCAAGCCCACCTTGAACCCTACCTCGCCGCCCAGATGATCAGCGCCTTCGCGGGCCAGACCCAGACTATCCCGGCCAGCGCGAAATAGACGAATTCCAATATCCAATGCGTCCCAAGTACATGATCCGCAAGGATAATAACGACCGCCACATAGAGCAGGAAGCCGATAGTGCCGATCAATCCGGCGAGCATGGGTTTTGACATGGCCCGCAGATGGGGGCAGGCAGAAATTTTGCCAACACTGTCAACTTCACTAGACATTTGAAGTGTAACATTGATAGGATTGAGCCGGAAAGGCTCAGCGGGCCCGCCTCTTCAACGTGTCGGGCAAGGCACCATCAAGACAGCAGAAGAACGTGACAGAAACAAACGACCAAATGGACCTCAGGGCGCATATTCGCGGCATCCCGGATTTTCCAAAGCCGGGCATTCTTTTCTATGACGTTTCGACCCTGCTGCGGCATGGCCCCGCCTGGCGAATCGCCATGGCGCGCATGGCGCGCGCGATCAGGCCGTATAAGCCCGATCTTCTGGCCGGGGTTGAAAGCCGCGGCTTTCTGGTCGCGGCACCGCTCGCGCTGGAATTGGGGCTTGGCTTCATCATGCTCCGCAAACGCGGCAAGCTGCCCGGTGAGCGTATCGGGCTTGATTACGCTTTGGAATACGGCACGGACCGGATTGAAATGCAGGTCGATGCCGTCAGCCCCGGCCAGCGCATTGTGCTTCTGGATGATCTGCTGGCCACCGGTGGCACCATGGCCGCTGGTATCGCGCTGCTACGCCAGGCCGGCGCCGTGGTGCCGGCCGCTGCCGCGCTGATTGAACTTTCGTTTCTGAACGGGAGGAGGAAGCTCGATGTCCCATTCGAAGCGCTCGTCTCCTACAGCGAGTAGCCTCGCGGCCCAACTGCCGACGCCCTTGCAGGGCGTGTTGAGCGCTGCCGTGCTGGCGACGCCGACGGGCATTGTGATCTGCGATCCGAACCTGCCCGATTGCCCGATCATTTACGCCAATCCGGCCTTTTATCGTATTACCGGTTACACGGAAGAAGAAGTCATCGGGCATAATTGCCGTTTCCTGCAAGGTCCTGGAACCAACCCGCGCCACATCAAGGCGCTGCGTGAGGCGATTGAAAACGGCAAGGCGATTGATGTGGAAATCGTCAATCACCGCAAGGATGGATCGCGTTTTGTCAATGAATTGCATCTGTCGCCGATTTTCGGCGATGATGGCGAAGTGCGCTATATCTTCGGCATTCAGCATGATGTCTCCGCACGGGAGCAATTCGCGCGTGATGCGGAACGCGCCCGCCGCGCGGCTGAACGCGCCAATGCGGAAAAAAGCGATTTCCTGGCCTTCATGAGTCATGAAATCCGCACGCCCATGAATGGCGTGATGGGCACAATCTCGCTGCTGCTGGATACAACGCTGGATGCCGAACAGCACGCCTATGCGGAAACCGCGCGGCGTTGCGGTGAATTGCTGCTCGCGACGGTCAATGAAATGCTTGATCTGTCGCGCATCGAGGCTGGGCATCTGGCGATCGAGGAAGAAACCTTCGATCTGGCTGCGCCGGTTGCCGAAGTGCTTGATCTGCTCGCCCCCGCCGTTGCGGAAAAGGGTATCAGGCTTTCGGCCAGCATTGATCCGCTTTTGCCCGCCCGTGTGGTTGGTGATGCGCGCAGGCTGCGGCAGGTGCTGCTGAACCTTGCCGATAATGCAGTGAAATTCACGGCTGTGGGGGGTGTTGGCATTCGCGTGGAACGTGCGGAGACCAATGGCCAGGTGCGCTTTGCCGTGGCCGATACCGGCATTGGCATGCCGCCTGAAGTGCAGGCGCGGCTGTTTGGGCGTTTCGCGCAAGGCGGGCCGGAGACAGCGCGGCGCTATGGTGGTTCTGGGCTCGGCCTCATGATCTGCAAGCGCCTGGTGGGGCTGATGGGCGGGCGCATTGTGCTGGCGTCTTCGCCCGGCAAGGGTTCCACCTTTTCCTTCGAGATTCCGCTGCGCCCCATTGCGGAATCGGGCCGCCCGCCGAGCACGCTATTGCCGAAACCTGCGCTCGCGAAACCCTTGCCGGGCGCGCGCGGGCGCATCCTGATTGCGGAAGACGGCGAAGCCAATCAGCTTGTGGCCGCCGCCATTCTGCGCAAGGCCGGCTTTGCGGTGGATTTGGCGCGCGATGGCGAAGAAGCGCTGGGTGCCGCGCGCACTGCCGCTTATGATTTGGTGCTGATGGATGTGCGCATGCCGCGCATGGATGGCTTTGCCGCGACAGCTGCGATTCGTGCCCTGGAAGGTGCCGCGGCGCGCGTGCCGATCATTGCCATGACCGCCGCCGCGATGCCTGACGAGGTGGCGCGCTGCCTTGCCGCCGGCATGGATGCGCATGTCGCCAAGCCCATGGATCTGACCGCGCTGCTGTCGGCTGTTTCTGACATGCTGGAAAGCCGCCCGCGTCGGCCGCGTGTTGCATCAGATGAGCCCGATCCGGCAGGCCCGACGCTGATTGACCATACCACCTTGCAGGAATTGCGCGCCGCTGTCGGCCCCGGGCGCCTGCCGCGCCTGATTGGCGTTTTCGCCGAAGAAACCCGCGCGCGTGTGGCGCGGCTGACCGCGACCGATGATGTTGGCGTGATTGAGGAAGAGGCGCATGGGCTGAAATCCGCCGCCGGCACTTTTGGGGCGGCGGCCTTGCGTTCCATTGCGTCATCGCTTGAGGAAGCCTGCGTGGCGCGCGACCTTCCGAAAATTGAGGAGCTGCGCGACGGCCTGCCCAATCTGGTGGAAAAGAGCCTTGCGGCGTTTCCGATAGCACCGGGCGGCGCAGTCAATGCCGGACGAAAGGGCTGAAGCCAGGCTCAGGCAATTTCGCGGATCAGCTTGCGCTTCACGGCCTGCCCAAAGCTGTTGAAATCCTCAGCCACAATGTGAAAGGCCCCAGGCCCGCCAATCACCCGATCCCGAAAATAGAGATCAAGATTGGCCGGCGGCGGGCGGCCAAAGGTCGGCCGGTCATTCACAATGGGCAGGCCATTGATGACAATGCCTTCAGCCACCGCTTCATCGCGCGCCACTTCAACCATCGGCCCGCTATTGTTCACGCCATCGCCAGAGACATCAATCACGCGCCGCGTTGCCTCAAACGGGCAGGCGGCCAATTCGCGCCGCGCATGAATGATGGCGCCTGAGATAGAGGTCCAGGAAAGTGAGGCGCGCGGCGTGCGCGCCAATTCTTCCGCCCATTTCCGGGCATCCGTTTCAGTCGCGATGCGCGTCCAGGGCAGGATAGTGCGTTGATATTCAATCCCCGCCCATTCAACATAAACGAGGCCAATCGCGCCGATCATGCCGCCGCGAATGGCCGCCAGCACCGCCGGATCGGTGACCGCATCGCGATAGCCTTCGCGTTGCAGCTTCGCCTCATCCTCATCAATGGACCGCGAGACATCCACCGCCAGCACCAGCGCGATATCCACGGGTTCTTCCGCGCGCGCCCTTGTGCTGGCAGCGAGAACGGCGCCGCCTGTGGCGGCCAAAAGCCTGCGACGATGCATAACGCGCCCTTCTTTGCTGGACGCTGCCATGCTGGCGAAAAGCCAGGCGCTTTACAAGTTTTTCAGCACAACTTGCGCGACACGCGCGGCATCTTCTTCGGTCATATAGGCGTGCATGGGCAGCGACAGCACCTGGCCCGCCAGCCTTTCACTGATGGCAAGCGGTGGTGCTTCCCCGGCGAAGGCGGCTGCGTGATGCGCGGCATAGGCCGGCTGGCGATGCAGGGGTTTCGGGTAATAAATGCCACTGCCGATACGTTCTGCCGTCAGTGCCGCCTGGACCTTGCCGCGCTGGTCAGCATCACGGAGCCGGATGGTGTAAAGCCCCCAGGCATTCACCGCTTCCGCGCGGGCGGCCTGGATGCCGACCCTGCCGCCAAGCGCCGCATTATAGACAGCGGCTAACTTCGCGCGCATGGCCAATTCGCCAGCCAGCAGCGGCAGCTTCGCGGCCAGGATGGTGGCCTGGATCGTGTCAATCCGGCCATTCATGCCGGTGCGCTCCACCTCATAGCGCGTCTTGCCTTCGCCATGGGTGCGGAGGCTGCGATACAATTCCGCCCGCGCCGGATCATCGGTAATCAACGCCCCGGCATCGCCATAGGCGCCAAGCGTCTTGGTCGGGTAGAAGGAAAGCGCTGTGGCATGCCCCCAACGCCCAAGCTTCTGGCCATTGATGCTGCCGCCAAAAGCCTGCGCGGCGTCATCCAAGGCGAACATATCTTCGCGCGCGCAAATCAACTCAATCGCCGGCCAACCCGCCGGCAGGCCGAACAAATCAACGCCAACCACCGCACGCGGGCGCAGCCAGCCGCGGCGCTTCACCTCCGCAATGCGGCGTTCCAAATCGGCGATGTCCATATTGTAGCTGTATTTGTCCACATCCACGAAAACCGGTGTTGCCCCCAGCACCAAAGGCACTTCAGCGGTCGCGGTATAGGTGAAGGCCGGCAGGAACACCGCATCCCCGCGCCCGATCCCTTCCGCCATCATGGCGATTTGCAGCGCATCCGTGCCTGAGGAGACTCCAACGCAATGCGCCGCCCCCACAAAGGCAGCGAGTCCTGCCTCAAGCTCCGCCACTTCGGGACCCATGATGAAGCGCCCCGAATCGAGCACTGCGGCAATGCGCCGATCAAGCTCTGGCCGGATCAGCTTTTGCTGCGCCATCACGTCAAACAATTGAATCGGCCTAGGTTCGCTCATCAGGCACGGGACCCTTTCGAAAAATCAGGGGCGAAACTGAACCCCAAAGGCCCGGATGCCAAGGCATGAGCCATCAATAATCCTTTCCGCCTGTTTCAAGGCCGAATTTTGCGCTTGGCTCCTGCGGCGTGAGGCGCTGGGCACGCAAGGCTTCAAGGCATTCCAGCAGGGGTGCTTCCAAAGCGGCCAAGCCTTCCGCATCCAGCGTGCGAAGCTTTTGACGCAATAGCGCGAGCAGCTCTTCTGCCGTCAATTCAGGCAGGGCGGGGGCGGCTACTGTGCCGCCTACTGCCGCGGCATCATCCCAGATGATGTGTATTTCCTCACCCTGACGTCGGGCCTCAGTGCTGCCCGCCATTCCCTCAATGACGCGCCGGCGACAGCCGGGATCAGCCTCCACCAGATCGCGATAATGGCGATAGCCACCCTCATCCGGCCCGCGCAACAGGATGCGCCGGTAGATATTGACGATGAATTCATGGTCTGCCCCCTGCATGAGGTCCTGTCCCTTGAGCACGCGCATAAAGAGTTTTCCACCATGAAATGATCAGAATACTGCCTTATCCCGGCAAAGTTTCGCCGCCGTCAACGACGAGCTTCAAAAAAACCACGCAACAGGGCGGCGCATTCGCCTTCCCGCACACCACCAACCACTTCCGGCTGGTGATGACAGGATGATGCCGCGAAAATCCGCGCACCATGATCCACCCCGCCGCCTTTCGGGTCATAGGCACCGAAAACCACGCGGGCGACACGAAAGAAGGAAGCTGCCTGGGCGCACATGGGGCAGGGTTCCAGGGTGACTGTCAAGGTGCAGTCGCCAAGGCGGGTCTGGCCCAGCTTACGGGCGGCTTCGCGCAGGGCGAGCATTTCGGCATGGGCTGAGGGGTCGTGGCGGGCTTCAACCTCATTGCCGGCGCGGGCCAGCACCTGGCCTGCCTTGTCGGTCACCACGGCGCCCACCGGCACCTCACCAAGGGCGGCGGCGGCGCGGGCTTCTTCCAAAGCGATTTCCATGGGGGTCATGGTGCCTTCCTGCCTTGCTGGGCCGCACCGGTCCAGGGGGCAAGCGCGATTCCCTTTGCGCCCGGATTGGCCTAAAGCTGCGCCATGCGATCCCTTCCCCTGATTGGTGTGACCCTCGATTCCGAAGAAGCCGGCGGCTGGTCCAAGCTGCCCTGGTATGCGCTTCGGCGGAATTATTTCTCGGCCATTGTCGCGGCGGGCGGCCTGCCCGTGGCGCTGCCGCATCACCCCGAAATGGCGGAAGCCTACATCGCTGAGGTGGATGGGCTGATGGTGACCGGCGGCGCCTTTGATGTGGACCCGGCGCTTTGGGGCGGCGGCGCGCCGCACCCGAAAGTGACGCTGAAGCCCGGGCGGACGGATTTCGAAATGGCCGCAACCCGCGCGGCCTTGGTGCGCGACAAGCCCGTGCTTGGAATATGCGGCGGGCAGCAATTGCTGGCGGTGGCCCTCGGCGGGCGATTGATCCAGCACATCCCGGATGAAGTGCCGGGGGCTTTGGCCCATGAACAGCCCAATCCGCGCACCGAGCCGGGGCATGAGGTTACGATCACCGAAGGCAGCATGCTGGCGCGCATCATCGGCAAGCCGCGCATGGCGGTGAATTCCGCGCATCACCAGGCGGTGGCGAGCATTGGCGATGGCGGCGTGGTCAATGCGCTGGCCCCCGATGGCGTGATTGAGGGTATTGAACATCCCGGCTACCGCTTCGCCCTTGGTGTGCAATGGCACCCTGAATATGCCGTTGATCCTGATGATCCGGCGATTTTCCGCGCCTTCATCGCGGCCTGCCGCGCATGAGTGATGAAGCCGAAGCCGAAGCCGAAGGCCCGCGCGGCGAACGGATTGCGAAATTCCTGGCGCGCGCCGGTGTCGCTTCGCGCCGAGATGTGGAAAAGCTGATCGCCGAAGGGCTGGTGCGGCTTGGCGGCAAGCTGGTGACCAGCCCGGCCACTTTTGTCGCCCCGGGTGATCAGATCAGCGTTAATGGCAAGCCCATCGCCATGCCCGAACGCACGCGGCTGTTTCGCTATCACAAGCCAACCGGCTTCGTGACGACGCATCGCGACCCGGAAGGCCGCCCTACGGTTTTTGCCAATCTGCCGCAGGGTCTGCCGCGGCTGGTTTCGGTCGGGCGGCTTGATCTGACCAGCGAAGGCCTGCTGCTGCTGACCAATGATGGCGCCTTGGCACGGCGATTGGAATTACCGGCCAATGGCTGGCTTAGGCGCTACCGCGTGCGCGTGCATGGCAAGGTGAATGAACGCGCTTTGGCCGCACTTGCGCGGGGCGTGACAGTGGATGGTGTGGCTTACGGCCCTATCGAAGCGGGGCTGGATGCGCGCATGGGCACCAATGCCTGGCTGACCGTGGCGCTACGCGAAGGCAAGAACCGCGAAGTGCGCAAAGTAATGGCGCATCTTGAACTGGCGGTGACGCGCCTGATTCGCACCGCCTATGGCCCCTTCCAATTGGGCTCCCTGCCGCGCGGCGCGGCGGAAGAAGTGAATGCCAAGGTATTGCGCGAGCAATTGGGCCTGGATGCACCAAAGCGCGGACGCGAAGCGGCAGCAGAACCAGAGGCATCCGAAGCCGAGGCCGCCAAACCGCAACGCACCCCCCGCGCGCGCCATGCCGGGCCGCAGACGCCACGGCGCAGCAAGGGCTGATGCGCATCATTGCCGGGCGCTGGAAGGGGCGCGCGCTTGTTGCGCCGCCAGGTCTTGCCACACGCCCGACCAGTGATCGCGCCCGGCAGGCGATATTCGACCAGCTTTGGCATGCGCCCTGGGCCGGGCGCGATATGCTGGAAGGCGCAACTGTGCTGGATGGCTTCGCCGGCACAGGCGCCATGGGGCTTGAGGCTTTGTCGCGCGGCGCGGCGCGTGCCTTTTTCATGGAACAGGATCGCGCCGCCCTTGCTGCCTTGCGCGCCAATATCGCTGCCTGCAAGGCCAGTGACGCCTGCCGCGTGATCGCCGGTGATGTCACCGCGCCACCCATCGCGGCGGCGGCTTGCAGCCTGGTGTTTCTGGACCCGCCCTATGCCAAGGGGCTGGTGCCGCGCGCCCTTGCCGCCTTGCAGGCCAAGGGCTGGATCGCGCCCGGTGCGCTGATCATTGCGGAGACGGGGCGCGATGAAGAAAGCCTAGCGCTGCCTGGTTTCGAGGAGATTTCCACGCGTGACCATGGCGCCGCGCGGCTTTCTGCGTTGCGCGCCTTGCCGGATTGCGGCGCCGCCGCTTCCTGATAGGCTCCCTTGGTGCGCGTCCCACTCAAATTCGTTCGCCGGACAAGCACCAAGGCTTTTCTGGGTCGCATTTTCCGAGCCGCCAAGTGATTCCACTTGGCTTGAAAATGCTCCGAAACGGGAGGAATAATCATGCGTCATTTGCTGCTTGCTGGTCTTGCTGCCCTCACGCTTTCTGGCCCTGCCTTGGCGCAGGACCGCACCGTGCGCGTCATCAGCGGTTTCGCCGCCGGCGGCACAGGGGATTTAATGGCGCGGCTGATTGCCGAATATGCCGCGCCGCATCTGCCCGCGCGCGGCGTTGTCGAAAACCGTACCGGCGCCAATGGGCTGATCGCCGCGGAAGTGGTGGCGCGCAGCGCGCCGGATGGCGCGACCGTGCTGCAATGCCCCATGGGCACCATGACCATCACGCCCAATCTGCCGGGTGCGAGCCTGCCGGTTGATCCACGCTCGGAGATGACCGGCATCGTCAATGTCGCGCTTTCCACCTATGGCCTGGTGGTGGCGGCGAATGGTCCGCATAAGGATGTGGCGGGCCTATTGGCCGCAGCGCGCGCCAAGCCGGGCGGGTTATCTTACGCCTCGGCCGGGGTTGGATCGGCGCAGCATCTTTCGGTGGAATTGCTGAAGGCCAAGACCGGGCTTGATATTGTGCATATTCCCTATCGCGGTGCCACGCCGGCGATTGTGGATATTCTGGGCGGGCGCGCGGATTTCATGATCACCAATCTGGGTGATGTAACGCGCCAGATTCAGGGCGGTGAATTGCGCCTGCTCGCCCTTGGGGACCCGACGGGTTCACCACTTTTCCCGCAAGCACGCCCGATTTCCGATTGGGTGCCAGGGCTTGAAATGGCCGGCTGGTTCGGCGTTTGCGGGCCGCGCGCCATCAGCGCCGATGCGGCCCGCGCCTGGAATGACGCCATGAAGAAGGCGCTTGAAAACCCGATTTTCCGGCAAAGGCTGCTCGATTCCGGCCTGACGCCCAATTTCGAGGATATGGCCGCCTTCAACCGCCGCATCGCCAATGATCTGAAATCCTGGGGCGAGGTGATCCGCGCCGCCGGCATCAAGGCGGATTGAAGGGCGCGCGCCATGATTGAAAGCATCCTTGATATCCAAACCCGAGCTGGCGCGATGGAAAGTTTTATCTGTCACCCCGAACGCAACGGCCCCTTTCCCGCCGTGCTGATGCTGATGGATGCGCCCGGCATTCGTGATGAACTCTACGATATGGCGCGGCGCCTTGCCGCCACTGGATATTACGTGGTGCTGCCCAATCTTTATTACCGCGCGGGCCGGGATTCGAAATTCGGCCCCGGCGTGCTGACGGTGGGCGACCCGGAACGCGACCGCATGCGCGCCATTCGCACCAAAATGACCATCCCGCCGGTGATGGAAGATATCGCCGATATGCTGAGCTTCCTCGACCAGCAAAAGCAGGTGAGGCCCGGCCCGGTTGGCGTGCATGGCTATTGCATGAGTGGTCCCTATGCCCTTGCCGCCGCTGCACGTTATCCAGCCCGCATCGCCGCCGCCGCTTCCTTTTATGGCACCTGGCTTGTCAGTGATGCGGAGGAAAGCCCGCATCTGACGCTGGGACAGGGCAGCGCTGAACTCTATATCGCCTGCGCCGAGCATGATGAATTGGCGCCACTTTCCATGGTGGATGAATTGCACAGGCTATTCGAAGCCTCAGGCGCCGCGGGCGAATTGGAAATCTACCCGGAAGTGCATCATGGCTTCGCCTTTCCTGGCCGCTGGTGTTTCGACAAGGCGGGCGCTGAGCGCCATTGGGAAAGGCTGATTGCGCTCTATCGGCGCTGCCTGGGATAGGCTGAAGCGGAAGCGGATCGCGCTTCTGCCATATCACTTGATCAGCAAGCGCCGATGACCAGATAAAACTTCACAGCAAGAAAAAACTGACGAATTAAAGGGAGCAAACTTCATGAATCGCCGGCAAATCCTTCTTTCTGCCCTTGCCGCCCCGGCCTTTGCGCCAGGGCTTGCGGCAGCACAAAGCTTTCCATCGCGCCCCATCACGCTGCTGGTGCCCTTCCCACCGGGCGGCGCCACCGATGTGCAAATGCGCGGCTTTGCCGAAGCCGCGTCGCGCGCCTTTGGCGTACAGGTGCTGACGGAAAATCGCCCCGGCGCGGGGGCGACCCTTTCCGCCGCCGGCGTCGCCCGCGCGCGGCCGGATGGCTATACCATCGCGCAATTCCCGTTGCCTGCCATGCGCCTGCCTTTCATGCAGCGGATGCCCTTCAATCCGCGTACCGATTTCACCGCGATCATGCATCTGACGGGCTATTTGTTCATCATGTGCGTGCGGGGCGATGGGCCCTATCAGCGCTGGGCCGATCTGGTGGCGGATGCGCGCCGCCGCCCAGGCGAAATTCGCATCGGCAATACGGGCGCCAATGGCACGCCGCATCTGGCGAATATTGATCTCGCCACGCGCGAGAACCTCGATGTCGTCCATGTGCCCTTCCGCGGCGAAGGCGATGCAATACCCAGCCTGCTCGGCGGCCATATCGAAGCCTGCTCGGCCGGTTCCGGTACGCTGCCGATGATTGCGGAAGGGCGGCTGCGTGCGCTCAATGTCTGGACACGTCAGCGCAGCAGGAAGCTGCCCGATGTGCCGACGCTGCTTGATCTCGGTCATCAGGATATGGTGATCACCTCACCCTATGGGCTGGTGGGGCCTGTCGGCATGGACCCGGATATTGTCGAAAAACTGCATCAGGGTTTCCGCACGGCGCTGAATGATCCATCACACCTCGCAACCCTCGATCGCTTGGATATGCCGGTGGAATATCTGAACCCGGCTGACTATGCCGCCTTCATCAAGCGCACGATTGATGAGGAAGAAGCGCGCGTGAACCGGCTTGGCTTGCGTGGGTGAATTGCAGAGCGGTTTCCGTTCACGTGCGTTCACGGGAACCGCTCAGAGATCTTGTTTGGTCGTGTTTTCCGAGCCGCCAAGTGATTCCACTTGGTTTGAGAATGCCTAAAGAAGATTGAGTGACTTCACCCAGATGTATCGCCCGGCGTTGCTCTGATCCACCTCGCCCATGATTCTCACTCGTGTTTGCGGGCCGACTTGGCGACCGCCGAATGTGGCGGCTGGGATTTCAACGCGTATCTGTGCATTACCGTCTGAGAACTGGAAATATTCTCCCCGGAGATGGGCGATGATGTTGCCTTCCAAGGTCACATAGGTTCCCACGCGGAGGTTCAGCGCATCCGCGACAGTGCTTGGGGCACCCTGAACGCTGGGGCCGGTGAATTGCGCGAAAGCCGCTGCACCAGATGTAAGGGTGAGGAGTGAAGCAAGAATGGTTCGTCTTACAAGCATGTGAAGCATCCTTTTTCTTTGTTTCCCGTCATTCTTCCAAAAGGCAAGACGGGGACTGAGGATATCGCATGAAGGAGGCGCCCGATCAACCATTCCTCCTGGCGCCCCGTACTCATGTCCGGGATGGCGATTCTGTCAGCTTGCGGTGACGTTATTCTCGCGCACCACCTGCCGCCAACGCGCGACTTCTCTGCCGACAAAGGCAGCGGTCGCGGCGGGGTCAAGGCTGGTGCCCTCAACACCCAGATCTACCAGCCGGTCACGCACTTCGGGCATATTCAGCACCTCGCGCAATTCCTGCAGCCAACGCGCGACAATCGGCTCCGGCAGGCCGGCGGGACCGCAGAAGCCGAACCAATTCACGCCGGTCGCCTCACCAAGGCCGATTTCGGTGAAACTCGGCACATCGGGCAGCACGATCGAACGCGCAGCAGAGCTGACGGCCAGCGCGCGGAGACGCCCGGCGCGAATATGGCCAAGGGCTGCCGGCAATGTTTCGATAATGCATTCAACAGTGCCGGCCAGCACATCCACCAGCGCCGGGCCAGCGCCGCGATAGGGCACGAAGGTGGGCGAAATACCGGCAGCACGATGGAAGATCAGGCCGATCAGGTGCGAAGCCGTGCCATTGCCGCCATAGGCCATGTTCAGCGCCGCACCACGCTGGCGCGCGAGAGCGATAAATTCCTGAATATTCTGGGCGGGCAGGTTGGGATTGACCGCAATCACCATCGGCAGCGCGCCAAACAGCGCCATATGGGTAAAGTCCCGTTCCGCGTCATAGCCGATATTGGCGAAAAGACTGGGCGAGACGCCATGCGGCGCGAAATTGGACACCATCACGGTATGGGTATCGCCGCGCGCCTGCGCGACCAGCGCACCGGCAATCGTGCCGCCAGCGCCGGCGCGATTATCCACCACCACCGGCTGGCCAAGCCGCGCTGCCACGCGTTCTGCCAAAAGCCGGGAAAGGATATCAGCCGTGCCCGCGGGCGGGAAAGGAACCACCCAACGGATTTGGCGCTGCGGCCAAGCCCCTTGGGCGTGAAGAGGCTGGGCTATTAGGGGGGAGGCGATGGTCGCCGCCACAAGGCTTCTACGGGTAAGGCGCATTCTCATTCTCCTGCCGGATATGAAATTTCCGACCCGCTTTAGAGCAGATCGCGTTCAGATGGAATCATCTGAACGCGTGAAGATGCTCGAAAAACAACAAGTTAGGGCGGGTTGCGTGAACTTATGTGAACGCAACATGCCCTAGAGATGTTTTGCGCCCTTGGCACGATACCGCCCCCAATCCACCCTGCAAAAATGCCGTGGATTGGGGTAACTTACTGATTTATGGTGTTTCTTGGCTGTCAGCCTATGCCGCTTGGCGGGACGCTACGCTGCCATCGCCGGGCGCTTGGCCCGCCAGCCTGCGGCCAATTCATAAGCCTGCCCGGCGCGCAGCACGGTCGCATCCTCAAAAGCCCGGCCCACAATCTGCGCGCCCACCGGCATGCCGCCCGCACCAAAGCCGGTGCAAACCGTCAGCGCCGGCTGGCCGGTCAGGTTGAAGGGGATGGTGAAATTCGGCACCTCGAAGGACGCCCATTTCGTCATTTGATGAATGGGCCGCGCTTCGCCGGGTTGCGCCGCTGTCACCAGCAAATCGCAATCGGTCATGGCGGCGGCGACCGCTTCGCATAATTCACGCCGGCGGCGCTGCGCCTGGAGGTAATCCGCAGCCGTGATGGTGGCCGCCACCGCCAGCCTTTCACGCAAAAACTCGCCATAGGCGCGGTATTTTTCGCGCATCCAGTTCTCATGCACCGCATAGGCATCAGCGGCCAGAATAAGCCAGCCAGCCGCGTTGAAATCAGCCAGCGGCGGCAGCTTCACTTCGCGGATTTCCGCCCCTTGCGCGGCCAATGTGCTGGTCAGATGCGCAATCCCCGCTGCCATGCCGGGGCTGACTTTGCAGTCATCCTCATGGAAATGACGGATTACGCCGATGCGGAGCCCCTTCATACCACCATTGAGGCCGGAAAGCAGATCAGGCCGCGGGCGATTGGCGGAGGATGGATCGGCAGAGTCATGCCCTGTCATGGCATCCAGCAGCAGCGCGCAATCTTCCACCGTCCAGGCCATGGGCCCAGTGGTGTCCAGGCTTTGCGAGAGGGGCAGCACGCCCGTGCGCGAACAAAGCCCATAGCTCGGCTTGATGCCGGCAATGCCGCACAGCGATGCCGGGCCGCGAATGGAACCGCCCGTATCAGACCCCGTGCCACCCAGGATCATCCCTGCCGCCACGGCAGCGCCGGTGCCGGAGGAAGACCCGCCGGTGAAATATTCCGTATTCCAGGGATTGCGCGCAGGCGGCCAGGGCAGATCAAAGGAAGGCCCGCCCCAGGCGAATTCATGCGTAGCAAGCTTGCCCAGCATCACCGCGCCCGCTTCGCGCCAGCGCCGCACCACGGCGGAATCCATCTTTGGCACATGATGTTCCAGCACGCGCGAATGGCCCGTGGTGGTGACCCCCGCCGTTTCGTAAATATCCTTATGGGCAATAGGGATTCCATCAAGCGGACCGCGCAACGCGCCGGCTGTCTGCCGCGCTTCTGCAGCCCGTGCCTGTTCCAGCGCGATTTCCGGCGTGAAGCGGATGAAGGCATGCAGCGCGGGGTTCAACTTTTCTGACCGCGCCAGCTGATCCTTCATCAGTTCAACGGGAGAAATCCGCTTCGCGGCGATATCGCGCGCAGCGCTCGCAATGGTCGGGAAGCTGGTCATGCGCTGGCCCCCGTCAGGGTGAAGATGGTGGCGGATTCCACGGAAACCTCGCGCGGGGTGCGCACGCGCGCGGCAGCCGCCTGGGTATGGGCGGAAGCGGCGCGAATGCCTTCCTTTTCGGCTTCCGTCAGATCAAGCCCGGCTTGGGCCATCAGGGCTTCGAAATGCGCCTTATCGAGGGGTTGGGCCATCGGGGCCTCCTTTCCATTGCTGGGGCAACTATGGGAAATCCGGGGCCGGGAGGCAAAGCGGGCAGGGGCAATATTCGACTTGTTCTTATTTTGTTCTTTTGATAAGCTTTCTTTCCCATGGCTACCCCCGACCCTTCCCCTGACCGCAACGCTGCCCTGGCCCGGCTGCGCGATACCCTGGCCGGGCTCACCACCCGCGCCCAAGGGGCTGGGGCTGCTGCCCCCATTCCGGTTTTTGCTGATCATGGCTTGATCGGGGCTGGCCTTGCGCGTGGAGCATTACATGAAGTTTGCGCCGCAAGCCCCGGATCTGGCGTGGCTTTTGCCGCCATTCTGCTCGCGCGCTGCGGCGGCCAGGTGCTGTGGATTGCGACCGAACAGGAATCGAATCTTGTCTGGCCGCCGGGGCTTATCCCCTTCGGCCTGGCGCCGGAACGCTTGATTCTGGCGCGGGCGGCGCGCTGGCCGGAAGCGCTTTGGGCCATGGAAGAAGCCCTGCGCTGCCCTGCCTTGGGCGGGGCCGTGCTCATGGCGGGCGCGGGGCAGGGGCTTGATCTAACCGCAACCCGCCGCCTGCACCTGGCCGCCGAGGCCGGGGGGGGGGTCGGCCTGCTGCTCCGCCCGGATGGCGCTGCGGGTGCCTCCGCCGCGCGCACGCGCTGGCATATCGCGCCGCTTTCCAGCACCGATGCGCCGCGCTGGCGCCTGAGCTTGCTCCGCCAACGCGGCGGCGCCCCGGCGGGGCCGTGGAATATCGCCTTTGAAGCCGCAACCGGCGCGCTGCGCCTGGAAGCGGGGGGCGCATGAAGCCCGCGCGCCGTTACCTCGCCTTGCATCTGCCCTTCTGGGAAGCCGAGCATCTGCGCCAAAGCCACCCCGATCTGTTGGCGGATACGCCCTTGGCGCTGTGGGCGCGGCAGGGTGCGCGGCGCCTTTTGGTGGCGGTGGATCAAGCGGCAGCAGCGGCAGGGCTGGAACCAGGCCAGGCCTTGGCCGATGCCGAGGCGCTTTTGCCCGCATTGCTGGTGCTGCCCGCCCAGCCGGAAGCCTCAGCGGCGGGGCTGCGTAACCTTGCACTTTGGGCGCAGCGCTTCACGCCCCTTTCGGCGCCGCTGCCGCCCGATGGGCTGCTGCTGGATATCACCGGCTGCGATCATCTGTTCGGCGGTGAGGCCGCTTTGCTCAGTAAAACCCTCGCGGATTTGGCCGCGCTTGGCCTGACCGCCCAGGGTGCGGTGGCGAGTGCGGCGGCCAGCGCCATGGCGCTCGCGCGGGTGCGGCGAGACGCGCCGATCATCGCGGCAGGATCGGAAGAGAAAGCCGTCGCACCGCTGCCGCTTGGCACAGCGCTCCGCCTGCCGGGGGGGATGGTGGAAGACCTTGCCCGGCTTGGGGTGCGCTCCATCGGTGATGCGCTGCGCCAGCCCCGCGCGCCGCTCGCCCGGCGCTTCGGCGCGCCTTTGCTCAATGCGTTGGATGCCGCAGCGGGCCATCGCGCGCCGCCCATTACCCCCATCGCCGCGCCACCTGAGCTGAGCGTAACGCGCGCCCTGCCGGAACCGATCCTGACCGCCGAGGCCATTGCCGCCTTGCTGGACCGCCTGCTGGCAGCGCTTTGCGCGCGGCTTGCCCGTGCTGGGCTGGGCGCGCGTCGGCTTTGTCTGCTGACTTTTCGCGTGGATGGCACCGAACAGCGCCTGGTGATCGGCACTGGCGCGCCCAATCGCGACCCAGCCCATCTGGCGCGGCTTTTCGCCGAGCCCTTGGCCAGCCTGGCACCGGAATTGGGCTTTGAGCGTTTCACCCTGCATGCTTTGGCGACCGACCCGATGGGCGCGGAAGGGCAGGGCGCCTTGCCCATGGGCGCCGCGCCGCGTCCGGATGGGGTTTTGGCGCAGCTATTGGACAGGCTCGGCCAAAGGCTGCGCCTGGCCCGCCCCGCGCCACAACCCAGCCATTGGCCGGAGAGGCAATGGCGCGCTGCCCCCCCGCATGAAGCGCCTATCGCCACTCCGCCCGGCTGGGGTAGCCGCACTGCACCAGTGCTGCTGCGTCGTCGGCCCGAAGCGGTGCAAGTGACCGCCTTTGCCGAAGGCGCCCCCGCCGCGATGCACTGGCGCGGGCGGGTCTATCCGCTAACCCGCGCCGAAGGCCCGTTACGGCTGGAAGCGGAATGGTGGCATGGCGGCGCGCTGCCGCCGGCGCGGGATTATCACCGTGTGCAACTCGCTTCCGGTGAAAGGCTCTGGCTTTGTCATGCGGGTGGGCGCTGGGTGGTGCAGGGCGATTTGCCATGAAAGCGCCCGGCTATGCGGAGGTAGCGGCGCGGTCCAATTTCTCTTTCCTGGATGGCGCTTCGCATCCGGAAGAATTGGTGGAACAGGCTGCCGCCCTTGGCCATGCGGGCTTCGGGTTATGCGATACCAATGGGCTGGCCGGCGTGGTGCGCGCGCATGGCGCGGCCAAGGCGGCGGGGCTGGCCTTCGCGCCGGGGTGCCGGCTGCGGCTGGAAGATGGCGCGGAATGGCTGGTCTGGCCCGCCGATCGCGCTGCCTATGGGCGGCTGACGGCGCTGCTTTCAGCCGGGCGCATGGCCGCGCCCAAGGGCGAATGCCGGTTTGATTTTGACATGCTCTGCGCCGCAGCGGAGGGCGTGGCGCTGGCCGCCATCCCGCCCGTCACGCCCGCAGCTTTGCGTCGCCTGTCTGAACTGCGCCTGGCCTTACCGCCGCTGATCGCTGTGGCCTGCCCCTTATTGGGCGACGACGCGGCGGAACTCGCCCGCCATGCGGCGCTGGCGGAAGCGACCGGCGCGCGGCTGCTCGCGACCAATAATGTGCGTTACCATGTGCCATCGCGGCGGCGGCTCGCGGATGTATTGAGCGCCATTCGCCTGCGCTGCAGCGTGGATGCCTTGGGCCAGACGGCTGAACCCAATGCGGAACGCCATTTGAAATCCCCCGCCGAAATGGCGCGGCTTTTCACGCGCTATCCGGATGCTTTGCAGGCGAGTGTTGACGTGTTGGCGACCACGCGCGGCTTTTCGCTGGATCATTTGCGCTACGAATACCCCAATGAAGTGCTGGACCCGGGCCTTACTGCACAGCAAAGCCTGGAAGCGCGCGTGGCCGAAGCCATTGCCGCGCGCTGGCCCGTGCAGGTGCCGGAAGCCATTACTGCCCGCATCAATCATGAAATGCGCCTGATCAATGATCTTGGCTATGCGCCGTATTTCCTGACGGTGCATGAGATTATGCGCTTCGCCCGCGCGCGCGGTATCCTGTGCCAGGGGCGCGGTTCGGCGGCGAATTCTACGGTTTGCTACGTGCTTGGCATCACCGCCGTTGATCCCGAAAAGCATGATCTGCTGTTTGAGCGTTTTGTCTCCGCCAGTCGCGGCGAACCGCCCGATATAGACATTGATTTTGAACATGACCGGCGAGAGGAGGTGATCCAACACCTCTATGAACGCTATGGCCGCGACCGCGCGGCAATTTGCGCGACCCTGATCCGCTATCGCCCGCGCAGCGCCATTCGTGAAGTGGGCAAGGCGATGGGGCTGACCGAGGACATCACCGCGCGCCTCGCCAAGGCCGGCTGGGGGCCGGGGCGGGAGATGAGCCTCGCGGAATTGGCAGAGGATGAAGGTTTTGACACCAACGATCCGCGCTTGGCGATGACGTTGGAACTCGCCGAGGAATTGCAGGATTTCCCGCGCCATACCGCAACCCATGTCGGCGGCTTTGTCATCACGCGCGGCAAGCTCACGGAATTGGCGGTGGTGACGCAGGCGGCGATGGAAGACCGCACCGTTTTGGAATGGGACAAGGATGATATTGATGCACTCGGCATCATGAAGGTGGATGTGCTGGGGCTTGGGATGCTGTCCTGCCTCCGGCGCGGGTTTGATTTGCTGGCGCGGCATCGGCGCCTTGCCTTGAACCTGGCAAACCTGCCGCGCGATTGTGCGGAAACCTATGCCATGTTGCGGCGCGCTGATTCCGTTGGCGTGTTTCAGGTGGAAAGCCGCGCGCAGATGAATATGCTGCCTCGGCTGAAACCGCGCGCCTTTTATGATCTGGTGGTGCAGGTGGCGATTGTGCGCCCAGGCCCCATTCAGGGCGATATGGTGCATCCCTATCTGCGTCGGCGTCAGGGCTTGGAAGCGGTGGAATACCCCGCACCTGATCCCGCCTTTGGCCCGCCTGATGAATTGAAACAGGTATTGGGGCGCACACTTGGCGTGCCGTTGTTTCAGGAACAGGCGATGCGGCTTGCGATTGTCGCTGCCGGCTTCACGCCGGAAGAAGCGGATCAATTGCGCCGCGCCATGGCCACCTTCCGCCAACAGGGTTTGGTAACGCGGCATAAGGAAAAGCTGGTCGCGGGCATGACAAGGCGAGGTTACGCGCAGGATTTGGCGGAACGTGTCTTCGCGCAAATCGAAGGCTTTGGCAGCTATGGTTTTCCTGAAAGCCATGCGGCGAGCTTCGCGCATTTGGTCTATGCCTCGGCCTGGTTGAAGCGCCATCACCCGGCGGCTTTTGCTTGTGCACTGCTGAACAGTCAGCCCATGGGGTTTTACGCGCCGGCGCAAATCATGCGCGATGCGCGGGAACACGGCGTCGCGGTGCGCGCGGTGGATGTGAATGCCAGCGATTGGGATAGCAGCCTGGAAGAAGCGCCTGAAAGCACCGGCGGCCTGGCGCTACGGCTTGGCTTGCGGCTGGTGGCGGGGTTGGCTGCGCGTGATGCCGAGGCGCTGCTTATGGCCCGCGCCGCGCGCAATGGCGCGCCCTTTGTGAGTGTGGAGGATTTGGCTTGGCGCGCGGGGCTTTCCCAAGGCACTTTGGGTGCGCTGGCCGCCGCCAATGCCTTCCCCGGTGTTGCGCGGCGCGATGCCGCCTGGGCCGCGCGCGGGGCGCGGGGCACGCCGCGCGATTTGCCGCTTTTTGCTGTGCGGGATGGCGTGGGCGCTGCTTTGGCCGATGAGGCCCCCATCCTGCCCGAAGCCGCGCCGCTGCTGCCGACAGAACATGAAGGCGAGCATATTGTGCAGGATTACGCGGCACTCGGCCTGACGCTGGGGCGGCACCCGCTGGCGCTGCTCCGCGCGCAACTCCGCGCCGAAGGGCTGCGTGACACGCGCGATTTGCAGGCATGGAAATCCGGGCGCTTGTTGCGTCTGGCGGGGCTTGTGCTGATGCGCCAGCGCCCCGGTTCCGCCAAGGGCGTGATTTTCATCACCATCGAGGATGAACACGGCACCGCCAATCTGGTGGTCTATACCGATATCGCGGCGCGGGACCGCCGAGCCTTGCGCGGCGCGCGGCTATTGGAAGTGGAAGGTCGGGTGGAGCGAGAGGATCGCCATGCCGAAGTGCCGATCATTCACGTGATCGCGCGGCGCCTGGTTGATCGTTCCGATCTGCTGGAAGGGTTGTTGCGCGAAGCCGGCAGCGCTTGGGCCGCCGCCGCGCTGGGCCGTGCTGATGAGGTGGCGCGCCCACAGGATAACCGCCGCCCGCCGCGGGCGAAGCTACCCGCGAGCCGGGATTTTCGGTAGTGAGAATCAGATTTGATCTTGGCCATCTGACAAAACCAAAAACACAATCCGACTAACCTCACGCTTGGCGCGCATGTGCCGCGAAGAGATCGCGAAATCTTCCGACAACAGCATCACATCAATGCGTAAAAACGCCAATACTCCTTTCCGTTTATTGAATGAACTCTGAGCCGAGTGGGCCAAGGCAGGACTCAGTCATTCCCATTTTCTCTGAGATGCACATGAACTCGAACTCCACTCGGCCCAATCCCAACCTGTCCGGAAAGGCCTATTCCGCCTGCCGTAGATTATTCTCCTCAATGATACGGCGGAAGGATTCCGAGTCACGCGTGACGGTTGCGGCAAAGTCGCGCGCATTCTGGAAGGTGATGGGTGTCTGGATGCGTTCATGGCCTTCACGCATCGCGGGCGAACCCATCGCCCGTTCACAGGCGGATTCGTAACGCGCAATGATGGCGGGTGGCGTATTGGCTGGCGCGAAAAGTCCATGCCAAATGGCGAAATTCACATCATAGCCCTGTTCGCGCATGGTCGGCACATCGGGGAAATCCGGCACGCGCTCAGGGTTCAGAACGGCTACGGCATGAAGATTATTGGCGCGAACGGATGAAGGATGGTCGTTGAAAATCTCGATATCCCTTGTCCGCATCGCCACCATGACATCGCCCGGGCCGCGATAGGCGATATGGTTCATGGCCACACCAGCAATTCGCGCAAAAGTGACCATGGAAAGATGTGGCGTAGTACCTGGCCCCGTGCTGGCAAAAGGCATGGGGGCCGGTGCCGCGCGGGCGCGCGCGACAACATCAGCCACTGTCCGCATGCCGGAGTCAGGCTGCGTCATCATGATCAGCGGTGCACGATTCACCATGCAGATGGGCGAAAGGTCAGTGGCACGATATCCGGCATTGCGCATGAAGCTTGGCTGGATGGCGATTGGCCCCACCGGCGTGAAAAGTAGCGTCATGCCATCAGGACGCGCTCGCACCACTTCATTGGCGGCGATAGTGCCGGCAGCACCGGTGGTATTCTTCACCACAACGGGTAGCCCAAGCATGGGCTGAAATTCGGCAGCGATCAGCCGCGCCACGATATCGGCGGCGGAACCTGGACCAAAGCTGGTAACAATAACGACCGCAGATTGCGCCCGCCCCGTACTGGGCGCGACAAGCCCTGCAACCATGGCAAGCGCCAGCAGGAATGGGCCAAAGTGCCGGAAGGGATTGCGTGACATGTTCCTGTTTCTCCCTGATCAGGAATTGGAGCATCATCGGCTCTGCGAAACTCTGCAATACTCAGGCTGCGAATGGAAGCCTATTCTGAGGCGCGCATGGCCATCTCAGGGGAGGATGGCATTTTTCCTGCCGCTATCCGTTCCCGCCTAAGCCCCCATTGCCTGAGTATGGCCGCCATGCACCTTCTGCTATAGGCTTCACTGATGAGCATCATGGATCAATTCAATCTTGCAGGCCGCACCGCACTCGTGACAGGTGCGCGCCGGGAAATTGGCCGCGCCATTGCGCTAACCCTGGCCGAGCTTGGCGCAAGACTTGCCATTCATCACGCCGGCACCGCCGAGGAAGCGGCGGATGCTGATGCTGTGGTGCGAGAGATTGAAGGGGCAGGCGGTATTGCGCGCGCCTTTGGCCAGGATTTCGCTGCCGATGATGCGGGCCGGCTTTTGGCTGCGTCGGTTTCTGCCTGGGCAGCGGTTGATATCCTTGTCCTGAATGCTTCCATCGAATTGCCGGAAGCCTATGAAGACATCAGCCGCGCGCATTTCGATCAGCAGATCGCGGTTAATCTGCGTACGCCGCTTGAGCTTTTGCAAATCCTTGTACCCCCCATGGCGGAACGCGGTTGGGGGCGCGTTTTGACGATAGGAAGTGTCCAGCAGATGCGGCCCCATCCCAAGATGATGGTCTATGCCGGCACCAAGGCCGCACAATGGAATTGGATGCGAAACCTGGCGCGGCAATTCGGCGGCAAGGGTGTCACGGTCAATAACCTGGCGCCTGGTGCCATCCTCACGGCACGCAACCGCGCCCAAATGGCGGTTGAAGGTGCCGCGCTGGTTGAACGCATTCCCGCGGGCCGGCTTGGGCATCCGAATGATCTCTGCGGTGCGGCGGCGCTTTTATGCTCAGACGCTGGCGCCTATATCAATGGCGTCAATCTTTATGTTGATGGTGGCCGCGCAGCGGTTTGAAGGGCGCATCAGCGCTCAATCCTAATCAAAAAGATTGCCAAGGCGCCGCTTCATCTGATCGGCGATATAAAGGGCCAATGCTTGAATGGTGGAGGTTGGGTTCACCCCGCCGGAGGTGACCCAGATGCTACCATCCACAATGAAAAGATTCTTCACATCATGGCTGCGACCCCAGGCATTCACCACTGACCTTTCCGGATCATTGCCCATGCGGCAAGTGCCGAGCAAATGCCCTGGGCTATTCAGTAGGGTACGCGAAGTGTATATGTTGCGCGCGCCTGCGGCTTCAAGCACTTCGGTTGCCCGACCAATGCCGTGTTCCATCATGCGTGCCGTGTTTTCGCTGATGGTGTAATCAATCCGTGGTGCGGGAATGCCGTGGCTATCCTTCAATTCCGGGTCGAGTGTGACGCGATTATGCTCTTCCGGCAGATCCTCACAAGCAATGCCAATGATCAGGCGGCGATTGACAAGCCCGCGATAGGTTTTGTGATGATTGCGCCCCCAGGGCAGAGTACCCGCAGCCGCGCTGGTGATGGCTTCATTGACGAGGCCCGTGGTTCGGCCGAATTGCATGGTATAGCCGCGCACGAAGCCACGCGAAGGATCAGTTTCATAGAACTGCTTGCTCCAGATCACGTTCATTGGCCCGCGATCGCCATCCAATTCATCCTCCACATGGCCACGGATTTGCGGCCAGGGATGCAGCATAAGATTCCGCCCGACAAGGCCACTGGAATTGGCTAGGCCCTGCGGAAAACGCGCGGATGCTGAATTCAGCAAAAGGCGTGGTGTGCCAATACCATTGCAGGCCAGGATCACCAGTTCCGCCGGCTGGAAGTGCTCCTTGCCATCAGCATCGAAATAGATGGCGCCATTCGCCATGCCTTGCGCGTTCAATGAAATCTCACGCACACGGCAATGTGTGCGCAATTCAACGCCAGCGCGCAGCGCTGCGGGCCAATAGGTGATATCCGCACTCGCCTTAGCGCCTTGTGCGCAACCTGGTGTGCAATGGCCAAGATTGATGCATTTGGCGCGCCCATCATAATCCGTTGACGCAATCGCGGAATCGGATGGCCACCAGTGCCAACCAAGCTTGTTCATGGTCTTTGCATAAAGCGTGCCGGTGCGCCCAAGCGGCAGCGGTGGCATGGGCGGATGGCGGGGCGGCACACCTGGGTCGCCCGGCAAGCCAGAAACACCCACAAGATGATCATTCTGATCAAAAAATGGTTCAAGATCCCAGTAGCTGATCGGCCAATCATCCGCGACACCATCCAGGCTGCGGACACGGAAATCCGAAGGATGCATGCGCGGAAAATGCGCGGTCCAAAGAATTGTGCCGCCACCAACACCATTGAAATTCGCGATCTTCATGACGGAGTTTTGTTCATTGATCGGGTAGTCGGTAGGTCTGGCACGGCGATTGGGGTGAATGTCGAAATCCGTATAGCGGCGCGCTTCCCAATCACGGCCATGCGCCGGATAATCACTGGATTTCACCCAATCGCCTTGCTCCAGGCACAGGATCCGCATGCGCGTATCAGCGAGGCTCCAGGCGACTGCCGCACCGGAGGCACCGGCGCCGATGATCAGTACATCCACCATTTCATGTCGGCTCATTGGCTATGCCCCACGATCATCACGCCAGAAGGGATCTTTCTGCTTGACAGAATCAAGCAAGGCCCAATCGCCTTGCGGCAGAACATGGCCCTTGGGAAAAGGTGCGCGCGGTTCCCGGCCATAGGCCAGCATCACGCGATCATCCCGATAATAGGCAGCGACCACAACGCGGGAGAGCGCCTGTACCTCTGTCCGGTTCTCGCCGAGCAACGCCATCGCCTTGGCTTCTGCCTGATCAGCAGGCAGATCAGGAAAGCCAAAGCGTTTCAATTGAGCAAGAAGAATGCGAATGGCGGCAGTATCTCGCCCCAGGGTCGCAATGCAGTCTTCAAGGATCAGGGGATCATCAGCGGATGGCAAAGCCATTTCGGGATCGGCAGGAATCATGATGCCGATCAGGCGACGAAAGATATCACGTTCTTCAGCGGTTAGCCGTTCAGGCTTCCTTTGGTCCATGCCTTTCCTCTCCCTTCCTGATCGCTGCAATGGCCTTTCGTTACGCTTGATCCGGGATGGGTGCTGCCGGCGCAAGCAAGCCTTCCGCACGCAATTCCTGCCATAGCGCTGCGGGAATCGGCTGACGCAAATGGCCAAGATTTTCTTGTACTTCACGGGCCGATAAGGCGCCGGGGATCACCGACGCTACAGCCGTATGCGCAAGCGGGAATTGCAGCGCCGCCGCTGCCAAAGGCACATGATGGCGCTGACACACAGCCGCAATACGGCGCGCCTTTTCGATCAGGTGTCGCGGCGCAGCCTTATAATCGTGGGTGGCATGATCCGGCACATCACCCGCCAGGATGCCGGAATTATAGGGCCCGCCAATGATCACGCTGACATTCTTCGCTTCCGCATAAGGCAAAAAGGTATCCAGCGCGCCCTGTTCAAGCAAGGTGTAGCGTCCGGCCAGCAGCATGCAATCGAAATTGCCGGCCTGGGCGAAGCGCAGGCACATATCCGCTTCATTCAAGCCACAGCCAATGGCGCCAATTACCCCGGCGCTGCGCAATTCATCAAGCGCGCGATAACCGCTATCCATCAAGGTGCGAAAACGCTGGTCAAGCAGCGCGCGGTCCTGGATGGTCCAGAAATCTATGTCATGGACCAATAGGATATCCATGCGCGAAATCCCAAGCCGAAAGCAGGATTGTTCAAGCGAACGCATGACACCATCATAACTGTAGTCGAATGTTGGGATGAAGCCGTGCAGACCATTGCTGCGCAGGTCAGCCGGTGCCTGTTCACCCGGGCGCTGCGGATGCATGACACGGCCAATCTTGGTGGCGATGATGAATTCCTTTCGCGGGCATTGCCGCAGAAAATGCCCAAGGCGCAATTCACTCCGCCCATAACCATAAAAGGGCGAGGTATCGAAGAAGCGCATACCGCCCCGCCAGGCGGCCTCAAGCAACGCCTGGGCTTCAGCTTCGCTGATCGTGGCGCGGAAACCCCCAATGGGTGCGGCACCAAAGCCGAGTTCTGAGACGCTGACTGCTGTGGTGCCGATACGGCGTGTGGCGATCTGATCCATGGCTTGCTTCCTCATTGATTATTGGTGCGCCATTGTCTGGCGCGCTGCTGGGGCCGGGAGACAGGCTGCCCCAGTTTATTCACCCTGGGTAGCGACTATGGAATGGTGATTGGGATTAGAGAATGGTTTCCCTGGAATCGCAAATTTTTTGCGTCAGTTGTCAAAGACCCAGGTGGTCCGATCGCTGCTGTCGGTTCAGTATGGCTGCGTGAATCGGCCCACCAGATAAAGGGCTAGTGGTGCGCGGGGGCAGTTTCGGATCTGGAAAGATTAGCATGACTGGCACCAGCAGACGCTGGATTCTGCCTTCGCCTCAAGGGCGCCAACCTCTGATCCAGGTGCTGGGGCCCAATTCAGGCGGTGCTCGCGCCATACAGGTTGGGATCCCGTTGCATCAACACGGAAGTTGCCATAGCTTCAGGCCCTAATGGTCGGATCAACCTGCCATCTGGGAAACGGAGTCCAACACATGTCAAGTTCCATTCCACTTCACCGTCGCACGGCGCTCGGCTTGGCCGCTGGTGGCGTGCTTGCTCTGCCCAGTCTGGTGCGCGCCCAGGCGGCACGCGGCCCCGGCAATTGGCCAGACCGGCCGGTTAGCTGGATTGTTGGCTTCCCGCCCGGTGGGCAGACCGATTTCGCGGCCCGCATGCTGCAGGCGCCCTTTTCCCGCACCATCGGTCAACCGGTGCCGATTGAAAATCGCGGCGGCGCCGGCGGTAATATTGCGGTAGAACAGGTGCTGCGCGCCCGCCCGGATGGCTATACGCTGACTGTCGGCAATATCGGCACCTTCGTGCTGAACCCACACACCATGCAGGGCGTGAATTTCGATCCTCTGGACCTCGTGCCCATTGGATTGATGCTGCAATCGCCTGTGCTATTGCTGGTGCACCCGGATGTGCCGGCCCGGAATTTCCAGGAATGGGTCACCTGGATGCGCAGTCAGCAACCGCGTGGCATAGACATGGGCACGACAAGCGCTGGCGGCATCGCCCATGCGATATCGGAAAAACTGCGCGGCCGGCTTGGGAATCCGGTATTCAATTTCATCCATTATCGCGGCAGCGGCCCTGCATTGCCGGACTTCATCGCTGGCCGCTATCAAACCCAATTCGAAGCACCGTCGCTGGTGCATGGCTTTGTGCAGGAAGGCAGGCTGCGGCCGATTATGGTTACTTCCCGTACACGTCTTTCGGCATTCCCGAATGTTCCGACAGCCGAAGAATCCGGCCTGCCGAATTTCGAGACTGGGGCTTGGGTCGGCCTGTTCGGCCCGCGCGGCCTACCGACCGATCTGGCGCAGCACATCAACGCCATGTTGAACATCGCCTGCCGCGACGAGGACGCACGCAACCGCATCGCAGAGCGGGGAGAGCAGATCGGTGGCGGAACGATGGAGGACTTCGCCCGCCGAGTACGCGCCGAGCATGCCGAATGGGGCAGGATCGTACGCGAAGCCGGCATCCGCGCCGAATAACGCCGCCCGCTGGCCAGACGGGTATTCGGCCTGATGACATCATCAGACCGAATATCCCTTTTCAGCGGATCTCCCCAGCCGCAAGCTGCATCATCATTGCCCAGCGCTGGGCCTTATTCCCGGGCTTGGTCTGAATTGCTTCCGGCGTGAGCGATGCGGCTGTTGCGCCCAGGCGACTGAAAGATGCCTGATATCCCGAATCCCCAACAAATTCATTGCCTATTAGGTTCAAAAAATGGACGATCGCGCCTGCGATACCCGTGCGCTAAAGCCACCAAACCAGACGCCTGCGATCTGAACCCGCCCTTCTTCACGCGCTGTGGGCATATCGGGCGGGGCAGCATCAATTTGCTTGGCGGCAACAGCAGGCACACGCAGCCGGTCCGCTGCCATCAGGTGGCGTGCAGATCTCCGGGGTGGTGACAAGAAGCCCAATGCGTCCGGTCGCCACATGCACCGGCGCATCCATAATGCCGCGATACACTCTAGAGCAGATCGCGTTCAGATGGACTCAGCTGAACGCGTGAAGATGCTCGAAAAACAACAATGTAGAGCGGGTTGCGTGAACCCATGTGAACGCATCATGCTCTATGTTCCGAAAACGCGATCCCCGGCATCGCCAAGACCGGGGCGAATATAGCCGTTTTCATCAAGCTTCTCGTCAATCGCCGCGGTCCAAATCGCCACATCGGGATGGGCTTGCCGGACATGCCGAATACCCTCGGGCGCGGCGAGCAAGCAGATGAAGCGAATGCGTGTCGCACCGCGCGCCTTCAACCTATCCAGCGCGGCGACGGCTGAATTGCCGGTGGCCAGCATGGGATCGAGCAGGATCACCAGGCGCTCAGGCATATCTTCGGGCGCCTTGAAATAGTATTCATGCGCCTCCAGCGTCTTGTGGTCGCGATAAACGCCGATATGCGCCACACCTGCTTCTGGCAGCAGGTTCAGCATACCATCCAGAAAGCCGATGCCAGCGCGCAGCACCGGCGCGAAGATCGGCGGCTTGCCGGCAAGTTTGGGGGCGGCCATGCGTTCCAGCGGCGTTTCAATCTCGCGCGCCTCAAGCGGCAAATCCGCCAGCGCGGTAGCACCCAGCAGCATGGCGATGTCGCGGAGCAGGGCGCGGAAGGTCGGCACCGGGCAGGATTTTTCGCGCATTTGCGATAGGCGATGTTGGATCAGCGGATGCCCCACCACGGTGAGCATGCCGTCATTATCCGATCCTGAAAGCCTGGCCATGGCTGCCCCCAACCCATTGAAGCGGCTTTTCTAGGGGAGAATCGCGCGCCGGGGAAATGGGATTTCGGATATGAGATGAGCCGAAAACAAGGGGTTAGCCCTGTTACTTGGCCCCCGCCAACCGCTGATCGGGATTCATGAATGGGTCATGCTGATGAAAAAGTAACCAAAGGTTGTAATTTGAAAAAATAATGCAATCATAAGAGTGTGAATCTGAGGCTACTACACCCCACCCTTGCTCCTGCGCCGCGCGTCAGCTGCGGCCGTCTGGCTGTGGTTGGCCTTGGCTATGTGGGCCGACCCCTGGCGCTTGGCGCCGCTGCTGCCGGCTATGAGGTGATTGGTTATGACCCGGCGCCCGAAGCGCGCTGGCTTGCCAATGCTGGCTGCGATCCAGGTCTGGGCAGCTTCCAAGCCAGCGCTGATCCCGCAGCACTTACCGGTGCCGATACCTGGTTGATTTGCGTGCCAACGCCGCTTGATGCGCGCGGGCGGCCTGATTTGACAGCCGTGCGCGCAGCGCTTGGCATGGCGGCGCGTGGCCTGAAGCCAGGCGCGCTGGTCTGTCTGGTTTCCACCTGCCAGCCGGGTGCGACCAATGGGTTATGTCGCACTGTGCTGGAAGAAGCGGGCTGGCGCGTCGGGCGGGATGTTTTCTTGGCCGTGTCGCCGGAACGCGAAAATCCCGGGCCCCACGCACCGCTAACCCGCAGCATCCCCCGCCTGCTGGGTGCAACCGATGATGCCTCTCTGCGCCGTGCCTTGGCTTTTTGGAGGCATATTGTTGATCAGGTTGAGGTGGTGGCGAGCCCCGAAATCGCGGAATGCGCCAAGCTTTTGGAGAACACCTATCGTCTGGTGAATATCGCGCTGATGGATGAACTTCACGCGGCTTTCACGGCGCTTGGTGTGCCGACGCGCGATGTGGTTGCGGCGGCGGCAACCAAGCCTTTCGGCTTTGCGCCATTTTGGCCCGGGCTTGGCGCGGGCGGGCATTGCATTCCGGTGGACCCGGCTTTTTTGCAAATGGAAGCAGCGCGGGCGGGCGCGCCTTCCGCGCTGCTGGCCAAGGCGCTGTCGCGCAATCGTGGCAGAGTGGCGCGCGTGCTTGCGGCCATCCGCGCGCGGTTTGGTGATGGTCTGGCCGGCAAGCGCGTGCTGGTGGCGGGCGTTACCTACAAGCCCGATGTCGCGGATTTGCGCGCTGCCGCACCGCTCAGGCTTATGCGCGGCTTATGCGCCTTGCACGCGAAAGTCGCGTGGCACGATCCGGTGATCATGAAGCCGCCGCCGGCCTTGGCGGTGCTACAGCGCAGCGCGGCCTTCACCATGCCGGATGGTGCGCGGCCTGATGCGCTGGTGCTCGGCACACCGCATCGCGCCTTTGATCTGAAGGCGATCACGCGCGCCGCGCCCTTGGTCTTTGACCCCTTCGGCGTTCTTCCAGATCGGCCAAGCGTTATCGTGGTCTGAAGTCAGACGCCGCCTTTCCATTCCGCCGGCGGCACGCTGCCCACCTGATCGGCGATGCGCCCATAATGTTCCGGCCTGCGATGGCGCGCGAAATCGAAAATCGTCTTGCGGCCCAATTCGCATTTGCCGAGATCGGCTTCGGCCACAATCAGCTCATCATCCCAGCTTGTCGCCTGGGCCATGATCTCGCCCTGCGGGTTCACAATGATGGAATGACCGAAAAGCTCATGCCCATCTTCCGTGCCGGCCTTGGCGGTGGCGACCGCAAAGCAGGAATTCTGGTAGCACCCGGATTGGATGGAAAGATGGCTATGGAACACACGCAGATGAGGCGCCTCAAAGCCGCGATTTTCCATATTCAGTGACGGCGTATTGTAGCCGAGCATCACCAATTCCACCTGCTGCAAGCCCATGACGCGCCAGGCTTCCGGCCAGCGGCGGTCATTGCAGATCATCATCCCCACATTCACCGGCTGGCCGGCAACGGGCGCGCGGATCACAGGAAAGCCAAGATCACCCGGCTCAAAATAGCGCTTTTCAAGATGCTGCACGTGGCGGATTGGATCGAATTCCTTATGCCCCGGCAAATGCACCTTGCGGTATTTCAGCACAGTCTCGCCTGAGGGCAGCACGAAGACCGCGGTGTTGAAGCGCCTGCCTTCCGGCGTTTTCTCGGCATAGCCCAGATGAAAGGCGATGCCGTATTTGCGCGCGGCTTCAAATAGTGGCGCGGTTTCATTGGAAGGAAGTGCCGCTTCATACCAATGATCAGCATTGGCGAGGTCTTCCTCATACCAGCGCGGGAAGAACGTGGTCAGCGCCAATTCGGGAAAGACTACCACCTCAGCGCCGCGTTGATGCGCCTTTTCCAGCAGGCGGATCATGCGCCCCACGGCAACATCGCGGCCCTCGGCCTTTTGGATCGGGCCCAATTGCGCGGCGGCCAGAACAAGGGAACGAGTCATGCGATCATCCTTCGCTTGCACATATATATAAGTGTGCCTCTGTCCGGCTGATCACGCCGGCGGCACCGCCCCCACCTGGTCAATGATCGCGCGATACCATTGCGGGCGGCGATGGGCGGCGAAGTTGAACATCTTCTCCTTGCCCTGCCGGCAGGCATCGAAATCCACATCGGCGATAATGATCTCATCACCCAGCGTCTTGGCTTCCGCCACCACCCGGCCATTCGGGTCCACAATCACTGAACCGCCAATCAGGCCGGAACCATCCTCAACGCCGGCCTTGGCGACCGAAATCGCCCAAGTTGCGTTCATATAGGCATTGCCCTGCACCGCGAGCGTCGAATGAAAGGTCCGCAAGGACTGATCTTCGCTATTGCCGCCCATCGGATCATAGGCGGCCGAGTTATAGCCAATCAGCATCAACTCGATCCCCTGCAAGCCATAGCAGCGCCAGGCTTCTGGCCAGCGGCGATCATTGCAGATCAACATGCCAAGCACGGGCCGGCCCCAGGCTTCCGGGCCACGAAAGGCAGGAAAGCCGAGATCGCCATATTCGAAATAGCGCTTTTCCAATTGCTGGAAGCGATCCCCCACACGCGGTTCCACCGTGCCGGGCAGATGGATTTTGCGGTATTTGCCAAGCACGCTGCCATCTGGCCCGACGGTGATCGCGGTATTGTAGCGCTTGCCATGCGGTGTGAGCTCCGCATAACCAAGATAGAACCCAACGCCCAAGGCGCGCGCGCGATCAAACAAGGGCTGCACGTGCGGATTGGGCATTTCGCGCTCGAAATAGCTATCCAGTTCGGCTTGGTCGGTGAATAGCCAGCGCGGGAAGAAGGTGGTCAGCGGCAATTCTGGAAACACCACCATCTTGGCGCCGGCGGCAGCGGCCTGCTCCAACAATACGATCATGCGCGCCAGGATCGCCTCGCGGCTATCGGCTTTCTGGTTCGGTCCCATTTGGGCGCCGGCAAGGCGCAATATGCGGGTCATTGTTCAAGCTCCGGACGAATGGCCTCGACCACCGGGCGATAGCGCGCGGTCTCGGCAGCGATGAAGGCGGCGGCGCTGGCGGGGGTGCCAGGCGCGGAAGCGGTGATGCCGGATGCGGCAAGGCTCGCACGGAAGGCAGGATCGGAAAGTGCCGCATTGGTGGCAGCCGAAAGCCGTTCAAGGATCGGCGCGGGCAGGGCAGGGGGCGCGAAGACCGCATGCCACAGCACGGCTTCAAAGCTTGGCAGGCCAAGGGCTTCGGCAACGGTAGGCACATCGGGCGCCGCATCCAAACGCCGCGCAGTCGCCACCGCCAGCATGCGCGCGCGCCCGCCTTGATGGAGTGGCAAGCCGCCGCCGAAAGTATTCACTGCCAGCGCCAAAGTGCCGCCCACCAGATCATTCATCGCCGGCGCCGCGCCGCGATAGGGCACATGGGTAATCGTTACCCCGCCCGCCTGCTGCTTCAGCAATTCGGTCGCCAGATGCATGATGGTGCCGCTGCCGGGCGAGCCATAGGAAAGCGGCGGGTTGGCCGCGCGCGCAGCCGCCAAAAACTCCTGCAATGTCGCTGGGCGCGATGGATGCGCCAACCAGCAAAGCGGCCCACCGCCCAATTCCGCAATCGTCGTAAAGTCGCGCACGACATCAAATTGCGGCTGGCGCGTCATCAGCGGGTAAAGCGCATGGGTCGAAGCCGTGCCGAAAAGGATCGTATAACCATCGGCGCGGGCGCGAGACACTTCAAGCGAGCCAATCGCTCCGCCAGCGCCGCCTCGATTTTCCGTCACCACCGGTTGGCCCAATTCGCGCCCCAGCCTTTCAGCGTAAAGCCGCGCATAGACATCGGTAGGACCGCCGGCGGGGAAGGGGATGATCATGCGGATCGGGCGCGATGGAAAAACCTCCTGCGCCCGCACGCCCCCCGCGATCAGCGCCGCGCCAGCGCCCATCAGCGCAGCGCGGCGGCCGGTGTTAAAGGGCAGCGTCACGCCAATTCTCAACCGCCGCATCGGGGTGAGAAGCCAGCCCGGCGGCCTTGATGCCCTCGCAGGCCGCGTGCTCATCGCGGTCTGATGCATCGCCGCTGACGCCGACAGCACCAATCACCGCACCTGCGGCATTCAGGATCAGGACGCCACCTGGCACTGGAATAAAGTTGCCATCAGATGCGGCAGCGACAGCCGCCTGAAAGGCAATGCGTTCCTTCAAGCGGTCACGCAGGATACGGCTGCCAACCCCCATGCCAAGCGCGGCATAGGCTTTGCCGCGCGCGATTTCAGCACGCAGAATGCCTGAGCCATCTTCGCGCTTTTGCACAACAACATGCCCACCGGCATCCAGCACCACCACGGTCAGCGGCAGCATGCCCGCCGCGCGGCCAGTCGCCAGCGTGACATCGGCAATCTTATCGGCGGTTGCCAGCGGCAAATCTACCGCGAGGTGCTTTACATAATAATCTGCGGAATTCATCGCGTTTCTCCCTGCGAAAATGGAAGGCCCTCCATGGGCCAAGCGCCACCCGGCGACAAGGCTCGGGTCAGAAAAACAAATCCTTGAAATCCTGACGCGTACCGCCAAAGAGCCGCCAGGTGGCGATGGCGCCAATGCAAAGCCCAACCCCGGCGGCAATCGCCGGCACGGGATCAGGCAACCCGCCCGCCCCCGTGGCAGCGGCATTCAACATCCCCAGCATAATGCCAACTGAACCCGCAATCATCGCCTGTATCAGGCCGGGTTTCCGCCGAGGCGGCGGCGCCGCGGGTTTGGAAGGCCGTGGAGGCCGCTTGATCCAATGCCCTTCCGGGCGCGGCTTTTCCTTATTCCCCGACATAGGTTTCCCTGTGCTGACGCGGCACGAAGCGCCCGGCGCCGGGCTTGGCCAGCACTTGCTTGCCATCCCAAATCTGCTTGCCCCGCAGCCAGGTGGCGGCGACACGGCCCTTCACCTTCATGCCATCATAGGGCGACCATTTGGTATCTTCCTGGTCCTGGATATCGCGCGCATCAAAGGTGAAATCGCCTTCTTCCATCACCAGCAAATCGGCATCCGAACCCACGCGCAAAGCGCCCTTCTTCGGGTAAAGCCCATGGAAGCGCGCGGGGCGTTCGGCGCAGTAAAGCGCCATCAGGCTTGGCGAAAGCCCGCGCTGCTTCAATAGCGTGAACATCACCGGGGCAAAGCTTTGCATCCCCGTCAGCCCCGCCCCCACGGTGAAGATATCGCCGGTATAGGTCTTGCGGTCGCGCGGCCAGGGCGCGTGATCGGTCGAGACATAGGCAACCTGTCCCTTGGCAAAGGCACCCCACATGCGTTCCACCTCATCCGCTGTGCGGAAGGGCGGGTTACATTTGCCGAAGCCTTCAAGCCGGATGATGTCTTCTTCTGTCATGCACAGATATTGCAGGCAGGCTTCGCCGGATGCCTTGCCGCCCATGCGGCGGAACACTTCCGCGATTTCAAAGCCGCGCGCGAGCGAAGAATGGGCGATATGCACATGGGCGCCGGTCTCAAGCCCGATTTCGAAAATCTCCAGATCCGCCATGGTCTCACACAGCGGCGGGCGCGTGCGGCAATGCCAGATGGGGGAGGTATTGCCGGCGGCCTTGGCTTCTTCCGTCAGGCGCACCACGATCTCCTGATCCTCATTATGCACGGCCACCATCAGCCCGGTTTTGGCAATTTCGCGGAAGGCCGCGACCATGGTTGGGTGGTCAATGCGCGGGAAGCGCACCGGGTCATATTCATAGGTGGAAAGCTTGAAGGAACAGGCGCCGGCTTCCGCGAGCCCCGCAATGGCATCCACGCCGCCCGATTTCAGGATGGTGCCGTAAAGCGCCATGTCCACATGGGATAGGCGATTCACATATTCCACCTTTTCCTTGAAAATCCCCGCATCCGTCACCGGGCGCGGCACGTCATAGGGCATGTCAACGCAGGTGGTGACCCCGCCGGCGGCGGCGGTTTTCGATGCCCCTTCAATCCCCGGCCAGCCGCGAGAGGATGAGGTATGCATATGCCCATCCACCAGCCCCGGCATGATCAGCTTGCTGCCGTAATCCTCAACCGATGTCGCAACCGGAGAAGGCCCTTCGCCAATGCCGGCGATGATGTCGCCGCGTGTCGCGATCCAGCCGTTGGCCAGGATGCGATCAGGCAGCACAAGCGTGCCGCGAATGACACGATCAAAAGGTGTGGTGGCGGGCATGGGATACTCCTGCGGATGCGCAAAGACAGCCTAATAACCTAAAGCAGCCTGGCGCCGCGGGCCAGGGCCGATGGCCCGAATTGCGCATTGGCAATCTCAAGCGCGAGGCTTGTCGCCTCATTCTCCCGCTCCGCATTCCAGGCGAGCGCCACGCCAACACCGCGTATGGGGCCAGCGAGGATGCGAAAGGCAACGCCCGGCGGATTAAGCCGCGCCATGCCTTCCGAAACCAAAGCCACACCAAGCCCCGCCGCGACAAAGCCAAGCTGCGCCATGGCCGAACCCACTTCACGCACCACCCGCGGCGTGAAGCCCGCCGCATGGCAGGCCGCTGTCATCGCATCGGAATAGGCCGGGCTGATCGCGCGCGGCAGCATCAGCATCGGCGCTTCGGCGAGTGCTGCCAGCGGCAAGGGATCAGGCCCGGCGAGGATCGGATGCCCTTCCGGCAAAGCGGCGGCGAGCCTGTCTTCACCCAGCGGCCGCAGCTTGATCGGCGCGCGGTCGCGGTCTGAACGCAGCAAGGCCAGATCAACCTCACCACGGCGCAGCGCTTCCAAAGCTTCCGCGGTATCCATCTCCCGCACACCAATCGCGGCTTCGGGCCGCGCTGCCTGCATGGCGCGCACAATCGGCGGCAGGTAATCGAATAGCGCCGAGGTGACGCAGGCAATCGAAACCGGCGCGTGATGGCCCATGCGCAATTCGCGCGCCAGGCTTTCCAGGTCCGCCGCATTGCCGGCGACACGCCGCGCCAGTGGCAGCAGCGCCTCACCCTCCCGCGTTGGGCGCGCGCCCTTGCCGCTGCGTTCCAGCAACTTCACGCCAAGTTCCTTTTCCAGCAACTGGATTTGCGCGGTCAGCGGCGGTTGCGAAATGCCAAGCCGCGCGGCGGCGCGACCAAAATGACCTTCTTCGGCCACAGCCAGAAAATGCCCCAGGCGGCGGATCAGGCGAAAATCCATCTGTCTTCCAATGTTGTTCCGCCCATACGGAAAACCTATCAGCGTGCCACGTCAATTGGATTGGACGATGGCGCGCGATGGGCGCACAAGATCACCCCATCAGGCAAGCCGCCAGCAACAAAGGGAGAAGCCCCAGATGAAACTCAACGCCGTAAAGGTTCACCCATCCAAGGCGCTATTGAAGCGCGAAGACCAATTGGCCTGGAAAATGGCCGGAGTCGCCGTAGACAAGGTCGCGGTCGAAAAGCCGGTGCAGGAGATGATCATCAACCGGATCATCGACAATGCATCAGTCGCCATCGCCGCCATCAATCGCCGCCCGGTCGTCTCCGCACGCGGCATGGCGCTTGGCCATGCGAAGAAGGCGGGCGGCGCGCAGGTATTTGGCGTGAAATCCGCCACCACGGTTTCCCCGGAATGGGCTGCCTGGGCGAATGGCACCGCCGTGCGCGAATTGGATATGCACGACACCTTCCTTGCCGCCGATTACTCCCACCCCGGCGATAACATCCCACCAGTGCTGGCGGTGGCGCAGGCCATGGGGAAATCCGGGCGTGATCTGATCCGTGGCCTGGCCACCGGCTATGAGCTGCATATTGATCTGGTGCGCGCGATTTGCCTGCATGAACATAAGGTGGACCATATCGCCCATCTTTGCCCCGCCGCCGCTGCCGGCATCGGCACGCTGCTCGGCCTAAAGCAGGAAGTGGTTTTCCAATCCATCCAGCAGGCTTTGCATACCTCGGTGTCTTTCCGCCAGTCCCGCAAGGGCGAGATTTCATCCTGGAAGGCCTATGCCCCCGCCCATGCCGGCAAGCTTGCCGTGGAAGCGGTGGATCGCTGCATGCGGGGCGAAGGCGCGCCTTCGCCGATTTATGAAGGTGAAGACAGCGTGATTGCCTGGGTGCTCGCTGGGCGGTCCAACCGCAAGGATGTCTATGGCCCGATCTATTATGAGGTGCCGCTGCCGGAAGCGGGCGAACCCAAGCGCTCCATCCTTGATTCCTACACCAAGGAACATTCGGCGGAGTATCAGTCCCAGGCGCTGATTGACCTGGCCTTCCGCATGCGCGAACAGATCGCGGATATGGAGGCGATTGAGAAGATCATCATCCATACCAGCCACCACACCCATTACGTGATCGGCACCGGGGCGAATGATCCGCAAAAGATGGACCCGAAGGCGAGCCGTGAGACGCTGGATCACTCCATCATGTATATCTTCGCCGTCGCGCTGCAGGATGGGCGCTGGCACCATGTGGACAGCTATGCGCCGAAGCGTGCGGGCCGGGCCGATACCGTCAGGCTCTGGCACAAGATCGAAACGCGCGAGGATGCGGAATGGACCCGCAAATACCATTCCCGCGACCCCAATGAGCTTTCCTTCGGCGGGCGCGTGGAAATCCTGTTCAAGGATGGCTCGCGGTTGGTGGATGAACTTGGCGTCGCCAATGCCCACCCGAATGGCGCCAAGCCCTTTGGTCGGGCGGATTACATCCGCAAATTCCAGACCATCACGGATGGCATCATCTCAACCCGCGAGTCCAATCGCTTCCTGGAAGTGGTGCAGGATCTGACGAAGCTGAAGGCGGGTGAACTCAGCGCGCTGAATGTGGCGCTGCCGGCTGGCGGCCTGCTGGACAGCAAGCCCGGTATCTTCTGAACTGGTGATTGAGGAAGGCAGGGTCAGCGCCACAGGCGCTGACCCGAAGCCATAAAGCAAGGGAAGAAACCCGATGAACGAAACCACGAAACCTGAAATCTATAAGGGCCTGGTCGGCGTTTATGCCGATGTCTCCGCCGTCTCCAAGGTTATGCCGGAGACGAATAGCCTGACCTATCGCGGCTATGCGGTGCAGGATTTGGCCGAGAATTGCAGCTTTGAGGAAGTGGCCTATCTGCTGTGGGAAGGCGAATTGCCCAATGCCAAGCAGCTTGCCGCCTTCAAGGCTGAAACCGCTGCCGAGCGTGAGATCAGCCCCGCGCTGCATTGCGTGATCCGCGAATTCCCGAAGGATGCGCACCCGATGGATGCCATCCGTACCGCCGTATCCTTCATGGGGATGGAAGACCCTGAAGCGGGCGATGTTTCCCAGCCCGCGCAGTATCGCAAGGCCAAGCGGCTTTTCGCCAAGATCCCAACGGCGATTGCGGCGGCCTATCGTGCTTCCCGCGGCCTGCCGGTGGTGGCGCCGAACCCCGCGCATAGCTTCGCCGAGAACGTCTTCAACCTGATCCTTGGCAAGGTGCCGCAGCCCGAAGTGCTGAAGGCCTTTGATGTTTCCATGATCCTGTATGCGGAACACACCTTCAACGCTTCCACCTATACGGCGCGGCTGGTGACCTCCTCAGGTGCTGATATGCATGGCGCGATCACGGCGGGCATTGCCTCGCTCAAGGGGCCTTTGCATGGCGGCGCCAATGAGGCGGTGATGCATACGCTCAAGGAAATCGGCGATCCGAAGCTTGCGAAGGAATGGATCCAAAGCCGCTTCGACCATAAGGCGCTGGTGATGGGCTTTGGCCATCGCGTCTACAAGACCGGCGATAGCCGCGTGCCCACCATGCGCAAATATGCCGAGAAAATGGCCGAAGTTGTGGGCGATAAGACCTGGATGGAGATCAGCCGCATCCTGGCCGGTGAGATGCTTGAGAAGAAGAACATCCACCCGAACCTCGATTTCCCGGCAGGCCCTGCCTATTACCTGATGGGTTTTGAAATCCCGCTCTTCACGCCAATCTTCGTCGCGTCGCGCATCACGGGCTGGTCGGCGCATGTGATTGAACAGGGCGCGGATAATCGGCTGATCCGTCCGCTTTCCTGGTACACAGGGCCGGAACAGCGCCCTGTGCCGCCGCTGTCAGCGCGTTAACTTGCTGATGCCTTCATCATTTTTTCAGAGATGGTGAAGGCGCATCGCGGGCGATAAAACCGCGACATCCATGTCACACTGCGCGCATCGTGATGCGATGCGCGCATTTTTTTTTGCGAGATGTGACGGATTTTGTTGACACGACTCATGGTGATGAAGATAGCGTGCGTTGCGCGCGATTCTATTGCGCGATTCGCACTGCCTAATCGCTGCGAAACATCGCTCCTAAATCCAGGTGCATCACCTGAATAAAGACGCGATGAAGCGGGAAGGCGCTGCAATCGGCAAGGCAGAATTGCCGCAGCAGGGAAGGACGGTCCATGGACCGCAGACTCGGGGAACGCTTCGCCATACGCGATCAGGGTTCCGCACCACCCCAAACCGCCGCAACGGCGTGTGCAAGGAGTGGGAGAGAGGCCAGGGGGAATACGCCGCGCCGGCATGCCGCGCGCCGAGCCCCTATTGGCGGCTGCGCTTCGAGGAGACTTTTCGTCCTGTCGGTCCGCGCATCGGGATCCGCGCGTCGCCGCCATTATCGTTCTTGCCTGCTGTACCCCGGGTTGGAATTGGGCATTGGTCGCGCACAGCGTGACTCTGCCATGACCGCCCTCAACAGGAACACATGGAGATTCATCCTCTGATGACTGATATCATCGAGACTACCGAAACCGAAGAAACCCCGCGCGCCCAGGCGATGGCCATGGCTGCGGCTAAGAAGAAGGCGCCTGCGAAGCGTAAGCCTGCTGCGAAGAAGCCGGCTGCGAAGAAGGCCGCTGCGAAGAAGCCGGCTGCGAAGAAGGCCGCTGCCAAGAAGAAGCCGGCTGCGAAGAAGGCTGCTGCCAAGAAGCCTGCCGCGAAGAAGGCTGCTGCGAAGAAGCCGGCTGCGAAGAAGGCTGCTGCCAAGAAGCCTGCCGCGAAGAAGGCTGCTGCTAAGAAGCCTGCTGCTAAGAAGGTTGCCGCCAAGAAGAAGCCTGCTGCGAAGAAGGCTGCTGCCAAGAAGCCTGCCGCGAAGAAGGCTGCTGCGAAGAAGCCGGCTGCGAAGAAGGCCGCTGCGAAGAAGCCTGCCGCGAAGAAGGCTGCTCCGCGTCGCCGTAAGGTCGCTGCTCCTGCTCCGGCGCCCACCGAAACCCCGGCGAGCTAATCAGCTACCGGATCCCGGCACTAGGGCGTCGCATGCCAAGCATGCGGCGCCCTAAGTGTTTTTGGTGCCTGCATCATGACCTTTGAGACGCGCCTGCTGCCGGCGCATGCCCATCATCTGCTTTTGCCATTGCTCAAGGCCTATGGCGCAGAGATGGCGCCGCATCTTGCCGGTGCTGCGCCCGCGACCGCACCCGAAATGCTGAAGCTGATCACCGATGACCCGCGCGCCGAAATCCTGGGCGCCTTCCGCGGTGATGAGGCGCTGGGTTTTGCGCATTTCTTCGACCTACCGGAAATTGTCTTCGCCCGGCGCTGCGGCGCGCTGGATGATCTTTTCGTGCGCTCATCCGCCCGCCGCCAGGGCGTGGCGCAAGCCTTGATTGAAGGGCTTACTGCCATTGGCCATTCGCGAGGCTGGTCGCATCTGCGATGGATCGTGCCAGAGACAGACCAGGCCGCCATTGCATTGTATGAACGTATTGCAGCGCGCGCGCCCTGGCATTCCTATGTGCTGCGGCTATCCCCGGATGCCTCGCTTTAATGCATTTCCCGTTCACATTTGTTCACGGGAGACGCACTAAATGTTTGTTTGATCGCATTTTCCGAGCCGCCAAGTGAAACCACTTGCCTTGAAAATGCATGTCTGATCGCATTTTCCGAGTCGCCAAGTGAGACTACTTGGCTTGAAAATGCTTGTTTGATCGCATTTTCCGAGCCGCCAAGTGAAACCACTTGGCTTGAAAATGCTCAAGCAGCAACCCGTCCCGGCATGCGATGGCGGAAGGCGAGCGCTTCGGCGATATGCGCGCGCCGGATCATGGCGCTGCCGGCCAGATCAGCGATGGTGCGCGCCACACGCATGCTTCGCACCTGTCCGCGAGAGGAAAGCCCAAGCCTGCTTGCCGCCACTTCAAGCAGCGTCGCGGCTTCTGCTTCCAGCCCAAGCTGTAATTGGGCAAGGCTTGCTTCCGCATTATTCGGCGGGCCATCGGTACCATAACGCGCGCGTTGCGCGGTGCGTGCTGCCTTGACGCGCGCGGCCACCGCCGCACTGGCCTCCCCCGCCGGCGCGCGGGCCAATTCCGCGGGCGCGATCGGCATGACTTCAATGGTGATATCCATCCGGTCCAGCAGCGGGCCGGAAAGGCGCATCTGATAATCCTCTCCACAGCGCGGCGCGCGACCGCATTCGCGCCCAGGCTGCCCCAGATAGCCGCATCGGCAGGGGTTCATCGCCGCAATGCACTGAAATCGCGCCGGATAGGTCACATGCGAATGTACACGGCTGATGGTGGTGCGCCCGGTCTCCATTGGCTGACGCAGGGCTTCCAACGCGGTGCGCGGAAACTCCGGCCATTCATCAAGGAACAACACGCCGCGATGCGCCAGGCTGATTTCGCCCGGCTTTGCGCGGGAACCTCCGCCCACCAGTGCGGGCATGGAAGCGGAATGATGCGGCTCCCGAAATGGTGGGCGCGTCACCAGGCGCCCGCCTTGCAGTAATCCGGCGATGGAATGCACCAGGCTGACTTCCAAAGCCTCAGACGGCGAAAGATCTGGCAGCAGCGCGGATAGTCGTGCCGCCAGCATGGATTTGCCGCCACCCGGCGGGCCGATCATCAGCAAATTATGCCCGCCCGCCGCAGCGATTTCCAAGGCGCGCTTCGCGGTTTCCTGCCCCTTCACATCGGAAAGGCAGGGGCCTGTCGGAGGTGCTGCATCCAGCTTTGGCGCCTCAGGCGCGCGCAATAGCTGCACGCCCTTGAAGTGATTGAGCAGCGCGGGAAGATCAGGCGCGGCCAGCACTTCAATCTGACCCGCCCAGGCCGCTTCACCGCCCTGCGCTGCGGGGCAGATCAACCCCAATTCGCGTGCCGAAGCGCCAAGTGCGGCCGGCAGCACGCCCGCCACGGGCATGATGGCGCCATCTAGCGACAATTCGCCGAGCGCAGCGAAACCCGCCAATTCATCACGCGGCAGGACATTCATTGCGGCCAGCACGGCGAGCGCAATGGGCAGATCGAAATGGCTGCCTTCCTTGGCGATATCAGCGGGGGCCAGGTTCACCAGCACGCGCTTGGGCGGTAGCGACAGCCCCATGCCCAGCAAGGCCGCGCGCACCCTTTCCCGGCTTTCCGCGACGGCCTTATCTGGCAAGCCAACCACGAGGAAGGCCGGCAGGCCGGGGGCGATTTGCACCTGCACTTCAACCGCCTGGGCGTCGATCCCAGCGAAGGCGAAGGTGGCGATGCGGGCAATGCTCATGCCTGCATGATTGGCGCATTCTGCGCCGAAATACAACTATAAGTTATATTTCAGCCATCCCCTGCACCCGCTGTTTTGAGCGCCGGAGATGACATAGATAACATAGCGTTGCCCATTTTCTTGGTTGCCCATCAACAGTTCATCTCTGATCGCTGGAGCGGTTCAGGAAAAGCCAAGTTAGTTGGTTGAGCCCTTTTTTTGCCCAAACGCATAACCAACTGCAGGGTTTGTGAAAGGTAGCTAGATGGCCTCTCAACCAAACGATCCCTTTGCAAGTCTGGACGCCCATAAGGAGTTCAGGGAGCGAAGTCGGCATATAAACGAACAAGTTGAACATTTCGCGCAACCATGGCGTAGCGAAGCCTTAGAGAGCCAAAAGGCAGCAATAGCTTTTGCGCAGAATGTTATCAAAAGCGGTCAATTGTTGAACGGTGGTGGATTATTGGCAATTCCCGCCCTGGCGACTTTGTTCAGTTTGGACGCGCATGCGGGTCAGTCACTGCTCGTCTTCACCGCCATTGCCTTCGGCTCAGGCCTGCTTTTTGCTTGGATCTGCAATTTTTGTGGATATTTCTCAAATGGTTATCGCAGCCAAGCTTTCAATGTCTGGGCGAGAGCGCAAGAGGATAACGTTAGGATTTATCCCGGCGAAGCAGAGAGGTCCGCAGAAAGGGTTGCTGACTACAAAAAAGAAATCGGTGAAGGCGAGAAGCTATTTAAACGCTCGGAGATTTTTGCCGTCATGGGGTTCGCTCATGCCTTTTTGTCGCTAGTCTGTTTTCTTTTTGGGGCCTATCTGGGCCACCGGGCACTCACGGAAACGCCAAAACGAGTTACAGCAATAAATTCTTCTGTGGTCGCAGCGCCGTCGATATTGCCGCGCCCGCCTCGCGCGGATGGGCATTGAGGGATTGGCTACCCCGCCATCCCCTGCACCCGCCGCATCAGTCGCCGGAAATTACCAGACCAGAGCAAATCAATCTCCCGCGCGCCATAGCCGCGGCGGTGCAGTTCCGCGGTCAGGTTCGCCGTCTCCCCAGCATTGGCCCAGCCGGGAATGCCGCCGCCGCCATCGAAATCCGAAGATAGGCCGACATGATCAAGCCCAATCCGCCGCACCGCGTAATCCACATGATCCACCATATCCGCAACCGTGGCGGGAGATTTCCCATCCGCCCCAGGCGAGCGAAGAAACGCATCCAACGCCGTAATCTGCACCAAGCCACCCTTTGCCCGCAGCATATCCAACTGCTCATCATCCAGATTGCGCGGATGATCGCATAGCGCGCGGCAGCAGGAATGCGTCGCCACAATCGGCGCGCGGGAAAGCTCGGCCGCCTGCATCATGGAAGATTTTGCGGCGTGCGAGACATCAATGATCAGCCCGATGCGGTTCATCTCCGCAATCGCCCCACGGCCCAAATCGGAAAGCCCGCCATGTTCCGCCGTGCCATCGCCAAGCGCCGGTTTTGGTCGCGCCGCATCGGCCAAATCATTGTGCCCATCATGCGTCAGCGTCAGATAAATCGCGCCAAGGTCGCGCCAAAGTTTCAGCCGCGACAAATCGCGGCCCATGGCATTGCCGTTTTCAACCGCGCTCAGCACCGCAAGCGCGCCGGCTTGATGCGCGGCTTCCAATTCATCAGCGGTGGCGCAAAAGCGCCGCGCGACACCATCAGCACGCGAGCGGATATGGCGCAGCATGGCTTCTGCGCGGTCTGCCGCGGCCTGATGGCCGGCAATATCGCGCGGGCCTTGCGGCGTATAGGCAATGAAGACAACAGCCTTCAGGCCACCGCGCTGCATCTTCGGGAAATCAACGCAGCGATCAGTTTCGGTGGTTGCGTCCGGCGGGTCGGGCCATCTGATATCCACATGGGTATCAAGGGTCAGGGTGGCCGCGTGGATGGCCTCACTCATGCTGCATCTCCCCAGGCTTTCAGGAAGCCTTCCAATAAATCGCCGATGACATCTACGTTGTAGCCGCCTTCTTGGGTGATGGCGGTGGGCAGTTTAAGGCCGCCAATCATCGCGCCCGCGCGGGCGAAACCCTCCGCCGTCACTTTCAGCGCGGCGAGTGGTTCATGTTCCGAGGCATCAAAGCCAAGCGGCAAGACCAGCGCATCGGTTTTATGGTCGCGGATGGCGGCCATGGCGTAGCGAATGGCATCCAACCAGCCCTCATCCCCCGTGCCGATGGCGAGTGGCATATTCATATTGCGCCCATCGCCCGCGCCGGCGCCGCGTTCACGCGTGCGGCCCACGAACCAGGGGTAATAGCGATCAGGATCGCCATGGATTGAAATGGTCAGCACATCGCCGCGTTCCCAGAAAATACCCTGCGTGCCATTGCCGTGATGGCTATCAATATCCAGCACAGCAACGCGCTTTGCACCCGCATCCACCAAAGCCTGCGCGGCAAGCGCTGCATTATTCACATAGCAATGCCCGCCGGCGCGCGCGGCATAAGCATGATGCCCAGGTGGACGACACAAAGCATAGGCGCTACGTCCGGCAGAGGCTTCCTTCGCGGCGGCCAGCGCGCAAGCGGCGGCCCCTTGAATGGCTGCCCATGTGCCGGGACCAATCGGGCAGGCCGCATCAGCCATGTACCAGCCGGCGCGAGCAACAATGCCATCCGCACAAGCCGCACCTTGGGCCAGCATCTCGGGCGAGGGGTGCATATTTGCGACAACCTCTGGCCCTGCATCGGCAAGCGCTGCCCAATCCTGCGCGGCTTCCGCCAGGAAGGCCAGATAATCCGCGCTATGAATGGAGCGCAGCGCGGCAAGCGGCAAGGCTTCTGGCACGCTGGGCGCAAGCCCAAGCCGATGCAGCGCCGCTTCCAGCGCAGCCGCGCGGGCGGGGATTTCGAAATTCGCGCGCGTACGGCCGCGAATCAGGAAGAAAGCCGGTTGATGCCCGGCATGATCCGGATGGGCGAAGGTTTTCATGGGCAAAGGCTAACCAGTTTTGCCCCCGCTGCGAAGGCACCGCGCTTGCTGCGCCTTGTCGGGATGGGTAGCGTCCCCCGACTTGAAGTTAAGGACCTAGGCGAAATGCAAGCTCTCGACCCCGGCGCGCGGCGCGCCATTCTGGAAGCGGTGGATGAGCTGCGCGCGGAGAGCATCTCCATGCTTTCCCGCCTGGTGCGTTGCCCCTCAACCCTGGGCAATGAGGCATCGGCTTTGAATGAAATGGCGCGGATTTATGAGGGGCTTGGCCTGACACCGCAGCGTATCCCAACCGTGCCAGAAGCGCTTGAAGGCCATCCCGGCTTTTCGCCACCGCTAATCCCTTATGACGGGCGCGATAATGTCGTGGTGGTCTTCACGCCACGCGAAACGAAGGGGAAAAGCCTGACCCTGCAAGGCCATGTGGATGTGGTGCCGGAAGGGGCCGCCGATATGTGGGAAACCCCGCCCTATGAGCCCGCCATTCGCGATGGCCGCATGTATGGCCGTGGCGCCGGCGATATGAAGGCGGGCATTATTTCTTACGTCACGGCGTTTCGCGCCCTGCAGCGCGCTGGCCTGCAACCCGCCGCCGAAGTGCAGATGCACTCAGTCATTGAAGAAGAATGCACCGGCAATGGCGCGCTGGCCGCGATGCTCGCCTTGCCGCGCACCGATGCCGTGATCATCCCCGAACCGGGCCCTGGCCTGCCCGCAATGTATAGTGCGGAAGTTGGCGTGATCTGGGCCTGGGTGACGGTTTCCGGCCGCCCCGCCCATGTGCGGGATATGCAGGCGGGCGTGAATGCCATTGAAGCGGCCAGCACCATCGCTGCGCATTTCAAGGAATACGAAGCCCAGATGAACCGGGCTGAGAATATCCATGCCTCCTTCCATGGCGTGAACCATCCGGTGAATGTGAATCTCGGCACGATTGAAGGCGGCGAATGGAATTCATCCGTGCCCACACGGGCGCGGATTGGGCTTCGCGTTGGCGTGATGATGGGCAATAGCGCTGCCGCGGTGAAAGCCGATATTGAACGCCTGGTGGCGAAGGCGGCGCAGCATGAAAAGCTGCGCGGTGCAAAGGTGAAGCTGGAATTCAAGGGTTTTATGGCCGAACCCTGCGTCTTTGATATGCAGGCGCCGATCGTGAAACTGGCCAAGCGGCATTTTACCGATGTCTCTGGCGGGGCGCTCCGCGACTACCCCTCGGCGGGCCTTACGGATGGGCGGCATTTTGTGCTGCATCAGGGCACACCAGTCGCGTGCTTTGGCCCGGACGCGCAGGATATTCACGGCATTGATGAAAGTGTCGGCCTTGATTCAATGCATGACATTACCCGCACCATTGCGCTCACCATGGCCGAATGGTGCGGCGTGGAGAAAGCATCATGACCACGAACCTCCCCCTTTCCGGCGCCCGGCTGTGGGATAGCCTGATGGAATTGGCGAAAATCGGCGGCACGCCGAAGGGCGGCTGCAATCGCCAGACTCTGACCGATCTCGATTCCGAAGGCCGCCATTTGCTGCGCCGCTGGGGGGAGGCGATTGGGTGCACGCTTACCGTTGATCGCCTCGGCAATATGGTGCTGCGTCGCGAAGGCCGCGATACAAGCCGCAAGCCTGTCGCCATGGGCAGCCATTTGGATACGCAACCAACCGGCGGCAAGTTTGACGGCCCGCTTGGCGTGCTGGCCGGGCTTGAAGTGCTGCGCGCCCTGCATGAAGCCGCGATCGAAACCAAAGCGCCTTTGGTACTGATCAATTGGACCAATGAGGAAGGGGCACGTTTTTCGCCCCCGATGATGGGCAGCGGCGCTGCGATGGGGATTTTCCCTGAGGCTGATGTGCTGGCCCTGCGCGATAGTGACGGCAAGGCGTTTGGCGATGAACTGAATCGCATCGGCTGGCGGGGAGATTCTGACCCCGCTGGCTTGGCTAATCTTGCCGCCTATTTCGAATTGCATATCGAACAAGGCGCGCTGTTGGAGAATGCCGGCAAGGATATTGGCGTGGTGACGCATGCTCTGGCGCAAGCCTGGTATGAGGTGACGATTGAAGGCGCTGAATCCCATGGCGGTTCCCCCATGGCCGGGCGGCGCGATGGCATGATGGCCGCGGCTCCTCTGATGGCAGCGATTGAGGATATCGCGCTTCGTGCCGTCAGCCCAGTCGGCGAATCAGGCCGCGCCACGGTCGGGCGCCTCACCGTCTATCCCGATAGCCGCAATATCTCGCCATCGCGCATCTGGTTCAGCATTGATACGCGCCATGGTGACCCGGCATTGCTTGCACGCATGGGGGCGGAAATTCGCGCCAAGGCGGCGGAACTATCCGCCGCGCGGGGTGTTGCCATCACCATCTCGGATTTCTGGCAATCGCCGCTCACACAATTTAATGCGGCGCTGGTCGGGCGGGTGCGTGATGCGGCAATGCGGCTTGGCCTGCCGCATATGGATATGCCAACCGGCATTGGGCATGACGCGGTTTATGTCGCGCGGCGTGTGCCGGCGGCGATGATTTTCTGCCCCTGCCATGGCGGAATCAGCCATAATGAAGCGGAAAGCATCACGCCTGCCTGGGCCGAAGCGGGCTTGCGCGTATTGGCCGATGCGGTTTTAGCCACTGCCGGTATTGCAAAGGAAAAGTGACATGACCCGCATCGCCATTGGCGGCTTTTTGCATGAAAGCCACTCCTTCGCGCCGCTGCCGACCGGCTGGCAGGAATTCGTCAAACCCGGCGGCTTTCCACCGCTGCAACGCCCCGCTGGGTTGATTGAGGCCATGCGCCCAACCAGCGCGCCGATTGCAGGCGCGATCATGGTCGCGGAAGAAGCGGGCGTGGAACTTGCCCCCTTGGTCTGGTGCTTTGCCAATCCTGCCGGGCCAGTGACGGCTGACGCTTTCGAACGGATCGCGGCATTATTGGTGGCAAGCCTTTCCGATGCCATGGAAGCCGGCCCGATTGATGGCGTCTATCTTGATTTGCACGGCGCCATGGTGGCGGTGGGTTTTGATGATGCGGAAGCCGAAGTGCTGCGCCGCGTGCGCGCCGTGGTGGGCCCGGATTTGCCCATCGCCGTCAGCCTTGATCCGCATGCGAACAAAACTGCGGAAATGGTGGCGCTTTCTGATGTGCTGGTGCCGTTTCGCACCTATCCGCATGTGGATATGAAGCCGGCGGGCGCGCAAGCCACGCGCTTGCTGCTGCGCATGATCAAGGAAACCCGCAAGCCCGCGAAGCTGTTTCGCGATCTGGATTTTTGGACGCCCTTGCCCGGCCAATGCACCATGGTCGCGCCCATGGCTGATGTCATGGCCGAACGCGCGCGCCTGGGCGCTGCGCCAGGCATTTGGGAATTGGGCTTCTGCTTTGGCTTTCCTTACGCGGATTTCCCTGGCTGCGGCATGGCGATTGCCGCTTATGCCGACACACTTGATCAGGCGGGCGCGGCGGCGGAAGCGCTGGCCGCTTATATTGCCAGCAAGGAACCTGAATTCGCGCTTGGTGTCGCAACAGCCGCCGAAGGTGTGGCGCGGGCCATTGCCGGGCGTGGCGACAAAGGACCGGTGGTGCTGGCAGATACGCAGGATAATCCGGGCGGTGGCGGGCATGGCGATACCACTGGCTTGCTCGCGGAATTGATCCGCCAGAATGCGCAAGGTGCGGTGCTGGCGCCGATGAATGATGCGGAAGCCGCGGCTGCCTGCCATGCGGCGGGGGAGGGTGCGCGCATCACGCTCGACCTTGGTGGCAAGAGCGATGGCGCGCCGTTGCGGGTGGAAGCGGTGGTCGAAAAACTCTCTGACGGGTGCTTTACGCTGAGTGGCCCGATGGGCAAGGGCAATCCCGCTGATCTTGGTCTTTCAGCGCTGATCCGTGTTGCGCCTGGCGTGCGCGTGGTGGTGGTCAGCCGCAAAATGCAGGGCCATGATCAGGAATTGTTCCGGCAAGTGGGTGTCGAACCTTCGGAACAGGCGATTGTTGCGGTGAAATCCAGCGTGCATTTCCGCGCGCATTTTCAGCCCATCGCGTCCGAGGTGATTGTGGTGACCGCACCTGGCCCGGTGGTGGCGGACCCGGCGATTTTGCCCTTCACCAATCTACGCCCCGGCTTGCGGCTCCGCCCCGGCGATAATCGCGCCTGGGGTTGACTCAGGTGCTTTCCAGCAGGGCGCTCACCGCATCCGGAAAGGGCAGGGGCGCCACCGCACCATAGCCCGTGGTGGAAAGCGCCGCCGCCGCATTCGCGTAGCGCGCGGCCTGTAGCGGCGCATCGCCCGCGAGCAAGCGCGCGAGGAAATTGCCGGCAAAGCAATCCCCCGCGCCGGTCGCATCCACCGCCGCCACTTTGTAAGCAGGGATGCGGTGGCGGCTTTCGCGCGTGGCAAGGATGGCGCCGTCAGCCCCGCATTTCAGCACCACCAAGGGGGCAAGGCGCAGGTAGAAATCGCAGATTGCATCAGGGTTTTGCAGGCCGGTCAGCGCCACCGCATCATCCAAGGATGGCAGCGCGATATCAGCCATGGCGATGGCGGCATGGATAACGGAAGCCGCCCGCGCCGCCGGCCAAAGCCTGAGGCGCAGATTGGTGTCATAGGAAATCCTGGTGCCAGCAGCGCGGGCAACTTCCATGGCGTGGAAGCCAGCATCGCAAGCGCTGGTCGAAATCGCCTGGCTGATGCCGGACAGATGCAGGAATTTCGCCTGGCGAATGGCCGCTTCCGGCACATCCGTTGCGCCATAAAGCGATGCCGCGCTGCCGCTGCGATAAAAGCTGAAATGATGGCCGCGCGCATCATGCGTCACGAAATAAATGCCCGTCGGCGCGGCGGGATTGCGGAGGACGTTCGATGTATCCACGCCTTCCTTTGCCCAAAGCTGCATGAAGCTTTCGCCCGGCCCATCCTGGCCAAGCGCGGTGATCATCCCAACCGAAGCGCCCGCACGCGCGGCGGCGATGGCGGCGTTGGAGGTATCTCCGCCATGGCCTTCCAAATAAGTGCGCCGCCCATCCGCGCCCGGCTTCTGGGCGTTGAATTCCAGCATGGGTTCGCCGAGGCAAAGAATATCAGCCATCCCCAATGCTTGTCCGATGCAGGAGAGGATTTCAAGCGAGCCGCAAGACGGACTATAGAACCCTCATGATCCGCCTGACCGAATTGCGCCTGCCGCTGAACCACCCGGAAGACGCCTTGCGTGCTGCCGTGCTGGCCCGGCTTGGCATTGGCGATGCGGCTTTGCGGGCGATGCATGTCTTCCGCCGTGGCTATGATGCGCGCAAGCCTCAGGCGGTCATGCTGGTCTATACCTTGGATGTGGACGTGACCGATGAGGCCACGCTTTTGGCCCGTCATGCAGGGGATCAGCGGATCGGCACCGCGCCGGATACCGCCTATCGCTTTGTGGCGCGCGCGCCGGAAGGCATGCGTCGCCCGGTGGTGGTGGGCACCGGGCCTTGCGGCTTCATGGCGGCGCTGCTGTTGGCGCAAATGGGCTTCCGCCCGCTGATCCTGGAACGCGGCAAGGTGGTGCGCGAACGCACCAAGGATACCTGGGGCCTTTGGCGGCGCGGCGTGCTGAACCCGGAAAGCAATGTGCAATATGGCGAAGGCGGCGCGGGCACTTTTTCCGATGGCAAGCTCTATAGCCAAATCCGCGATCCCCGCCATTACGGGCGCAAGGTGCTGGCCGAATTCGTCAAGGCTGGGGCGCCTGAGGAGATTCTGTACGTCTCCAAGCCGCATATCGGCACGTTTCGTCTGGTTTCCATGGTGGAACATATCCGCGCGGAGATCGAATCCCTTGGTGGTGAATACCGCTTCGGTGCGCGGGTGGATGATTTGATTATTGAAACCGGCACCGATGGCACGCGGCGCTTGCGCGGCCTGGTGCTTTCAGACGGTGAGGTGATTGAGGCGGATCACGCCATCCTCGCCCTTGGTCATAGCGCGCGCGATAGCTTCGCCATGCTGCATGCGCGCGGTGTTGCGATGCAGGCCAAGCCCTTTTCCATCGGCGTGCGTATTGAACACCCGCAAGGCATGATTGACCAAGCGCGTTTCGGCCCCAATGCGGGTAATCCGCTGCTGGGTGCGGCGGACTACAAGCTGGTGCATCACGCAGAGAATGGCCGCACCGTCTATAGTTTTTGCATGTGCCCCGGCGGTACCGTGGTAGCCGCCACCAGTGAGGCCGGGCGCGTGGTCACCAATGGCATGAGCCAATATTCGCGCGCCGAACGCAATGCCAATGCCGGCATGGTGGTGGGGATTTCGCCCGAGGATTATCCGGGCGACGTGCTGGCTGGCATTGACTATCAACGCCATTGGGAAAGTGCTGCCTTCATCGCCGGCGGCGGCGATTATCACGCGCCCGCGCAGCTTGTCGGCGATTTTCTGGCCGGGCGCCCCAGCACGGGGCTGGGCGATGTACTGCCCAGTTATAAGCCCGGCGTGACACCCACCGATTTGGCCCAATGCCTGCCTGATTTCGCAGTGGAGGCAATGCGCGAAGCTTTGCTTGCCTTCGATAAGCAAGTGCCAGGCTTTGCCCGCCCTGACGCGTTGATGACTGGCGTTGAAACCCGCACCAGCAGCCCCATTCGCATCCCGCGCGGCCTCGATTTTCAGAGCGTGAATACGGCAGGTCTTTTCCCCGCCGGTGAGGGTGCTGGCTATGCCGGCGGCATCTTGAGCGCCGGCGTTGATGGCATTCGCGTAGCCGAGGCTTTGGCCCTAACACTGACCGGCCAGCCCATTCCGCGGGACATGAGCCGCGGTGCGGAATCCAGCATGACCTATGGTTGAGGCTTGCGGTCACGCGCAAGCCTTGCAAGGCTTCCTGATCAGAAATGAACAGGAGGAAACATCATGCGTGTTGCAAATAAGGTAGCACTCATTACGGGTGCCGCTTCCGGCATGGGCGCGGCCACCGCGCGGCTTTTTGCGCGTGAAGGTGCGAAGGTTGTCGTGGCCGATATGATGGAAGCCGAAGGCCGCGCCGTTGTCGCGGAAATCACCAAGGCCGGCGGGTCTGCAAGCTATATCAACCTGGATGTCGCGGATGAGTCGCAATGGGAAGCGGCGATTGCTGCCGTGATGGCTGCGCATGGGCGGCTTGACGTACTGGTGAATAATGCCGGGATTTCCGGCAGCAATACCAACAATCTTTATGATACCGCGCTGTGGGACCGGATCATGGCGGTGAATGCGCGCGGCGTGTTCCTTGGCGTGAAGCATGGCGTGGCGGCGATGAAAAAGTCAGGCGGCGGGTCCATCATCAACCTGTCTTCCATCTCCGGCGTGGTGGGGCAGGAACGTATTCATTGCGCCTATAACGCTTCCAAGGCAGCGGTACGTTTGCTCACGAAATCCATCGCCGTGCAGGAAGGCGCTTCGGGCATTCGCCTGAACACGGTCCATCCCGGCCTTATGCCGCCCATGCGCACCAGCGGTGCCACGGCTGACCCCGTGTTCCGCGCAAAAATGCTGGGCCATGTGCCCATGGGCCGCACCGGTGAGGTGGATGAAGTCGCTTACGCTATTCTGTTCCTGGCGTCTGACGAATCATCCTATATGACAGGGTCAGAAATGCATGTGGATGGCGGGTATCTCGCTTCCTGAATGATTTATGCGGAAGCCGCCTTTCGTGCGGCTTCCGCCAAGGCCAGGATGCGTTCCATATTCGGCACCAGGTCCATCGCGATGAAAGTGCCATCAACATAAGCAAGGTTTTCGCCCTTGGCGGCAGCTTCCTGAAAGGCGGCGATATAGCGCCGCGCCTTCGCTACTTCCTCGGCGCTAGGGGTGAAGGCTTCATTCACCGGCGCGATCTGATCCGGATGAAAGACAACCTTGCCGCTGAAGCCCAATTCCCGCGCTGCCGCTGCATCCTGCCCTGTGGCGGCAACATCGCGCAAATCAGCAAGGTATGGAGCATCAAGCGCCTGCGCCCCCACCGCGCCGGCGGCGGCCACCAGTATTTGCCGTGGAAATTCCAGAACGCGCGGCGTAATGCGCCCGCCGGTCTGCATGGTGTAATCGCCGGGGCCGAGAAAAAACGCCGCAAGACGAGGTGACGCATCGGCAATCTGCAACGCATTCAAAATGCCGCGCGGTGTTTCAAGCGTTGCTATTACCGCAATCTCGCGCCCCGGTGCGGCTTGATCCAAAGCGGCATCAAGTTTTTGCAAATCCTCCGCCCGTTCAACCTTAGGCAGCATCACCGCATCAATTTCTGCCCAGGGCATTGCGGCCACATCCGCGGCGAAATCCACCGAGCCAATGCCATTCAGGCGCACCGCCCTTTCGCGATGGCCAAAGGTTAGTTCGGTCAATGCACGCGCCACCACCGCGCGCGCCTCTGGCTTGCGCGCTGGCGGCACCGCATCTTCCAAATCAAAGATCAGGCTATCCGCCGGCAGTGACACCGCCTTGGCAAGCCGTTCTGGCCGATGCCCTGGTGTGATCATCACGGAACGTCGCATGCGCCAGCCAGGCATATCGCGCTGCCTGCCTCAGATCACTTGCGCGGCTGTCAGGCGTTCAATCTCCGCATCATTCAGGCCAAGCCATTGGCGATAGATTTCGTTGTTATGTTCCCCCATGCTGGGGCCAAGCCAGCGCACTTCACCTGGTGTGTCTGAAAGCCGCGGCACCAGATTGGGGATCGCCAATTCGCCAACACGCGGGTCCTTCATCATCAATATGTTATCGCGCGCCTTGTATTGCGGGTCCTTGAAAATCTCATCAATCGCATAGACCGGCCCGCAAGGAACCTGCGCCTTTTCACACAAGGCGAGCAATTCATCGCGCGTGAATTGGGTGGTCCAATTGCCGACATAAGCATCCACTTCCGCGCGCGCCGCTTCGCGTTGACGGATTTTGCCCCATTTGCCGTCCTCGGCGAATTCTGGCACGCCCATGGCATCTGCAAGGCGCGCAAAAATCTTGTCGGATGTGCAGGCAATCGCGATCCAGCGGCCATCCTTGGTGGGGTAATGGCTATGCGGCACCACATTCACCGTGCCTGGTCCCATGCGTTCACGGATATAGCCATTCAACTGATAGGATGGCGCCAATTCATCCAGAATGCGGAAGATCGGCTCATAAAGCCCGATATCCACCATCTGACCCTTGCCCGTTTTGCGCCGCGCTTCCATGGCGAGCAAAGCGCCCATCGCGCCATACATGCCGGCCAGATAATCCGGAATCGTGGCTGATCCGGGTGTCACCGGCGGACGATCCGGATAGCCCGCCAGATAGGAAAGCCCGCCAAAGGCATTGCCAATCCGCCCAAAGCCCGGACGGCCACTATAGGGGCCGGTTTGCCCATAGCCTGAAATGCGCACCATGATCAGCCGCGGATTGACTTCCTGCATGACATCCCAGCCAAGGCCCCATTTCTCCATTGTGCCGGGCTGGAAATTCTCAACCAGGATGTCCGCTTCGGCGCACATGCGCTTCAGCAGCGCGGCGCCATCGGGCTTGCGCAAATCAAGCGTCGCGGATTTCTTGTTCCGGCATTCCGAAAGCCAGGGCAGGGTTTCACCGCATTCGGTGACCGAACCGAATTTGCGCAAAGGGTCGCCCACGATCGGCAATTCAAGCTTGATGACCTCGGCGCCAAATTCCGCAAGCTGCGTGGAACAAAACGGCCCCGCCAGAAAGCTTGAAACATCAATCACGCGAACGCCATCAAGTGGCTGAATGCGGTTGGTGGCGGCATCATTCATGGCGGATTTCCCCTTGTGTTACGGCAGTTTGCGGTGGAAGATTTCATCTGGTCAAGACGGTCGCGCAAGACCGAAGCATAAGGAAACGTCGCATGATCCAACGCCGCGCCATGCTCGCTGCGCCCTTCATCCTGCCGGGCCTTGCCGCCGCGCAAGGCACCTGGCCGCAGCGCCTGGTGCGCGTGATTGTGCCCTTCGCCGCCGGGGGTGGCACAGACCTGACGGCGCGTGCGGTGATGGAAACCATCGGCACCAGACTCAATCGCCCTGTGGTGGTGGAAAATCGCCCAGGTGCGGATGGCGCCATTGGCACCGAAGCCGTGGCGCGCAGCGCGCCTGATGGCCATACGTTGATTTCGCTGAACCCAACGCATTTGATCCTGCGCCACACCAAGCCTGATCTGCCTTATGACCCGACAGGCGATCTGACACCGGTTGCGATTTCCGCGCTTTACGCCTTTGTCTTGCTGGCCAGCAGCGAAGCGCAGTTTCGCGACATTCCCAGCCTGATCACCGCCGCCAAGGCGCGACCTGGGGCGATTGCGCATGCCACAGCCGATGTCGCTTCCGCTGTTGTTGCCGCACAATTCACCCGAGCTGCCGGCATTGAATTGAACGAGATTCGCTATTCCGGCGGTGGCGCTTCCACGCGCGATCTGATGGGCGGGCATTTGCCGCTGGCCTGGGTTAGCACTGCCACTGCGCTGCCTTTGATGCAAAGCGATCGCGTGCGCATCATGGCCGTGACATCGCCGCGCCCTTCGGTGCATTTGCCCAATGTGCCAAGCCTTGCGAGTTTCGGCCTGGACGCGGCAAGCTATGAAGGCTGGTTTGCCATTTGGGCGCCGGCGCGCACGCCGGAAGACATTCTGCAAAGGATCAATGCCGAAGCACGCGCAGCGCAAGAAGTGGAAGCCGTGCAAGCGCGCATGCGCAACCTGGCGGTGGACCCTGCGCCGCTTGACCTTGCCGCCGTGCGCGTCCTGATCAGGGAAGATGAGGCGCGCTGGAAGCGGGCGGCGGAGCAAGGCTTCCTTCGCCCGGCTGCCGGCTAAATCATTCCGCTGCGCGCCCGATAAAGCTGCCTTCCGGAATGGCCGGCGCGCGCGGCGCTTCACACCCCGTATCGCAGCAGCGCCCGGGTTGTTTTGAAATGCGCTTGCCCTCATCCAGAATGCCACGATCGAGCAGGCGTTCCACAAGCGCTGAGCGTTCTTCCACCGGGTAATTGCGCCAAATCTCGCGCTTCATCGCTTCCGGGCTGCCACCGCCATGCAGCGAAATCACCGAATACCAACCGCCTTGGTTGGAAGCAGTCAAATCCTCCATGAAGCGCGCCACTTCCAGGCGCTTTTCGGCAGGCACATCCGCGCGCCCGGCAAGCACGGCTGCAAGGGAAGCAGCCGTTTCCGGATTGTGATCCTCATCCGGGCCGGGCAGCGCCACGATCAAGCCGCCCGAGACATAATGTGCCAGCCGGTGCATATCATAAATCTGTGTTGCCAGAAGCAATTTGCCGATATTGCTGAAGACCGCGTCCGGCATGAAGGCGCCGGACGATGCACCGGTGCCATAAACACTCGCCGCCACACCACAGGCGAAGAAGCCTTCCACAATCTTGATCAAATCCACCATGGCATCGCGGATATGGCCGTGGCGATCCGTATCCAGCCCATTCGCTTCAATCATCAAGGCGCCAGCGCCAATCAGCAAATCACCAAAGCCAGCGCGTGCCGCGATGCAGGAATGCCGGTGATGCGTGGCATAGGTGGTGGTGGTGTAGCCCGATTCAACATGCTCACCCGCCATGAAGACGCGGTCCCAGGGCACAAACACATCATCAAACACCACAACGCCGGTGGCCTGGCCGTATTTGGCGCTGAATTTTGCGGCTGCTTCACCGGGGCGGCCCGCGGGGCGCGCCACAATCATGACACCCGGCGCGTCTGCCGGCACGGCGCAATGCAGCGCGAAATCGGCATCCTCCGCTGTCATGGTGCGGCAGGCCATGACCAGGAATTCATGGACATAAGGCGCGCCAGTCACAATGGCCTTGGTGCCGCGAATGATGATGCCATCCGCACGACGTTCCTTGATATGCACATGCACATCACGATTGGCCTGCTTGCCGGGGCGCGCGGAACGATCACCCTTCGCATCGGTCATGGCAATGCCAAGCGTCAGATCACGCGCCTGCACATCATCCAAATAGGCCAGGAAGCGCTGATGCCGCTCTCCGCCATGCACGTCATCGGCAAGCTTCGTGCCCTGATGCAGCGCATTCAGCGCATCATGCGCCAAATAGCGTTGCGCGCAGCCGGATTCACGGCACACCAAGCGGACGGCTTCCAACTTTGCGAGCAAATCATCTCGGCTGCCATTCACATGCAGCATGCGATTGGCAAGCCGGCCACTGCCTTGCTGAGTTGCCGTCATCAGCGGCGCGTAATCGGGGCGATGGGCGAAATCATAGGTGACACCAATGGCATTGATGCCCGGCGCCAGCAGCGGTTCATCGGCCACACTCGCCACCTGGCGGCCATTGACGAAAACGCGCGGCTTCAGCGCCCTGAGCGATTCCCGATAATCAGCGGCAGTCATCAGCATGATAAGGGCTTCCCATAATCGGTTGACCGGTAAAATCTAACGCTGTTAGAATTTCACGTCAATGACCCGCCCAGACAAGAACGCCGCCAAGCGAGACCATATCCTTGCCGCCGCCAAGGCGCTTTTCGCCGAAGCGGGGTTGGAAGGCGCCAGCCTGCGCGCCATTGCCGCTCGCGCTGGCTATACGCCCGCCGCGCTTTACTTCCATTTCCCGTCGCGTGAGGCGATTTATGCTGAAGTGCTGCGCGATAGCCTTGCGCGCCTGAAGGTAGCAGTGGCGGATGGTGCGGCGCGGGACGGGTTTCACGGTGCGGCACTTGCCTTGTTTGATTTCTATGCGGCGCATCCACAGGAATTGGCGCTGGGCTTTTATCTGGGTGGCGGCGGGCTCGCGCCGCGCGGGCTGGGGCAGGGGCTTGATCCTGGGTTGAATGCCGCGCTGCTCGCCGCCCTTGCGCCCTTGCGCGCGCTTGGCGGCCAGGAAGTGGCAACAGAAGCCTTCGCGCTAGCCGTTGGCTTATTGGTGATGTCCGAAACCCGCCGTATCCGGCTATTTGGCCTTTCCGCGCGTGCGCTGATGGAAAGCCATTTGGCCAGGCTGCCGCAAAATCCGGGCTGAACGGCTTGCCGCGCCATCGCTGCCGCGCGATGCTGAATAACGGGAAAAGGGAATACGCCAATGAAGCAAATGACGCTGGTCGCCTTTCTGCAGGCGCAGAATTGCTCAAACTATGTCGGCTCCTGGCGGCATCCCGCGACCATGCAGGATTACCTCAGCCCGGAATACTACCAGCGCATCGCGCGCACGCTTGAAGCCGGCTGTTTCCACATGGCGTTTTTCGATGACCGGCTCGCCATGCCCGACATTCTCGGCCATGACCATGCGGAAGCGGTGCGTAATGGCATTCGCGTGGTGAAGCTTGATCTGGTTTCGATCCTGACGGCGATGGGGCTTGCTACATCCAAGCTTGGCCTCGGCGGTACCTATTCTACCACCTATTACGAACCCTTCCATGTGGCGCGGGTTTTCGCGACGCTTGATCACATGCTGGGCGGGCGCGCGGCCTGGAATGTGGTGACATCGCTGAATGACAGCGAAGCGCATAATATGGGCGCGGATGATCATCTGGAACATGATCTGCGCTATGACCGCGCTGATGAATTCCTGGAAATCGTGCTGTCGCATTGGGATTCCTGGGGCGATGACGCCATCATTCAGGACCGTGAAAGCGGCATCTTCGTTGATCCCAGCAAGGTCAGGCGCCTGGACCATAAGGGCAAATGGTTCAAAAGCCGTGGCCCCTTCACAGTGCCACGCACGCCGCAGGGCCGCCCCGTTCTGATCCAGGCCGGCCAAAGCGGGCGCGGCAAAAGTTTTGCGGCGCGCTGGGGCGATTTGGTCTTTGTCATCTATCCCAACATGGAAGTCGCCAAGCGCGGCTATCGCGATTTCAAGGAACAGGTCGCCGCATCTGGCCGAGACCCCGCCACGGTACGCATCTGCCCCGCCGTTTATTGCATTGTCGGCGAAACCGAAGCGGCGGCTGAGGAAAAGCGCGCCTTGATTGATGGCCTGGCCAGGCCGGTTGATGGACTTTCTTTGCTGTCTGAAGCGCTGAATTATGATTTCGCGTCAAAAGCCCTGGATGATGCCTTCACCGATGATGAATTGGCCGGCATCAAGGGTCTGCAAGCCTTGCGCGACCGCGTGGTTGCTTCCAGCGGCAAGCGCAACCCTACCTTGCGCGATTTCGTGGAAATCACTGGGCGCGGCACCATTCGCGAATTCCCGGTATTTTGCGGCACGCCAAAGCGCGTGGCGGATGAAATGCAGGCCTGGGTGGAAGGTGGTGCTTGCGATGGCTTCGTGCTGGCTGCCACGCATATGCCCGGCACTTATGAGGAATTTGTCCGCCTGGTGGTGCCGGAATTGCAGCGCCGAGGTGTCTTCCGCAAGGAATTCACCGGCACGACGCTCCGCGAAAATCTCGGCCTGCCGCGCGCGGCACCCTTTGATTGGCAGAGGTAAGCAATCTACATCCCCAGCACATGCTTCATGCCGTAAAGTGCGGGTGCGCGCCCATGCACCCAAAGCGCCGCGCGCACCGCGCCGGTGGCATAAACGCGCCGATCAAAGCTGCGATGCGTCAGGCTGATATGTTCTGAAGCGGCAGCGAAAAGCAGCGTGTGTTCACCCACCACTTGCCCGCCGCGCATAGCCGCAAAGCCAATCGTGCCGGTGCCGCGCGGGCCGCAATGGCCATCACGCCCGCTTTCAATGCCGGCTTCTTCCATGGTGGTGCTGCGCCCGGCTGCTACGGCTCGGCCCAAAGCGACTGCCGTGCCGGATGGCGCATCCACCTTTTGGCGATGATGCATCTCCACAATCTCGGCGTCATATTGTGCACCTGGGAGCGCTGCGGCCATGCGTTCCGCAATCGCCAAAAACAGATTGACCCCCGGCGCGAAATTCGCGGCATAGACAATCGGTGCGCGCTTGCCGGCTTCCGCCACTGCCACTTCTGCGGCTGCAGAAAGCCCTGAACTGCCGAGAATAAAACCCTTGCCGCAGGCCGCCGCCGCAGCGGCATGCGCAGGCGCTGTATCCGCATGGGTGAAATCAATCACCACATCGGATGCGGCGAAAAGCGAGGCGATATCTGGAAAGCTTTGCAAGCCAGAAGGGGCGGCTTTGCCGCCGGCGCGCAAAGTGCCGCCCACACAAACCGCACCAGCGGCGGTGACTTCCTCAATCAAAAGCTGGCCCATGCGCCCGGCTATGCCGGCGATACCGATGCGAATGCTCATGGCGTTTCTCCCGTGATTTGAAACATTGTCTGCGCCAAGCCCGGACCCTGTCTAGTCTTAGTCTGCCCGAGGATGCGCCTTGCGCCAGGTCTCCAGCAGCGCCGCCGCATCCACCGCCGTATAGCGCTGCGTGGTGGAAAGGCTGGCATGGCCGAGCAATTCCTGGATCGCACGCAAATCAGCCCCGCCGCCCAGCAAATGCGTGGCAAAGGAATGCCGCAGCGCATGCGGGCTCGCATGTTCCGGCAAGCCCGCAAGCCTGCGAAAATCGCGTAGCCTTTTTTGTGCCACCGCCGGATCAAGCCGCCCGCCGCGCGCCCCGATGAACAAGGGATCATCCGCCGCACCACCGCCGCGTTCCGCCAAATAGGCTGCCATGGCATCGCGGATCACCGGCAATATCGGCACCAGCCTTTCCTTCTTGCCCTTGCCCAGAACGCGAAGTGCCGCTTCGGAACCAGGGCGCGGTGCATCACTCAAATTCAGCGCCAAGGCCTCCCCAATTCGTAGCCCCGCGCCGTAAAGCAGCGTGAACAGTACGCGGTCGCGTGCCGCTTGCAGGCGCGGGTTTTCATGCCGACCCAGCGCATAGACATCGGCCACATCTTCGACTGCTGCGCGGGCTTCCTTTTCGGTCAGGGCGCGCGGCAAGGGCGGCTTGGCGCGCGGCGCCCGCAGCCCGGCCAGCGCCACCGGCGCCATCCCCTGATGGCGCTGCAAATAGCGCAAAAAACTTCTGATCGCGGCCAGCTTGCGGGCGCGGGTCGCACCCGCATCACCTTCCATCGCGCGGGCCGACAGAAAGGCGCGCAAATCAGCGGGGCGCAGCGCGCCAAGCGCTGCCAAATCAGGCTCGTCACCAAGATGGCCAGTCAGGAAGGCAAGAAATTGCGCCACATCCCGCCCATAGGCTTCAATGCTATGCGCACTCGCGCGCCGTTCTTGGGCGAACCAGCCAAGCCAAGCGGCGGAAGCCTCGGCGCCAGTCATGCTACCTTGCAATGGCCGCCGCCACAGCGCGGCCCAGGAACACCAAAGGTTCCGTACCATGGCGCGCCGGCAGCGCAGGTGCATCCCGCGCGCCAAGCGCCAGCAGCATCAATGGCTGCCCCGCCACCACCACGCGCACCAGCGCATCGCGCGCAATCAGCCCCCCCGCTTCGCCATGCAGCATATCGGCATCTTCGGGCTTGTCGCGCACCAGCACATCCCGCCCGCGCCCGAGCAGTTTTTCCACCGTCCCGCGTGGCAAGGGGCGTTGTTCCGGGCGCATCCAAAGCTGTCCGGGATTATCCGGCGGCTCTATGCATAGCGTGCAGCTTTCCAACCCCAGCAGATTGGGCCATTCCTGCGCCACGGTTTCCGGCGCATTGTCTGAACGCATCAGCGCCAGCACCGCCAGGCGCACACGCGACACCAGGCCAAGCCCCGCGCGTTCCGCATCCAAGGCCAGGCGCAATTCCGAATCCAGGGCAGAAGCGCGTTCGCGTTCCGCGCCCAGCATCGCCGCCATATGGTCCGTCAGCCCATCGCCATGCACGCGGCGCGGCGGTGCCAGCACCCGGTAAAGCTCAGGCCGTTCCGCGAGAAATCCCGGATGGGCGCGCAAGAATTCTTCCACCTCCTCAGCCGAGGGCCCGTTCGGGGCCTTCCCGTCTGAGGGTGTGTTGCTCACAGGATGCTTTGTCCTGTCTTTTTCCAATCCGCGAGGAAGGCTTCCAGCCCCTTATCGGTCAGGGGATGCTTCAGCAATTGGCGGATCACGGCGGGTGGCAGGGTCGCCACATGCGCACCAAGCCTGGCACTTTCCACCAGGTGGATGGGGTGGCGGATGGAAGCCACCAAAACCTCGGTACGAAGCGCGGGATAATTGCGGTATATCTGCACAATGTCCGCAATCAGCCGCATGCCATCGGTCGCGATATCATCAAGCCGCCCAACAAAGGGGGAAATGAAGGCCGCGCCGGCCTTGGCGGCCAGCAGCGCTTGGGCTGCGGAAAAGCAGAGCGTGACATTCACCAAAGTCCCTTCGGAAGCGAGCGTCCGGCAGGCGATCAGCCCGGCTTCGGTCAGCGGCACCTTCACCGCCACATTGGGCGCAATGCCCCGCAGGAAGCGCCCTTCGGCCAGCATGCCGGCGGCATCCGTCGCGGTCACTTCGGCACTCACAGGCCCTGGGGTGATGGCACAGATTTCCGCAATCACCTGCTTCATGTCCCGGCCGGATTTGGCGATCAGCGATGGGTTGGTGGTCACCCCATCCACCATGCCCAATTCGGCAAGGGTGCGGATTTCGGCAACTTCGGCGGTATCAACGAAAAACTTCATGAATTCCAATCCTGCATGGCGAAAGACAAGGCTTTGGCGGGGAATGGCGCCACGCGCAGCAAAGCGCAAGCCTTCCCTTCGCGAATGGTCTATTCCATAGCCCATGCCGGCCCCGTCGCGAAAGCACTCCCTTTTGCCTGAAACAATGTCGTCCAGCCCGGCGAAGCGGTTGCGCGTATTGCTGCCCCTGCCGCTGGCGGATGCCTATGATTACCGGGCTGAGGGCGAAGTGCCGCCGCCGGGCAGTTTTGTTGCCGTGCCCTTGGGTAGGCGGCAGGTGATTGGCGTGGTGTGGGATGACGCAGCCGGCTCTCACCTTCCCGACCACCGCCTCAAGCTCATCGCAGCGGTGCTGGAAGCGCCGCCCATGCCGGAAAAGCTGCGCCGCTTCGTGGATTGGGTCGCGGCCTATACGCTTTCCCCCCGCGGCGCGGTGCTCCGCATGGCCATGAGTGTCCCCGCCGCCCTGGAAGCACAGCCCCATCGCGCCGGCTGGTGCCGTGCTGATCCTCTGCCTGAAGCGCCGCGCCTGACGCCCGCGCGCCAGCGCGTGCTGGCTGCGCTGCACGCAGGCGATGTGCGCGCCCCCGATGATCTGGCGCGGGACGCCGGCGTGGCGCCCGCCGTGCTGCGCGGCATGGCCGATGCCGGGCTATTGCTGCCGGGCCTGTTGCCGCCGCTGGAAGAATTCCGCCCGCCCGATCTGGCCCGCCCCGGCCCGGTGCTGGATTCTGACCAGGCCGAAGCCGCCGCGCTGCTCCGCTCGGCTGTAGCGCGCGCGGCCTACAGCACCACCTTGCTTTCCGGCGTGACGGGCTCCGGCAAGACCGAGGTCTATTTCGAAGCCATTGCCGCGGCACTTCAGGCCGGGCGGCAGGCCTTGGTGCTGCTGCCCGAAATCGCGCTTTCCGCGCAATGGCTGGATCGCTTCCGCGCGCGCTTCGGCACCGACCCAGCACTTTGGCATTCCGAGCTTTCCCCCCGCACGCGCCGCATCACCTGGCGCGCCGTGGCCGAATGCCGAGCCACAGTGCTGGTCGGCGCGCGTTCGGCGCTGTTTCTGCCCTTTCCCGATCTCGGCCTGATTGTGGTGGATGAAGAACATGAAACCGCCTTCAAGCAGGAAGAAGGCGTGATCTATCATGCGCGGGACATGGCCGTGGTGCGGGCGCGCTTGTCTGATGCGGCTTGCGTTCTGGTAAGCGCGACACCCTCGCTTGAAACGCTGACCAATGCCCGCGCCGGGCGTTACGCTGAATGCCATTTGGCGGCGCGTCATGGTGGCGCGGTGTTGCCAGAGATTGGGCTCATTGACCTTCGGCGTGAAACCCCGCCGCGCGGGCGCTTCCTGAGTCCTGCGTTGGTGGCCGCAGTCGCGGAAACGCTCAAGCGCGGCGAACAGGCCATGCTGTTTCTCAACCGGCGCGGCTATGCGCCACTCACGCTCTGTCGCGCCTGTGGCCATCGGCTGCGCTGCCCGAATTGCACCGCCTGGCTGGTGGAACACCGCGCCGCGCGGCGGCTGCAATGCCACCATTGCGGCCATGTCGAAGCGCCGCCCAGCCATTGCCCAAGCTGCGCTGCGCCGCATAGCACGGTGCCCATCGGCCCAGGCGTAGAGCGCGTTTTGGAAGAAGCCGCCTTGCTGTTCCCCGAAGCGCGCCGCCTGGTCATGGCATCCGATACACTGCCCGGCCCCGCCGCTGCCTCAGCCGCTGCCGAGGCCATTGAAAAGCGCGAGGTTGATCTGATCATCGGCACGCAAATCGTGGCCAAGGGCTGGCATTTTCCCTATCTCACGCTGGTTGGCGTGGTTGATGCTGATTTGGGCCTTGCCGGCGGTGATTTGCGGGCAGCCGAGCGCACGGTGCAGCTACTGCATCAGGTGGCAGGCCGCGCGGGCCGGGCGGAACATCCGGGGCGCGTCTTGTTGCAAAGCTTCTCGCCAGACCATCCGGTGATGCAGGCCTTGGTTTCCGGCGAATATGAATCCTTCATGGCTGCCGAGGCCGAAGCGCGCCGGCCCGGCCATTGGCCGCCCTTTGGTCGGCTTGCCGCGCTGATCGTGAGTTCCCCGGATGAAAAGGCAGCGGACCGAGTCGCTCGGGATTTGGGCCGTGCTGCCCCAGTCGGTGAGGGGATGGAGGTTCTGGGCCCCGCGCCTGCGCCACTCGCATTATTGCGCGGGCGGCATCGGCGGCGGCTTCTGCTCAAGGCGCGGCGGGATATCGGCGTGCAGCGATTATTGGGCGAATGGCTGGCGCGGGTAGATGTTCCCGGCAATGTCCGGGTGCAGGTGGATGTGGACCCGGTCGGGTTCCTATGAGCCAGGCGGGCGTTATGCCGCCCGTTCAATCGTCGCGATGCACGCGTTCCATACGTTCATGGCGCTCCTGCGCCTCGATCGTCATGGTGGCGATGGGCCGCGCTTCCAGCCGGCGGAGCGAAATCGGCTCCCCGCTTTCCTCGCAATAGCCATAGGTGCCGTATTCAATCCGGTCCAAGGCCTGATCAATCTTGTTGATCAATTTCCGCGCCCGGTCCCTGGTGCGCAATTCAAGCGCGCGGTCCGTTTCCACCGAAGCGCGATCCGCGAGATCCGCTTCCGCTATGCCACCCTCAGACAGGGAGGAGAGCGTCTCACCGGCTTCGCGCACCAAATCCTGCCGCCATCTGAGAAGCTTTTGTCTGAAATATTCAAGCTGGAGCGCATTCATGAACTCCTCGGAATCCGAGGGACGGTAATCGGGCGGCAATGTCACCAACATATCTTCTTCTTCCCCCGCCTTGCACTTGCCCGAGGTGGTTTCTTGCTGAAACCTGACTCGATGATTTAAGGGCTTCTATACCCTATTGTTGCAGGGCGCCAGGGGGCGAATTGCGACAAATATCTGACAATGGCCGATTTCAGCTTTCGATGCCGCGCCGGGCCAATTCCAGCCGGGCGCGCAATGCAATGGCCTCAACCGCCTCAGCCAGGCCCGGATCGGCGGGTTTTTCGCCCTCGGTCAGGCGGGCCAATTCCTGGAGCCGGGCAGGGTCGGCGCGGCCTTCCAGCAATTCCAATTGAAGCGCCTTCAGTTCCTTCAACATATCCTCTCCACGGCGGAAGGCGCGCGCATTGCGTTCGCCCGCCGGGGCCGATTCCTGCACCTGAAGCAGGCCAATCGCGGTCGCTGCTGAAACGCCGGTGCTGGCATTGGCTTCGCGTGCTTCATCCGCGCCGCCGCCCACACGAAAGCCGCCCGAGGCGCCGCGCGTTGACCGCGCCCCCGGCACATTGGTGCCGCCCGTCACGCCCCGAATAACGACCATCTGACCTCCTTCTTCCGCCCTGTCCCGGCAGGCTCAGCCGGGACCCGGCAGGTTTTGCCGACGCGACTCGGCGGTTGCGTCAGAAAACCCTGGCACGCGCCTTGCCCTGAAACCGGAGAGAACGCCACCCTTGATCATGGTGGCTGCCGGAGACAGAACTTGACCCGTATAGCGCAAGTGTTCGCAAAAATCCTTACCGCCCTTGCATTGGCGGTGTGTTTCCTTGCGCCGCCCGCCACCGCCCAGGTCCGCATCAAGGATATAGTGGATATGGAGGGCGTGCGCGACAACCAACTGGTGGGTTACGGGCTGGTTATTGGCCTGAATGGCACCGGGGATCGCCTCAGAAGCTCGGTCTTTACCCGCCAATCGCTGGTCGGGATGCTGGAACGCTTGGGCGTCAATTCGCGCGATTTCGAACGCCAATTGGACACGAAGAATATTGCCGCCGTGATGGTAACGGCGAATCTGCCCGCCTTCGCCAAGCCCGGCAGCCGGATTGATGTGGCGGTTTCCGCCCTAGGCGATGCCACGAACCTGACTGGCGGCACGCTGCTGGTCACACCTCTGCTTGGCGCGGATGGAGAGGTCTACGCGGTGGCGCAGGGCGCGCTTGCGACCGGTGCGATTTCTGCCCGCGGAGCGGCTGCTTCCGTCACGCGCGGTGTGCCGACGGCAGGGCGCATTTCCAATGGTGCGATTGTCGAGCGCGAAGTGCCCTTTACGCTCGCCAATCGGGATCGTGTGCGCCTGTCGCTCAGGAATCCGGATTTGACCACGGCGCGTCGCATCGCCACCGCCATCAATAATTCAGCGCGGCGGAATGTCGCGACCGCGACTGATCCGCGCACGGTCTCCGTCGCGCTCAATGGGCGCGATCCGGTGGCCTTTTTGACCGATATCGAAAGGCTGCGCGTTGAACCCGACCAGATCGCCCGCGTGGTGATTGATGAGGCGACGGGCACGATCGTGATGGGCGATGCGGTGCGGGTTTCCACCGTGGCCATCGCGCAGGGCAATTTGACCATCCGTATCACGGAAACACCGCAAGTCAGCCAGCCCAATGCCTTTGCGCAGGGCGAAACTCAGGTGGTGCCGCGCACCGGCATTGAAATTGAAGACCAAGCAGAGCGTCGCATGGGCATTCTGCCCCAGAATGTGACTCTTCAAGAACTGGTGCGTGGCCTGAATAGCCTGGGCGTTGGCCCGCGTGACCTGATTTCCATCCTGCAAGCCATCAAGGCCGCTGGCGCCTTGCAGGCTGATCTGGAGCTCCGCTGATGTTGGATGCCACCAACCTGGTCCCCCCGCAGCAGCGCGCCCTTCGCACGCCGCAGGCCGGTGCCATGTCCGAAGCCGCTATGCGCAAATCCGCGCGAGATTTCGAAACCCAGGCGCTGGGGTTCCTGCTGCAACCGATGTTTGCCACGGTGGATATGTCCAAATCCTCCTTCGGCGGCGGCGCGGCCGAGGCGCAATGGCGCCCGATGCTGGTTGAAGCCTTTGCGGCTGCCGCCGTGCGGGCCGGCGGTGTCGGCATTGCTGATTCTGTCTATCGCGAATTGCTCCGCCAAAACGGAGCACTGAACCCCAATATGGGAGAGGCCCAACCATGATTGATGCTTTGTTGATCGCCGGCAAAAGACTGGCGGAAGCCCTGCGCGCTGAAAATGAGGCTTTGGCGAAGCTTGACCTTTCGCGCGCCGCCAAGCTTGCGGAAAGCAAGATCGCCGCGAGCGACGCCTTCGCCCAGGCCTATGCGGCCCAGGCCAAGCATGGCGCGCGCCCTGATGGCGCGATGCGCGAAGAAGCGCAGATGCTGACGAAGCAATTGGAGGTTCTAGGCAGTGAGAACCGCAAATTGCTGGAACGCGCCATTTCGCTTCAGTCGCGCGTGATTGAAACCATCGCCACCGCCGCGCTGCCGCGCGTTGCCAATCCTGGTTATGGGCCGAAGGGCTATCAGACCCCGCCGCGCCAGACGCCCGCACTCGCGGTCGCGGCCCGCGCCTGAAAAAAAGACGCCCGGCAGTGATGCCGGGCGCTTGCTGTATGAAACGGCGCCGGCGTTTCGCCCCGGCGCCTTTTTGCCTGTCTGATCAGCGGCAGGCGGTGACCATGATTTCCACCAAATGGCGCGGATCGGCCATATTGGCTTCCACGCAAGCCCGCGCCGGGGCGCCGCCCGCGGGCAGCCAGGCGGTCCAAAGCTCATTCATCGCGCCGCGGTCACGGATATCCTTCAGCCAAATCTGGGCCGACAGCATGCGGGTCTTGTCCGTGCCATTGGCTTCCAGCGCGGCATCAATCTTCGCCAGCACTTCCGCCGTTTGGCCCTTGATGTCCTTTGACAGGTCATCGGCGGTGAGGCCCGCGAGGAAGACGAAATTATGATACTCGACTGAGGATGAGAGGATCTGGTTTGATCCCTGACGATTGATCTTGCTCATGTCCGGCCTTTCAGAAGGGTTGGTCAGCGCCAGGCGCTGGGTGGGTTTTAGAACAAAACTTTCTGGGCGCGAAATCGCCGCTTCAAGCGACCCGATAAGTGCTGCCGGAAGCGGCGGCGCCGATCATGGCTTCAAATACCGCAACGCCATGAATCGCTTCCTCAAGCGGCAGCGGATAGGCCGGGCCACCCGTCATGGCGGTGGCAAAAGCTGCAAGTTCAGCATGTTCGATATCCGTTTTCGGGAATTCCTTGACCCAGGCTTCACCTTCGCGCGGGGTGAAGCTCAGTTTCTCATGGCCGTTCAATTCCAGTGCTGCATCCGTGCCGTAAAGGGCGATGCGCCAGACGCGCGGCGCATAGGCGAGCGTCGCAAAACAGCCGGTGGCGCCGGAGGCGAAGGAAAACAGCCCCGCCGTTGTGTCATCCATGCCATTGGTGAGCGCGCGGGCCAGTGAGCGCACCGTCACCTCGGCAATCGGGCCGGCCAGGTTGATCATCATGTCAATCATATGGATGCCCATGCCGCCCATGCCGCCCAGCGGGCTTTTATGGGCATCCGTCCGCCACATGCCGGGCTGATAGGAAAGCGCACCCGGCCCGCTGAATTGGCCTTCAACATGCAGCAAGGTGCCGAGCGCGCCGGCGGCGATCAGGTTTTTCATCTCGGCCACCGCCGGCAGGAAGCGGCGGTTATGGCCAAGCGCCATCACCACGCCGGCTTTGCGGCAGGCAGCGACAGAGGCTTCCGCACTCGCCTTCGTCATGGTGAAGGGTTTTTCGACAAACACATGCTTGCCCGCGCGCGCCGCCGCAATGACCTGATCCGCATGCATTTGGTGCGGCGAGGCAATCACCACCGCCTTGACGCGCGGTTCGGCCAGGATGGCGTTCAGGTCAGGCAGAATCTTCACCCCCTGCCGCGCGGCCCATTCGGCGGCGCGTTCCGGGCGCCCGGTGCTGCCGGCAATGAAGCGGATGCCGGCATCATTCCGGTTCTGCACACTATCAACCAGGGTCTGGCCCCAGCGCCCCATGCCCAAAATGGCCGCTTCAATCATTCTGATGCCTCATTCAGGTTCAACGCTTGGAAGAATCGCCCGCGCCTTCGCCTTCCAGCACCCGCGCCATGGCGGGCAGGCGTTTGATGCCCCAGGCAATGGCTATGGCTGAAAGCACCACAGCTGCCAATGTTGGCAGGGTCATGCCGAAAATCTCTCCCGCGGCGCCCAGCAGCAGCGCGCCAAGGGCTGGAAAGGCGCGCACAATCAGGCCCCAAAGGCTCAGCACGCGCCCGCGCATGGCAGGATCGGAAGCGGATTGCGCCAGCGTCTGCGCGCAAATCCCATGCACCGACATGGCCGCGCCCATGATGGCGGCGCAGAGCACGCCAAAGGGAAACCAGCTTGTGGCGATAAAGCCCACCATGGCGACAGAAATCGCCGCCGGCGCGAAAACCGCAAGTTTGGTCGTGCCATGCATCTTGCCGCGGGCGGAGACGAATATCCCCGACAATAGGGCGCCAACGCCGAAAGCCGCCGTCAGAATGGCCAGCGCTTCCGCCCCCAGGCCGAATTGCCGTTCCACATAGGGCGGCAGGATTTCCGGCAGGCTACGCAGCAACAGCGCCACAATCGCCGCATAGGTCAGGATCGGCCCCAGGCCCGGATGCCCCGCGACATAGCGCAGCCCATCCCGCATTTCACCCCAAAGCGATTTTGTCTTGGCGTGGCCCTGCCGTTCTTCGGCTGAGACCTTCAGCAAGGGCGTGGTGGCGGTGGCAATGAAATACGCCACGGCATTGGCGGCAATGGCCGGCCAAACGCCGGCAACCGCAATCAACGGCCCGGCCAATGCCGGCCCGACGAAACGCGCCACATTGAAGCAGAGCGAATTGAGCCCGACGGCCGCTGTCAAATCACTGCGCGGCACAAGCCCGGGCATGAGCGATTGTCGCGCCGGCTGCGCGAAGGAAGATGCGATGCCGTTCAAGACTTCCAGCGCCAGCAATAGCCAGATATCCATCTTGTCGAGTGCAATAAGCAGCGCGATCACGGCAGCCACGACGCCGATCATCGCCTGGCTCCAGAAAGTGAGCTTCAGCCGGTCCGTGCGATCCGCAATGGCGCCCGCAATCGGGCTGATCACCACCGCTGGCGCCAGATCGCAAAACGCCACCATGCCGACCCAGAAGGCGCTACCGGTCAATTCCCAGGCAAACCAGGAAATGGCGATGCGGTGCATCCAAAGCCCGGTCCAGGAAATCAGGGAGGCTGTGAAGAAAACCTTGGCGTTACGGTGGGAAAGCGCGCGCGTCAGGACCGAAAGCGATGCCATGCGCGCGGGCTGCCTTCAGCGCCGCGCGCGGATATTCTGCGGGCGTTGCGCGCCTGGATCAACCGGCGCCTGACCTGTGCCGGCATTGCGGATGCAATCTCGAATCAGCTCATCGCGCAGGGTTTGCTGCTGGAAATTGTCGGAACGCAGCCGGGCTGTTGGGACATCATTGGTCATGTCACTATCGCCGAAATTCGCATCACGGCGCATCATCTGGCCGCGCTCACGGAATGCAACAACGCGCTCCGCTTCCTGGGTGCAGATGCGCAGCAATTCCGGCGTGGCACCGGCAGCGGCAGCGCGCGGGGTGGGTGGCGCTTCCTGCTGCGCACAGGCTGCAAGAACAAGAAGCAAGGGCAAAAATCGTATCATGAGGGGGCTCCCGCCGGAATCATCCGGGTTAATAGCGCGGTAAGTGCAGCCTCGTCGAACCGGCCCGCCGGATCAAGCGGCACGCTGGCCGCGGCACGCAACAGGGCAGGGTGCAATTCCGCCCCGGTCGCGCGCAGCGCAAAAAAACCCTTGAGGCGCGCAATCCGCCCCATGGCTTCAATCAGCGCGAGTAACCTTAGGCAGATCGCAAGGCCCTGCGGTGTCGCCAACCCATGGCGCGCATCCACCGCTTCCGCCCAGCAGGCGGCATCGGCATCAGCCAGCAGCAACTCCATCGCTTCCCCATCCGGACGGCGGAACACCAGGCGTCGCGGGCTACCCCAAATCTCGGCACCTGCGGCACCGCGCGCCGCTTCCCAGGCGCCGAGCAGGTCGCGCGCCGTGACGGCGGGGGTTTCTTCGGGCGGGAAGGGGATGGCGTAGGTCAGCGCCCCATCCGGGGCCGGGATGATTCTGATTGAACTCGTCATGCGCCCCCTTTCTGGACCGGCTGGGCGCGCCGCGCCAGCCATGAATTACGCCCCCGCTTGACGCGCGGGATAGGCGGGGCACTCTTGTATCATGACCGAAATCGCAGACCTGACCGCATCCGAAGCCGCGCGGCGTATCGCCGCTGGCTCCCTGACCGCCTCTGCCCTGGCCGAGGCCTGCCTGGCGCGCATCGCCGAACGCGAGCCCGAGGTGCGGGCCTTCGCCTGGCTCGATCCCGCCCTGGTACGGCGCGGGGCGGCGGCGCTGGATAAGGGCGGGCCGCCGGCGCCGCTCAAGGGCATTCCGTTCGGCGTGAAGGATGTGCTGGATACTGGCGATATGCCTTCGCAATATGGTTCGCCCATTTATGCTGGGCACAGGCCGCGCAGCGATTCGGCTGCCGTTGCCATGGCGCGTGCCGCCGGGGCGCTGATCATCGGCAAGACCGTGACGACTGAATTCGCCACGCGCCACCCGGGGGCGACGACGAACCCGGCCAATAAGCACCACACGCCGGGCGGGTCTTCATCCGGTTCGGCAGCCGGCGTGGCGGCAGGCTTCTTCCCACTATCCTTCGGCACGCAAACCGGCGGCAGCATCATCCGCCCGGCGGCGTTTTGCGGCATTGTCGGCTTCAAGCCAAGTTTTGGTGCCATCCATCGCGGCGGCATGAAGGTGATCAGCGAAAGCCATGACACGATTGGCGTCATGGCGCGCAGTGTTGCTGATTGCGCGCTTTCCATGGGCGCGATGACGGGGCGGGATTACGGCAAGCCCGAGGAAAAACTGCCCCGCGCGCCGCGCCTGGCCTTCACCCTTGGCCCGCCCGCGGCCAAGGCAGCGCCCGAGACTTTGGCCCTGATGGAACGCGCCATCGCGGCATGTCGCCGTGCGGGCGCAGAGGTGGTGGAAATCACCCTGCCTGAGGTGATGACCGAAGCTTTTGAAGCCCATGAATATGTGACGAATATGGAAGGGCGATGTTCCTTGGGATGGGAGTTGGTTGCGGCGCGGGCGCAGCTTTCCGATGTCATCAAGGAAAAGCTGGATTGGGCGAAGCGCTTCCCAACCGCGCAGCTTGATGCGTGCAAGCTGGTGCAAGCCAAGGCGCGCGCGGCGCTGCCTGGCGCGATTGAGGGTTTTGATGCGGTGATCACGGCTTCTGCCGCCGGGGAAGCGCCGGCGGGGATTGGCTGGACGGGTGATCCTTCCTTCAATTCGCTCTGGACTCTGCTGCATGGGCCATGCGTGACGGTGCCGGCGGGTGCAGGGCCGAAGGGCTTGCCGCTTGGCGTGCAAATTGCCGGGCGGATCGGCGAAGATGCCAAGGTACTGGCGATTGGGGAATGGTTGAGCCAGGCGCTGTAAGGCGCCTGACGCAACACCGGCGCCGATCTTACTGCGGCTGAATCCCCGCCGCGCGCACCACCGTCGCCCAGCGATCCACCTCAGCCCGCACCAGCCGCGCCAGCGCTTCCGGCCCCATCTGATCCGTCGCGGCGGGGATGGAGCCCAAATCCTCGATCCGTTTGCGGATGGCGGGATCATTCAACGCGGCGCGCAAAGCTTCATCCAGCTTTTGCACCACCGGCACCGGCGTGCCGCGCGGGGCGAAAATCGCGTTCCAGCCTTGGAAGATATAGTCCGGCACTCCGGCTTCGGGCGCAGATGGCACGCCCGGCGCATTGGGGTTACGCGTCGTGGCCGCGGTCAACAGGCCACGCATGGTGCCGGCCTGGATTTGCGGGACGGCGGCGGGGGCCAGCAAGCAGGCGCTATCCACCTGCTGCGCCACAATATCATTCAAAGCGGGGCCTTCTCCGCGATAGGGGATTTCATTCATCCGCGCGCCGGTCAGATGCGCAAATAGCGAACAGGCCAAATGATTGGTGGAACCAATCCCCGCATTGGCATTGGAAACCTGGCCCGGATTAGCGCGGACTCGCGCCAGGAATTCCTGCATGGTTTGCGCCGGGAAGCCATTGCGCACCACGAAAAACAGTGGCGTGCCGGCAATGAGCCCAATCGGCTGCAATTCGCGCGGGTCATATTGGATGGCCCGATAAATCGAAGGTGCGGCGGAATGGCTGCCAAGGCTGCCGACGGTCAGCGTATAGCCATCCGGTGCGGCTTGCGCGCCGCGCGCCCCGCCAATGGTGCCGCCGGCGCCCGAGACATTTTCTACCGTCACGCGCTGGTTCAGCGTCTTCATCATGTGATCGGCCACAATGCGCGCCAGCACATCAGTGGCGCCGCCGGGGGCAAAGACCACGATCATATTGATGGGGCGATTGGGGAAATCCTGCGCGGTGGCTGGCTGGGCCAGGCCGAGGAACAGTGCGGCCAGGGCCGCCAAAAGACGCTTCATGATGCTTCCTCCCGTTGGGCACTCTGGCGGGTTTGCCCCGTTCTGCCCTCAGCATGGAAGCTTCCCCTTACCCCCGCCGTCAAGCGCCACCCCTTGCGCGGCTGCCTTGGGCGCTTCAGGGTCTGGCGGAGCAAGACCAGGAGAACCCCATGCTGCCGCCGCGCGAGAAAATGACCATCTGCTTCGCCCATGTCGCCTATCGCTTTGCCGATCGCTTTGCGCTGCGCGGTGCCAGGATTGATTTCTTTGAAGTGCGCAGCCGGGATGATCTGGATGCGCGGATTGCGGGCGCCGATGTGCTGGTCTGTTCCGGGCTATGGCGCAATGATTTGCCGAAGCTCTCGCCCCGCTTGCGCTTTGTGCAATCCGCCAGCGCCGGGACGGATCAATATGACCGCGACGTGATGCGCGCGGCGGGTATCCGGCTGGCAAGTGCTCAGGGCTGCAATGCCAATGCGGTCAGCGAACATGCGATTGCGCTGATGCTGGGCATTCTGCGCCGCGTGCCGGAAGCGCGCGACAATCAGGCCAAGCGCTTCTGGCGCGGCATGATGGGCGATTTCACGAAGCGCGAGGATGAAGCCGGCGGCAAGACGGTGATTGTGGTGGGCACGGGCCGCATTGGCGGGCGCATTGCCCGCTTCTGTAAGGCCCTCGATATGCATGTGATTGGCGTGCGCCGTGATGCCCAGGCCGGCGCCAATGGCGCGGATGAGGTGCATTCCTTCCAAAATCTGCCTGCGCTTTTGCCGCGTGCCGATTTCGTGGTGCTGGCCTGCCCGCTGACGGACGAAACGCGTGGCCTGATTGGCGCTTCGGCACTTTCTGCCATGAAGCCAACCGCGCATCTGGTGAATGTCGCGCGCGGACGTGTGGTGGATGAACCAGCGCTGATCGCCGCCTTGCAGGCCGGGCGCATTGCCGGTGCCGCTTTGGATGTGACGGTGGATGAACCGCTCCCGGAAGCAAGCCCGCTTTGGACCATGCCCAATGTGCTGATCACGCCGCATACGGGGGGCGAGACTCACAAGTATGAAGACAATGTGCTGGACATGATGATGGAAAATCTGAACCGGCAATGGCGGGGCGAGACCGCGCTGTTCAACCAGATTGTGTGAGGCGCCCCATGTCCAGCCGTGAAGGCGCGCTTGCCCGCGCCGCAACTTACTTCGATGATGGCAGCTACAAGAAATTGCTGACCGATCTTGTCGCCATCCCCTCTACCGCGCAGGAACCAGGGCATGAGGCTGATTTGCGCCATTATTTGGAAGGCGCGATTGGGCCATGGCTGGAACGGTTGGGCTTTACCGTCACCATCCATCCCAATCCCTTGGAAGGCTTTGGCCCGATTTTGACGGGGGTGCGCATTGAAGACGCGGCGAAGCCAACCGTGTTGCTTTATGGCCATGGTGATACGGTGCGTGGCCTGGATGATCAATGGCGCCCAGGGCTGAAACCTTGGGAATTACACGAAGAAGATGGCCGTTGGTATGGCCGCGGCTCCGCCGACAATAAGGGCCAGCACGCGCTGAATATCGCAGCGCTTGAAGCGGTGCTGGCCGAACGCGGTGGCAAGCTTGGCTTCAATGTGAAGATCATTCTGGAAATGGCGGAAGAACGCGGATCACGCGGCTTGCGCGAATTTGTCGCCGAGCATCGAGATTTGCTCGCCGCTGATGTGCTGATTGCCTCAGACGGGCCGCGCGTGGAACCGGATGTGCCCACCATCGCCACCGGCACACGCGGCATTTTCCAATTTGACCTAGTGCTGAAGCTGCGCGCTGGCGGCGTGCATTCTGGCCATTGGGGCGGGCTGACCACAGACCCCGCCATTCGCATGAGCCACGCCATTGGTGCCATTATTGATCCACGCGGCAAAATCCTGGTGCGCGATTGGCTGCCGCAAAATGGCGTGCCGGCGGAAGTGCGCGGCGTGCTGGATGGCTGCCCGGTGGGCGGCGGCGAAGGCGCTGCCACCATTGACGCCGATTGGGGTGAGCCTGGCCTGACGCCGGCTGAGAAGATCTATGGCTGGACTAGCTTTATTGTGCTCGCCATGCTCTCCGGCAAGCCGGATGCACCGGTGAATGCGGTCGCACCCGATGCGCGCGCCACCTGCCATATCCGCTACACCGTGGATACGGACCCAAATAGCTTTGAGGCATCTTTGCGTCGCCATCTGAATGAACAGGGCTTTGGCGATATCGTGATTGAAAATGCCGGGGTGCGCATGGCGGCTTCCCGCACGCCGCCCAATCACCCCTGGGTGCGTTGGGCGCAGGACAGCATGCAAAAAACGCTCGGCAAGCGCGTGCAGATCATCCCCAATTCATCGGGCGGGCTGCCGGGCGATGTGTTTGTGGACCATATCGGCGTGCCGCTGGTTTGGGTGCCGCATTCCTATAATGGCTGCAAACAACACGGGCCGGATGAGCATTTCCTGATCGCGCCTGCTCGGGAAGGCATTTTGGCCTTTACCGGCATGTGGTGGGATTTGGGGCAGGGCGGCACGCCCTGACCGCCGTTACCTTTCTTCACGCGCGCTCTGCGCTGGCGCAATGCACGCGTTACAGAAGGGGCGCAAGGTTCTCATACGGCATCTCGCCGTTTGCAGGAGTTTGATATGTCTTCGAAAGCAATCCGGACCCTTGTGCTGGCTTCTGTCTGCGCCCTTGGCGCAGCAGGCCTGGCCAGCGCGCAACCCGGCCCAGGCCAGCAAGGCCCAGGGCCTCAGCAGATGCATCACGGCCAGCGTGGCGATGGCATGATGGGCTTTGCCGCCGGCGAGGCTTTTGCCCGCGCCGACGCCAATAATGATGGCAAGGTGACGCGTGACGAAGCCAATGCCTGGCTTGCCGCGCGCTTCGCAGAGATTGACGCCAATAAGGATGGTGGCCTGACGATCGAAGAAATCCGCGCCTTCTATACCGCCCGCCGTGGTGAAGGCCGTGGCCCGCCAGAGGGCATGCGCGAACGCATGGAAACACGCCAGGCGGCGCGCTTCCGCTTTGTGGATGCGGATTTGGACGGCAAGATCAGTTTGCCTGAATTGCGCGTGATGGCGGATGCCATGTTCCGCTCCATGGATGCGGATGGTGATGGCGCCTTGACGCGCGCCGAAGTGCAGCGCCGTGGCCACCGCGGCGATGGACCACGCCCACAAGCGCCGGGGCAGCCAGCGCCGCGCTAAGAAACCTGCTTGGGATGACGCGCAAGCCGGGGCGCGTCAGCCTTTCTTGGCCGCGATCTTTGCCGCAATCGCCAAAATGCGCTCGGCCTTTTGCACAATCGGGTAATCCACAAAGCGCCCATCCACCTGGATGGAGGCAAGCCCACCCGCTTCCGCCTCAGCAAAGGCTTCAACAATCCGCTTGGCACGGGTGATTTCCGCCTCCGGCGGGGAATAGGCAGCATTGGCCGGCGCGATCTGATCCGGGTGAATACAAAGCCTGCCCTGAAAACCCAGCACCGCACCACGCGTGCAGGAAGCTTCAAAGGCTGCGGTTTCGCGCAATTCGATAAACACCGTATCAATCGGCGGCTCCAGGCCAGCCGCGCGGGAGGCAAGCACAAATTCACTCCGCGCCGGCGCCAATTCATCCTCCGTGAGCGTCCAGGTAATGCCGAGATCGGTGGTGTAATCCCCCGCACCGAAGGCCAGCCGCCTGACGCGACCAGAAGGCAGCGCCGCCGCAGCGCGTGCCAAATCGCGCAAAGCCACCAGCCCGCGTGCGGTTTCAACAATCGGCATCAGGTCTATGCCACCAGCCGGCAGGCCGCGTTCGGCTTCCAGATTGCCAATCATCCAATCCACCGCCAGCAATTGCCCGGCATCCTCCAGCTTGGGCAGCACAATACCATCCAAGGTGCCACTGATAACGGCATGCAGGTCGCCAAAGCAGAATTCGGTATCAAAGGCATTGACGCGCACATAGGCGCGGCATTGGCGCGGGTTTTCCAAAGCGGCCCGAACCGCCCCGCGCGCGGCTGGCTTGGCGGCAATGGCGACCGCATCCTCCAAATCCAGAATGGCGGCATCGGCGCCAACCTGAAGCACCTTTTCCGCCCGGCGCGGATGGTCACCCGGGGCAAAAAGAAAACTGCGATTGGGACCGGGTGCGTTCATTTCTGTCTCTTTCCTGGCGTGTTGTGCCTCATGCGATGATTACAATTTCACAGCCACGCTCCCGCGCCAAGGCCAGAGCTTTACAGCACCGCCAAGCCATGCCGAAATGCGTCAAAACCCAGAGGAGGAACCGCAATGATGGATGCGCTGCCCGGAACGATGGCTGACGCTGACGCGAAAAGCCGAGCCCCAATTTCCGCCCAATTGGCCGGTTTCGCCGCGCAACTCCGCGCGGAAGACATCCCCACCGATGTCATCGAACAAGCCAAGCGCCATATGCTGGATTGCCTGGGCATTGCGCTGGCTTCCACCAGCTTCGATTTCGCCCATCGCACCGCCAATGCGCTGCAAAGCCTGGCCGGTGCCGGCGCGCATCCCGTGATTGGCCATGCCATGCGCCTGCCTTTGCGCGATGCCGTGATGCTGAATGGCACGCTGATGCATGGGCTTGATTTTGACGATACCCATTCCGATGCCGTGGTGCATGGTTCCGCCAGCGCCGTGCCAACCGCACTTGGCATGGCGCGTGAACATGGCGCGAACGGGCTTGAAGCCCTCGTCGCCTATATCATCGGCATTGAGGCATCGTCGCGCATCGGGGCGGCGGCACAGGGCGCTTTCCATCAATTGGGCTTTCACCCAACCGGCATGGTGGGTGCTTTCGGCGCGTCCTTGACGGCGGGGCGCCTAGCGGGCGCGACAGCAGCGCAAATGGCGGCGGCGCAAGGCGTCATTCTTTCCATGGCAGCGGGTTCGCTGGAGTTTCTGGAAGATGGTTCCTGGACCAAGCGCATTCATCCCGGCTGGGCCGGCGTTTGCGGCATTACCGCAACGGCGCTGGCGCGCGCCGGCTTCAAGGCGCCGCCGGCAGCCTATGAAGGGCGCTTTGGCCTGTTCCGCGCCTATCTGGGTGGCAAGGCGCCGGAAGGTTTTGCTGAACGCTGCACGGAAGCGCTCGGCAAGCTATGGGAATTCCGCAATGTGGCGCTGAAGCCTTACCCCTGCTGCCATTTCAATCATGCGATTGCTGACGCCACTTTGGCGCTGCGCCGCAAGCACGGCCTGACGCCAGAGGCGATCCGCAGCATGACGGCGCTGCTCTCACCGGGCCAATACAAGATTGTCTGCCAGCCGGAAGAAGCGAAAAAGGCGCCGGCCAATTCTTATGACGCGCAATTCAGCATCCACTACACCATGGCGGCGTCCATTCTGCATGGCCGCTTCACACTGAATGAATTGGATGAGCAAGCCATCCGTGATCCGCGCGTTTTGGAACTTTGCCAGCGCGCGCATTACGCGGAGGATCCGGATTCTCGTTTCCCGCGCTATTATTCCGGTGAGGTGGTGATTGAAACCACCGATGGCCGCACGCTGCGGCATAGGGAGGAATTCAATCGCGGCTCAGACGGTCAGCCTTTGAATGCCGCGGATGTCGAGCAGAAATTCCGCGATAATGCCGCGCGCGTCATGTCACCCGCGCGGATTGAGCGCGTGATTGATCTGGCAATGACGCTGGACAAGGCAGAAAGCGTGGTGGCGCTGACAGAAGCTTTGGCGGGCTGAAGCCCTGGCCCATAAGGTTGAGGAAGCAAAAACGTGACGATTGTAGCGGGCCGGGAACGTGGCAATTTCCTGGAAGATTTCGCGCCGGGCCAGGTGTTTGAACACTGGCCCGGCCGCACGATTACAGAGGCTGACAATATCCACTTCAGCCTGCTGACCATGAACCAGCACCCGATGCATTGCGATGCGGATTTCGCGTCTCGGTCTGAATTCGGCAAGCCTCTGGTCAATTCCGCGCTGACGTTGGCGATCGTGACGGGCATGACGGTGGCCGATATTTCCTTCAATGCCATCGCCAATCTTGGCTGGAAGGATATTGCGCTGACGGCACCGGTTTTTCCCGGCGATACGATTTATGCGCGCACCACGGTGACCGATGTGCGCGCCAGCAAATCCCGCCCCAATCAGGGCATCGTGACCACCAAGACCGAAGGCTTCAAGGCCGATGGCACGGTCTTTCTTTCCTTTGAACGGGTGAGCCTGGTGCCAAAGCGCGGCGCCGGCGTGAAGGCAGCAAGATGAGCGATTTGGACGAACAGGAAGAGCTGGTTCTCGATTCGGTTGCACGCTTCTTGGAACGCCATGTGCGGCCCGTGGCGTCCAAGCTGGAACATGAAGACGCCTATCCGCATGAGATCGTTGCGCGGATGAAGGAAATGGGGCTGTTCGGCGCCATCATCCCACAGGAATTGGGCGGGCTTGGGCTGCGCCCTTCCACCTATGCGCGCATTATTGAATTGATCTCCGAGGAATGGATGTCGGTGTCCGGCATTCTCAATTCGCATCTGATCATGGCGCGCATTGTGGACAAGATGGGCTCGCCCGAACAGCGCCAGCGCTTTCTGCCGCAATTTGCAACCGGCGAATTGCGCGGCGGGCTTGCGCTGACCGAACCCGATTGCGGAACAGATTTGCAGGCCATTCGCACCGTCGCGCGGCGCGATGGTAATGATTACATCATCAATGGCACGAAAACCTGGATCAGCAATGGCATTGAAGGAAGTTGCTTTGCGCTGCTGGTAAAAACCAACCCGGCAGCGGAGCCGCGCCATCACGGCATGGCGATGTTCATTGCCGAAAAAGGGCCGGGCTTCACGGTTTCCCGCAAGCTCGAAAAGCTTGGCTATAAGGGCATTGATAGCGCGGAGCTTGTTTTCACCGATTACCGCATCCCGGCTGATCGGCTGATTGGCGGCGTTGAAGGCAAGGGCCTTGCTTGCGCCATCGCCGGGTTGGAACTTGGGCGCGTGAATGTTGCGGCGCGCGGTGTTGGTGTTGCGAAGCGCGCGCTGGATGAGGCGGTGCGCTATTCCCAGCAGCGCAAGACCTTCGGCAAATTCATCCATGAACACCAGGCGATTGCGCTGAAGCTCGCCGATATGGCGGTGCGTGTGGAAGCTGCGCGACTGCTGACCGAAAAAGCCGCGCGGGCCTTGGATCGTGGCGATCGTTCGGATTATGAGGCCGGCATGGCGAAGCTTTTCGCGACCGAAGCCGCGGTGGAAAACAGCCTGGAAGCCATGCGCATTCATGGCGGCTATGGCTATTCCAAGGAATTTGTCGTTGAACGGCTGTATCGCGATGCGCCGCTTTTGGTGATTGGTGAAGGCACCAATGAAATCCAGCGCCTGGTTATCGCCAAGCGCCTGATTGAAAAGAACCCGATCTGATGGCGGATCGGCCCCTGCCGCTGGATGGAGTCACGGTCCTGGCGGTCGAGCAATATGGCGCCGGGCCTTTCGGTTCCATGCTGCTCGCGGATATGGGGGCCGAGGTCATCAAAATCGAAAACCCAGCCGAAGGCGGCGATGTTGGGCGAAGCGTCGGGCCCTATTACTTCGGCCCGGGCGATAGCCATTTCCATCACGCCTTCAACCGCAACAAGCGCAGCCTGGCCTTGAATCTGAAGCATCCGGAAGGCATGGCGCTGCTGCGCCAATTGGTCGGCCATGCGGATGCGGTTTTGGATAATCTGCGCGGCGATCAACCGGATAAGCTTGGCCTGACGTATGAGGCATTGAAGGAATTCAACCCGCGCATCGTCTGCGCGCATCTTTCCGCCTATGGCCGCCAGGGTTCGCGCAAATCCTGGCCGGGCTATGATTATCTGATGCAGGCGGAAGCGGGCTATCTTTCCCTGACCGGAGAGCCCGATGGCCCACCCGCGCGCTTCGGTCTTTCGGTTGTGGATATGATGACCGGGCTGATGACGGCCTTCGCCTTGGTCTCAGGCGTGGTCGGCGCGCGCGCGACTGGGCGTGGCATGGATGTGGATGTCAGCCTATTCGATACGGCGCTGCATAATCTTTCCTACCTCGCCACCTGGTATCTGAATGGCGGGCATGTGCAGGGCAGGGAACCGCGCGGTTCGCACCCATCGCTGACACCATCGCAGCTTTATCGCACGCGGGATGGTTGGATTTTCCTGATGTGCAATAAGGAAAAATTCTGGCCTGCCTTGGCTGAAGCGCTGGGTCACCCGGAATGGGCAGAGGATGCGCGCTTCGCGACGTTCAAGGCGCGGCTCGCCAATCGCGAATTGGTCACGCAAATCCTGGATCAGGCGCTATCGCAGAAAACTACCGCCGAATGGTTGGTGCTGTTCGGCGGCAGCGTGCCGGCAGCGCCGGTGTTTGATGTGGCACAGGCCTTGGAAAATCCTTTCGCGCAGGAACAGGCGGCGATTGCCGATTTCACGCGCCGCGAAGGTGGCGATCCGGTGCGGATGCTGACCGGCCCGGTGCGCGTTGCAGGCGCCCGCCCGCCCAGCATCGCGGCGCCGGCGCTGGGTGCAGATACCAACGACATACTCGAAAAACGCCTCGGCCTTGATGCCGAGGAAATCAAAAAACTCAGGGAAGAGGGAACGATCACATGATGAAGCTTAATCGCCGCAGCTTACTCGCCGCGTCTGGCCTGCTGGCCGCGCCCAGCATCAGCCAGGCGCAGGCGGCCTATCCCAATCGCCCGGTGCGCTTCGTGGTGCCGTTTCCGCCGGGCAATATGTCGGATCTGATTAGCCGGCTGATGGTTGATGAAATGGCCAATCGGGGGGGTGTGCAGATTGTGGTGGATAATCGCGCGGGTGCGACGGGCGCCATTGGCATTCAGGCTGTCAGCCGCAGCACGCCGGATGGCTATACGCTGCTGATGAGTTCCAATTCGCCCTTGGTGGTGAACCCCGCCGTCACGCGCAACCTGCCCTTTGATGTGACGAAGGATCTGGTGCCGATTGGCCTGGTGGGTTGGACAACCTTCCTGATCGTGGTGCCGCCGGATTTCCCGGCGAATACTCTGGCCGAAGCCATCGCGCTGTTCCGTGCCAATCCCAATCGCTATATCGCCTGCAATCCGGGTGCCGGGACTTTCGGCAATCTGGTGACGGAACAAATCTTCCGCGCTGTTGGCATCAAGATGGAACAGGTGCCTTATCGGGGCAGCGCCCAGGCGTTGCTTGATATGCAGCAGGGCCGCGTGCATTTCATGGTGGATGCCATGACCAGCGCTTTGCCACAGGTACAGGGCAAGGCCGTGAAGGCACTCGCCGTTCTGGCCAATCGCCGTTCGCCCTTGGCGCCGGAAATTCCAACGCTGGCGGAATCCGGCATGCCGGAATTGGCGCCCTTGGAATCCATGGCCTGGAGCGGGCTGCTTGGTCCCGTCGGCACGCCGCCGGAAGTCATCACCTTCTGGAATCGCGCCATCACCGCCATGCAGAATGATGCGGCGCTGGTGCGGCGCTTCGCTTCCATCAATGTGGAAATGGCACCACCTTCACCACCCGAAAAACTGGGCGAAATGGTGCGCACCGAACTCGCGCGCTGGACGCGCGTGGCGCAGGAAGCGAATATCACCGTGGGCGGGTGATCAGGTCACCACGCCTCAATTCAAGAACGGATTTCCCCCGCGCGGACCACGCGTGCGGGGGCCGTAGTGGCGTGCCAGATAATCCACGATGGTGTCGCGGAACTCGCCTTCAATCGGATTCATCTCGTGCTTTTCCGTCATCCAATCCATCAGCTCATCCCAGCGTTCGCGCGTGAAGGCGCTGCGGCGGATCAGCGCGGTATTGTGGCAGGCGGTGCAATAGCCGAATACCTCTGACCGGCCTTCGCCTTCCGCCAGTACGGTTTCCTCTTCCTGCTGTTCTGCCGTGACGGCAGCGGCTTCCGCCTGGCGCTGCGCCGGATCAGGGGTTTGCGCGATGGTGGCTGATGCGAACAACAGCACCGCCACCACCGCGTATTGCAGCAACCGCATGGCAGGTTCAGCCGATCAGGATGGCAACACGGCTGACGGGATTGGCGCCATAGCCTTGCGGATTCCAATTCGCCGCGACATGCGGCTGCATGCGGCCATTGCTGTCTGTCGCGCGATACCAGATTTCAAAATAGCCATCGCTCGGCAAAGCGATGCGCCCCTGCCAGCGTTGCCAGGCATAGCGATTAGCCGGGGCTGCCACCTGCATCGCCTGCCAGCTTTGGCCGAAATCGGTCGAAACATGCACATCACGCACACTCAAATCCCCGGCCCAGGCATGGCCGCGAATATCAAGGCTGCGCGTGCCCGCTGGATGCCGCGTGCCATGGGCATGGCTGCTGAGCACGGAGCGCACCGGCATGCTCTCCATCTCCACGAAATCCGCACCATTGTTGCGGCTGCCGGGCACGATCGGGCGGACGGGGATACGATAGGATGTGCCGCCCATGCCGCGCCCGGTATGCGGCGCGTTCAGCACTTCAAGGCGCGTGAACCATTTCTGGCTGAGTGAGCCCGGCCAGCCCGGCACAATCAACCGCGCCGGCGCGCCATGGATTTGCGGAATGGCCGCACCATTCATGCGAAAGCAGATCAGCGTATGCTCATCCATCGCTTTCTCAATCCGCATGCCGCGGCTGATCGCCGGGCCTTGCGCGGAAAGATGGTTATCGGCGCCATGCTGGCCGGTGAATTTGGCGCTGTCCTTCACACCCGCGGCGCGCAGCACATCGCGGAGCCGCACGCCAGTCCATTCCGCGTTTGAGACAGCGCCATTGCCCCATTGATTGCCCGCCGCCTGGGGCGAGAAAGCCGAGCGCCCATTGCCACCGCATTCCATTTGCAATTGGCGCGTCACCACTTCAAAACGCTGTTCAAGCTCAGCGATGCTGATTTCAAGCGGTGTGTTCACTTCCCCATCAATGCGGATTTTCCATGCGCGCGGGTCAGCGGCGACTTCCGGCGTATTGCCATTGTTGCGGATGAAGAATTTATCGGCGGGGGTGATCGGGTCATCTAGCAAATGCTCGGGCGTCTCAGCGCAAAGCGGGCGTTCGCCTTGCATGATCAGCGGCGCCTTGCCTTCCATTTGCAGCAATTGCGGCTGGTTGGCGCCCTGCGCCAGCGCCGCCGGCACCAGCCCACTTGGCATGTTTTGCCCAAAGGGAATGGTCGCGCCAAGCGCCGTGCCCATGGCCGCGAGAGCCGCACCCTTCATCGCGCCACGACGGCCCCAAACCAGCGCATCGGCGCGTTCCGGGTCATCGCGATAGAGTTCCTGAAATGAACGTTTCGGCTGATTCTTCTGTGCCATGGCTGGCCTCCCTTTGCTTGAACGCTTTTATGCCAGATCACGGTTTGGCATTTCAAGCCAAAGCACAACCCTGCCCCCTTTTCCGGAATCATCAAAGAAGGCAAGCTTGCCACAACACAGGAGAGCACCATGCAAAAGATCGAACTAGGCCGTTCCGGCATTTTCGTCCCGCCCGTGATTTTCGGCTGCAATGTCTTTGGCTGGACCTTGGACAAGGCTCAATCCTTCCGGATTCTGGATGAGCTTGTGGAACGCGGGCTCAACGCGCTCGATACCGCTGATGTCTATGCCTATTGGGTGCCGGGCAATAAGGGCGGCGAGTCCGAGACCATTATGGGCGAATGGCTGAAGGCGCGCGGGCGGCGGTATGATGTGCTGATCCTGTCCAAGGCGGGCATGGAAATGCCGGGCATCGGCAAGGGGCTTTCTGCAACCTATCTTGCCAGCGCCATTGAAGCATCGCTGAAGCGCCTTGGGACGGATGTGATTGATCTTTATCAGTCCCACCGCGATGATGAGAGCGTGCCGCAGGAAGAAACCCTTGCCGCCTTCGATAAGATGATCAAGGCCGGCAAGGTGCGCGCCATTGGCGCTTCCAATTTCTCCGCCGCGCGCTTCAAGGAAGCGCTTGATATCAGCACCAAGCATGGCCTGCCGCGTTATCAGACCATGCAGCCGCATTACAATCTGCTGGAACGCGGGATTGAAGCCGATATGATGCCGCTTTGCGCCGCCGAAGCGGTTGGCGTCATTCCCTACTACTCGCTCGCCTCCGGCTTTTTGTCCGGCAAGTATCGCAGCGAAGCCGATCTCGGCAAAAGCCCGCGCGGGGCACGGGGTGCTGGGAAATACCTGAATGAAAAGGGGCTAAAGGTGCTGGCCGCTTTGGACAATGTTTCGGCACGCATGGCCGCCACACCGGCGCAGGTGGCGCTTGCCTGGTTCAAGGGGCGTCCTGGGCTTGCCGCGCCGATCGCGAGTGCCACCACCTCTGCCCAAGTGGCGGATCTGGTGAAGGCCGCGGCGCTGACCTTGGATGCGGCAGCGGTGGCGGAATTGGATGCGGCGAGTGGGTGAAACTCAGCGGAGATAAGGCTCCACAATCCCGGTCAGTTTCATCGTCAGCGGCTTGCCGCGCCGATCCGTGGCCTTGCCGAGGCTGACCCGGACCCAGCCTTCCGAGACGCAGTATTCCTCCACATTGGTCTTTTCCTGGCCCTTGAAGCGAATGCCCACGCCACGGCTCAGCAGCGCCTCATCATAAAATGGGCTGCTTGGGTCATTGGAAAGCCGATCGGGCAGGGCAGGGGTGTCTTCGGTCATGGTCATCTCCCGGCGCGACTTCTGCCCGAGAGATACCGCGAAGGCAATTCCGTGCGATTGACCGGGCAGCGGCAAAAACGCAATTTCGCATCAAGACCGACCCAGGGATGGTGCCGTGCAGTATTCACTGACCGAAGCGCAACAAGAACTCCGCGCGCAAATTCTGAAGCTTTGTGCCGATTTCGGCGATGAGTATTGGCTGAAGATTGACCAGGAAGCACGCTTTCCGGAGGAGTTTTATCGCGCGGTCGCGGCGGGCGGCTGGCTTGGCATCGCCATGCCGGAAGAATTTGGCGGTGCGGGTTTGGGGATTTCGGAAGCGACCGTGATGATGCAGGCGGTGGCGGAAAGCGGTGCCTGCATGTCGGGCGCTTCGGCCATTCACATGAATATCTTTGGCCTGAACCCCGTGGTGGTATTCGGCACGCCAGAGCAGAAAAAGCGCTTCCTCCCGCCGCTGATCGAAGGGCGGGAAAAAGCCTGTTTCGGCGTGACGGAACCCAATACCGGCCTCAATACCACGGAACTCAAGACGCGCGCCGAAAAGCGCGGTGATCGCTACATCATCAATGGCCAGAAGATCTGGATTTCCACGGCGCAGGTCGCTGATCGCATCCTGCTGCTGGCGCGCACCACGCCGCTTGATCAGGTGAAGCGCAAGACCGATGGGCTGACGCTGTTCTACACCAAGCTGGATCGTGCCAAGGTGGAAGTGCGGCTGATCCACAAGATGGGCCGGCATGGCGTTGATTCGAACATGCTATTCTTTGACGGTTTGGAAGTGCCGGAAGAAGACCGCATCGGCGCCGAAGGGGAGGGCTTTCGCCTGATCTTGCATGGCCTCAACCCTGAGCGCATCCTGATCGCGGGGGAAGCGGTTGGGATCGGCCAGGCGGCGCTTTCCCGCGCCGCCAATTACGCCCGCACGCGCGAAGTCTTTGGGCGGCCCATCGGCCAGAATCAGGGCATCCAACATCCTCTCGCGCGGGTCTGGGCGCAGCTGGAAGCGGCGGGCTTGCTCACTATGAAGGCGGCCGCCCTTTATGATGCCGGCCGAGACTGCGGCGCGGAAGCCAATGCGGCGAAATACCTGGCCGCCGAGGCCGGCTTTGCGGCGGCGGAAGCCGCCGTGCTGACCCATGGCGGCATGGGCTATGCCCAGGAATACCAGGTTGAACGCTATTTCCGCGAAAGCATGATCCCGCGCATCGCCCCGGTCAGCCGAGAACTGATCCTGAGCCATATCGCCGAAAAAGTGCTGGGCCTGCCAAAATCCTATTGAAGGGCTTGGTGGGCGCGACAGGGATTGAACCTGTGACCCTTCGCGTGTGAAGCGAATGCTCTACCGCTGAGCTACGCGCCCGACCTGACCCTGCCTTTAGGGGGGCAGGGGCGGCCCCGTCAAGCAGGCCGGTGACCGGCAGGTTTTTCCGCCGCTGCGGCAACTGAATATTATGATCTGAACAGTATTTTCTTGGGAATTCTCTGAGACCCAAGAAATGAACGTCGTATTAAGGGAAAAAATCGCGACTCCTTTGTCGGAGACGCCAATTCTATGCTTTCTTCATCTTCCCAGAACTGGCGGCACCACTATCAACCGCATGTTGAAATACGCTTTCGGTGATCGCGCCTTCTTCCACGCCGATCTTGTGGCGGAATATGGCGGAGAGGCCGGGCTGGCGGCTGCCCTCGCCAAGGATAAGGGCATGTATCCCCAGGCAATCCTGATCGCAGGCCATTATGGCGCGGCGCACCCGCTGGTCGAGCATGCGCCGCGCCCGGTTGCCTTCGCGGCCGTCTTGCGCCAACCGCTGGAACGCATTGTCTCCCTTTACGACTATATTCGCGGCACGCCGGATCATCCTGAACATGCTGCGCTCAGCGCGCTCACGCTCAATCAGGCGCTGGATGCGGTGCCGGAATTCGCAGTGCATTGCCAGGATGCGCAATTGCGCACGCTATTCAATGCCACGGACCGGCACGGCATTACGGCAGCGTTGCAGCGCTACCCCTATCTGCTCGGCCGGATGGAGGCTTTGGATGTGTTTGCCCAAAGGCTTCTCGCGCTATTTGGCCTTACGCTTGCCGGGGCGCTGCCGCGCTTCAATGAAAGGCCGGTGCTGTCAGGGGTGGCGCCGGCGCGATCACATTCTGACTACGCTACGGCCCTGGCGCGGCTTGAACGCCAAAACCGCGCTGAGCTTGAGTTTTTCGCCCGCCTGCCGCTGATTTTCACAACCATGCCAAGGCCCGCAATGGCGCTGGCGCGCGCATCATGAAGTCATTCTCTTCCGGCGTGTTTATTGCTAAACTCGGCTATGACGCGTTTTCTATTGCAGCCCTGCCTCGCCTTGCTTCTGGCCTTAGCACCCGCCGGGCTTTCGCCTGCCCGGGCGGTGGAGGCGATTTACCAGGTTACCCAAACCGGGATCGCCGTGGTCGAAATCGCCGCCCAATTCGAAACCCGGCCCGATGGTTATTGGATGCGCTCGGTCAGTCGCGCGGTTGGCATCGGCAGGCTTTTTGCCCCGCATGAGATACGTTCAGAGGTGGAAGGCGCCTGGCGCGCGGACGGCGTGGCACCGCAGCGCTTCCAGGCCGAGGGCAATTGGCGCGGCGATGCCAGGCGCATGGTGCTGCTCTACCGCGATGGCATGCTCCAACCGCTGGAAATGGAACCGCCAGAGGGTGCCACGAATGAACCCGTACCCCTTCCAGCGCGGCGGGGCGCTATTGATATGCTTTCAGCCCTTGCGCTCATGTCGCGCACGGTCACGCAAACGGGCCGCTGCGATCTGACGGGCCCGATTTTTGATGGCAGGCGACGATTGGATTTGTCATCTCGTACCATCGGGTCCGTCCGCATCAGCCATGCGGGGAAGGAAATCGAGTCCCTCCAATGCGGCTTGGAAAGCCGGCTGGTGGCGGGGGTACGCATTGGCGATGATCCTGCCCGCGCCACGCAGCCCCGGATGGCCACGGCGTGGCTTGCCAAAGTTGATCCGCGCCTGCCGCCCATCCCGATCCGCGTTGAATTCGCAAGCACCATCTTCGGCACCATGCGGATGGAATTGCAGAAGCTAAGGTAGCTGCTTCAGCGGAGCATTGCGCGGAGCGCCGCCACATCAGCGGCAATCGGCGCACCACCTGCCATGCTATGCGGGCCATAGCCCCAGCCCGCGAAAATCGCGCGCACGCCGGCACCGCGCGCGGCTTCGATATCATTGCGGTGATCGCCGATCATCACAGCGGCCTCGGGCGCAGCGCCGGCGGCGGCCAGGGTTGCGCGCAAATGCCCCGGATCGGGCTTACGCATGCGGAAGCTGTCGCCGCCGCCAAGCGCGCTGAACTGGCCATCAAGCCCAAGCCCTGACAGCAAGACACGCGCCGCGGCTTCCGGCTTATTGGTGCAGACCGCAAGTTGCCAGCCTGCATCGCGCAAGCCGCCCAGCAATTCGGGAATGCCGGCAAAGGGCCGCGTCAGCACCGCCGCATTGGCTTCATAATCAGCCATGAAATGATCAAAGCTTGCCTCATTCAGCGCAATGCCGCGCGCGGCATGGGCGCGTTCAAGCAGCACGCGCACGCCATCGCCGATCATCCCCACAACCTCGGCCCGCGCCAAGCCGGGCAAGCATTGGCGCGCCATCAGCCGATCAAGCGCAGCATGGATATCGGGCGCGCTATCCACCAGCGTGCCATCCAGATCAAATACCGCGCAGCGTGTTGGGGCTTCAGGCATCGGAAGGCGGCACCCAGGGGATGCGCGCAATCTCGATCCCCTCTTCGCGCAGCGCCTCGGCCTCATCCTCGGTGGCTTCGCCGAAAATGCCGCGGGCTTCGACCTCGCCGTGGTGAATCTTGCGCGCTTCCTCGGCGAAATCGCTTCCGACATAATCGCAATTCTTCTCAATCTCGGTCCGCATATGCCGCAGCATGGCGCGCAGTTCCGCCGGCATGGCGGCCAGCGCCGCTGCGGGAAGCGCAGGGGGCGGGGGCGCGGGCGGGGGCGCGGGCGCGGGCGGTGGGGAAGGGGTTTCCGCGACCGGTGCGGGCAGGGCTTCCGGCTTGGCATTGCGCGCCGGGCGGCCCTTTTTCGGGATGGCCGGCGCCATCAGGCGCTTCGCCACCTTGGCCGGGCCGCAATGCGGGCATTCCACAAGCCCTGCGGCTGCGAGCTTGTCGAAAGCCGCGCTGTCCTTGAACCAGCCATCGAATTCATGCGCCTGATCGCAGCGCAATTCGTAGCGGATCATGCCCTGAACACCCTTTTGTTCCATGCACTTGTCATCGAGCCGTAACTTGGCACTCCCAGGCGCCGAGTGCCAGGGGCGGGGCGATCAATATTCAATCTCAAACCCAATCCCCACCCGATCACCGGCAAGACTATTCCCGCCACTTTCCGCCTCCAGCCTCAGCCTTCGCGTAAGGTCTATCTGCACGCCCACGCGGGGCGGCCCGCCATCGGCGCTTTGCTTCACGCCAACAAATACCCCATCCGCCACATAGCGCCCGGATTCCAATGTGGCACCCGGTTCCTGCCCGGCGCGCTGCTCGCCTTCCTTTTCCTGACCGATGGAAAGCCGATCAAGCGCCAAGGTGCGGCGGATGCGCTCCATCACCCCGCCAGGTCCCGGCAGGGGGCGACCTGTCGTGCCGGCAAGCGCTTCGGCCAGGCGCAGCATCTGGAAGGGCGAAAGCTCGCCCCCGCGACGGCCAAACAGCAGCCGCGCCAGCACCTCATCCGCCGGCAATTCAGGGTTGGAGGTGAAGCTGATTTTCGGATCACGCGCCGGGCCTTCCACCGCGACATTCACCTCCACCTCCTCAGCGCGAGAGGTCGCCAGCACATCAAGATTGGGCATAATCCCGCCGGCATCGAAGCTGATATTGGCGCGGTTGAGGTCAAGCCGCCGATCCAGCACAACCAGCGTCCCCCGGCGCAGCATGAAGCCACCTGCCAGCAAGGGCGCCGCGAACGTTCCACCAACGCGAACCTCGCCGCCCAATTCGGCGTCCAGGCCGCGCCCGCGGAGGAAAATCGCGCGCGGCGCTTCAATGGTGAGATCAAGCGCAATGGGCGGCAGATTGGCCTCTGTAGCGTTACCGCCTGCCGGTGGCGTCAAGGGCGCCACGCCGGGCGGGCGTTGGCCCCTTTCGCGCACCCCGGGCAGGGTTCGGATTGAAGGCGGCAACCGGTCCGGAATCCGCAATTCCGCGCGCTGCACCAATAGCTTGCCGGAAAGCCGACTGTCGCCGAGAGCCTCACCCGCCAAGCTCAGCACACCATCCAAGGTGGCATTGCCCAGATCGGAATTGACCGGGCGCGCAGCGGTGGCAGTCAGGCGCAACTCATAAGGCAAACGCGGCTGGCCAAGATCCAGCGTGCCAGAACCGCCCAGGCTGCCCCCGCCCGCCGTCCGCGCGGCAAAGCGCGTCAGGTTGAAGCGCCGATCATCCGCGGTGATGGCGGCGGTGATTTCATTCAACGTCACGCCATGCTGCAAATCGCGAAAATTGCCATTGGCGATACTGGCATCGCCGCCCAAGCGCGGCGCGGCCAGGCTGCCTTGCAGGCGCAGATTGAGATTGGCAATGCCGGTCAGGCGCTGCGCCCCGGCAGCGAGCAAGGGCTGCATCAGGCTTTCCAGATCAAGCCGCCCGGTGATGCTGCCGGAAAGGGCAGCGTCAGGCGCAAGCCCTACCAGCCGCGCCGTGGCAGCCAGCCGCACCACATTCCCGCCAGTGACCGAAGCGCGCGCTTCCGCCCCCGCTGCCGTGCCATTGGCGTTCACCGAAAGGCGCAAGGGCGGCAAGCCACGCGCCGCTGGCATGGCGCTGGTGATGGCGGTGCTTTCCAATTTGATCTCAAAACGGGGCTCGTCAGCCGTGCCATCCACCCGCGCCTCACCGGTGAGCGTGCCCGCCAATTTCGCTTCCGGCACCAGCAATGCGGCGAAGGGCGCAATGGGCAGTGCGGTGAGCGATGCCCTAAACGCCATCTCAGCCTCGCTCCAGAAACCTTCCAGCCTGAGCCTGCCGCCGCGATTGCTGGTGATATTCGTCTCCGCAATGCTCACGCGCCCATCAGGCGAGATTTCGATGCGCGCGGGCGCGGCGAGCTTCACCTGCTCCGCGCCATAGGCGAGCGAGAGGTTGGGCAGCGTGACGCTTCGTACCGCTCCGGTCAGGCTGAGTGCCGCTTCACCCGCAAGCTCTGCTTCGCCATGGCGCAAGGTGAAGCTGGCCTTGGCATCATCCAGGCCGCCGGCAAGTTCGACGCTCAAGGCAAGCTTGCGCCCATTAAAGCTGGCATCTGGGGCATTCAGCCTGACCTTGACCTGCTGCGCGCCACCGGCATCGCGCCCTTCGGCTTCCAAGGACAGGCTGCCGGTCATGTTCTGGCCAAAGATATCGCCAAAGGGCGCCAGATCGGGAATGGCAAGTGACAGCGCGCCATCGAAAAGCGGCTTTTGCACGTCTAGCAAACCGCGCCCCGAAAGCCGTGCCGCACCAAAAGCCGCTTCAAGCTGATTGATCCTGAGCGCGCTTCCTTCCGGCACGCCGGAAAGTGTCAGTGTCAGCGGCTGCCCGGCATAGCGAGCCTCCAGCCGCGCTTCTGCGCGCGGGCGCGACAGGGGCGTTTCCAGCAGCAGGTCAAGGCTTGGCGCGGCAAGCACCTCAGCGCCACGCGTGATGCTTTCGCCCCGCGCTTTCAGGGTGATCGAAGGATCATCGCGCGCGCCATGCAGATGGCCTTCCGCGGTCAAGGCCCCGGCCAATTCCGGCACCAATAGCGCAAGATCGCCAAGGCGCAGTCCAAAGCGGAGATCAAGGGTTTCGCCGACATAGCCCGAAGCGGTCAGTTCATTGCCGGCGCCGATCAGGGTCAGGCTTTCAATGCGTGTCGGTGCGCGGGCCTGCAGGCTCAGGCGCGGGGTCGCGCCAAGGGCGGCGCCCAGTTCCGCGATACTGCTGGAAAAGCCTTGCATTTCGGCATCCAGTGCAAGATGCGGCGCGTTCAGCCTGCCATCCAGCCGAAACCGCGCGCGGGCTGCTTCCCAGGCAATCTGTTCAGGCACATGGGCGGCAAGCATCGCGCTTGCACCGAGCGTAAGGGTGCCTTGCAGCGCCGCTTCCCCCGTTTTGGGATCAAGCCTGCCGGCAAGGGTCACTTCGCCAAGCGGCGCCTTCGCCACCACATCACGGAGCGTGATGACACCAGCGCGATCGCGCGCCGCATCCAGCGCGAAATCCAGGCGTGCCAGCGCTTCGGCAAGTGCTGCCGGCAGCAAGGGCATCGCCGTGATATGGCCCGCAAGCCGCGCAAACCCCGCGCCGCGCGCATCGGCGCTGATGGTGCCGGAAAGCGCTGCCTCTGCCGCGCTGCCAAGCCGCGCCTGTGCGACCAAGGCCGCACCGCTGGCCGGGCCTCGCAGGCGCAAGGTCACGCTGGCGGGTTCGGACGCCACACCAAGAGCTGCGGCGATCACCCCGCCTGGCGGTTCCGCCAGATCGAGCCTCGCGAAAAGCCGATCCGCGCCGGGGGAAAGGTCCAATTCAAGCCGCGCCTCACCCGGCGCATCCAGCCGCGTGAGCGCAACATCACCCGAAAGCCGCGCTGCCTTCAGCACTGCCTTGCCTTCAAGTGCCGCGCGAAAGCCCTGGCCAAAAACGCCCTCGGCCACGGTGATTTCCGCAATCGCCACGCGGTCAATCCGCACGCCCAAAGGCAGATGCGGCAGGGAGGGCAGCAACGGGCCATCGCGCGCCTCTCCACCCTCAGAAGCAGGTAGGTGAGAAAGTGTGATTCGCTCCGCCGTCACGCCCTGCACATGCGCTTCGCCTTGCCAAAGCGCTGCCAGATCAAAGGCGATGCGCGGTGCCGCGATATCCAGCCAGACATTGCCCTCATCGGCGAGTGTGATACGCGCGGCACGGACCTCTCGCGGCAGCGTCACCGCAAGCCCTTCAATCACAAGCCCCGGCACAAAGCGCCCTGCAAGCCCCGCCAGCGCCGCTGCGCCATTGCCCCATTGCACCCAGGCAAGAACGCCGCACAGGAAGGCCGCAATCACCAGCGGGATCGCCAACAGCAGGATAAGCAGGCGGCGCAGATGCCTCATCTCAGAAAGCCTGCCCAAAGCCGATATAGATCGCAAAGGATGGATCATCCTTTTGCCGATCCAAAGGCACGCCGACATCGAAACGCAGCGGCCCGATGGCGGTCAGGTAGCGTATCCCAAGCCCGGTGCCGGCGCGCAGCCGGCTGAAATCCGGCTTGGCTTCTTCCCCGACCGAGCCCGCATCCAGAAACGCCGCCATGCCCCAGCTTCGGCTGATTCTCTGGCGCCATTCCAGACTCGTTTCCACCAGGCTCGCCCCGCCCAAGGGCCGATTGGCGGCATCGCGCGGCCCGATGGATTGATAGGTATAGCCGCGGACGGAACTGCCACCGCCGGCATAGAAGCGCTTGTCCAAAGTGATCTCATCCCGATCCGCCCCCGGTGCGCTGCCAAGTGCCGCGCGCAGCGCCAAAACACTGTCACCATTGCCCAGGATGTCGAAGTAGCTGGTGCCAATCGCCAGGATGCGCGTGAAGCTATTGGCATCCATCGCCGAATAGTAAGGGGTCGCGTTGAAGGTGAAGCGCTGGCCCTGGCGCGGGTCAAGCGGGTTGGTAGTAGTGTCGTAGCGAAAAATGCCCGTCAGCCCGAAAAGCCGAAAGGCTTCCATATCCCCATCGCGGCCAATGCGCCCTTCTTCATAATTCGGTCCCGCCGCCACAGCCATGGTATCCGAAAGCCTATGTTCCAGGATGAAGGATGCCAGGGCGGCGTCACGATCATAGGCGCGCAGCCTTTCGCGCACCGCGCCGATTTGTGCGGTGCTTTGCAGATCGCGGCCCAGAAATTCCGGCGTGCGCAGTGTGGCAAAGGCGCGGTAGGTCGCGTTCTCAATCCCGGTTTCGCCGATGCGCGCAACCTCACCTTCCAGGCGGAGCCTTTCAGCACCACCAAAAATATTGCGATCTTCCCAGAAGGCGCTGGCGGTCAGGCCGTAATTCGTCTCGAAACCAAAACGACCACCCACCGCGTGGCGCGGGCGTTCCTGCACCTGGAAATGCACCGGCAGCCGCCCGGCAGGGTCCAAAGCCTGGCCTTCCTCGGCACGCACAAAGCCGAAAACGCCAAGCCCCATCATGGCGCGGCGGGCGCGTTCCAGCCTTTCGGGCGAATAGGGCTGGCCTTCCAGCCGCCGCGCCGCCAGCCTTTCCAACAGCGCGGGATTGGTGCGCGTGGTGCCCGCCACACTTGGCCGCGCGAAATCCGCGTGCGGACCTGGGGCGATGCGCCAGGTGATGTCCATCGTCTTGGTGTCATGATCCACCACCGCGTCCCGTGCCACGACACTCGCCAAGGGATAACCGGCCCGGCGGAGTTCGCGCAGAATCGCCTCCTCCGCAGCGAGGATATCAGCGGGGCGGGCAGGATCGCCTTCAGCGATGCTAAGCTCGGCGGCGGCCTGTTCCAGCAGCCTATCCTGGTCGGTGGGTTCGGCGCGCAGCAGGAGCGGGGCGATTCGATAGCGCGGGCCGGGTGTCAGGATGATGGCGACCGGCAAGGGGTTGGCTGGATCGGCCTCGGGCGGGGCAGCGCCGCGCCGGTTCACATCCTCCCCGGCGATCTCGATCCGGGCGGTACCGCCCCAGAAGCCCTCGGCGCGGAGCGCTTCGGCCAGGCGCGGCAGATCGGCCCGCGCGCGTGCCAGCAGCCCATAGCCATCCGTGGGCGCGGTTTCGGCCAGCCTTATCATTTGCGAAACAGCTTCAATGGCAGAAACCAGCGCCCGGTCGTCATCCGGGGAGATCTCCACGCGATAGGGGATGCCCGGCGGTTCTTGGGCGAAAGCCTGATGCGCCAAGACCAGGCAAGTGCAAAATAGCCAGCAGAGCAACCACCTATGGTTGGTGGCGGCCCTGGCCGGGGAAGGGTAGAAAAGACGAATCATGACCGATGAATTTCACGCTACCCTAACTTCCTGGCGGCGGCACCTGCACGCCCATCCTGGCCTAACGCTGGCAGAAGGCCCGACTGCGGCCTTTGTGGTGCAAAAGCTGCGCGACATGGGGGTCACGGAGATTGCCGAGCATGTTGGCGGCCATGGCGTGGTGGCGACGATCCGCCGCGGCGGGGGCAATCGTTCGGTTGGGCTGCGCGGCGATATGGATGCGCTGCCCATTCAGGAGCAGGCGGATGATCTGCCCTGGAAATCCACGATCCCCGGCGTGATGCATGCCTGCGGGCATGATGGGCATACAACGGCGCTTTTGGGCGCGGCGCGGCTGCTGCTGGAGGATAAAGGCTGGACCGGCACGGTTCATCTGGTGTTCCAGCCTGCGGAGGAAGGCGGGCGCGGGGCGCTTTCCATGATCGCCGATGGGCTGTTCTCGCGCTTCCCGATGGACCGGATTTTCGGTTGGCATAATTGGCCCGGCCTCGCCGCCGGCACCATTGCCATTCATGACCGCGCCGTGATGGCCGCCGGGGCACGGATTGAACTGATTTTCGATGGCCATGCCGGCCATGCGGCGCTGCCGCACCTGACGCGCGACCCGCTGCTGGCGGCAGGCCATGCGATTGTGGCGGCACAATCCATCGTGGCGCGCAATGTGGACCCGCTGATGGGCGGCGTGGTCAGCCTGACGGTGATTGAAGGCGGTGAAGCGCAGAACCAGGTGCCGCGCCGCGTTGCCATAAGGGGCACGATACGCTGGCTTCATGAAGAAGCGGGCGATGCCATCAAGGAAGGCTTGCAGCGCATCACGGATGGCGTGGCGGCAACCTGCGGCGTGAAGGGCACGCTGATCATCAGCCCTGGCCTTGGCGTAACCGCGAATTCCCCGGCTGAGCGCGACCTTGCTGCGGCGGCTGCGGCAAGCGTCACCGAAACCCGCCGCGATATGCGCCCGGCCATGACGGGTGAGGATTTCGCCTGGTTCCTCAAGGAAGTGCCTGGCGCTTTCGTTTGGATCGGCAATGGCCCCGCCGAGGAAGGGCGCGATCTTCATAATGCGCGCTATGATTTCAATGACGCGATTTTGCCTGTCGCGTCGAAGTTTTTGACCGAAGTGGCAAAAAGAGCGCTGGCGGGGGCTTAACCCCCGCTGCGCCTAGCGCGCAAAACCCGGCTGCTTTTCCACGAAGCGATTGGGCTTCAGGAAGATCGAAAGAAACAGCGCCCCTTCCGGTGCGCGCGCGACATGCGTATTGCCCGCCGGGCGCCAGACGAATTCGCCCGGGCCGCAGCGCCCTTCCTCATCTTCCAGATAGCCTTCCATGACATAGGTCTGTTCAATATCCGTATGTTCATGCAGTGGCACTTCCGCACCGGGGGCCATGCGGAACAGGATGGTGGACATGCCGCGCGCCTCATCCCGACACAGCAGCTTCATCTCAATCCCTGGAAATTCCGTGGCCTGCCAAGGCATATGATCCGGCTTCAGGTAATGGGAGGCGAGTTTCGGATCGCCCAATTGGCTTTGGATGCGCTGCTTCGTTGCTTCATCAATCATGGTAATCCTCCCCGTTTGTGTGTTTCAGGCAAAACGCGCCTTGAGCCATTCACCACCCTGCCGCGCCGCACGATCCGCCGCCGCCACATGCCCGAGCGCGCGGAGGAAGCCATGGATGGTGCCGGGGAAGGTTTCTTCCGTCACTGCAACCCCTGCGGCGCGGAGTTTATTGGCAAACATCCTGTTCTCATCAGCCAAAACATCAAGCTCCGCGATATGCACCAGCACGGGCGGCAGGCCGCGCAGATCGGCGCGCATCGGGGAAGCGAAGGGTGTGACGCGATCCGCCTCCTTCGGCGCATAGCAGCGCCAGTAGAAATCCATCTTCTCCCGCGTCAGGAAATGCCCGGTGGCAAAAGCATCATAGCTTGGCGTGTTCATGGCGCTGTCCATGACACCGTAATTGATCAACAGGCCGCGTAGTTTCAGGCTTGGATCAGTTTCCCGCAACAATAGCGCCGTGCCGGTAGCGAGGTTCCCACCCGCCGAATCTCCGCCAAGGATGATGCGGCTGGTATCCAAGCCCCATGCCGCGCCTCGATTAGCAACCCAACGCGTGACGGCGGCGCATTCTTCCAGGGCTTGCGGGAAAATCGCCTCAGGGCTCAACGCATAATCAACGCCAATCACCGCGCAGCCCGATACGGCGGCATATTCGCGCATCAGCCGGTCATGCGTATCCACGCTGCCCCAAACCCAGCCGCCACCATGCAGATAAACCAGCACCGGGTGGCCCGTGCCCGCCGTTGGGCGATGAAACCGGCAGAGAATCCGCCGCCCGCGCAGCGCCAGCCAGCGATCCTCACTTTCCGCCATCACCGCGCCCCCCTTGGCGAGCGGCAGGCTGAGGCCATCATTCAATTCCCGCGAATGATCCAGGGGCAGTTCAAGCTTCACCGGGGGCTGGGCTGCCGCGCGTGCCTCCATCATTTCGGTGAAGCGCAGCATTTCGGGGTCCCAATTCTCGCGGGCCATGGCGTTTCCTTATCTGGCGCCGGGCAGCATCCCGGCCGCGCGCATTATGGAAACACTTGTAAGCCTCAGGGCAAGCCCCGCTTAGACAGGATTCGCCTCCGCGATCAGACTCCGCAGCCTTTGCGCCGCCGCCATGCCCTTGCGCGCCTGGCGCCAGCAGGCCTCAGCCACACGTTGATGCACCGCCAAGGCATCATCGGCCGAGGTGACGCTGACAATCCCCTGCGCCCAGGCGGGATGCGCATCCGCCGGGAAGGGGTTGCCCACGACAAAACCGCGTTCCCGGCTGCGAAAGATAATCGCCTGATTGATGGGTTCCGGTTCCGGCAAAAGCCCGATCTGCACGCCAAGCGGCGCCTGTTCCATCTGATTGGCGAGGTTTTCTGCCTCGGTCGCCGCGGCTGCACGGGCTTCGGCACGGCGGCGTTCTGAAAGCGGCAGGCCGGCGCAAATGCCATCGGCCAAAAGCCGGCGTATGGCTGTTTCCGACAATATGGCGATGATGCTGGGCCGGCGTTGTCCCAGGATCAGCCGGCGCTGGGCCAGCAGGGCAAGGCATTGATCTGCCGCCCCGCGCGCCGCCACTTGGTCTGGTGCCATATTGGCCGCTTCCAGCCATAGGCTGCGCAATATCTCGACAAAACCATCACTCGCTATGGCGAAGCCGAAGGCGCCGCCAAGGTGCAATTGGCTATCGACTTCTTCCTCAATATGGCGCAGCCGTTCATGGAAGGAGGTGACGCGGGAAAAATAATCCACCCCGATGCCGAGCAGCGCCAGGGGCGAGACTTGCAACATTTCCGCCAGGCGCCGCACGGTATCAAGCTTGATGACCTCGCCCTTTTCATAGCGATAGAGCGCAGCGCGCGAAATGCCGAGCCGGGCGGCAATCTCATCCGCCTTCAAGCCTGATTCCAGGCGATAGGTACGAAGCTGCTCGCCAATATCTTCGAACCGCATGAGGTTCCAACCTTGCTACAACGTGCTTGGCAAGCGCCAAGAAATTGAGATTTGAATCAGGTTATCACAAAGTTACGCTTGTACAAAAATTAAAACCCATGCGCTTTTTGGCGAAAATGTATTGAAAAGTAAGAAGCCCTGGCGGGGCAGGGCTTCCACTGCGCATCACTGCTCCTCAAGCGTCCGGCGCCACCGGATGCGCGGCGAGCGTCTCCAGCGCCTTGACCAGGCCGGAATGGTCCAAATCCCCACCGCCCGCAGCCGCCACGGCGGCGAAAAGCTGCTGGGTGGAGGCGGTATTGGGAAGTGCCACGCCCAATTCGCGCCCGGCTTGCAAAGCCAGGTTCAAATCCTTCTGGTGCAGGCGGATGCGGAAACCCGGCGCAAAGGTGCGCTTGATCATGCGTTCCCCATGCAGTTCCAGAATGCGGGAAGTGGCGAGGCCACCGGTGATCGCTTGGCGCACCTTGGCAGGGTCAGCCCCGGCCTTGGACGCGAAGGTGAGTGCTTCCGCCACGGCTTCGATGGTCAGCGCCACGATGATCTGATTGGCAACCTTGCAGGTCTGCCCCGCGCCCGTGCCGCCCACCAGGGTGATATTCTTGCCCATGGCTTCGAACAGCGGCTTGGCGCGTTCAAAGGCGGCTTCCGAGCCACCGACCATGATGGTGAGGCTCGCCTGTTTGGCGCCGACTTCCCCGCCCGAGACCGGGGCATCCAGGTAATCCCCCCCCTTGGCCGCGATCTTGGCCGCGAATTCCTTGGTGGCGGTCGGGCTGATGGATGACATGTCAATCACCAGCGTGCCGGGCTTGAGGCCCTCAGCCACGCCACCCGCGCCGAACAGCACGGCTTCCACATCAGGCGTATCGGGCACCATGATGATCACGGCATCCGCCCCGGCGGCGGCGGACTTGGCATCCGGCGCCACGGCAAAGGCCGCGCGGTCCTCGGCGGTCAGGCTTTTGCGTTCCACCACGGTGATGGCGTGGCCCGCGGTCTTCAGATGGCCGGCCATGGGGCGACCCATGATGCCAAGGCCGATAAAGGCGATTTTCATTGCGTTTCAGTCCTTGTAGGGGGCGAACCAGGAAAGCCCGGCGAGGGTCTCGCCGGCGGGGCGATATTCGCAGCCAATCCAGCCGCGATAGCCCATTTCATCCAATTGGGCGAAGACAAAGGGCCAATTCACCTCACCCGTGCCGGGTTCATTCCGGCCAGGCGTATCGGCCACCTGCATATGGGCGATATAGGGCAGGGCCGCGCGGGCGCGGGGCACCAGATCGCCTTCGCTGATTTGCGTGTGATAGAGGTCGAATTGCAGGCCGAGCCTTTCCGGCCCCACGGCCTCGATAACCTGGATGGCATTGGCGATGCCGGTCAGGGCATAGCCCGGCATGTCCCGTTGGTTGATGGGTTCAATGCAGCATTTCACCCCCTGGGCCATGGCGCGCTCAGCCGCCCAGGCGAGGTTGATGGCATAAAGGCTCGTGAGCGTGCCCTGCGCGACGCCCGGCGGCACCATGCCGGCCATGACATGCAGGCGCGGGCAGCCAAGCGCGCCGGCATAATCCAAGGCGCGCATGATGCTGTCGCGAAATTCCTGTTCCCGGCCGGGGTGGCAGGCCATGCCGCGTTCGCCCTTGGCCCAATCACCGGGCGGCGCATTGAACAGAACCTGCTGCAAGCCATTATCCTTGAGCCGCTGGGCGATTTCAGCCGCCGGGTGGTCATAGGGGAATAGGAATTCCACCCCCTTGAAGCCGGCCTTGGCGGCCAGCGCGAAGCGGTCCAGGAAGGGGGCTTCATTGAACATCATGGAAAGATTGGCGGCGAAGCGCGGCATGGGCGGGTTCTCTCGGACGGGCTTGGTTGGAAACTAAAGCAGTTTCGCGGGCGGGGAAATCTCCCCCATAAAACCTCTTCCCGCCGGGGGCGGGCACCCCTATAGGCGGGTTCAGGGCTTTAACCAAAAACAGGAGAACGGGATGCGAAAGCTGTTATGGGCGACCGCGCTGGCCTGCGGGCTGGCGCTTGCTGGGGCGAATGCGGATGCGCGAACGGTACGCTGGGCGGCCTCGGGCGATCCCAATACGCTCGACCCGCATAGCCAGAATGTCGGCACCGTCACCATGGTGCTGCAACAGATCTATGATCCGCTGATCAACCGCACCCAGGAATTGGGCCTGGCGCCGGGCCTGGCGCTCCGCTGGGAACAGCAGGAACCCAATCGCTGGCGCTTCTGGCTGCGCGATGGCGTGAAATTCCATGAGGGCGAGGCCTTCACCGCCGATGACGTGGTGTTCAGCGTGACGCGCGCTTTGGCGCCGACCTCAAATTACGGGATTTTCGTGGATACGGTGGAACGCGCGGTGCAAGTGGAACCGCTGGTGGTGGATATCATCACCAAAATCCCGGACCCAATCCTGCCCAATAAGATCGCTTCCGTCTTCATGATGTCGCGGAGCTGGTCCGAAAGGAATAATGCAGCGCGGCCACAAAATACCCGCCAGCGGGAAGAAATGCACACGGTCCGCAACACGAATGGCACCGGCGCTTTCCGCCTGACGGCGCGTGAATCAGATGTGCGCACGGTGATGACCCGCAACAGTGATTGGTGGGGATGGAAGGAAGAGACCAGCCGGGAAGCGAATGTGACGGAAATCATCTTCCGCCCGATCGCATCTGACGCGACGCGCATCGCCGCCCTGCTTTCGGGTGAGGTTGATTTCGTGCTCGATCCGCCCTTGCAGGATTTGAATCGGCTGCGTCAGGCGCCGAATATCCGCGTGCTGGAAGGCCCGGAAGTGCGCACCATCTTCCTGGCGATGGATGTGTATCGGGATGAATTGCTCTATTCCGATGTGAAGGGGCGCAATCCGATGAAGGATTTGCGCGTGCGCCAGGCGCTTTATCACGCGATTGATATCCAGGCGATCCATCGCACCACCATGCGCGGCCAATCCGTGGTGACGGGCACCTTCTTCCCTTCGCAGGTCAATGGCTATGTGAAGGAAGAAGATGTGCGCCTGCCTTATGATGCGGCGCGCGCGCGGGCTTTGTTGGCGGAAGCGGGCTTCCCCAATGGCTTTGAAATCACGCTGGATTGCCCGAATAATCGCTACATCAATGATGAGCAGATTTGCCAAGCCATCGTTGCCATGTGGGCGCGGGTTGGCATTCGTGCCAAGTTGAACGCCATGCCGCTGGCGCCCTTCTTTGCCAAGATCCAGCGCGATGATACCTCCATCTATCTGCTGGGCTGGGGCGTGCCGACTTTGGATGCGCTTTATTCCTTCCAATCCCTGGTCGCGACCCGCAATGGCGCGCAGGGTGATGGCATCTGGAATTACGGGCGCTATTCCAACCCGCGCATGGATGCGCTGATTGAACGCATGAAAACCCAATCCGGCGCGCAGCGCGATGAGGCAATTCGTGAGGCGCTGCGCATCTATCGTGAAGACGTGCCGCATATCCCGCTGCACCATCAGATGATCCCCTGGGCCATGCGGTCCAACCTGACCATTCCGCATATGGCCAATAACCAGCCCTATTTCCGCTGGGCACGGATGAACTGACGCCCTTGGCGCGGCGGGTCACGTGCCCGCCGCGCTTGGAGATTTTGTTTGGTCGCATTTTCCGAGCCGCCAAGTGAGTCCACTTGGCTTGAAAATGCGACATTTTGTTTGGTCGCATTTTCCGAGTCGCCAAGTAATTCCACTTGGCTTGAAAATGCTTACTGGAGCACCCCCTTTTGTTCGCCTTCATCATCTCCCGCATTCTGCAGGCGCTGCCAGTAATGCTAACCGTTGCGCTGATCTCCTTCGCCATGTTCGCCTATGTCGGCGATCCGGTGGCGATCATGCTCGGGCAGGATTTCACGGAGGCGCAGCGCCAGGCGCTGGTGAAGGATTTGGGGTTGGATCAGCCCTTCTGGGTGCAATTTGGCACCTTCCTTGGCAATGCGGTGCAGGGCGAATTCGGGCTTTCCTATCGCCTGTCGCGGCCTGTGGCGGATTTGATTGCGGAACGCGCGCCGGCGACACTGGAGCTTGCCTTCACCGCGGCCTTTCTGGCCCTGCTGATTGGCGTGCCCTTGGGGGTCTATACTGGGCTTTACCGGAATTCCTGGCTGTCGCGGTTTTTCCTGACCTTCAGCCTTGTTGGCGTTTCCCTGCCCACCTTCTTGATCGGCATTTTGCTGATCCTGGTTTTTGCCGTTTGGCTGGGTGTGCTGCCTTCCTTCGGGCGTGGTGACACGGTCAAGCTTGGCTGGTGGTCCACGGGCTTCCTGACCTGGACCGGGATCAAGGCCTTGATCCTGCCTTCCATCACACTCGGCCTGTTCCAATTGACGCTGATCATGCGCCTGGTGCGGGCCGAGATGCTGGAAGTGCTGCGCACCGATTACATCAAATTCGCCCGCGCGCGGGGCTTGCCCAACCGCGCCGTGCATTTCGGCCATGCGCTGAAGAATACGCTGGTGCCGGTGATCACCATTGTCGGGCTGCAATTGGGGGCGATCATCGCCTTCGCCATTGTGACGGAGACCGTGTTTCAATGGCCGGGCATGGGGCTACTGTTCATTCAATCCGTCAATCAGGCGGATATCCCGGTGATGGCGGCCTATCTGCTGCTGATCTCCGCACTTTTCGTCACCATCAATTTGATTGTTGATCTGCTCTATTACGCTGTGGACCCAAGGCTCCGCATCGGGCGCGGGCAGGGGGCGCATTGATCATGACCGATACGCTCCGCCGGTTCTTTGATAGCGATATCTGGTGGTCCTTCACCCGGTCCCCCATCACCATGCTTTCGGCCATTGTGGCGCTGATCTGCATTCTGGGTGCGCTATTGGCACCCTGGATTGCGCCGCATAACCCGTTTGACCTCGCCTCACTCAATCTGCTGGATGCCTTCAAGCCGCCCGCCTGGATTGAGGGCGGGGAGCGTGCCTATCTGCTCGGCACCGATGATCAAGGGCGCGATGTGCTTTCTGCCATCATGTATGGCGCGCGGGTTTCGCTGCTGGTTGGGCTTTCCGCGACGCTTTTCGCAACCACGCTTGGGGTTACGCTGGGGCTGCTCGCGGGGTATTTGGGCGGCAAGCTGGATGCGCTGTTGATGCGCATTTGCGATGTGCAGCTGACCTTTCCCTCCATTCTGGTGGCACTTCTGATTGATGGCGTGGTGCGCGCTGCCCTGCCGCGCGAAGTGCATGACCAGATCGCGCTTTTCGTCGTGATTTTCGCCATCGGCATCAGCGAATGGCCGAAATTCGCCCGCACCGTGCGTGGTTCCACCATGGTGGAACGCAATAAGGAATATGTGCAGGCGGCGCGGGTGATTGGTGTCTCCCCACCGCGCATCATGCTTTCCCACGTATTGCCCAATGTGCTGGGGCCCGTGCTGGTGATTGCGACGCTCAATCTGGGGCTGGCGATATTGTCGGAGGCAACACTGTCCTTCCTCGGCGTCGGGGTGCCGGCGACGCAACCTTCGCTTGGCACGCTGATCCGTATTGGCAATGACTTCCTGTTCAGCGGCGAATGGTGGATCACGATCTTCCCCGGCGTCACGCTGATTGCCATGGTGCTTTCCGTCAATCTTCTGGGCGATTGGCTGCGTGACGCCCTCAATCCGAAGCTCCGCTAATGTCTGGCCAGAACCCCTTGCTTGAAGTGCGCCATTTGCGCGTGGAATTCCCAACGCGCCGCGGCACGCTGGTGGCGATTGATGATGTTTCCTTCACCATTTCCGCGGGTGAAGTGCTGGGCGTGGTGGGTGAATCAGGCGCCGGTAAATCCATGACCGGGGCCGCGATCATCGGTCTTTTGGAACCGCCCGGGCGTATCGCCGCCGGTGAAATCCGACTGGATGGCAAGCGCATTGATAATCTGCGCTATGAGGATATGCGCCGCATTCGCGGCAAGGAAATCGGCGCTATCTTCCAGGACCCGCTGACCACGCTGAACCCGCTCTATACTGTGGGCCGACAATTGGCCGAAACCATGACAACCCATTTGCCGATCACGCCCGCCGAGGCACGTAAGCGCGCCATTGGCTGGCTTGATCTGGTGGGTATTCCGGCGGCAGCGCAGCGGATTGATTCCTACCCACATGAATTCTCAGGCGGCATGCGTCAGCGCGTGGTGATTGCGCTGGCCTTGTGTGCGGAGCCGCGCCTGATTGTGGCGGATGAACCGACCACGGCCTTGGATGTTTCCATCCAAGCGCAGATCATTGCGCTGCTGAAATCCCTCGCCCGCGAAAAAGGCACGGCGATGATGCTGGTGACGCATGATATGGGCGTCATCGCTGAAACCGCGGACCGTGTTGCGGTGATGTATGCCGGGCGCATCGCGGAAATCGGCCCCGTGCGCAATGTGGTGAAGCAGGCAAGCCATCCCTATACGGTGGGGCTGATGGGCTCCATCCCGCCTTTGGATCGGCGCGTTGAAAGGCTCGCGCAGATTGATGGCGCCATGCCGCGGCTTTCCGCCATTCCCAAAGGCTGCGCCTATAACCCGCGCTGCCCCAAGGTTTTCGCGCGCTGCAGGGAAGACAGGCCGGATTTGCTGCCGGCGGGTGCGACGCAAGCCGCCTGCTGGCTTTACGCGGGGGGGGCCAAGACCCATGGCTGATACCCCCATTCTGGAACTGCGCGATGCGGCGCGGTATTTCGATGTCTCCCGCCCCCTTTTGCAGCGCGTGGTTGCGGGTGAAGGCAAGCGCCTGCTGCGCGCCGTGGATGGCGTGAGCCTGGCCGTGCCAAAGGGCCGCACCCTGTCCTTGGTGGGCGAATCTGGCTGCGGCAAATCCACCGTCGCACGGTTGGCGGTTGGGCTTTACCGGCCCAGCGCCGGTCAGGTGATGTTTGATGGGCGAGACTTGGCCGAGGCCCGCGCCGCATCCGACCAGCGCCGGCGGATGCAGATGATCTTCCAAGATCCTTACGCCTCGCTCAATCCGCGCTGGCGAGTGGGAGACATCATTGCCGAACCCATCCGCGCCTTCGGGCTTTTGCCTGATCGTGCCGCGCAGGAAGCGCGCGTTGCGGAATTGCTGACGCAGGTAGGGCTATCGCCGCTGGATGGGCATAAGTTCCCGCATGAATTCTCGGGCGGGCAGCGCCAGCGCATTTCGATTGCGCGGGCTCTGTCATCCAACCCGGAGTTTCTGGTGTGCGATGAACCGACCTCGGCGCTGGATGTTTCGGTGCAGGCGCAAATCCTGAATTTGATGAAGGAATTGCAGTCCCGCATGGGGCTGACCTATTTGTTCATCAGCCATAACCTGGCAGTGGTGCGGCAGGTGAGTGACCAGATCGGTGTCATGTATCTGGGCCGCATTGCGGAATTGGCGCCGGCAGAAAGCCTGTTCCGCCGCCCGCGCCACCCCTATACGCGCGCGCTGATGGAAGCGATCCCGGATCTGGACATGACCGGGCGGGCGCGCATTCCGGTGGGCGGCGAGGTGCCAAGCCCGATCACCCCACCCACCGGCTGCGCCTTCCACCCACGCTGCCCGCTGGCGGGGCCGCGCTGCAAGGCGGAACGCCCGGAATTAAAGCCGGCGGGGGATGCGATGGTGGCCTGCCATGCGGTGGAGGAAGGGCGCGACGCGGCTTGATTCCTATAGCCAGCGCGGTTCTGGCAGGGCTATCGCAAGGCGCCCCTTAAAGCCCGCCGCGCGTAATTGGCCGGAGATTTCCTCGGCCAAATTCCAGGGCAGTATCAGGATCACATCCGGCGCCTTGGCGAGTAGCGCTTCCGGGGAGACAATGGGGATGGCGCTGCCTGGCAGTAGTCGGCTCTGCTTGGCCGGGTTGCGATCTGCCACCGCGATTAAATCTGCCGCCGTCACGCCTGCGGCATTCAGGAAGGTATTGCCCTTGGCCGCGGCGCCATAGGCACCAAGGCGCAGCCCCTGCGCCCGGCATTGCGCGAGCCACGCCTTGAAGGCGGAAAGCACCGCCGCGACCCGCGTATTGAAGCCTTGGTAGAAGGCATCGCTCGCAATGCCCCGCGCGGCTTCTTCGGCGCGCATAGCAACAACACCGGGCATATCTGCCCGCGCGGCATCGGCGGTCGCGAAATAGCGGAGGCTGCCGCCATGTGTGGAAAGCTTCTCCACATCAAACACGCGCAAGCCCTGCGCAGCCAGCAAGCGTTCAACCGCGTAAAGCGACCAATAGGCGTAATGCTCATGATAAATCGTATCGAATTGCACACCATCCACAAAGGACAACAGATGCGGCGCTTCAATGGTGACCACGCCGTGCGGTCCCGCGAGATGCGCAAGCCCTGCCGCGAAATCCACCACATCCGGCACATGCGCCAGCACATTATTGGCAATCACCAAATCCGCATGGCCGCGCCGCGCCACAATATCCCGCGCTGCTTCACGCCCAAAGAAACGCACTTCGGTCGGCACGCCGGCGGCTACCGCACTGGCCGCCACATTCGCGGCTGGTTCCACGCCAAGGCATGGGATGCCGGCGGCCACGAAATTGCGCAGCAGATAGCCATCATTGCTCGCGATTTCGACAACAAAGCTTTGCGCACCGAGTGCAAGCCTCTCGCGCATCGCCGAAGCGTAACGCGCGGCGTGATCAAGCCAGCTCTCCGAGAAGGAGGAGAAATAGGCGTAATCGGTAAAGATCGCCTCGGCTTCCACCACATGATCCAATTGTACCATGCGGCAGGTTCCGCAGACCACGGCGGCGAGCGGATAGCGCGGCAGCGGCGCGGACCCAGGCAGAGGGTAATCATTGGCAAGTGGTGTCGCGCCCAAATCGCAGAACATGGCGCTGATCGCGCCACCGCAGGCGCGGCAACCAGAGATGGGGCGGCAAAGCGCATCAGCATTCATGGGGAAAGGGCATCCTCAATTTCAGCAAGCGCCAGCGCTCGGCCATCCGCGCCGCTGCGCCAGGCTTCATACCAGCGCGCGGTGGCGGCAATGGCGCTGGTGGCATCATGGCGCGGCGCCCAGCCAAGGCTTCGCATGGAAAGGCTGCTATCCAAAGCTAGGCGTTGCGCTTCTTCCATGGGCGGCGCCGGCGCGGCTTCCCACGCAATCGGCGCGCCGGCGGCCATGCCGTAAAGTTCCAGCACGTGACGGACCGAGATTTCCGCATCGCGCGGGCCGAAATTAAGCGCCGGCGGTGCCGCACCTGCCCATAGCGCTTCTGCATGCAGCAGATAGCCGCGCAGGACATCCAGCACATGTTGGAAGGGGCGCGTTGCATCGGGGCGACGGATGATCAGCACCCCATTCGCGATACGCGCGCGCACCAGATCAGGGATCAGCCGTTCGGCACCGAAATCACCGCCGCCAATCACATTGCCGGCGCGGGCGGTGGCCATAATGCCCAATTCCGCACCGAAACTCGCGCGCCAGGATGCGACCGCGATTTCGCAAGCGGCCTTGGAAGCGCTGTAAGGATCATGCCCGCCAAGCGGATCATTTTCGCGAAAGGCGCGGCCTTGATTGTCGTTGCGATAGACCTTGTCGCTGGTGATGATCAGCGCCGCCCGCGCCCCCGCGCCGCGTAGTGCCTGCATCAGGTTGATGGTGCCCGTCACGTTGCTCGCAAAGGTGCCTTCGGGGTCGCGATAGCCGCGCCCGACCAGCGCCTGGGCTGCAAGATGCAAAACAATCTCAGGCCGCGCCGCCTGCACGGCGGCTTGCACCGCCGCCGCATCGCGCAAATCCCCGATGCATGACGTGATCGCGGGGCGCAAAGCGACAAAGGCAGAGGGCCCTGCTTCCGGCGCGAGGGCAAAGCCCGAGACCTCAGCGCCCAGGCGTTCCAGCAGCAGCGCAAGCCAAGCACCCTTGAAGCCGGTATGCCCTGTCAGCAGCACGCGCTTGCCGCGCCAGAAATGAGAAGCGGGCTGGCGCATTACCAATTCTTCCAGGGCGCCGCGCCGCTTTGCCAAAGCCCTTCCAACACATCGCGATCACGTGGCGTATCCATCGGGTGCCAGAAGCCATGATGGTCGAAGGCACGCAGCTGATCATCCGCCGCCAAGCCCCGCAAAGGCGCCTGTTCCCAGACGCAATCATCGCCATCAATGCGGCCCAGCACGCGGGGCGAAAGCACGAAAAACCCGCCATTGATGGTGGCACCATCGCCGGGCGGTTTTTCGGTAAAGGCGCGCACGCTATCGCCCACCCTTTCCAAGGCACCAAAGCGACCAGGCGGCACCACGGCAGTCACGGTGGCATCGCGGCCATGGGCGCGGTGGAAAGCAATCAGCGCGCCGATATCCACATCCGAAACACCGTCACCGTAAGTAAGGCAAAAGCCTTGCTCACCGCGCAGATACGGCGCCACACGGCCAAGGCGCCCGCCGGTTTGCGTATCCTCACCGGTGTCCACCAGCGTGACGCGCCAATCCTCGGCGGGCGGGGTCAGCCAGGTTGCGGTGCCGGAGGCCAAATCCAGCGTCAAATCCGAAGAATGCCGGCGGTAGTTCAGGAAGAATTCCTTGATCTGATCACCCTTATAGCCAAGGCAAATCACGAAATCCTTGATGCCATAAGCGGCATAGGACTTCATGATGTGCCACAGGATGGGCCGCCCGCCGATTTCCACCATGGGCTTCGGGCGAAGCTGGGTTTCGGCGCCAAGCCTGGTGCCGCGCCCCCCGGCCAGAATGACCGCCTTTCTGATCATGAACACCCCAAATCGAAAACACCGCGCGGTTTATAGCATGTATTTCTGGTGGCGCGGATAAACCCATTCAATCGCCCTGTGCCACCCCTTCTCGCCTGGGGTCGGAAGCGCCGATCAGCCCGCCATTGGTCACACGGATCACTTGCAGGCCGGAAATCATCTCCCGGATCGTCGCCTCATGTCCTCGGGCACGCAGGGCCGGGGCCAGGGCAGCGGCGGGCGTGCCCTGTTCCAATTCCACCGGCCCGCCCATGGTGCTGATATGGGGGAGCGCCAGGGCTTCTTCCGGGCTCATCCCCCAATCCAGCAGCGCAACCAGCGTCTTCGCCACATAGCCAATAATGCGCGGCCCACCCGGGGAGCCCACAACCGCATGCAGGCCGCCCGCGCTATCCTCAACAATGGAGGGCGCCATGGATGAGCGCGGCCTTTTGCCTGCCTCCACCCGATTAGCGATGGGTCGGCCATTTGCTTCCGGCGCGAAGCTGAAATCGGTCAATTGGTTGTTCAGCAAAAAGCCGCGCACCATGATGCGCGCGCCGAAAATCGCTTCAATGGTGGTGGTCATGGAAAGCGCATTGCCCGCGCCATCCACAATGGCGATATGGCTGGTGCCGGCTTCATATTCCTGGGTCTGCGGCGCGAAGGATGTCTCCCGCCAGGAAGGATTGCCCGCGCGCGGGTTTTGCAGCGCGCGGTCACGATCAATCAATTGCGCGCGGGTCAGCAGATAGGCCTGGTCGGTCAGGCCGCGCACCGGCACGGGCACGAAATCCGCATCCGCGAGGAACAGGTTGCGATCTGCAAAGGCAAGCCGCCCAGCTTCTGCCAGCAAATGCGCTGCATCAGCGCCGCGTGGGTCAAGCCGCGGCATATCGAAATGTTCGAGCACGCCAAGGATTTGCGCGACCGCGACACCGCCCGAAGAAGGTGGCGGGAAGCCGCAAATGCGAAAGCTGCGATAGGGCGTGCAAATGGCGCTGCGCTGCCTTGGCTGGTAACGGGCGAGGTCTTCAAGCGCCATGACGCCCGGATTGCTTGGGTGGTTGCGGATGACGGCGATGATATCCTCCGCAATCGGGCCGCTTTGCAGCGCCGCCGCGCCATCGCGCGCGACCGCGCGCAGCGTTTCAGCCAAAGCGGGGTTGCGCAGCCGATGGCCCGGCGGCAGCGCTTGGCTATCCGGGGTGAAGAAATAGGCGGCAGAGGCCGGATCCCGCTTGAGTAACAGCGTATCAGCGGCGACTTGGCGTGAAAGCCTGGCGCTGACGGGAAAACCTTCTTCAGCGAGCCGAATGGCGGGTTCAAACAGCCGCGCCCAGGGCAGCTTGCCATGGGCGCGATGCGCCGCTTCCAGCACGGGCAATACACCCGGCACGCCAACCGCGCGCCCACCGGCCATGGCTTCCAGGAAGGGCATGGGCCGGCCATCGCGGAGGAATAGCGCGGGCGTTGCGGCGGCGGGGGCGGTTTCCCGCCCATCCCAGGCTTCGATCCCGCCATCCGCGGCGCGGCGAAACATGATAAAGGCTCCGCCGCCAATGCCGGAGGATTGCGGTTCCACGAGGGTAAGCACCGCCTGCACCGCCACGGCGGCATCCAAAGCGCCGCCGCCTTCGCGCAGCACGCCAAGCCCCGCTTCAACGGCCAGCGGATGGCCAGCCGCGACCATGTGGCGCTGCGCGGGCTGGGCGGCGGCCGGGAGGGGGGCGAGGAGGAGGGAGAGGAGAAGAAAGAAACGGATCATGGCGCTGGCCTGCTACTTTGCGGCAGAATAGCGCAATGAAGCGCGAAACCCCACCCACCCATCGCCTGCTGCGAGGCCGGCGCGCCTATGCCGCCGGTCAGGATGCGGCAGCGCTCCTTGCAGCAGTATCCCTTTCCACCAAGTGTGTTCTCATTAAGCCATGATGAGCGCTTGATGGTTTTGGAGGATGCTAGGCGAAAAGTCGGCATTACTCCTATCCAGGACAGGCCAAGACAAAACACAAACAAAACTCATGCAGACCTGCGACGAATTTATCTACTGGGTCAGCCAAGGCGCACGATAAGTGGAAATAACGGTCTTCTCGCCGTTGAGAAGTGAGAGACACAAAATTGGAAATTTTCGCCCAATAATCTCAGTTGCACGTGAGATGAGTTTCGCGGCCAGACACTGAGATTCGATACACCTTACCCATAAATCCGGGAAGTACCTCGACAGCATACTCAACTGATAGGCAACCAGATAAAGATCAACGATTTCGAACATCTCTATGGGGTCTGCATACGAAATCATCGAATGGTCTAGCGTCTCACGAACGTCGGGCCAGTGAAACGTAACTCGGTCAGTATTGGTAGACTCAACATGGACTAAACCAGCCGATCCGTCTGATACGAGATCAAATCGGATACGGTCTTTGAAATTTTCGTCAAGCACAAATCTATCTAAAATCATTCTAAGGTCCTGATCGTTTTCGCACCCGCTGAAACCCCAAGAGAATCGCGTTTTCACTCCATCTTCGAAAACCTCTAGATTTGAACGTGACCTAATCTTGCGAACTCCACATTTCTGAAGGTCTAAGTCTAGATCAGGAAATAACGCTAGCAAATCGAGTAAACTCCACCGTCGTCCAGAAATAGAACTAAACTCCGCGAGTGAACTTCCCCCAACAATTTTCATGGACCGCTTTCTTTTTTCGCCGATCCGTTCATGGTTAAGGGCGTAATGCCAATCACGCTTTGGAAGAATTTTGTACCAATTTCCGAAATGTCCGTTCTCCAAAATCCCGGCTGAGCTGGACCGTAATAAATTAACGTTGGCCGCCGCGTCAGTTAAGCTACAGTCTGTTAGGAAGTCCAGTCCATGTCTCCGCGTATATGTTATCCGTGGCTATCCACTTCATTTGATACAACCGTCATTAAAACAAAACATGCAACTTCGGATAAATCTATTCATCATCATAACGAAAAATTCTCCTAATCTGCAATCGCAAATGCTGGCTTGATTGAGGCAGAGGCTCGGCGAGCTCTCTCGGATTTCAAGGGCATTGCGGACTCCGACTCAACGTCACTCCTTACAGATTAGCTCGCTCCAGATATGGTTCAACCCTTTGGTAACTGAAAACGCTTGCCTCGAATGGTTGCGTGCCTCGCGACTACATGCCGGTGTCAAACGGTTGGTTCTTTGGGGGTTAGCTGTGATATGGCTCCTTGAGTTTAATCATGCCCCGCCAAACCCCACCCACCCATCGCCTGCTCCGAGGCCGGCGCGCCTACGTCGCCGGTCAGGATGCCGAAGCCCTCGCCGCCGAAGCCCTGACCGCCGAAGGCTGGCTTATCCTCGCCCAAAGATGCCGCACCGAAGCCGGCGAAATCGACCTGATCGCCGAACGCGAAGGCTTGCTTGCTTTCATCGAGGTCAAGGCGCGCCCTTCGCTGGCCGAAGCCGCCTTCGCCCTTGGCCCGCGCCAGCGCGCCCGTCTTATCGCCGCCGCTGAGGCCTGGCTTGCCGACCACCCCGGCCATGGCGCGGCGGGGATGCGCTTTGATGTCATGCTGGTGGCGGCTGATGGCACCATAAGGCGCATTGCCGATTCCTTCAGGATCGAAGACTCCTAAGCGGGCTTTTCCGCCATCATCAGGTAATTCACCCCCGTATCGCGGGTAATGCGCCAGGTGCCGGACAACCCCATTTCCATCCCGGCCACATCCGCAACGCGAAGCCCAGCGCCGCGCAAGCCGGCGCCAAGCTCGGCCGGCGTCACGAACATCCGCCAATCATGCGTGCCAATGGGCAGAAGGCGCAGCAGATATTCGGCGCCAAGCTTCGCCATCAGGAAGGATCGCGGCGTGCGGTTCAGCGTGGAAAGGAACACCTTCCCCCCAGGCCGGGCGGCGCGGGCCAAAGCGGCCAGGAAGGCGCTGCGTTCCGCAACATGTTCAATCACTTCCAGCGAAATCACCGCATCGTAATCACCGGCTTCAGCCAAATCCTCTGGCCCGCCCAGGCGGTAATCAATGGCAAGGCCGCCCGCTTCGGCATGGGCGCGGGCGGCTGCCAGCGCCTCAGGCGCCGCATCCATGCCGGTCACCTCAGCGCCGAGCCGCGCCAAAGCCTCCGAAGCCAAGCCTGCCCCACAACCCACATCCAAAACCCTGAGCCCCGCCAAGGGCGCTGCGCCCCCCGGTTTGCGGCCATGGGCGCGGGCCAGTCTTTCGGCAATCCAGCCAATCCGCACCGGATTCATCCGGTGCAGCGGCTTCATCGGGCCATTGGGGTCCCACCAGCGCGCGGCCAGAGCGTCAAATTTGGCGATTTCCGCCCCAAGCGCCGTTGCTTCCGCCAAGGTGATGCCCTTTCTAGCCCTGATCCGCCGAGATGGGTTGCGCGCAACCCAGCCCCCCGGTATCTGTCCCGCCCCGCGCGCCGGCGCAACCGCCGGTCCTTCCTTTTTCGCCCCGCCCAGGGAAAATAGCCTTCTATGGCCCGTATTGTCATGAAATTCGGCGGCACCTCAGTCGCTGATCTGGATCGTATCCGCAATGTCGCCGCCCGCGTGAAGCGAGAGGTTGATGCCGGCCATCAGGTGGCTGTCGTGGTCTCCGCCATGTCGGGTGTGACCAATCAACTGGTCAAATGGTGTCAGGAACTCTCGGCGCTGCATGATGCGCGCGAATATGACACGGTGGTTGCCACTGGGGAGCAAGTGACAACCGGCCTGACCGCGATTGCGCTGCAAGCGATTGGCGTTGATGCGCGGTCCTGGCAGGGCTGGCAGGTGCCCATCATCACGGACCAGGCGCATGGCAAAGCCCGCGTTGAATCCATTGATGGCGCGGCGCTGATTGAACGCATGCAGCAAGGCCAAGTGCCGGTGGTGGCCGGCTTTCAGGGCATTGACCCAAAGCGCAACCGCATCACCACGCTTGGCCGCGGCGGGTCTGATCTTTCGGCTGTGGCGATTGCCGCCGCCGTCAAGGCGGATCGCTGCGATATCTATACCGATGTGGACGGCATCTATACGACCGACCCGCGCATTGTGCCGCGCGCCCGTAAGCTTAAACGCATTTCCTATGAGGAAATGCTTGAACTCGCTTCCGTCGGCGCCAAGGTCTTGCAGACGCGTTCGGTTGAACTGGCAATGAAGCAGCGTGTGCGCGTGCAGGTGCTCTCCAGCTTTGAAGACAAGCCAGGCTCGCTCGTGGTTGATGAGGATGAAATCGTGGAACAGCCCGTCGTTTCCGGCATCGCCTATTCGCGCGATGACGCCAAGATAACGCTTCGCCGTGTGCCGGACAGGCCTGGTGTGGCTGCCGCCGTTTTCGGTGCGCTCGCGAAGGCCAATGTGAATGTGGATATGATCGTGCAGAATATCGGCGCTGATGGCAGCACGGATATGACATTTACGATCGGCAAGGTGGATCTGCCGCGCGCGCAGGATGTGCTGGAAAAGGCCCGCGCTGATCTTGGCTATGAAGCGCTGCTGGCTGACCCGGATGTGACGAAAATCAGCGTGGTGGGCATTGGCATGCGGAGCCACGCGGGTGTGGCCACCACCATGTTCAAGGCGCTGTCGGAAAAGGGCATCAATATCCAGGTGATTTCCACCAGCGAAATCAAGGTCAGTGTGTTGGTTGGTGCTGAATACACCGAACTTGCCGTGCGCGCCCTGCACACCGCCTATGGTCTGGATGCGCCAGCATGAGCGATGACATGACCAAGGCCCTGGCGCAGCTTGATCGGCTGATGGCGCGTGGCGCGGCGTTTTTGGGCGCGCGCTTTGCCATTATGGGTGGCGCCATGTCCTGGGTCAGTGAACGGCATTTGGTTTCCGCGCTTTCTAATGCCGGGGCCTTTGGCGTGATTGCCTGCGGCGCGATGGAACCACCGCGCTTGGCGGACGAAATCGCGGGTACGCAGGCGCTGACAAGCAAGCCTTTCGGCGTCAATCTGATCACCATGCATCCAAGGCTGGATCAGCTGGTGGATACCTGCCTGGCGGCGCGCGTTTCTCACATTGTTTTCGCGGGCGGCATTCCGCCCGGCACTGCCATCAAAAAGGCGAAGGATGGCGGGGCGAAGGTGGTGTGCTTTGCGCCGGCCCTCGCCCTTGCCAAGCGCCTGATCCGCGCCGGGGCGGATGCGCTGGTGATTGAAGGCAGCGAAGCGGGCGGGCATATCGGTCCGGTTTCACTGACCGTTTTGGCGCAGGAAATCCTGCCCCATATCCGCGATGTGCCGGTATTTGTGGCCGGCGGGATTGGCCGCGGTGAGGCGATCCTATCCTATCTTGAGATGGGGGCTGCCGGCGTGCAGCTTGGCACGCGCTTTGTGTGCGCTCGGGAATCCATCGCGCATCCCAATTTTAAGCAGGCCTTCATCCGCGGTAATGCGCGCGATGCCATGCCGACCATCCAATTGGATGAGAGTTTCCCGGTGATCCCGGTGCGCGCGCTGCAGAATGAGGGCACTAAGCGCTTCCTGGAACATCAGGCGGCCACCATTCGGCGCTTCCAATCTGGCGAACTCACCAAGGAAGCCGCGCAGCTTGATATTGAGCATTTCTGGGCGGGCGCGCTCAGGCGTGCCGTGATTGATGGCGATGTGGAAAATGGCAGCCTCATGGCCGGGCAATCGGTTGGCATGGTGACGCAGGAACAGACTGCCGCCGAAATCATCGCCGAATTGCGCGATCAGGCGGCACAGGCGATCCTGGCGCGCTCAGCCGCCGCTGCCGCCTGACCCGCTGGAACCCCCATGAAACGCTCTGCCCGTACCGAAAACACTGTCCAGGAAGCCGCCCGCGTTGGTGAAGAACTGCGCGAGGCGCGGATTGCGCTCGGCGTAAGTGTCGAAGATGCGGCGACCCAGCTCCGCATCAATAAGCGCTATTTGCAGGCGCTTGAGGAAGGCCGGGTCAAGGACCTGCCTGGCGCGGCCTATGCTGTTGGTTTCGTGCGGTCTTATGCCACGGCGCTTGGGCTTGATGCGGATGATGCCGTCCGGCGTTTTCGGGACATGTCCGGCGCGGCGACGGCAAAGCCAGGTGATCTTGTTTTCCCGGAACCCGTGCCCCGGCGCGGCATCCCGACCGGGGTGCTCGCCGCGCTTGGGCTCGCACTCGCCATGGGTGGCTATGTCGCCTGGTATCAATGGAGCGGCCAGGGAGAACGCGTGGTGGATAGCGTGCCCCCCCTGCCTCCCCGTCTGGAACGTGCCGCCGAAGGGCCCGCCGCGCGTGAAACGCCCCCAACCCCGGCACTTGTTGCGGAACCCCCGGCACCGCCACCGCCGGCGGTCGCCCCCCGCCCGACCCCGCCGATTGATCCCGACAAGCCGCGCGTGGTGATCCGTGCCAAGGGCGAAAGCTGGGTGCAAATTCGCGATAATGCCGCGAATCGCGTGATCATTGATCGTGTGCTCCGCGCCGGCGAAACTATTGAAATCCCTAATCGCCCTGGGTTCGTGCTGACCACCGGCAGGGCGGAAAGCCTGGATATTCTGCTGGATGGGCGGGAGGTGGATCCCTTTGGTGGCCCCGGCGTAAGGCGCAACATTGCCCTTGAGCCGGACCAGCTGAGCACCTCGCCCGCCGCGGCAGCCAGCCCGACGCAGGCCCAGCCATTGGCGCCGCGCTCGCCCGTCGCCACGCCCACACCACCGACGCCGCCGCGCCCCTGAAGCGCGCTTCGCTTTTTCAAGTCTTTCGGCGCGGCGAAAGCCCCGGCATAATCGCGGGACAAAACCAAGCTTGGGGTCCGCCGCATGTCCTATCGTCCCTATCAGAAGATCGAGCGTCGCAAATCGCGGCTGATCCATGTCGGGCGCGTGCCGGTGGGCGGCGATTCGCCGATTTCCGTGCAGACCATGACCAATACGCCAACTGAAGATGCAGCGGCGACGATTGCGCAAATCCGCCGCAGCGAATTGGCGGGCGTGGATATTGTGCGTGTATCGTGCCCGACCGAGGAAGCGACTGCGGCGCTGGCCGAGATTGTGCGCGAAGTGAATGTGCCGATCGTGGCCGATATTCATTTCCACTACCGCCGCGCCATTGAAGCGGCGCAGGCGGGGGCGGCGTGCCTTCGCATCAACCCCGGCAATATCGGTTCCAAGGAACGCGTGAAGGAAGTAATCAAGGCAGCGCGCGATCATGGCTGTTCCATCCGCATCGGTGTGAATGCCGGCAGCTTGGAAAAGCACTTGCTGGAAAAATACGGGGAGCCCAACCCGGAAGCGCTGGTGGAAAGCGCGCTTTGGCATGCGGATCATTTGCTGCAAGAAGATTTCCACGAATTCAAGATCAGCGTGAAGGCTTCCGATGTGTTCCTTGCCGTTGCTGCCTATCAGCAATTGGCGGAAGCCTGCGATCACCCGCTGCATATCGGCATCACGGAAGCGGGCGGCAAGCGCACCGGTACGGTGAAATCCGCGATCGGCCTTGGGTCTCTGCTATGGGCAGGCATTGGCGATACTCTGCGTGTCTCCCTTTCCGCCGAGCCTGAAGAAGAGGTCTCGGTAGGTTGGGAATTGCTGAAATCGCTGCATCTGCGCCATCGTGGCGTGAAGGTGATTTCCTGCCCATCCTGCGCGCGGCAGGGTTTTGATGTGATCCGCACCGTGGAAAAGCTGGAAGAGCGCCTTTCGCATATTGTGGAGCCGATCAGCCTTTCCATCATCGGCTGCGTGGTGAATGGCCCTGGTGAGGCGCTGATGACCGATATCGGCCTGACCGGCGGCGGTGCGGGGACTCACATGGTCTACAGCGCTGGCAAGACCGACCACACGATCCGGTCTGAGGAAATGGTGGACCACATTGTGGGCCTGGTGGAAGCCAAGGCGGCGGCGCTGCGCGCCGCCAAGCCAGCGGAACAACCGGTGCGCGCGGCGGAGTAAAGGGCAGGGATGCACGCCGAAATGCTGCGCCATCGGCACGGTATGGCGAAAGCACGGTTCGTGGCATGAGCAAGCCGGGCTCGCAGGCCGTGCTGAAACGGGGGCGCCCGGTGCTGAGGCTTTGGTTTTGGGTGATGGCATTTGCCCCGTTGGTGCTGATGCTACCATTGGCCCCCAGTGTGGCGCAGACCAGAATGTCTGAGCGTGTGGTGACCGAACATCGTGGGTTTCGCGATCAGCCTTCCGTTGAACGTTACCGCATCATATTCACCGATCGAACCGTTAGGCTGGTAATTCCACGCAATTATTTGACGCATTGGTATACCTCAGTAATGACGAAGAGTACCCCGGGCTTCATGGGTGTGGTGACATTTCCGGGTTTTTCGGGCGCAACTAGGGAAAACATGGATTGCCTTGGCAGACACGCCTTGATGCGCTGCGACACCGTACAGTTCTCCTACACCGACTCAGTAAGACCGATTGAGCCAAACCTGACTTGGTATCTGCGGGATCGAGACCTCTTGGTACCCAGGGAATACGGCCTCATGGGATACCCTAATCAGCATCAATATCTCGTCCACTTTGACGAGAACGGCTGGGTTGTTCAGGTTGGCTGCGCGGGAGTACCGGAGTGGGAACGCCTGCCTTGTGAAATGTCCTTTTCAACGGCTGGCGCTAGGTGGCGCATCCAATTCCGCCCGGCGCTGATGCCACGTTGGCGGGAGATCGCTGAAGGGCTCCGGGTTTTGATTGATAGCTTCGCCGTGGCTGGCGCCGAAGCTCCAGATTAATCCCCAGGCCGCCCCCGCACGCCCCAACTTGCCGTTCAGCTTCAGACAGGATACCGACCCGGCATGTCCAGCCAATTGCAGCCCGCCCGTGGCACCCGTGACCTGATCGGTGAGGAATTCCGCCGCCACCAAGCGGTGGCCGAAGCCGCGCGGCGCATCGCTGGCCTTTATGGCTTTGAAGAATGGGCGACCCCCATTTTCGAAGACACGCGCGTTTTCGCCCGTGGCCTTGGCGATACCTCCGATGTTGTGTCCAAGGAAATGTACAGCTTCACCGATCGCGGCGGGGAAAGTCTGACGCTGCGTCCAGAAATGACCGCCGGTGTTTGCCGCGCTTTGGTCTCAAACGGCCTCACGCAATCCAATCTCCCGCGCAAGGTTTTCTATGCGGGGCCGATGTTTCGCTATGAACGCCCGCAAAAGGGGCGCTATCGGCAATTCCACCAGATCGGCATTGAAATCCTCGGCGCGGCGGAGCCTTTGGCCGATGCGGAAGTCATCGCCTGCGGCTGGCATATCCAGCAGGAACTCGGCATCGCCGAAGGCACGGTGCTGGAAATCAATACGCTTGGTGATGCTGCGTCGCGTGATGCCTATCGCGCTGCGCTGGTGGCCTATTTCAGCGCCCATCGTGATGCGCTGAGCCATGACAGCCGCGTACGGCTTGAGAAAAACCCTCTGCGCATCCTGGATTCCAAGGATGAAACAGACCGCGCCATTGTCGCCGGTGCGCCGGTGATTGGTGATCACCTGACGCCCGAAGCCGCCGCATTCTACGCCACGGTGAAGAAGCATCTGGCGCGCTTTGGCGTGCCGTTTCGCGAAAACCCACGCATTGTGCGGGGGCTGGATTACTACAGCCACACCGCCTTTGAATTCGTGACGGATCGGCTCGGCGCGCAGGGCACGGTGATGGCAGGCGGGCGCTACAACGGCCTGGTTGAGGAAATGGGTGGCCCACCCACCCCTTCCGTAGGCTGGGCCGCCGGCATTGAACGGCTTGCTATGCTGCTGACCGAAAGCCCCGCTGCGCCGCGCCCGGTGGCCGTGATCCCGGTTGGCGATGAGGCGGAAGGCCCCGCGTTGGATATGCTGCGCGCTTTGCATCGCGCCGGCATCGCCGCCGAGATCGCCTATCGCGGCAATCTCAAGCGCCGGATGGAACGCGCCAATCGCATCAATGCCCGCGCCGCCGTGATTTTGGGCGAAACTGAAATCGCCGCCGGTGTCGCGCAATTGCGTGATCTTGATGCCGGCACGCAGGAAAGCGTGGCCTTCGCGGATATTCCGGCCCGTTTGCAATGAGCCTACCCGCCAGACTTGATCGGCTGCTGTCGCGTGCGGAGGAGCTGCGCCATATGCTCTCCACCGCGCCCGGGGCGGATATTGGCGCTTTGTCCAAGGAATTGGCGGAACTTGAGCCGCTGGTAGAGAAATATGCTGAATATCGCGCATCTGAACGCGCGCGCGATGAAGCCCAGGCCATGCTGGCTGATCCCGAAATGCGCGAATTGGCGGAAGCCGAATGGCTGACGCAAAAGGAACGCGTCCCGGCGCTTGAACATGAAATCCGCATCATGCTGCTGCCGCGCGATGCCGCGGATGAACGCAGCGGCATTCTGGAAATCCGCCCAGCCGCTGGCGGGGATGAGGCCGGGCTTTTCGCGGCTGAATTGTTTCGCGCCTATCAGCGTTATGCCGAAGGGCGCGGCTGGCGTTTTGAAGTGCTGGAATATGACGAAAACGAATTGGGCGGCATCAAGGGTGCCACGGCGGAAATCGCTGGGCGCGGCGTTTTTGCCCGGCTGAAATATGAAAGCGGTGTGCATCGCGTCCAGCGCGTGCCAACCACGGAAACCCAGGGGCGCATTCATACCTCCACCATCACGGTCGCCGTGCTGCCGGAAGCGGAAGATGTGGATGTGCAGATCGAAGACAAGGATCTGCGCATTGATACCTACCGCGCTTCGGGCGCCGGTGGGCAGCATGTGAACAAGACCGATAGCGCGGTGCGTATCACCCATATGCCAAGCGGCATTGTGGTGGCGATGCAGGAAGAAAAAAGCCAGCACAAGAACCGCGCCAAGGCGATGAAGGTGCTCCGCGCCAGGCTGTATGAACAGCAGCGCAGCGCTGCCGATCAGGCCCGCGCAGCGGATCGCAAAAGCCAGGTTGGCACCGGGGATCGGTCTGAGCGCATCCGCACCTATAATTTCCCGCAAGGCCGCGTGACGGATCATCGCATTGGCCTGACGCTGCACAAGATTGACCGCGTGATGCTGGGCGATTTCGACGATATTTTTGGCGCGCTGATCGCCGAAGACCAGGCGGCGCGGCTGGCGGCGGAAGCGGCGTGAGTGAGCCGCGCTGCGCCGATCCGGCTGGCACGATTGGCTTTTTTCTCTGTCAGGCTGGGCAAAGATTGCGCGGAGCGGCGATTGAAGCCCCGCGCCTGGAAGCACGCCGCTTGCTCGCGCATGTGCTGAACACTTCCGAGGAAGCCTTGCTGCGTGACCCGCGCGCGCCCGTTGCGGCGGATAAGGCCGCACAATTCGCCGCATTGCTCGCGCGCCGCGTCGCGCATGAACCCTTTGCCTATCTGATTGGCCATGTGGGCTTCTGGACGCTGGAACTGGAAGTCTCGCCGGCCACGCTGATCCCCCGCGCGGATTCCGAAAGCCTGATTGAAGCCGCGCTGGAAGCCTGCCCGGATAAGGGCGCGGCGCTGCGCGTGCTTGATCTCGGCACCGGGACCGGGGCCTTATTGCTCGCGCTGCTGAGTGAATTGCCCGCTGCAAAAGGGGTTGGCGTTGACCTGAAGCCCGAAGCCGCCGCGCTTGCCGCGCGCAATGCGGGCAGGCTCGGCCTTGCCGGGCGGGCGCGCTTCCTGGCTGGCGATTGGGCGGCGGCGCTGTTCGGCCCGTTTGATCTTATCCTGACCAACCCGCCCTATATCGAAAGCGCTGCCATCCCTGGGCTGATGGCCGAAGTGGCCCGGCATGAACCGGCCTCGGCCTTGGATGGCGGGGCGGATGGGCTTTCGGCCTATCGGCGCATCATCGCCGATCTGCCGCGGCTTTTGGCGCCGCGCGGCGTGGCGGTGCTGGAACTGGGCGCGGGGCAGCAGGCGGCGGTTGAGGCGCTGGCCAGGGCGGCGGGGCTTACCCCCGAAGCCTGCCGCGCCGATCTGGGCGGGATGCTGCGCGCGCTTGTCCTGCGGGCTGCGTAATTTTGCCCTTGGCGCGGCGCGGCCAAGGCGCTAGAAGACAGGAGCGGTGAGGGCAGGAAGTTCGATTCCCCTCCCTGATTCCGAAAGGCGGTTGTTGAACCTGATCCTCTCGGCGCCGTTTGGATGTAACAGACTCGGAATTCAGGACGTAACCCAGGGCCTAGGCCCGCTGCGCCCGGAAAACGCCGAATGCGGAACAGCGAAACGCAATACAGATGAACATGAAGCGCATGCGCGGCCGGGGCGGTCACCGTCATGGTGGGGGCGGCCAATTCCGCCATAGTGGCGGGGGTGGCAATCAGGGCGGTGGTCAGCCGCTCAATCGCAACCACGTATTTGATTCGAACGGCCCGGATTTGCGGCTGCGCGGCACGGCGCAACAGCTTTTCGAAAAATACCTCCAGCTTGGGCGCGATGCGACCAGCGGCGGGGATCGGGTGATGGCGGAAGGCTATTTCCAGCATGCGGAGCATTACTTCCGTATCCTGAACGCCATGAACCAGGCCGCGATGCAGCACCAGCAATATCAGCAGCGTCGTTACCAGCCGCAGGACGGCCAGGAAGGACCGGATGGCGGCGAAGGTGCTGACCAGCCGGAATATCGTGGCGAAGCCCAGACCATCACGCCCGATTTGAACGAAAGCGGTGCCGAGGTGGTTGCCCCCGCGCGGCCCGCGCCGGCGCCCGAACCCGCCTAAACACCCACCTGACTTGCCGCCCGGCGTGCGGCGTCGGGTTCGGGGAGCTGAAAATGCCTGTGAACCCCGCCGATAGCTCGGTGCTTGGCGCGCTTTATGGCACGGATGCCATGCGTGTCACCTTCGGCGAAGATGCCTATCTGCAAAGGATGCTGGATGTGGAAGCGGCACTTGCGCGCGCGCAAGCCACGCTTGGCATCATCCCCGCAGATGCCGCTTCCAGCATCACAAAAGCGGCGCGCGCCGATAGCTTGGACCGCGCTGCGCTTGCCTCCGCGACGCGCAATACCGGCTACCCTGTGGTGGGGCTGGTCAATCAGCTTTCCAAACTGGCCGGCGAAGATGCCGGGCGCTGGACCCATTGGGGGGCCACCACGCAAGACATCATGGATAGCGCGCTAGTGCTGCAAATCCGTGATGGCTTGGCGCTGATTGAAGCCGATTTGCGCGCGACCATTGCGGGCTTCGCGGGCTTGGCGGCACGGCATCGCGATACCGTGATGGCCGGGCGCACCCATTTGCAACACGCGCTGCCGGTGACTTTTGGTTATAAGGTCGCGGTTTGGCTCAACCCGCTGATTACGGCGCTGGAACGGCTGGAACAGCTCCGCCCGCGCGTGCTGCGGCTAGGTTTTGGCGGGGCTTCCGGCACCTTGGCCTCATTGGGGGATCAGGGCCTGCCGGTGGCGCGTGAATTGGCGCGAGAGCTTGACCTGATCGAAGCCGATATCCCCTGGCATGTGGCGCGCGATGGGGTTGCGGAAGTGGCCTGCTGGCTTGGCGTGCTGTGTGGCAGTCTTTCCAAAATCGGCACGGATGTGATGCTGCTGATGCAAACGGAATTGGCCGAAGTGGCGGAACCGCATGCGCCCAAGCGCGGCGGGTCTTCCACCATGCCGCAAAAGCGCAACCCGATTGCCTGCGAGTATATCCTGGCGCAGGCGCGCGGCGTGCATGCGCTGGTGCCGCAAATGCTCTCGGCCATGGCGCATGATCTGGAACGCGGCACCGGGCCTTGGCAGGCAGAGGCTTTGGCGTTGCCGCAAGCCTTCCTGCTGACGCATGGCGCGGTGGCGCAGGCGCGGTTTTTGGCCGAAGGGCTGCAAGTGGATGCGGCACGCATGCGCGCCAATCTGGACGCAACCCATGGCATGATCATGGGTGAGGCCGTGATGATGCGCCTTGCCCCCATTCTGGGCCGGGGAGAGGCACATCATAAGGTCAATGACGCCTGCGATGCGGTGCGCGCGGAAGGTATCAGCTTGGCGGCCGCGCTTTCCCGCATTCCGGCCATTGCCGCGCGGCTGGATGCCGCGGCGGTCGCGGCCATGACGGACCACAGTAGCTACCTTGGCAGCGCGGGCGCCTTCACGGATCGTGTGGTGGCACGGGCGCGGGCGGTGCAGCACTCCTGAGGTTAACGCGGCATTTACCATTGGCCCAGGCTGCCCCATATGGCGCCCATGCCGCCGTTAATTCGCGCCCTTTGCGTCCTGCTGCTCGCCCCCCTGCTGGGCGCGCCGGCCGAACGCCTGCCCACGCCGGACCCTTTGCGCGCCGCCGGCTGGCAAAAGGGCGGCTGGCCCGCCATTAAGCCCGCGACATTTGAAGCCCTGCCCGATGGCGGCTTGCGCATCACCGGGGTGGGGCAGGGGAGTTTCGTCTGGCGCTCCGTCACGAAGGCTGATGCCTGCCTGTTCTGGCGCTGGCGGGTGGATCAGGGGCCGCCGCCAACACCGCTTGATCGCAAGGGTGGCGATGATCGCGCCATCGCGATTACGGTCGGTTTTGATGGCTGGCCCCCAGATGCTGGCTTTTTCCAAAAGGCGCAATTCACCATGGCCCAGTCCATGGCCGGGGATCATCGCCTCCCGCGCAGCATGATTGCCTATGTTTGGGGCGGCACGGGGCAGGAACCGCGCCCCTTCAGTAACCCTTATGTGGCCGGGCTCGGCAAGGTCCATGTTTTGCGTGCTGCCAATGCCCCGCGCCAGCAATGGTTCGACGAAAAAATTGATCTCGGGCGCGATTGGCGCGCAGCCTTCCGCGGCAGCACGGTGCCGCCCGTGCTTGAAATCATGGTCGGCACGGATGTGGATGATACCAAAGCGCGGCTGGATGCGCGGATCGAACGCATCCGCTTCGCCCCCTGCTGACGTGATGGCCCTGGCATGATCCGGCGCAAGAAAGCGCGTGGGTGTCTTGCTAAAGGACGGGCCGAGACATGGAGAGCCGCATGACCGACCCGCTACCCACCATCTGGAACCCTGATCAGCGCATTGGTGATATGCTGAAGGGCAAGCGAGGCCTGGTCGTTGGCATTGCCAATGCCGATTCCATTGCTTTCGGTGCCGCCGCGAAGCTTCGCGCCTTTGGCGCCGGCCTTGCCGTGACCTGGCTGAACGAAAAGGCGGAACCCCATGTCCGTCCCCTGGCGGAACAGCTCGGCGCCGAAATCGCCATGAAGCTTGATGTGGAAGCGCCCGGAGAGTTGGGAGCGGTCTTCGACCGCATCAGCCGCGAATGGGGCAAGCTTGATTTCGTGATCCATTCCATCGCCTTTGCGCCGCGTGCCGATTTGCATGGCCGTGTCATTGATTGCTCGGCGGAAGGCTTCGCCCAAGCGATGCGGGTTTCCTGCTGGTCCTTCCTGCGGATGGCAAAGCTTGCGGAACCCATGATGGCGCCTGGCGGCGTGCTGGTGACCATGAGCTATTACGGCGCCGATAAGGTGGTCGCGAATTACAATATGATGGGGCCGGTGAAGGCAGCGCTTGAAGCCTCGGTCCGCTATGCGGCGGCAGAACTTGGCCCGCGTGGCGTTCGTGTTTTCGCGGTCTCGCCCGGTCCGCTGCGCACGCGTGCCGCAAGCGGCATCGCGCAGTTTGATGAGCTGATCGAAGACGCCAAGGTGCGCGCCCCGGCGCAGCGCCTGGTGGATATCGCCGAAGTCGGCCGCGTGGTGGCGTTTTTGGTAAGCGGCGCGTCATCGGGCATGACGGGTGAGACGATTTATGTTGATGCAGGGCTGCATCATGTCGCCTGAAGCCAAGCCCGCCGCGCTTTTGGTGCTGAATGCGGGATCATCTTCGCTCAAATTCGCGGTGTTTGCTGTGACGGGCGGAGGCTTGACGCAGCGTTATGATGGCCAGATGGAAGGTATTGGTGCCGCGCCGCGCTTCACCTTGCGTGACGCCGCCGGTGCGAAACTGGCCGAACGCAGTTTTGCGGAAGCCGAGGCACCGAAGGGCCATGAAGGCGCTTTGGGTATAATCCTTGAAGCGCTGACACCCTTGCTGCATGGCGCTTCCATTCGCGCCATAGGTCATCGCGTGGTGCATGGTGGGCGGGATCTCAGCGCGCCGGTGCTGATCACCGATGCCATCATGGCAAGGTTTCGCGCGCTGGTGCCTTTGGCACCCTTGCATCAGCCGCATAATCTGGCCGGCATTGAAGCCGCCGCGCGGCATTTTCCGGGGGTGGCGCAAATCGCCTGTTTCGATACGGCCTTTCACCGCACGCAAAGCCATGCCGCCGCCGCTTTTGCTCTGCCGCCGCGTTTCTATGATCAGGGCATCCTGCGCTACGGCTTCCATGGCCTGTCTTACGAATATATCGCGCGCCGGCTGGCGGCTGAGGATGCCACCCTTGGGCGCGCAAGGCTGATTGTCGCGCATCTCGGCAATGGCGCGTCGCTATGCGCCATTGCAGGCGGGCAAAGCCGCGCCACCACCATGGGCTTCACCGCCTTGGATGGCGTGCCGATGGGCACGCGCAGCGGGCAGCTAGACCCCGGCGTGGTGCTGCATATGCTGGATAGTTTGCAGATGAAATCAAAAGACATCACACATCTGCTCTATCACGACAGCGGCTTGAAGGGCATGTCCGGCGTATCCCAGGATGTGCGCGCCATCGAAGCCGCGGGGACCGAGGCTGCTGAGGCCGCCTTGGACCACTTCGCCTTTCGCGTGCGACGTGAGATTGGCGCCCTGGCCGCTTCCATCGGCGGGATAGACGCTTTGGTCTTCACTGCCGGCATTGGTGAGAATGCACATGGTGTGCGCGCGCGCATCTGCGCGGGGCTCGGCTTTCTTGGCATCAACCTTGATCCTGCGGCCAATGCCGCCAATCGCCCTGAGATCGGCCGCGCGGGTGATCCCGTGCGCGTGCTGATCCGCCATACGGATGAGGAAGCGATGATCGCGGAGCATGCCTTGGAACTTATCAGCGCTGCCTGAGGCTTTACGCGCCCCGCATGAAAGGCAAGCATGGGGGAAACCAAACAGGAGAGGCCCCATGCTCGACAACCCCCCGCTGCTCACCATCCATCGCGGTCATCGCCGCCCTGATCGCGCGCTGGTCGAAGCCTTTCGCGGCGCGCAGACATCGCATCTGGCGGATGCCATGGAAGGGCGGGGTGCCCTTGATTACCGTATCAAGCCGATGGACCCCGACAATGCGGTTTTTGTTGGCCCGGCCCTCACGGCACTCGCCTATCCTGCCGATGTGGTCGGCGTTTTTGGCGCGCTGATGGAAGCCGAAGCGGGCGATGTGATCGTGGTTGCGAATGATGCCTATACCGCGACCGCCCTGATCGGCGACCTGGTGGCCGGCATGATGAAGAACAAGGGTGTCGCAGCTTTCGTCACCGATGGTCTGGCGCGCGACCGTGCAGGCATTGTCGCTTCCCGCCTGCCGCTTTTTGCCGCGGGCATCATGCCGGCATCGCCTGCGGCCAATGGACCGGCGGTGGTCGGTGCGCCGGTGACGCTTGGCGGGCAGCATGTGCGCCCGGGCGATATCATTGTCGGCGATGCCGATGGCGTTGTGGTGATCCCTCAGGGACAGGCGGAAGCGGTACTTGAAAAACTCGCCGCCGTGCGCGCCGCCGAAGCCCGCGCCATCGCCGCAGTGGAAGCGGGTGCGACGGCCAATGACCGCATGCGCGCCATTGTCGGGAATGCGCGTGTTATCAGCCGATAGAACAAGAACATTGATAACATCGGCTTGCATGGGTGTGGTGCTTATGCCTCCGCGAAGGGATGAAGGCTGCTTGCAGGCGAAGTGTCGGCCATCAGGCCAAGCCTTCGCCCAGCGCCACCATGTGCGCGTTAGAATTGCGCGGCCATAGGTGGCTCTGATCATGCCCGCCGCACAATGGCGCAGCAGACATATTGCGATTGCATGGGCCGAGGCACCTGGCGGCGCCTCGGCGTCCTCGCTATCAAGAGTTTCACGGCTGCTTTTTTCAGTACTATTTCCACGCCGCCACATTCTCTCGGACGAAATCTTCAAAGCGACGCGGTTCGTGCCCGGTTATCAGCCGAACCATTGGCGAGACGCCAGCCGCCCAGCCCTGCTTGATTACATAGTTCAGGCTCATGAGCCACTCGATCACTTGGGGCGCACCCCCCATTTTTTTCATGGCCTCCAGTGCAGTCTGCTCGGGAATGTCGATATACTTGACCTCACGCCCGATTTCGCGCGCAATCAAGGATACCATCTGGGCGTCAGTTAGGTTTTCTGGGCCAGAGAGGGTGTAGCTGCGACCCGCATGCGCCTCTGGATTGGTCAGTACTACGGCGGCCACCTCAGCAATGTCACGCACGTCAATGACCGCCATCGCACCATTGCCGCGCGGCGCGTATAGCCCGCCATCCCTGATCGAAGAACCGTAGTAGTTGATTGTGTTCTGCATGAAGCTCGTTGGTAGCAGCAGCGTGAAGGGTATTCCGCTGGCTGCCACCAACGCATCAATCTCGCCATGCACCTTTGCGATGGCGGCCGCGCTATTCGCATCGGCCCCCGCCCCGGAGGAGCGAACGATATGCTTGACACCGGCTGCCTTGGCAGCGGCCACGGCGTTGGCCGCCATGATCGGCATGTCCGGCACCATTGGAAAAAGCAAGAAGAGCGTATCGATGCCGGCGAAAGCCTGGGCCAAGGAAGTGCGATCCAGGAAATTGCCAGACACTTCGGTCACGCCGGCTGGAGCGCTGCCAGCTTTGCTGGTCATGACAGCGAATGCGGCGTTGCGAGCGCGCAGTGCCTTGACGAGTTCGGTACCGATATTGCCGGTGGCTCCGGTAACGAGGATCCGGTTTTTCATTTGAAATCTCCTTCAGTGGATTGAACGGGACGACAACTGAAGAAGGGTTTTAAGGGATACCAATATAGTCGAAAACACACTAAAATTTGAATAATTTTCAACCAAGAGGAATAAATGAAAAACTTCCATGGGCTATTCTCCTTCACTGAAGCGGCAGCGGCTGGCAGCTTCACAGCGGCTGCCAGCAAGCTGAACCTAACGCCCGCTGCGGTCAGCAAGAATATTGCTCGATTGGAGAGTCAGTTGGGGGTGCGCCTATTCAACCGCTCTACGCGTCGATTGAGGCTCACCGCAGAAGGTGAGGCGTTCCGCGCCCGTACCGCCGCAGCTCTTCGCGCGCTGGACGAAGCTGTAGCTGAGGCAAGTCATGCGCGCGCGGCAGCGGTTGGGCGGGTAAGGATTTCGGTTGGGGTGTCCTTCGGTCGGCATTATCTGCCGCCCCTATTGCCCTCGCTTTTGGCTGCATACCCAGAACTCCAAATTGAAGTGAGCCTAGATAATCGCGCGGTCGATATGCTGAGTGAGGGCTTCGATATTGTTATTCGCGGCGGCGTTATCGAGGAATCAAGCCTGGTAGCCCGACGTATCGCGCGACTGCCGCTAGTATTGGTGGCATCGCCCGAATACTTACGTGAGAAAGGCGTCCCCGTAGCGGTCGCGGAGCTTCAGCGGCATGAACTTCTCAGCGTCCGAACATCGGGTGGCGCTGAGATTCCATGGCGTTTTCGCCAGCCTCACCGGCGTGGCACGGTTGAGATCCCGCTTTCAGCACGCTTGTGGCTGTCTGACCCCGAAGCATTGCTTGGCTTGGCCGCAGAGAATGCCGGCATCGCCCAAGTCGGGCTACATCACGCCATGCCCTATTTGCGAACCAACCGGCTTAAGGTGGTATTGAGGGAGCTTCATGATGCAGGCGATCGCGAAATCATGCTGCACTATCCCCACAGGCTATACTTGGCACCGCGGGTGCGGGTGACGGTGGATGGATTGCTGGCTGGCTTGGCCAAAAATCAGGATTTGCATGCGAAGCCAGAAGCCTTGCCAAGGCACTTCATGGCCTGATGCGGATTTGGTTTTGACTTTCCGCCGGCAGGAGCTTGCACGTGCAAGATTGCGTTACGCCCCCCCACAACTTCTCTTTTGCCGATAAGAAACGCGCCAGCGAGGTTTTAGCCCGCTGACGCAAATTGTTCTTGAACGCAATTATTTTGGGGCGATCAATCCTTGTGCTTGGCGAGGTAAGCCAGCAGATCCTTCAATTGCTGTTCATTGCGCAGCCCGGCAAAGGCCATGGAACCCTGCGGCACCACCGCCTTCGGGTTGGTGATGTAGGCGGTCAGGTTTTCAATCGTCCAAACATGGCCACCTTCAGCGACGGTCCGCATGCTGGATGAATAGCGAAAGCCTTCGATCGAAGCCGCCTTGCGGCCCACAATGCCCCAAAGATTCGGGCCAACGCCATTGCGCCCGCCCTTATCAATGGTGTGGCAGGCGCGGCATTGGTTGAACACGCGCTGGCCGGCATCGGCATCCTGGGCGAAGGCCGGGGCGGTCACGGAAAAACCCGCCAGCAGGGCGGCAGAGAGGATAAGGCGACGCATCAATCAAGGCTCCTGAAAGCTGAAAGGCCGAGGGCACGGCAGAGGACCGGCATGGTGGAAATGGTCGCCCCTGGCAAACCCGCAAGCGCTCACGCTGCCTGCATGTCGAGAGTTTCATGTTCCTGCAATAACGCCGCAATCACTGGCCGCGCCGCAGCGGGTTCAGTAAAGGCAAGATGCAGCCGCCCTTCAGCGCGGGAGACAAGCCGAACGCAAAGCGCGGGTCCCAAGGCATCAATGCGCAGCTCACCTGCGGTAAAATCCGCAGCACCCCCCAGGAACAGCGCGCCACCGGGTGAAACATCCAAAAGCACGCCCTCGGTCTCATTCAAGCGGGCCGGCACACCCAAGCTAAGCCGCGCTCCGCGCCGCCGATTGGCAGAAGGCAAGCGCCCGCGCAGCGCTTCATTCAAATTCTGCCGGAAGGCGGCGATGGCATCCGCCAATTCATCCGCGCCCGATTGCAGGGTCCAGGCGGCCTCACCGGTATTGCCGGAATCCTGCGTCAGCGCCTCCATCCTATTGGCCACATCGGCGGCATTCTCCGCAGCGCCCATGATGGCGCGGGAGATTTCGGCAGTCGTGGCGGATTGCTCTTCCACCGCCGCCGCGACCGAGGTCGCCACCGCATCAAGCTCGGTCACGGCAGCACCAATGCCATCCATGGCAGCCAAGGCGCGGCTCGCGGCGGCCTGCATGGCGGCGATGCGCCCGGCGATTTCCTCGGTGCTTTGGGATGTGCGCTTGGCGAGGTTCTTCACCTCCCCCGCCACCACGGTGAAGCCCTTGCCAGCCGCACCCGCGCGTGCCGCTTCAATGGTGGCGTTCAGCGCCAATAGATTCGTCTGACCGGCAATTTCCGCGATCAGCCGCGATACCTGGCCGATTTCATCCACGCTGCTGGTGAGTTCCGTGAAAATCCGCCGCGCTTCATCGGTGCGCTGCATCACGCCGCGCGTGGCTTCCCCGGCCCGTGACATGTGCCGCGCAATTTCCCCCGCCGCGCCGGCCAGTTCATCCGCGCCGCGAGACGCTTGTTGCGCGCTGACCCGCCCTGCTGATGCCGCGCTGGCCGAAGCCTCCGCCGCCCGCGCGCCGCCTTCCGCCGCTTCCGTCATGGCGGCGCTGTTGCGGCGTAGCATGGCAACGCGGCGGTCCAGATCATCCAGCGCAGCGGCTGTTTCCGCTTCGATGGTGGCGGCCAAATCAGCCAGAGACTCATCAGGGGGCGGGGCAATGGGGGCCGCGATGGTCACAGGGGCAGGGGCCGGGCGCTGGCGCAAGGCTTCGGCGGCGGTCAGGATCTGGCGCCAGGGGCCGTCGGCATCGGCCATGGCGAAGGGGGGCACGGGTTCGTGGGCGGCAAGGCGAGACAATTTGCCGGCGAAGGCCACCAGCATGGCGCGCTGACGCAACAGCGCCCAGGTGCCAAGGACAAGGCAAATCAGACACCCCAGCGCAAGGCCCAGGAAAAACCCGGACGCTTGGCCAGAGGCAGCCGCTTCCCCCGCTGCCGCCATGCCGGGATGGGCGAGCAGGATCATCACGGCAAGTGCTGGAAGGCGTAATTCAGCTTTCATGGCGCATCCTGGAATCCGAGACCCATTTTGAAGGCATTTGGCTACGAGGCGGTTAAGGGCCGTGCGGCTTGGTGTAATTGCGGCTAAACATGCCCAGGCATTTAGGAATTGACGTATGGCTCATCGTATCGCCCTCATTGGCGCGCCTTCCCTGATTGGGCGGGAAATCCTGCGCTGCCTGGCTGAAACCAGCCTGGCCGGGGCTGAGGTTGTGGCGCTTGCCGCTGGGCGCAGCGCGGGTGCCGATATTTCCTGGGGCGAGAAAGCCGTGCTGAAAACACGCGATGTGGCGCGGTTTGGCTTCGCGGGGACAAGCCTCGCCATTTTCGCCTGTGACGCCAAGCTGGCTGCGGCGGAAGTACCGCGCGCGGTGGCGGCTGGCGCCATGGCGATTGACCTGTCCGGGCATTTCCACATGGAACCGGATGTGCCGCTGGTGGTGGCCGGGGTGAATGATCAGGCGCTGCCGCGCGCCAACAAACGGCGGATCATCGCCTGCCCGCTACCAGCCAGCCTGATCCTGGCCCTGGTGCTGAAGCCTTTGCATGAAGCCGCCGGCGTGCGGCGCGTGGTGGCGGCAACCTATCAGCCGGCCTCCGGCGCAGGGAAGGAGGCGATTGACGAGCTCTGGTCCCAGACGCGTGGTATTTTTGTGAATGACAATCCTGAGGCACAGTATTTCACGAAGCAGATCGCCTTCAATGTCATTCCGCATATTGACCGCTTCATGCCCGATGGCGCGACGCGGGAAGAATGGGCGATGGGCGTTGAAATCCGAAAGCTTCTCAACCCCGATATTCAGGTGAGTGCCAGCTGTGTGCGCGTGCCAGTCATGCTTGGCCTTGGCATGGCGCTGAACATTGCCTTCGACCGGCCGATCAATGAACGCGATGCGCGCGAAGCGCTGCGTCGCGCGCCAGGGATCAGCCTGCTCGATCGGCGCGATGATGGCGGCTATGCGAGCCCCGCCGAAATTGTGGGGGAGGATATGGTCTATGTCTCCCGAATCCGCCGCGATGCGACGCTGCCGCAGGGGCTATCATTATGGGCGGTGGGCGATGATGTGCGGCTGGGCGCGGCGCTGAATGCGGCGCGGATTGCGGAGGCGGTGGTGCGGGGTTAGGGGTTTCAGAAAAAATTCCTTGATAAAATAGGAAATATATACCATAAAGCCGGGCCCCAGAAGAGGTCCCGCCCATGCCCCCAGCCACCCCAGCAGAGAATAGCATAGGCACCGCAATAGGGCATTCCATTACCGTGGAATTGCTTCATCTCCTTCGCCTGCCCCTGCGCATCCTGCTGACCGGCGCGGCGCTGGCCGCCGTACTGTGGGCAGGTTTCGCGCTTGGCCTGCCGGGGCCGGAAGCGCTGTTTGCTGCCTTCGCCGCCCCTGGCGCCACCGGCCTGCCTGCGCTGATTGGTATGATGATTTTCCTTGTCGGTATCGGCTTTGCTGCCTTCCTCTGGTGGCTTGCCGCGCGCAGTTTCGCGTTGGTCGCCAATCCCGCCATTGGGCCGGAACGCTTGGCCGGGCTGCGTGACCTGCCGCTTGCCCTGCCGGAAGGCACGGTGCGCGCGCTGCTGGCGCTGATTGTCGGCGTGATCGGCCTGCCGCTTTTGCTGTTTTCCAAAACCCTTGGCCTCACGGATGCCATTGCCGGCTATGTGAATGGCATCGTCACGGGTGTTTTTGGTTTCTATTTCGGCACGCGCAGCACGGGGGCGGAGGCGCAAATCGCCCGCCGCGCCACGGAACAATTGGCCGAACGGGAACGCGCCAACGGCGCGCTGGCGGCTGAGGCGGAAGCGCTGCGCCAAAAGGCAGAAACTGCGGCGCGCGATGCGGCGCTGCCTGGCCGGATTGAAGCCACCAAGGGCAGCCTCGCGCGGCATATCGAAGTGGCCGGCTTGGTGCTGGATGAATTCGGCCCGCTTTTGCCGAAGGGCATGGTCCCGGAAGGCGCCGCGCAAGCACTTGCCAAGGCGCGCGATGCCGCCGCTGCCTTGCAGGGCCAGCAAAGCGGCCCCGGTGCTGAAGGCGCGCTGAAGATGGCAACCGATGCCCTGGCCGGGCTGATCGGCGCGCAGCCCTTGGCGCCGCTGCTGCGCGCTTCGGCATCGCTCCTGCCAGCCGGCACGGCGCTGGGGCCGCTTGGGGCGGTTGCGACCGTCATCGGGCTTGGCTGGCACTTCGGCGCGGCGGAATATCAGCGCTGGCGCGCACGCGTCCTGGCAGCACCCTTCGCGCCGCAGCTTTTCGATGCGGGCTTGATCACGCCAAGCTCAGCGGAACTGCGTATGGAAACCTGCCCGATCTTCGCGCGCGCCTTCAAGGATGAGAAAACGCGCGCTGGGTTTTTCGCTGATTTGCTCAACAAAATCAGCCATGACGATGCCGGCCCACGGCTTTGGGCCGAATATGGTGCCGATGCCACGCGCTTTCCGGGCGGCCAGGCAGAGCTTGAAGCCGGCTTGCAGGAATTTCGCGCGGCCTTGGTCGCTGATCTTGCCATGCGCGATGCGACGCCTGAGAAAATCGCCGCCGCCCTTGCCCCGCTGGCGCCAGCGCCCGGCGCGCTCCCCAGCACAGATCAGGTGAACCAGTTGATGGACGCCGCCGGCAAGGCCGGCGAAGACCAGCCCGAAGCCCGCGCCGCTTTCGAAGCCTTGGTGATGCTGACCGGTCATTTGCGGGATAGAAAGCTTGAACCGGTAGGATTGATGGCGGAGGTGACGCCATGATCCGCCTGTTCACGCTGGCATTTATTGCCCTTGCGGCCTGCAGTAGCCTGGATGCGCCCGTGGCGCAGTTGGAACGCTGGCAGAAGCAGCGCGCTGCCGGGGCGCTGGCCGCCATTGCCGATGAACCCGTGGTGCGTGATTGCGCCCCCGGGACAGGGGAAGTGTGCCAGCGCCTACATCTGATCCGCGCCGAAGCCTGCCTCAGCCTTGCCTTTGCCGGGCGTGCCCCTGGCGCCGCCTGCCCTGGCGCCAGCGCGCGCGAAGCGGGCTTGCTGTCCTGCGCGGCGCGTGCGGCGCAAGCTGCCGAGCAATCCGCCGGTGCCGTTTTGCTGCCAGCGCGAAAACTGCGCACGCAAGCGCGGCTTTGTGCCATTGAAAACCTACCCCCCGCCATGGCCGCCCCGGCGGCGCGGGAATTGATTGCGGAAGCTTCGCCCTTGGTTGATGCGGAAGGCGCATTGCTGCGTGGCCGCGCCGCACTTGCCGCAGCCAGACCCTCGGCGGGGCCTGAGGCCGCGCGCTGCACCGCCGCGCGGCATGCGCTGGCTGAGGCACGTCGCGGCTTGGCATTGCAACCCAATGATGCGGCGCTCGGGCGGCTTGCCGATGATGCCCGTTTGCGCGCCACGCGCATCACCGATTGTCACCCTTGAAACAGGGAGGATTTGTCATGGCCCTTGCCCGCGAACTCAGCCTCCGACTGCCGCTGCAACGCGGCGATGATGTGCGTGCGGTGCAGCAGGCGCTGATCCGTGCGGGAATGCTGGCCGGCAGTGCCGATGGCATTTTCGGCCCGGCGACCCATCGTGCGGTGCTCGATTTCCAGCGCCGCATGCAGGCGCGCCATCCGGGTTTTGCCGCCGATGGCATTGTGGGCCGGCAGAGCTGGAGCGCGCTTTTCCCCACTGCGGCGCCGCATCCGTTGGCGGGTGCTGCCACGCCCGAGGCCGGGCTCGCCGCCGGGCCGGATTGGCGCGCCATGCTGCACCCCTATGTGCAGCGCCTGATGGCCGGCAGCGCGCCACCGGTGGGGGCAGGGGGCGCGGCGTTGGCGCCTCAGCCCTGAAGGGCTTCGCGTGGAAGGTTTTGTCGCCCCGCCGCGCAACCCTGGCAGGCCCGAGACCGCTATTCGCTGCTGGCGCGATTTTCGTGTAGCTTTCGCAACCTGCGCCGCCGCTTACGGCGTACCGGTGGAATTGCTGATTGCAACTGCGTGTACCGAATCCGGCGGGCGGGCCGGGGCGATCCGTGAAGAACCGGGTTTTATCAGTGATGCGGCAACGCCGCATCGTGTCTCGCCCGGCCTGATGCAAACGCTGATTGCAACAGCGCGTGAGGTGCTGGGGGATGCCATTATTGATCGCGCGCGCTTGCTTGATCCCAGCACTTCCATCCGCGCCGGGGCGGCAATGATCCGCGCCCAGGCCATGCGCCGCAAATTGCCCACGCATTTCGACCCGCCCTTGGTGGCGATTGCCTATAATGCCGGGTCGCTCCGCGCGCGCGCTGATGGCGCGGCCGATCCTTGGGGCATGGTGCAGACCCTGCGCGGCGGGCATGCGCATGCCGATGCCTTCGTGGCCTTCTTCAATGATTGCTTCGCGGTATTTCCTGATGGGGATGCACCGGCAGCGCTGACGCCAAGTTTTTGGGCTTTGCTGAAGGAATAAGGCCGCTTTCCCCTTTGGCGTCACGCGCGCACGCTCTGCACAGTCAGGGCACCGCCAGCCCAGCGTGACGCCCCCTTTTGCCTTGTTCACCCCAACCGCCCATGCGATGGTGAAATTACGCCATTTCCGCCAAGGAGCCGCTTACCGTGCCGATGCCATCCGCCCTGCCTGCCGCCCTCGCGCGCGGCGCGGTGTTTTTTGGCCTCTGGCTGGTGCTGACCGGCGCGGAACCCTTTGGCTTGCCCTTCGGCCTGATTGCCGCTTTTTGCGCCACCACCGCAAGCCTGCGGCTTTTGCTGCCCGGCGAACGCCGCATGGCGCTTGGCGGCTTACCGCGCCTCGCGTTTATCATGCTGCGGCAAAGTTTTGGCGCGGGCTGGGATGTCGCCTTGCGCGCCTTTGCCTTCCCACCGCGTCTGGCACCTGGCGTGATTGCGGTCCCGCTCGCCATTCCGCCCGGGTCGTCGCGTGATGGCTTTCGGGCGCTGGCAAGCCTCGCCCCCGGTTCCCTCCCGCTTGAGGATTTGCCCGATGGCAGGCTCAGGCTGCATGCGCTGGATATCGCCATGCCGCTTGAGAGGGACCTTGCTGAAACCGAAGCGGCTTTTGCCCGCATCACAAGGGCCGACAAGTATGGCTGAAGTGCTGACCGGCGCCGCCGCGCTGATCATGCTGAGTGCCCTGGTGGGGCTGGCACGCGTGCTGCGTGGGCCGACCCGCGCCGACCGGCTGCTTGCCGCGCAATTGCTGAGCACGGCGGGCATTGGCACCTTGCTGCTGCTTGCTGCCGCGGGCAGGCCGGCCTTGATTGATGTTGCCCTCATCCTCGCCCTGGTCGGCGCCTTTGCTTCGGTCGCCTTTGTCATGGCATCGCGCATGATTGACCGGCGATGAGCCTGCTGGTTTCGATCTTCGCCGCCATAGCCGTGCTGGCAGGCACGTTTTTCTTCATCGCCGGCACGCTTGGCCTGCTGCGTTTTGGCGATACGCTCAGCCGCGTGCATGCGCTGACCAAGGCGGATAATCTTGGCCTTGGGCTGATCGTGCTTGGCTTGCTGCCGCTTGCCGATAGCATCACGGATGCGCTTAAGCTTGTTGTGATTTGGGCGCTGGTATTGCTGGGCGGCACAACGGCAGCGCAGCTTGTCGCGGGCGCGGTGCGGCGTGAACAGGACCCGCCGCCGTGACCGCCTGGTTGCTTGATTTGCCGCTGGCGCTTGGATTGTTTGGCGCGGGCGCTGCCACCCTTGTCGCGCGATCGCTTTTTGGCGCCGTGCTTGGCTTCATTTCCACGGGCCTGATCGCGGCCCTTGTCTGGGTGCGGCTTGAAGCGCCCGATGTCGCCCTGACCGAGGCTGTGATCGGCGCCGCCGCCACTTCCGTCATCATCCTTTATGTCGCAAGCCGCATCAGCAATGGGGCCTTGGCGCCGGCCCCGCCGCCCATCGCGCAACGCCTGTTGGCGGCGACATTTTCGGTGCTCCTGGCCGCGCTTTTGGCCCATGCACTGCACACCCTGCCCAATCCCGCGCCGAGCCTCGCTGCGCCAATACTCGAAACCATGGCGCCGACCGGCCTTGGCAATCCGGTGACGGCAGTGCTGATGGCGCAGCGTGCGCTGGATACGCTGCTTGAATCCGCCGTGCTGGTCTTTGCGGTTTTTGCCATCTGGTCCATGGCGCCAGAACGCCGCTGGGGCCGCGCGCCGGGGCCGGCTTTTGTGGCCGAACCGCATGGGCCACTCGCTTTCCTGGCCAGGGTGCTGCCGCCGATTGGGATTGTGATCGGCATTTATATCGCCTGGGTCGGCGCCGATGCGCCGGGTGGGAAATTCCAGGGTGGCGCGGTGCTGGCCGCGATGTGGGTGCTGCCATGGATTGCGGGGCTTACGGCACCGCCCAGCATCAGTGACATGCGCCTCAGGCTTGCCATTGCTGCGGGGCCGCTGGTTTTTCTGATTGTCGGTCTGGCGGGTTTTGCCTGGGCGGAGGGTTTCCTGGCCTATCCGCCGGGCTTTGCCAAACCGCTGATCCTGCTGATCGAAACGGCCATGACATTATCTGTCGCCGCCGCGCTGGCCTGCATGATTGCCGGGCCACCTGAACGGCGCGCGCCGTGATGAATGGCATCACCCCTTTTGCCCTTGCGGCGGCCGGGCTTGTGGGGCTTGGGCTTTATGGAATGCTCGCGCAATCATCCGTGCTGCGGAAGGTGATTGCCTTCAACCTTCTCGGCATTGGCGTATTCCTGGTATATGGCGTGGCGGCGCGGCGCGGCGCGGCGGCGGGGCTGCCAGCGGATCCCGTGCCGCAAGCCATGGTGATTACCGGGCTGGTGGTGGCCTTTGCCGCCACGGCTTTGGCTTTGGTACTGACACTTCGCCTGCATCAGACAACAGGCGCGGTGACGCTGGCGGAAGACCCCGCACCGCCCGCCCATCCCGGTGCGGCCCCCGAATGACAGGGACACTCGGCGGGGCCATTTTAGTGTTGGCCATCGCGCTGCCGCTTGGCGCGACCTTGCTTGCCTTTGTGCATGGCGGCCAGGCCGCGTCCCGCGTGGCGCGCGGCGCGCTGTGGCTTTGGCTTGCGCTTGCGGTTGCCATCGTCGCTGCCGTCATCAGGCAGGGTGAGCCCATTTCCTATCACATCGGCGGTTTTGCGCCGCCGATTGGCATAGCACTCGCCGCCGATGGGCTTGCGGCGGCCATGCTGCTCGCCGCCGCCATTATTCTGGTTGCTGCCGGGCTTTTTGGCCGCGCCGCCTATCCGGCGCCATCCTGGGACAAGGGCGGGCGCGCGGCCTTTGCCTATTGGTGCCTGCTGCCGGCATTGGCGGCGTCTCTTGCCGTTGCGTTCCTCGCGCGCGATCTGTTCAGCCTGTTTGTGGCGCTGGAGATGTTGACCTTCACCGCTTTGGCGCTCGCCTGCCTGGATGGAAGGCCTTCGCAATTCAAGGCAGAGCTGCGTTATCTGCTTTTCGCGCTGCTGGGGTCGGTGCTCTATTTGCTCGGCTGCGCGCTATTCTATGGCGCCTATGGCACGCTTGATATCGGCTTGCTTGCCGGGAATACGCGCGCCGATGCGCCGACGCGACTGGCAGGCGCGCTGATGACGGTTGGGCTGCTCGCCAAGATGGCCGTATTTCCCTTGCATCTTTGGTTGCCGCCTGCCCATGCCGGGGCGCCGCCGGCAGGTTCCGCCTTGCTCTCCGGGCTTGTGGTCAAGGGCGCCTTTGTTTTGCTGGTGCGGCTGTGGTTCTGGGTGCTGCCTGGTCCGCCCGTGGCGGGGGCGGAATTGCTCGCCGCCCTTGGCGCGGCAGCGATCCTGGTGGGCAGTGTAGTGGCGCTCAGGCAGGAAAAGCTGAAGGCGCTGATCGCTTATTCGACTGTTGCGCAGATCGGCTATCTGTTCCTGATGTTTCCCTTGCTGATGGCGGGCGATCCCGATGCGGCGACGCGCGCCTGGATGGGGGGCATGATGCAGGCGGTCTCCCACGCCTTGGCCAAGGCCGCGATGTTTTTGGCAGCCGGGCTGATTGTGCAATCGATCGGCGAGGATCGGGTGACGGCGCTTTGCGGCGCCGCACGCGCCGCGCCCTTTGCGGTACTCGCGATTGGCATTGGCGGGCTTTCGCTGATGGGCGTGCCGCCGAGTGGCGGCTTCACCGCGAAATGGATGCTGCTGCGCGCTTCGGTGGATACCGGGCAATGGTGGTGGTCGCTGGCGATTCTGGCCGGTGGCTTGCTGACCGGCGGTTATGTCTATCGCCTTATCGCTGCCGCCCTGGCGCCAGCGCCAGCGGGCGCAACACCGCGCCCCGTGCCGCGTGTGCAGGAAGGCGCGGTGCTGGTGCTGGCGCTGCTATCCATGGTGCTGGGGCTGCTGCCGCTTTCCATGCTGGGCATGGCGCAGATTGGCCAGCCGGTGATCGGGCCATGAACCTGCTGCCGCTTGTGCCGCTATTGCCATTGCTGATGCTGCTGGCGCTGGTTTTGCCGGGGGGGCGTGCGCGCATTGTGGACGCGCTTTGGCTGGCACCGCTGCCGGCGCTGCTGATTGCACCCTTGGCGATGGGCACGTCACTCGTCCTCCACCCCGGCGACATCAAGATCACCCTGCTGCTGGATGCGCCGGGGGCGCTGCTGCTGGGTGGAGCGGCTTTGCTATGGAGTGCCGCGGGTGTTTTCACGCGCGCCCAGCTTGGCAGCGGGCCGCCAGCGCAGCGCTTCGCCGCCTGGTGGCTGCTGACGCAGGCAGGCTGTCTTAGCGTATTCATCGCGGGCGATCTTTTGAGCTTCTATCTGGCCTTTGCGGTGGTGAGCCTGGCGGCCTTCGGCCTGGTGGCGCATGATGGGACACCCAAGGCGCGGCGCGCGGGCGGGCTTTATCTGCTGCTGGCCGTGGTGGGTGAGATCGCTTTGCTGCTGGCCTTCGCGTTGCTGCATGGCCGCGCCGGGATTGAAAGTGTGGCGATTGCCGATGTCGCGCCCGTGCTGCGCACCACGCCGGGCGGGGTAGTGATTGCGCTGCTGCTGATCCTTGGCTTTGGGTTGAAGATGGGGCTGATGCCCTTGCATGTCTGGCTGCCCATCGCGCATCCAGCCGCACCGGCGCCGGGTTCCGCCGTGTTGAGCGGCGCCATCATCAAGGCGGGCGTCATCGGCTTGATCCGCTTTTTGCCCTTTGATGGCGTGCCGGCGCCTGATGGTGCCTTGCTCGCCGCGCTTGGTTTTGCGACGGCCTATTGGGGTGTGGCCATGGGCCTGACGCAGCGCAACCCGAAAACCATCCTGGCCTATTCCAGTGTCAGCCAAATGGGCGTGGTGGCGGCAACACTCGGCATGGGGCTTTTGCTTGGGCTGGAGGAGACGCCGTTGCATGCGGCGTTTTATGCGCTGCATCACATGCTGGCCAAGGGGGCGCTGTTTCTGGGGGTTGGTCTGGCGCTGGCCAGTGGCCCGGCAGGGCGGGTTCTGGTGCTGCCTTTGGCGCTGCTGCTGGCGCTTGGCTTTGGCGGCTTGCCGCCCACCGGCGGGGCTTTGGCCAAGGCCGCGGTCAAGCCCGAACTCGGCGCTGGGCTGGCCGCGATGGCGGCGATGCTTTCCGCCTTCGGGTCAACCGCATTGATGCTGCATTTTGTGCAAAGGCTGCGCATGGCGATGGGGGAGGCAGCGCAAGCCACGCCGCATTGGGGCCTTGCCGGGCCGTGGCTGGTTTTGGCGCTGGCGGCGCTGGTGTTGCCTTGGGCGCTTTATGACGTGGTGACTGGCAAGGCGCCGGAAGGGTTGTGGAGCATTGCGACCATCGCGCCGGTATTGGCCGGGGTGGCTTTCGCGCTGTTCTGGGCGCGCATTTTTCAGCGCGTGCCGGAAGTGCCGGCGGGCGATGTTTTGGTGTTTGCTGAACGAGGTTCTCCGTGGCGGGATGCCATGGCGCGCGCGGTGGTGGGGTTGGAATACGCAACACGCCCCTGGCCGGTGGCGGGCATTGCGCTGATGCTGCTGATCCTGGCGTTTTATGGCCTGATAGGGCTCGGGGGGTGAGCGGGGTGGACTTTCTGGCCCCCCCGGCCTATTTTCGCGCCGGCCAAGCCAGCACCAACCCACCCGCCGCAATCAGCAAACACCCTGCCAAGGCCCAAAGCCCTGGCCAGCGGTCAAACATCACCGCATCAAGGGCAAGTGCGAAGGCGATCCGCGCATATTGCCAGGAGGCAAGGGCGGAGACCTCCGCCCGCCGTACCGCGCCAGCAAGGAAAAGCAAGGCCGCCGTTTGCAGCAAGGTATAGATCACAACCAGGCCGCAGGTGAGGAGATCGGGGTTCTGCCACAGCACCAGCATGGCGGGCGCCAGCAGCACAACACCCATCAGCGCGCCTTGCGTGGTGATGTCCTCAGCAATTGCCACATCACGAATGCGCCGCGCCATGACCTGATAGATGGCATAGGCAAGCGCGGAGGCGACGGGGATTGCAGCGTACCAGGTGAAAAGCTCACCGCCCGGGCGCACCACCACCAGCATGCCGGCAAAGCCCAGCAGCACGGCAATCCAACGCCGGGCAGAGACTTTCTCCTTCAGCCATAGCGCACCAAGCGCGGCCAGGATGACGGGCGCGGTGAAGCCAAGGGCGGCCGCTTCCGTGATTGGCACCAGCCAATAGCCAATCACGCCAAGCGTTGTTGAGAAAATCAGCATGGCACCCGTCATGCGCTGCGCCCAGGGCCGTGCTGGGGCCGCGATACGCTTGATGGTCGCCAAGGGTGCGGGCTTCACCATGGTCAACGCCAGGACGGAACCCAGCACCAGGGCGGAACGCAAAAACGTGATCTCAAAAGGATGCAGGCTTTCCGCCAAAACCTTCGCCAGCGCATAGCCAAGGGCATAAAGCGCCGTACTCGCCAAAGTGAACAATACCGCAATGGCGTAGGAGGACATGTTTCAGCGTTCGTCTGGGTAATCGCGCCCGGGCCGCGCCTTATAGGTCGGCATGGACCAGCCGCGCAGAATGGCCGCACCGCGCAGCGCGAAACCGGCAAGCACGCCGATGGGTAGGGCGATATCGCGCGGCAGCCCGGCAAGGATCAGTGCCACGAAAATCGCGGCACCGAAGGCCGCCGCAGTGGCGTAGATTTCTCGGCGCAGGATCAGCGGCAATTCCGCGCAGATGATATCGCGCAAAATGCCGCCGGCGGTTGCCGTGATGGTGCCCATCAGGATCGCAACCCAAGGGTCTGCGCCCCAACGCAAGGCTGATTCGGCCCCGAGCACCGCGAAGATGCCAAGCCCCACCGCATCCGCCCACAACAAAGCGAGGAAGCGGCGTTCGACCAGATGCGCCGTGAAGAAGACGAGCAAGGCAACCCCTGCGGCCAGCAGCACCATGCCAGGCGCTTTCAGCCAAAAAACCGGCGCGCCCAGGATCAAATCCCGCACCGTGCCGCCGCCAAAGGCTGTGACGCAGGCGATCAGGATGAACCCCACCGGATCAAGTTGTTTGCGTGATGCGCTGAGCGCCCCCGAAGCCGCGACAACCGCAACCGCTATCCAGGCGGATAGGGCAACCCCTTCATCAAAGGTGCTCATCTTGTGTCATTCAGCCGCAACGGCGCGCGCTTTCGTCGCTTTGCTGCTGGCGCGCGCCCCGCCCGCGCACAGCAGCGAAAGCCCCAGCAGCAGCGCGACCACCGGCAGCACCAATTCCGGGTAGCCCATATCAATCAGAAACCCGAGCGACACGGGCGTAATGGCGCCCCCCAAAGGCAGCCCAGAGGACACAAAGCCAAACACCTTGCCGATCTGCCCCGGCGGGCAGGCATCCTTCAGCATGACATCGCGCGGGGTGCGCGACGCCCCCATGGCGAGGCCAGCAAGCAGCCCGATCCCTGGCAGGGCGATTTCCGGCAACGCGACCATCCCCAGCACCAGGAACATCGCCATGGCGAAAAGGGTCAGGATGGTCATGAATCCCATCAGCCCTCTGGCTTTTGCGCGGTCCACGAACCAGCCGCCGACCAGCGTGCCGCCTGTCGCACCCGCCATATAGCCCGTCAGCACCATGGACGCGGTGGCGATGGGTGTCGCCCAAAGCTTGCCCAAAACGGTGATGACAAAGGCCTGAATGCCCGAACCCGCCGCGGCCGAGAGCAGGAAGAAGGCAAAGAACAGCAGCATGGGGCGGGAAAGCAGCAATTCGCGTCCCGATGGCCCGGCCTCATCGGTGGTTTTGGGCTTGGCCTGGTCCTTCAGGATGCGGCTTTGCAGCAGAATGGCGCCCACCACCGGCACGCCGAGCAGGCCCACCAGCAACAGCGCCTCCCGCCAGCCCATGACCGTCATCAGCAGGGCAATGACGGGCGGTGCCAAAGCAAAGCCCAGATTGCCGGTGAAGGTATGCATCGCAAAGGCGCGGCCCATACGTTCCTGGCGAATGCTGCCGGCGAGGATGGCGTAATCGGCCGGGTGGATCACGCTGTTGCCCACGCCCGAGATGATCGCGAGCAGCCACAGCGCCCAAACCCCCGGCGCGAAAGCCATGGCGGAGATGGCAAGCGCCATGATCAGCGTGCCGCCCACCAGGAAGGGCCGGGCGCCGTAGCGGTCCACCGCGAAGCCTACCGGGGTTTGCAGCAGGGCCGTCGTGCCGCTCATCAGCGCGACGGTCAGGCCCAATTCAGCATAGGAAGCGCCAAATTCCTCCCGCCAGACCAAAAACAGCGGCGGCAGGCAGAGCATGTAGAAATGGGACAGGAAATGCCCGGTGCCGATCAGGGCGATGATTCGGGCATCCTGGCCGGCGCCAGGGGCTTCGGAAGTTGCAGCGCTCATGAGCCCTGGGGCCCCTGTCAGTTTGGCCTTCGAAACTGCGCCCGAGAGGCGAATTCGTCAATCTTTTCGTGTCAATATGGGCAGTGTCTGCTTGATTTGACGCTATGGCATGCGACACTTACAAAGGCAGGGAAGAAGTTCGCCGGCGCGGTCACCGCGTGGAGTCGAATCGTTGGAGTTGGGTTGATGGCAAGGATAAAAGATGCGCGGGAAGCGGCCATGGTTGGTCGCCGTTCCGATGGCACGCTGACGCGCCGGCCTTTGTCGCCGCATTTGCAAGTCTATGACATGATGCAAATGACGAGTCTGCTGTCCATTCTGCACCGCATTTCCGGTGTGGCGTGGTGCGGCGGGCTGGTGTTGCTGGTTTGGTGGCTGGTGGCCGCCGGTTCGGGGCAGGGTGCTTTCGCCACGGCGCAATGGGTCTTCGGGTCCTTCCTCGGCTGGGTCGTGCTGTTCGGGCTGACGATTGCGGCCTGGTATCACACGCTGGCCGGCATCCGGCATTTGTTCTGGGATGCGGGCCACGGCTTTGCCATGGAAGATGCCTATCGTTCCGGGCGCCTGGTGGTGATTGGCACGGCAGTGCTGACCATTCTCACCTGGCTGCTGATTTTGGTCTGAGGAGGCATCATCATGGCTGAAGACAGCGCCTCAATCCGTTCGCTCCGCAGCCCGCTTGGGCGCGTGAGGGGCATGGGCTCCGCCAAGGGGGGCACGCGGCACTGGTGGATGCAGCGCGTGACCTCCATCGCGCTTTTGCCGCTTTCGATCTGGCTGATCTTTTCGCTTTCGCGCCTGATGGGCGCCGATTACGTGGTTGTATTGGAATGGATCGGCAATACCTTCAATGCGGTCTTGCTGCTGGCTTTCCTGACCGCGGCGTTCCATCACGCGGCGGCTGGTCTGCAAGTGGTGATCGAGGATTATGTGCGTGATGAGTTGAAGCGCTTTGCGGCGATTTGCGCAGTGAATGGGCTTGCCGTGCTGCTGTGGCTCGCCGCAAGCCTGAGTGTTTTGCGCATCGCGCTTTGAGTTTTGGTTGAGGAATGATGCGGGTCCGGGGCGTATTCCCCGCCGCTTGGCAGGATGAGATGAAGCAATGAATGCGATCAGCAAGCCTTCCAATGGCGCCTATCGGATTGTGGACCATACCTATGATGTGGTGGTGGTGGGCGCCGGCGGCGCCGGGCTGCGCGCCACTTTCGGCATGGGCGCGGCGGGGTTGAAGACCGCCTGCATCACCAAGGTCTTCCCCACACGCAGCCACACGGTAGCCGCGCAGGGCGGCATTGGCGCCGCGCTGGGCAATATGGGCGAAGATGATTGGCGCTGGCACATGTATGACACCGTGAAGGGGTCTGACTGGCTGGGCGACCAAGACGCCATTGAATACATGTGCCGCGAAGCCATCCCGGCCGTGATTGAGCTTGAACATTACGGCGTGCCCTTCAGCCGCACCGAAGATGGCCGCATTTATCAGCGCCCCTTTGGTGGCCATATGCAGGATTACGGCAAAACCCCGGCGATGCGCGCCTGCGCTGCCGCTGACCGGACGGGCCACGCCATTCTGCACACGCTCTATCAGCAATCCTTGAAGCATGGCTGCGAGTTCTTCGTTGAATATATCGCGCTTGACCTCATCATGGATGATGAAGGTGCCTGCCGTGGTGTGACGGCGTGGTGCCTGGAAGATGGCTCCATCCATCGCTTCCGCGCGCAAAGTGTGGTGCTGGCAACTGGGGGTTATGGCCGCGCCTATTTCTCCTGCACTTCGGCCCATACCTGCACGGGCGATGGTGGCGGGATGGTGCTGCGCGCTGGCCTGCCCTTGCAGGATCAGGAATTCGTGCAATTCCACCCAACCGGGATTTACGGCGCCGGCTGCCTGATCACGGAAGGGGCGCGCGGTGAAGGCGGTTATCTGACCAATTCAGAGGGCGAGCGTTTCATGGAACGCTATGCGCCGACGGCCAAGGATTTGGCGAGCCGCGATGTGGTTTCTCGTGCCATGTCCATGGAAATCCGCGAAGGCCGTGGCGTGGGGCCCGAGCGTGATCATATCCATCTGCATCTGGAACATCTGGGCGCGGCCATTCTGCATGAACGCCTGCCGGGCATTTCTGAGACTGCCAAGATTTTCTCGGGCGTGGATGTGACGAAGGAACCAATCCCCATCCTGCCGACCGTGCATTACAATATGGGCGGCATTCCCACGAATATTCACACCGAAGTGCTGAACCCAACCGCGAAGGACCAGGACCGCGTGGTGCAGGGGCTGATGGCGGTGGGCGAAGCGGCTTGCGTTTCCGTCCATGGCGCGAACCGTCTTGGCACGAATTCACTGCTTGACCTGGTGGTGTTTGGCCGTGCGGCAGCGCATCGCGCGGCGGAGACCATCAAGCCCGGCGCTTCCCAGCCGCCGCTGCCTTCCAAGGCGGGTGAAGCGAGCCTGGATCGCTTTGATCGCGTGCGCCACGCCAAGGGCGGCACTAATGTGGCCGAACTCCGTCTTGCCATGCAGCGCACCATGCAGACCCATGCGGCGGTGTTCCGTACCTCAGAACTGCTCACGGAAGGGGTCGCGAAAATGGCCCAGGTCGCCGGCAGCTATGGCGACATCAAGATCGCCGATCGCAGCCTGATCTGGAACAGTGATCTGGTGGAAGCGCTGGAGCTTGATAACCTGATCGGCAATGCGCTGACCACGGTGGTCGGCGGCGAAGCGCGCAAGGAAAGCCGCGGCGCCCATGCGCATGAGGATTTCCCCGAGCGTGATGATGATAACTGGATGAAGCACACGCTGGCTTGGGTGAATGACAAGCGGGAAGTGAAGCTTGATTATCGCGATGTGAAGATGCGCACGCTGACCAATGAAGTGCAGGTCTTCCCCCCCAAGGCGCGCGTGTATTAGGACACAAGAAGATGGCTTCTTTCACCCTGCCCAAGAATTCCACCATCGGCACCGGCAAGACGCATAAGGCGCCCGCCGGGGCGAAGAAGGTCAAGAATTTCAAGATTTATCGCTGGGACCCTGATTCCGGCGAAAATCCCCGCAATGACACCTATGAGATTGATCTCGACCAATGCGGGCCTATGGTGCTGGACGCGCTGATCAAGATCAAGAATGAGGTGGACAGCACGCTCACCTTCCGGCGTTCATGCCGGGAAGGGATTTGCGGTTCATGCTCCATGAATATTGATGGGCTGAATACGCTCGCCTGCCTGAAGCCGATTGATGAGGTGAAGGGCGATGTCCGCATCAACCCGCTGCCGCATATGCCGGTGGTGAAGGATCTGGTGCCGGATCTGTCGCAAATCTACGCGCAGCTTCGCAGCGTGGAACCCTGGCTGAAGTCAGACACGCCCCCGCCGCCCGATGCGGAGCGCCTGCAATCCAAGGAAGAACGCGCCAAGCTGGATGGCTTGTGGGAGTGCATTCTGTGCTTCTGCTGCTCAACTTCCTGCCCATCCTATTGGTGGAATGGGGACCGGTATCTGGGCCCGGCGGTTCTGTTGCAGGCCTATCGCTGGATCGCGGATTCCCGCGATGAAGCAACCGGGGAAAGGCTGGATAATCTGGAAGACCCCTTCCGGCTTTATCGCTGCCACACGATCATGAATTGCACGCGCACCTGCCCCAAGGGCTTGAACCCGGCGCAGGCGATTGGTGAAATCAAGAAGCTGATGGTGGAACGCCAGGGGTAATTCCCTGACACCGGGGCGCTTTGCCGAGCGTCCCGTCTCATTGGGGATTTGTTTCACGCTGGGCGCCACCCCCTGGACAGGGAAGGGGGCGGATTGCAGAAAACGCCCATGTCCGCCCCCATCACCTTTGCTGCCCCTCATGCCTTCCTCGGCGCGCGCGCGCATGATCGCAGCGCGGCCTTTTGTGTCGCCGGCGTGCCGCTGGATATCGGCACGACCAACCGCGCCGGGGCGCGTGATGGGCCGCGCGCCATCCGCGCCGCGGCGCGCATGCTGACCGATGGGCGCCACCCGATCAGCGGCGCCAAGCCAGCCGCGCTTGATCTTTCTGATCTTGGGGAATTCGACATCGCCCTTGGCGATATGGAAAAAAGCCTTGCGCTGATTGAAGAACAGGCGACGGGGCTACAACACCTGATTGCCTTTGGTGGGGAGCATAGCATCACGCTGGCATTGCTCAGGGCGCTGAAAAAGCGGCTCGGTGTGCCACTCGGCCTGCTGCATGTGGATGCGCATATGGATACGGGTGAGGATAACTTCGGCCAGCGCTTCGCCCATGGCACCGTGTTTTGGCATGCCCTGAATGAAGGGCTAGTGGAACCGCGGCGCATGGTGCAGGTCGGCATCCGCGCCCCCGCCTGGCCGGAAAACTACGCCTGGACCCGCGACCAGGGGGCGACCGTCCTGTCCGCGCAGGATGTGCATCAGGCGCCCATCGTCTCGGTGATTGGGCAAATACGCAATGTGCTGGGCGAAGGCCCTTGCTATCTTTCCTTCGATATTGACGGGCTTGATCCCGCCTTCGCGCCTGGCACCGGCACGCCGGAGATTGGCGGGCTGGCAAGCTGGCAGGCGCAGGCGATTTTGCGCGGCATGGCGGGGGTGGATTTTCGTGGGGCGGATTTTGTCGAAGTAGCGCCGGCCTATGATGTCTCAGAAATTACGGCCTTGGCTGCCGCCACCATGGCCTGGGAGTATTTGTGCCTTTTCGCCAATAGGAAGTGATTGCCGGGTAGGGTGACGCAGCTTTTTTGCTGCGAGCCTCTGGCGCGGCGCCGCCAAGCCGCGTTAGCCTTCCGGGTAAGAACTGTCCGGGAGGCTGCGATGAACTATCCGACCAAAACCCTACTGGCCGCCTTGATTGCGCTGCCCTTGGCCATCAGCACGCCCAACGCGCAGACGCTGACCGTTGGGCTTGGCGCACCGGTTACCACCATTGACCCTCATTTCCACAATGTCGGGCCGAATAATGCGCTGACGCATCACATTTTTGACCGGCTGGTGGAACGCGATGAACGCGCCCGCCCGCAGCCGAGCTTGGCCGAAAGCTGGCGCGTTGTCTCCGACACGGTTTGGGAATTCAAGCTGCGGCGCGGTGTGACCTGGCATGATGGCAAGCCCTTTACCGCCGATGATGTCGTCTTCACCTTCGCCCGCGTGCAAGCCGGGGTGCCCAATAGCCCGGGCGGCTTTGGCGGGTTTCTCCGCGCCATCACCAAGGTTGAAACGCCCGACCCGCATACGCTGATCCTGCACACCAGCGCCCCGCATCCACTCATGCCGCTTGACCTTGCTTCGGTTTGCATCATCGCCCGCCATGCGGCGGAAGGTGCCAGCAGCGAGGATTTCAATTCCGGCAAGGCCGCCATCGGCACCGGGCCTTATCGGCTGCTCTCCTATCGTTCTGGGGATCGGGTGGAATTGGCGCGCCATGATGGCTATTGGGGGCCGAAGGAACCCTGGGCGCGGTCCAATCAGCGCTTTTTGCTGAATGATGCCTCGCGCACAGCGGCTTTGCTCGCGGGTGATGTGGATATCATCGAACAAATTCCAACCAGCGATCTGGCGCGGCTCAGGCGTGATCCGCGCGTGACGGTGACGGAAGTGCCGAGCCTCCGCACCGTCTATATGGTGCCGGATTATTCGCGCGATGGTGGCACCCCGTTGATCACCGACAATAACGGGACGCCCTTGCCGGTGAACCCCTGGAAGGATGTGCGGGTGCGTCGCGCACTTTCCATGGCGATCAACCGGGATGCTTTGGTGGACCGCGTGATGGAAGGGGCCGCAACCGCCACCGCGCAATGGCTGCCGGAGGGTACCTTTGGCTATAACCCTGCGGTGAGGCCCCGGCGCTTTGACCCCGATGGCGCGAAGCGGCTTTTGGCCGAAGCGGGCTATCCGGATGGTTTCCGCATCACGCTGCATACCCCAAATGACCGTTGGCCGAATGATGCGCGGCTGGCGCAGGCGGTGGCACAGATGTGGACGCGGATTGGCATTCGCACCGCAGTGGATGCCGCCCCTTGGACAGCCTTTGTCCCGCGCCGCGCGCGGGTGGAATACGCCATGCAGATCGGCGCCTGGGGCAGTTCCACTGGGGAGGCTTCGAACTTCCTGGTCAATACGGTCGCAACCCATGACCGGCAGCGCCTGACCGGCGCCAATAATAATGCGCGGTTTTCAAGCGCGGTTTTCGATGAATTCGCCGCGCGCGGTTCAGCCACCCTGGATGATGCGGCTCGGGAGAAGATTTGGCATGAAGCCATCGCCCGTTATGCGGAAGAAGAACCGCTGATCCAATTGGTGCAGTATCTTAACACCTGGGGCCTGAGGAAAGGCCTGAGCCATACGCCGCGCATGGATGAAAGGACGCTGGCGATGGGGGTGCGGCAGGCGCCTTGAAATAGGAACCTTATTCGGCGGCTTCGGCCACTTCCAAAAGAGTGGCTCCATTGCGGCGAACGCGTGCCCATTGTGGCGCGCCAGGGCGGCAGCGATCGGCGAATAGGGTGCTGCCAGGCGCGGTCACTTCCAGCTTGCTATGCACACGGCAGATAATCTGTGTGCCGGCGCGGCGCGGTGAAGCGCCATGCCAACGCAATACCGCGCGGCCCCAATCACCATGGTTTTCATAATGCCGCACCAGATAACGCGCGGCCCAATCAGCGGCTCGGTTTGGATCGAGTGGCCAATCCTCGCCCCGCTTAACGTGGACGCCGGCATTGATCTGAAAGCACCCGGCCATGCCGCGCGTACCGGCGGAAGTCAGCAACCGGCGCGCTTCTTCCCGCGTTTCGGGGAAATAGGCGCGGCCCCGCAGATTGAGCGCATAGGCATGCAGCCCGCTTTCATTGAGCGCGATGGCGGTAAGCAGGCCTTCCGGCACGCCATGGGTGATTTCGGCCTGACGCGCGGCAACGAGGCAGGCGGCGCGGGGGGAGGAGGCATCACGTGCCAAGGGCGATTGCGTGACGGGGGAGGGAAGCTCAGCACAGCCAGCACCAAACAAGCCAAGAGCTAGGACGAGCGTCACTGCCGAGGCGCGGCGCGCTTTGCTGAGAGATAGGCTGAAGGCCCCAGGGGCCGAATACCCGGAAGAACGAAACCCTTGGGGGCGGATGCTCCGCAGCATAGCACGCTGGAGCACCACGCCATTTCGCCGGCCCGGGGGTGCCGACGAAGCCTTGGCGGTCGTCATCAGGTTTGGATAATCGAGGCCGAAAAGAAATGCAAATAAAAAAATCAGAAGACAGGATAGCCGGCGTTTGGTGAATTAAGGCGAGAAAGAGGCAAAGTAAAAATGAAGAAAAAACTAAGAAAAAAATGCTGATTTGGCGCTTGCAGTCAATTTATAATCCAAAAAAGCGGGAAAAACGCGTGGGGCAGTCAGATTTATTTATGATTTGGGGCGATGATTTATTTGTGCCTAGGGTCTTCTCAACCGCGTGAGGCGCGCAGGCAGGGCAACAGGAAAGCCCGCAAGCAATTCAAAACAAGGAGAAGTCGCTCAGCCGCAGTGCGCGCTTACCTTGCCAATACCGGTAAAGCGCGCAGTGAATTGCACGCCGGCCTTCAACCCAATCACCGGGGCGCCAAGCCCCGCCACCACCAGCACCGCGCCCGCGGGCAAACCACCTAGCCGACGCGCTTCCGCCGCTGCCTCAGCAAAGGCCGCTTGCAGGTCGAAGGGCCTGCCGCGCGGTGCGCCTTCACCTTCAATCAGCATGACGCGGCTTGGCGCTTCGGGCAGGGGGCGGCGTTTGCCCAGCACCAGCAGCCCAAGCCCGGCAAGGTCAGCGATTTCCGCCAAACGATCGGCAGGCCCTTGCGTGAAGCGGCTGGCGCTCACATCCAGCGCCGGGTGGATTGCGGTGATTTCAGGGGGCGTTGTCGCTTCAGGCTCCAAAGCGGCGCCAAGCACGCCAAGCAAGGCGGCCGAGGCGCGGCCATGGCGCATGATTTCCAATGCCAGGCTGGCACCATCATCCAGAAAGCGCGCTTCCAGCACTGGCCCGGTGATCAGGCTGCCATCGGCTGCCGGCGCAAGGCGCAAGCCGCAAGGCGCGAAGCCAAGCCGGGCCAGAACGCCGCCCGCCAATTCCTCGGCGTCATCCTGGCTGGCGGGCGCCATTTGCACCGGCAGGGGCGCCAGCGGATTGCCGGTTTCGAAGGCCTCGGCAAGATTGCCGATGGCGCGCTCCATCATGTCCTGATCCATGGCGTTAATCGGCAATCTTCAAGGCTTCATCCTCCTGGAAGCCGCCTTCCGGCGGGACATCCAATTGGATAGGCGTGCCGCTGACGGGCGTGAAGCCATAAAGCTGCTCAGGCAGCCAGGTTACCAGCCCTGGGAAGACATAAATCATCAGCATGCACATGATGACGATATAGATGAAGGGCATGCAGCCCTTGAAGATATCTTCAAGTCGCACATGCTTGGGCGCCACCCCCTTCAGGTAAAACGCCGCCATGGCAACAGGCGGCGACAGGAAGGAGGTTTGCAGGTTCAGCGCCACCATCACACCGAAAAACATGGGATCAACACCAAAATCATCCAAAAGCGGCAGGAAGATCGGCACGAAAATCACGATGATTTCCGTCCATTCCAAAGGCCAGCCCAGGATGAAGATCAGCAACTGCGCCAGGATCATGAAGGTGAAGGTATTGAGCGGCAGGGATTTGAAGAATTGCTCCACCAGATCCTGCCCGCCCAGATAACCGAAGACGGAGGAGAAAATCGCGCTCCCCACAAACAACCAACACACCATGGCGGAGGTGCGCGCTGTCAGGAACACGCTTTCCTTGAGCTTGGCAAAGGAAAAGGATCGATAGACAATGGCCAGGATAATGGACCCAAGGCTGCCCATGGCGGCGGCTTCGGATGGTGTCGCAAGCCCCATCAGAATGGCGCCGAGCACCATGCCAATCAGTGCCGCGAGCGGGATGAAAGACGTCATCAGCGAGATCGCGATCTGGCTGAAGGGGATATTCACTGCATCGGGCGGCAGGCGTGGGGCCATTTCCGGCTTCACGATGGCGATGCCCATGGCATAAAGAATATACAGCCCCGCCAGCATAACGCCGGGGATGAAGGCTGCGGCATAAAGCTGCACCACGGAAACGCCTGCGGTCGCGCCGAACAGGATCAGCATGATGGAAGGCGGAATAAGGATACCAAGGCAGCCACCGGCGCAAACGACCCCTGATGCCAGCCTCACATCATAGCCCGCGCGCAACATGGCCGGGAAAGCGAGCAGGCCCATGAGTGTCACTACCGCGCCCACAATCCCGGTCGCGGTCGCAAACAGCGCGCAAGTCGCAAGCGTTGCAACCGCCAAGGAGCCCGGAATATTGCCGCTGGCCATCTGCAAGGATCGGAATAGCCGGTCCAGGATATTCGCGCGTTCGATGATATAGCCCATGAACACGAAAAGCGGCACGCTGATCAGCACATCATTCGACATCACCGCATAGGTGCGCTGCACCAGCAGATCGAAGACGCGCCCTTCCATGGCAAGATAGCCAAAGAACAACCCCATGGCCATCAGCGTGAAGGCGATGGGAAAACCCAGCATGATAAAGAAAAGGAACAGAAAAAGCTGCGTAAGCCCGAGCATACCATCGGTCATGGCGCGTCAGCCCTTCTTTGGCGTGTCTAAGGGGATCTGGCCGGAAGCGGCCATGCGGCGGGCCAATTCCTCGGGGTCCTGTTCGGCGGCGGCGGCCAGGATTTGCTGTTCCAATTCCTCCACATCCGAAAGCCGCTTCGGCCAGGCGCCTTCGCGGATACAGCGGATGCAGCGCACCACTTCCACAATGCCCTGCAACAGCAACAATACGCCAACAACCGGGATCAACAGCTTAAAGGGCCAGATCACCGGGCCGGTGGGGCTGAACATGGATCTTTCATTCTGCGCGAAGCTTTGCGCAAAGAAGGTCCAGCCGGAAATCATGAAGGCGAAAATCGCGGGAAAGAAGAAGATGATGTAAAGAACAAGATCGAACTTCGCCTGGGTCTCAGGCTTGAAATTCCGATACAGAAAATCGCCCCGCACATGCCCATTGCGGGAAACCGCATAGGCCCCGGCCATCATGAACAGCGTGCCATAAAGCATGTAGGATGTGTCATAGGCCCAGGTGGTCGGTGCGCGGAAGGCGTAGCGCATGAAAACCTCATAGGTGACCACAAAGGTCAGCACGAGGATGCTCCAGGCGAAGGTCTTGCCGACCAAGGCGCTGAAGCGATCAATGCCTAGAAGCAGTCGCTGCATGATGCGGGCTTTCGATCATTGCCCCAGGGGATAGGGGCATCAAAAAGGGTGCGGGCCGAAACCCGCACCCTGTCAGTTCCGCTTAGCGTGCGGCGAAGAAGTGATTATAGGAAATCACCGGGCTCGCTTCATAGCGCAGGAAGAAGCTGCCGACGCGGCGGCACCAGTCGCGCTGGCTGTCGCAGACCTTCTTGAAGAAGGGGCCAGCGGCAGGGGAGGAGCCATCGCCCTCATACTTGTCCACCACGCGATTCCAGGCGGCGAGCTGCGCGTCCAGAACGGGGCGCGGTGTGGGGCGCACTTGCACGCCCTGCTGCTGAGCCATGGCCAGCAGATCGCGCGAATAGCGATCCTGCAGCTTCCAGGACATATCGGCAGATGCGCTTTCTGAGGCGAATTTGATGATGGATTGATGTTCCGCCGGAAGTGCTGCAAACTTGGCCTTGTTGAACAGCACTTCGAAGCTTTCCGTGCGCTGATGGAAGGACTGTATCATGTAGACCTTCGCCACATCCGGGAAGCCAAGCACGCGATCCGAAGACGGGTTGTTGAATTCCGCCCCGTCAATCACGCCGCGTTCCAAAGCGGGCACGATTTCACCCCCAGGCAAGGACACCACGGCGGCACCGAGTTCCGCAAACAAATCCGCCGCCAGGCCCACGGTGCGATACTTCAGGCCGCGCAGTTGTTCCGGACGCTCGATCACATTCTTGAACCAGCCAAGCGGCTGGGTCGGCATCGGCCCGGTCATGAAGGAAACGACATTCACCTTCACGTGATCATTCAGAAGCTCATTATAGAGCGCTTCGCCGCCGCCATAATGATACCAGCCGAGCAGCTGGTTCGCATCACCGAACCAAGGCGGGGAGGTGCCGAACAGCGAAAACGCCTTGTTCTTGCCGAACCAATAGGCCGGCACACCATGGCCGCCATCAAGCGTCCCGGCGCTGACCGCATCCAGCAACTGGAAGGCGCCAACCACGGCGCCGGCAGCAAGCAATTCAAGGCGCAGGCGCCCGCCCGCCATGTCATTCACGCGGCGGACGAAATCGCCGGCAAATTCATGGAAAATGTCGCGCTGCGGCCAGGTGGACTGGAAGCGCAGCGTTGTGGTCTGCGCCCGGCTGACATTGGGGGTGGCGAGGACGGCAACACCCGCCCCAGTGGCGACAGCCGCCTTCAGAAAACCGCGGCGCGCGGGCGCTTCGGTGTTGGACCCGGTCATTTGCTTCTCCCATTTGTGGTGCCCCCCGGCAGGCTGGGGCGGGTTTTCACGGGACGTGACATATGGATGACAGCCGGATGACGCAACATCTTTTTACATCGCGAAACGCCTGCCGAGCTATTTCGTCACAAAGGCCTTTTCCACCACATAGCTGCCGGGGGCATTGTTGGAGCCCTCCTTAAAGCCGCGGGCTTCCAGCATGGCCTTGCAATCGCGGTTCATTGCCTCAGACCCGCAAAGCATCACGCGGTCATGGGCGGGGTCGAGCGCCGGCAGGGCCAAATCGCTGAAAATAAGCCCCGATTCGATCAAACCGGTGATCCGCCCCTGGGTCGAGAAGGGCTCCCGCGTCACCGAGGGATAGTAGCGCAGCTTGCCGGCGATGATCTCGCCCAGGAATTCATGCTGGGCCAATTCGCGTTCGAACATCGCCCGATACGCCAATTCCGCCGCCTGCCGCACGGTATGCGCCACCACCACGGTGCCGAAGCGTTCATAGACATCGGGCTCACGCGTCAGGCTCAGGAAGGGGGCGAGGCCCGTGCCGGTGGCGAGCATCCAAAGGCTGCGGCCTGGCAGCAGGTTATCCGTCACCAGCGTGCCGGTGGGCTTGCGGCCAATCAGCACCGTATCGCCAGGCTTGATGTGTTGCAGGCGTGACGTGAGTGGCCCGTTCTGCACCTTGATGGACAGGAATTCCAGTTCCTCATCCCAGGTCGGGCTCGCCATGGAATAGGCGCGCACCAGCGGCTTGCCTTCCACCATCAGGCCGATCATGGCGAATTCCCCGGCGCGGAAGCGAAACGCCGTGTCGCGTGTGCAGCGGAAGGAAAACAGCCGATCCGTCCAATGATGCACATGCGTCACACGCTCCCCGAAATAGGCGGCGGGGATGGCGGGGGCGGGGGAGGGGGCCGTATTCATGCCCCCTGTTTTGCGGCGGCGCGGCGCGGCGTGCAACCGGCAATCATGGCTTGCATCGCGCTTCCGGTCCGTTTCATGTGGGGTTATGGAAAACCTGCCCGAAGGCGTCCCCTGGGACCCCGCCACAAATCCCCCGCTCGGCCCGCTGGTGGATGCCACGCCGCGGCCCCTGCCGGCGCGCATTCCGCATAAGGGGCAATCGGTTGATCTTGAACCGCTCCATATCCGCCACGCTGAAGACCTTTGGCGCGCGGCGGAACGCGACACCAGCGGCGCAGGCTGGGCCTATATGGGCTATGGGCCGTTTCGCGATGCGGCGGCCATGCGCGCCCATGTCGCGGGGTTTGCCGCCACGCATGACCCTATCGCCTGGGCCATCCGCCCGCATCGGACCGGCACGGTGGATGGCTGGCTGACGCTGATGCAGATTGCTCCGGCCCATGCGGATATCGAAATTGGCAATATCTGGTTCTCACCCCGCATGCAGCGCACGCGCGCTGCCACGGAAGCGATATTCCTGCTGATGCGCCATGCCATGGATGATCTGGGCTATCGGCGGCTGGTGTGGAAATGCAATGCGCTGAACACGCCATCGCGCCGCGCCGCTGCCCGGCTTGGCTTTACCTATGAGGGCACACATCGCGCGCATTTGGTGGTGAAGGGCAGGCGGCGGGATACGGCTTGGTTTTCGATGATTGCCGAAGAATGGCCGGCGCAGCGCGATGCCATCGCCGCCTGGCTCGATGGCGCGAATTTTGGCCCGGATGGCAGCCCGCGCCGATCCTTGGCCAGTTTCCGGCAGCAGGAGGCTTCGGGTGGCTGAGAAATGACTGGACAATAATGGCTTGAGCGTTAGACTTTCTCCATTCTGCGGAGGGTGTCATGGCCATTAATCCAAGTCTTGGCGAAATTGGCTGTTGGGCGCTGATTTTTGCTGGTGTGGCTTATGTCGTGGCGAAGCGCTTTGGCGAACCTGCGGCCTTTGTGGCGGCTGGCATTGCGGCGCTGAGCGTGAAGGCGGCTTTGCTCGACCTTACCTGATCAATAAGGCGCCGGACTTCGCCGGAGCATTTTCAAGCCAAGTGGCTTCACTTGGCGGCTCGGAAAATGCGATCAAACAAGCATTTTCAAGCCAAGTGGCTTCACTTGGCGGCTCGGAAAATGCGATCAAACAAGCATTTTCAAGCCGAGTGGCTTCACTTGGCGGCTCGGAAAATGCGATCAAACAAGCATTTTCAAGCCAAGTGGCTTCACTTGGCGGCTCGGAAAATGCGATCAAACTCGGAAAATGCGATCAAACGAAGGTCTGGAGCATTTCGGTTGAGCGCACGCGAAACGGAAATGTTCCAGGAGCCCAGGTTGCTGGTTTTACAGCCTAATGTGTCGGGACCGGCCTGCCACCGTGTCCCGCTTTTTTTGCCCTTGCCTCTGTCCTGCCCCCGTCGCAGTTTGCAGCGGATATTCGACAAGGGGAGTTTGGCATGACCGAAGATAGCGTTGGCGCCTTCATTCCGGGTGAGCGCACCATGCGCGCAGGTGCCGCTTCCGGCCCGCTCGCAGGTCTCAGCTTTGCTGCAAAGGATTTGTTTGATGTGGCCGGCACCGTCACCGGCTATGGCAATCCTGATTGGGCGGCGACCCATGCGCCGGCAATTCGTGACGCGGTGGTGATCACGCAGTTGTTGCAGGCCGGAGCTTCGCTTACCGGCAAGACCAAGACCGTTGAATTGGCCTATGGCCTGACCGGCGAAAATGTCTGGCAGGGCACGCCGAAAAACCCCGCCGCGCCGGACCGTTTCCCCGGTGGGTCTTCCTGCGGTTCGGCTGCTGCCGCTGCGGCGGGCCTGGTTGATTTCGCCCTAGGGTCGGATACCGGCGGTTCCGTGCGCATCCCCGCTTCCTTTTGCGGCGTTTTCGGCATTCGGCCGAGCTGGGGCGCCATCAGCCTGACCGGCGCCTGCCCGCTGGGGCCGGATTACGACACGCCGGGCTGGTTTGCCCGCAACGCCGCCATGCTGCGCCGTGTGGGCGATGTATTGTTGCCGCCGGGCGATTCAGGCGCGTCTGGCCCGCTGATTTCGGTGGCCGAAGCCTGGGCGAATGCCGAAGCTGAAACCGTAGCCGCGCTGATGCCCGCGCTGAAAGCGGCGGAAGCACTGTTTGGCCCGGCCCTGGTGACGCATGTGGCGCCTGAGGGCCTTGATGCATTCTACGAACATTTCCGCTGCGCCCAGGCTGAACAGGCATGGACTGCGCTCGGCCCCTGGATCGCCGCCACCAATCCGAAATTCGGCCCCGGCGTGAAGGAGCGTTTTGACGCTGCCGCCGCCCTGGACCCAGCGAAATCCGCCGCCGGCCGCGCCTTCCGCCGCGTGGCGCAGGCGCGCTTCCATGCGCTGCTGCGTGGCGGGGCGGTGATGATCTACCCGACTTCCCCAGCGCCGGCGCCGCTTTTGGCTTCTTCACTTACCGAGCAAAACAAGGTGCGCGAACGCACCATGGGTGTCACGGCCATTGCCGGCTTCTGCGGCCTGCCGGAGGTGAGCATCCCCGCGGGCAAGGTGGCGGGTGCGCCGGTTGGGCTTTCGCTGGTGGGCGCACCGGGGCGCGACCGTGCTGTGTTGGCGGCGGCGCAAGCGCTGGCGGCATCCCTCGGCATTGGGGGCTGAGCCCATGCTGATTCGCGAGGCCACCCCGGCTGACCTACCCGCCATTACCGCCATCTATGCCCATCACGTGCTGCATGGTGCCGGCACTTTTGAAGAAGTGCCGCCGGATGAGGCCGATATAGCTCAGCGCATGAAGAAAGTGCTGGCCGGACCAGGCAATGTCTGGCTGGTCGCGGAAGGTGAGGCGGGGGAGATTCTGGCCTATGCCTATTACAGCGCCTTCCGGGAACGTTCCGCCTATCGCTTCACGGTCGAGAATTCGATTTATGTGCGTGATGATGTGCGCGGCCAGGGTGTCGGCAAGGCGCTGGTGGCTGAATTGATCGCGCGCGCGGAAGCGGCCGGTTTTCGGCAAATGCTGGCGGTGATTGGCGATTCGGAGAATGTCGGGTCCATCGGGCTGCATGTTTCGCTTGGCTTTCGCCATATCGGCACCATGCGCGCGGTGGGGATGAAATTCGGCCGCTGGGTGGATGTGGTGACGATGCAGCGCAGCCTGGGTGAGGGTGAGAAGACGCTGCCGGCGGATTGAGGGGGCTAAGCATTTTCAAGCCAAGTGGCACGCTTGGCGGCTCGGAAAATGCGACCAAACGACCGACTATTTTCAAGCCAAGTGGCACACTTGGCCGCTCGGAAAATGCGACATTTATGCGCAAAAAATCACTCACAGGCCAAGCATCAAGGCCATCCCGGCTGAGGCAAAAAAAATCGCCACGCCGCCGTTCACCCACCGGTGAATACGTCCATAAACCTCGACCACGCGCGTGCTCGAAAACACCAACGCATAGGTGAAAAAGACGAGCAACCCGATAAGCAGGCAACCTGCGACGACAACAAAGCCTGCCCAAGGTGCGTCATCGCCAGACAACCCCAAAGTGATCGTCGTCATCCATACAAGAATCGCCTTGGGATTGGTGATCTGAATACCGAACCCGCGGAGATAATGCGGCCAAAGTGACGTGCTAAGGAAGCGACTGCCAAAGGTTGGGAGGCGTGTCGCAATACCCGCTACGGCCTGCCGAGCGGCACGAAAAGCCAGCCAAAGTAGGTAGCCTCCACCGACGATGCGCAGAATAAAAAATGTCGAAGGCCACAGCACCAACAAAGCCCCAAGCCCGATGGCCGCGCTGATGCCCCAGCATTGTCCGCCAGTAACAATACCGCACGCCATGGCCATTCCTGCCGGACGCCCCTGGTCCAGCGATGTCGCCATGATCGAGAGATTCCCCGGTCCTGGAGTAGCGGTGCCAATGAAGTAGGCCAGGTACGCGATGAAAAGTTGGTCAAGGCTCGGCATTGGGTGCTCCTGATAAGCCGCAGATCTTTCTCAAGCCGAGGCTGATTAAATACCCGGGGTAGCATCACAGCAGAGGCATGGATGATCGGGCTCGTGAACCGGCGCCAGCTACTCGAGGGCCAGCTTAACGAGTTGCCATGCTTTCCAACTAATGGAAAAATGTCTCATGACACTTTTTCGAATTTATGAAGCAAGCTACAGAGAATTTGTTTTCGACAGTTTTTAGGTGACACGCCTGATGCGTATTGTCTCGCCCTTGAAGCCCCGTCTTGAGGATGTGGATGCGCCCGCCTCGGAGCGCTTGATCGAGGCGCTTGCTGCCGACATCCTGAGCGACCAGCTTGAAGATGGCGCCAGGCTTCCCGCTCACCGCGATTTGGCGTGGAAATTGAAGATTAGCGTCGGTACGGTTACAAAAGCGTATCGTGTGCTGCAACGACGCGGGCTGATCGAAAGCAGCAAAGGCAGTGGTACTTTCGTTATTGGCCGCAGGCGACCGCAAGGGCCAGTGATTGACCTTTCAGTCAATGCACCTCCGGCCATGCTGAATGAGCGTGTGCTTTCATCCACACTTTCAGTGGCGGCACGAAAGGTGGAGTCGTTTTATTTTCTTAATTACCCGCCGCCTGCCGGGCATGAAAAGCATCGTATGCTGATGGCTAACTGGCTGACCGGCATCGGTGTCAATGCAAACCCGGAGCAGCTTCTGCTTACGAGCGGTGCGCAACAGGCTTTGGCTGTTGCCTTTGCAACATCAAGCCGCCCAGGCGGTGTTATCCTCACCGAGTGCTTGACCTATCCGGGAGCATTAACCCTTGCGCAGGTCGGCAACTATAGTCTGATGGGTGTCCCCACCGACCATGAAGGCATGATGCCGGCTGCATTGGACGCAATTCTTGCCAAAACCAAAGAAACGCCATCCGCCCTTTGCCTGACGCCGACGCTGCATAATCCGACCGGGGCGACAATGGGGCTCATGCGGCGACAAGAGATCATCAAGATTTGTGAGAAGTATAATATTCTCATCATTGAAGACGATGTTTATGGATTGCTGAAGAATGAAAGCTTGCCGGCTTTGGTAAGCCTTGCGCCGGAACGAACACTTTACGTAACGTCACTCTCCAAATGCCTCTGCCCTGGTTTGCGGGTTGGTATGTTGCTGGTTCCACCGCAGCTTGTCCAAATAGCCCTGTTTGCACTGCAGGCAACAGGACTTTCCGTATCCGCTCTTTCTTGCGCTGTTGTGGAACAATGGCTTTACGATGGTACGGCCGAGAACATGCTGTCTTCCATCGGCGCAGAGGCACTACGGCGCTTGGCCGTCGCGCGGATTTTTCTGTCCAGGTGGATGACGGAACCTTCCGGCAAGAGTTTTCATGTCTGGTTGCCAATGCCACGATCTGAAGCGGAGCGCATCGTTGAGGACATGGCGCAAGAAGGCGTTCTGTTGACCGCGCCCGCGTCGGTTCTCGTGGATGGAACCGACTCAGAGTCAGGCATTCGCTTGTGTCTGGGTGTCCCATCTCTGGATGAGCTGCATCGCGCTCTCGCCATCATGAAACAAAAACTCGAGTGTTCCGGCTACCCATGATTCCCTGCCATGACTCACGCTTAGACTGCGTGCTCCGTTTCAATTGACCCGCCGCGCAGGCTTGGGCAGGTGGTGGATTGATCCTGGGCCATGAAGCGCATCTCTCTCGCGTGTTGTTGCGGGGAAGCCGTGTCAATCAAGCCTATGATGCAAGCCGAAACCGCGCGCTGCTGGCCTGATCTTCGCGTAGCGTGCGCCTGATCGCCTCCGCCCCCTCAGCGCTGCGGGGCAGGGCGGCGATGGCGGTGAACCAGGGGAAGTCGCCCCGCACCCGGCCAAGAAATAGCCGATCCAGCGCTTCCGCCACCGGCCCGCGCGCGCCGCAACAGGCGCAGGCTGGCGCATGGGCGCCTTCAAGAGTGAAGACTGTCATTGCGGGGGCGAGGGCTGCCGCAGGCGCTTCCGCAAGTATCGCCATGCCCGGCGCGGGGCTTTCGCCTGGCGACAGGACATGGACGCGAATACGGGCATCGAGCGACCAAGCCATGAGATGAGATAGTTTCTCAGCATTTGCCCTTCAACCGTTTTGCTCAGCCTATCAATGAGCTTCAGCAATTAAGGCGACCAAGTGACTTCATTGGGCTTGGAATGACCATAATCAGTTCATAGAAAATAAATACACTCGGCAGTCAGTAGCCTCGTAATCCGCAGTGGCCGAGACTGTCGTTTTTCGATGGGAGTCGACCATGTTTACATATGTTCGTCTTATCTTGTCCGGCATGATGTTGGGGTCATTGGTCGCCTGTGCGAGTGAACCGCCGGCGGCACCCCCGATCGGCGCGAAGCGTTTGGGGGTGGCGGAAATTCAAACGCTGCTTGCACAACCAATACGGTTCGACAACAGTATTACAGGGGGCCTTAGCTATGCTTTCTCGCCGGACGGAACCGTTGGCTTTTCCATGCGTATGATGCCGGCATCCGTGGCTGGGAGTTGGAAGTTGGATGGAGAGAAGCTGTGTATCGCGGCGGAGCGCGGAAATTGGGAATGTGGCGCCTTCTACCGGCTCAGCTCGGGGCAATACTATTTTGACCTGCCAGGCTATGGCGCAGACTATAATACCCTAAATCGTCGCCCTTAAGGGCAGCATAGCCCCTTCAAGACCGACCTTAGTTGCCGCACACGAAAGGCCGGCAGCGGATCCCAGTCTTGTAGGGTTAGGCAAACACGCACCCGGCCCTTAGGGCAAAGCGTCTCTTGCATCGGAGACTAGACATAAGAATATGTTTATGTCTATGTACGGCCCATGCAGGATGTTCTGTCCCAATTGCGCGGCGCGGCGGAGCCAACGCGCCTGAGGCTTTTGACGCTTTGCGCCCGTGGCGCTTGGTGCGTCACGGAATTGGTGGCGATTCTCGGCCAATCCCAGCCCCGGCTTTCCCGCCATTTGAAGCTTCTGGTCGAAGCCGGCCTGCTGACCCGCACGCCGGAAGGCGCCAATGCCTGGTTCCAAATGGCGCCGGAGGCTGACCTGGCCCGCCATGTCCTGGCCCGGCTGCCGGAATCGGACCCTTTGCTGGCGGCGGATCGTCGCGCCGCGGCGCGTCTCGCGGCGGAACGTGCGCGCATTGCCTCCGATAGTTTCCGCAGCCATGGCGCGGATTGGGATGAAAGCCGCGCCCTTGGCCTGCCGACCGAGGCGATTGAAACCGCCCTGCTGCAAGCCTTGCCGGCGGGGCGGCTGGGGCGCTTGCTTGATATCGGCTGCGGCACGGGTGGTGTGCTGGAACGGCTGGCACCGCGCATCGAAGAAGGGCTCGGCATTGATGCCTCGCGCGAGATGCTGGCGCTGGCGCGCAGCCGTCTGACGGAACGTGGCCTCGCGCATATCGCCGTGCGGCAGGCGGATATGTATCGGCTGCCTTTGCCTGATGCCGGTTTTGATGCCGTGACACTGCACATGGTGCTGCATTACGCCGAAGACCCCGCCGCGGCTTTGGCCGAAGCTGCGCGTGTTTTGCGCCCAGGTGGGCGCTTATTGATCCTGGATTTGGCGCCGCATGACCGCGCCGGTTTGCTCAACCGCTATGCCCATCGCTGGCCAGGTTTTGATGATGCCGCGATGGCGGGCTGGCTTGGTGGCGCAGGCTGCACCGCGCCGCGTGTCAGCAGCATTCCCGCATCGCTGACGCTTAGGCTTTGGTCTGCCGAACGCCTGCCGCTTTCCGTTTCCACCCCTGTATCCTGAAGGTTTCCCCATGGCGCGCCCGCATCTTCTCGACGCCCTTCGTGACCGCGTTTTGCTCTGTGATGGCGGCATGGGCAGCCGCGTGCAGGCCCTGACTTTGGAGGTGGAACGCGATTACTGGGGCAAGGAAAATTGCACGGAAGTCCTGAACCTTTCGCGCCCCGATATCGTGCGCGACATTCATCGCGGCTATTACGAAGCTGGCGCCGATATGGTGCTGACCAATAGCTTCGGTGGTTCGCCAGTGACGCTCGGCGAATTTGAACTGGAAGAACGCGCCTTCGAAATCAACAAGCTTTCGGTGGAACTGGCGCGCGAAGCGGCGGAAAGCTTCGCCGATGGCCGGCATCGTTGGGTGGTGGGCGATATCGGTCCGGGCACCAAACTCCCAAGCCTTGGCAATATCACCTATGACGCGTTGGAAGCGGCGCTGGTGGAACAATGCCGTGGCCTGATTGCCGGCGGTGCGGATGCGCTGCTGACGGAAACCAATCAGGACACGCTTTTCATCAAGGCCGCCGTGAATGCTGCGAAAATCGCGCGCAAGGCGGCGGGATCTGACATTCCGATCTTTGTGCAAGTCACGGTGGAAACCACCGGCACGTTGTTGGTCGGCCCCGATATCGCCGCCGCCACGACCGTTGTGAATGCCTTGGATGTGCCGCTGATGGGGCTGAATTGCGCCACCGGGCCGCAGGAGATGGCGGAGCATGTGCGCTGGCTCTCACAAAACTGGCCGGGGCTGATTTCCTGCCAGCCCAATGCCGGCCTGCCGGAATTGGTGGATGGCAAAACGCATTATCCTTTGGGCGCGGAAGAACTCGCCGCCTGGTTGGAACGCTTTGTTGTCGAAGATGGCCTGAACCTGATTGGCGGTTGCTGCGGCACTTCCACGCCGCATATCGCAGCGCTTGATGCCATGCTGCGCAAGCTTGGCGGTGCCGCGCATCGCCCGGCGCCGATCAAGCGCAAATTTCATTGGGTGCCATCCGTCGCCTCCCTTTATGGCGCAACGGCTTTGCGCCAGGAAAACTCCTATTTCTCGATAGGTGAGCGCTGCAATGCCAATGGATCGAAGGCGTGGCGTGAACGCCAGGCAGCAGGCGATTGGGATGGCTGCGTTGCCATGGGCCGAGAACAAATGGCCGAGGGTTCAAACAGCCTGGACATCTGCACCGCCTTTGTCGGGCGCGATGAAATGGCGGAAATGACTGAGGTGATCCGCCGCTTCACCAGCAGCGTGAATGGCCCCTTGGTGATCGATTCCACCGAAACCCCGGTAATTGAAGCGGCACTCAAGCTGCATGGCGGCAAGCCCATCATCAATTCGATCAATTTCGAAGAAGGTGAGAAAGCCGCTGAGGATCGTATGATCTTGGCGCGTAAATTCGGCGCGGCGGTAATTGCGCTGACGATAGACGAAGTGGGCATGGCGAAAACCGCCGAAGATAAGCTGCGCATCGCGCGCCGCCTGGTGGAATTTGCCTGCGACAAGCACGGGCTGCCGCAATCCGATTTGATGATTGACCCGCTGACCTTCACAGTCGCGACGGGTAATGAGGATGACCGCAAGCTCGGCCTTTGGACGCTTGAAGGCATTCGCATGATCCGGGAAGAATTTCCCGATATTCAGATCATTCTTGGGCTCTCCAATATCTCCTTCGGGCTCAACCCCGCCGCGCGGCATGTACTGAATAGCGTGTTTCTCGATCATGCAGTTAAGGCCGGCATGACGGGCGCGATTGTGCATGTTTCCAAGATCAAGCCCTTGCATCAGATTGCGCCTGAGGAAGTGAAGGTTGCGGAGGATTTGATCTATGATCGCCGCACGGAAGAATATGACCCGCTGCAAAAAATGCTGGAGCTTTTCGCCGGCCGCAAAGCCGCTGATGCCACGGCCAAGAAGCGCGCTGAGACGGTTGAAGGGCGCTTGAAGGACCGCATCATTGATGGTGATCGCAAGGGGCTGGATGATGAATTGGCCGATGCCTTGGCCAAGGGCATCGCGCCGCTTTCTATCATCAATGATGTTTTGCTGGATGGCATGAAGGTTGTTGGCGAATTATTCGGCGCGGGCAAGATGCAGCTTCCCTTCGTTCTGCAATCAGCCGAGACGATGAAAACCGCCGTCGCCTATCTGGAACCTTTTATGGAAAGGGTGGAAGGCCAGGAAAAGGGCACCATCGTGCTCGGCACCGTGAAGGGTGATGTACATGATATCGGCAAGAATCTGGTGGATATCATCCTGACCAATAACGGTTATCGCGTGGTCAATCTTGGCATCAAGGTGCCGCTCATTGAAATTGTGAATGCTGCGCGCGAACACAAGGCGCATGCCATTGGCATGTCTGGTTTGCTGGTGAAATCCACCGTGGTGATGCGCGAAAATCTGGAAGAAATGTCGCGCCAGGGCGTGGATATTCCCGTGCTGCTGGGGGGTGCCGCGCTGACCCGCAATTACGTGGAAGATGATTGCGTGCGCGCCTATGCTTCCGGCCGTGTTGCCTATGCGCGGGATGCTTTTGATGGCCTGCATTTGATGGATAAGGTCATGGGCAATGGCTTTGATGATTATCTGGCCGCGCTGCAAACCAAGCGCGCCGGCAAGGCGCGCAATGAAAAGCGCACGCTTGGCACCGCAGATCCGCGCGGCTTTGCACCGGTTGATGTGAAATACGCGCAAACCCGCCGCCGGCGTGTGGCGGCGGAAAGCGCAGTGCCAACACCGCCCTTCTGGGGCGCGCGGGTTTTGGAAGCGGCTCCCAAGGCGCTGGTGCCCTTCATCAATGAACGCAGCCTTTATCAATTCCAATGGGGTTTTCGGAAGGCGGGCCGGTCGCTGGAAGATTTCCTTGGCTGGGCCAAGCAGGAATTGCGCCCGGTGCTGAAGCGCATGCTGGCCTTGGCCGAAGACCAAAACATCCTGAAGCCGCAAGCCATTTATGGCTATTGGAAATGCGCCGGGCAGGGCAATGACCTGATCCTGTTTGCGGAAGATGGCGTGACCGAAGTCTGCCGCTTCAATATGCCACGCCAACCCAAGGAAGATGGTGATTGCATCGCCGATTTCGTGCGCGATGTGGATGATGGCCCCGGCGCGCGCGATGTGATCGGCCTGCAAGTCGTGACGGTTGGCCAGAAGGCTTCCGATATCGCGCGCGATTGGTTTGAGGAAAACCGCTACCAGGATTACCTCTATCTGCATGGGCTTTCGGTGGAAATGGCGGAAGCCTTGGCCGAATACGTCCATAAGCGCATCCGCGCCGAATTGGGCTTCGCGGCAGAGGATGATCGCGAGATCGAAAAAATGCTCCAGCAGGGCTATCGAGGCGGGCGCTATTCCTTCGGCTATCCGGCCTGCCCGAAGCTGGAAGACCAGGAAGGCTTGCTCAAGCTTTTGGATGCTGAGCGCATCGGTGTTTCGCTGAGTGATGAATGGCAATTGCACCCGGAACAATCCACCAGCGCGATTGTGTTGCATCATCCGCGGGCCAAGTACTTCTCGGTCTAGGCTGCCTGGGCTAAACCCCCGCCATGGTTGAGGCCCGGCATTCCAACGCCGCGCAATTGGCTGCCTTTAGCGTGGCGATTGCGGTGGCGGTATTGGCGCTCAAGGCGGTGGCCTGGTGGGTGACGGGATCGGTCGCGCTTTACGCCGATGCGCTGGAAAGCATTGTGAATGTCGCCGCGGCCTGCGCCGCGCTGCTCGCGGTACGGCTTTCAGCGCTGCCGGCGGATGCCAATCACCCTTATGGCCATTCCAAGGCTGAGTATTTCTCGGCAGTTCTGGAAGGCGCGCTGATCATTGTGGCGGCGCTGCTCATATTGCATGAGGCATGGGGCGCTTTCATGGTGCCGCGCGCGCCGGAACAGGCAGGTATTGGTCTTGCGGTGGCTGCGGTGGCGAGTGGCATCAATGCCGCCTGGGCGTTTTTTCTGACCCGACGCGGCAAGGCTTTACGCTCCCCGGCGCTGATGGCCGATGCGCGGCATTTATGGTCGGATGTGGTGACTTCGGTTGGCGTGCTGGTGGGTGTTGGGCTGGTCGCGCTGACCGGGATTTTGTGGCTCGATCCGCTGCTGGCGGCGTTGACGGCGGTGAATATCATCTTCTCTGGCTTGCGCCTGCTCCGCGAAAGTGTCGGCGGGTTGATGGATGAAGCCGTGCCGCCCGCCACCATGGAACGCATCCGGCGCATTGTGGCTGAACAGGCATCCGGCGCGATTGAGGCGCATGATTTGCGCTCCCGCCATGCCGGGCGGCACACGTTTCTGGAATTCCACCTGGTGGTGCCGGGCGATATGCGTGTGCGCGAAAGCCATGAGATTTGCGATAGGATCGAAGCCGCGCTGAAGGCGGAGCTTGAAGGTGCGATCATCACCATTCATGTCGAACCCGAAGGCAAGGCGAAACAGCAGGGGGTGCCGGTGCTGTGAGGCTGGTTCGGCGCGGTTTTGGGATTGGCGCGTCGCTGGTGTTGCATGGGCTGGTGGCGGTGCTGTTGATCCTATGGCCGGCGATTGAGGAATATTCGTCTGATCATGCAGCCGACCAGGGCATTGCGGTAATTTACGAAGGCGCGCCGGAAATCGGCATGGCGGAATCTCCTGCTGCCCCGCCAGAGGTGGCGGCGGTGCCGCCCGCCCCGGAAGTGCCGCCGCCGCCGCCCATGGTCGCCGCGCCAGCGCCCCCGCCGCCACCGCCTCCGCCCGTGATGGCTGCCGCCCCGCCGTCCCTCGCGCCATTGCCCCCTGCGGCCCTGGCAGCGCCCATCCTGCCACCCCCGCCGCTTGAGGAAACGCCGCCACAAATCGCGGAAGCGCCGCCCCAGCCGGAACCCGCGCCGGAACCGGAACAGCCGCGGCAAGTGGCGGAAGTGCCTCCGCCCGCGCCGGAACGCCGCCCGCCGGCGCGGGCAAGCGCAGCGCAGCCTTCGCCTCAGCCGGTGCGGTTGAATGCCGGTTTGCAGGGGATGGAAAGCTTCACCCTGGAAGGCCGCGTGGCACCGCCGGAAGCACTTGATGCAGCGCGCAACCGCCGCCCCCCCTATCCAGAGAGCAGCCGCCGGCGCGGCGAAGAAGGCGTGGTGCGTGTTGAATTATTGGTGGATCCAAACGGGCGCGTTGCGGATGTGCGCATTCTGGAAAGCTCGGGCTTCGGCACCTTGGATGCGGCGGCAGTGCAAGCGGTGCGCGATTGGCGCTTTCGCCCGGCGCAGCGTGCGGGGGTGCCTGTCGCGGGCAGCATCACCACGGCGGTGCATTTCCGCCTTGAAACCGCGCGGCGCTGAAACGACGTATTGGTCTTTGCAGGAATTGAACGATGGTCAAGCTTGATGTGATTATGACGCGCGGCGGCGATGGCGGGGAAACCTCACTCGGCGATGGGGCGCGGGTGCGGAAGGATGCCTTGCGCGTTGAAGCCTATGGCACGGTGGATGAGGCGAACGCCGCAATTGGTGTGCTGAGGTTGCATACCGGTGAAGACGCGGCGGCGGATGCGATGCTGGCGCGCATCCAGAATGATCTTTTCGATATCGGCGCTGATCTTTGCGTGCCCGGTGAAGCGGGGGCGCGGCTGCGTGTGGCGGATACGCAATCCGCGCGGCTGGAAGCGGAATTGGCGGAAATGAATAGCGCAATGCCCGCGCTGAAATCCTTTGTGTTGCCAGGCGGTACGGCAGGTGCGGCGGCGGCGCATGTGGCGCGTACCGTGACCAGGCGCGCGGAACGCCTGGTGGTGGCTTTGGCGGCGACGGAGGAAGTGAACCCCGCCGTGATCCGCTATTTGAACCGGTTATCGGATCATCTTTTTGTCTTGGCACGGCGGCTCAATGGCAATGGTGCCGGCGATGTGCTGTGGGTGCCGGGGGCGACGCGGGGCTAACCCCGCGCGCCTTTAGAAAATTCCGCGCATGCCAAGAATGGCACTGCGGCCGGGAATGACGAAACCATTGGCCGGTTCATAGCGCCGATTGCCAAAGTTGCGCGCTTCGATGAAGGTGGTGACTTGCTGCGTGACGGGCAGTGATACGGTCATGTTGAAGACGAAGCCGCCATCACTCTGACCTTGGTTCGCGTATGATCCGTTATCAAGATACAGAAAATCGCGGTGCTCGCCGACATAGATGAATTCAGGGGCGATGATCAGCCGCGCATTTGGGACATCCACCCAATCCACTTTCGGCGCGATTCGTGGTGAGAGGCTTGCTGTATTGCGTGGCCGACGTTCCAAAGCAGCGCCATTTGCCTCGTTGCGGGTTTCCTGAATGGTCCAGGCGGCGCGCGTTGAAAAGCTGTCTGATGCGCGCCAGTTCACGCCAAATTCGCCGCCTTGGATATGTGCGCGTGAAATGTTTTCATTAGTTGATGACGTGGGCGAAATTCTCTTATTGGCGATAAGATCACGAATGCGGCTTTCGAAGTAAAGCGCGGAAACCGTGAAACCTGCGGCAAGATCGGTTTCAAACCCTACTTCCCAGGCCGTAGAGTTTTCCGGGCGTAGATCGGGATTGCCGCGGAAACGACTTAAGCTTGAGGCTGATACGCCGTAGCGCTCATAAAGGGCTGGTGCGCGGTAGGCGGTGCCACCAGAAACTATGACGCGAGAGGCAACCTCTGGCAGGCTCAGCACGCCACCCAGCCGCCATGTGGTGGCACTATCGAAATCGTCCGGCGCATCCTGGCGGAGCGCAGTGGTTACATCCAGCCGATCCCAGAGGCGATGCTGCGTGCCGATATAGGCAAATGTACTGCGCTGCGATTTGTCCAAATCTTGGCTAATTGAGCCAAAGCTGAACCCAAGCACCGACTTGGTGAAAGCGCTTTCGTTTTCTGACCCAACGCCTAAAACAAGGTTATTGGACGTGAGTGCGCCGAAATCTGCAAGCCTGACAGTATTGTCCCAAGCAAGCCTTTCGCGCCTACCGCGATAGAGATCATCGGCGGTACTGCTGCTTAGGCTATCGCGCCAATTGGTATAACGCCGCCGATCCTCGGTGGCCGAGAGCGTGAGTCCCGTCGTCCAATCACCGCCGAATAATTCAGTCGCACTCCGCAGAAAACCCACCCAGTTGCGATCATCGCCGCCGTAATTCGGATCATCATTCGGCATACTATCCAAACCAAACCGATTTTCCCGCGTGATCACCAACCCATCCAGCCGCGTCATGCCAAGCACGCTGGCGGGCGCGGTTTCGCCAATATTCACGCCAGCCCGTGCGGTAATCACGCCGGTTCTAAGGCCGTCCCGCTCTCCCTGATTATTGTAGAAACGCGGCGCCACGGCGTTTGATCCGCGCGTCGAAAGGCTCTGCCCCGTCACGCCGTAATCCGTATTGCCGATGGTGCCCGCAACGCCGGCCACGCCGCGCGCGGTGTAATTGGTGCCGCCGGCAAGCTCCCCGTAAGGTTGTGCTTGCCGATCCGCGGGCGCGCGGCGCGTGATCAGATTGATCACGCCGCCAATCGCCGCAGTGCCGTAGACGGCGGATACCGGGCCGCGCACCACTTCAATGCGATCGATATCGCCCAGCAATGTATTGCCGAAATTGAACGCGCCGCTTGGGTGGCTGGCATCGTTCATTGGCACGCCATCACGCAAAACCAGCACATGGTTGGAATTGGTGCCGCGCATGAAGCCCGATGCCGTTTGCCCCATGCCGCCACTGGGCACGATGTTGAAGCCCGGCACGCTCACCAGCGCATCGGCCAGCGTGACATACCCGCGTTCTTCGATGGTTTGCCGATCAATCACCGTGGTCGCTGCCGGCAGGCGTTCCTGCGGCGTGGGTATCCTTGTTGCTGTCACAATGGTTTCGGGAATGCTTGCCGTTTGCGCCCAGGCAGGGCCAAGGGGGACAAGCGCCAATAACACGAGAATCCGGTGTTTCATCCGGCATTCCTCCGAGCATAGGTGTCACGCACCCCAAAGCCTTGCGGCCTTGGGGCATTTCCTACGCTGTTCGCAGACGGAGATGCACGGGCGCGCCCGCGCAGCTTTGGTCCGTTGCATCGGTGCACCCCGCCCGATACGCGCGAGACAACTATGCAACGGCCGGTCTCCTGGCTCACGACCCGGAGATTTCTCTCCATCTGCCCGCCTTCTCACGCTGATGCGCAATGGCCTATGGGCAGATATAGTCGCCTACAGTTGCGGGGGCAGCCGCGGATTGGCGGTGGGTTTCACCGTCTCGCGCGTTCCCGTTTAAGCCCTTTCGGGCCACCGAAGCATGAGGGAAGGCTAGTCAGCCCGCGCTGATCTGTCCAGCGTTCTTGACATCAAATCACGTAGCCCAGTGCCTCAATGCCAAACCAGGCAATGGCCACCAGCACGCCGGTCGCAAAGATATTGGCCAGGATCGTCACCAGAATGCCAATGCCAACCACTTTGCTGTCATTCTCCACTACGCCAAGCGACATGACGATGGTGCCAAAAGCCGGCGGGCCATTGGTACCAGGCCCGGGCAGGATCAGCATGAGCGCCGCATAGGCGGTGAGCCAGCCTACCACCTTATCAGCGGTGTTATTGGTGAAGGGGCCAGGGCGCGGCCTGACATAGCGTTCCACCCGGGAAAGCCATTTGGAAGACCCGGTCGAAAGCCGCATCACATCGGTGCGCTTCAGCGATTGCCGCGCGATGAAGCCCGGCAGTTTCGGTTGGCGAAAGCCAAGCCCCATTTGCACACCCAGGATTAACATAGGTGTCCCGAAGATCGAAGCCATGCCCGGCAAAAGGCCAGGCAGGCATAGCAGCAGGATCAGCAAGCCAAAGGCGCGGTCGCCGAAAGCCTCGGCCATTTCGCCCAGGGTGATGCGTTCACCGGGGCAGCGTTCCACCACCTCCGCGATCAGGCGAGAGATGGGCGCATTCTGATGATTGCCGGCAACCGGGGGCAGCGCATCGTGCATGGCGGGCTGAAGGCGTCCTGAGAAGGTTGTAGGTTACCGAAGCCCGTTACATAACCTTTTGGCTACCGGGCGCAACTTACCTTTGGTTAAACTTGCCGCAAGCCCAAAGCTTCACCGCCCCTGAAAGGCCGGTTTACGCTTTTCCATGAAGGCCTTACGGCCTTCCTTGTAATCGGCGCTATCAAAACAGGCGTTCATGGCTGCATTGATGGCGGCGATGTCGCGCTCCGTCCGGTCCTGCAATACCGCCTGGACGGTGCGCTTATTGGCGTAAAGGGACAGCGGCGCATTCTGCGCCAGCGTCCCGGTCAGCTTGGCGACTTCCGCCGCCAATTGTTCTGCCGGGACCACCTTATTGATCAGGCCAACGCGCTCTGCCTCCTTCGCATCAAAGCGTTCCCCGGTCATGAGGATCATATGGGCATGTGCCGGGCCCACCAGGGAAACCAAATGCTTCACCATGTCAAAGCCATAGGCGATGCCAAGCTTCGCCGCCGGAATGCCGAATTGGCTGCCTTCTGCGGCCATGCGGATATCGCAGGACATGGCAATGCCAAGCCCGCCGCCCATGCAAAAGCCGCGGATTTCCGCGATCACCGGCTTGGCATAGCTGGCGAGCTTGAGCCGCCCGCCGGCGGTCAAGCGGCCATATTCCTTTTGCGCATCGGCATCTGAGCGCATCTTGTCGAATTGGCTGATATCAGCACCGGAAACGAAAGCCTTGTCGCCTGCGCCGGTCAGCACCACGCAGCGGACCGAGGCGTCTTTTTCAAACTCATCCAAGGCCTGGCCCATGCCGTCCCACATCGCGACCGACATGGCATTGCGCTTTTCCGGCTGGTTGAAAGTGATGCGCCCAACGCCGTCCTTGATGTCGGCAAGAATCTTGCCTTCCGCGAATTCCATCTGACTTATCCTTCACTGAGCACGCCAAGGGCGCGCAATTGGTCAATCTCGGCGGCGCCATAGCCTGCCTGTTGCAGGATTTCGGCGGAGTGTTCGCCAAGCCGGGGCGGGATGCGCCGCACGCTGCTTTCAATCCCCTGCATATTGATCGCGGTGCCCACAATATGCGTCAGGCCACGCTTTGGTGTGGTCATGGGCAGCGCCATGGCAAGGTGCTTCACCTGCGGGTCTTCAAACACCTGATCCACGCGATTGATCGGCCCACACGGAATGCCGATGCGTTCCAGCAGATCAATCCAATATTCGCTGGGCTGGGTGCTGGTGACTTCGCCGATGGTTTGGTTCAACCGCGCCCGGTCCGTGCTGCGGCCCTTCAGCGTTTTCCATTCCTCAACTTCCAGCCAATCCTTACGGCCCAGGGCTTCGGCAAATTGCACCCACATCTTGGCGGAAGACGCCGCGATATTGATGGGCTTATCGGCAGTCGGGAAAACGCCCATCGGGATATTCACCGGATGGTCATTGCCGGCCTGGCCCGGGATTTCGCCATCCATCAGCCAACGCGCCGCTTGCAGATCCAGCATAAACACCATGGCTTCCAAAAGGCTGGTATGCACATAGCGGCCCTTGCCGGTCTTCTCCCGCTGGAACAGCGCCATCATGACGGCGAGTGCCAGTAGATTGCCGGCGGTGAGGTCCACAAAGGGAATGCCCGCGCGCATCGGCCCGCGCCCGGGTTCGCCGGTGATGGTCATCATCCCGCCCATGCCCTGGGCGATCTGATCCACCCCGGCGCGCTCCCCATAAGGCCCGGTCTGCCCGAACCCCGAAATGGAGGCATAGATCATGCGCGGGTTGATGCCCTTCAGATCATCATAGGCAATGCCAAGGCGGTGCTTCACCTTCACGCGCATATTCTCAACCAGCACATCGGCATTGGCGGCGAGCTTCATCAGCGCGGCCTTGCCTTCCGGTGATTTCAGATTGAGCGCGATGGACCGCTTGTTGCGATGCAAATTCTGGAAATCATAGCCATCGCGATCCCCGCCAAAGCCATCGCCATTGGCCGGCGGTTCCACGCGGATCACCTCCGCACCCCAATCGGCCAAATGGCGCACGCAGGTGGGGCCGGCGCGGGCGAGGGTCAGGTCCAGCACGCGCACGCCAGCCAGAGGTAGCGCGGCTTCGGTGGCGAGTTTGGTGTCTATCGGGCTTTCGGGCATGGCTTCCTCCGTCCCCGAAACATTAGGTCGGGCGGGGAGGCAGGGCTAGGGGGGCGCCTTCACCCTATCTCAGGCACTCAAAAAACCCGGTTTCCTTATCAAGCTGCCCATATTCCTTGGCGCGGAAATCATAGCGGGAGACGATGCCGATCACCTTGCCATTGCGTACCACGGGCAAATGCCTGAAGCCGCCATCGGCCATCATATGCAGCGCATCCATGGCATTGCCTTCGGGCGGCAGACAGACCGGGTGGCGGGTCATCGCTTCAGACAGGCGGATTTCCGTGGCGTCCTTCCCGTGGGAGAGGAAATGCACCGCATCCCGCCCGGTGAAAATGCCAAGCAATAGCCCCGCCGGATCCGTCACCAGCACGGCGCCCACATGGCGGCGATGCATGGCCGCGCAGGCTTCCTGCACGCTTGCCTCTGGCCCCATGGTGAGCGGGTTCTGGTCGCGGACCATTTCACCCATGCTGCGGTTTCGCATGGCGTCCTCCTGTCTTCGAAGCGCAACATAACCGCAATGACGCTGCGCGGTTCTTGACGCAGCGCAAGTTTGACTGTGGCATAATGGCGGGATGCAGCGTGTTGATCTTGCCCTGGTCTTGGCCGTTGATGCCTCATCCTCCGTTGATCGGGCGGAGTTTGACCTGATGATCGGCGGCTATGCGGCGGCCTTCCGGGACGCGGAGATCGCCGCGGCGTTGCTCGCCGGCCCGGCAGGGGCTTCAGCCGTGGCGATGCTGTTCTGGTCCGGGCAGGGGGCGCAGGAAATCGCCATCCCCTGGCGGGTTCTGGCGAGCCCTGCCGATGTGGCCGCGCTGGCGGAGGCGATTGAGGCACTCCCCCGGCTGGTCCCGCCAGGCGCGACCGCTTTGGGGGAGGGGATGGCGGCGGCCCTCGCCCTTTTTGCCTCAGGGCCACAACTGTCGCGGCGGATGGTTTTGGATGTCTCGGGCGATGGCGCGCATAACCAGGGCCGCCCGCCCGGGCCGATCCGCGATATCGGCGTCGAGGCCGGGATCACGATCAATGCGCTGGCCGTGCTGAACGAAGAACCCGATCTGATGGCGCATTACGCCGCCGAGGTGATTGGCGGCCCCGGCGCCTTTGTTATGCATTGCCCGGATTACGAAGCCTTCGCCGCCGCCATCCGCGAAAAGCTGCGGCGGGAAATTGCGGGGGTTTTCATCGCCTGATGGGTCTGGCATGGCTTAGTGCATGATGCTGCTCATTCCCGGTCCCGTGCAGACCCGCCCCGAAACCCAAGCCGCCATGGCGCAGGATATCGCGCCCTGGGATCACGGCTTTCGCCCCACCTATGCGCGCATTCGTGAAAGGGTGCGCGCTATCGCGGGCGGCATTGCGGGTGAGCATGTGACGCTGCCGTTGCAAGGTTCTGGCCATTTCATCATGGAAGCGGCCATCAGAAGCTTGGTGCCACCGGATGGGAAGATTCTGATTCCAATGAATGGCGCCTATGCGGACCGTATGGCGCGGCTGGCGCGCGAAGCGGGGCGCCAGGTGGTGACGCTGGACCTGCCCAATACGCGCGGCGCGCGAGCCGAAGATATCGCCCCGGTTCTGGCGGCTGATCCCAGCATTGGGCATGTTGCGCTGGTTTACAGCGAAACGGGCAGCGGCATTGTGAATGACGTGCCGGGTATTGGCCGCGTGGTGCGGCAAGCTGGCCGGCGCATGCTGGTTGATGCGGTTTCCGCCTTTGGCGCGCTGCCGATCAACATGGCCGAGCACCCCGAATGCGATGCGCTGATGTTCACGTCAGGCAAATGCCTGGAAGGGATGCCGGGGATTGCTTTTGCTGTGGCGCGGATTGACGTCATCAGGGCCGGGGCAGGGCAGGCAGGTTCCTGGTGCATGGATTTGGCCGATGTGCTGACCCATGCGGAACGCTCGGGCTTCGGGTCCTTCCGCTTTACGCCGCCGGTGCAGGTTTTGGCCGCTTTTGATGTGGCGCTAGATTTGTTCGATGCCGAGGGCGGGCAGCAGGCGCGCCATGCGCGCTACCGCGCCAATGCGGATACGCTTTATGATGGTTTTGCCGCCATGGGCATCAAGCCCTATGTGCCGCGGGAAGAACAGGGGCCGATCATTGTTACGGTGCATCAGCCCGCTGATCCGCGCTTTGACTTTGCCCGCTTTGTGGACGCTTTGAAGGCGCGCGGCGTGCTGATCAGCAATTTCTGGACAACGCCGGAACCGACCCTGCGCATTGGCGCGATTGGCGCGCTGACGCCGGATGATATGCAGCGCGCGTTGGCAATCTTCCGCGAAACCCTGGCCGAAGCTTTGCCCGCCGCCGCATGAAGGTTTTCATCGCCACGCCGACCATCGCCAGCACCATGCAGGTGGAAACCACGCTTTCCATCGTGCATATGGTGAATGAATTGCGCGATGGCGGGCATGGGGCGGAATGGTTCAATTATGATGGCGCCTATGTGACGCGCGCGCGCCATATCCTGACCAGCAGGTTTCTCGCGCGCGGCGATTTCACGCATTTGCTGTTTCTCGATTCCGATATCGGCGTGCCGAAGGGCGCCATCACGCGGCTGTTGCGCACAGGGCATGAGGTGATTGGCCTGGCCTGCCCGCTGCGGCATTTTGACATTACGCGCTTTGCCGAAGCAGCGCGAGAAGCGCCTGAGGGGCTTCCCGATCTTGCGCGGTTGAATGCGTTGTCGCGGCGTTTCAATATCGAACCTGATCCGTCTGACCCGGTGATCCGCAACGGCTTGCTTCGCGTGAACCGCATTGGCTTTGGCTGCATCCTGATTGCGCGGACCGCTTTTGAAAAACTGATCGCGAGTGGCAGCGTCGCGCGCCGCAAATCGGAAAGCTTCCGCCAATTGGGCGCGGAGGGCGAATACTGGGCGTTTTTCGATGAAATGACTCTGGATGAGGGTTTTGTTTCTGAAGACTACGCCTTTTGCCTGCGCTGGCTGGCATTGCCCGACAATGGCATTTGGGCGCTGACCGATATGCCGGTGGCGCATATCGGCGCCTATGCCCATCGCGCTGCCTATCTGGATCGGTTTCGCCCGCCACGGTCTTGACAGCCCCGCGCCGCCATGGCGTTGCGGGAGTATCTCGCCAGAGGAGTTTCAGGGATGGCCACAGATCTTGATATCGCGCGCGCCGCGACGTTGAAGCCGATTGCGGAAATTGCCGCGCGGGCCGGCATTCCTGCCGATGCGCTGGAACCCTACGGCAAATACAAGGCGAAGGTCGGGCTGGATTTCATCCGCGCCCAGGCGGACAAGCCGGATGGTGCCTTAGTGTTGGTGACTGGCATCAACCCGACGCCTGCCGGTGAGGGCAAAACCACCACCACGGTTGGGCTGGGCGATGCTTTGAATGCGCTCGGCACGCGTACCATGATCTGCCTGCGCGAACCCTCGCTAGGCCCCTGTTTTGGCGTGAAGGGTGGGGCGACGGGTGGTGGCTATGCGCAGGTGCTGCCGATGGAAGACATCAATTTGCATTTCACCGGCGATTTCCACGCGATTACCAGCGCCAATAATTTGCTGGCGGCCATGCTCGATAATCACATCTATTGGGGCAATGAACTTGGCCTGGATGCGCGCCGCATTTCCTGGCGCCGCGCGATTGACATGAATGACCGTGCCTTGCGCGCGATCAATTCCTCGCTTGGCGGTGTCGCCAATGGCTTCCCGCGGGAAGATGGGTTTGACATCACGGTCGCTTCCGAAGTCATGGCGGTGTTTTGCCTGGCGCGCGATTTGCCGGATTTGCAGGAGCGTTTGGGCCGCATGGTGGTGGGGCAGACGCGCGATGGAAAGCAGATTACGGCGGCGGATGTGAAGGCGGATGGTTCCATGGCGGCGCTGCTGCGTGATGCCTTCGCGCCCAACCTGGTGCAGACGATTGAAGGCTCCCCGGCGCTGGTGCATGGCGGTCCCTTCGCCAATATCGCCCATGGCTGCAATAGCGTCATGGCAACGCGGCTTGGGCTGAAATTGGCTGATGTGGTGGTGACGGAAGCGGGTTTCGGCGCCGATCTGGGCGCTGAGAAATTCCTCGACATCAAATGCCGTCTGGCCGGGTTGAATCCTTCCGTTTGCGTGATTGTCGCCACTGTGCGCGCGCTGAAGATGCATGGCGGGGTCGCGAAGGCTGACCTTGGGCGGGAAGATGTGGCGGCGGTGACGCGCGGCATTTCGAACCTCGCCCGCCATGTCGAGAATATGGGTAAGTTCTGCCTGCCGGTGGTGGTGGCGCTAAACCGCTTTACCTCAGACACCGATGCTGAAATCGCCGCGGTGCAAGCGGCCATTCAGGCGGCGGGGGCGGAAGCCATCCTCTGCACCCATTGGGGTGATGGCGCGAAGGGTGCCAAGGATTTGGCGCGCGCCGTGCAAGCGCATATTGCGGCGAAATCCGCACGCTTCGCGCCGCTGTACCCGGATGCCATGCCCTTGGCCGATAAAATCCGCACCATTGCGCAGCAGATCTACCGTGCCCGCGATATTGCGCTGCCGGCTGATGTCGCGAAGCGCCTCTCGCGGTTTGAGGAACTCGGCTTCGGCCAGCTGCCGGTTTGCATCGCCAAGACGCAATATTCCTTTAGCGCGGACCCGACCAAGCTCGGCGCGCCGGTGGATCATGTGCTGCCGGTGCGCGAAGTGCGGCTTTCCGCCGGCGCTGGCTTCATTGTGGCGGTTTGCGGGGACATCATGACCATGCCTGGCCTGCCACGCCGCCCGGCGGCGGAGACGATCGGCCTGGATGCGGAAGGGCGGATTGAGGGGCTTTTCTGAGGGGGTTCTTCCGGCCTAGCCTTCCCGCTGGAGGCACCGGCCATGCTCAACATCACCCCCCTGCAACCGCTTTTTGCCGCGCGTATTGAAGGCATAGACGCCGCGCACGAAGTGCCAGCGCCCATCATGGCGGCGCTGCGTGATGCGCTGGACCGCTACGCGGTTTTGGTCCTGCCCAGCCAGCGCCTGGATGATGCGGCGCAAATCGCCTTCAGCCAGGGTTTCGGCGCATTGGAAATGACCCGCCCCGGCGCGCTTGGCGCTGGCAGTGCCGTGATTGTGCTGAGCAATATCGGCCCCGAGGGCGAGATTGTCGCACCGAGCGACAAGCAGGTGCTGAACAACAAGGCCAATCGGCTGTGGCATCATGATTCCTCCTTCAAGCCCATCCCGGCGCGGGCCTCGCTGCTCTCCGCGCGGCAGATTCCAAGCGCAGGCGGCAATACGGAATTCGCCTTCATGCGCGGCGCCTTCTCAGCCCTTGATGCGGCGGAACAGGCCAGGCTGCGCGGTATGGTGGCGCTGCATGATTTCGGCTGGTCACGCTCGCGCGTTGATCCTGCCTTGGTGAGCGATGCGGAAAAGACCCAGCATCCCGCAGTGCGCCAAGCCGTGGTGCTGGAAGAAAACCCTTATGGTCCCGCGCTATACTTGGGGGCCCATGCGCGCAGCATTGACGGCATGGGGGAAGCCGAAAGCCGCGTGCTGATTGATCGGCTGATGGCGCATGCCACCGAAGACCGCTTCATCTATAGCCATCGCTGGACGCCGGGTGATTTGCTGATTTGGGACAACCGCGCCGTGCTGCACCGCGCGACACCTTTCGCGAGCACGACAGAACGGCGGCATATGGTGCGCACGACGGTGGCGGGGCAGGGGCCAACAATCGCGGCCGCCGCCTGATCTTTACGCCTTCCGCCGCGCCCCCACAATCACGCCATCGGCTTCCAGCGTGGCAATCTCCGCCTCGCTAAAGCCCCGCGCCAGCAGCACTTCGCGCCCATGCTGGTTGAAGCGCGGCGGGCGCGTGCGTGCGCCACCCGGCGTGCGGGAAAGCTTGATTGGCGTATTCAGCGCGCGGAAATCGCCGATATCCGCCACCATATCTCGAAAGGCGGTATGGTCCGCCGCCATGGCTTCATCCACATGCAGCACCGGCCCGGCGGGCAGGCCAACCGCCAACATGCGCCGCGTCAAATCATGCCCATCTTCGCTGGAAAAACGCTTTTCCAGAATTTCCGTCAGCGCATCTCGATTGATCACGCGCGCGCCATTGGTGGCGAAGCGTTCATCCTTTGCGACATCAGGGATGCCCAGAAATTCGCAGAATTTCCGGAAGGCTGGGTCATTGCCGGCAGCGATGAAAATTTCGCAGGTTTTCGTCTTGAATTTGGAATAAGGCACCAGATTCGGATGAGGATTACCCGTGGCCTTGGGACGCTTATCGGACAGGAAGTAATTCGCCGCATGGGGGTGCAGCAGCGCCATGCCGCAATCATGCAGCGTCATGTCGCAATATTGCCCTTGGCCGGATTTTTCACGCTCATGCAGCGCCATCAGAATGGCGATGGTGGAAAACAACCCCGTCGCAATATCCACAATCGGCGTGCCGAGCCGCGTTGGACCGGAAGTCTCCGTACCATTGATGGACATCAGCCCCACCATGGCTTGCAACACGGCATCATAACCTGGGAAGCCGCCAAGCGGCCCTTCACCACCAAAGCCGGATACGCGGCAATGGATCAGGCGCGGGAAGCGTTTTGAGAGTACCTGTTCATACCCCAGCCCCCATTTTTCCATGGAGCCAGGCTTGAAGTTTTCCACCAGCACATCGGCACCTTCCAACAGGCGCAGCACCACTTCCTTGCCGGCGAGTTTGGATAAATCCAGCCCAACGCTTCGTTTATTGCGATTGACGCCAACGAAATAGGAAGCATCGCCCGCGCTATCGAAGGGCGGGCCCCAATCACGCACCTCATCACCCTGCGGGGGTTCCAGCTTGATCACCTCGGCGCCATGATCGGACAGCACCATGGTGCAATAAGGCCCACCCAAAACGCGCGTGAGGTCAACTACGCGGAGCCCCACCAATGCGCCGGCGGAACGCGCCAAGCCCTTGGTGGCAATGCTTGCATCATTCATGCGGCTTGTTTCCTGCCAAAGACCCGGGCGCAGAATTCCGGGTAGGTTTCCATCATTTCATCACAAATCGGCCCGCGCAGCAGCGCCAATTCGTCGGGCGTTGGGTCTGGCGTGAAGGGCACATCGCCCGTCACGTCAAACGCGAAGCCCGTTGCTTCGCGTACGCTTTCCACCGTCTCACCTGTATGCACACTCTCCAGCGAAAACCGCGCGCGATCGGGGTGGAAGCGAAACACGCAGCGCCCCGTCACCAACGCCTGCGCCGTGCCGCGCCGAAACACGCCGGGCGGGGAGACTCCGGGGGCGGAGATGTTATCCACCTTCTCCACGAAAACGCGCGGCGTGTGTTCTTCCCGGAACAGGATGGTGCGCGGTGTCATGAAATACATGAAGGCGGAACCGAAGCTGCCGGGAAAGCGCACACCCATGCCGGGCCATTCGCCGGTGCCAACCAGATTGAGATTGGCGCTGCCATCAATCTGCCCGCCGCCCAGGAAGAAAAGATCAATCCGCCCCTGGCCGGTCAGGTCAAATAATTCGCGCGTGCCTTCCGTAAACGGATTGCCGCTGCGCTTATGCAGCAGCGAAAGGCGCACAGGTTTGCCTTGCTTTTTCACAAGCCAACACGCCGCCGCCGGCATGGGCGATGCCGCGCCCACGGCGATGTGACGCGCGGGCGGTGCGCTCGGGTCCAGGATCAGCTTCGCCAGCGCAACGGCGATGCGTTCTTCAAGCTTGATATCGCTCATTCTGCGGCCTGCGCCTTTTGTTTAAAAACTTCGCGCGCGCACCAGGCGGCGAAGCCTTCTTCGCTGCGCGCCATGCGGGCGTATTCGCTGACATAAGCGCCATCAAAGCCATATTCATCCAGCAGCGCCACCGGGCGCGCGCCGCGCTCAGCAATGGCGATGCCGCTGATATAAGTGGCGTTGATGGCGCCTGAAGCGAGGCGCTCATCTTCCAGAAAATTGCCTGGCACCACACGTTCCACCGTGACCAAGGCGCGCTTGGACGCATGGGCAATGGTCGCGCATTCGCGTCGCCGCCCAACCCAGACATTGCCTTCCTCATCGGCCATCAGCGCATGGAAACAGACGAAATCAGGGTTCAGCGCGGGCAGCAGCACAATCGGGTCTTCGCCATCCGTCGCGAAGGGGTTTGGCATCACTTTCCAATCCGGCCGATTGGCCAGGATATCGCTGCCGATCAGCCCGCGCAGCGGCATGAAGGGCACGCCTTTTTCAGCGGCTTGAAGCATGGTGTGCATGGCGGGGCAGGTGGCATCAATCACCTTGATGGTGCCCGCGCGCAACGCCGCCGAAAAGCGCGGTGCGAAGCCGGCTTCGCCGAGCGACACCGCGCTGGTCTGCACACTCGTCACACAACCGGCACCAATCAGGATATCCGTGGCAAAGCCTGAGACCGGCACGCCGATCAGATTGAGGTTCCGCACCCCGCGCCGGATCAGCGCCTTGGCCAGCGCGACCGATGGCAGGGAGTTATCCGGCGGCAAAGCCAAGGTGGCCCCATCGGGCACCTCGGCGGCCAGCGCTTCCAGGCTTTGCGGGTTCATGGCGTTCTCCTTTGCCCGCATGCTACCGGGCGTAGCCTGCGCAAGCTAGGGGCTGGTGCGGGCGCAGGGCTGGGCTAGAAGGCACCTATGGAACCCGCGACGCTCACTTCAGAACGCCTGATCCTCCGCCCCTGGCGGGATGAGGATCTTGACCCGCTTTTCGCCATCAATGGTGATCCGGAAAGCATGCGCTATTTCGCTGCCACCATGAACCGGGCGGAAAGCGATGCCTGGGCGGCGCGAATGCGCGCGCATTTTGCCGAACATGGCTGGGGTTTGTGGGTGGTGGCGGAAGCCGCAACGGGCGATTTCGTCGGCGTGGTCGGGCTGATGACCATTCCCTGGCAGGCGGATTTCACGCCGGCGGTGGAAATCGGCTGGCGGATCAGCGCGCGCTTTCGCCGCCAGGGCTATGCCGAAGAAGCCGCGCGCGTCGCCTTGGGCTTTGGCTTCGCGACACTTAGCCTGCAAGAGATTGTCGCCTTCACCGTTCCGGGCAATACGGCTTCCTGGAAGCTCATGGAAAAGCTCGGCATGGCGCCGGCAGGCGAATTCGACCATCCGCGCCTGCCAGAGGGGCATCATTACCGGCGCCATTTGCTCTATCGCATGCACCGCGCTGACTGGCGTGACGGCGCCCGCTTGGGGTGATAGAGGCATACCGCCCAAGTCCGCTGCAAGGATTGTCCGCCATGCCCGTCTCTCGCCAGGAACTTCGTGACGCCATGGCCAGGCTTGGGGCGGCGGTGAATATCATCACCACGGATGGCGCGGCGGGGCAGGGCGGCATTACCGCAACCGCCGTTTGTTCCGTGACGGATGATCCGCCAACCTTGCTTGTCTGCCTCAATCGCACCAGCCCGCGCAGTGCGACTTTCCTGAAGAATGGCGTACTTTGCGTGAATACGCTCGCCGCCGGACAGCAGGGGGTTTCCGACGCTTTTTCCGCGCCGAGCGGCGCATTGGACATGGCAGCGCGCTTTGCTGCCGGGGCATGGACCAACCTGGCTACCGGGGCCCCCGCGCTGGATGGCGCTGCGGCGAGTTTCGATTGCCGGATTACGGAAGTGATGGAACAAGGCACGCACAGTGTGGTGTTTGCAAGCGTTGAGGCGGTGCGCTTTGCCGAAATGCAGGCCGGCTGCCTGATGTATTACGCCCGCGGCTATCACGGCTTGCCAGTGGCGACGGCGTGAAAACCCTTTACACAGCCAAGGCCTCCGCCTAACCCCCGGCGCCAATGTCCTTCTTCGAAATCCTGCCGCCTTCGGTCCTGTTCTTCGCGCTTGGCTTCGCGGCAGCGGCGTTGCGTTCCGATCTTTCCGTGCCGGATGCCTTGGCCAAGGCCTTGTCGCTTTATCTGATGATGGCGATTGGGCTGAAGGGCGGCATTGCCATTGCGCAGCCAGGCGCCTCGGCAGGGCTGATCCCAGCCCTGGTGCTGGGCATTGCGCTTTCGGCCTTGATGCCGCTGCCGGCTTATGGGTTGCTCCGCGCCGGCACATCGCTTGATAAAGCGACGGCAGCGGCTGTCTCGGCGCATTATGGCTCTGTCAGCGTGGTGACTTTTGCTGCGGCGGTCGGCCAGTTGAACGCGACCAATACGCCCTATGAGGGCTTCATGCCCGCCGTGCTGGCAGCGATGGAAACCCCGGCCATCCTGACCGCTTTGCTGATCGCGCGGCGCGGTGGTGCAGCCACGTCAGGCGGCGCCAAGGAAATGGCGCGAGAGGTGTTTCTGAATGGGTCTGTCGTGCTGCTGCTTGGTGCGTTTTTGATCGGCTGGCTGGGCGGCGCGGCGGCGGACCGGCAATTGGCGCCCTTCATTACCGCGCTGTTCCCAGGTGCGCTTTGCCTGTTTCTGCTTGAAATGGGCATCACCGCGGCGCGGCGCCTCCGCGACCGGGGCCGGGGGCTGGATGTGCGGCTGATCGCCTTTGCCATCCTGATGCCGTTGATCGGCGGCGCGGCGGGACTGGCGGGTGGCTGGCTGACTGGACTTTCCACCGGTGGACTGGGGCTGATGGCGGTTCTGGGTGCCTCGGCTTCCTATATCGCGGTACCGGCAGCGATGCGCCTTGCGCTGCCTTCCGCCGATGCTGGGATTTACGTGACCCTTTCCTTGGCGATCACCTTCCCCTTCAATGTGCTGGCTGGCATCCCGCTTTGGCTGTGGGCGGCGCGGCTGGCCACACAATAATCAAGGGGAGACGGGACAATGCACGCGCGCAAAAGAATCGAAATTGTCGTGGAGGCGGTGCGGGCAGAGGCGGTGACCTTGCTGCTGGATCGCATGGGCGCCACGGGCTGGACGATTCTGCCCGTACTGGCCGGGCGCGGCCATCAGGGCATTCGCCGTGCCGGGGACCCGGGCGGGGTGGATGATAATGTGCTGGTTCTGTGCATTACCTCAGCCGAAGTCGCTTCGCGCGTGCTGGCGGCGGAGGGCGAATTGCTCGGCGCGCGGCCCGCTATTGTGACGCTATCTGACTGCGAAGTGGTGCGGGCGGATCACTTTTGATCGGGTTTTGGTTGACCTCGGGCGCTTCCAGGGCCTAGGGAATGCGCGTGCGAAGAGCATGTGGGAGGAATTCCAGCATGGCTGCTGCCAAGCGGCTGCTTGGGCTTATGGGGCTGTTCCTGGCGGCTTTCCCGCATGTTGCATTGGCGGCACCGGATGCCGCCGCCGCGCCCAATGCCGCGCGCCAGCAACGCCCCGCCGCCACCATTGCAGCCGCGCGTCCAGCGCCACCCGCCTTGCCGGAACCCTGGGGCCTTTGCAGCGCCGCCATCGCGGCGGCGGAACGCGAGGCAGGAATGCCGGCAGGCTTGCTCGGCGCCGTTGCCAAGGTTGAAACGGGGCGCCGCGCGCCGGATGGCAGCGTGCAACCCTGGCCCTGGTCCTATAACGCTGCCGGCGATGGCCGCTACGCCGCTTCGAACGCCGAAGCGCTTCAGGAAGTGCGCGCGATTCAGGCGCGTGGCGTGCGTTCGATTGATATTGGCTGCATGCAGGTCAATCTGCTGCATCACCCGGATGCTTTCCCGAGCCTGGAAGCTGGCTTCGACCCCACAACGAATGTTGCTTACGCGGTGCGTTATCTTCGTTCCCTGCAGGCGCGCACTGGCGATTGGCACCAGGCCGTTGCGCTTTACCATTCCGCGACACCGGAACGCGGGCTGATCTATCAGCAGCGGGTGATGGCAGCACTGAGTGGCAATGGTTTTGTCCCTGGCACCGCGCCTGGGGTTATTCCCATGCCAGGGCCTGCCATGGCAGGGCTATGCGCTACTGGTCGCGGCGCGGTGATGCTGATTGGTGCGCGCGAGCCCAGCCTGAAACCCGTGCCGACAACGCCCGAGGTTGAATTGCGCCTGCGTGGCGGCGGCACCCCTGGCCCAGCGGCGCGGACGCGTATCGTTTGCTTCCCCCCCAAGGCCGCGAATGCAGCGACGGAAGTGGCTGAGGCGCGCCCGGCGGGGACTGGCACGCGGCGCTAACCTTCCAGCCGCGCTAGCCCGCCCATATAGGGGCGCAACACTTCCGGGATAGCGATGCTGCCATCCGCCTGCTGGTGCGTTTCCAGTACGGCAATCAGCGCACGCCCAACCGCCACACCAGACCCATTCAGCGTGTGCAGGAAATGCGTTCCCTTGGCGTCCTTGGCGCGGTAGCGCGCGCCCATGCGCCGAGCCTGGAAATCACGGCAATTGGAGCAGGATGAAATCTCCCGCCACGCGCCCTGGCCTGGCAGCCAGACTTCCAGATCATAGGTGCGTGCGGCGCCAAAACCTGTATCGCCGGCGCAAAGAATGATCCGCCGCCACACCAGGCCCAATTCGGTCAGCACACGTTCCGCGCAGCGCGTCATGCGTTCATGCTCGGCGTCGCTGTCTTCCGGCTTCACGATGGAAACCAACTCCACCTTTGCGAATTGATGCTGGCGCAGCATGCCGCGCGTATCCCGTCCAGCGCTGCCGGCTTCAGACCGGAAGCAGGGCGAAAGCGCGGTCAGGCGCAAAGGCAGATCAGCCTCCGCCTTGATTTCCTGCGCGGCGAAATTGGTCAGCGGCACTTCCGCGGTTGGGATCAGCCAGCGGCCATCTGTGGTGCGGAACAAATCCTCGGCGAATTTCGGCAATTGGCCGGTGCCATACATGGTGCTGTCATTCACCAATAACGGCACGGCGCTTTCGGTATAACCGTGAGCCTCCGTATGCAGGTTCAGCATCCATTGCCCGAGTGCCCGTTCCAGGCGCGCAAGCGGCCCCTTCAAAACCGTGAAACGCGCACCAGCAAGCTTCGCGGCGGTTGCGAAATCCATCAGTCCAAGCGCTTCGCCCAATTCGAAATGCTGCTTGGGCGTGAAGGGAAATTCGGGGGGCGTGCCATGCTGGTGCTGCACCATATTGGCGCTTTCATCGCGCCCATCGGGCACTTCGGCGTCAAGGATATTCGGCAGGGTTTCAAGCACCGCCTGCTGCGCGGCTTCGGCCTTCGCGGCTTCGGCTTCCAAAGCGGCCATGTCATCGCGCAGTTGCACCGCTTCGGCTTCCAGCGTCGCGGTATCGGTGCCCTGGCGCTTGGCGATCCCGATATCCTTAGAAAGCGCATTGCGACGCGCCTGTTTTTCCTGAAGCAGGGTCTGCGCCGTACGGCGGGCTTCATCATGCGCCAGAATGCCCGAAGCCGCCGGCGTCATGCCCCGCCGTGCAAGCGCCGCATCGAAAGCCGCCGGGTCGGCGCGCAATTGCCTTATGTCATGCATGTTACGGATCCTTTTGGAGCGGATCGCGTTCAGATGGAATCATCTGAACGCGTGAAGATGCTCGAAGAACAACAAGGTAGAGCGTGTCACGTGAACCCAAGTGAACGGGACGCGCACTAAAGGGATCGTTAGGTCTTTGTACTATCTTCTTCGGTCTTCGGTGCCATCCACCGCGCCGCTAGGATCGAGATTTCATAAAGCAGGATCAGCGGCACAGCCAAGCCGATCTGGCTGATCACATCGGGCGGCGTCAGAATGGCGGCGGCCACGAACATGCCAACAATCGCGTAGCGCCGGCCCTTTCTCAGGCTTTCAACATTCAGAATGCCAACCTTGCACAAAAGCGTGAGCAGCACCGGCAATTGGAAGGAAATACCGAAAGCAAGAATCATGTGCATCACAAGAGATAGGTATTCACCAACCTTGGCTTCCAATTGCACCGGAATGCCTTCTGACCCCGGCGGGGTTTCGAAGGAAATGAAGAATTGCCAGGCCAGCGGGAAGATGAAGAAATAGGCCAAGGATGCCCCAGCAAGGAACAGGAAGGGTGAAGCGATCAGGAACGGCATGATCGCGCGCTTCTCACTGCGATAAAGCCCCGGCGCGACAAACAGCCAAAGTTGCGTAGCCCACATGGGAAAGGAAAAGAATACCGCGCCGAAGAAGGCCACCTTCAAATAGGTGAAGAAAGCTTCATAGAGCGCGGTGAAGATCATGCGCCGATCGCCACCGCCCTGCTTCGCCAGAATATCCGCCAAGGGCTGCGCCAGAAAGGCGTAGATTTGCGGTGAAAAATAGTAGCAGACCGCGAAAGCGACCACGAATCCCCCGATGGACCAAAGCAGCCGCGTTCGCAGCTCCTTCAAATGGTCCATCAAAGGCATCGCCTTATCGTCTATCTGATCGTCATCCCGGGTGGTGGACACGGAAATTCCTCAAACGCTGGCGGCAGGCGGGGTGGATGACGAAGGCGCGGGCGCGGGCGCGGGCTCGGGCAAGGGTGCGGCAAAGCGGGCCACGGTGGGCGGTACAAAGGCAGGCGCCGCTGGTGCGGGGGGCAATTCCGGCGCCACATAGGGCGCGGGCGGCGGCGGCATGAAGGTATCGCGCAGCGGGTCGTCGGCCATGGTTTTTTGCAGTGTACCATCGGCATCCACGGTTTTTTCGATCTGGCCCTTCAGGTCAAAGCTGCGGATTTCATTGATGGTGCTTTTCACTTCCTGGATGGAATTGCGCACTTCATCCAGCTTGGCTTCGCGCACCAATTCATCCGCTTGTTGCTGGAATTCCCCGGCCATGCGGCGCAGCTTCTGGACACCCTTCGCGACACCGCGAATGGCCTCCGGCAAGTCTTTCGGACCGATAATCACAACGGCCACCACCGCGATCACCGCGATTTCTGACCAAGCGAGGTCGAACATGCGCTCCTTTATCCTGCGCGCGTTAATCCGGCAGGGGAAGACCCGTTAGCAGGAAGCCGGATGCGCGCCAACAGCCCCGATATGGGCCGCCATGGGCATTCATGAAAGCACCTTCACGATCCGATGCGTGGGAAAACAAAGGCGCGTTCCGGGTCGAGTGCGACGGCGATTCGCTCCCCGCGCCTCAGCCGCCTGCCCGGGGGTAGCCTGGCATGCAGGTGCAGAAGGCCGCCCGCGCCATCGGGCAGCGCCAGATGGGCGAGGGTGGTGGCGCCGAGCAGACGGAAGGCCTCCACCTCCACCATCTGGCCTTCGGCGCCAAGGCGGAGCCCTTCCGGGCGGATCAGGACCTCAACCTCTGCCCCATCGGCAAAGTCAGGGGCGGGCAGGGCGCCAAGGGCGGTTTCAGCCTGGCCGGCCTGGATTCGGGCGGGCAATTGGTTCACCTCCCCCAAAAACCCGGCCACATATCGGTCCACCGGCGCCAGATAGAGCACTTCCGGAGCACCCACCTGCAAAATCCGGCCTTCACGCATGAGGGCAATGCGGTCGCCCATGAACATGGCCTCTTCCGCGTCATGGGTCACCAAAAGCGTCGCAATCCCGGCTTCCTGGAGCACATGCAGCGTGTCATCGCGTACTTTTTCGCGCAGCCGCGCATCAAGGCTCGCGAAAGCCTCATCCAACAGCAGCACGGAAGGGCGCGGGGCAAGCGCGCGGGCCAGGGCCACGCGCTGCTGCTGCCCGCCTGAGAGCATATGGGGAAACGCATTCTGGAAGGCTTCCAGCCCAACGCGGGCGAGCGCATCCATGACGCGCCAAACCCTTTCGCCGCGCGGTGCGAAGCGCAGCCCGAAGGCGACGTTTTCCGCCACAGTTAAATGCGGGAACAACGCGTAATCCTGGAAGACAAAGCCAATATGCCGCGCTTCGGGCGGCACTTCCCGCCCCGATTCGGCAATCAACCGCCCGCTGATTTCAATCCGCCCATGCTGCAGGGGCTCCAGCCCCGCCGCCAAGCGGAGCAGGGTGGTCTTGCCGCAGCCGGAGGCGCCGAGCAGGCACACAATCTCCCCCGCCGCGACACTGAGATCAATGCCGGCCAAAACCTCCCGCGCGCCATAGGCATGGCGGATATCGGCGAAGCTGAGGCTCACCTCTGGCTGGCTTCCTCAGCGGCTTCGGGGGTAGGCGCCGGGGCTTCCTCGGCTTCCTCAGCATTGCTGATGGGGGCGTTCAGGCCGGGCAAGGGCGGCGCATCGCCTGTCACCAATTCTTCCTTGCGCGGTAGATCGCCCAAGGATTTCAGGGAGAATTGTTCCAGGAATTTCGGCGTGGTGCCCCAAAGTGTGGGGCGTCCAGGCACTTCCCGCCGCCCGCGCGGTGCCACCAGGCCAAGCTCCAACAGCGATTCGAGGGTGGTTTGCGCCAGCGTGGCACCGCGGATTTCTTCCACATCGCCGCGCGTGCAGGGCTGGTGATAGGCAATGATGGCAAGCGCTTCCATCGCGGCGCGCGGCAGGCGGCGCGGGCTTTCGACAACCTTGGTCAGCCGGGGCGCGAGGTCTGCCGCCGTGCGGAAGGCATAGCCGCCGCCGATTTCAGTCAGCACCACGCCGCGCCCTTCATAGGCCGCAGCGAGGGCGGCACAGGCGGAGGTTGCCGAAACACCTTCCGGCAGCACGGTGGCTAGGGTTTGCGGCGATACCGGGCGGTCTGCGGCGAAAATCACCGCCTCCGCAATGCGGAGCGCAAGCGCCATGGTCGCTTCATCGGGCGCTGCTGGCGCTTCCGGTGCCGGCGCTTCGGCTTCAGTCGGTTCTTCCATCGCTGACCTCTTCTTCTGCCCGGCGGCGGATCATGATCGGCCCGAAGGCCGCTTCCTGTTGCAATTCTATCCCGCCGCCACGCGCCATTTCCAAGCCTGCAATCAAGGTGCTGGCCAAGGCGGCGCGCTGTTCCACCGGATCGTCAAAGCCTTCCGGCAAGAAGGCGCGCAATTCAGACCAACTCGGCAGGGCGCCGACCAGCTTGGTCAGCCGGTCCAAAGCTTCCTGCACAGTGAAAAGCTTGCGCGGCTTGGGGCGATAAGGCCGCGCGGCCAAGGCGCGGCGCCGCCCCGCCACATAAGCCTGCAACAGCGCGGGCAAATCGGCGGAGATGCCGGAACGATCTTCCACCTTCAGCCGTTCCGGGGCGCCGCGGGCAAAAACATCATGGCCAAGCCAGGGCCGGCGGTTCAGCCAAAGGGCAGCCGCGCGCATGCGTTCCAGCGTTGCCAGCCGATCAGTCAAAGCCTCGGCCAGTGCTTCGGCGTCTTCGCCTTCCACCTGCTCTGGCGGGATAAGCAGGCGGGATTTCAGCCAGGCGAGCCAGGCGGCCATAACTAGCCAATCTGCGGCCAATTCCAGCCGGATGCGGCGCGCGCCTTCAATCACCGCCAGGAATTGCTCCACCAGGGCCACGATGGAAATCTTGGCGAGGTCCACCTTCTGCGCCCGGGCGAGTTCCAGCAGCAGATCGAGCGGTCCTTCATAGCCTTCAAGCTGCAATTGCAGGGAGGATTCGCTCATCTTTCCTGTTACCCGTGACCGCTGAGCATGAGAACGAAATCAAAGGCGGGCGCAACCACCCCCCGGAAAAACCAGCCCATCGGGTCATAGCCGGGAACCAGATGGGGCAGAATAAACAGGCCAAACATGACCACCAGCAGGCCATAGGGCTCGATCCGCGCCAGCGCCATGGCAGGGGTGCGGGGCAGCAGCCCGACGGCAATGCGCCCGCCATCTAAGGGTGGCAGGGGAAACAGGTTGAACAGGCCAAGCACCAGATTGGCCAAAATGAACAGGCCAAAGGCGCGATAGGCAAAGGCGGTGCCCTCCGCCCCCAGGCTGGCCTGCCAGGGTTCCACCACATGGGCCGCCAGCCCCGCTGTCAAAGCGAGCGCGAAATTTGTCGCCGGCCCCGCCGCCGCCACCGCCACCATGCCATAGCGCGGGTTGCGGAGCTGCCAAATATTGACCGGGACAGGCTTGGCCCAGCCGAACATGGCCTCCACCCGGCCAATCGTAAGTAGCTGCGAAATCAGCAAAAACCCCGGCAGCAAGATGGTGCCGACCATATCCACATGGCGGATCGGGTTCAGGCTGAGCCGCCCCGCCCGGGCTGCCGTGTCATCGCCCAAAGCACGCGCAGCATAGCCATGCGCCGCTTCATGCAGCGTGATGGCGATGATGGTCGCGAAGACCGAAGCCGCCAATTCGGGCAGCCAGGCGGGCATGGGGTTTTCTCCCTGGGAGTGGGGCTGCCGGGATAGACGGGAAGAAGGGCGAAGGGAAGCAGAAGCGCTTCAGGCCCTTTTGCGCTTCTTCACCGGCGCGGGTGCTACTTCCCGCAGCAAAGGCGCCAGGAAGCGGCCAGTATGGCTTTCCGCCGCTGCAGCAATGGCTTCCGGCGTGCCTTCCGCCACCAATTTGCCGCCACCTTCACCGCCTTCAGGGCCAAGATCCAGCACCCAATCGGCGGTTTTGATCACTTCCAGATTATGTTCGATCACCACTACCGTATTGCCGGTATCCACCAGCGCATGCAGCACTTCCAGCAATTTCCGTACATCTTCGAAATGCAGCCCGGTGGTGGGTTCATCCAAAATATAAAGCGTGCGCCCGGTGGCGCGGCGCGACAATTCCTTGGAAAGCTTTATGCGCTGCGCCTCCCCACCCGAAAGCGTGGTGGCTTGCTGACCCAGATGGATATAGCCAAGCCCGACCTTGCGCAGCACCGAAAGCTTTTCGCGAATGGCGGGCACGGCAGAGAAGAATTCCTCGGCTTCTTCCACCGTCATGTCCAATACATCCGAGATGGATTTGCCGCGAAACTTCACATCCAAAGTTTCGCGATTATAGCGCTTGCCCTTGCAGGTATCGCAGGTGACATAGACATCGGGCAGGAAGTGCATCTCGATCTTGATGACGCCATCGCCCTGGCAGGCCTCACACCGCCCGCCCTTCACATTGAAGCTGAAGCGACCTGGCTTGTAGCCGCGCGCGCGGGATTCCGGCAATTCGCTGAACCAATCGCGAATGGGCGCAAATAGCCCCGTATAGGTGGCGGGGTTGGATCGTGGCGTGCGGCCAATGGGCGATTGGTCAATGTCAATGATCTTGTCGAGGTGATCGAGCCCTTCGATGCGATCATGCGGCGCCGGCACTTCCGCCGCCCCCATCAATCGCCGCGCCGCGGCCTTATACAGCGTTTCAATCACCAGCGTTGACTTGCCGCCGCCGGAAACCCCGGTGACACAGGTAAATGTGCCAAGCGGCAGGGCCGCATCCAGACGGCGGAGATTGTTCCCGGTGGCGCCCGCCACGCGCAATTGCCGCTTCGGGTCAATCTTGCGGCGCTTGGCGGGGATTTCGATGCGGCGCTGGCCCGAAAGATATTGCCCGGTGAGGCTGGCGGGATTGGCAGCCACTTCCGATGGCTTGCCTTGCGCCACCAGCCGCCCGCCACCCTTGCCAGCGGCGGGGCCGATATCCACCAAGTAATCGGCGCTGCGGATCGCATCCTCATCATGTTCCACGACCAGCACAGTATTGCCGAGGTCACGCAGCCGCCGCAGCGTGACAAGCAGCCTTTCATTGTCGCGCTGATGCAGCCCGATGGAAGGTTCATCCAGCACGTAAAGCACGCCCGTCAGGCCAGAACCGATCTGCGAGGCGAGCCGAATGCGCTGCGATTCGCCACCTGAAAGCGTGGTGGAAGACCGCGCGAGGGAGAGATAATCGAGGCCCACATCCACCAGGAATTGCAGGCGATCATTGATTTCACGCAGGATTCGCCGGGCAATATCGCGCCGCTGCGGTGTTAGGGTTTCTTCCACCTGCGCGAACCAATCCCGCGCCCGGTGAATGGCCATGGCCGAGGCTTCACCAATATGCAGCCCCGCCACCTTCACCGCGAGTGATTGCGGCTTCAGCCGATGCCCCGCACACGCCGCGCAGGGCCGTTCCGCTTGATAGCGAGAAAGATCTTCGCGCACCCAAGGATTATCGGTTTCGCGAAAGCGCCGCTCCAGATTGGCGATCACGCCCTCAAAGGGTTTTTTTACCTCATAGGCGCGCAGCCCATCCTTGTAGTGCAGCGCGACAACCTCAGCGCCCGTGCCATGCAGAATGGCGTGGCGCACACGGTCCGGTAGTTCCTGCCAGGGGGTGGTCATTTTCACCTTGAAATGCGCGGCCAGGCTTTGCAGCGTTTGGTCGTAATAGGGCGAAGAAGCGCCGGTCCAGGGCATGATGGCGCCATCCTTCAGCGCGACATCATCCTGCGGCACGACCAATTGCGCGTCGAAAAAACTTTCCGTGCCAAGCCCATCACACGCAGGGCAGGCGCCATGCGGTGAATTGAAGGAGAAAAGCCGCGGTTCAACTTCCTCGATGGTAAAACCGGAAACCGGGCAGGCGAAGCGGCTGGAAAATACTGTGCGTTCCCCACCATCAACATTTTCGGCATAGGCAATGCCATCGGCCAGGCCAAGCGCGGTCTCGAACGAATCCGCAAGGCGCTGCATGATGCCATCACGCACCACAATGCGGTCCACCACCACTTCAATATCGTGCTTGAGCTTCTTGTCGAGCTTGGGGGCCTCGGCAATTTGATAGAGTGTGCCGTTGATTTTCACACGTTCAAACCCGCGGCGCTGGAATTCGGCCAATTCCTTGCGAAATTCGCCCTTCTTGCCGCGCGCGATGGGCGCCAACAGCAAAAGCCGCGTGCCTTCCGGCATGGCGAGCACACGGTCCACCATTTGGGACACGGTCTGCGCTTCAATGGGAAGTCCTGTCGCCGGCGAATAGGGCACGCCGACCCGCGCCCAAAGCAGGCGCATATAGTCATAGATTTCCGTGACGGTGCCGACGGTGGAACGCGGATTATGGCTGGTGGTTTTCTGTTCGATGGAAATGGCGGGCGAGAGCCCTTCGATCGAATCCACATCCGGCTTTTGCATCAATTGCAGGAATTGCCGCGCATAGGCCGAAAGGCTTTCCACATAGCGCCTTTGCCCTTCGGCATAGATGGTATCGAAAGCCAGCGATGATTTGCCCGAACCTGATAGGCCCGTGATGACCGTCAGCGTATCGCGCGGGATATCAAGGTCCAGGTTCTTGAGGTTGTGCTGGCGCGCGCCGCGGATGCGAATATGGCCGGTCATGAGAAGGGGGCTCCGACAGCCGCCGCCGGGGAGGGGGCGCTGTTGTTCTAAAAATGTTCTCGTTATATATGCGCCTGAATGGCGCCCTGGGAAGGGTATGGGATGGCCGCTCAGGGGGGGATCGTCTATCCTAGGGGCCGAAATCGCGGGAGAGCTTTGCCATGGCGGGTATCAATAAGGTCATTATCCTGGGCCGTCTGGGGCGAGACCCGGAAGTGCGCAATTTCCAGAATGGCGGCAAGGTGGTCAATCTGCGCATCGCCACGTCCGAACGCTACAAGGACCGGGAAGGCAATCAGCAGGAACGCACCGAATGGCACTCGGTCGCGATTTTCAATGATCGTCTGGGTGATGTGGCCGAGAAGTATCTGCGCAAGGGCAGCGAGGTCTATGTTGAAGGCCAGTTGGAAACCCGGAAATGGCAGGATCAATCGGGCCAGGACCGCTACACGACTGAGGTTGTGCTGCGCCAATATCGCGGCGAATTGCAGCTGATTGGCGGGCGCGGCGCCGGCGGCGGCATGGATGACCCCGGTGAGCCTTCAGGGGATCGCGCCCCGGCGGCGCGCCCTGCCCAGCGCGCCGGCGGTTGGGATGCCAAGAAATCTGATCTGGATGATGAAATTCCCTTCTAATTCAATGGCTTGACGTTAGGCTGGCAGTCCAGGCGCGGCGGTGGTTGACGCGGCGCGCCTGACGGTGCCTATGGCATTTTCTCCCTGTGATCCCTCAGGAATCGCGGTCTTTAGAATCGGTTTTCAAGCGTGAGCGACACCCAGAACCCCGGCCAACCCCCGCAGGATACGACCCCAGTCGCGCTTGAGGAGGAAATGCGCCGTTCCTACCTCGATTACGCGATGAGCGTGATCGTGGCGCGGGCACTGCCCGATGTGCGCGATGGGTTGAAGCCGGTGCATCGGCGCATCCTGTTTGCCATGCAGGAAGCCGGCTACACGGCTGACAAGCCCTATCGCAAATCGGCGCGCGTGGTTGGCGATGTGATGGGTAAATACCATCCGCATGGCGATGCTTCGATTTATGACGCGCTGGTGCGCATGGCGCAGCCCTTCTCCATGCGCCTGCCTTTGATTGATGGGCAGGGGAATTTCGGTTCGGTTGATGGCGACCCTCCGGCGGCGATGCGCTACACCGAAGCGCGGCTGGCACCGGCGGCGGGCGCGCTGTTGGCCGGCATTGACGAAGACACGGTGGATTTCCAGCCGAATTATGATGAAAGCGTGGATGAACCGCGCGTTCTGCCGGCGGCCTTCCCCAATCTGCTGATCAATGGCGCGGGCGGCATTGCGGTTGGTATGGCCACCAATATCCCGCCGCATAACCCAACTGAAATCCTGGATGCGACGCTGGCGCTGATCGCCGATCCGGCGCTGACGCTGGAAGAGCTGATGAAGATCGTGCCAGGGCCGGATTTTCCGACCGGGGCGTTGATTCTGGGCCGTTCCGGCATTCGCGCAGCGTTCGAGACCGGGCGGGGCTCCATCCCGCTGCGCGCGCGGGCAGAGATTGAGGAAATGCGCGGTGGCCGCCAGGCGATTGCGGTCTCGGAAATCCCCTATCAGGTCAATAAGGCGACGCTGCTCGAGAAAATCGCCGAATTGGTGCGCGCCAAGGCGGTGGAGGGCATTTCCGATCTGCGCGACGAAAGCGACCGTTCCGGGATGCGGATCGTCATTGAATTGAAGCGCGATGCGACAGCGGAAGTGGTGCTGAACCAGCTTTACCGCATGACGCAGTTGCAGACTTCCTTCCCGGTGAATTTCGTGGCCTTGCATGAAGGCCGACCACGGCAAATGGGCCTGAAGGACGCGTTGATGGCCTTCATCGCCTTCCGTGAGGAGGTGATTCTGCGCCGGTCTCGCCACCGCTTGGCGAAGGCGCGGGAACGCGGGCATTTGCTGATTGGCTTGGCGATTGCGGTCGCCAATCTGGATGAGATCATTCGCGTTATTCGCGAAAGCGCCGATGCGCCGACCGCGCGTGCTGCCTTGATGAACCGCGATTGGCCGGCGGGCGATGTGGGCGTGCTGCTGGCGCTGGTGGATGATTATCGCAATGCCGTGACGCCGGAAGGCACGGTACGGCTCACCGAAGAACAGGCGCGCGGCATTCTGGAATTGCGGCTGCAACGCCTGACCGGGCTGGAGCGTGAGAAGATCGTCGCTGAACTCGGCGAAGTTGGCGGGCGTATTCGTGAGTTGTTGGAAATCCTAGCGAGCCGCCCGCGCCGGCTTGAAGTGATGGATCAGGAATTGCGCGAAATTCGCGCTCAGATTGCATCCCCTCGCCTGACCGAGATCATGGATGGCATCGCCGATGTGGATGATGAAAGCTTGATCGAACCTGGCACCATGGTGGTGACGCTGACGCGTGATGGCTATGTGAAGCGCACGCCTTTGGAAACCTTCCGCGCCCAGGGTCGTGGCGGCAAGGGCCGCAGTGCCGCCGCGACGCGCGAAGATGATGTGATTATCCGTTCTTTCGTCGCGCATACCCATCAATGGGTGCTGTTCTTCACTGATCGCGGCATCGCCTTCCGTGAAAAAGTTTGGCAATTGCCGGAAGCGGGACCGCAGGGGCGTGGGCGTTCCTTGCGCCAGGTGCTGCAATTGCAGGAAGGCGAGGGTGTGACCGCCATTCTGCCGCTGCCGATGGATGAGGATCTGTGGGAAGGGCTGCACCTGGTTTTCGCGACTGTGCAGGGCAATGTGCGGCGCAATCGGCTGTCTGACTTTAAGAATGTGCGCTCGGTTGGCCTGATCGCCATGAAGTTGGATGAGGGCGATAGCTTGGTTGGCGTTTCCACCTGCCGCGAAGGCGATGATGTGATGCTGGCGACACGCGGCGGCAAATGTATCCGCTTCACCGCCGATGCCGATACGCTGCGTGTATTTGCTGGGCGCGATTCCACCGGCGTGCGTGGCATTAAGCTCGCGCAGGGCGATGCGGTGATTGCGCTTTCCGTGCTGCGCCATGTTGAAGCAACCACGGAAGAACGCGCGGCCTATCTGAAGGCGGCAGCACAACGCAGGCGCAGCGCTGATGATGAAGCGGAAGCGCCCGCGGTCGCGGAGGTTGAGGAAGCGGTGGCCGAAATCACGCTGACGCCGGAACGCTTTGACGCGCTGGCGGAAGCCGAGGAAATTCTGCTGACGGTGACGGATGGCGGTTTTGGCAAGCGTTCTTCCGCGCATGAATATCGCGTCACGGGTCGTGGCGGCCAGGGCATTGCCGGCATTGTGCTGAGTGCGCGCACGGGCCGCGAAGTGGTGGCCACCTTCCCGGCGCGCCCCGGCGATGACATCATGCTGGTGACCAATGGCGGGCAATTGATCCGGCTGAAGGCGGATGATGTGCGCCTGACCGGCCGCATGGCGATGGGGGTGACCTTGATGCGCCCTGCGGAAGGTGAGCGTGTGATTTCCTGTTTCCCGGTCGCTGATGAAGGTGGCGATGAAGAAGCCGCCCCCGCGCCGGAGGAGAATGGCAATGGCTGAACGGATCGCGCTTTATCCGGGCACATTTGATCCGGTGACCAATGGGCATCTGGACATTATCAGCCGCGCCGCGCGGCTGGTGGATCGCTTGGTGATTGGTGTTGCCATCAATATCGGCAAGGGGCCGCTGTTTGAATTGGCGGAACGCGTCGAATTGGTGCAGGCGGAAGTAGCGCCGATTGCGGCGCGCACCGGCACCGTGATTGAAGTGCGCCCTTTTGAAGGTTTGTTGGTGGGTTTCGCCCGCGAAATCGGCGCTTGCATGATTATACGCGGGCTGCGCGCGGTGACGGATTTCGATTACGAATTCCAGATGACCGGCATGAACCGCCGCCTGGATCATGAAATCGAAACCGTGTTTCTGATGGCGTCTGAGACAAATCAATTCATCGCATCGCGGCTGGTCAAGGAAATCGCCAAGCTGGGCGGTGATATCAGCAGCTTTGTGCCGAAATTGACTCTGGAACGCACCATGGCGCGCGTTAAAGCCGGCGCCTGAGGAAAGGAAGAATCCATGCATCGCCGCCTTATCCTTGCCGCCGGTATGGGCGCCTTGGCCGCCCCAGCCCTGGCGCAGGCGAATGATCCGGAAAATACGCTGTTCCTGGAATTGAAGGATGGGCGCGTCACTATCCAATTGCTGCCGGAATTGGCGCCCCGCCATGTGGAGCGCATCAAGGTGCTGGCCCGGCGTGGTTTCTACGACAATACGGTATTCCACCGCGTGATTGAGGGCTTCATGGCGCAGGGTGGTGACCCCACCGGCACCGGAACGGGCGGTTCGCCCCTGCCCAATCTGGCTGCGGAGTTTAGCGCGCCGTCGCAGGCGCGGTTTCTGCGCGGTGTTTGCGGCATGGCACGCGCTTCCGACCCGAATAGCGCCAATAGCCAATTCTTCATCATGTTCGCGCCAGCGCCTTCGCTTGATGGCCAGTATACCATCTGGGGCCGCGTGACGGCCGGCATGGATGCCGTTGATAAGATCAAGCGCGGCGATCCGCCGAACGGCATTGTGCGTGGCCCGGATCGCTTGCGCAGCATGCGCGTGGCCGCTGATATTCGTTGATACCCGAACCGAAAGACCAAAAGCGATGTCTGAAACCGAAGCCCCTGCCGGGGATGCCGAAAACACCCTGCTCATGGAAATCGAGCACGGCACCGTGACCATCAAGCTGCGCCCCGATCTCGCGCCCTTGCATGTGGAACGGATCAAAACCCTCGCCCGGCAGGGCTTTTACGACAATGTGCCCTTCCATCGCGTCATTGAAGGCTTCATGGCCCAGGGCGGCGACCCGACCGGCACGGGCACCGGCGGTTCCGAATTGCCGGATCTGCCCGCCGAATTCAGCGAACCGTCACGCGCGCGCTTTCTGCGCGGCGTTTGCGGCATGGCGCGCACCAGCAACCCCGATAGCGCGAATAGTCAATTCTTCATCATGTTCGCGCCGATCCCAAGCCTTGATGGCCAATACACCATCTGGGGTGAAGTGACGGGCGGCATGGACGCGGTTGACAAGATTAAGCGCGGTTCTGGTGGTTCCGGCATGGTACAGGGGCCGGATAGGATCCGTAGCATGAAGGTGGCGGCGGAGAACGCCTGAAGCCTGAGTTTGGCGAATGGGCGGCGCCGTGTTAAGCCGCCCGCCGTTCTTGGGAGCTCGTAGCTCAGCTGGTAGAGCAACGGACTTTTAATCTGTAGGTCGAGGGTTCGAATCCCTCCGAGCTCACCAATTCCATTTCCCCTCGGCTGATTCGGAATATTGTCACACGTCGCGGCTCTCCTTAGGCTTTTCCCCAGGGGTTATGGGTTGATTTCAGGACGATCATAGGATTCGGCTTGCTTCGGCACCGGGGGAATATTGTTCATGAAAAGCGCGCCAAGCACACAAATTCCAGGAATCTATCATCACCGTGTCGGGGACATTATTGTCACCGCCATCAGCGATGGCTTTCTGGATGGCGGCCTTGATGTTCTGCGCAATATCACCGAGGAGGAGGCGCGGCAGATTCTCACCGAGAATTTCCGCCCCGCGCGCCGTACGCCGGTCAATGCATTCCTGATCTGGTCGGCAGGGCGGTTGGCGCTGCTGGAAACGGGTTCAGGCAATTATCTGCAACCGAGTGCGGGCAAGGTGCTCGCCAATATCCGTGCGCTTGGCGTTGATCCTGCCGATATTGAAGTGGTGATGCTGACGCATATGCACCCCGATCATTCGGCAGGCCTGACCGATATGAGCACTGGCATGCGCTATTTCCCCAATGCCGAATTGGTCATGCATGAAAATGAACCGAAGCATTGGTTCGATGATGGTGCTATGGCCAAGGGCACAGAGCGCGAAAAGAAAATGTATTTCCAGGCAGGGCGCGAACAGGTGCTGCCGTACAAGGATCATTGGCGGCTGTTCCAGCAGGGCGAGGTGTTTCCGGGTGTCACCGCCATGCCGATGCCTGGGCATACGTCGGGGCATACCGGCTATCTGGTGGCGTCTGGCCAGGATCAGCTGCTGATTTGGGGCGATATTGTCCATGTGCCGGAAGTACAAACCGCGCGCCCGGAAGTCTGCATGGCTTTCGATACGGATGCGAAAGCGGCTGAAGCGATGCGTCGGCGGGTTTTCGATATGGTGGCGACGGATAGATTGCTGGTGACGGGCATGCATTTGCATTTCCCAGGCTTCGCGCATCTCACGCGGCGCGGCGGTGGCTATCAATTGATCCCTGCGGCCTGGGAACAGCAGCTTTGACAGGCGGGCTTGCCATGAATGCAGCGGATAATTTGCGGAACCGATTGAAGGCCGGCGGCATCCTGGCCGCCCCAGGCGCGCCCGATAGCCTGAGCGCGCGGCTGATCGAACAAGCCGGGTTTGAAGCCATTTACATGACCGGCTTCGGCGCAACCGCCGTGCGTCTGGGCCGGCCTGATATTGGCCTGCTGACGCAAACGGAAATGACCACCCATGCGCGCGATATGGCCCGCGCAGTGCGCATTCCGATCATCGCCGATGCGGATACGGGCTATGGCGGGCCGGCCAATATCGCGCGCACCATTGAAGAATATGCTCAGGCCGGTGTTGCTGCGATCCATCTGGAAGACCAGGTGGCGCCTAAGCGCTGCGGCCAATTGGCCGGCATCAAGCTGATCCCGGCGGAAGAAAATGTCCGGCGCCTGAAATGCGCCATCGCGTCCCGCCCCGCGCAGGGGCCGCTGATCATTGGGCGCACCGATGCGATGCCGGCGATTGGCCCGGAAGAAGCCGTGCGCCGCGCGCTGATGTATCAGGATGCTGGCGTTGATCTTGTTTTCGTCGATGGCATCAAGAAAATATCAGAAGTCGAAATTGTCGCACGCCAGGTGCCTGGCCCCAAGGTGGTGAGCATTGTGGATGGCAATGAAACCACGGCGCTGACCATGCGCGATCTGGAAGGCATGGGCTTTGCCGTGGTGTTTTATGCGGTGACCGCGCTTTTCACCGCAGCGCGTGCGGTGGCTGATGCGCTTGCCGTGCTGAAGCGCGATGGCACCCCCGCCAAATCCGCCAGTGCCATGATGAGCTATGCGGAATTCAGCGCTTTGGTTGATCTGCCGCGCTTTCAGGCGCTTGATGAGACCTACGGCTAACCAGCGCCACGGAAAAAGGATCACAATCATGCAATTCGGTCGTTTGGGCGTTTGGTGTTCCACGGATCGGCTGGATGCGGCGGCGCTGCGCGCCTTGCTGAACCGCGTGGAGGGTCTTGGCTATGGCAGCTTCTGGTATCCGGAATCGCGCGGCTATGAATCCATGGCGCTGGCGGGGTTTTTGCTGGCGAATAGCAAGAAGCTCATCATCGGCAGTTCGATTGCCAATATTTACGCGCGTGATGCCTTCACCGCGCGCCGCGGTCTCGCCACGCTGAATGCGCTGCATGAAGGGCGCTTTGCGCTTGGGCTTGGTGTCAGCCATATCCCGATGGTGGAAGGCTTGCGTGGCCATCGCTACGAAAAACCCATTCCTGCCATGCGCGGCTATTTGGATGGCTTGCGGAAGGCGGGTGGTGATGTGCTGGAAGGCCCTGTGCTGCTGGCGGCCCTTGGGCCGAAGATGCTTGCCCTTTCCGGTAGTGCAGCGGATGGCGCCGTGCCTTACAACGTAACACCGGAACATACGGCGCAGGCGGCGGCCATTCTTGGGGCGGGCAAGGTGCTGGCGGTGGAACAGAAGGTTTGCATTGAAACCGATCCGGTCCGCGCCCGTGCTCTCGGACGACGAGAGCTTGCCCGTTATATGGCGTTGCCGAATTATGTGAATAATTGGCTGCGGCTTGGTTTTGCCGAAGCTGAACTCGCCAATGGCGGCAGTGATCGCTTCATTGATGCCATGGTGCTGCATGGAGATGCAGCCAGCGTGAAGGCCGGGCTTCGCGCTCATTTCACCGCTGGTGCAACGCATGTCTGCATACAGCCGGTGACGGATGATGGCGATACCGCGCATCGGGACGCCACGCTTGCGGCGCTGGCGGATACGTGATGGCCATGTTGAAGCTTGGTTATAAGGCATCCGCCGAACAATTCGCGCCAGCGCAATTGCTGGAATTTGGCATGCTGGCCGAAGAAGTTGGCTTTGATAGCTGCTTCATCTCAGATCACTTTCAGCCTTGGAAGCACACGGACGGGCACGCGCCAAATTCGCTTGTATGGCTTGGCGCGCTTGGGGCGCGGACACGGCGCATGGTGATTGGCACCAGCGTGCTGACGCCGACCTTTCGCTATCATCCTTCCATCGTGGCGCAGGCTTTTGGGACGTTGGGTTCAATGTTTCCAGGTCGCGTCATTCTTGGCATCGGTACCGGTGAGGGGCTGAATGAAGTGCCTTCCACCGGCCAGCCCTGGCCTGAATTCAAGGAACGCTTCGCCCGCCTGCGCGAAGCCGTGCAATTGATGCGCAAGCTTTGGGCCGAAGAACGCGTGAGCTTCGAAGGTCAGTACTACCGCACCGAACACGCCACGATTTATGATCGGCCTGCGACTCCTGTGCCGATTTATGTCGCCGCTGCCGGCGCCATGGTCGCGAAATATGCTGGCCGCGCCGGTGATGGCTTTATCTGTACCAGCGGCAAGAAACCTGAGCTTTATACCGAAACCTTGCTGCCGAATGTGTTTGCAGGGCTGGAAGCCGCCAGCGCGCCGAAGCCCGATTATGATCGCATGATTGAGGTGAAGGTTTCCTTCGACACGGATAAGCAGCGCGCCCTGGAAGATACGCGCCATTGGGCCGCGCTGGCGCTTTCGCCAGAAGAAAAAATGTCAGTGGAAGACCCGATGGAAATGGAGCGCCTGGCCGATGCGTTGCCGCTTGAGCGCGCGGCCAGTCGTTGGATTGTTTCCAATGATCCGGAAGAGCATGTGGAGCGTATCGGATACTATGTAGGCCTCGGCTTCCGCCATTTGGTGTTTCATGCGCCGGGGCCGGATCAGGCGCGGTTTTTGCGGTTGTATGGGGAGCAGGTGCTGCCACTGCTGCGCCGCCGCTTCGCTTGAAGCCGAGCCTGGAGCTTTTCGCGCTGCCTGGCCTGCCCATGGTGCAGGCGGGCGATGATCTTGCAGTGCTGCTTTCGGCCGCCATGGCGCGGGCTGGCCTTACGCCGCAATCCGGCGATGTGCTGGCCATTGCGCAAAAAATCGTGAGCAAGGCAGAAGGGCGGAGCATTGCCCTGGCCTCCGTTCAGCCCTCGGCAGCCGCGCGAGACCTTGCCCAACAAACCGACAAGGATGCGCGGTTGGTGGAATTGATCCTTTCGGAATCAGAACACGTGCTGCGCGCGCGGCCCAACCTCATCATCGTCAAGCATCGGCTTGGTTTTGTCATGGCGAATGCCGGCATTGACCAATCCAATGTTGGTGACGATGGCCATGCGCTGCTTTTGCCGCGCGATCCCGATGGCAGTGCGGCAGCACTTTCCGCGCAGCTTGGCCTGCCGGTGGTGATCACTGATAGTTTTGGTCGCGCTTGGCGACGTGGCACGGTGGGGGTTGCGATTGGCGCGGCGGGGCTGCCGGCGCTTCGGGATTTGCGCGGCCTGCCGGATTTGTTTGGCCGCACCTTGATGGTCAGCATCACGGGCTTTGCCGATGAAATTGCTGCCGCAGCGGGCTTGTTGATGGGGCAGGGCGCCGAAGGTCAACCGGCGGTATTATTGCGTGGTTTGTCCTGGTCTGGCGCTGTGAATCCCGCCGCCGAATTGCTGCGCCCCGCGCAGGAGGATCTTTTCCAGTGATCATCGCGCTTTCCGGTGGCATTGGTGGGGCGAAGATGGCACTTGGACTCTCACACGTATTACCGCCAGAGGAATTGCTGATCATCGCCAATACGGGCGATGATTTCGAACATTACGGGCTCACGATTTGTCCTGATACGGATACGTTGCTCTATACCCTGGCGGGGCTGGATAATCCGCAACTTGGCTGGGGGCGCGCGGATGAAAGCTGGGCTTTTATGGAAACGCTCGCTTCGCTTGGCGGGGCGGATTGGTTTCGGCTTGGTGATCGCGATTTGGCGCTGCATGTGCTGCGCAACCATCGCTTGCGTGCAGGCGAATCGCTTTCCACGATCACGGATGATTTTCGCCAACGCTTCGGCATTGGCCCGCGTATCTTGCCGATGAGTGATGATCCGGTGCGCACGCAAATCGGCACAGATCAGGGGTGGCTTGATTTTCAGGATTGGTTTGTGCGGCTACGCGCTGAACCTTTGGCGCGCGCAGTCAAATTCGCGGGCGTTGAACAGGCGCGCCCGCAGCCGGTATTGCTTGAAGCGCTGCGCGCGCCGCCGCGCGGTATTGTGATTTGCCCGAGCAATCCCTTCATCAGTATCGAACCCATCTTGGCCGTACCGGGTTTACGCGACGCCATCGCCGCATCAGGCGCGCCGGTGGTGGCGGTCTCGCCCATCATTGCGGGGCAGGCGGTGAAGGGGCCAACCGCGCGCATGTTTGAAGCGCTTGGCGTCATGCCCAGTGCCGCTGCTGTTGCCGCACGCTATGGCGATTTGCTGGATGGTTACGTGATGGAACATGGCGATGATGCGGCTGGCATCACGCCGCGTGTGTTTCATGCGACGACACTCATGCGCGACTTGGCAGACAAAACCGCGCTCGCGCGGCAGGTGCTGGCAGCGATTGAAGCACTCAGATGAAGCCTTGGGCCATTCTGCCAGTTAAGGAAATGCTGGGCGTAAAGCAGCGTCTGGCGCGATTGCTCTCCCCCGAAGAACGCATCGGCTTGATGCAGGTGATGTTGCGCGATGTGTTGGCAGCGCTATCGGCGGCACAAGGCTTGGCCGGCATTGCGCTGGTGACGCTTGATCCTTGGGTGCAAGCGCTGGCGCAGGAACACGGCGCGCGGATCATCACAGAAGGCGCGCGGGAAGGTCACACCGGCGCGGTGACCTCTGCGGCGGCAGTGTTGCAGGCGGAAGGTGTGGCGGGCATCCTGACCATGCCTGGTGATATTCCCGCAGTGAAAACGCCAGAAATCGAAGCACTGATCGAAGCAGCAAATGCGTCACCCGCCTTCATCATCGCGCCCGCGCATGATGAACAGGGCTCCAACGCCATTCTGATGTCGCCGCCGAATGCGGTGAAGCTGCGCTTTGGTGAAGACAGCTATCTCCCGCATCTGGCGGCGGCACGTGCGCTGGGCATCGCACCGCAGATTCTGCACTTGCCGGGCGTTACCATGGATATTGACCACCCTGCCGATATCGCCCGCTTCGCCGGCATGCCGGAAGCCCAATCCACGCAAACGATGCTTTGGTTGCAGCAACACGCTATTCTCAACCGATTAGCCTAATCACCCGCCAGTAGCATGCGTTTGCGCGGTGCGGTCTGCACCATGGGCAGAAGAGGCGCGGCACTGCGCGCAGCATTTTCGCGTTCAGGCGGAACGGCGCCATAGGTAGTGCTTCGTTGCATCGGCTGCCGCCCGATGGAAAGGATCAGGCGTTCCATCGCCTCGGGCGGGAATTCCTGGCCATGTTCCGTGCCGGCGGCGCGGCTGATGCTTTCATTCATCAACGTACCGCCCAGATCATTCGCCCCGGCTTGCAACGCCATCGCCGCACCTTCGGGGCCCATCTTCACCCAACTTGTCTGGATATTCGTGAAATGCGGATGCAGCACCAGGCGCGCGACGCTATGCATCAACAGCGCCTCACGAAAGCTTGGGCCGCGGCGCGCCAAGCCGCGCAGATACATGGGCGCTTCCATATGCACGAAGGGCAGCGGCACAAATTCGGTAAAGCCGCCGGTTTCCGCTTGCAGATCGCGCAGCACCAACAAATGCCGCGCCCAATGCAACGGCGCTTCCACATGGCCGAACATGATGGTGGCGGTACTGCGCAGACCAAGCCCATGCGCGGCACGCATAACGGCCTGCCATTCGGCGGTGTTCACCTTATCCGGGCAGATGATGGCGCGCACCTCATCATCCAGAATTTCTGCTGCCGTGCCGGGCAAAGTGCCAAGCCCGGCATCGCGCAAACGGGCAAGAAAATCGGTCAGCGAAAGCCCAAGCGTTTGCGCACCCTGATGAATTTCAAGCGCGGAGAAGGCATGGATATGCATTCCCGGCACGGCTTGCTTGATCGTGCGGCAAATCGCCTCATAGGTGGCGCCGGTATATTCCGGATGGATGCCGCCTTGCAGGCAGACTTCGGTTGCACCGCGCGCCCAGGCTTCCTTGGCGCGACGGGTGATTTCCGCATGGTCAAGATCATAGGCCGGGCCACGCAGGGCTTCATGAGTCTTGCCCTTGCTGAAGGCGCAGAAGCTGCAACGATAGGTGCAGATATTCGTGTAGTTGATGTTCCGATTAACAACATAGCGCACGGTATAGCCCGCGACCGCTTGCCGAAGCGCATCGGCAGCGCCCATCACATGCGCTTGATCCGCATCTCGCGCGGCAAACAGGGTTTCAATGGCTGGCGTATCAAGCCTTTCACCCTGTGCGGCGCGTTCCACCAACGCCGCAAGCGCGGCATCAGCCGCGTTCAATAGCGGCGCAGCAAGGCGCGGCAGAGTCAGCGCGCCGGGCGACCAATCATCGCCGCGCGCAAAGCCCGCCGCGTCACTGGCGCGCAGAAGCGCCGTTGCGATGCGCGGCGCAAACCAATCGCGCGGCGCGCGCAAATAGGCGGGGTAGGCGGGCAGGCGCTGCACCAGCACCTTGCCCATGCTCGCGGTTTTATCGGCAAGCGTTGCAATGGCGGGCCATGGCGCTTCCGGATTCACATGATCCGGCGTCACCGGCGAAATGCCGCCCCAATCATTGATGCCGGCTTCTATCAGGCGCGGATAGGTGCCAGGCGAAAGATTGGGTGGCGCCTGGATATTCGCCTCTGCTCCCAGAATGATTCGCGCGCAGCCAATGGTCCAGAGCAGATCGTCCAAATCGGGCTCATCCGCATCGGCGCGTTTGGTGCGCGGCTTGGCGCGGAAATTCTGCATGATGACTTCCTGCACATGCCCGTAGCGCGCCTGGGCATCGGCAATGGCACGCAATGCTTCCAGCCGTTCTGCGCGGGTTTCGCCAATGCCAATCAAAATACCGGTGGTGAAGGGAATCCGCGCCTCACCCGCTTGCCGCAGAACTTCCAGTCGCACAGCCGGGTGCTTGTCCGGGCTGCCGTGATGCACGCCGCCGGGCTCGCAAAGTCTTTCGCTGGTGCTTTCCAGCATCATGCCTTGGCTGGCGGTCACATCGCGCAGCGCCAGCAGCTCTGCCCTATCCATCACGCCAGGATTGGCATGGGGCAGCAACCCGGTTTCACGCAGCACCAGATCACACATGGCCACCAGGTATTCGATGGTGCTGGCATGGCCCATTTCCGCCAGGGCGTCGCGCGCCTGGCGCCAGCGCAATTCGGGCTTATCGCCGAGCGTGAACAGCGCTTCCGTGCAACCGGCCTTGGCACCGGCACGCGCAATCGCCAGCACTTCGTCAGGTGAGAGGTATGCCGCCTGCCCAGCGCGCGGTTTTTCGGCGAAGGTGCAGTAATGGCAAACATCGCGGCAGAGCTTGGTCAGTGGAATGAAGACCTTGCGCGAATAGGACAGCACGCGACCATGCCCCGCGTCGCGCAACGCAGCCGCTTCTTCCATCAATTCCGCCAGTGGCGTTTGTTCCAGCCTGTCCAGCACCCTTGCCATCCTCCTCTCGTCGGCCCCATCGTGTGGGAAGGCCGCGCCAGATGCAATGCGCGGGGATGGGAGGCCCAGAGTGCAAATTGGTTTCAACGCCCCAACCGCCGGCCCGCTTGCCACGCCTGAGGCGATTACCCAGCTTCTCCAGGGGGGTGAGGCCATGGGCTATGCCTATGCCACCTTTAGCGACCATGTGGTGATCCCCACCGATATTCACGCCACCTACCCCTATTCGGATAATGGCGAATTCCCCGCCGGCGCGCGCGGCGCGCGGCATGAACAATTGACCGAGGTGATGTTCGCCGCCGCACGCACCAGTAAGCTGCGGCTTGTCACCTCCGTCATGGTGGTGCCGCATCGCCCTGCGGTGCTGACAGCGAAAATCCTGTCCACGATTGATATATTCTCGAATGGTCGCCTCACGCTTGGTATTGGCGCGGGCTGGTTGAAGGAGGAATTTGAAGCGCTCGACGCGCCAGATTTCGCCGCGCGTGGCAAGGTGACGGATGAATATATCCTCGCCGCACGGGAATTATGGACTGCGTCTGATCCGCGCTTTCAGGGCGAGCATGTCAGCTTCGACAAGATAAGCTTTGAACCCAAGCCCGTGCAACCGGGTGGCCCGCCGATTTGGGTGGGCGGCGAAAGCGGCCCGGCGCTGAGGCGCACGGCGCGGCTGGGCGATGCCTGGTATCCCATCGGCACGAATCCGGCTTTTCCGCTGGATAGCCTGGCCCGCTACAAGGCCGGCGTTGCCAAGCTGCGCCGCTTGACTGCCGAAGCCGGGCGGGACCCGGCTGCTGTTGGGCTTTCGCTTCGCGTGCAAAAATTCGGCGCGGAGTTACCCGCCCAGGCGGGTGATGGGGAACGGCATTTGTTCTCGGGTAGCGCGGAACAGATAGTGGAAGATATCCACGCTTTGCGCGCGCTGGGTGTCTCGGCGATTGATTTCAACTTCCTCGGTTCCACCGCTGAAAAAGTGCTGGGGCAGATGGAAAGCTTCCGCACTTCAGTGATGGAAAGGATCTGAACCATGCGCCTTGGCATGACGCTTGGCATGACCGGCACCATTGATGTGGCGTTGGTGCTGGAAGCCGAAAGGCTTGGCTTCAGTATGGTGTGGTGCGGGGAAAGCTACGGGACGGATGCGGTCACACCCATCACCTGGGTGCTGGCGCAAACCACAAAAATCAAGGCTGGCACGGGCATTATGCAGATGCCAGCGCGCAGCCCCGCCTGCGCGGCTTCTACTGCGCTTACGCTGCAATCCTTATCGGGTGATCGGTTTCTATGCGGCGTTGGCCCTTCCGGGCCGCAGGTGGTGGAAGGCTGGCATGGGCAACCCTATGGCAGCCCTATTCTACGCACGCGCGAGTATATTGACATCATGCGCGCCATCATCGCGCGCGAAAGGCCTGTGGAATATCAGGGCACGCATTATCGCATCCCCTATGACGGGCCGGATGCGACGGGACTCGGTAAACCGCTGAAGAGCATTTTGCATGGCAAGCCGATGCGCTTTTACTGTGCGTCCATCACGCCGGGCGGCATGCGGCTGGCAGGCGAAATCGCCGATGGCAATTTGCCGATTTTCATGTCGCCGGAGAAAGCTGATCTGGTGGTGAAGCCAACGCTCGAAGGCATGGCAAAGGCCGTCACGCCGCGCAGTCTGAATGATTTCGATATCGCGCCCTATACGAAGATCAGGATCGGCGATGATCTGCAAGCCTGCCGTGATGCGGTGAAGCCAGAGCTGGCGCTTTACATCGGCGGCATGGGTGCCGTCGGCAAAAATTTCTACAATGATTACTGCAAGCGCCTTGGGTTTCCCGATGCTGCGGCGGCGATCCAAAAGGCGTTTCTGGCCGGGCATCGGAAGGAAGCGCTTGCCGCCGTGCCGGATGCGCTGGTGGATGAAATCGCCTTGGTTGGTCCCGCGGATCGCGTGCGCGCCCGCTTGCGCGATTGGCAGGCAGCGGCGCGTGAGGGCAAGCTGAATACGCTGGTGCTGACGGGTGCCACGCAGGAAGCGCTGCGCCTGGCAGCCGAGACGGTGCTTTAATTCAAAGCGCGGATCAGCGCCGCCCAGCGGTCCAATTCTGGCAAGATTTCATCGCGCTTGGCTGAAGCAAGGCTGAGGACCACGCGCGCCACGCCAAGGTCCCGGTCTGCCAGCAGCGCGTCGCGGTCTTCCTTCACGCCCCAGATGGTGATGGGCAAATCCTCATCGCGACGCCCGGCTTCGGCCACCAATTGGCGGAATTGCGGGATCAACGCACCCACATCGGCATAGTGCTTGCGCACACGATGCGGCATCCAGCCATCGCCATAGCGCACCGCGCGCTTCGCACCCCAGGGGAAGGCGCCACCCACAATGATCGGTGGATGCGGTTTTTGCAGCGGCTTCGGGCCGGTTTCCATCGGCGTGAAATTGACGAATTCGCCGCTATAGCTTGGCTGAGCCTCAGTCCAGATTGCCTTCATCGCCTCAATGCGTTCGCGCGCCAGCTTATGGCGCGAGGCGAAGACGGTGCCGTGGTTCTCAATCTCATCCTGGTTCCAACCATTGCCGACGCCAAACAGAAAGCGCCCGCCGGAGATATGATCAATCGTTGCAACCGCCTTGGCGGTCTGGATCGGGTCGCGCTGCACCACCAGGCAAATGCCTGTGCCTACCAGCAATTTCTTGGTGGCGGCTGCGGCGGCGGTTAGTGTCACGAAAGGGTCCATCACTTCATAATACTCGCGCGGCAAGGCGCCGCCGCCCGGATAGGAAGCGGTGCGCGCCAGCGGAATATGCGAATGTTCCGGCGCCCAGAGACTGTCAAAACCGCGTTCTTCCAAGGCCACGGCCAATTCGCCGGGCGACATGGAATAATCGGTGAAGAACATCGCAGCGCCGATTTTCATGTGATCCTCCCTTGGTCAGGCTGAAGGCTGGCCCGGTGCGGTCCGGCAGGCAAGCCCCGAGCCCTTGCCGAAGCCGGCCCGCGCCCCCAAAGAAGGTCGCGAAAGGATCACTGCAATGCTGCCAAGCCACGGACGCTACACCTATCACCCCTGGCGGGACCGCGCGTCCTATGACTGGCCAGGCGGGGCGAAGCTTGCTGTTTATCTTGGCCTCAATCTGGAACACTTCGCCTTTGGCGAAGGCTTGGGTGCGGAATTGGCGCCCGGTGGGCCGCAGCCCGACGTACTGAATTATGCGTGGCGGGATTACGGGAATCGCGTTGGTGCCTGGCGGCTGCTTGAACTGTTTGATGAAATGCAGATGCCGGCGACGGTACTGCTGAATAGCGCCATGTATGATTACGCACTCGAATTGGTCGCTGCGCATCGCGCGCGAGGTGATGAATTCGCAGGCCATGGGCGGAGCAATTCGGAACGCCAATCCATTCTGCCGGAAGCCGAGGAAGCCGCGCTGATCGCTAAAAGCACCGCCGCCATCACCAAACATGAAGGCAAAGCGCCGCGCGGCTGGCTTTCGCCCTGGATTGCGGAAAGCAAAACAACGCCTGATCTGCTGATGGAAGCGGGGTATCGCTACACGCTCAATTGGTGCGCGGATGATGCGCCGATCTGGATGAAAACCCGCGCTGGCAAGCTGCTCGCCATTCCCTATCCGCAGGAGGTGAATGACATTCCCTCCATCGTCGGGCGCAAGGATGGTGCGGCGTATTTTGCTGATATGGTCATTGATGATTTTGAGGAAAGGCGCCGGCAGATCGCCGATGGCAAGCCGCAAGTGATGGGGATTGCGTTGCATCCCTATCTGGTGGGTCAGCCCTATCGGCTGCGCCATTTGCGGCGCGCGCTGGCGCATATCGCGGCGCGGCGTGGTGATATCTGGATCACCACCGCCGGGGCGATTTATGATCACGTTCTGACGCTGCCCAAGGGCAGCATTCCGGGGGAATAAGATGCGCGGTTTTCTGCTTCTTGCCTTGCTGGCACTTGGTGCTTGCGCCACCCAGCCTGGGCCGAATACGCCCGCCACTGTGGGGCAGGTGGACCTCGCCCGCTATGCCGGGCTTTGGCATGAGGCCGCGCGCTTCCCGACCAGTTTTCAGGATAGCAGCCGTGTGCGCTGTGAAGCTGTGACGGCACAATATACGCTCCGCTCCGATGGTGCGGTGGATGTGGTCAATCGCTGCCGCAATGCCGCTGCCGATGGGGCGATGCGCAACGCAACCGCCATTGCGCGCAGCGCAAGCCCAGGGAATGACCGGCTGCGCGTCAGCTTCTTCTGGCCCTTCTTTGGCGATTACTGGATTATTGGGCTTGATCCTGATTACCGCTGGGCCGTGGTGGGCGCGCCGCGGCGCGATTACCTTTGGGTGCTGTCGCGTACGCCAGTGATGGCGGAAGCGGATTACGCGGCGGCGGTGGCGATTGCGCGGCGGGAAGGGTTTGCGGTGGAGAGGTTGCAGCGCACGGTGCAGCCATAGCTGAGGCACTTGGGATTTCCTGATGACAAACATCAATGAGGCGTCTACCTTCTAATTATGATTATCGGATTCGACCGTCCAAAATTCGAGACAACGCTTCGCCATATGCTGTCGCCTTCCGAACCTATTCGGTCCGCCGAGTTATTGAGAGGTCGGCAACAAAATCTTGAGGAAATCCGTCAAGCATTTGTTCAAAATGGGCGGCAAGTTTTCATCTATGGAGACCGCGGTGTTGGTAAAACTTCGTTAGCTCAAACTGCCGCTTATGAGCACGCAAGCTCAAGCGACAAGCCGATCTTTTTATCCTGCCGGGCGACTTTCCTCTCTATAGTGAATGATCTTATCTCTCAGCTAGCTGGTCGTAGCCCTTTCGTAGTAAAGGAGAGCAAGAATAACAAGGTACGAGTAAGTCCGCCTTTTGCTGGCGGGGAGGTTGGGGGGGCAAGCGACTTTGGGCGATTTAACGAACTTAAGTCTCTTAACGAAATCATCAACGCACTTCGCGAGTGCTGTCCAGAAAAACAAGATAGAAGAATTTGTGTTTTTGACGAATTCGAATTGCTGGAGAACGAGGAGGACAGAAAGCTATTTGGAGACCTTATCAAACAGTTGTCAGATCAAGAGATAAACCTGCGAGTCATTTTTTGCGGAATTGGCGAATCTATAACCAGCTTGCTTGGCGACCACCCATCAGCGCCGCGTTATTTGCAAGCCGTCGAATTGCGAACTTTGAACCTCGCTTCTCGACTTGAAATCATCGCAGGGGTGGAGGAGGCCTTCGGGGTCGAGATTGAGCATAATTCGAAGATTCGGATTAGTCAGATTAGTGATGGATTTCCTCATTACGTTCATTTGATTTGTGAAAAAATGTTTTGGGCGATGTTTGAAGACGAGAAGAAGATTACGGTGTCTTCGCTTATGCATTATAAGAAAGCAATTGAGTCTTCTGTTAGGTCCATCGATCCTTACCTAAAATCCATGTATGATAAGGCAACCAAGAAATACAACAGCGATTATGAACACGTGCTTTGGGCTGCGGCTGGGCATCCATTACTTGAGAGAAGAAGCGCCGATATTTTTAAGTACTATGAGGGCCTTCGGATCCCGGATCGAACGGCGCTAGATCGTGAGAGATTCAATCAACGGCTTAATGCGTTGAAGAAGCCTGCACACGGCGAGGTGCTAATCGGATCTCGACAGGGGTGGTATAAATTTAGAGAGAGCATGCTTCGAGGGTATGTTCGCTTGAAGGCCGAGGAGGCGGGAGTAGAATTGGCCATTGATCACCCTTTGGCTTCCGTGAATTGAGCCAAGCTTGGGCATTTTAAAGTACAAACCCACGCTGCATTTGAAGGCGACTTTTCCAAGTTCACAGTTTACGTTCGCGCACTCCGAAGCTCATCCCTCAGCCTCCGCCACCTGACGCGGGCGCCATATGGCGTCATGCGTCACGCTTGCCACAGGGCGTGCGCCATCCGCCAGCACCAGCGCATCAATCGTCACAATCCGATGCCCCTTGCGGTCAATATTGGCGGTGATGCGTCCGCGCGCGGATAGCGCTTCACCAAGCCGCGCTTCGCTGTGAAAGCGTAACTTGCTGCCAATATGAATCCATGGCCCCAGCACGATATTTTGCGTGAGTAGCCAATTGCACATGCGCAGCACCAAGCCCGGATGGGCAATGCCATGTTCGGCGTAAAGCGGTGCTGCTTCACGCACATCACGCAGGTAATCGGCCAAGACCTGCGGCGTCAGCGCCAAGGCGTGCGTGCCAAGCCAAAGCCCAGGCGCCAGGCTTTCATCACTGGCGTTCGGGCGTGTTTCAGGTGGTGACGCGACGGGCCATTCCGCCAGGGAAACCCTGTCCGGTGTTGCTTCTGGCAGCCGCGCAAAACCGGCCGCACAGGCAACGCCTTCGCTTTCCACTCTCAGCGCAAGCCCATCCGCTTCCGGCGTCGCGGTGACGGTCGCGATGCGGCCATCATAAATGGGCTTTTGGAAGCCCGCCGAAACTTCTCCCCGGCTCAGAAAATCGCGGCCCCATTTTTCCACAGGCGGGTGGCAGCAATAAGCGAAAACCTCCACCCCCGGCACCAGCCCGCCGGTAAAGCCAAAGCGTTGTGCCGTCGCATCATCATGAATGCGATTTTCGGAAGCGTGGGAGAGGTTATAGGCCTCCACCCGATAGGTCATGGTCATGCGGGCAACCCTATCAGGCTTCGCGCGCCTTGCCATGGGTGCCTATGGCCGGGGCAGGGTCAAAGATGCCCTTCGCGCCGGAAGGAATAATGCCGGCCATTGCCGATGATCAAATGGTCATGCAGCACAATGCCAAGCGTGGTCGCGGCCTGGCCGACCTCTCGCGTCATTTCCACATCGGCGCGAGACGGTGAGGGATCGCCCGATGGGTGGTTATGCACCAGGATTAGTGCTGTTGCCTGTAATTCCAAGGCGCGGCGCACCACTTCGCGCGGATAGACGGGCGTGTGATTGACCGTGCCCTTGGCCTGCGCCTCATCAGCGATCAGGCGGTTTTTGGCATCCAGGAATAGGATGCGGAATTGCTCGATCCGCTCCCGCGCCAACACCGCGTTCAAATAGGCGAGCAGCTTTTCCCAATTATTCAAAACGGGGCTTTCGCGCACTTCTTCCCGCGCCAGCCGCAGCGCGGCGGCCTGAATGCAACGCAGCGCGGCGATGCCTGCTTCCCCCAAGCCCTCGATCTTGCCAAGTTCCTGCACCGGGGCGCTGATAGCCCCGGCAAAGGACCCAAAGCGCCCCAGCAAGGCGCGGGCGATGGGCTTGGTGTCGCGCCGGGGCAGCGCCAGGAAAAGCACCATTTCCAGTAATTCGTGATCCAGCAGCGCATCCGGCCCGGCGCGCAGCAGCTTTTCGCGCATGCGGGCGCGATGCCCCAAATGGCCGGGGGGTGCCTCAGCCTCATCGGTGACAAGCTCCAGCCCCGGCAGGGCGCCGGCCTCAGCGAGGCCCTTGGTTTTGCGGATAGCCATGTTCCAACCCGTTGGCGCCTTGAAAGGCGCGCGAAATCGAATGGATCAATAAAACCTATAGTAGAAATTTACCAGCCAAAAACAACGCGACCCATGATCCGGCCGGGCAGCAAGGTAAAGGCACCGGTCACCAGCAAGGCGCCCAGATAGAGCCCGATCATAGAATTACGATGCCGCCTTATCCGGCCCCGCCGCGCCGATACCACTGCGGCCGCCAAGAGGCAGATAGTGATCGCCGAAATGCCATGAATCCAACTGAAGCGCCCTGGTCCGGCAACCCCAGTGATGCTGAAGGAAGAAAGCGCCACAACCGCCAGGAGCACGACCCAGCACCAGCCAAGCAGCCGATGGGCAGCAGTGCCCTTATGGCCAATGAATTGCACCAGGCCAAGCACAATAGCCGCCAGCGCCGCAGCCACATGTACCTGCACCAGCCAGGGCGCGGCCAGCAGCAGCGCCAGGCTCATACGCTATAGGGCGGCTTGTGCATGCCTGCCGGGGAAAGGGTGAAAATCTCAACCCCGTTATCCGTCACCGCCACCATATGTTCGAATTGGGCGGAAAGGGACCGATCCCGCGTTACGGCGGTCCAGCCATCATCCAGGATTTTCACCTCGGGCCGGCCGGCATTCACCATGGGCTCCACAGTGAAGAACATGCCGGGCTTCAGCTTCGGCCCTTCGCCGGGGCGGCCGAAATGCAGGATATTGGGCGGTTCATGGAAGTGCCGGCCAATACCATGGCCGCAAAAATCGCGCACCACGCTGAAGCGATGCTTTTCCACATGCACCTGAATGGCGTGCCCGATATCGCCAAGCGTCGCCCCGGGGCGAATAGCGGCGATGCCCTTCATCATGGCGTCGTAAGTCACATCCATCAGCAGCTTGGCCTTGGTGGATGGCTCACCGGCTGCATACATGCGGCTGGTATCGCCATGCCAGCCATCCAGGATGACGGTGACATCAATATTGATGATATCGCCATCCGCCAGCACACGATCCCCTGGAATGCCGTGGCAAACCACGTGATTGACCGAAGTGCAGGAAGATTTCGAGTAACCCCGATAGCCAAGCGTCGCCGGAATGGCGCCGCGGTCCACCATGTAATCATGGCAGATCCGATCAATCTCCCCGGTTGAAATCCCAGGGCGCACATGGGCGGTGATCATATCCAGGGTTTCGGCCGCAAGCTGCCCCGCGCGGCGCATGGCCGCGAAATCCTCAGGCTTGTGGATGGTGATGCGGCGCGATTCGCCGCCTTGCTGCTCCATGGGGTCTCAAGGCTCGTGCAGGTTAAGCGCCCAAAATGCGCCGCAGTGCCGCAGGATGCAAGGCTTCACTGTGGCTTGCCGGCTTTCTCGCCGGCGCTGATTTCCGCCGCACCCAAGGCATCCGCGAGCCGCGCGGTGGCACTGCCAGGCCGCGCCGGCTTTTGCTGGCTGGGGGAGGGCGCCCAGCCCGTCAGCACCAAAAGCCTGAGCGGCAGGTCAACCTCGGCGCCGCCCAGCCGCGCCGCCGCCATGGGGAATAGCGCGCGCGGCGGTGTGCGACCATCACGCGCCAGCACGGCATTCGCCTCACCAGCCGCGCGGAGATCAGCGAAAATCCCGAAGGCGGATTTGTAGCGGAGCGCCATATCCTCGGCATCCGCGACCGGCAGCGCAAAGCCCGCGCGCTGCAAAAGTGCCGCGCCATCGCGCAATTCCGGGAAGGGGGAGATGCGGGGCGAAATGCCGCCGCGCAATTCCGCCTCGGCCTCGGCCAGCGCTGAACGCAGCGCGCCAAAGCTCGGCAGGCCGGGCAGGCTTGCCAGGAATAGCCCGTCGGGGGCCAGCGCGCGGCGGATTTGGATCAGCGCCCCCGGCAGGTCATTCACCCAATGGAGCGAGAGGGAGGCGACGATTAAATCGAAAGCGCCCTCCGCAAAGGGCAGAAATTCCTCATCCGCCGCCACCGCCAAGCCCCCGCCCCGCGCGGCCATGCCCGGCGCCAGATCGGCCGAGACCACAAAGGGTATCCCCCGCGCCGCAAGCTTCGGCGCCACAAAGCCGCGCCCGCCCAGATCAAGCGCGCGGGTGAAGCGCCGCGTGGTGTCATCCAGCCGATCGAGCAGCCTATCCGCCGCATCCTCCAGAATCGGCGCCACCTGGTCCACGCTGGCCACCGCGCGGGCGCGGCGGCGCGCGACAAGGGCTCGGTCAAAGACGCGCATCTGGTCGGTCATGGCGCCCTGGGATGCACCCTGTTTCCCAAGCGCGCAAGACGGGGTAGGGTTTTCGTTGAATTTACCATTGGAGGAAAAAACCATGAACGCATCTGATGTGAAGGCCGCCCGCGCCGCTGCCGTTGCTACCACCATTGACCGCATTCGCGCCATTGAACGGGCCCAAGGTGTCAGCCGTTCTTCGCTTGAAGCCATCAAGCAGGAGCTGATGGGCCTTGCCGCGCAGGAGCATCTGTTCCCTTCCAGCGAATTCCCCCCGCCGCCGAATGGCGAAAAGGGTAGCTGCCGCTACATGTTGCAGGAAGATGAGAACAATCTCTTCGCGCTTTATCTGAATGCGCTCAATCCCGGCAATGAAACCAAGCCGCATGACCACACCACCTGGGCCTGCGTGGTGGCCGTGGATGGGCAGGAGCTCAACAAGGTTTATGAGCGTTTGGATGATGGGTCAGACCCCACGCGCTGCGAATTGCGCCTGCGTGAGGAGATCATGGTGGAACCGGGCCGTGGCATTGCGCTGATGGCGGAAGATATCCATTCCATCCACACAACGGGCAGCGTGCCCACACGGCATTTGCACATGTATGGCCTGGCGTTGGAAAAGCTGGATGACCGCAAGGCTTTCGATGCCGAAACCGGCGAAGTGAAGCCCTATAACAAGAACTTCATGGCGCCTACTGCGGCCCCCAAGGGCTGATCCCGCCATGGCGCGCGTGATTGACGCGGCCAGCCTGAAAAGCTGGATCCGCTATGGGCAAGAATTGGCCATTCTGGATGCGCGCGAAGATGGTGAATTTGGCCGTTCGCATCTTTTCTGGGCCAATCCTTGCGGGCTCTCGCGCATGGAACTCCGCGCCCGCGCCATTCTGCCGCGCTTGTCCACGCGCGTGGTTTGCGTGGATGGCGGGGAAGGGTTTTCGCCGCGCCTTGCGGCTTACCTGGAAAGCATCGGCTGCACGGATGTGTCTGTTTTGCAGGGCGGCACGCCGGCTTGGGTTGCGGCGGGCTATGTCGCTTTCTCTGGCGTCAATGTGCCGTCCAAGGCTTTCGGTGAATGGGTGGAACATCATTATGAAACCCCCTCGGTCGATCCCGAGGAGCTGAAGGCCATGATTGATGCCGGCACCGATATGGTGATCCTGGATAGCCGCCCGATGGAAGAATTCAACCGCATGTCCATCCCCGGTGCGGTGGATGTGCCGGGCGGGGAATTGGTCTATCGCATTGGTGAATTCGTGAACCGGCCTGAAACCACCGTGGTGGTGAATTGCGCGGGGCGCACGCGGTCCATTATGGGGGCTGAGTCACTCCGCAGCGCCGGCATTCCGAACAAGGTCGTGGCGTTGCGCAATGGCACCATGGGCTGGGAATTGGCTGGCTTTACGTGTGATCGCGGCAAGACCGCAAGCTTCCCGCAAGGCACGCCAAAAGGTGCGGCAGAAGCCTTCGCCCGCGCCGATGCTTTCGCCAAGCGCCATGGTGTGGTCTTCGGCACGCGTGCTGATCTGGCGCGCTGGCAGGCGGATGGCGCGCGCAGCACCTATGTGCTGGATGTGCGCGACCCTGCGGAATATGCGGCGGGGCATATGCAGGGCAGCCGTTCCGCGCCTGGTGGGCAATTGGTGCAAGCCACCGATCAATGGGTCGCGGTGCGCCATGCGCGCATTGTGCTGGTGGATGACACCGGCACCCGCGCGCGCATGACTGCCGGCTGGTTGCGCCAATTGGGCGGCTGGGACGTCATGGTGCTGACCGATGGGTTGGATGGCGCGCTGGCCACCGGTCCATGGCAGCCGGAAAGCCCGGAAGCGGCAGCGGTAAAACTGCCAAGCCTGACGCCAGGGGAACTTGCCGCCGAAAGCGTGAAGGGCGGGGTGCAGGTGATTGACCTCGCGCGCTCCATTGATTTCCGCGAGGGGCATATTCCGGGCGCGCATTGGGCCATTCGCACACGACTGGACAGGCTGCGCGGTGCATTGGCAAGCGCGCGGCTGATTGCGATTGCCGCGCCCGATGCGGCGTTGGCGCGGCTGGCGGCACCGGAAGCGGCGGCGCTGACGGGCCTGCCGGTGTTCATCCTGGAAGGCGGCACCAAGGCCTGGCGCGCGGCGGGGCTGCCCATGGCGGCGGATCGGCGCAACCCCGCCGATGCTGATTGCGCGGATTTCTACCTGCGGCCCTATGACCGGAATGATGGGGTGGAAGCGGCGATGCGCGACTATCTTTCTTGGGAGATTGATCTGGTCAATGAGGTGGCGAAGGATGGCGATGCCCCCTTCGGCCATTGGCATTAAGTGATGCCTTCTGGCGCTTTGCTGAACCGCTTAAGGAGTGGTTTTGGTAGGGCGCCGGAGAAATTGCTGGACATCCTGCTGCCGCCACATTGCCTGACCTGCGATGCGCAAGTGGAACGGCAGGGCAGTTTTTGCGCCACCTGTTTCAGCGGCCTGAACCTGATCTCCGCCCCATTTTGTGCGCGCTGCGGCGTGCCCTTCGCGCATGAGGGGGAGGCGGACCGCAATACGGATGGCGCCTTGCTCTGCGCGCCCTGCCTTGCCCGCGCGCCGGGTTTCACAATGGCGCGCGCGGCGCTGCGGTATGATGAGGGTGCGAAGCGCCTGATCCTGCCCTTCAAACACGGGGATCGCACCGAAATGGCAGTGCCGCTCGCGCGTTTCATGGCGCGGGCGGGGGCGGAGATGTTGTCGGCGGCGGATGTGCTGGCCCCCGTGCCCGCACATTGGCGGCGCTTGATTGCGCGGCGCTATGATCAGGCGGCGCTGCTCGCGCAACGGCTGGGCAGGCTTTCGGGGCGGCGTGTGGTGCCCGATTTGCTGCGCCGTACGCGCGCCACACTTCCTTTGGGCGATAAGGGCGCGGCGGAGCGCGCGGCACTGGTGGCGGATGCCTTCAGCGTCGCCCGTCCCGCGCGGGTATTGGGCAAGCGCGTTTTGCTGGTGGATGATGTCATGACTTCTGGCGCCACGGCGGAAGCCTGCGCGCGGGCCTTGCTCGCCGCCGGTGCCGCGCGGGTGGAGGTGCTGGCCGCGGCGCGGGTGCCTGATCCGCGCCTTTGCACGGCTTGACCATAGGCACCTAAACGCCAATCTTGCGCGCATGGCCAAGATCGAGATCTACACCACCGTTTTCTGCCCCTATTGCTCCCGCGCCAAGGCGCTGCTGGAAAAGAAGGGCGCCACCTATCAGGAATTTGACGCGCCGCACGGGTCTGACGCAAGGCGCCGCGCGATCGAAAATTCTGGCGGGCGCACGACCGTGCCGCAGATTTTCATCAACGGAAAATCCATCGGCGGTTCGGATGATCTGGTTGCCTTGGAGCGCGCCGGCAAACTGGAAGCGCTGCTCGCGGGCTGAAGCTTCGGGTCAGCCCTTCACCAGCTTGTCATAAACTTCGGGGTCGGTCGCCCCTTCCGTGCCAAACAGCAGCACGCGGCTATCGGCCCCAAGGCCAAGCGCCCCGCGCGCATAGGGTTCCTGCATCGCGAGCAGCAGCCCAGCCAGGCCCGCCACCGCGCTTTCGCCCGCGACAATCGGCGGCGTCTGCTGCGCGAGAAGCTTCATGCATTCCACCGCGCTTTCATCGGACACCGACATGAAGGCAAAGGCGCCGCGTTCCAATTCCTGCCAGGCCAGCAACGATGGCTCGCCACAGGCAAGACCGGCCATGAGGGTATCCAGATCACCCGGCACCGTGACCGGCTCGCCAGCCTCCGCACTCGCCAGCAGGCAATCTGCCTTGTCGGGTTCGGCCACAATCAGCTTCACGCCGGCGCCGAAACGCGCGCGCATTTGCACGGAAACCGCCGCCGCCACGCCGCCCACGCCGCCTTGGATGAAGACATGCGTCGGCGCTTCGCTGATCTGATCCGCGGCTTCATCTGCCATCAGCCGATAGCCCTGCATTACATCGCGCGGCACTTCCGTATAGCCGGGATATGACGTGTCAGAGACGACAAACCAAGAATTCGCCTCGGCCTGCTTTTGCGCTTCGCGCACTGCGTCATCATAATTGCCGGGCACCACACGAATTTCCGCGCCATATTTGGCGATGGCATCGCGCCTGCCTTGGCTGACGGTTTCATGCACGAAAATCACGCAAGCCGCGCCAAAGCGCTGCGCCCCCCAGGCGACGGAACGGCCGTGATTGCCATCTGTCGCGCAACAGACCGTGATCTTTACGGTTGCATCCTTGTAGCGGCCTTCGATCAGATCGGCGCTGGTCGCCTCCCGCGCTACATCCCGCTTGGCGAGTTCCGCCTGCAAAACCCGCATCACCGCATAAGCCCCGCCCAGCGCCTTGAAGGAAGCGAGGCCGAAGCGCGAAGCCTCATCCTTGTAATCCAGCCGCGCGACGCCGGCGGCTTTGGCGATGGTATCGAGTGCCACCAACGGGGTCGGCGCATAGCCTGGCCAGGTCATGATTACCGCCTTGGCGCGGGCATAGCCGCCCTCAGGCAGCACGGCGATGCCCGGCACGCCATGATTGCGGTTAAGGAAATATCGGAAAGGGCGCTTTTCGATCATGCCCCCATATTGCGCCCTTCCGCGCCGCGCGCCAAACCTTGCACTGTAACGGGAGGGTAAAGCGATGCGGATCACCATTCTGGGCGGGGCTGGCTTTTTGGGGCGTAAAGTGGCGGCGCGGCTCGCCAAGGATGGAGCGCTCGGCGGGCGGACCATCACGGGCCTGACGCTATTCGACCTTGCCGCACCTGCAACCCTGGCAGCGCCCTTCCCGGTGACCTGCCATGGCGGCGATGTGGCGGACCCAGCCGCCGTTGCCGCCGCCATCCCTGCGGGGACCGAGGTGGTATTTCACCTCGCCGCGGTGGTGAGCGCCGCGGCGGAAGCCGATTTCGATTTGGGGATGAAGGTCAATCTGCATGGCACGCTGGCGGTGCTGGCGGCCTGCCGCGCGCTTGGCACCAGGCCGCGCGTGATTTTCACATCCTCAGTCGCGTCCTTCGGTGGTGGGCAGGATGCGGTGGTGCCGGATGATGGGCGGCAAATCCCGACCAATTCCTATGGCGCGCAAAAGGCCATTGGCGAATTGCTGCTGCATGATGCCTCCCGCCGAGGCTTTATGGATGCGGTGAACCTCCGCCTACCGACCGTGATGGTGCGCCCGGGCCGGCCCAATAAGGCTGCGTCTTCCTTCGTTTCTGCCATTGTGCGGGAACCCCTTCTAGGATTTGAGACCAATTGCCCGGTGCCGGATGATTTCGCGGTATGGATATGCTCGCCCCGCGCCACGATTGAATGGTTCCTGCACGCAGCTGCGATGGATACCGCGCCGCTTGGCCTGGACAGGGGCATCAACCCACCCGGCCGCAGCCTGACGGTGGCGAAAATTCTGGGCGCACTGGAACAGGTTGCCGGCAAGGCAGCGCGTGACAAGGTGGGCTTCGTCTTCGATAAGGAAGTGTTTGACATCGTCAATGGCTGGCCCGGTGCCTTCGCCGCCACACGCGCGCGCCGGCTTGGCTTTTGCGAACAGGAACCGATGGAGGAGATCATCCAAGGTTTTATCGAGGATGATCTGGCCGCGACGAAAGCGGAGCGGGGGATGTAAGGGGTTACATATTCCGCCAATTCGGCTTGCGCTTTTCGGCGAAGGCTTTCGGGCCTTCGATGTAATCCTGGCTGTCGCGATTGCGTGCCTGCGCCGGATACATGGTGCCGATGGCCTTCGCGAGGCTTTCTTCATCCAGCCCCGCATAGACCGCCTGCTTGGAAGCGCGCACCGCAAGCGGAGAGCATTCCAGGATCAGCGCTGCCCAGCGCATCGCCGCTGGCAGAGCCTCGCCTTGCGGCACAACCTCATTCACAAAGCCAAGCGCTTGGCCTTCAGCGGCGGAAACACGCCGCCCGGTCAGGATCATGCCAAGCGCCTGCTTCGGGCCAATGGCGCGCGGCAGCCGATGCAGCCCACCAGCGCCGGCCACCAAGCCAACACGCGTTTCCGGTAGCGCAAAAAGCGCATTCTCAGCAGCGATGATCAGATCGCAGGCAAGCGCGATTTCAAACCCGCCGCCCATCGCAATGCCATTCACTGCGGCGATGACGGGCTTTTCCAAGCCAAAGCGATTGGTGAGGCCGGCAAAGCCGGAGGGCGGCATGGGGCGGCGCTTGCCGGCGGCCTGCACTTTCAAATCATTGCCGGCGGAAAAGGCGCGATCCCCCGCGCCGGTGACAATGCCGACCCAAAGATCAGGGTTGGCGGCGAAATCATCCCAAACCGCTTCAAGTTCTTCATTGGCGTCAGTATGCAGCGCATTCATCACCTCTGGCCGGTTGAGTGTGACAATGCGCAAGCGCCCTTCGTCGCGCACTTCGCAGAATTGATGGGGCATGGCGTTTCCTTTCCGTTTTCAGCCCTCGGCAATCGCCTGATCGCGGGTCAGCATCAATTCCCGCAGCGCGTCTGAAATCGGTGCCTTGGCACCAGTCGCGTTATTCACAATCACGCAAACGGCGCGCCCGGAACACAGCAGCCCATAGCGCCACAGCCCGTATTCATGGATGAAGGAGCTGCGCCGGAAGCTCGCGGCGCGCACGGTCAGCAGCACATCCTCATTGAAATGCCCGGGGCGGAGGTATTTGGCTTCGATGGAAGCCACCACCGGCCCTTCCGCATCCGCCCCGAAGCGCCCACCCGAGGCAAGCCACCAATCAATCCGCATATCCTCAAACATCGTGAAATAGGCGGCGTGATTGATATGGGCGTAGATGTCGCATTGGATCCAGCGAATGCGATGCCGCCGCGCCATGGCCCAATGGCCTTCCACCTGGAATTCCGCCCGCGTCGCTGCGTCCATCTGCCATGCTCCGTAACATTCATCCTCTAAACCAGCATGCACGGCGCTGCGCAGGACGCAAACAGGCGTGGCGAATTTTCTTGCGGTTGGCGGCCTACGCGCTAACATCGCGGGCAGGTAATGAAACCGGGGGGAACGCATGTTCAGGCGGCGTCAATTGGCTCTATTGGGTGGTGGCGTCTTGGCCATGCCTTGGGTCAAATCGGCCAAGGCGGCATGGCCCGTGGATCGTGCCATTGAAGTGATTGTCCCTTTCCCGCCTGGCGGCGGCGTGGATGCGGTGGCGCGTTTCGCGACGCATCAGGTCACCCCACGCTTGCCGGGTGTGCGCTTTGTGATCAGCAATCGGCCTGGTGCTTCCGGACAGCTTGGCATGGAAGCCATTTTCAACGCGGCGCCAGATGGCTATACGCTCGGCACCATTGGCAGCTTGAATGTCTCCACCCTGCCGCTGGAACGGCCCGTACGCTGGAAGGCCGAGGAATTCACCTATATCGCCAATGTCGTTGATGACGCCTGCGGATTATGGGTTCTGGCCAATTCCCCGCTGCGCAGCCTTGGTGATCTGGTTGCGCGGTTACGCGAAAAACCGGAAGCGCTTTCGGTTGGCAGCGCCGCTGGCGTCGGTTCCGATGACCATCTGGTGCTGCTGGGGCTTGAAGAGGCGGCCAATATCCGCGCACTGCACGCGCCCTTCAATGGCACGGCGCAGGTGCAGCGGGATTTGCTCTCTGGCGCGGTGGATGTCGCTTCCTTCAACATGAGCGAGGGGATTGTTTTGATGCGTGAGGGCCGTATTCGATGCCTTGCGCAGGCATCGCCTTCGCGCTGGTCGGCAGCCGCGCAAGTGCCGACCTTCCGCGAATTGGGCTTTGATGTGGTGATTGGCAGCGCGCGCGGCATTGTCGGCCCGCCCGGCCTGCCGCCGGAGGTGGTGCGCCTGCTGGATGCCGCCTTTCGTGAAACCCTTACCGATCCGCGCTTCGCGCAAGAAGCCGAAAAGGTTTCCCTGCCGTTGCGCCCCCTGGTGGGGCCGGAATATCGCGCCATGGTGCTGGCGGAAGGGGAGGCGGTGCGCGCCCTTTTCGCGCGCAGGCCCTGGAAGCGTTGATCAGTGAGTTGCAAGCGCCAGCCATGAGCGCTTAGGCTGCGACCCATAATCTGGGAGGAAAATCATGATCAATCGCCGCAGTCTTTTGGCATCCGCAGGCTTGCTCGCCGCGCCCGCCATCGCGAAGGCGCAAACCGCTTGGCCGGGTGACAAGCCCATGGAGGTAATTGTCCCCTTTCCGGCCGGCGGGGGCGTGGACATCATGACCCGCCTGGTGATGCCCCTGATTGCGGCGCAAATCCCTGGCCTTCGCCCGGTGGTGATCAACCGCACGGGTGCTGCTGGGCAGATTGGTCTTGAAGCGACCTTCAACGCCGCGCCTGATGGCTACACCATCGGCGCCACGACCATCCCCGCGCATAACGCCATTCCTTTGGAACGCCAGGTGCGTTACCGCGCCATGGATTTCACCTTCATCTGCAATATCGTTGAAGACGCCAATTGCTTTTATGTGCGCGCCGATAGCCCCTTCAGGACCTTGCAGGATCTGGTGGCGGCGGCCAAGGCGCGGCCCGGGCAGATCACCTATGCCACCACGGGTATCGGCAGCGATGATCATCTGTTTGTGCTGCATTTTGAGGAATTGGCGGGGCTTCAACCCATGATCCAGGTGCCCTTTGCCGGCGCCGCGCCGCTTATCCCGCAATTGCTTGGCGGCAATATGGATGTCGCGGCAATCAATGTGAATGACGCACTGCAATTAGCACGCGAAGGCAAGGTGCGCATGCTGGCGCAAGCCGCCGCGGCACGACAGCCGGAAGCGGCCGATGTGCCGACCTTCCGCGAATTGGGTTTTGACCTGGTGCATGGCGCCAGCCGCGGCATTGTTGGCCCGCCCAATATGCCGCCCGCGATTGTTGCGCGTCTTGAAGCCGCCTTCCGCACTGCGCTGGCCGATGAGAATTTCAAGCGCGAAGCGGCGCGCAACTTCATGCCGCTCAACACCCTTGTCGGTGCTGAATATCGCGCTTTTGCGCAAGCCGTGGATGATCGGCTGAAGCAGCTTTGGCAGGTGCGCCCCTGGCGCGTGGGGTGAGGGCTGGGGCTGTTACAGCCCCGCCTTTTCCAGCCGCATGATGGCGCGCGCCATTGCCTGGGCGCGCGGGATCATGCTGTCAATTTCCAAATATTCTTCCGGGCTATGCGCCTTGCCACCCACGGGGCCGACAGCGCAAATCGTGGGCGCGCCAATGGCCGCGGTAAAGCCGCTATCGGCACAGCCGCCGGAAAACTCGCCGCCCACCTTCAAGCCGCTATCCGCCGCTGCGTTCTGATAAAGCGCGAAAACACGCTCACTGGCCGGCGTTGCATTCAGCGGCAGGAATTCACCCTTGATGACAAGCTTCGCCTTGGTGCCTGGGACGAAGGATTTCGCGACAATGTCGTGCAGCTTCCCCACAATTTCATCGCGGTCGGCCAATTCCACGTAACGCAGATCAATCTGGAATTGGCAGGCGGGGGCGACGGTATTCACGCTCTGCCCGCCGCTGACCAGCCCGACATTCAGCGTAATGCCGCGCTTCAAATCGGTCAGCGCATGAATGGCGACGATCTTCTGCGCGGCCTCACCAATCGCGCTGATGCCGGCTTCGAAGTTACCGCCGGAATGCGCGGCCTTGCCTTCAATATCCACAACGGAAAACACGCCGCCCTTGCGCCCTGTCACCACATTGCCGGAAGGCCGGCCCGGTTCGCTATTGAAGACCACCCGCGCGCTGCGCGCCTCATTTTCAATCACCGGGCGGCCTTCGGGGCTGCCGATTTCCTCATCACCGGTGAAAAGCCCAACCAGCGGCCCCGGCGCGCCGCCGAATTTATGGAAGGCGGCGAGTACAAACATATTCATCACAATGCCGGCCTTCATATCGGCCACGCCTGGGCCATAGGCGATATTGCCCTGAATGGTGAAAGGCCGGCGTTCTGGTTCCCCTTTCGGGAAAACCGTGTCCCGATGCCCCATCAGCACAATATTTTTCTGTTGATTGCCGGAAGCGATTTCATGCGCGCCGGGCACAACGCCGCGCAGGCAATCGCCATGCTTATCGCGCGGCACCACTTCCACCGCAATGCCTTGCCCTTCAAGAAAGCGCTTTACCTGAGCGCCAGTGCGATCCACCCCCGCCTTGTCATAGGAACCGCCATCGGTATTCACCATTTCCTTGATCTCAGCGATCATGGCTTCTTGCTGCGTGGCAAGCCAGGCGGTGATTTGGGCTTCGGTGGTCATGGCATCCTCAACATTGTCAAAAGCAGATTGAAGCCTGCGCTAGCAATGCAGCGCAGGCAAGGGCGCTATTCAATCTTGCCCAGCGCACGGATGACGCGGAGCAACCTCGCCGAATCCTCATCAAAGAAGCGTCGGAAGGCATCGCCATCGCGGAAATCGAGTGTATTGCCGCTGCCCGCCATGATGCGCTGAAACTCTGGATCCTGTGCCACTTGCCGTGATGCGTCGCGAATGCGGTCAATGATCGCGGGCGGCGTGCCGGCAGGCGCGAAAAGCCCGACCCAGATGTAGAATTCCACATCCGCAAAGCCTTTCTCAATCAGCGTCGGCACATCCTCAAAACCCTTGAGCCGCTGGCGCCCCCAGGTGGCGAGTGCGCGCAACCGCCCATCGCGCACATGCTGCGCAACAGGCCCGGGGCCGGAAGAAAGCGCCTGCACCTGCCCGCTCAGAATCGCGGTCAGCGCCGGGCCGCCGCCTTGGAAGGGCACATGCAGCATTTGTAAGCCTGCGGCTTGGGACAGCATCGCCATCGGCACATGTAGCGCTGAGTAATTGCCCGCCGAGGAATAGGCGATCTGGCCGGGCTTGGCTTTCACCTCGGCGATGAATTCCTCAATCGTGCGAATGGGGCTTGATGCGGGCACCACCAGCACGGTGGGATCAGCGGAAAACAACGCAATTGGCGTCAGCATATCGGGCGTATAGGCCGGCGTGCGGCCATTGATGCGGGCTGCTTCCGGCAGGAAGGTCATGGAAGAAAGGCCCATCAGCAGCGTATAGCCATCGGGCGCGCTGCGTGCGACGAAACCATTGCCGATTTCACCCGCCGCGCCACCGCGATTGGTGATCGGCACCGGCACGCGCCAAATCCGTTCCAGCGTTGCGGCGGCAGGGCGGCCCACCACATCGGCCTGCCCACCAGGTGGGAAGGCGACCACCATGGAGACCGCACGGGATGGGAAATTGTCTTGCGCCAAGGCCGGCATGGCGAAGGGGAGCGCGGTGGCCCCGGCCAAAAGACTGCGTCTTTGCATGTTTATTTCTCCCTGTTTTTCTTGTCTACGCTACGGGATTTTCCAAAATGCCAATCCCGCTGATTTCAATCCGCACCACATCGCCCTTTTTCAGGAATTTCGGTGGGGTGAAGCCGATGCCAACACCAACCGGTGTGCCGGTGGCAATCACATCGCCCGGTTCCAACGTGATGGCGGCACTGATCGCTTCAATCAGAGTCGGCACATCAAAAATCAAATCTGCCACCAACGCATCCTGACGCTTTTCGCCATTCACATGGGTGATCAGGCGAAGTTTGGTGGGATCAGGCGCTTCATCCGCGGTCAGGATGGCGGGACCCATGGGGCAGAAACTATCCAGCCCCTTGCCAAGCACCCATTGGCTATGGCGCTTTTGCAAATGCCGCGCGGTCACATCATTGATGATGGTATAGCCAACCACATGCGACAAAGCGGCAGATTTGGAAATGCCGCGCCCGCCCGTGCCGATCACAATCGCCAATTCGCCTTCGTAATCAAGCCCGCCGGTCGGGTCCAATTGGCTCAGGATGGGTTCGCCCGTCGCGATGATGGCGGTGTGCGGTTTGGAGAATACAACCGGGAAGGGCGGCACCACATCCTTGGCCCCGCCATCAAAGCCCGATCCCGCGAATTCCTTGGCGTGTTCATGGTAATTCTTGCCGACGCAGAACACGTTTTTCGGCGGGCGCGGAATGGGGGCGAGGATCTTCGCCCCATGCACCACCGGCGCCTTGCCAAGCGCATCCCGCGCGGTGGCCAGTGCTGCCGGTCCCGCCGCAATCAGGCCGAGCATATCGCGCGGCAGCGAAGGTGCTACGGCGGTAATGTCGCGCAGCGCGCCCGCTTCATCCATGGCGCCAATCCGCACACCGGCGGCATCCGAGAAAGTGACTAAACGCATCAGTTCATCCTTATGGCTGTCGCTGCGTCAGGTAGCGCTTTCTGAGGGATTTGCCAGGGGCAGGCTGGCAGCGCGTTCCAAGGCCCGCGCCCCGCGCAGCGCTAGATCATCTTTGTAAAGCGGCGCCACAATCTGCACAGCGCGCGGCATGCCTTCCGCATCCAAAGCCACCGGCACGGAAATCGCCGGCTGGCGCGTCAGGTTGAAGGCGAAGGTCCAGGGCGCCCAATCGCGCCACAGCGCCTCAGCCGGGCGGATGGTCCGCTGATCCGCGGCGAAGGCAGCGGTCGGCGTGCAGGCAGTCAGCACCAAATCATAGCGCTGATGAAACCGCGCCATGGCATGCGCCGCTTCCAGGCGCATCGCCTCGGCGGCCAGGTAATCCACCGCGAGCATCTCGCCCTCACGCGCCGCAACCTCGGCGATGCCGGCATCGAGCAAATCGCGCTTGTCTTCCGGCGTGGTCGCGATGATGCGCGACAGCGCCACGCCCCAAACCCGCCCAAAAATCGCGCGCGTGTCGGGCAGGCCGGGATCGGCTTCCTCAACAATCGCGCCTTGTTCTTCCAGAAGTCGCGCGGCGGCGGCGAGCACAGCCTCGCCCTCCGCATCCAAGGGCGGCGCGAAGCCCATGCGGCGTACCACAGCCACCCGCAGGCCCGCGACGCCATCTTCAATGCCATTCAGCCAATCGCGCGGATCATCGGGCAGGGCATAGGGGTCGCGCAGATCATGCCGCGCCATGGCGCCGAACATCAGCGCGGCGTCGCGCACCGTGCGCGTCATGGGGCCGGCCACCGCGACATGGCCAAAGGCGCCAAGCGGCCATTGCGGAATGCGCCCGAAGGAAGGCTTCATGCCCACCAATCCGCAAAATGCTGCCGGGATACGAATGGAACCGCCGGCATCGGTGCCAATATGAAGCGGACCAAAACAAGCCGCGCCCGCTGCCCCGGCGCCAGAGGATGACCCGCCCGGCGTGCGCTTTGGGTTCCAGGGATTGCGTGTAATGCCATGTAGCGGGCAATCGCCTGGCGATTTCCAGCCGAATTCCGTGGTGGTGGTTTTGCCGATGATGACCGCGCCCGCCTGCTTCAGCCCCAGCACGGCGGGGGCATCCTCCATCGCTGGCGTCGTATCCGTGCTGCGGCTGCCGCGCCTGGTCGGGAAACCCGTCAGGTTCAGCAAATCCTTCACTGTGCCGGGCACACCATCCAGCATCCCCATCGGCCGGCCCGCCAGCCAGCGCGCTTCGGCTTCGCCCGCCGCTTGCAAGGCGCGCGGGTTCATCGCCGCAAAGGCGTTCACCCAGGGGTTATAGCGGGCAACGCGCTCCATCACCGCCTTCAACGCCTCCACCGGCGAAAGGCGCCGGCGCGCGTAAAGCCCAAGCAGGGTTTCAGCGGACATCAGGGCGGGATCGGTATCGCTCATGGGGGTTCCGATATGCTGGCTAAGGGTGCAGCATGCCGTTTGATTGCAGGCAGGAGAACCCCCATGAACGACAAAGCCGCCAAACCCTGGGAATGGCCCGAAGCGCAATGGCGGGAAATTGTGGGCCGCGCCCGCGCCGGGCGATCCCTTGCACCCGCTTCCTGGCCCAATGGGGCGCGCTGTTGTGTCTCGCTCTCCTTCGATGCGGATCACGAAACCATACCGCTGCGGGATGCCGATGAAAGCCCCATGCGCATCAGCCAGGGGCAATATGGTGCGCGTCAGGGCGTGCCGCGCATCCGCGCCTTGCTCGCGCGCCATGACGTCAGGGCGAGCTTCTTCTACCCGGCTGTCTCCGCGCTGTTGCATCCGGATGAGGTGCGCGGTGTGGCCGATGAAGGCCATGAGATCGGCATCCATTCCTGGATTCATGAAGCCAATACGCAATTGCCGCCAGGCGTGGAGCGAGAACTCACCTTCCGCGCTGCCGATACGCTGGAAAAACTGACGGGCCGGCGCCCTGTTGGTATCCGCACCGCGTCTTGGGATTTTTCGGTGGAGACACTGTCCATCATCCGCGAATTGGGTTTGCTGTATGATTCATCGCTGATGGCTGATGATGATGCCTATGAATTGCTCGATCAGGGAACGCCGACGGGCATTGTGGAATTGCCGCCGGAATGGATCCGCGATGATGCGGTTTACTTTAACATGCTGCGCTTTGCGGCGCTCCGCCCCTATACGCCGCCTTCAAGCGTGGAGGAGATTTTCACCGCCGAATTCGAAGGCGCCTATCGCGAAGGTGGCTTGTTCCTGCTGACCATGCACCCGCATGTGATTGGCCACCGCAGCCGCATCGCGCTGCTTGATCGGCTGGTGCAGCACATGAAGGGTTTTGGTGATGTCTGGTTCGCCACGCATGAGGAAGTGGCGCGCTGGTGCAAGACCCAGGCTAGCTTGAAGTAGGGGTATAGCCCCGCCCGCGATGTTGCGCGGGCGGGGTGCTTCACATCACGTCACAACGATATCGAATTGCTTCGCAACCGCGGTCCATTCCGTGATCTGCTCGCGCATGATTTTCACGAAATCGCCATTCAGAGGCGAAGGCCGGCGCGGCAGGGTCTGCAAATCTTCAAACCGTGTCATCAATTCGGGCCGCGCCAGGATGGGGTTGACCAAGCCGGCAAGCCGTTCCGTGATGGGCTGAGGCAGGCCCTTCGGCGCGGAAAGCCCAAGCCATTGCGCGGAAGTCAGCTTCGGGAAGCCAAGCTCAGCGAAGGTAGGCACATTCGGGAAGGCCGGCAGGCGCTGTGGCGATGAAACCGCGAGCGCGCGCAGCACACCATCCTTCATCAACTGCACATTGGTGGTGATGGGATCAATCAGGCTTTCGATCTGATTGGCCATCAGATCCTGCATGGCGGGCGCGCTGCCGCGATAGGGCACGTGATCCAGATTGGTCACCTTGGCTTCGCCGGACAGCATGGCACCCAGCAAATGCGGCGCCGAACCAATGCCCGAAGACCCGAAGCGGACCGGCTGCGTCTTCGCCGCGTCCAGATAATCCGCCAGCGTCTTGAAGCGGGACTCAGACTTCACCAGCAGCACATTCGGCGCTTCCACCAAAAGCCCGATATGGGTGAAATCCGTGACCGGGTTGAAGGGCAGCGTCGGCATCGTCGCCGCCGAGAAGACATGCACCGAGGCGTGGGACACCAGCAGCGTATAGCCATCGGCGGGCTGCTTCGCGACGAAATCCGTGCCGATCACGCCACCGGCGCCGGCGCGGTTTTCCACCACAACGGTCTGGCCAAGCGCCTGGGACAGGGCAGGGGCCATCAGGCGGCTCACGGTATCCACCAGGCCACCCGGGGGGAATTGCGCGATCAGGCGGATGGACCCGCGGGTGGGCCAGGCGCCGCTTTGCGCGGAAAGAATGCCAGGGCTTGCCAGCGCGCCAGCAATGGCGCCCCCGGTAAGGCCAAGAAGACGACGACGGTTCATGCGAAAGCTCCTTGCTATTAAGTCAGCACACACCGCCTAAAAATAGGGCAAAATCACCCAGTTCCCAGCGAATGCGCCGCTTGAGCTTTGGAGGTAGGCAATCACCGTGCCAAACGGGTTAGTCGGCCTTGATCCCGGCTTCGCGCACAATCTGCGCCCAGCGCTTCATGTCGGCCTCCACCAGGGCGGTGAAGCCAGGGCGGTCCAGCCGATTGGGGGCGGCGCCCAACTCCACCAGGCGTTCACTGAGCGCGGGTGTCGCCAGGCTTTCCACCAGCGCGGCATTCAGCCGATCCGCGATCGGGGCGGGGATGCCGGCCGGGCCGCTAATGCCGAACCAATTCGCCGCAACAAGCTGCCCAAGCCCAAGCTCCGCGACCGAGGGCACATCGGGCCAGCGCGGCAGGCGTTGTTCCGTGGTCATGGCGAGCAGGCGGAGCCTTTCATTGCGCCCAACATCGGGGATGGCCGCGATCAGCCCATCAATATTGCCCGCAATCACGTCAGTCGCCGCAGGGGCTGCGCCGCGATAGGGCACATGGGTGATATCCACACCCGCCAACCGCTTCAGGATTTCAAGCTTGGCGTGAGATGACGTGCCATTGCCATTGGACCCGAAGCGGATGCTGCCGGGTTTCTCACGCGCGGCGGCGATCAGCGCGGGCAGGGTCTGCCAGGGGCCGGTGGCGGAAACCGCAATCGCACTCGGCACCGCGGCGAGCAGCCCGATATGGGTGAAATCGCGCATCACATCATAAGGCATGGTCGGCAGGATGGCCGGCGCAATCCCTTGGGAGGCGATGTTGGAAAGCAAAATGGTGGTGCCATCGGGAGCACTTTTCGCAACCGAATCACTGCCAACCACGCCGCCCGCGCCGGCGCGGTTTTCCACCACCACTGGCGCGCCAAGGCGGGCTTCCATTTCGCGAGCCACCAGCCGCGCCAGCAAATCCGCTGTGCCACCGGGCGGGAAGGGGACAATGAAGCGCACGGGCCGCGCGGTTTGCGCACCTGCGGCCAGCGCAGGGGTGGCAAGGATGGCGGCCAGAATGGCGCGGCGCTTGGTGGTTTTCATGTCGTGATCCCCTGGAAATTGGGACGTTCCATAGACCGGAAGGCGCCGCCATGTCTTCATGGCGCGGGAGGATGCCATGTCGCTTGCCTATGCGAGTAGGGGCCTGCTTGGGGTGCTGACCCCTCAGGCCAATACCACGGTGGAGCCGGAATTTTCGCTGCTTTTGCCCCCAGCGACGGCGATGCTGACCGCGCGGCTGGTGAGTGCGCGGCCCAGCCTGAATGATCGACTGCGTGATTACGTCGCGGGGCTCGATCAGACCTGCGCGCAATTCGCCAATGCGCCGCTGGGCGCGATTGCCTTTGCCTGCACGGGGTCTTCCTATCTGGTGGGGCCGGAAGTTGAGGACGCCGCCGTGGCGCGGCTTTCCGCCCGCGCGCCCTTCATCACCGCAGGCCGGGCCGTGTGTGAAGCCTTTGCCGTGCTAGGCGCCAAACGCATCGGCTTGGTTTCTCCCTATCCGCCTGATCTGACCGAAGCCTCGGCCGCTTATTGGGTGGCGCGGGGGTTTGGGGTGGCGCGCGTTATCTCCATCGCCACACCGGGCGCGGCCTTTCACCCGATCTATGCCCTGGCCGAGGGCGACGCCAGCGCCGCGCTTGCGGCCATGCGGGGCGCGGGGGCAGAGGCGATTATTCTGCTGGGCACCGGCATGCCCTCCCTCGGCGCCATCCTGGCGCAGCCGGACGTGGATGGCGCGCCAGTGATTTCCTGCAATCTGGCGCTGATGTGGCGCGCGCTGGCGGCGCTGCGGGGTGAGGCCGCGGATGCGGCTTCACTCAAGCGCTGGATCAGCGGCGCGGATTGGCGCGCGCATTATGTTGAAAGGCTTGGGTTATAGCGGCTGGCGTTTTACGCCGTTGCCCTGTTACTATTTTCGAAAGCGATCTTGGGCAGGAAAGATTGGCCGTGTTTACCGCCCGCAAGCGCGGCCCGGATGGGAGGGGTGGGACATGCTGACTGGTGCAGCACCCGTGATGAAAGCAGCGCCGCAGGGCGCTTGTTGCGCGCTGGGATTTTGGCATGCGCTAGTGCTAATGCTCGTCGCGTCGGAAACCGTGGCGCGCTTCAGATAGCGAGATGGGTATGAATCCGAGCCTTACCGAAAACATCCTGTACCCGCAAACAGACCCAGCCTTCTTCGTATTCCTCTGGGTGACCCTTGGCATAATATTTGCGACGTTAAGTGCTGGTGTATTTGGAAAAATCACGCGGCGTCCTGACCTTATGTCCATAGTCGCGTTTTTTGTTTTCTATTTTCTCGGGCCTCTACTCTATTTCCTCGCAATATGGATGATAAACCCTTTAACTACTATTGTCAGCGGCATACCTATCGAAAGAGTTATTTTTCTTCCCCTGGGCGCAGTTGCTGCTGTGTGGTTAATTTATTTTCCACAATGTTTGATTCTGGTTTTACACGGCATTTTCCGGCTACTAGGCATATCTCGGTACACTTTTTGGTTAAAGAGACGATTGTGGTTGGGGTTTATTCTGGATTTAGCGAGAGCACTGCGCGCAATAGGCTTTCCGGGCGTGGCGGCATGGGTGAAAGCGCGCTCTATTCCGCGTGGTGGATACCAAGTTTGGAAAGTAACGTGGGGCAGTTACTTTATCTTTTTCCTGGGGGCTTTCTGGACATTGCTCCTAATAGGCGGCCGTAAGTAAGAAGGGAAGACTTATTGAGGAAAAGAAATATGTCGAGCAACAACTGGATTGGAGCGCGCGTTATACTGAAAGACTTGGTGCGTAATCACGGCTGCCCCGCTTCTGTCACGCCAATCATGGCATCGCGCGTGACAAGTTTTTCAAGCGCTGCCGCATCCCAGCCCTCGGTCCCCGAGGGCCGGCGCGGCACGACCAGATACCGCAACTCCGCATTGCTATCATGCACACGAATGCTGGTTCCTTCGGGCAATTGTGTACCGAATTCTGCCAGCACGCCGCGCGGATCGCGCACCGCACGCGCGCGATAGGCGCGGCTTTTATACCAGGCGGGCGGGCGGCCCAACACGCTGCGCGGATAACAGGAACACAGCGTGCAGACGACAAGGTTATGCACATCCGGCGTATTGAACAGTGCGGTCAGCACGGTCTCCCCACGCGATAACCCCAATTCTTCCACCGCCGCGCCAGCGTCCGCCGCAAGCCGCGCGGCAAAGGCCGGATCGGTCCAGGCGCGCACAACAACGCGTGCGCCGAGATGCTCACCCCGGCTATCCATCGCCTCAATCTGGGTGCGGATTTCAGCCGCCGTCAGAATGCCGCACGCGATCAGCAGGTTCCGCACCGCCCGCCCGCGCAATTGCAGGGGGGATAGCACGGCAACCCCCGCATCATCATCTTCCTGATAGGGGTGGTCATCATGATCATGATCGTGATCATGGTCATGATGGTGGTGGTGATGCCCGCCGGGCGCGTCTTCCACCTTGTCTTCGCCGACGGCGCGAAGCCGCGCTTCCTCGGTGAGCAAATCCGCTTCCTGCAACACGCCCTTTTCCTTGAGCAGGCTGGAAAAGCCGTGAATCCAGCGCTCATAATAGGGCAGCTTCCAATAAGTCTCAGCGTCGAGTGCTTCCTGCACGCGCCGGCTTTCATCGGTGGTGAAGATGTGGCGCTTCTTGTCGGCGAGCAGCAGGCGGATGGCGTCAGCCTCCTTCTCCCAATGCGCGGGTTCATGCGCGCTTTGGTCAATCGGCGCGGCAAAGCGGCCGGCGACATCATGGGTCGGCAGGTTGTCGGGTTTTTGGGTCATGCGGGGTGCTCCATCATCCTATCTTGCCAGGGGCGGTAATTCAGGCAACATGATGTCCGGAATATCAAAGGAATGTCTGAGACATTAGGGATGAAAATGCATAGTCTCGATGACATGTAATTCCCAAAACATGACAGTTTGCTTGGCCCCACACCACTATTAGCGCTAAGACTAAGTGCTTGCGGCTTGGCTGAGTTACACAGTTGTTTTTACAGGTATGTGAAAATCGGCTTGCAGCGTGATCGCGCAATTTGGCGCCGAATCGGAGAGGCAAGGATAGTGACAAAGCCCCAAATCCAGGTTCGGCAAGCTATGGAAAGCGACGGCCAAGAAGGGATTTGTATTATACGGCGTTCTATACTGGAACTGTGTTTCGAAGATCACGGGAATGACGAACGCGCTATTCAAGAGTGGATCACCAATAAGAATGTCGAATCATGGAAGGCATGGCTTCATTCAAGTCAGTCGAAGGTCCTGGTTGGCGAGATTGACGGCGTTCTGGCTGGCGTTGGGATGATCAGCCGTAAAGGAGAACTGTTCCTCCTTTACGTTGATCCGAAATATCGCTTTTCTGGGATGAGCAAATCCATTCTTTTCTCTCTGGAGGATACGGCCAAACATTGGGGCTGTGCGTCTATTTTTTTTGAGAGTACCAGGACGGCGTATCGGTTCTATAGAGAACATGGCTACGAGCCGGATCAAAATCGCGGCCAATTCCATCTCTGGAAGGCGTTGCGATAGGCTCCTTACCAGAGCGTCGGGGAAACAGGGAAGAAGGCTACACCTTATGACATTCATCACGCGCCGCACCACCATCACCGCCGCTGCCGGGCTGCTCGCTGCACCTGCGCTGCACGCCCAACCCGCTTGGCCGAACAAGGATTTGCGCCTGGTCTGCCCATTCCCGCCGGGTGGCACCACGGATGTGGTCGCGCGGCTTGTGGCCGCCGCCATGCGTGACAGGCTCGGGCGCAATGTCGTCGTTGAAAACCAGCCAGGCGCCGGCAGCACACTCGCTGCCGGGCGCTTTGCCCGCGAAGCCGATGATCACGCGCTGTTCCTGAGCCAAATCGCCTCCCACGCCATTGGCCCGGCGCTTTATCGAAACCTGCCCTATGATCCTGAGGCAGATTTCCGCGCCGTGACCCTGCTGGTGACCGTGCCGAATGTCTGGGTCGCCAATCCGCGCCGCGTGCCGGGGGCCGACCTTCGTGCCTTTTTGCGTGATGCCAAAGCCAAGCCCGGGGAGCGCAATTTCGCTTCCGCTGGCAATGGCACCTCCACCCATTTGACTGGGGAGTTGATCAACCAGCTTGCCGGGGTGCGCGTTCAGCATGTGCCCTATCGCGGCGCCGGCCCGGCCATGACGGCGGTGATCGGGGGCGAGGTTGATAGCCTGATAGACAATCTGCCCACCGCCCTGCCGCAAATCCAAAATGGCAATGTGGTGGCACTCGCCGTGACTTCCCGCGAACGCCTGCCCGATCTGCCCAATGTGCCGGCGGTCTCGGAATTGGGCGCTGAGTTCAACCTGGTCGGTTTTGAGGCTGAGGCCTGGTTCGGCCTGCACGCGCATAAATCGGCATCGGACGCCGTGGTGGCGCGCATGGCGGAAGTGGCGCAGGCCGCGCTGAATGATCCGGCGCTGCGCCAACAATTGGCTGCCCGAGGCACCACGCCCCGCGGCGGCCCGCCCGCCGATTACGCTGCCCTGGTCGCAAGTGAGCGCAAGCGCTGGTTTGATGTGGTGCGGCAGGGGAATGTGCAGGCGGATTGAGAAAACGTTGCTCTAGCGCGTATCCTCAGGGAACAAGCCCGGCATCCAACGTGATGCCAGGCGCGCCGGAAAGGCGAGGCGCAACGGCGCCCGGTCGTTTTCCGCGTGAAGAACCCCTGCCTTGAGCAAAGCGGAGGTGATGCGCCTTGCGTGACGATCGGTCGCACCGACAATCATGGGTGCATCAGCGCGGGGAAGTTCGCCTCGATACAAGACGGCCTCCAGAATGTTGCCCGCCTTGGCTGGTAGCGCGCCTGTCCTGATCTCCTCCTCTGCCCAGAGCAGAATGCGCGTGCGCAATCTGTTCGGTTCCACCAATTGGCGCATGAAGCGCACTTGATCGAGGCAGACTTCCAGAAAGAAACGGGTGAATGCGGCAAGTTCCTCCTCGCTGAGTGCGCCGCGCCCGTCGAGGTCATTGCGTCGGCCTAGATCGCAGGCTGCGAGGCACGCCTTGTAGCGCGTCTCGGCGCGCGCAAACCCACGCGCCACCGACCAGACCGCCCCCGTGTCAAGCGCATCCAATAACATGGCATGGGTCATCAACCGCGCCACGCGCCCATTGCCATCCAGAAAGGGATGGATCCAGAGCAACCGGTGATGTGCCGATGCTGCGGACAGTATGGCGTCCACCTTGCCCGGTTTGGCGTAGGCATTTTCGAAGCGCGCAATAAAGCGCGGGACTGCGCCGGGGCTAATGGCGATATGCGCGCCTACACGGACATCCCTTTGGCGAAACGCTCCGGGCTTCAGAGGATGCCTCTCGCCCGTGTCAGGATCAGTGACCCAGAGCATATCTGGGGGCAATAAGGTGCAAAACCGGCGATGGATTTCCTGCAAGTTTTCCGCCGTGGTCGCGCGCCCGGCCAAACCGCCTTCGTCAATCCATTTCTGGACAGTGATATGGGCTTTCGCTTCAAGCTGCAGGTCCCGCTTCCGCGCATCCGTACTGAAATCATTCAGAAGCGCGCGTTCAATATCGGTCGGATGGGTGTCATGCCCTTCAATGAGGTTGCTGTAGTAGCAGTTCATGGCGCGCACCAGTTCGGCCAGGGCTGCAAGCACGCCTTGTGGCAGGCTGCTCTTGAAGGCGGATGATTCTGACGCCAATTCTACGGCCAAGTCAGCGAGGTCGGCGCGGTGCCGAGAGGTATCAGAAACCACCATGGGCTCCATCATGCTGATGGCTTCTCCCCGATCAGAGGGAGCTTTCTCGTCCGCTTTTCTGTCCGGATGGGTCTTCATGATGGAATCCAGTCTAGCACGCAAAATTCTTGAAGCGATACCCAAATATTAGGCATCCGCTGTCCGCTTGTTCGTCCGCACCAGTTTAAGGGGTTTGACCAGAAGCCCTGTCCGCCCGATGCTGCGCCCCTGGAGGAAACAGACACATGAGCAAATACCCCTTTACCGCCGCCGATCTGGAAGCGCTGCGCGCTTGGGATACGCCCACCATCTGCAATGCGCTGGAAGTGGTCGCACCGCATCGGCGCAATTACGGCTTCACCGTGCGCCCCATGGTGGCGGTGGACCGCAAGCTGCCGCCGATTTGCGGCCTGGCGCGCACCGGCACGCAGCGCGCGGCCTATCCTTCGGGCCGCAGCAAGGAAGCCGATAAGGCCATGCGCATCGGCTGGTATGAATATGTCGCCGATGCCTCCCTGCCGACCATTGTCTGCCTGCAAGACCTGGATGACACCCCCGGCGTTGGCGCCTTTTGGGGTGAGGTGAATAGCGCCGTGCATAAGGGCCTGGGCGCGCTTGGCGTGGTGACGAATGGGTCCGTGCGGGATTTGGAGATGTTCGCGCCGGGTTTTCAGGGAATTGCCGGGGTGGTGAACCCCTCCCATTCCTATGTGCATATCGTGGCGCTGAAGTGCGAGGTCACCATCCATGGCATGCAGGTTTCGCATGATGATGTGATCCATGCCGACCATCACGGCGCGGTGGTGATCCCGCATGATGTGGTGACCAAGCTGCCCGCCGCCATTGATCTGGGCGCGCGCAAGGAAGCGGTGATCCTGGATATGGCCCGCGCCCCCGGCTTCAATATCGCCAAGCTCCGCGAAGCGCTCGCGAAATCCGAAGACATCCACTGACCCGCACGGGGGCGGGCGACCGCCCCCTGAACCGCATGACCGAACGCCCAATCCTGACGCCGGTGAAGCCCGAATGGGTTGACCATTACGGGCATATGAACCTCGCCTATTATTTGGTCGTGTTTGACATGGCCTGCGATGTGCAGTGGCTCGACCTTGGCTTTGGTCCCGAATACCGCGCGCGTGGCATGGGCACTTTCGCGGCTGAATCCTGGCAGGCCTATGTCCGCGAAGTGCGCGAAGGCGCGCCCTTGGCCTGTGAAAGCGCGGTCTTGGATTTCGACGATAAGCGCCTGCTCTGCCGGCATATGATGTATCACGCGAAGGAAGGCTGGCAGGTCGCGGAAAATGAGGTGCTTTACCTCAGCATTGACCTCTCCAAGCGGCGCGTGGCGCCTTGGCCCCGAGATATCCTGGCGCGGCTTGCCGCCCGCCGTTCCGGTGAAACCGCCAAGCGGCTTTCACTCAAACCCCCAAAGCGTTGAATTTAGAAGAAAGGAAGCGCGCCATGGCACGCATCGGCTTTGTTGGTCTCGGCAATATGGGCGCGCATATGGTGCGCAACCTGCTGAAGGCTGGGCATGAGGTCACAGTTTTTGATCTGGTGCCCGCCGCTATTGCCTCCGTCACCCCCAATGGCGCCAAAGCGGCGGCCAATGCGGCGGAAGCGGCGCGCGGGGCGGAATATGTCATCACCATGCTGCCGGCGGGCCAGCATGTGCGCGATGCCTGGCTTGGTGCGGGCGCTATGGCGGCAGCAACTGCGCCTGATGCGCTGATGATTGATTGTTCCACCATTGATGTCGCCACCGCGCGCGATGTCGCCGAGAAATCAGGCCGCGCCTTTGTGGATGCGCCAGTCTCCGGCGGGACGATGGGGGCCGAGGCCGGCACGCTCACCTTCATGGTTGGTGGCACGCCGGAGCATTTCGCCCGGGCCGAGCCGATCCTGAAACAGATGGGGCGCAATGTCATTCATTGCGGCGCGGCTGGCGCGGGGCAGGGCGTGAAGCTGTGCAATAACATGATGCTCGCAGCGACTATGATCGTCACCTCGGAAGCCTTTGTTCTTGCAGAAAAACTGGGGCTGTCGCATCAGGCGCTGTTTGATGTGTGCTCCACCTCCACCAGCAATTCCTGGGCGCTTTCCAGCTATTGCCCGGTGCCCGGCCCGGTGCCCGCCAGCCCGGCCAATCGGGATTACAAGCCCGGCTTCGCAGCAGCGCTGATGGCGAAGGATTTGGGCCTGGCGCAGGAAGCGGTGGCGCAAACCGGCACGGCTTCCCCCATCGGGGCGCATGCGCTGGCGCTGTTCCGGCAATATCTGGAACGCGGCGGCGGCGATAAGGATTTCTCCGGCATCATCAATATGATCCGCGAAGGGGGCATGAAGTGATAACCTCCTTCGTCTCGCCCCGCCTGTTGATGATGGGCGGCGGGTCCATCGGCCAGGCGGCGGCGGTACTGGGGCAATTCGGTCTTTTTCGCCCGCTCGTCGTCACCGATCCTTGGATGGTGTCTTCCGGCACTGTCGAAAAGCTGCTGGCACCGCTGAAGGCAGCGGGCATCGCCTATGGCGTCTTCAGCGATACCGTGCCGGACCCGACCGATACGGTGATCGCAACCGGCGTCACTGCCATGCAAGCCAGCGATTATGATTGCCTGATTGGCTTTGGTGGCGGCAGCCCTATGGATACCGCCAAGGCCATGACCATCCTGGCCGCAGCGCCCGCCGGTGCGAAGATGCGCGACTTCAAGGTGCCGGCTCAGGCCAATAAGGCCGCGCTGCCGGTGATTTGCATCCCAACCACCGCCGGCACGGGCAGTGAGGCAACGCGCTTCACCGTGATCACCGATACCGAAACCGATGAGAAGATGCTCATCGCAGGCTTGGGTGCGCTGCCCTTGGCCGCCATTGTGGATTACGAACTCACCTTCAGCGTTCCGCCGCGGACCACCGCCGATACGGGCATTGATAGCCTGACCCATGCGCTGGAAGCCCTGGTTTCCCGCCGTGCCAATCCGGAATCGGATGAATATGCTTTGCGCGCCATGCGCCTGATCGGCCCCAATCTGCGCACGGTTTATAAGGACCCGAAAAACGCCGCGGCGCGGGAAGCGATGATGAAGGGCGCCACGCTGGCAGGGCTTGCCTTCAGCAATAGCTCGGTCGCGCTGGTGCATGGCATGTCTCGCCCGATCGGGGCGCATTTTCACGTGCCGCACGGGCTTTCCAACGCCATGTTATTGCCAGCGGTCACGGCCTATTCGCTCAATGCCGCTTTGCCACGTTATGCCGAAGCCGCGCGCGCCATTGGCGTGGCGGGGCGTGATGAGGGCGACCAAAGCGCCGGTGCGAAGTTGCTTGAGGAGCTTTCCGCGCTCAACCGCGAATTGGCGGTGCCGACCCCGGCGGCTTACGGCATTGATGCCGCGAAATGGGATGGGCTGCTGCCCACCATGGCGGCGCAGGCTTTGGCTTCCGGCAGCCCAGCCAATAACCCGGCAGTGCCGGACGCGGAGGCGATTATGGCGCTCTACCGCCGCGCCTGGCAGGGCTGAGGCGCGTCTGGCCGCCGCGATTTTGCCGCGGCGGTTCCGGATGGCCGAGCAGGTAGCCTTGGGCGAAATCCACGCCGAGGCTCCGCGTCGTGTGGCGGAGCAAGGGGTTTGAAACGCCCTCGGCGATCACATAGCGGCCCTTGGCGTGGGAATCGGTCAGGATGCGGCGCAGGAAATGCCGTGCGCGCATCGTGTTCGGCAAAGCCTCGATCAGGCTGCGGTCGAGCTTGATGCCAGCAAAGGGCAGGCCCGCGAGCCGCCAGCGGTGATCGCCCAGCGTCACATCATCAAGTAGCACCGGGATGCCGAGGCGCTTCAGGTGCAGCATTACCCGGCGCAAGCGCGATGGGTCGCGGATGGCTTCGGTTTCCGTGAGCTCCAGCAAAAGCGGGCCGCGCCTTTTGCCATGCTGGCGCAGTGTCGCGGCAAGCCGTGCGGGCATTTCCGGGAGTAGTAGGACACTGAGCGGTATATTCACCGCAAGCCCGCCCTTGGGTGAGGGCGTTCTTTGCCAATCATGCGCGACGCGTTCCAGCACCGCATGGGTCAGGTCAAGCGCCAGGCCAAGCTTTTCGGCCAAGGGCACAAAGGCGCCCGCTTGCAATAACGCTTCCTGGCGCGGCCAGCGCACAAGCCCTTCCAAAGCGGCGGTATGACCATTGCGCAAGCGGATGATGGGCTGATAGCGCAGCAGCAGCAGGCGCCCGGAAAGGGCCGCGCGCAATTCTTGTTCCTGATCCGGCAGGTTTTTCGCGCGCGGTTGAAGGGCGAGCTTGCTACCTCGCCCCTCGCTTCCAAGCCCGCTTTTCCCGCGCTGCGCCACGCGCCCTAATCCCCTGCCGTCGGCAATCCTGTTGACGGAACTGTAACATCATTCCCGCCAGAGGGAACCTGCTCTGCTGGGGCAGGTTCTAGCGTGCTGCCGCACCCTCAGCTTTGCCCGGTGTGGCAGCGTCCGGCATGCGTAGCCGATTGCGCCCGGTGAACAACACAATCGGTGCCGCGATGAACACCGAAGACCCGGCGGAAATCACAATGCCGACCACCATCACCCAGGCAAAGCCTGAAAGCGTATCGCCGCCGAAAAGGGCGAGTGGAAGCGCAGACAGCAGCAAGGTCATGGAAGTGCCAAGCGAGCGGTTCATGGTTTCATTGATCGAAAGATCCACCAATTGCTCCAGCGGCATGGTTTTGAACTTACGCAAATTCTCCCGCATGCGGTCGAAGACCACGACCTTGTCATTCGCCGAAAAGCCAATGATGGTCAGGATCGCGGCGACGGTGGTCAGGTTGAATTCAATCCCGAACAGCACCATGAAGCCGATGGTTTTGGTCGCATCCAGGATCAGCGTGGTGATGGCAGCGATGCCAAACTGCCATTCAAACCTGATCCAGATGTATAACAGCATGGCGAGGAAGCTCAGGCCCAACGCCATTAGCCCGCCCAGAAACAGCTCATTCGAAACCCGATTACCGACGGCCTCCACACGCAGGATGCGCGTACCGGGGGCGGCTTTTTCGAAAGCTTCGCGCACGGCGGTGACCGCCCTTTGTACGCCGCCTTCATCACCTTGCGCGGGCAGGCGGAGCGCGAAAGTGGCGGGATCGCCAAATTGCAATAGCGTCGCATCGCCAAGCCCAAGCCCGCCAACCGCGCCGCGCAACACGCTGATATCGCCGGGTCCGGGGGTGCGGATTTCCATCTCCACCCCGCCCTTGAAATCAATCCCTTTCTCAAGCCCCGGGTGGAAGGCAATGGCCACTGAAAGCGTTGAAAGCACCGCCGAGATAATAAGCCCCATCTTGGCGCCGCGCATGAAAGGGATGCTTGTACCATCAGGGAAGATACGAAATAGCGGGCGGCGCAGGCGTTCCCATAGCGAAAGCCCCGGGCGCTGGAATACCGGCAATTCCTTGGGCCGTGTCCGGCGATACCACCAGGAAGCGAAAAGCCGCGTCAGCACCGTGGCCGTCCACATCTGAACAATTGTGCCGATGGCGACCGTGACGGCAAAACCCTTCACCGGGCCAGAGCCAAAGCCATAAAGGCACGCCATGGCGATAAGGTTTGTCAGGTTGGAATCGAGAATGGTGCCGGATGCCTTGGTATAGCCGGCCTCCAGCGCATTGATCGGCGTTCGGCCGTTTTTCACTTCTTCGCGGATGCGTTCATTAATCAGGATATTCGCATCAAGCGCGGTGCCAAGCGTCAGCACAATGCCGGCGATGCCGGGCAGCGTCAGCGTTGCCTCCAACACTGAAAGCCCGGCCATCAGCAGGATGATATTGATGGCGAGCGCGATATTCGCGAACCAGCCCAAAACGCCATAGGCAAAGCCCATATAAAGAAAGACGAAAAGCGTGCCGGCGGCAAGCGCAATCATGCCCGCGCGAATGGCATCCGCGCCCAATTCCGGCCCGACGGTGCGTTCTTCCACGATCGTGAGCGGCGCAGGCAGGGCGCCGGCGCGGAGCAAGACGGAAAGGTCATTGGCTGTGCGCACGGTGAAGGACCCGCTGATCTGCCCCTGGCCGCCGGTGATGGGTTCCCGGATCACGGGCGCGCTGATCACCTTATCATCCAGCACAATGGCGAAGGGCCGCCCGACATTGGCGCGGGTGATATCGGCAAAGCGGCGCGTGCCGGTGCCATCGAAGGTGAAATTCACCACCCATTCGCCAGTCCGCGAATCCTGCCCGGCGCGGGCATTGGTCAGGTTCTTGCCATCCACCGCGACATTGCGCCGCACCGCCACACGTTCGCCAGGGCGTTCGCTTGGCAGGAACATGACACCCGGCGGCGGGCTGCCGGCCAGATTGGCGCCTTCATCCACCAAATGGAACGTCATGCGCGCTGTGCGGCCCAGCAAATCCTTGATGCGATTGGGGTCTTCCACACCGGGCAGCGTCACCAGAATGCGCGATTGGCCCTGACGGGCGATCAGCGCTTCGGCGACGCCGGTTTCATCCACGCGGCGGCGAATGATTTCAATGGATTGTTCGATCGCTGCGCTGGCCTTGGCGCGCAGCCCCGCTTCCGTGAGGCTCGCGGTGACGGTGCCATCGGGGGCGGTGGTGATCTCAATATCCGGGACATTCTGGCCGGTGGGGAGTGTCACGGGTTCGGCCAATTCTCGCAAAGCCGCCGCCGCCGCGCCGGCCTGCGCCGGGTCCAGCACGCGGAAGCCCATGCGGCGGTTCGGCCCATCCGCAGCCAAATTCACATAGCGAATATTGGCGGTGCGGAGCTTGCCGCGCACGCCATCCACCGCGGATTCCAGCCTTTCCCGCACAACAGTGTTCAAATCCACTTCCAACAGCAGATAGGAACCGCCGCGCAAATCGAGGCCGAGGCTGATCTGGCGGGGTTCCATCCAGGATGGAAAGGCCGAACGCGGCATGAGGTTCGGCAGGCACAAAAGCACCCCGAGCAGACAAACGCCGAGAATGACAGCCTGTTTCCAGCGCGCGAAATGAAGCATGGGCTGGTGGAATCCCCTGGTTGAGCGGGCGGACAATGGCGACGCACCTCAGGGGATGCAAGCCCGCCCCGCTTAGGTGTAGCTTCGGCGTATGAATGTGAACCCCGCCCCGCTTCGCCTCGGCATTTTGGGGGTTGGCCATTTTGGCCGATTCCATGCCGTGAAGGCCGCCGCCAACCCCGCAATCCACCTGATTGGCTTGCATGATGCCTCATTCGATAGGGCGGCCCAGATTGCCGGGGAGGTCAGCGCACCGGCCTTGGCGCCGGACGCCGTGATTGCAGCGGCGGAGGCGGTGATCGTCGCCGCCCCTACGCGCTTTCATTATGCGCTGGCCGAACAGGCGCTGGCGGCGGGGCGGCATGTCTTCATCGAAAAGCCCATTGCGGCGAGCCTGGATCAGGCGGATCGGCTAATTGCGCTGGCCGCCGGCCAGGGTCGCGTGCTGCAAGTGGGCCATATTGAACGCTTTTCAGCGGCCTTCCGCACCGTGATGGCGACCCCTTCCGGTGGCCGGGCGCTATCCTTTGAAGCGGTGCGCGCCGCGCCCTTCCGCCCGCGCAGCCTGGATGTCTCCGTGGTGCTGGATCTGATGATCCATGATCTGGACCTGGTCATGGAATTGGCGGGCGGGGAGCCGGAGGCGGTGGAGGCGGTCGGCGCGGCGATAGCCTCAGACCATCCGGATTTCGCCGTGGCGCGGCTGCGCTTTTCTGGCGGGCGGGCGGCTTCCATCACGGCTTCCCGAGTCTCGCTCGCCATGGAAAGGCGGCTCCGCGTATTGGGGACCGAGGGCGAGATGGCGGTGGATTTCCTGACACGGTCACTGGCGGTGCTGCGGCGCGGTGGGGCGGAGGCGGTGGAAACCATGCCGGGCCATGGTGTGGATCGCGCCACCTGGACGGATCATGACAGCCTTGAAGCCGAACAGGGGGCTTTTGTCGCTGCGTGTCAGGGGCGCGGCCCCGTGGTGGTGGATGGGGCTGCAGGGCGGCGCGCTTTGAAATGGGCGCTCGCGATTGAGGATGCGATAAAGGCCAACGGGTGACCCCCTCTTGCCGTCGCGCGATTCCGGGCGGAGCATCGCGCCTGCTTGAAGTGGGGAAACGCGATGAAGCCAAGAATAGCGATTTTCGGTGCGGGTGCGGTTGGCGGCTATGCTGGCGCTCATATGGTGCAGGCGGGGGAGGATGTGACCTTCATTGACCCTTGGCCTGAGCATGTGGAGGCGATGAGGAAGACAGGCCTCAAGATCACGCATTTGCGCGACGTGCCGGAATTCACCGTGAGGCCGCGCACGCTGCATTTGACGGAAGTGCAGTCCCTGGCGAAAGAAAAGCCGATTGATATCGCCTTCATGTGCATGAAATCATATGACACGGCCTGGGCGACGACGATGATCGCGCAGTATCTCTCGCCCGGCGGTTATGTGGTTTCACTGCAGAATTGCATCAATGAGGAAGTGATCGCGGGTATTGTCGGCTGGGGCCGCGTGCTTGGCGCGATTGCAAGCCTGATCACGGTAGAATTGGCCGAACCGGGCCATGTGCGGCGCGCGGCGGGCAAAAGCGGCGCATCGCATACGGTGTTCCGTGTGGGCGAACCGCATGGGCGGATTTCACCGCGCGCCGAACACATCACCAAGCTGGTGGGCCTCACGGATAGTGCTTTGACCACCAGCAATCTTTGGGGGGAGCGCTGGTCCAAACTGGTTGCCAATGTGATGGGCAACGGGCTTTCCGCCTGCACGGGGCTGACCACGCGCGACATGGTGGCCGATGATGCCATTCGCGGTTTTGCGGCGCGTTTGGGGTCTGAGGCGATCCGGATTGGGCAGGCGCTTGGCTATGATCTGGAGGAGGTTTTCCACCTGGATCCCGAGATCATCGCCCGCGCCGGGGAAGGCGATGCGGCGGCGCGCAATACCTATGATGAGCATCGCCTGGCGGAAACATCCAAGGGTGGCGGTGGCGCGCATCGGCCTTCCATGGGCCAGGATATGGTGAAGGGCCGGCGGACGGAGATTGAATATCTGAACGGCTTTGTCGTGGATAAGGGCGCGACGATTGGCATTGATGCGCCGGCCAATGCGACGCTTACCGATATTGTGAAGCGCGTTGAACGTGGTGAGGCGAAGCCGAGCCCGGAACTTATTCGCGGCCTGCGCCTGAATTGAAACAGATAGCTTTTGCGTGTGAGAAAAAAGAAAGGAAACGGCAATGATGAATCCCATGGCCCTGACGGGCAAAACCATTATCGTCACCGGCGCGGGGCAGGGTATTGGCCGCGCCATATCCGAATTGGTGCTGGGGCTTGGCGGCAATCTGGTGATCGTGGAACGCAACCGCGAAACCCTGATGCAGGTGGCGGAAGACTTGGCGGGTGATCACACCATGGCCATTGAAGGCGATGTGAGTGAGGAAGAATTTGGGCCGCAATGCGTGGCCGATGCTGTGGCGCGTTTCGGCGCCGTGCATGGGCTGGTGAATTGCGCCGGCATCACGCGCCCCGCGATGATTGAGAAAATGACGCTCCGCCAATGGCAGGAAGTGATCAATGTGAATCTGACCGCCTGCCATTTGATGCAACAGGCGGTGGGCAAACACATGATTGAACGTGCGCGCGCCGGGGAAAAAAGGCCGGGGGCGATTGTGAATATCTCCTCTACTGCGGGCAAGCGCGGCAGCATCGGGCAGGTGAACTACGCCGCTGCCAAATCCGGATTGTTTGGGATAACCATGACAGCGGCAGGTGAATGGGCGCGGTATGGCATTCGCGTGAATAGCGTTGGCTTCGGTACGGTGGAAACACCAATGACTGAGGTTATCCGTTCAGAGCGTTTCCGCGAACGCACGCTGGCGCGCATTCCGCTTAATCGCGTGGCGCAGCCATCGGAAGTGGCGCCCTTGATCTGCTTCCTACTGTCCGAAGGGGCTTCCTTCATTACCGGGCAGAATTGGGTGCAATGCGGGGGCGCTCATATGCAGCCTTGATGGAATTATGGAAGGGCGGCGAGGACAGCCTTCGACGCCGCTTCCGATGGCGTGCCTTGTGGTGCGCTTAACTTCGCCAAGGTTTCAGCAAAACCCTGGCGCTGCGCTGCGACCGCCGCTTGGTCCTGCAATAACGGCAGCAGGATTTTGCGAAGCCCTTCCGGTGAGCAGCCCTCATGAATGCGTTCGGGCACCACTTCTCGTCCGCAGAGCAGATTAACAAGCGAGGCATAAGGTACCTTGATGAGCCGCCGCATAATCTCGGCTGTGATGGGGTTGAGGCGATAGGCCACGATATGCGGCACGCCGGCCACCGCCATTTCCAGCGATGAGGTGCCGGATTTGATCAAACCGGCGCCATTTTCTGCCGCTGCTGCGAAGGCATCGTGCTTGTCAGCCAAATCTTCAATCAGGATAGGGGCCGCCGGCCATTGCGCCGCCGCTGCACGCACCAAAGGCGCCACAACGGGGGAGACCGGAATCACCGGGCGCAGTCCTGCGTTTTGCGGCAACACGGCCTTCAAGGTGGCGCCAAAAATCGGCAGCAAGCGCGTGGCTTCAATCCGCCGACTACCCGGCATGATGATCAGTGGGCGATCGGTTGCCGCCAGCCCATGACGGGCGCGGAAACGCGCCGCATTGCCCTGATCCACCCCGCTTTCCAGCACGGGATGGCCCACGAAAGTCACGGGTATGCCAGCCGCTTCGAAAAAAGCGGGCTCGAAAGGCAGCAGGCAGAGCAAATGATCAATCTTATGCCTGAGTCTTTTGACGCGCCCTGGCCGCCAGGCCCAAACCTGAGGTGCGACGTAATGCATTACCGGGATGCCGCCCGGCTTCACGGCCTCCGCAATCCTTAGCGTAAAACCGGGGCTGTCAATCGTGACCAGCAAGGCGGGTTGACGCGTGAGGATATCGGCTTCAGTTTCTGCGAGGCGCCGCCTCAATTGTCGGATGCGCGGCAACACTTCCAGCAAGCCCATCAGTGCTAATTCGCGGTAGGGGAAAAGGCTTGGCACGCCTTGTTCGGCCATGCGTTCGCCGCCAATGCCGGCGAAGTTCAGATCAGGTCGTGCCTTGCGCAAAGCCGCAATCAGCCGCGCGCCGAGCACATCGCCCGAAGCCTCACCAGCGATGATATAGATCAGCGTCATGCGAAGTTCGCGGGTTTGGGTGAGCCAAAGGGCGCCCTTGGCCAATCGCGGTGATTGAGCACTGCGCCATCCCGCCGCACTGCCTCAATCAAACTGGGATCGAGCGTACAAAACACCCAGCCCGGCGCATCCATCTTCCCTTCCGCCAGAATGCCATCGGCAGGAAAGCCGCGATCCATCGGGCCAAAAACGCCAGCGCGACCACGGTTCACATCAAGCGCTGCGGACCAGGGCGCTTCGCCCAACGTTGGCGTGATCGCGACATAGCATTGGTTCTCCAAAGCGCGGGCGCGCGCCGAGAAATGCACGCGATTGAAACCAGCAAGCGTATCCGTGCAGCTAGGTGCGAGGATCAGCCAGGCGCCGGCCATCACCTGCACGCGCGCATGCTTCGGAAATTCGATATCATAGCAGATGGAAATGCCGATCCTGCCCCAGGGCGTGTCAAACACATTGGGATCGGCGCCTTGGCTGATGCCCCAGCGCTCAGTCTCGAACCGCGTCATGGCGCGCTTATCCTGAAAGGCGACGCGGCCTTCCGGCGTGATCAAGGGCGCGCGATTGAGCACGCGGCCATCGGCTGCGCGCATGGGCAAGGTGCCTGGCTGTAGCCATACCTGATGGCGCTGCGCGGCATTGCGCATCGCTTCAAGGATGGCGGGCGCGGCGGCGACCATGGCGGCAAGCTCGGCGGCTTCAGTCGCCTCACCGCCATTCAGCCCAGCGCCGAGTTCCATCGCCGCATATTCCGGCAGCACCAGCAAATCCGCGCTCGCGCGGCCTTCTTCCAGCCAGCGATCAAGCCCCTTGGCGAAATCCGCAATGGAGGTAGGGCGCCCCACCGGATATTGCAGCAGGCCAAGGCGGATCGGTGCTGCTTCCATCATGAAAACCGCTTGATCCAGAAGGAAAGCACATGCGGCGTTTCGCGTGTGTCGCCCACTTCGCGCCAATGCATGACGGTGGAGATATCGGGTCGCGGTTCATAGCCGCGATTGTGCCAGAAATCATCCAAGGGCGTGTAATCGCGTGGCCGGCGCGGGTCGTTTTCATTGCGCACAACGGAACAGAAGGCAGCGATGGAAAGCCCCAAGTGGCGCGCATGGGCTTCGCGTTCCTGAAAAAAACGCACACCCGCACCCTGGCCGCGATATTCGGGCAACAAAACACTCTCACCGAAATAACATAGTGTCGCCGCATCCAGCCCTGCCGCAGCCCAGGAAGCGCGGAGCTTTTCGCTGGCTTCGCGCCCCGGCTGGCAGGTCGCCATACCAACCGCTTCGCCCTGTGGCGTGCTGGCCGCCACCACCAAGGCGCCGGGGCTTTGCGCGTAAGCCGCAAGATAGCGCGCCTCATGCGCCGGATCGCCCTCGTAAAGATAAGGCCAATCGCGAAAGACACGAATGCGCAGGCCAGCCAGCGTATCCAACCGCGCGGTAAGCGCCGCGCCAGAGAGGGTCTCAAATATCAAAGGGGCAGGGGGCATGGCGCGTTATTAGCCGAGATTGGCGCGCGGCGGAATCATTTCACGCCGGCGGCAAGCGCTGCCTTGTCGCGCGCCGCTTGCAGGAAGGCGGCCAAGCCTTCTTCCACCACGGCGCGGTCCAGATCGCGCAGGATGAAGACCAGCCTTGATTGCCGGTCATGCCCTGCCGGCCAGGCGGCCAGGCGTTCCGGCGGGTGAAAGACGTGCTGCACGCCATGCAGCACCACGGGCCGGTCTTCTCCTTCCAGGTTCAGAATACCCTTCATGCGCAAAATACTGGCGCCGCGCGTGATGGCGAGCATTTCAAGCCAACTCGCCAACCCCTCCCATGGGAGAGGTTCGGCAAAGCTCAGGCCAAAGGCCTGGATGCGCGCATCATGGCGGTTCGGATCATGGTGATGACCATGATGATGGTGATGCGCCGCTTCTGCCGCCAGCCAATTGGCGACATCGGCGATCTTGCTGGCTGGATCAAAACCGCCGGTACCAAACAGGAAATCCGGCGCCACATCCCCCGCCACAACGCGCCTGATCGGCGCGCCGGGATTGAGCGCATGCAGGCGCGCTTCAATTGCGCTGATTTGATCAGCGCCCGAGATGTCCGTCTTGCTCAGGATCAGCCGATCAGCAACGGCGGCCTGCTTCACCGCTTCGATTTGGCTATCCAGCGTGGCCGCGCCTACCACCACATCCACCACCGTCACCACGCCATCAAGCCGGAAGGACCGCAGCGCCACCGGGTCGCTCATCAGCGTTTGCAGAATTGGCGCAGGGTCAGCCAGGCCCGTGGTTTCAATCAGCACGCGGCGAATTTCATGCCCGGCTTCGGCCTTCAGAGCCAAATCACGCAAAGCGCGCTGCAAATCACCGCGGATGGTGCAGCACAGACAGCCCGCATTCAACAAAACGGTATCTTCATCCAGCTTTTCGACCAGCAGATGGTCCAGCCCAATCTCACCAAATTCATTGATCAGCACGGCGCTTCCGGCCATGTCCGGGTGCTTCAGCAGCCGGTTCAACAGCGTGGTCTTGCCCGCGCCGAGAAAGCCGGTCAGCACCGTAACGGGAATGAGCTTCATGTGCGGTAAAGCGCTTCCGGGTCCATGAGTGGCTCCGCGATGTTGGCGAGTGTTTCGCCGCGCGGGGCGCGGTAGAAGCAATTGCGCCGCCCGGTATGGCAGGCAACCCCCTGCTGATCCACCAGCAGCAGGATGGTATCGCCATCACAATCAAGCCGCAGATCCACCAGCATCTGCACCTGACCCGATGTTTCCCCCTTGCGCCACAGCGCCTTGCGGGAACGCGAATAATAGCAGACGCGACCGGTTGAGAGTGTCTCGGCTAGGCTTTCGGCATTCATCCAGGCCATCATCAACACTTCGCCCGTATCATGCTGCTGAGCGATGGCGGGGATCAGGCCGGCGGCATCGGGCTTTATGGCGGCAAGCAGGGCGTCGCGCGCGGTGGCGGAAATGCTGGGGGCTGACATTGTTACTTTATAACATGCGCGATTCCTGTTAGGAAGCGGTATGCATGGTTCTGAACCACATCTGACATCCTTGGCACGGGCAGAGGCGCTTTGCCAAAAGCGCGGCGTACAATTGACCCCTTTGCGCCGCGATGTGCTGCGCCTGGTGCTGGAAGCGGATGCGCCGATCGGCGCCTATGCCTTGCTTGATCAATTGAAGGCAAGCCGCGCCAAGGCCGCGCCACCCACAGTTTATCGCGCGCTGGATTTCCTGCTGGAACAGGGTTTGATCCATCGGTTGGAAAGGCTGAACGCCTTCATGGGCTGTAATGAGGCCTTGGAAGGGCATGGCGCGCATCACGACCATGCGCATGACCATCCGCATCAATTCCTGATCTGTCGCGGGTGTGGTGCGACGCGGGAGATTTCTGATCACGGCGTGGCCGCGGCCATCAGCGCCGCTGCCATCAAGGCCGGCTTTTCTGCCGCGCGTACGACGGTAGAAATTGAAGGATTTTGCGACAAATGCGGGGACACTCCGCACAGCGCATAGACATGATTTAAGTTGCCAAGCGGGTCGCGTGACGCGTAACCTAGCTTCTACTTCGCGGTTCAGGAGGATGTGATGGCGTTACGTGGAGTTGGCTCTTTGCTCCCTATGGCGGCATGTGCGGTAGCATTAGGCACGGCGCCGATGGCTTCGGCGCAGACGAATGCCATCACAGGCGAGACCTTCACCGCCGGCACAACGGGCGCCTTGGCAAGGCTTTGCGGTGCGACGGCGCAGGAACCGGCTTATGCGGCGGCGGTGCATTTCTGCCATGGCCTGCTGGTGGGGGCAGGGCAGACAAGCGACATGATGCATAAGCGCCAAGGCACGCGGCCTGGCTTCTGCCTGCCCACGCCATCGCCAACTTTGGATCAGGTGGCGGCGAGTTTCGTGGCTTGGGCGGCGGCCAATCCGCAGCTTCAAGGCATGCGCGCAGCCGATGGGCTGACGCGATTTGCCGCTGCGCAATACCCCTGTGCCACGCGTTCGGCGCGGCGCTGATACAAAATTGATTGTTGGCAATGGCCAAGGAGATTCCCATGGCGCGCAAATGGACAATAGGCTTTGCATCTTTGGCGCTGCTGGCAGCGACGGGCTGCGCGGATATGAGCGATAAGCAGCGCAGCACGGCAATTGGCGCTGGCGCTGGCGCACTTGGGGGCGCTGCTATTGGCTCCTTTTCCGGCAATGCAGGCTGGGGCGCGCTGATTGGTGCTGGCGTTGGTGCGGCGGGTGGCTTGGCGGTTGGCCAATCGCGGGAGAATGAACGGCGCGCTTATCAGCGTGGTGTTGAGACAGGGCGGAGCCAGCGTTGAGCCATTTGGGCCGCTCCTTTCCCTGGGCGGCCCTTCCGCACTGCGCTACTTCGGCAGCGTCGCCAAGCCCTGCGTCAGATCAGCAATCAAATCACCAACATCTTCAAGCCCGATATGAATGCGCACCGTAAAGCCGCCCATATCCGGGCTGGTCGCGGTGCGGGTGATGAAGCCCGTGGTGGGAAGTGCGAGGCTTTCAAACCCACCCCATGAAGCACCAATCCCGAAAAGCTTGAGGTTATCAATGAAGTTGAAGATATCCGCTTCCGTATAGTGCGGCTTGAACACTACGCCGAATAGGCTGCAGGCGCCGGTGAAATCACGCTTCCACAACGCATGCTGTGGGTGCGATGGCAGGGCCGGGTGCAGCACACTCAGCACTTCCGGCCGGTTTTCAAACCAGCGCGCCACTTCAAGCCCGCTTTTTTCCTGCTGCTTTAAGCGAACGGGCATGGTGCGCACACCACGCAGCGCCAGCCAGCAATCATCAGGTGCCGCGAAATGCCCCATTTGGGAGGCCGCTCCGCGCACAATGTCATAATCCTTTTCTCTATTCACGGTGATGGAGCCCAGCAGCACATCCGAATGCCCGCCGACATATTTTGTCAGCGCCTGGATGGAAACATCCACACCATGCTGGAAGGGCATGAAGTGATGAATGCCCCAGGTATTGTCCATCATCACCACGCAGCCCGCCGCATGCGCCGCGCGCGCAATAGCCGGCACATCCTGCACTTCGAATGTGTGGCTGCCCGGGCTTTCGGTATAGACCACCTTGGTATTGGGGCGGATGAGTGCACGGATGCCGGCCTCATCAATCAGCGGATCGTAATAGGTGGTCTCCACCCCCCAATCCTTCAGCAACCCATTGCAAACATTGCGCGCCGGGCCATAGGCGGAATCGGGCATCAGGCAATGATCGCCGGTCTTCAGATACGCCATCAGCGGCACCGTCACCGCCGCCAAACCCGTGCCGACCAGTACGCAGCGCGTACCGCCTTCAATTTCCGCGACCACATCTTCCAAAGCATATTGCGTAGGACCGCCGGCAGTGCCGTAGGTCATCACGCGGTTCCATTTGTCCTTCTGGAAGGCGCGGCGCGATTCAGAATTCGGGTGCAGCACGGTGGAGCCGCGATGCACGCCGGGATTGACGAAGCCATGCACTCGCGTTCCCGCGCGCCCGGCATGAGACATGCGTGTGGCGAAGCCTTGCCCGTGTTTGGCGTTGTTGTCGGCCATATCAGCTACTCTTTTCCTTTTGGGTTTCAGGCCTGCCGGCCCATTCGGTCCAGGAACCATCATAGATTGCGGCATCACCAAGCCCGGCCTGTTTCAGGCCAAACGCCAGGATGCAGGCGGTCACGCCCGTGCCGCAGCTGGTGACGATGGGTGTGGTTCCATCCGCACCAGCAGCCGCAAAGCGTGCGCGTAGCGCTGCCGCATCCTTCATGGTGAAATCGGCGTTGAGCAATTCATTGAAGGGCACGCTTTTGGCACCCGGCATATGGCCGGAAGGCAGGCCCGGGCGCGGTTCCGGTGCCGTGCCATCAAAGCGACCCTTGGCGCGAGCATCCAAAATAAGCGCGCTGCCATCAGCGATAATGCGCTTCACATCGCCAATGCCTTTCAGCAGATCAGCGCGGAAATCCGGCGTGTAGCTGGTGGGGGCGGCTGACTTGGCGTCACCGCTTTCCGTCGCGCGTCCCTCGGCTAGCCATTTCGGCAAGCCGCCATCCAACACGGCGGTCTTCTCATGCCCGAACAGCTTCATCAGCCACCAGCCGCGTGCCGAGGATTGCAACCCCTTCTGATCGTAGAAGATCACGCGCGTTGCATTGCTGATGCCCATTTCACCCATCAGTCTCGCGAAGCGCCCAGCGGTCGGCGCCATATGCGGCAGGTTGGTGTCGGGATCGGCCACCACATCAATGTCAAAGAAACGCGCGCCCGGAATATGCGCTTCGCGAAATTTCGTGAGGCCATCAAAGGGTTCATTAGGTAGGTATTTGGTCGCGTCAAACACCATCAGATCAGGCGCGCCAATTGCCTCGGCCAGCCATTCGGTAGAAACCAGATCATGCATGGATCAATCCTCCACCAGCACTAGGGAAACGCGGCGATTCTGCCGGCCCTTGTTTTCGATTTTCGTGACCTCCACACGCCCGATCTCGCCGGTATGGCGCACATGCGTGCCGCCACAGGGTTGCAGATCAATCGGCGCATCAGCGCTGCCGATCCGCACTAACCGAATGCGCCCGGCGCCGCGTGGCGGCTGCACGGAGAGCGTGCGCACCAGGCTGGGATTGGCATCAAGCTCAGCCTCGCTGATCCATTCCTGCGAGATGGCATGATTGGCGGCGATTAGCGCATTCAAGCCTTCGGTCAGGCTTTCCTTGCTGGGCGGTTCCGGCAGATCGAAATCAAGGCGGGATTTCTCAAGCCCGATTTGCCCGCCGGTGACACCCGCGCCGGGGATCAGGCTGCACAGCAAATGCAGCGTCGTGTGCATGCGCATCAGGCGTAGGCGGCGCGGCCAATCAAGCGCGAGCGTGATCGTCACCCCCACTTCCGGCAAGGCCGCGCCGGCTTCTGGCACATGCAGCACGGTATCTTCGGGCCCCTTGGTGGTATTGGCGATACGCGCCTCGCCGCCCGGCCAACGCAGCACGCCGGTATCGCCGGGCTGACCGCCGGCCTGGGCATAGAAATTCGTACGGTCCGTAACGATTGCATCGGCCGAAGCCGCAAGTACCCTGGCGCTGATTTCCGCAGCATAGGCGTCTTCGCGATAAAGCAATTCAGTCATGCGTTTCCTGGGCGTTACCTGAAGGGGATAGGCTAGGCCAGAAATCGCTGGAACAAAACCTCTGCCACCGGGATGGATTTCGGGTTAGTCTCCGAAAGCCAGACGCATGACAGAAAACGATTCCCAACCCCTTGATCCCGCCCGGACCAGGCGTGCGCGCCGCCGTGGCGTGATACTGGTTGTTCTGGCGGCGGCGAGCTTTTCCATCTCGGCGGCCTTCGCCAAGACCATCGGTACGGGCATTCCGGTGGCGGAGGTGATCTTCTTCCGCAATTTCTTTGCATTGTTTCCGCTTTTGCCAGTGGTGATCAGCGCTGGCGGTCTTGCGGCATTGCGGATGCGCAATCCTGGCAGCCATGTGCTGCGCACGATGTTCGGCATGATGGGTATGGTTGGTTCCTTCTATGGCTATGTCTATTTGCCGCTGGTGACGGTGACGGCGCTTGGCTTCACCATGCCGTTGTTCCTGACGCTGCTTGCGATCCCTATTCTGGGGGAGAAAGTTGGCTGGCGCCGCTGGCTTGCGGTGCTGGTCGGGTTTTGTGGCGTGCTGCTGATGGTGCGGCCCGAACAGAGCACCACGGATACGCAATGGCTGGCGCTTGGACTTTGCATTTTGGGGTCGCTCGCCTGGGCCTTGGCCATGATCACCATTCGCAAAATGGGTGAGGCTGGCGAAAGTGGCGTTGCCATTGTGTTTTGGTTTGCGTTTTTCTCGGCAGTGCTGGCCGGGATTGCGATGATCCCCGTTTGGGTCTGGCCGAGCCCCACGCAATGGGCGCTGCTGGCGGGCATCGGCCTGGTGTCAGCCATTGCACAAATTATGATGACGGATGCCTATCGTAAGGGAGAGGCTTCCTTGCTGGCGCCCTTTGAATATTCAGCGATTATCTGGACGACAGCCCTTGGTGCCTTGATCTGGGCGGAAATGCCGGATGGTTGGGATTTCCTGGGCATTCTGGTGTTGGTCGGCGCAGGGCTTTACATCTGGTATCGCGAAATGAAACTAGGCGTGAAGCGGTGAACGCTTGAGTATTTTCAAGCCAAGTGGAAACACTTGGCGACTCGGAAAATACGATCAAACTAGTTTCCCCAATGCGCCCGCAGGCTGGCAGCGGCATGTTGAAGCACCAGATCGGATTTTGGTATCACGCGCCCCATGGTCAGGCAGGCATGGATCTGATCCGCGACATGCAGATGCGTGACATTCACCCCTTCCTCATCCAGGCGCTTGGCATAGGCAATGCCCTCATCCACCAGCGGGTCAATGCCGGCGGTCATCAGGAAGGCAGGTGGCAGACCAGCGAGTGAGGGCGCGCGCAAAGGCGAAGCGCGCCAATCAATGCCCTTTTCCTTGGGGCCGAGATAATGCGCGATGAACCACTTCATCACATCGCGCGTCAGCACCAGGCCTTCGGTGAAGCGATCATAGGATGGCGGATTGCCGGCCATATCCGTGACCGGATAGAACAACACCTGATAGCCCGGCATGGGTACTTCGCCATGCAGCGCCATTAGCGCCAGCACCGCGGCAAGATTGCCGCCCGCGCTATCGCCGCCCACCCCAATCCGCGTGCGGTCAATGCCAAGACGCTTCGCCTGGCGGCAAATATAGCGATACGCCGCGGCGGAATCCTCGACCGCCGCCGGGTAGCGATGTTCCGGTGCAAGACGGTAGTCAATCGCAATAACGCAGGCGCCAGAGAGATTGGCAAGGCGCCGACAGACCTGATCATGGCTGTCCAGATCACCAATCACCCAGCCGCCGCCATGCATATAGACCAAGCAGGGCAGGGCGGCATCGGGGTCTGTGCCGATGCCGCGGTAGCGCCGCAAGCGTATCTTGCCAGCTGGCCCGGGGCATTTCAGGTCTTGAACTAAAGCGACCTCAGGCGGGTCTGGCTGCATCACGCGGCGGGACGCGGCGGAAACCTCCCGCGCTTCCGCCGGTGTGAGGGTATTGAAAGCCGGGCGTTTGGCTTCCTTGATCAGGTTGAGAACATGTTGTGCGCCAGCATCGAGTGTCATCTGCCTTCTCCCTTATTCCGCTGCCGCTGCTGGGCGTTCTGCACCACCAAAATGAAAGCCGCGATAGCCTTCTGCTGCGACTTCATCGCAGAGGATGCGATAATTTCCAACACCGCCCACATAGGGCATGAATAGCCTGGGCTTGCCCGGTACATTCGCGCCCATATACCAGGATGCGGCGCGCGGATAGAGCGTGCGGTGCGCGACCTTGTTCACTTCTTGCACCCATTCATCTTCAGCGGCGCGATCCGCTTCAATGGTGGCTTGGCCTTTGGCCTGCATCTGCGCGAGGCAATCCATGATCCAATCCACATGTTGTTCGATGGATACGATCATATTGCTCAGAACCGATGGGCTGCCAGGGCCTGTGATCATGAATATATTCGGAAAACCTGCCGTCATAATACCCAGCAGGGTGCGCGGCCCGGCTTCCCATTTGGCGTTGAGGGCTTCACCCGCGCGGCCCTTGATATCAACGCCAAGCAGAGCGCCCGTCATGGCGTCAAAGCCGGTGGCAAAGACAATATCGTCGAAGTTATGCGCCACGCCGCCAGCTTCAATGCCGGTTGCGGTGATGCGCGTGATCGGTGCTTCATTGATGTCAATCAGCGTGACATTGGGCCGGTTATAGGTCTCGTAATAATGCGTATCCACGCAGATGCGCTTGGTGCCGATGGGGTGATTGCGCGGGCAGAGTCTTTCGGCGGTTGCAGGGTCTTTCACAGTTTCACGAATCTTGCTGCGCACGAATTCCGCCGCCGTGTCATTTGCGGCCTGATCCAGCAGCAGATCGCGGAAGGAACCCATGAAGGCAGTACCGCCCACGGCCCAGCGCTTTTCGTACTCCGCTTTCCGTTCCTCGGCGCTGACCGACATGGCAAGCGCATCGCTGAGCCCATACAGAATGCCAGTGCGCATCATGCGTGCCTTCTGGCGGAGATTGGCGTAATCGCGCTTCCAGCTTTGTTCGTAATCATCATCCATCGGGCGGTTGCGCGATGGGATGCTGAAATTGGGCGTGCGTTGAAATACCGTGAGCTGGTCCGCTTGTTCAGCTATGACAGGAATGGATTGAATGGCGGAAGACCCTGTGCCGATCACCGCCACCCTGCGACCGGTAAAATCAACCTTGTGATGCGGCCAATAGCCAGTATGGAACTGCCTTCCCTTGAAATCGGAAAGCCCCGGAATATCGGGCAGCCGGGCCGAAGAAAGACAGCCTGTCGCCATAAAGAAGTAGCGCGCGTTGAAGGTATCACCGCGATTGGTCGCAATGCGCCATAGCCCTGCGGCATCATCCCAGGCCGCATCCGTCACGCGGGTTTCAAAACGGATATCGCGGCGCAGATCGAAGCGTTCCGCAACATGGCGCGCATAGGCCAGGATTTCTGGCTGCGCGGCGAAGCGTTCAGACCAGCGCCATTCCTGCTGTAATTCCTCAGAGAAGGAAAAGGAATACTGCATGCTTTCCACATCGCAGCGGGCCCCCGGGTAGCGGTTCCAATACCAAGTGCCGCCCACATCATCCGCCGCTTCCAGGCAAAGGGCCGGGATGCCAAGCCCGCGCAGGCGATGCAGCAGATAGAGTCCGGCAAAGCCCGCGCCCACAATGATGGCGCCATTCCTATCCTCGGCCATGAGCTTCCTCCGCAAGTGATCACACCCCATAGCGGAAAGCTTTCTGGCGGGACTGTCAACGCCTGCAAGCCGCGCTATGCTACCCCTAATAGGCAAAGGGGAAACGCCATGGATAAGGGTTTTCGACTGGGTGAGCTCACCATTCAGCGCGTGGTAGAGGAGGAGCGGCCGATTTTTGACCCTTTGACCTTCTTCCCGAACCTGACGCCGGAGTTGCTGGCCGAAAACCGGGAATGGCTGCAACCCAAGGCGCTGGACCCTGAGACGGGCAAGCTGATGCTCTGCATCCAATCCTGGGTGGTGCGCACGCCGCATCACAATATCCTGATTGATACCTGTGTTGGCAATGACAAGAACCGCCCGACGCATCCTTTCTGGCACCAGATGAAGAGCGAAGCCTATATGCGCAACCTGGCCGCGCTTGGGCTTGGCGTTGGCGATGTTAACTTTGTCATGTGTACGCATTTGCACGTGGATCATGTCGGCTGGAATACGCGGCTTGAAAATGGCCGCTGGGTGCCAAGCTTCCCTAAGGCGCGTTATCTTTTTGCCAAGGAAGAATATGCCCATTGGGAAAGAGAACATGCGAAGGCGCCTTCGCCGGTCTTCGCTGATAGCGTGCTGCCCGTGGTGGAAGCGGGGCGTGTGGATTTTGTCGCCAATGACTATCAGATGAATGATTTGGTGAAGCTGGAATCAACGCCCGGCCATACGCCTGATCACGTGGCGGTGCGGCTTGGCAAGAAAGGCGCTGATGCGCTGGCGACGGGGGATTTGATCCATTCGCCGCTGCAAGCGCGCTATCCGGAAATTTCCATGCGCGCCGATGTTGATCCCGTGCAGGCGGCGGCAACCAGGCGTCGCGTGCTGGAATGCGCCTGCGATACCTCCACCATTCTCTGCTTCGGGCATTTCCCCTCTCCATCGCGTGGGCGGATCAAGCGCTGGGGCAATGGCTTCCGCGCCGAAGCGGTAGATTGAATCATGTGGCGTGTTCTTGGGCTGCTGTCTTGGCTGGTGCTGCTGCCAGCCTTCGCTTTCGCGCAAACGGCTTGGCCCAATCGGCCCATTAGCCTGATCGTGCCTTATCCACCGGGCGGCAGCACGGATAATGTCGCGCGGCCCTTGGTGCAGGAATGGGGCAAGGTGCTGGGCCAAACCGTCGTGATTGAAAATCGAGGCGGGGCAGGGGGCACGATTGGTGCTGATCTGGTGGCGCGTGCGCGACCCGATGGGCATACGCTGCTGCTTTTCCCAACCGCGATTTTCACCATCAGCCCACATATGATGCAGCTTCCCTATGATGTAGATCGCGCCTTCGTGCCGATTGCGCGCGTCGCGGCCTCTGATGCTTTCGTTATCATCCATCCCTCTGTCCCCGCACGGCATATCCGTGATCTTGTTGCCTTAGCCAAGCAAAGGCCGGGGGAGTTGCGCTTTGGTTCGGCCGGCAATGGCACCATCACGCAGTTGCAATGCGAGATCTTCTCTGAAGCTGCCGGTATCAAGCTTGAACACGTGCCCTATCGTGGTTCTGGCCAATCCTTCATTGATCTTCTGGCCGGGCGCATTCAGATGATTTGCGATCCCGCTGCCTTGCCTGGTGTGCGTGATGGCCGGTTGATTGCGCTGGCAAGCTTTGGTGACAAGCGGCATGAGGAATTCAAGGATGTGCCGACCCTGATGGAATTGGGTCTCGCGGAACGCGGCGCCATGTCCTGGTTCGGCATTGCCGCGCCCGCTGGCACGCCGCCTGATATCCAGGCGCGCATTGCAGCCAGCCTGGAGGAATCACTTCGCGCGCCGGCGGTTGCTTCCGGCATGGCGATTGGCGGGCTGCGGCCCGCTTTCGAAACAGGTGATACCTTCACCCGGCGTATCCGCGAAGATCGCGCCGTCTTTCAAGGCGTAATCGAAAGAACAGGAGCAAGAGTGAACTGACATGGAACATGTTACAGTCACGGATGAAGGCCCGATCCGAATTGTTACGCTGAACAACCCTGCCAAGGGCAATGCCATCAGCAAACCAATGGGCGAGGCATTGCAGGCCGCCATGCGCGAATTTGAAGCGCGGGATGATTTGCGCTGCGCGATCATCACGGCTGCCGGCACGCGCGCCTTTACCTTTGGCGCTGATGTGTCTGACCCGCCGGAGCTATGGCGGACCATTCCAAGTGTCGGCTATCGGCCACTCAAGCCCGTGATTTGCGCGGTTGAGGGCTGGTGTGTGGGCGGCGGCATTGTGCTGGCGATGATGGCCGATTTGCTGGTCTGCGGCAAAAGCGCGAAATTCTATTATCCGGAAGCGAAGCTTGGTCTGACGGGCGGCATGATCGCCGGCCTGGTCAGCCGCATTCCACATAAGATCGCGATGGAAATTATGCTGCTGTGCCGCACCGTGGATGCGGATCGCGCAGCTTCGATTGGGCTGGTAAATGAGGTCGTTGAGGACGGCAAGGCGCTCGAGGTTGCCAAGACCTGGGCTTTGGAACTCACCGGCATGGCGCCCATGGTTGTCGCGGAATTGAAGCGCATGGTGACCGAAGAAATTCTGCCGCGCGGCCCTTCGGAGCAAATGGCCATTCACGGCCAGCGCATGGGCGCCATTCGCGCTTCAGAGGATTTCGCAGAAGGCAAGGCCGCCTTTCGTGAAAAGCGCCCGCCACGTTTTCGCGGGCGCTAATCCCAAAGCGCATCAGGGAAACATGGCAACGGCCCGGATAGGGCTTGCCGTGCCACCCCTGATTTTCAACGGAAAGCCGATAAAGGTGAAGCGCCCGCGGCCAATCAGCTTATCCAGATTAGCGAGGCATTCCATATGCGTAATGCCCCTCTCCGCGCAGGCCCTATGGGCCTGGAAATTCAATTCACCTTCCGGCGCGGGGCTGATGGCTTCAACGCCAAACATGCCAATGCCGCGATCTGCGAGCCAATGCACGGATTCTAGCGCCAGCCCAGGGAAATCATGCAAATAGCCAGGCTTGCCGAGCAGCCTTTCATTCGTCGCCATCCAGATCAGCACCGTATCGCCGTTGCGGATTTCCTGGCCTGATTTGGCCAGCGCTGCCTCCATCTCCCTCACCGTGATGGCGTGTTTCAGCGGCACATGGGAAAGATCAAGGCAAATGGCGCTGGTGTAGAATTTCTCAAGCGGCATTTGCTCGACTGAAAGCGCATCAGGCCGAGGGTCGAAATGCACCGGCGCATCAACATGCGTGCCAGCGTGATCCGACATGGAAAAATAGAGCGCCTTGCTGGTGAAGGTTGTATTGCCAGCCACCTTTTTTTCGGAATGGTCACCCCAGACGGTCATGACAACAGGCGGGTGGCTTGGATGCGTCTGCGTGCGGTGAAAGATTTCACGGCTTAGATCAACGAATTCCATGGACGAGTTCCTTTGTTGCGAAGTGGCTAAACATTGACGCCGCGAATGGCGTTGATGATCGCTTCCGTCACCTGATCCGTAGTGGCCTTGCCGCCGAGGTCAGGCGTTAGCACATCGCCGCGGCTTGTCACCATTTCCACCGCGCGCATCAGCTGCGCCGCTGCCGGGGCTTCCCCCAAATGTTCCAGCATCATGGAAGCGGTCCAGAAAGCGCCAAGTGGATTGGCGATGCCTTTGCCGGTGATGTCAAAGGCCGAACCATGGATCGGTTCAAACATGGAAGGGCGTTTGCGCGACGGATCAATATTGCCTGTAGCGCCAATACCCAGCGAACCTGCCAAGGCCGAGGCCAGATCAGACAAGATATCGGCGTGCAGATTGGTGGCGACCACGGTGTCAACGCTGCCGGGCTTCATCACCATGCGCGCGGTCATTGCATCAACCAGCATTTTCTGAACCGTGAGGGCCGGATATTGCGCGGTGATTTCCGCGCAAACCTCATCCCACATAACCATGCCGTGACGCTGCGCGTTGGATTTCGTCACCACCGTCAAATGCTTGCGCGGGCGAGCCATGGCAACTTCACAGGCATGGCGACAAATGCGCGCCACACCTTCGCGGGTGAAAACCGCCACATCCATGGCGACTTCAATCGGCAAGCCGCGATGCGCGCGCCCGCCTACTCCGGCATATTCGCCTTCGCTGTTCTCGCGCACAATTACCCAATCTATCTGCTCACCCAGATCAGGCCGCAATGGCCCCTTGATGCCGGGCAGAAGCCTGGTCGGGCGCACATTGGCGTATTGGTCAAAGCCTTGGCAGATCGCGAGCCTTAGCTCCCACAACGTGACATGGTCAGGAATATCCGGCGCACCTACCGCGCCGAAGAAAATCGCGTCAAAGCCCTGCAATTGTTGCAAGCCATCTTCCGGCATCATCCGCCCGGTGCGGCGATAATGATCGCTGCCCCAATCGAAATCCTGGAAGCTCAGCGCGAAGCTGCCATTCTTGTCAGCCAAAGCCTGCAAAACATGGCAGCCCGCGCGGATCACATCAGGCCCAATGCCATCGCCACCCATGGCGGCAACCCGATAAGTCTTCATGGTCAAAGCTTTCCTTTCACGAGCGCCTCAGACGCAAATCCATGCCGCGCGCGATCCAGGCGGCTTCAATCACATCAAGATCCGTCTCGCCGGAAGGATTGGCCTTGCTCGGGCGGGAAGCAAGCCCGGGTTCCGCCTGAATGCGCCAAAGACCAAGCAGCCGGCGCAATTCCGCAAGTGGCGCGGTATGATCATCAATGCGCAGATTGATATCGGGGAAATCCTCGGTCGTGGTCAGCACCAACGCAGCCGATTGGCGTCCGCGCTTGTCCCCGCCTGCGGCTTCTCCGGCATCAAGCGCCGTGATCAGGCGTTCCGGCAGCGCAAGGCCCGCATGGGCGCGGAAGCTATCAAAACTTGCCTGCACCACGGCGCCGCCTGAGAGCATATTGCCCGCCACGCTGAAGCCATCTCCACCGATATGCCCGCACCATTCAACGCAGTTATCCCCGGTCCAGGCGGCGTTGCGGCCATGGCGATCTACCGCGTGGATTTGGCGCAAGCCCTTGCCTTCATCACCCACCAGCGCGGCTTCAATCGCCTTTGCCGGTGTCAGGCCGCGTTCCAGGCCTTGCAGCACGGCAGGGCCAAGATAGCGGTTACTCATGGATTGCGTGCTCACGGCACCTACGCCCGCTTTCAGAAAAGGGCAGGTGGCGCCGACTGCGATATTGCAGGTGGTTACCGCAACCGCGAAGGCACCCGTGGCAGGATCATGCGCAACAATGGACCAGGTCATTACAAGGGCTTCCCTGAAGGATTTGCGAAGTCTAACCGCGCATAGATGCTTGCAGGAAGCCCGCCCCGTGCCAAGATAGGCCGAAACAGGGAGAACCTTCGCCATGTCCATATCCATTTCTCGTCGCGGCCTTGCCGGGCTTGGTCTTACTTCGTTGCTGCCTTCTGCAGGGTTTGCTCAGGGCGCATGGCCTGATCGTCAGGTGCGCTTGATCGTACCCTTCGGTGCGGGCGGGGCGGTGGATACGCTCTCGCGCCTCGTTGCCAATGGCTTCGCCGCACAGGCCAATGGTCAGGCGCTGGTCGTGGAAAATCGCTCTGGCGCCGGCGGCGCCATAGCGGGCGCTTTCGTGGCGCAAAGCCGGCCTGATGGTTATACGCTGATGATGGCCGATCTTGGCGCCAATTGCATCGGCAAGGAATTGCAGCCCGCGCTGAATTACGACCCGATGCGCGCCTTCACGCCGATTTCGCATTTGGTCAATTTGCCGATTGCCGTGATTGTTCCGGCCAATCTGCCCGTACAAAATCTTGAGGAATTGCTGGCCCGTGCGCGGGCGCGCGCCGATGGCATTCAATATGCTTCCCCTGGTGTTGGCCATGTCAGCCATTTGGCCGCTGAATTGCTGGGCCGCCGCGCTGGCGTGAAATTCACGGCGGTGCATTACCGCAGCGGCGCTGACGTAATGCGCAGCCTGATCCAGGGCGAAACCGAATTCTCATTCCCGTCTGTTTCCACCGCACTCCCCTTCATTCGTGAAGGCCGCGTGCGCGCCTTGGCAATTGGCACGCCCGCGCCGGTTGCGGCGCTGCCCGGTGTGCCTTCTGTCGCGGCAAGCTTCCCAGGATTTGAGGCGATGACCTGGCACGGCATTGTTGGCCCCGCTGGCATGCCGGATGATGTGGTGGCCGCGGCCAATCGCGTGTTCCGCGCGGTGATTACCTCAGCCGAGGTGAAGGAAACCGTCCAGCGCGTGCAGGCCGCGGACGTAATTGCCTCCAGCCCCGCGGAATTCGCCGCGCTGATTGCGCGCGATCACGCGAAATGGACGCCGGTGATCCGCGAAGGAAATATCCGCGCCGAGTAAGCCTCGGCGCGGTTTGCGCGTTCAGCAGCCAAGCTTATCGGCCAAATCCTCAAAGCTTGTGGCGATCGCGCCCCAATCCTGTTCGGCCTTCGTGTCCGTCGCCTGATCCGCCCCGTGTTCATAGGGGCGGAGCACGAAAGCGGTTGATAAGCCACATTTGCGCGCAGCGGCCAAATCCCCGTTATGCGCGGCGACAAGTGCCACTTTTGCGGGCTTCAGGCCCAGAATCTCGCAGGTGCGCAAATAGGCTTCGGGCTGCGGCTTATAGGCTTGCGCAGCCTCGGCCCCCAGGATTGCATCCCACGGCATGCCAGCGCGCTTGGCCATATTCGCCAGCAGCAGGATATTGCCGTTGGATAATGGTGCGATGAAATGCTTGGCCTTCAGGCGGATCAAACCGGGGATGGTATCAGGCCAGGGATCAAGCCGATGCCAGGCGCGGTTCAGCCAATCAAGTTCATCCGCACTGACGCCCGCTATGCCCACGCCGAAATCCTTCAAAACACCATCGAGGTTTTCGCGATGCAGCACATCAAGCCGCGTGAAGGGGCGGCGGCCGCTGCGTACTTCTTCCATGGCAGGCTGATAGCGCTTGCGCCAGGCATCGGCGAAGCGATGTGGGTCTATATCGCTGCGCCCATGGCGGGCCAGGAAGGTCCGCGCATCTCGCGCGATACCGTTACGCCAATCTACCACCGTGCCGAAAACATCGAAGACCAAAGCCTTCACTTCGGGAAGTGCGCTCATGCTGCAGTGTCCTTTTCCGGCACGGCCCATTTCTTCTCAAAATCCCAGACATCCGGGAAGCCCATCAACTCGGTCATTTTGGCGAAACCATAGGATTCACCAAGGGCAAGACTATCCCCCGTTGTCTTCAGATGCGCATAGGCGCGTTCCAGCGCGGCGGCGGCGGCCAGGAAGCCAATGGCGGGATAGATCGCCATGGCATAGCCAATTTCCTGTAAGCGCGCTGCGGGCAGGATGGGCGTGCGCCCGCCTTCGACCATATTGGCCAGCAAGGGTTTGGAGATTGCCTTGCCGATGGCGCGCATTTCATCTTCGCTTTCTGGGCTTTCGATGAAAACGATATCAGCACCCGCATCGCCATACATCCGCCCGCGCCGAATGGCTTCTTCCAGGCCAAGCGTAGTGCGGGAATCCGTGCGTGCCACAATCAGGAAATTCGGATCGCGCCGCGCCTCGGCGGCTACCTTGATCTTCAGCACCATTTCTTCAGCCGGGATCACGCGCCGGCCCGGTGTATGGCCGCATTTCTTTGGCATTTCCTGATCTTCAAGCTGAATGCCGGTCATGCCGGCGGCTTCATAGCCAAGCGTCGTGTGCCGCACATTCAGCAAACCGCCATAACCCGTATCGGCATCCGCCACCAAAGGCGTTTTGCAGCCGCGTGCCATGGTGCCCATGCGCGCCACCATATCCGCATAGGTCGCGATGCCTGCATCCGCGACACCAAGCGCTGATGCAACAGCGCCAAAGCCCGTGCCATAAATGCAGTCAAACCCCATGCCATCGGCGACTTTCGCCGAAATCATATCGAACACGCCGGGGGCGAGGATGAAGCGCTTGGCAGCAAGCGCCTCGCGCAAAGATGGATTAGCCATTTCAGTTCCTTTATGGTTTATTGCGGGCGGATATGGCCGACAGCGCTTGCCGCGGCCCAAATGCGATCATCGCGCTGCATCGCTTCCAGCAACGCGGCGGGCGGGCGCACATCAGCTTCCACGCCAAGGGCGGTAAGCCTTTGTTTGAAGGTCTCATCAGCGAAAACCGCGCTGATTGTGCGGTAGATGCGGTCCACCAATGCGGGTGGCATGCGCGGCGGCCCCAGCATGGCGACCCATCCGGAAAGATCAAAATCGCGCACGCCCTGTTCGGCGGGCGTTGGCGCATCCGGGAAGAAAGGCGAACGCGTGCCAGTGGAAACCGCGAGCACACGCACGCGCCCGGTTTGCATATGCGGCATGGCGCTGACGGTGCTGGTCCAACCGCTCGGCAAATGGCCGGCGACGATATCATTCATCAGCGGCCCACCGCTGCGATAGGCGATATCGGGCATCTCCACACCGGCACGCCGCGCCATTTCCTGCCCAATGAAGGAAGAAAGCGCTTCGGTGGAACCAGTGCCGACCTTACCCGGATTGGCCTTGGCGTAAGCGAGCATGGTGCTAAGCGAATCAAACGGCTGATTGGCGCCCGCGACCAGCACCATGGTATTGCGCGTCAGCATCGCAATCGGCGTGAAATCGCGGATGGCGTCATAAGGCATGCTGGGCAGATGGTATTTGTTCATCACATGGGTTGAAACCACGACCAGCAGCGTATGCCCATCCGGTTCCGCCCGCGCGACGACTTCGGAGCCAATCACCCCCGCCGCTCCGGCGCGATTTTCAACAATGAAGGGCTGGGAGAGGTTGTTGCGCAACGCCTCACCAATCGCGCGCACCAGAATATCGGTACCGCCACTGGCCGCATAGGGCACAATTACGCGCACAGGCTTGGTGGGCCAAGTCACATCTTGCGCTTGCGCGGTCAGCGGCAGCGCGGTGGCGGCCATGGCGCCGAAAAGCGCGCGTCTTGCGATATTCATCTTAAGTATCCCCTCAATCCACTCGGGCGCCTGTTGCACGCACAATTGGCACCCATTTTTCAAGCTCTGCCGCGATAAATGCGCGCGTTGCCTCCGGTGTCATGCCTTCCGGGATGGTATTGCCAAGTTGGATCAGCCGATCCCGCACTTCTGGTTTGCGGAGCGAAAGCGCGATTTGTTCATACAAGAATTGCCGGATTGGCAGCGGTGTGCCTAGCGTCGCTGACCACGGCGTCCAGGTTGTCGCCTGGAAGGCGGGCAGGCCTGCTTCGGCTGCTGTTGGCACATCGGGCGCCATGGGTGAACGTTCTGGCGTGCCGATGACAATGCCATTCACCGTGCCGTTCCTGATATGCTCGGCAAGGAAGGAAATAGTATCAGATTGGAAGCTGATGCGCCCCGCCATCAAATCCTGAAAGGCCGCGGCTGAACCACGGTATGGCACATGCGTGGCAGTTACGCCAAGCAGGTGCAGCAGAAGCGCGGAGGAAATATGCCCGGTGGAGCCATTGCCGGAAGACCCATACAGCACATTGCCGCCACCGGCTGCGACAGCGCTACGAAACTCCGCCAGCGTGCGCACATTCATGGAAGGGTGCGTCGCCAGAACAATTGGCGAATGGCTGGAGATGGTGATGTGATCCACGCCGGTCAGCGGATGGATGCGCAACCTGTCGCCATAAAGCCCAACATTCAGCGTATGGGAACCAAGCGCGCCAACCAAAAGCGTATAGCCATCAGGCGGGGTTTGCGCGATGGTTTCAAAGGCAACGGTGCCGCCTCCGGATGGCCGATTTTCCACCACGAATTGCTGGCCCAATTGCTGCGACAGCGCCGTTGAAATCAACCTTGCATTGATATCGGCGTTGCCGCCGGCGGCAAAGGCCACAATCACGCGGACCGGTCTGTTCGGGTAATCCGTGCCTGGCGCCTTGGGCTGCGCCCAAGCGGGTAGCGCCATTAGCGCGGCCAATGCCGCGGTCAGAAAAGTCTTTTTCATTATTGCCTCCCTGTTATTTCAACCAATCGAATGTTCCAAGACGCCAACGCGTTCCACTTCCAGCCGCAGCTTATCGCCCGGCTTCAAATAGCGCGGCGGATCGCGGAAATGCCCAACCCCGGCCGGCGTGCCGGTGGCAATTACATCACCTGGGTCCAGCGTCATGTAGCGCGAGAGAAAGGCAATCAATGCCGAGACGGAAAAGATCAGATCGCGCGTATTGCCATGCTGCACTTCTTCGCCATTCAGCCAGCATTTGACATCAAGCATCCAGGGCTCACCCACTTCTTCTGGTGTTACGATCCAGGGGCCGATGGGGCAAAAGCCATCCATGCCCTTGGCGAAGGATGTCATGGCAAGCGGCACGTCGAATTGAAACTCCCGCGCGCTGACATCATTCAGCACCGTGTAGCCCGCCACGTAATCCAGCGCGACGCCTTCCGGCACGTCGCGCGCGGGCTTGCCAATGACAACGCCCAATTCCACTTCCCAATCAGGCTTTTTCACATCGCGTGGAATCTTCACCACGGCGCCCGGCCCAGTCACAGAACTGATGGGCTTCATGAAAATGCGCGGCATTTCCAGCTTGGGGCCGCCCACTTCCTTGGCGTGATCACTGTAATTGCGGCCAACGCCCAGAATCTTGCCGGGCTTCAAGGGCGCAAGCAGCTTCACCGCCGCAAGCGGCTGGCGCTGCGCCGCATTTTCCGCCCGCGCGGCGAAGGCAAGGGCACGCCCTGCGGCAGTCATGGCTGCCTCATCACCCAGCAGCGTCACCATATCGCCAGGGATTACTTCGCTGCTGCGATCCGCCTCACCAGCGGCGCGCATTGCTGCCGCTAGGGCCGGGCGCAGCGCGACCACGCTTTCCCCCACCACCCCGCCAAGGGCCGCGCCATGCGCACCCTGGAAAGTCAGCAGCTTCATGCCGCCATCGCCGCGTAATCAAGCGTGGCCATGACCTGTACGCGCAGAATGTAGCGATCCTCACCCGGCATGTAATCCGCCACCGCATTATGCATGGTGCCGATATTGTCCCAGATCAGCACATCACCTTCGGCCCATTCATGCGTGTAAAGATACTTCTCCTGCGCCTGATGGCGGAACAAATAATCCAGCAGCGCATCGGATTCAGCGCGCTCCATGCCTTCGATATACATGGCATAGCCGCAATTGCAGTAAAGAACGGGCCGGCCCGTGATGGGATGAATACGCACAATCGGCTGAGGCACTGGTGGTTTTTTTGCACGTTGTTCGGGCGTGAGTGGTCCGCGAATGCTGCCCGGGCGCTGGCGCATCATGTCCCAGAATTTACTGAAATCGTGAATGGCAACGCGGCCTTCGATGCGCGCCTTCACCTCGGCGGGCAAATCCGCATAGGCGGCATGCATATTGCGGAATTGCGTGGCGCCCAGCACCTTGCCATCACGGCGCGGCACACGCTTGGCGTGCAGCATATTGGCCAGCGCGATTTCCTTGGAATAGGACATATCCGTATGCCAGCCCTGGCCGGCATCATTCAGGCCGAGAGGCTTGCCGGCCTCATCCTTCATATTGGACAGGATCATCACTTCCGGATGGCCTGGCGCATGGAACAGATTGGCGACATTTACCTCCAAATCGCCAAAGCGCTTGCCAAAGGCGGCCACTTGCGGCGCTTCCAAATCCTGCTTCGGGAAGCAAAGCACGCCATTTTCGCCAAGCGCGCGCAAAAGCGTGCGAAAATCCTCGGCCGAGGCAGTCTCGCGCAGGTCAATCCCTTCGACACGCGCGCCTAGCCCGGCATTATTGGGGGTGATTTGCATGCAGGTATCCTCCAGAGGCGCCAAAGGTGATGCCCCTGTCGCGGGGCGTCAACCGGGCGCTTCCCTGGCGCTTAAGACTGCGTCAGGATGGCGCCATGGAAACGCAATCCCCCAAGCCCGCCCCGGTGATTATCGGGGGAGGCATTGTTGGCCTGTGCATCGCCTGGCATTTGGCGCGGCGTGGGCTGAAGCCGCTGGTGCTGGAAGCCGCCAAGGAAGGCGCGGCCTATACCGGCAATGCGGGCGCCATCAGCCATGGGTCGGTCGCGCCGCTCGCCATGCCGGGGGTGCTGGCGCAGGTGCCGAAAATGCTGATGGACCCCGCCGGCGCGCTGCATATCCCCGCGCGCTATTGGCTGCGCGCCATGCCCTGGCTGCTGCGCTTCGTGGCTTCCGCTCGGCGAGAGAAGGTTGAATCGGCAGCGGTTGCGCTTTCCGCTCTGCTGTTTTCCGCGCCCGATCGGCACCGCGAGATCCTGGCCGCCGAGAGTGCCACTGACCTGATCCGCGAAGAAGGCCAGATGTATCTCTATCGTAATGAGGCACAATTGGCGAAGGACAATGCCTCGCTCGCGTTGCGCCAGAAGCATGGGCTTAAGGCGCAAAAGCTGGTCGGGCCGGCGCTGCGTGAATTGGAACCTGGAGTGTCGGAAGATTACCAGATTGGCCTTTATCTGCCCGATCATGCTTCCTGCGTGAATCCCGCACGGCTGGCTGCCGTGATCGCCAATGGCATGCGCCGCATGGGGGGAGAGATTCGCACCGCTGAAGTGCAGGCGATTCTGACCGAGGGCAAGCGCGTGGTTGGTGTGCGCTGCGCGGGGGAAGATATCGCCGCCGATCAGGTGGTTTTGGCCGCCGGCGCCTGGTCTGCGCGCTTGCTGGCGCCTTTGGGGCTGAAAGTGCCTTTGGAAACCCAGCGTGGCTATCACGTGATGCTGCCGGATGCGGGCGTGAGGGTGGGGCGTGTGCTCTCGCCCGCTGATCGCAAGGTTTTTATTAGCCCGATGGAAGATGGCTTGCGCGTGGCGGGTTCCGTTGAAATCGCCGGGCTTGATGCGCCACCCACGGAAGCGCGCGCCATGCTGCTGCTGGATGATCTGAAAAAGGTTTTCCCGAAGGCGCGCACGGAAGGCGGCAAGATCTGGATGGGCCATCGGCCCTGCCTGCCCGATAGCGTGCCGGTGATGGGGCCGGTGCGTGATTGGCAGGGGCTTTATTGCGCTTTTGGCCATGGGCATTTGGGCCTGACGGGCTCGGCCCCGACGGGCGCGCTGATGGGCGCCTTGATCGCGGGCGAAAAGCCGAATTTCGATTTCACGCCCTTCGCGGCGGAACGTTTTTCATAAACATAAAAGGGAGAAGGCGATGGGACAGGTTCAAGGCAAGGTCGCGCTGATTACAGGCGCTTCGGCGGGCATTGGTGCGGCTTGTGCTGAAGCACTCGCCGCCGAAGGGGCGCGCGTGGTGCTGACCGATCTGGATGATACGCGCGGTGAGGCTTCAGCCGCCACGCTTCGTGCCGCCGGTCACGATGCGCTTTACCTGCATCAGGATGTGACGGATGAGGCGCGCTGGGCCGAGGTGATTGCCGCCATTGAAGCGAAACATGGCAGGCTTGATGTGCTGGTTTCCAATGCCGGCATCGCCATCATGAAACCCTTGCTTGATATGACGCTTGCGGATTGGCGGCGGCAGAATGCGGTAAATCTTGATGGCGTATTTCTGTCGGTAAAATACGCCATTCCAGCCATGCGCCGCGCGGGAGGGGGTTCCATCATCATGATGTCGTCCATCGCCGGCATTCGTGGCTCGGCGGGCTTGGCCGGTTATTCTGCGAGCAAGGGTGCGGTGCGGCTTTTTTCGAAATCCGTGGCACTGGAATGCGCCGGCGCGCGGGATGGCATTCGCTGCAATTCCGTCCATCCCGGTGTAATTGAAACCGATATCTGGCAGAAAATGCCGCAGGGCAGCACAGGCGGGCGCAATGCGCCGGTGGACCCGCGCCAACTGGCGGCGAATATCGTGCCCTTGGGTGAAGCCGGCACGGCGGCGGATATCGCGGCGGGCGTGGTGTTCTTGGCTTCTGACGCCTCGCGGCACATGACGGGCAGCGAGTTGGTGATTGATGGTGGGGCCACCGCTGGCCGTGCCGGGACCATGCCGCGCTGAAGGATCAGACCATGACCATAAGAACCGCCCTGGTGACAGGCGCCGCGCGTGGCATTGGGCTTGCCGTGGCGCGGCGCTTTCTGGCCGAAGGTTGGAATGTCGCGCTTTTGGATATCAATGCGGATCAGTTGCGCGAAACCATGGCGGCGCTTGCAGAACCCGCCAAAACCCTTGAACTTGTCTGCGATGTTTCAGACCCGGCGGCCATCACTGCCGCCGTGCGCCATGCTGCGGCGCATTTCGGGCGTCTGGATGCGTTGGTGAATAATGCCGGTATCGCCATTTTCAAGCCCATCCTGGAAACAACGCCGGAAGATTGGGCGCGCGTGCTGGCGGTGAACCTGACCGGCCCATTCCTGGCAGCGCAAGCGGCGGCACCGATCATGGCAGAGGGCGGCGGCGGGGCGATGGTGAATATCACCTCCATCTCCGGCTTGCGCGCTTCAACGCTGCGTGTCGCCTATGGCACCAGCAAGGCCGGGCTTGCGCATCTGACCAAGCAGCAAGCGGTGGAATTCGCGAGCCTTCGCATTCGCGTCAATGCCGTCGCCCCTGGCCCGGTGGATACCGCCATGGCAAAGGCGGTGCATACGCCGGAAATCCGCGCGGATTATCATGACCACTTGCCGCTCAATCGCTATGGTCTGGAAGCGGAATTGGCGGAGGCGGTATTCTTTTTGTGCAGCGACCGCGCCAGCTACCTGACCGGGCAGGTGATCGCCGTTGATGGCGGGTTTGATGCTACCGGCATTGGGCTTCCCACGCTGCGGGCTGAACGGCGTAATCTTTAGAGCGTTTTCAAGCCAAGTGAAATCACTTGGCAACTCGGAAAACGCGATCAACAAAGCACTATATCGCGAGCCGCAAAATCTCCTCTAAATCCGCCGCCCCGCGCACCGGGCGCGGATTGGTCGCAATCGGCGCATCGCCATTCCAGCGCGCGGCAAGGCCCGGGATTTCCGCTTCCGTAATGCCTTGCTGATGCAGGCGTGTCGGCAGGCCAAGCCCGGCCACGAAATCCTCAATCGCCGGCCCCGCTTCCGCGCCGCCGAAAATCGCCGCGATATCCGCTTGTCGCGCGGCATTTACCGGCGCATTCCAGCGCATCACCGCATGCAGCATCAGGCAAGATGTTACGCCATGCGGCACGCCGCGCGCCGCCCCCAGAATATAGCCAAGCCCATGGCTGGCACCGACTGGCACACCCGCCCAACCACCTTGCACGGAAAGCCAAGCGGCTTGCTGGCAAAGTGCCCTTGCGCGCAAATCCCCCGCCGCTGCGGCAACACGCGGCAAGCCGTCAGCCAGCATCAGCATGGCTTGACGTGATACCGCATCGGAAAAAGGTGCCGTTTCCAAAGCGCACCAGCGCTCAGCCGCGTGATCCAGGGCGCGAATGCCGGAAGAAAGGAAAAGCTCCGCCGGCGTTTCCAATGTGGCAGCAGGGTTCAGCAGCACGGCGCGCGGCACCATCCAGGGATCAAGCGCGCGATATTTCCGCCCTGCGGCCAAATCCGTATAGCCGGCATGGGGTGCGAATTCTGCCGCCGAAAGCGTGGTGGGCACGGCAATCAATCGTGGAGAGGGCGCCGCGCCATCCCAAGCGCCGGGCGAGGCTCCGCGCGAAACCGCCGCTTCAATCAGCGCGGCAGGGTCCGTAATGCCGCGCCAAACCGCGAGGCAAGCGACCTTCGCGCCATCAATCACCGAACCGCCACCAAGCGCCACCACCAATTCCGCGCGGCTTTCGCGCAGCAGCACGGCCAAAGCCAGCACATCTTCCACCGGGCTATGGGCGCGCATGGCAGCGGTTTCAGCGACCAGCCTCGCGCCCAAGGCATCGCGCACCGCTGCCGCGATGCGGCTACCCACGAGTGATCTTGTGGTAACCAGCGCAATGCGTTGCGCGCCACCAACCTCATTCGGCAGCGCTTCGGCCACGGCAACATCATGATAAACCCGCGCCTGGGCCGGCCATTGATGCAGCATCGCCTTACCCCTTTGCCGCCGCAAAGAAGCGCGAAAAATCCGGCTTGCGCTTTTCCTGAAACGCCGCAACCGCTTCCGCCGCTTCCGGCCCGCGCAACAACGCGCTGAAGGCCGCGAATTCCACCTGCATATGTTCGGCGATGCGCGCGGCATCAGCGCGGCGCAGCAGCGCCTTGGTTTGCGCCATGGCGGTGGGCGGCTTGGCGGCCAGGGCGCGCGCTTTGGCTTCCGCATGGGCCAGCAATTCTGCCACCGGCACCACGGCATTGATGATGCCGGCGCGTAGCGCCACCTCCGGCGGAAAGGCCTCACCCAGCATCAGCAATTCATTGGCCAGCAATTGCCCGCCACGCATCGGCACCAACAGCGATGAACCGCCTTCCGGGCAAAGCCCCAAATCCACAAAGGGCATGCGGAAGATGGCGTTATCGCCGGCATAAACCAGATCACAATGCAGCAGCAGCGTCGTGCCAATGCCAATCGCATAACCCGCAACGGCCGCCACCACAGGCTTCGGGCATTCGCCAAGGGCGGCCAGCATGTCCCGCGCGGGGGATGGGACTTCCGCCTGCTGTTCCCCGCGCGCGCGAAAATCCGCAACATCATTGCCAGAGGTAAAACAGGCATCGCCGCCCGTGATCATCACAGCACGAATGCCCGGCGCGGTGGCGGCTTCCCGCAAGGCCGCAGCAATCGCGCTATACATGGCGCGCGTCAGGGCGTTTTTCTTCTCGGGCCGGTTCAGCCGAATGATTCGCAGGCCGGCATCATCACTGATCAGGATTTCAGACATGGCGTTTCCTCAAAGGCTGATGGGCGGGATGGGCGCGGCAATCCAGCGCGCAATCATGCCCGCTTCAGGAAGGGCGTCAAATCGCCGTATAGCCGCCATCCACCGCCCAGGAGACACCCGTCACAAAACTTGCTTTTGGGCTGCAAAGCCAGACTACCGCTTCGGCGATTTCCGCGGCCTTGCCCATGCGCGCCATTGGCACGCGGGCCATAATGCGCTCACCGCGCCTGCGCATCGTCTCCTCGGTCATGGGTGTTTCGATATAACCGGGGCAGACCGCATTGACGCGGATATTGTCCTCGGCATGGTCCGCTGCCGCAACCTTGGTCAAGCCCACCACACCATGCTTCGCCGCGACATAGGCTGAGGAGGTGGCCGTTCCAACCAACCCCAGGATCGAAGCGGTATTGATGATGACGCCACCCGAACCCTGCGCGCGCATCTGTGCCACTTCATGCCTCAGGCATAGCCACACACCGGTCAGGTTCACATCAATCAAGCGGCGCCAGGCTTCGGGCGCGACATCCGCGATTTTCTGCCCCCCGGCATTCACCTGATAAGGGGCAATGCCAGCATTATTGAAGGCGCAGTCAAGGCTGCCAAAGGCATCCACCGTCGCGGCGATCATGGCCTTTACCGCGTCATCATCCGTGACATCGCAGGCAATCGCCAGGGCCTGGCCGCCCATCGCCTCGATCTCGTTGACTGTGCGTTGCGCCGCATCCTGCATGATATCGGCCACTGCCACCCGCGCACCCTCACGCGCAAAGGCAAGCGCCGTGGCCTGCCCGATGCCAGAGGCGCCACCGGTCACCAGCGCGCTTTTGCCCTCAAGATCGCGTGTCATGCTTCAGCCTTTCCTGTCTTGCGCCGGCGCTGATGCGTGTTGCGGCGCTGGAAAGCGCGGCAGGGCATCAGGGCAGGTCAGCGGTTTGAAGCGGGCGTTGGAACATTGTGTCATGGCGTGCCTCCACCCGAATGCTTGCCCGCCGCGCGGGTATCGGCAAGCCCGCCATCCCATGGCATAAAGGCGGCATAAACAAAGGGGAGGAAAGCCCATGTCACGCAAAGTCATGATGATCACTGGCGCCGGGCGCGGCATTGGCGCGGCCACTGCGCGCATGGCGGCTGCCCGCGGCTATGACCTATGCCTTACCTTCCAGCAGGACCGGACCAGCGCCGAAGCCGTGCAGCGCGATTGCGAAGCGGCAGGCGCGAAAGTGCTGTTGCTGCAAGGTTCGGTGGAAGATGAAGCGCATGCGATTGGCGCCTTTGAAGCGGTCATGAAGCATTTCGGGCGCATTGATGTGCTGGTGAATAATGCCGGCGGCACCGGCCCGCGCGGGCGGCTTGAGACCATCACCCATGCCGGCTGGGCCAATACCATGGGCGCCAATGTCACCGGCCTTGCCATGTTCTGCCGCGAAGCGGTGAAGCGCATGTCCACCAAGCAGGGCGGCAAGGGGGGTGCGATTGTGAATGTCTCCTCCCGCGCGTCAGAACTCGGCAGTGCGGGGGAATATGTGCATTACGCGGCGAGTAAGGCAGCCGTGGATACGATCACCATCGGTCTCGCGCGCGAGGTGGCGCAGGAAGGCATGCGGGTGAATGCGGTCAATCCCGGCCTGATTGAAACCGAAATCCATGCTCGTGGCGGCGCGCCGGATCGGCTCGCGCGGCTTGGGCCGCTGGTGCCCATGGGCCGGCCTGGCAAGCCAGAGGAAGTGGCGGAATGCATTCTGTTCCTGGCCTCAGACGCGGCTTCCTATGTGACCGCTTCTTGCATGCAAGTGGGGGGCGGGCGCTGATCCCGCATCTTTCCTTAACCGGAAAGGTATAAGCTGGTGTTGTCATGACGGGACGACGCTTTGATGCAATGGTGATTGGTGGCGGGCTGGTGGGTTCCGCCATTGCCTGGGGCCTCAGGCGCGAAGGGCTGTCTGTTGCGCTGTTGGATGAAGGGGATGCCGCCTATCGCGCCAGCCGCGGCAATTTCGGCCTGGTTTGGGTGCAATCCAAGGGGCTCGGCGCGCCCTGGTATCAGCGCTGGACCCGGCAATCAGCGGAAAGCTGGGCCGAATTGGCGAATGATCTGGCGCAGCAAACCGGGCTATCGCTGGGTCTGTCTCAACCGGGTGGGCTGCATTTATGCCTTTCCGACCGGGAAATGAATGAACGCGCTGAGCGCTTGGGCCAAATGAAGCGCGAGGCGGGCAATTACGGCTTTGACTATCGCATGCTGGATGCGCGGGAAGCGCGCGAAATGCTGCCTGGGCTTGGCCCCGCCGTGGTGGGCGCTTCCTTCACGCCCTATGATGGGCATGTCAGCCCGCTGGCGCTGCTGCGCAGCCTGCATCACGGTTTTACTGCGCTTGGCGGGGTTTACCTGTCCAATGTGAAGATCACGGGTATCGCGACGGCGCCGCGCAATTTCCTGCTGGAGACAAACCTCGGCACCCTCCAGGCGGAACGTGCGGTGCTGGCCGCTGGCCTCGGCAATGCAACGCTTGCGTCCCATTTCGGGTTGAAGGCGCCGGTGCGCCCGCAGCGCGGGCAAGTGCTGGTGACCGAACGCGCGCGCGCCGCACTTCCCATGCCCACCACCACCATTCGCCAAACCGGTGAGGGTAGCATCATGCTGGGCGATAGCGTGGAGGAGGTGGGGTTTGACACGCGCCAGACACAGCCGGTGATGGCGGAAATCGCCCAACGTGCGGCGCTTTGTTTTCCCTGGATCGGCAAGCTGAATGTGGTGCGCGCCTGGTCTGCGCTGCGCGTCATGTCGCCCGATGGGCTGCCGATTTATGATCAATCCGAAACCCTAGCCGGCGCCTATACGGCCAATTGCCATTCCGGCGTCACACTCGCTGCCGCGCATGGAAAGCTGCTTGCGCCCATGATTGCGCGTGGGTCGCTTGATCCTTTCCTTGCGCCGTTTTCGGCTGAGCGATTCTGATGTTTCGCACGCGCCCGGATCATCGGCCGGAAACCGTGCAGGTTTTTGTTGAAGGCCGCGCCCTGATGGTGCCGGAAGGCAGCAGCGCCGCCGCCGCTATCCTGATCTCGGGTCTTTCTTCAATCCGTGAAACGCCGGTCTCCGGCAGCCCACGCCTGCCTTGGTGCATGATGGGCGTTTGCTATGATTGCCTCGCCGAAATTGATGGTGTGGCCAATCGGCAAGCCTGCATGGTGCCGGTCGCAGCTGGCATGCGCATCGCCCGCCAGCAAGGCGCGCGGGAGGTGCAGCGATGAGCCTGGTGCCCGTGAAAGCCGCCGAAGCGCCGCGTAAGTTCGATCTTGCCATTATCGGTGCCGGGCCTGCCGGTATGGCCGCCGCGATCACGGCGCGCGAATGCGGGCTTTCCGTGCTTGTGGTGGATGAAAACGCGGCGCCCGGCGGGCAGGTTTTTCGCGCTGCCGAATTGGCCGGCGCCGATCCTGCGCTGGCACGCGACATGGCGCCCGGGCTTGAATTGATCGCGCGGTTTCGCGCTTTGGATATCACCTATCGTGCCGGCAGCACGCTTTGGATGCTGGAACCGGATACCGGCACGCTTTCCCTCGCGCATCAGGGTGAAACCACGGAAGTTACGGCTGAGCGCATCATGCTGGCGACAGGCGCGCAGGAAAGGCCGGTGCCCATTCCGGGCTGGACTCTGCCTGGCGTGATGAGTGCGGGCGCTGCGCAGATCGCGCTGAAGACTGCCGGCATGGTGCCATCGGGCAAGGTGGTGCTGGCGGGGCAGGGGCCGCTGATGTGGCTGCTTGCCAATCAATTGATCCGCGCGGGTGTGATGCCAGTGCTGGTGGAAACGCGCACCCGGCCCATCCTGCGCACGGCGCTTGAACAGGGCGGCATTTTCAGCGGCTTTCCGCAGCTTGCGAAAGGCATCGGCCTGATCCTGAAGGCGCGTCAGGCCGGCATGCGGGTGCTGACAGGGGCAAAGCATTTGCGCGCTGAAGGCAGCGCGCGGGTGCAGGGGCTGCGTTTTGAAGGGGGTTTCGAACCCTGTGATACGCTGCTGCTGCATGAAGGCGTGATGCCTTCCACGCATATCTCCATGGCGATTGGGTTGGAGCATGTTTGGGATGCGCAACAGATTTGCTGGCGCCCCAAGCTGGATGTTTTCGGCGCGTCTTCCCATGCGCGCATTGCGGTGGCGGGCGATGGCGCGGTGATTGCTGGCTGGGAAGCGGCGGTGGCCACCGCGCAATTGGCGGTCCTGGATGCAGCGCTCCGGCTTGGGCGCCTCTCACGTGCTGATCGGGATTCCCGCGCGGAAGTAAGCGCCGAAGCGCTGTTGCAAGCCCGCGCGCTGCGCCCCTTTCTGGATGCGCTTTACGCACCATCGCAGGAAATCCTGGCACCAGCCGAAGAATCCACCATCATCTGCCGGTGTGAGGAAGTGACGGCGGGTTCGCTTCGCTGGGCGGCAGCGATTGGCGCAACCGGTCCCAACCAGGCCAAGGCCTATCTGCGCTGCGGCATGGGCCCGTGCCAGGGGCGGCTTTGTGGCCCAACCGTGGCGGCGGTAATTGCCGAAACCCGCAATGTGCCGGTGGAGGAGGTGGGGCATTTCCGCCCCCGTGCGCCCTATAAGCCGATAACGGTGGCAGAACTTGGCGGGGCGCATCAGGCGGCAGATAGGCTTTCCTGAGGCAAACAAAGGAAGTTATGCGCAAGGCGATGAATGCGCTAACAAAACGGCATGAGTGATCCAAGGCGATTCGCGCGCCGCGAGGTGATGCTGGGTGCAGCGACGGCCGGGCTTGCCACTGGCATGTCGCCCCGCGCCAGCGCCGCATCCCGCGCGGCGCTTGATCGCCTGGCACGGCGTCTGGAAGCGCTTGGCGAAGATGGACTTGACCCGCGCCATTATGATGTGCCGGGCGGTATGCTCATGTCGCGTGCGGAAGCGGCCCTGCGGGATTTGGTGTTGGGCCGTGTCGTGCCGCCGCCAGGGCGCGCGGATATCAGGCGTGATCCCGTGCGGGCTGATTTTCCTGTGTGGCGCGAAAGGCTTTTCGCGAGCAGCGATCCAGCCAGCGTATTGGATCAGGCAGCGATCCTTCATCCCGAAGCGGCGCCCATCAGGGCAGCGCTCGCGCGGTTTCGGGCCATCGCTGCGCGCGGTAGTTGGCCGGCCATTGAAGGCAATCTTGCCAGCACCTTGGAACCGGGCAGCCAGGATGCCGCGCGGGTTGGGCAGCTTCGTGCACGGCTTGCGTTGCTTGACCCGGAAGTGTTGCGCGGCGCAGCGGCGGAAAGCCCCTTTTATGATGCGCGGCTGGAAGCCCTGGTGCGGCGCTTTCAGTCCGAAGAAGGGCTGGAAGCCGATGGCCGGATCGGTCGCCTGACTTGGGCCGCCTTGAATACGCCTGTTGAAACCAAAATCGGGCAGCTTCGCGTGGCGCTTGATATGCGCCGCGGCCTGGCCGCCCCGCCCGACCGGCGGATTGACGTGAATATCCCCCATTTCCGCCTGCGCCTGGCGGATGCCGGGCGTGTGGTGCAGGATATGGCGGTGATTGTGGGCCGTCCTGATCGGGAGACCCCCATGCTCGATGTCCGGCTGGTCGCGGTGCAATTCAACCCACCCTGGGGCGTGCCGGATCGCAATGCGCGGGAGGATTTGCTGCCGCGCTTCCGCCGAGAGCCCGGGCGCATGCAGGCCTTGGGATATCGGCTGTATCAGCGCATTGATGGCGAACTCACGGAAGTTGACGCGACCGCGGTGGATTTCAGCGCCTATTCCAAGGATCGCTTCCCCTTCATCATCCGCCAGGACCCCGGTGAGGTGAATGCGCTTGGACGCATTAAGTTCGTCATGCCGAACCGCGACGATATTTTCATGCATGACACGCCGGATCGGCATTTGTTCCGCCGGACAGAGCGCGCCTTTTCTTCAGGTTGCATTCGCCTGGAACGGCCCATGGATTTGCTGGCGGAAGCCTTCAGCGGCATGTCGGCCTGGAACCAGGAACGTGTTGATCGTGCCTTGGAAAGCGGCGTCACTCAGGGCGTTTCTCTGGCCCGGGCGATCCCGGTGCGCCTTCATTATGACACGGTGATGGTTGAATCCGGAACGGTGGTCATGCGCCGGGACATCTACGGCCTTGATGCCGCCTATCTTCGCGCGCTGGATGCACCGCGCAGCGAAAGGGTGGCAGAGGCAACGCCCCGGCCGTGAAGCTGTAAGGCAGGGTTCGGATATGGCGCGTTATCTGGTGACAGGCGGTGCGGGCTTCGTCGGCAGCCATGTGGTGCTGGCTTTGCTAGATCGCGGTGATGAGGTGGTGGTGCTGGATGATCTCAGCCAGGGCCATCGCGCCGCCGTGCCTGCTGCCGCCACTTTGGTGCAGGCGCCGCTTGCGGATCGTGCCGAATTGAAGCGCGTTTTCGCCAATGGGCGCTTTGATGCCGTGCTGCATTTCGCCGCCCTTTCCCTGGTGGGCGAAAGCATGAAAACGCCCATGCACTATATCGCGAAAAATGTCGGGAATAGCCTGCGGCTGATTGAAGCCGCCGTTCAAGCCGGGTGCCTGCGCTTCGTGCTGTCTTCCACCGCTGCCTTGTTCGGCAAGCCGGAACGCGTGCCGATTGATGAAGATTGCCCCGTCGCCCCCGGCAATCCCTATGGCGAGAGCAAGCTGATGGTAGAAACCGCGCTTGCATGGGCCGAGCGTATCCATGGCCTGCGCTATGCCGCGCTGCGTTATTTCAACGCCGCCGGATCAGACCCTGCCGGGCGCGCGGGCGAGGATCACAATCCTGAAACCCATCTTGTGCCGCTCGCGGTTGATGCGGCGCTTGGTCGGCGCCCGGCGCTGACAGTTTTTGGTGATGATTACCCAACGCCGGATGGGACCTGCATTCGCGATTACGTACACGTAACCGATCTGGCAGATGCGCATGTGCGCGTGCTGGGGCGGTTAAAGACGCATGGTTCCTGCCGCTACAATATCGGCAATGGCGAAGGCCATTCCGTGAAGCAGGTGCTGGATGCGATTGCGCGCGTCAGTGGCCGCGCGGTGCCCCATAGCATCGGCCCACGCCGCGCCGGAGATCCTGCCGTTTTAGTGGCAGCGAGTGAAAGGCTGCGCGCAGAGACCGGCTGGGCGCCCCGCTTTGCCGATATTGACGCCATTGTCCGCACCACTTGGGCCTGGCGGGAAGCGCATCCCCAGGGCTACGGGGATCGTGAAAAAAAAGGCGCAATATAACCGCTCGTGGAAGGCTTCTCTGGCCCCGCCACCCACTTGCCCTTCTCCCCCCCCGGTGCGACAAACCCGGCCAGATTGACAAAACACGCAAAGCGGCCCGAACGGCCCAGGCTATGGAAGGTTGAGCCATGTCAGAACTCGAAATCATCTGGACCAAGGTGGATGAAGCGCCGGCGCTGGCGACTTACTCCCTACTGCCCATCGTGCAGTCCTTTGTCGGCATGGCCGGCGTGAAGATGACGCTCAAGGATATTTCGCTGACGGGCCGTATACTGGCCAATTTCCCGGAAAAGCTGAAGCCCGAGCAAAAGGTGAATGATGAACTCGCCGAACTCGGCAAGCTCGCGCTGAAGCCGGAAGCCAATATCATCAAGCTGCCGAATATCTCTGCCTCCGTGCCGCAGCTTAAGGCCGCGATCAAGGAATTGCAGGGCAAGGGTTATGATGTGCCGGATTATCCGGATAATCCTGCCAATGATGCCGAGAAGGAAATCCGCGCCCGTTACGGCAAGGTGCTGGGCAGCGCCGTGAACCCCGTGTTGCGCGAAGGCAATTCAGACCGCCGCGCGGCGGGCGCCGTGAAGCAATATGCGCGCAACAACCCGCATAAGATGGGCGCGTGGTCGAGGGACTCCAAATCCCATGTCGCCTATATGCCGGGCGGGGATTTCTATGGCTCGGAAGTGGCCGCCACCATGACAGCGCCCACCAATGCGCGCATTGAATTGGTGTCGAAGGATGGCAGCGTTAGCGTGCTGAAGGCGAAAACGCCTTTGATCGTCGGCGAGATCATTGATGCCTCGGTCATGAGCCGCAAGGCCTTGCGTGCCTTCCTGGCCGAACAGATTGATGCCGCGAAGCGTGAAGGGGTGTTGTTCTCCGTCCACCTCAAAGCCACCATGATGAAGATCTCCGATCCCATCCTGTTCGGTCATGCGGTTTCGGTCTTCTTCGCCGATGTTTTCCAAAAGCATGGCGCGACGCTCACGCGCCTTGGCGTCAATCCGAATAACGGCGTTGGCGATATGCTGGCCAAGATCGAAACCCTGCCTGAGGCTGAAAAGGCGCCGATCTTGGCTGATATTGACGCCACCTATAAGGCGCGCCCTGCGCTCGCCATGGTTAACTCCGACCGTGGCATCACCAATCTGCATGTCTCGAGCGATACGATCATTGACGCTTCCATGCCGGCCATGATCCGTGAATCGGGCAAGATGTGGGGCCCCGATGGCAAGCTGCATGATACCAAGGCAGTGATCCCGGACCGTTGCTATGCGCGGCTGTTCCAGACCGTGATTGAAGACTGCAAGGCCAATGGCGCCTTTGACCCAAAGACCATGGGCACTGTCCCCAATGTCGGGCTGATGGCGCAGCAGGCGGAAGAATACGGTTCCCACGATAAGACGTTCGAACTCGCCGCCGATGGCGAAGTGCGTGTGGTCGCGGAAGATGGCACGGTGCTGCTCTCCCGCCCTGTCGAGACCGGCGATATCTTCCGCATGTGCCAGGTGAAGGATGCGCCCATTCAGGATTGGGTGAAGCTTGCCGTGCGCCGCGCGCGGCTGACCAATACGCCGGCGGTCTTCTGGTTGGATGCCAAGCGCGCCCATGATGCTGAGCTGATCAAGAAGGTCGAGAAATACCTGAAGGATCACGACACATCGGGGCTTGATATTCGCATCCTGGGATCGGTTGAGGCGATGCAATTCTCGCTCGATCGTATCCGCAAGGGGCTCGATACCATTTCCGTCACCGGGAATGTGCTGCGCGATTACCTGACGGATTTGTTCCCGATCATGGAACTCGGCACCTCGGCCAAGATGCTCTCCATTGTGCCGTTGCTGAATGGCGGTGGCTTGTTTGAAACCGGCGCGGGTGGTTCGGCGCCCAAGCATGTTGAGCAATTCCAGGGCGAAGGTTATCTCCGCTGGGATTCGCTTGGCGAGTTTCTCGCCCTTGGCGCTTCGCTTGAGCACTTGGCGCAAACCACCAATAGCGAAGACGTGAAGGTGCTGGCCGAGACGCTGGATGAAGCCAATGGCAAGATCCTGGAACATAACCGCTCACCCGCGCGCAAGGTGGGTGAGATTGATAACCGGGGCAGCCATTTCTACCTGGCCCTTTATTGGGCGCAGGCTTTGGCGGCGCGCGACAATAGCTCGGGCCTTGCCGCACGCTTCAAGCCGCTGGCGGGTATGCTCTCGGCCAATGAAGCCAAGATTTACAAGGAATTGATTGACGCGCAGGGCAAGGCGCAGGAATTGGGCGGGTATTACCGGCCTGATGATGCGAAAACCTCGGCCGCGATGCGCCCCAGCAAGACCTTGAATGACGCTTTGGCGACGCTGAAGGGGCAATAGCCTGAAATGGGTTTATCGAACTGGATTTTGGGCGGCGGACGCGGCGAAGGCAAAAGAAAGCTATGGCATGCGTCTGCTGATTAACTCGAAAGCGGGCAGATCGTGAGCGTTTTGGCTGTTAGGAAGGTTCGTCTGGGAAATGTCGGTGAAGACCTATAGCGGCGGCTGCCTGTGCGGTGCGATCCGCTTCGAAGCCAAGGCGCCCGCCGCCAGGCCGCACACCTGTTCGTGTCGCATGTGCCAGCGCCATACCGGCGGCCTCACACTCGCCTGGGTCGAATTTCCGCGCGATGCGGTCACCTGGACAGGCAAGGCCGGCAAGCCCGCCACATATCGTTCGTCGCCCTATTCAAGCCGCGCCTTCTGCAAGACCTGCGGCACCTCTCTCGGTGCTATCGACGACAAGCCGGTCGTGGGTTTGCTGCTTGGTGTATTCGACAAGCCGGCGGCGGCCCTCCGCCCGACGGCGCATTCCTTTCGTAGCACAAGGCCGAAATGGTGGCATGTGGAAACGGATATCGCTTAGCCCCTGAGTGCTGCCAGCAGCCCGTTCAGCAGTTTCATGTCCTAAGGCGTGGTAGCGAGACCTGTTGGCGTGCGAACCATTACGTCGGCCGGCCAGGCTCGCTGATCAACGCCATTTAGCTCTGCAGTCTGGATCGGGCACTAACTGATCACGGCGCGGTCTCCGTCCTGGTTGGAACCTGTAAGAAAAAGCCAAGCTCCCGTCCAAGCGCCGCGCCTCGCAGAACGCGCCCGGCAGCCTTATCGGCCGCGCGGGGCGTTAAAACATCTCCTGGGAAATGTACCGTCAACGTTATCAAGCGAAGAATCGCACCACATCACGCGCGTTCTGCCGGGAGGAGATGCGTGGCACCGGCAAATAAATTCACTCACCCCGCGGCGGCACCTTCTGCAAGTAGGGCTATGGCGTGATCCGGGAAACTGGGTCACGTCATTTCTTTGTGAAGGTGAGGGGGATCGGCCATGCCGCTTTTATCTCGTCGGGGGGTGCTTGCAGCCGGGCTTTTCGCGCCCGCCACCCTGAACGCGCAAGGCGCTTGGCCCGCGGCGCCCATCCGTTTCGTCATCGCTTTCCCGCCAGGTGGGCCGAGTGACATTCTGGGCCGTTTGGTTGCGCGCAAGATTGCCGAACAAAAAGGCTGGCAGATTGTGGTTGAAAACCGCGCCGGCGCTTCAGGCATTATTGGTATGGGTGAGGTCGCCCGCGCGGCGCCGGATGGCTATACGGTGCTGATCAATGCCTCGGCCCATTCCATCCTGCCGACGACGCATAAGGACAAGGCGCCCTTCGACATTCCAAGCGCCTTCCTTGCCATCACCATGCTGGGGCGCACGCCGTTGCTGGTCACTGCCACGCCAAGCCTACCCATCCACAATATCTCGGAATTGCTCACTTATGCGCGGGCCAATCCGGGCAAGCTGAATTTCACGGCGGGTTCCCCCGGCGGCGGGCCGCATCTGGGCGCGACCTTGTTTCGCCTGACCACCGAGATTGATATCCAATTCATCCCCTATCGCGGCTCTGGCCCTGCCTTGCAGGATTTGGCCGCGGGCAATGTACAGCTTGGCTTTGATTCGCTCACCGCCTCGGCGGGGCTGGCACGGGGTGGGCAGATCAGGCCCATCGCGGTCACTTCCCCCACGCGCAACCGCGCTTTTCCGGATGTGCCGAGTGTTGCCGAAACCGTGCCGGGGTTCGAGGCGGATACCTGGGTGGCGGCCTTCCTGCCTGCGCGCACGGCGCCCGCCATTCAGGCGCAATTATATGAAGCGTTTGCAACGGCCATCACGGCGCCGGATCTCACGCAACGCATCCTGGAATTGGGCACGGAGCCTGGCGGGCAAAGCCCCGCCGAATTCGATGCGGTGCTGAAGCGAGAAATCGCGATGTGGGCCGATGTGGTGAGCAAGGCCGGGATCAAAGTGGAATAAAGCTACAACTTCTTCCGCAACCACACCCGCGCATGGCCAGCCGGCATGCCTTCCAGCTTGCCGAATTCCACATAGCCATTGCGCTTCCAGAAGCCTGGCGCCTGGAAGCTGAAAGTATCCGTGTAGGCATTGGTGCAACCGCGTTCGCGGCCAATCGCCTCAGCGCGGCGGAGCAATTCCTCACCAATGCCACGCCGGCGCATGCCGCGTTCCAGATAGAGCCAATCAATGAATAGCCAGCCCCAGAAGGTCAGGCCCAATAAGCCGCCAAGGGTCTTGCCATCCGCATCCTGCACCAAAAGCGTCACCGGTTCCCGGTCATAAGGCCCGCCGGTTTCCTGGTTGAAGTTGTGCAGCCCGCGCTGGATGGCAGCGACTGCTTCGAATTCCGGCGCGGCATCCTCCACAATCTGGATACCGTCCTTCAGCGCAATGCTCATCCTGCGATGCGTCCAACGCCGGAAAATGCCACCACGACCAACCCCATGATCAAATTCACCAATACCAGTTTTCTGATACTCTCCAGCGCGCGCGCGGCGCTGGGCTTGTCGCCCGCCGCCATCGCCCGGCGCATGGCACCCCAGGGGCCGAAGAATAGCGCAAGAAAGACCAATGCCATAATCAGCCCCAGCAAATGCATCAGATGCAGGCTCCATCGCGCGCCGGCAAAGCCGCCATGCCACAGGAAGAACAAGGCCCAGCCGGTCAGCAGCACGATTGGCATGGCATGCCATACAATAAGAAAGAAACGCCTAAAGGCCGCCTGCGCCAGGGCCAGACGCTCCGGCGCTTGGAGCACCTCATGCGCGGCGGGGCGCAGCACCAAAAGCGCGAAGCCCATGCCGCCTACCCAGAGCACCGCGCCCAGTAGATGCAAGGCCAGCAATAAATCACTCATCATTTCAAACCCTTTTTCCGGATCGCTTCCAGCGCCGCTGCAAGGTTGCGTACTTCTGCCGCAGCGGGGCCGCGGGGTGCGGCTTCCACCACGCCAAGCCCGGCCATGAAAGCCTGGGCATAGGCGGTGCGATTGCCAAGTACCGCATCCAGCTTGGGCAAATTACGGTCGCGGATTTGGCCTTCAATATCCTCGCGCAGCCTGCCCGAAGCGGGCGCGCGGTTCAGCAGCAGCCGGAAGGGTCGCCTTTCCTGCTTAGCCAGATCAAGCGTGGCATCCATGGACCAAAGATCAGCCGCCGAGGGCTGCAAGGGCACCAGCACCAGATCGGCGCCGCGAATGGCAAGCTTGGCATCCGTATCATCATGCGGCGCGGTATCCAGCAGCACGAAATCCTGTTCCCGCTTCAGCCTTTCCAGCGTGGCGGGCAGGCGCCAGCCGGTTGGCGCTTCAAAATGCAGCGTATGGGCTTTCTTGCTCACGCCGCGCTGCTGGTCCCAACGCGCCAGGCTGCGCTGTGGGTCTATGTCCAAAAGCCCGACGCGATGGCCAGATTCCGCAAGCGCGGTGGCCAGATTGGCCGCCACGGTGGATTTGCCGGCGCCGCCCTTCCGCTGGGCGATGGCGATCACGAAGGCCATGCACGACTCCTGTTCTGGAAGCCCTTCTATAGCAGCATGGCGCGCCGCTTGATCCAGCCCATATGGGCGGCGCGCAGATCGGCTATAAGCCATCCATGCCGCGCCCTTACCCGACCGAATTGCTGACACCGGCTGAGATGGCGCGCGCCGATGCGGCTGCACTGGCGGCGGGCATGCCGACTGAAACCTTGATGGAAGCAGCGGGCAGGGCGGTGGCACGGGCCATTCGCGCCCGGTTCCGCCCCTGTCGTACCATTGTGCTGGCCGGTCCCGGCAATAATGGCGGGGATGGCTATGTCGCCGCGCGCTATCTGGAACAGGCGGGCTGGCCCGTTGCGGTCGCGGCCCTCGCACCTCCCAGCCCCGGCACCGCCGCTGCTGCGGCGGCGGCGCGCTGGCATGGCCCGATGGCGGCTTTCAATGAGGCCGAGGTCGCGCGTGCTGGGCTTGTGGTGGATGCGCTATTTGGCGCTGGCTTGACGCGCCCCTTGGCGCCGGAGGTTTCCCAAATGCTGCGCGCGGTTCGGGCGCCATTGGTTGCGGTGGATGTGCCCTCAGGGCTTGATGGTGCAACCGGGCAGGTTTTGGGCTTCGCGCCCCAGGCCGCACTCACCATCAGCTTCTTTCGCCTCAAGCCTGGGCATGTGCTGCTGCCTGGTCGCGCGCTGTGCGGCGAGACCGTGCTTGCCAATATCGGCCTGCCGGATGGAGTGCTGCAAGGCATCGCGCCGCGTTGCTGGCGCAATCACCCATCGCTTTGGGCGCTGCCATCACTTGGGGTCAGCGCGCATAAATATACGCGCGGCCATCTGACCATTCTGGCCGGCGCCACCATGCCCGGTGCCGCGCGGCTGGCAGCGGCGGCGGCGCGGCGGCTCGGCGCGGGGTTGGTCACGCTGCATGCCGAAAACCTGGATCTGGCCGCGATGCTGCGCGCCGATGCGCCCGGCCAATTGGTGAGCGACGCAACGCTGGAAGCGCTTTTGGCGGATGCGCGGCGCAAGGTCTGGCTGGCCGGGCCTGGGCTTTTGCCGCATGAGGCAACGGGCGCCGCCATCCGCAGCCTGATTGAGGCCGGCAAAATCCTGGTGGCGGATGCCGGCGCCTTGATGGCCGCTGCCGAGGCGCCGGACCTGCTGCGCGGCGCTGCGGTGATCACGCCCCATGCCGGCGAATTCGACCGGCTTTTCGGCACGCCGGGCGCGGATAGGCTCAGCGCCACGCGCATTGCAGCGGCGCGGCTTGGTGCGGTTGTCGTGCTTAAAGGCCCGGATAGCATCATCGCCGCGCCGGATGGCCGCGTGATCATCAATGACAATGCGCCGCCCTGCCTCGCCACCGCCGGCACGGGCGATATCCTGGCCGGCGCCATCGCAGCCTTGCTGGCGCAAGGCATGGCGCCTTTCGAGGCCGCCGCCGCTGGTGTCTGGCTGCATGGCGCCGCTGCGGCTTCAGGTCCACCCGGTTTGATCGCCGAGGATTTGCCGGCGTTGATCGCCAAGGCGCGGCATGATCTTTCTTCCTGAAGCCCATCTAGCGCGCCACAAAACCTTTGTTTTTTAACAAATGTTTCGATAGGCTTTCCCCTGAAGGGGTTCGGTGCACACCATGTCCGATATCGCCATTGAAGCCGGCTTGATGAATCGTGCCATGCAGCGCGTGGCGTCCTTCTGGCGCGATCTGGCCAGTGTGGTGCAGCGCAGCCCGCAAGCGCCCAATGATTTTGCTGAAGAATTCCGCGAATGCCTCCAGGCACGCGGTGGTGAGGTTTCCGCGCGCAACCGCGCGGCAGCACTTGCGGTACGCTATCGTGGCTTGGATGAGGCCGGCAAGCTGGATTTCCTCCGCGCCTTGGCCAGTTTTGATTCCAACGCGGCTGCGGTGACCAGCGCCATTGAAAAACTGAGCACGGCAACTGATGCTGCTTTGCGCGCTATTGCGCTCGCGGGGCTGCGCCGCGCTTTGGAACCGCCGCGCCTGAAGCTGCTGACGGCCTTTGCCGCCATTCCGGATGGTGTGAAGTTCCTGGTCGAAATGCGCGCCGAATTGCTGCGCCTCAAGGATGATGAGCCGCCCTTGCAGGCTTTGGAGACGGACCTGAAAGGCTTGCTCGCTTCCTGGTTCGATGTCGGCTTTCTGGAATTGCGCGCGATTGACTGGAAATCGCCTGCCGCGCTTTTGGAAAAGCTGGTGCAGTATGAAGCAGTGCACCGCATCCGCACCTGGCGTGATTTGCGCAATCGCCTTGATTCAGACCGGCGCTGCTACGCCTTCTTTCACCCACGCATGCCCGATGAGCCGCTGATTTTCGTGGAAGTCGCCCTTGAACGGGGAATGGCGGCCAGCGTGCAAAAGCTGCTCGATGAAAAAGCGCCGTTGCAGGATGCCGGGCAGGCGGATACGGCCGTGTTCTATTCCATCAACAACTGCCAGCGCGGCTTGGATGGCATTTCCTTCGGCAATTTCCTGATCAAGCGCGTGGTGGAATTGCTCGCTGCCGAATTCCCCAAGCTGAAAACCTTTTGCACGCTTTCCCCAATGCCGGGCTTTCGCGCCTGGCTCGACAAAAGCCTTGCCAATAAGACCGCGCTGCTGACGGCCGAGGAAGAAGCGGCGCTTACTGCTGCCAATGGCGGCGCGGCGCTGGATTGCGCTCGGGCTTTGGCGGACCGCGCCTGGTTGAAGCAGGAAGCGCTCTCCCGCGCTTTGGGGCCCATGCTGATCCGGCTTGGTGCGCAATATCTGTTGAAGGAAGCACCGGCGGGCAGGGCAGGGCGCGCGCTGGACCCCGTGGCGCATTTTCACCTTTCCAATGGCGCGCGCGTCGAAAGGCTGAATTGGCGGGCTGACGTCTCAGAGAATGGTCTGCGCCAATCCTGCGGGTTGATGGTGAATTACCTCTATGATCCGGCCTCCATCGAAAATAATCACGAAGCCTATGTGGGGGATGGCCAGCGCGCGGCCTCGGGCGGGCTGAAGCGGCTGATCCGAGCCTAAAATCCCCTCTTTCGCCGGCAGGACCAAACCGCCATATTCAGCCGAACTTGTCGGGGGAATGGATCATGACAGTGCAAGGCAAGGGCAAGGCCCGCCATTTGCCGGGTAGCGCCCGGCGGACGGAAATGCTCCATGCGCTGGAGAAGAAGCTGCTTTGGCTTTCTTCCTGGATGATCCATCACGCCAATCATATCCGCCCTAATCGAGATGGGCTGAAGGTGGGCGGGCATCAGGCGTCCTGCGCTTCCTGCATTTCCATCCTGACAGCGCTTTACTTCGATATTCTGAAGCCTGCCGATCGCGTGGCGGTGAAGCCGCATGCGGGGCCGGTGTTTCATTCCATCAATTACCTGCTGGGGCGCCAGCAGCGCGAAAAGCTGGAAACGCTGCGCCAATTCGGCGGCATCCAGCCCTATCCATCCCGCGTGAAGGACGGGTCTGAGGTTGATTTCTCCACCGGTTCTGTCGGGCTTGGCGTGGCGCTCGCTTCCTTCGGGTCGCTTGTGCAGGATTACGTGCATCTGCACCGTATGGCGCCTGAGGGTATTCCGCCTGGCCGGCATGTGGCCGTGGTGGGCGATGCGGAATTGGATGAGGGCAATATCTACGAAGCCCTTTTGGAAGGCTGGAAGCACGATATCCGCAATGTCTGGTGGGTGGTGGATTACAACCGCCAGTCGCTCGATTCCGTTGTGCCGGACAGGCTTTTTGGCCGGATCGAAGGCCTGTTCCGTGACATGGGCTGGAATGTCGTCACGCTCAAATATGGCCGCAGGCTGGAAGCGGCCTTTGCGCGGCCCGATGGCGAACAACTGCGCCGCTGGATTGATGATTGCCCGAACAGCCTCTACGCCGCGCTGACCTTCCAGGGAGGTGCCGCTTGGCGTGCCGCCATCCTGGCAGAACTTGGCCGCGTGGCCGGCATTCGCGCCATTATTGACCCTATGTCGGATGATGAGCTTTCCGCGCTGATGACCAATCTGGGCGGGCATGACATTGAAACCCTGACCGAGGCTTTCCGCGCCCAGGATGCGGCGGGCGATCAGCCAACCTGCTTCATTGCCTATACCATCAAGGGCATGGGCCTGCCCTTTGCCGGGCATAAGGACAACCACGCCGGGCTGATGACGAAGGAGCAGATGGAAGGCTTCCGCGCCGCCATGCGCATCCGCCCCGGCCATGAATGGGATGAATTCGAAGGGCTTGATGTGCCCGAGGAAGAATTACGCGACTTCCTGGCCAGTATTGACTTTGCGAAGCCCCTTTCGCCGCAGGGCCGCGCGCTGCAATCGCCCGCGATCCATGTGCCGGACCGCTTCCCTGCGCCGCGTGTTCCGGCAGGGCGCAAGCATTCTACCCAGGCTGCCTTTGGCGAGATTTTGGCTGAGATCGGGCGCGGGCAGGGGGAGAATGCCGAACTCGCCAAGCGCATCGTCACGACCAGCCCGGATGTGACGGTTTCCACCAATCTTGGGCCGTGGGTGAACCGGCGTGGCATTTTTGACCGCCACAAGAAGAATGATGTCTTCCGCGATGCCAAGCTGGCCTCTGCCCAGCGCTGGGGCATGTCGCCGGAAGGCCAGCATGTGGAATTGGGCATTGCAGAACAGAATTTGTTCCTGCTGCTGGCGGGCCTCGGCTTGGCCGACCGGCTATATGGCGCCAGGCTTTTGCCGGTGGGGACGGTTTATGACCCCTTCGTCAATCGCGGCCTGGATGCGCTGATTTATGCCTGCTATCAGGATGCACGGTTTCTTTTAGTTTCAACGCCTTCTGGCCTGACCTTGGCACCAGAAGGCGGCCAGCACCAAAGCGTGAATACGCCCTTGATCGGCATGGCACAGGATAGGCTGGTTGCCTATGAACCCGCGCATGCGGATGAATTGGCGATCCTGATGCGCCATGCCTTTCATCACATGCAGCAGCCTGATGGCTCGGCGGTCTGGCTCAGGCTTTCCACACGCGGGCTGGAGCAGCCCGAACGCACCCTGGACCCGGCGGCGGTGATTGCCGGCGCCTATTGGGTGGTGCCGCCGGCGCCTGGGGCCAGCTTTGCCCTGGCCTATCAGGGCGCTTTGGCGCCCGAAGCCTTGGCGGCCTTTGAGACGCTGAAGGAAGACATCCCCGAAGCCGGGCTGCTGGCCATCACCAGCCCCGATAAACTGCATAGCGATTGGCTGGCCGCACGGCGCAAGGCGCGGGCCGGGTTCGGGGCGCCAAGCTGGATTGAAACCCTGCTGGCGCCGCTTGCCCCTGGCGCTGCCCTGGTGACGGTGCTGGATGGCCACCCCGCCGCGCATGGGTGGCTTGGGTCAGTCCGGGGGCAGAAGGTCGTGCCGCTTGGCGTGGACCGCTTCGGCCAGGCCGGGGATATTCCTGACCTTTACCGTGAATATGGGCTGGATGAGGCCGCCATTCTGGATGCTTGCGCCCAGGCCTTGGTGTCCTGAAGTCATTTTGAAATAACCTCACTTGGAAAGCGCCAAGGCATGGGCTAAAGCCCTGCCTCCGATCGCGGCGCGGCGCCGTTCGGCGCGGGCGTGGTGGAATTGGTAGACACGCCGGATTTAGGTTCCGGTGGCGCAAGCCTTGGGGGTTCGAGTCCCTTCGCCCGCACCACTGGCGCCGCCGCGGCCTTTTGTTTCTCTAGCTTGGGATGGACGATCCTCCGATGCAGGTTAATGAGCTCGCGCATGAAGGTTTGAAGCGCGCCTATTCCGTGACGCTTCCGGCGGGCGATATCGCCCTGAGCCGCGAAAAGCGGCTTGCCGAAATCGCCAAGACGGTTTCGCTGCCTGGCTTCCGCCCGGGCAAGGTGCCACTCTCCATCGTGCGGCAGCGCTATGGCACCGCCGTGATGGGCGAAGTGCTCGAAGAATCCGTGAATGATGCGCAGCGCAAGCTGGTGACGGATCGCGGCCTGAAGCCCGCCTTGCAGCCCAAGATTGAAGTGACGAATTTCGCCGACGGCACTGATCTTGAATTCCGCATGGAATTGGAAGTGCTGCCGGATGTGCCGATGCCCGAATTCTCCGGCATTGAGCTGGAACGCCTGCGCGCTGAGCCTTCCGACGAGGAAGTGCAAAAGATTCTGCAAACGCTGGCGACCCGCAATGGCGAATTGACTGATGTGACCGAAGCCCGCCCCGCCACCAAAGGTGAGGTGATGGTCTGCGATTTCGCCGGTTCCGTCGTGCCGGACCTGCTGACCAATGGCCCGGCGCTTGGCGCCGTGCCCGGCATCCCCGGCCAGGCGCCGCGCGGTTGGGAGATTGGGTTGTCAGGCGGGCTTAAATCCGAAATCGCGGCCATCGGCACGGATGAAGCGCTGCCTTATTTTGATCTTCGCGTGAGCGGTAGTGCGACCGAAAGCGGCTGGGTGCAGGTGTTCCTGGAAGGGGCGAAGGGCATTGCCGCCGCGCCGGGTGCCACGCAAAGCTTGATGGTCAGCACCAAGGTGACCGGCGGCAGCCTGCCGGAAGGCACTCAGGGCAAGCTTGGCTTCAATTTCTACAACCCGCGCGCCGATGGCGTTGATTTCCTGGATATGCAGCGCGAAGCCTTTGATGTGACGGCCGGGCGCAGCACCCTTGCCTTCACCTTCCCTAATCAGGCTGAAATCGGCGCCTGCCGACCCTTCATCTACCTGCATGGCATGCCGGCGGGTGCGGCGGTGGAATTCACGCTGCGCATCGGCCCGGCGCGGCTGATCGCGGGCACGGAAGAACCGGCGCTTGCCCCCTTCGCTGGCGGGTCGGCCACCGATATGCCGATTGAAGTGGGCGGCCCTGGTTTTATTCCGGGCTTTACCGAGCAGATGGAAGGGCTTTCCGTTGGCGATAGCCGCGATATCCAGGTGGTGTTTCCGCTGGATTACGGCTCGGCCGAATTGGCTGGCAAGCGTGCGGTCTTCTCCATCACGGGCAAGAAGCTGCAGCAGCGCGTGCCGCGCGTCATTGATGATGAATTGGCGAAGACGGTCGGGCAGGAAGACCTTGCTGGCTTGCAGGCGCAAGTAAAGGAAGGCTTGCAGCGCGAATATGACGCCATGTCGCGCATGCGCCTCAAGCGCGGCCTGTTGGATAAGCTTGCCGATCAGGCGAGCTTCCCCGTGCCGGAAGGCATGGTGGAGGGTGAATTTGGCCAAATCTGGCAGCGCGTGGAGGCGGATTTGAAGGCCGGGCGGCTGGATTCCGATGATGCCGGCAAGGATGAGGCCACGCTGCGCGATGAGTATCGCGGCATCGCCCAGCGCCGGATCCGGCTTGGCCTGCTGCTGTCTGAGATTGGCCGCAGCAACAATATCCAGGTCACACCGGATGAACTCAGCCGCGCGCTCCGCCAGGAAGCGGCCCGCTACCGTGGCCAGGAACAGCAGGTGATCGAGTTCTTCCGCAAGAATCCGGAAGCGATGGAGAACCTGCGCGCCCCAATCTTTGAAGAAAAGGTGGTGGATTTCATCCTGGAATTGGCGAAGGTTGCCGAGCGCCAGGTGAAGCCTGAGGAATTATCTGAACCCTGAACCGGTCCGCCGGAAGGGCTGAAAAGGGCAGGGGGCAACCTCTGCCCTTTTTTTGTTCAGGTGGTGCGCTGGCGATTTTTGTCGGGAAATGAAGCGGGTGGCTTGCAGGAAGGTCAAGCCTCGCATAGGTAAGGTGCAAAGAGGCGTCGCGGTATTAACCGCCATGAAAAGGGGGGCGTGGTTCTGGTGTCTGACACCATCCTTGAAACGGAAGGGCTTACCAAGGAATTCCGGGGATTCGTCGCAGTCAGCGACGTGAACCTGAACGTCCGCCGGGGCACCATCCATGGCTTGATCGGCCCGAATGGCGCCGGGAAGACCACTTGCTTCAATATGCTGACGAAATTCCTGCCGCCGACCCGTGGCGCCATCCGTTATGATGGTCGCGACATCACGGGCATGAAGGCGGCCGAGGTGGCCCGGCTTGGCCTGGTGCGGAGTTTTCAGATCTCCGCCGTGTTTCCGCATCTGACCGTGCTTGAAAATGTGCGCGTTTCCTTGCAACGTGCCCGTGGTGGTTCTTTCGATTTCTGGCGTTCCGATTCGGTCTTGCGCAAGTTTGATGCGCGGGCCGAGGAATTGCTGGCGGATGTGGGCCTGACCGAATGGATGCATCTGACCGCGGGTGAATTGCCCTATGGGCGCAAGCGCGCCTTGGAAATTGCAACCACGCTGGCACTTGATCCGGTCATGATGCTGCTGGATGAACCAACGGCGGGTATGGCGCATGATGATGTGGACCGGGTGGTGGCGCTGGTGAAGCGTGTATCCGTGGGCCGCACCATTCTGCTGGTGGAACATAACCTTAGGGTCGTGCAAGGGCTTTGCGACACCATCACGGTGCTCGCGCGCGGCAGTGTGTTGGCGGAAGGCGACTATGCCGCCGTGTCGCGCAACCCGGATGTGATTGCTGCCTATCTTGGTTCGGAAGCCCCGACGGAGGCCGCCCATGGCTGATGTGATGACAGCGCCCGCCGGCGCCAAGGCGAGCACTGGCGCGCTGATGGAAATCCGCGGGCTTGAGGCCTGGTATGGCGAAAGCCACGTATTGCACGGCGTGGATATTGATATCCGCGAAGGCGAAGTGGTCACGCTGCTTGGCCGCAACGGTGCAGGCAAGACATCTACGCTCCGTTCCATCATGGGTCTTGTGCCGCGCCGCACCGGTTCGGTGAAGTATGACGGCAAGGAATTCGTCAATGCGCGCCCCGATGTGATCGCGCGTGCCGGCATTGCCTATTGCCCTGAGGAGCGCGGCATTTTTGCCTCGCTCGATGTCACGGAAAATCTGATGCTGCCGCCAACGGTGCGCCCGGGTGGGATGCCCTTGGATGAAATCTACACCCTGTTTCCTAATTTGAAGGAGAGGGCGCGCAGCCAAGGCACGAAGCTTTCGGGCGGTGAGCAGCAGATGCTCGCCATCGCGCGCATTCTGCGCACCGGCGCGCGGCTTTTGCTGCTGGATGAGCCCTCAGAAGGTCTGGCGCCGGTGATTGTGCAGCAGATCGGGCGCACCATCCGCGAATTGAAGAAGCGCGGCTTTACCGTGCTGCTGGTGGAACAGAATTTCCGCTTCGCGCAGACGGTCGCTGATCGGCATTACGTGATGGAACATGGCCGCGTGGTGGATATGGTCGCGAATGAGGACCTGAATGCCTCGCTCGATCGTTTGCATCAGTATCTCGGGGTATAACCAGAACTGCGCTGTTTGCGGGCGCGGCAAACAAAAAAGGGGCGACAACAAATGAGTCTTTCACGTCGTAATGTTTTGGCCGGTTCAGCCGGCGCCGCGGCCCTTGGTGGCCTCCCTTATCGCAGCGCCAAGGCGCAGGCTGCGAATACCATCAAGATTGGCGTGCTGAACGACATGTCCGGCATGTATCGTGATATTTCGGGCATGAGTTCGGTGGCCTGCGCGCGCGCGGCGGTTCAGGAATTCGCGGGCCGCGGCTTCAATATCGAAGTGCTGGCGGCGGACCATCAGAATCGCGCGGATGTCGGGGTGAATATTGCGCGGCAATGGATTGATCGCGAAGGCGTGGATGTGTTGCTGGATGTCACCACATCCTCGGTGGCGCTGGCGGTTTCCGATATTTGCCGTGAGAAGAACAAGGTTCACATCAACGCCAGCGCCGCGACCAGCGACCTGACCGGCGCGCGCTGCAACGCCAATACGGTGCACTGGACCTATGATACCTGGATGCTCGCCAAATCCACCGGTGGCGCGATGGTGCGCGCGGGTGGCGATAGCTGGTTTTTCATCACCGCGGATTACGCCTTCGGCCATGCGCTGGAACGTGACACCGGCACCTTCATCCGTGCCGCAGGCGGGCGCGTGCTGGGCCAGGTGCGCACCCCCTTCCCGGGCACGACTGATTTCTCATCTTTCCTCGTGCAGGCCCAAGCCTCACGCGCCAAGGTGATTGGCCTCGCGAATGCAGGTTCCGATACCACCAATTGCGTGAAGCAGGCTGCTGAATTCGGCATTACGCGGCGCGGCATCAAGATCGCCTCACTGCTGATGTTCATCAATGATGTGCATGCGCTTGGGCTGGCGACGGCGCAGGGGTTGGTGCTGACTGAAACCTTCTATTGGGATTTGAACGACGCAACGCGCCGCTTCACCAATCGGGTGCGTTCGGCCATGTCGCCCAATATGCCGGCCATGACCCATGCGGGCACCTATGCTGGCGCGCTGCATTACCTGAAGGCGGTTGCTGATATGGGCGTGGCCGCAGCCAAGGCCGATGGCGCCGCTGCGGTGGCGCGCATGAAGGCGATCCCCACGGATGATGATTGCTTCGGCAAGGGCAGCATCCGCGCCGATGGCCGCAAGCTGCACCCGGCCTATCTGTTCGAAGTGAAGACACCGGCGGAAAGCCGCGGTCCTTGGGACTACTACAAGCTTTTGCAAACCACTCCGGGTGATGAAGCCTTCCGGCCTTTGGCTGAAGGCAATTGCCCGCTGGTGCGCAGCTGAACTCATAACAATATCGCTTGAGGGAGATGAAAATGCAGGTTTCACGTCGGAACATCCTCGCCGGAGCGGCCGCCACCGGCGCTCTTCCGCTGTCCTTGGCCCGCGCGCAGGCGGCGAATACCATTCGCATTGGTGTCATGACTGATATGTCAGGCACCTATCGCGACAATACGGGCCCGACTTCGGTTGCTGCCGCGCGTGAAGCGGCTGCCGAATTCGGCGCAAGCCATGGTTTCCGTACGGAAATCATCGAAGCTGATCACCAGAACCGCCCGGATGTCGGCGTCAATCTGGCGCGGCAATGGTATGACCAGGGCGTGGACCTGATCATTGATGTGCCGACTTCTTCCGTGGGTCTCGCCGTCTCCGGCGTCGCGCGGGAAAAGAACAAGGCCTATATCAATGTCGGTTCAGCCACGGCTGACATGACCGGTGCGCAATGCAGCCCGAATACCATTCATTGGGCCTATGATACCTTCATGTTGGCACGCTCAACCGGTGGCGCCACTGTGCGCGCGGGTGGGGATACGTGGTTCTTCATCACCGCTGACTACGCCTTTGGCCATGCGCTGGAACGCGATACGGCGAATTTTGTGCGAAGCGCTGGTGGGCGCATTTTGGGGCAGGTGCGCACACCTTTCCCTGGCACCACTGATTTCTCGGCTTTCCTCCTGCAGGCGCAGGCTTCCCGCGCCAAGGTCATTGGCCTTGCGAATGCTGGCGCCGATACGCAGAATTGCGTGAAGCAAGCGGCGGAATTCGGCCTGACGCGGCGCGGCATCAAGCTTGCCTCCTTGCTGCTGTTCGTGAATGACGTGCATGGCATGGGGCTGCAAACAGCGCAGGGGCTGGTTTGTACCGAAAGCTTCTATTGGGATCTTAATGACAAGACCCGCGCCTGGACGGAACGGATGCTGCGCCGCATTCCGAACAACTACCCGAACATGATCCATGCCGGCGTCTATTCGGGCACGCTGCACTTCCTGAAGACCGTGGCGGCGATGGGTGTGCCCGCGGCCAAGGCTTCCGGCCTTGACCTGGTGAACCGGATGAAGGCGCAGCCTTCCGAAGATGATCTTTATGGCAGGGCTGTCATCCGCCCGGATGGCCGGCGCCTGATCCCGTCCTACCTGTTTGAGGTAAAGACGCCAGCCGAAAGCAGGAAGCCGTGGGATTACTACAAGCTTCTGCAAACCACGCCGGCCGACGAAGCCTTCCGCCCGATCGGTGAAGGCGGCTGCGCGCTGGTCCGTTCGTAATTGTTGCTTCTGAGCGCCACTTCGTATCCCGCGCCTGGCCCTGGCCAGCGCGCGGCGATTCCCTGAGGGAAACATTACCGCATGGATGAGATATTCGGCATACCGACGCCGTTGCTGTTTGGACAGCTTCTGCTCGGACTGATCAATGGCGCCTTCTACGCGATGCTGTCACTTGGCCTCGCGGTGATTTTCGGGCTGCTCAACATCATCAACTTCACCCATGGCGCGCAATTCATGATGGGCGCTTTCGTGGCATGGATGCTGCTGCATTACCTGGGCATCGGCTATTGGTGGGCGCTGATCCTTTCGCCATTGCTGGTGGGGCTCACGGGGGTGATATTGGAACGAACAATGATCTGTCGACTTTACAAGATGGATCATTTGTACGGCATGCTGCTCACCTTCGGGATATCGCTGATCCTTGAAGGTATATTCCGCAATCAATACGGCTCATCCGGGATGCCCTATCGCATTCCGTCGCAGCTTTCGGGTGCGTGGGATCTCGGCTTCATGTTCATGCCGGTCTATCGCGGCTGGGTCGTGGTATTCGCCCTGTTTGCCTGCATCACCACTTGGCTGGTGATCGAAAAGACGCGGCTTGGCGCTTATCTGCGCGCGGCGACGGAAAACGCGCCACTGGTGCAGGCTTTTGGCGTGAATGTGCCGCGCATGATCACGCTGACCTATGGGGCTGGTGTTGCGCTGGCTGCGCTGGCCGGCGTGCTGGCCGCGCCGATTTATTCGGTCAATCCGCAAATGGGCACCAATCTTATCATCGTCGTGTTTGCGGTGGTGGTGATCGGCGGCATGGGCTCCATCCTGGGTTCAGTGCTGACCGGCTTTGGGCTTGGCATCATTGAAGGCCTGACCAAGGTTTTCTATCCGGAAGCCTCGGCCACCGTCATCTTCATCATCATGGTTATTGTCTTGCTGGCGCGTCCTGCCGGCCTTTTCGGGAGGGCGTGATCCATGGCCGGTCAATCCATGACAAGCAGCAGCGTGCCTGCGGGACCGCAGGAAGAAATCTTTGGCTTCACCAAGGCACAATTCATCGCGCTTTGCGTGATGTTCGTGGCCCTGGTGGTGGCTCCCTTCTTCCTTTACCCCGTCTTTTTGATGAAGCTGCTCTGCTTCGCGATTTTTGCTTGCGCCTTCAATCTGCTGATTGGCTATGTGGGGCTGACTTCCTTCGGCCACGCGGCCTATTTCGGCATGGGGAGCTATATTGCTGCGCATAGCGCCAAGGTTTGGGGGCTTACGCCGGAACTTTCCATCCTTGTCGGCGCGCTTTTGGCTGGCGTTCAGGGGGCGATTTTTGGCTGGATCGCCATTCGTCGCCAGGGCATCTACTTCGCCATGATCACCCTGGCGCTGGCGCAGATGATCTACTTCTTCTGTCTGCAAGCGCCCTTCACCGGCGGCGAGGATGGCATCCAGGCGGTCCCGCGCGGCCATCTGTTCGGCGTGATCAGCCTTGCCAATGACATGACGATGTATTGGTTTGTTGCGATTGTGTTCGTCGCGTGCTTCCTGCTGATCCACCGCATTGTGCATTCGCCCTTCGGCCAGGTGCTGAAAGCCATTCGTGAGAATGAACCGCGCACCACCTCGCTCGGCTACCGGACGGATGATTATAAGCTGGTCGCTTTCATCCTCTCCGCCACGCTGGCGGGCGTTGCGGGGGGCACCAAGTCGCTGGTGTTTGGCATCGCCACATTGACCGATGTGCATTGGTCCATGTCGGGTGAAGTGCTGCTGATGACGCTGGTGGGCGGGCTTGGCACGGTGTTCGGCCCCATGATTGGTGCTGCCGTGATTGTCGCCATGCAGAACTACCTGGCGGAAATGGGCGCCTGGGTCACCGTGATCCAGGGTGTCATCTTCATTGCCTGCGTGCTCGCCTTCCGGCGCGGCATTGTGGGGGAAATCGCCAATCTGCTGCGCGTGCGCCTGTAAGGCGCCCCGCACTTCCAAACAAGGCGCCTCTGCCGCGGTTCGCGGCAGGGGCGCGTTGCTTTTGGGCATGGCGTATCGCTGCTGGGGCGCGCCTTGCTTGAGCGGGGCTTGCGAAAGAAGCGCTTTGGGGGTTTTTTGAAGCGTGATGAAGCCACCCATCTCAGCCAGGGGATTTTCCCAGTGACCGGACCGGTCCTGGACGTGTCCGGGCTCAGCCTTGGCTTTCGCCAGGATGGGCGCATGCTTTCCATTCTGGATGGCATTTCCTTTCGCGCCGAAGCCGGCAAGACGCTCGCGATTGTGGGTGAAAGCGGCTGCGGGAAATCTGTGGCATCGCTGGCTATCATGGGGCTGCTGCCAGAGAATGCAGAAGTGTCTGGCAGCGCGCGGCTGATGGGGCGGGACTTGCTCGGCATGTTCGCGGAAGAACGCCGGGCTTTGCGTGGCGCCGAAATGGCGATGATTTTTCAGGAACCCATGACCAGCCTGAACCCGGCTTTCACCGCTGGCGAACAGGTGGCGGAGGCGTTGCGCCTGCATCAGCGCCTGGATCGTGATGCGGCCTTCAAGGCAGCGGTGGCAATGCTTGAGAAGGTCCGCATTCCCGATGCGGCGCGGCGCGCGCGGCAATACCCGCATCAGCTTTCAGGCGGCATGCGTCAGCGCGTAATGATCGCGATTGCACTCGCCTGCCGGCCCAAGCTGCTGATTGCGGATGAACCCACCACGGCGCTTGACGTGACCGTGCAGGCGCAAATCCTGGCGCTGCTGGATGATCTGAAGCGGGAGACTGGCACGGCGGTTATCCTGATCACGCATGATCTGGGCGTGGTGGCGGATCATGCCGATGATGTTGTGGTGATGTATGCCGGGCGTGTGGCGGAACAGGCGCCAGCTTCAACGCTATTTGCGCGGCCTGAACATCCCTATACCGTCGGGTTACTGGGCGCGGCGCCAGGGGCGGGCAGGCGCGGCGAAAGGCTGGCCAGCATTGAAGGCACGGTGCCGGATTTGCGCGCGCCACCGCCTGGCTGCCGCTTCGCGCCGCGCTGCCCCTTTGCCGTTGCCCGCTGCGCTGAAGGCGCGCCGGTATTGACCGAGGTAGCGCCTGGGCATTTCAGCGCCTGCATCCGCGCCCCGCTGGATGCTATGCTGGGGGCAGCCGCATGACGGCCTTGCTGGAACTGCGCGATGTCGTCAAGCATTTCCCGGTGCGTGATGCGCTGGGCCGGCGCGCAGGTGCTGTGCATGCGGTGGATGGCGTTTCGCTTGCCGTTGCGGAAGGTGAAGTGCTGGCCATTGTCGGCGAAAGCGGCTGCGGCAAATCCACCCTCGGGCGCGTCATGCTGCGCCTGATTGAACCGGATAGCGGTGCGGTGCGTTTTGCTGGTGAGGACCTCGCCAGGCTTTCGCCATCCGCCTTGCGCGCACGCAGGCGCGATATGCAGATCATTTTCCAGGACCCTTTCGGCAGCCTTGATCCGCGCATGACCGTGGCGCAGGCCATTGCCGAACCACTGCGTTTGCATCGGCTGGTGCCGCGTGGCCAGGAAGCGGCGCGCGTTGCCGAATTGCTGCGCCGTGTCGGCTTGCGGCCCGAAAATGCCGGGCGCTGGCCGCATGAATTCTCTGGCGGGCAGCGCCAGCGCATCGCCATTGCGCGCGCACTTGCCAGTAATCCGCGGCTGATCATTGGCGATGAACCTGTGAGTGCGCTGGATGTTTCCGTGCAGGCGCAGGTGATCAATCTGCTGCGTGATCTGATCCGCGATTTGCGCCTGACCTTTGTGCTGGTCAGCCATGATCTTGGCGTGGTGCGCCATGTCGCGGACCGCGTTGCGGTGATGTATCTGGGCCGCATTGTGGAAGAAGGCCCGGCAGAGGATGTGCTGGGCGCGCCGCGCCACCCCTATACGCGCGCCCTGGTCGCCGCCATGCCGGGCGCGCAGACAAAAACACCGCCTTTGGAAGGCGATGTGCCAAGCCCGATCGCGCCGCCTGCTGGCTGTCGGTTCCATACGCGCTGCGCCTTCGCTGCCGAACATTGCCGCGCCGAAACGCCGCGCCTTGAAGGTGTGGGCCACGCAGTTGCCTGCCATTTCGCGGATAGCCTGCCGCCACCCGCCGAGCGCATCGCCGCACTCGGCGGCGGGGAAAGACTGGCAAGGCTGCAATCCTTTTTCCGGGGCAATGCCCCGCAACCCAACGGGATGGGAGAACACGCATGAAAACCATGATCCGTGCGGCGCTCGCCGCTTTTGGTGTGCTCGCTATCGCAGCGGCACCCGCAAGCGCGCAGCATTTGCGCATTGCGCTGAAGGAAGACCCCGATATTCTGGACCCGACTTTGTCGCGCACCTTTGTCGGGCGCATTGTCTATGCAGCACTTTGCGACAAGCTTTTTGATATCAATGAAAAGCTGGAAATCGTGCCGCAATTGGCAACCGGCCATCGCTGGGAAGACCCGCGCAACCTGATCATCACTTTGCGCGAAGGCGTGCGCTTCCACGACAATGAAGTGATGGATGCGGAAGCGGTGAAATATTCCCTGATGCGGCATTTGACCTTGCAGGGCAGTTTCCGCCGCAGCGAAATCGCCGATATGGAAAGTGTGGAAGTTGTGGACCCGCGCACCATCCGCATTCGCTTGAAGGGGCCATCGGCTTCCTTCCTTGCGGCGCTCACGGACCGCGCCGGCATGCCCGTCAGCCCCAAGGCAGCCGAAGCACTGGGGCGGAATTTTGGTACGCGCCCGGTTTGCACAGGGCCATTTCGCTTTGTGGAACGTGTGGCGCAGGAACGCATTGTTGCTGAACGTTTCCCCGAATACTGGGATGCGCGGAATATTCATATCGCGCGCGTGACCTATCTGCCCATTCCGGACAACACCGTCAGGCTCGCCAATCTGCAATCCGGCGCGGTGGAATTCGCCGAGCGGATGGAACCTGATGACATGAAGCCCATCCAGCGCAATCGCAATCTGCGCGCCGTTGCGGTTGATGAACTTGGCTATCAAAGCATCAGCATCAATACCGGCAATGGCGAACGCGCCAATACGCCCTTTGGCCGCGATGCGCGCATCCGCCGCGCCTTTGAACTCGCCATTGATCGCGCTGCGGTGAATCAGGTTGTCTATGAAGGCATGTATGTGCCAACCCGCCAGCCCTTCCCGCCGGCGAGCCCCTTTCATGTGCGTGATTTCCCGCCCACCACGCGCGATCTGGCGCGCGCGCAAGCGCTGCTGCGTGAAGCGGGTGCGACGCTGCCGATCACGGTTGAAATGACCGTGCCCAACAATCCCGACTTGCGTCAGGTTGGCGAAGTCATCCAGGCCATGGTGAAGGAAGCCGGTTTCGATCTGCGTCTGCGCGCCATGGAATTTGCCTCATCCCTGCAAGCCGCGGCGCGCGGCGAGTTCGAGACCTATCTGGTTGGCTGGTCAGGTCGCACCGACCCGGATGGCAATATCTTCAGCTTCACCCGCACTGGCGGCGGGCAGAATGATGGCCGCTATTCCAATGCGGAAGTGGATCGGCTGTTGGATGAAGCGCGCACGGAATTGGATTTGGCCAAGCGCCAGGCGCTATATGCCCGCGCCGCGCGCATCGCCTATGGCGATGATGTGCATCGCATCTATCTTTGGCACCGCAAGAATATCATGGCCCATAGCGCGCGGCTGTCCGGCTATCGGCCCATCGCTGATGGCTTGGTGCGGCTGCAAGGCATGCGGTTGCAGTAGGCGCCATGTGGGTCTGGCTTCTCAAGCGAATTGGGCAGGTTCTGCCCACGCTTTTCATCCTCTCCATCCTGATCTTCGGGCTGCAACAATTGATGCCCGGCGATCCGGCGCTGATCTTGGCGGGAGAGGAGAGGGGCGACCCGCAAGTGCTCGCGCAAATCCGTGCGGAGCTCAGGCTTGATCGGCCGATCTACGAACAGTACCTTTATTGGATCGGCAATGTGCTGACGGGCGATTTCGGCTTTTCCTGGCGCATCAGGATGCCCGTCAGCCAACTTATTCTGGATAAGCTGCCAGTCACCGCGCAGCTTGCCGCCATGTCCTTCATCATTGCGGTGCTGATCGGTGTGCCGGCGGGGATTATCTCCGCCGTGAAGCGCGATAGGCCCGCGGATTGGGTGGCGAATGGTGTTGCGCTGTTTGGCATTTCCACGCCGAATTTCTGGCTCGGCATTATGATGATTTTGTTTTTCAGCGTGGAATTGGGCTGGCTGCCACCATCGGGCTATGTGCCGCTGACCGAGGATTTCTGGCAATCCATTGCCACCACCATCATGCCGGCTTTCGTGCTCGGCACCGGCGTTGCTTCCGTGCTGATGCGCCATACGCGCGCGGCGATGCTGACGGCGCTGTCGCAGGATTATGTACGCACGGCGCGCGCCAAGGGGCTGCGCGAAAGGGTCGTTGTCTGGAAACATGCGCTCCGCAATGCGTTGATTCCGGTGGTGACCTTGGGCGCGATTGAATTCGGGCGACTGCTGGCGGGTGCCGTGCTCACGGAACAGGTCTTCACCATTCCTGGCTTCGGCAAGCTGATTGTGGATGCGGTGTTCAACCGTGACTATCCGGTGGTGCAGGGTGTTGTGCTGGCGACCGCCTTGATTTTCGTTTTGCTCTCCCTGGTGGCTGATCTGCTTTACATGGCGATCAATCCAAGGCTGCGTCAGGCATGAACGCCGCCGCCATCAGCATGGGTGAAAGCCCCGCGCGCCGCGCGCTGAAGCGGTTTTTCCGCCACAAGCTTGCGGTATTTGGCCTGGTGGTGGTGATTGCCTTTGTGCTGATTGCGATCCTGGCGCCCTTCATCGCGCCTTATGATCCGCTGCAAACAAGCTGGACCCGCATTCGCAAACCGCCTTCCGCCGAGCATTGGTTCGGCACGGATGAGAATGGACGCGATGTACTCTCCCGCGTGATATGGGGCGCGCGGGCTTCGCTGATGGCCGGCGTGATTTCCGTGCTTGGCGCGCTGTTCATCGGCGTGCCGCTTGGATTGCTCGCGGGCTTGATTGGCGGCTGGGTGGATGGGCTGATATCGCGCGTGGCGGATGCCATGCTGTCCGTACCCTTCCTGATTCTGGCGATTGCGCTGGCGGCCTTTCTGGGGCCGGCGCTGGAAAATGCCATGCTCGCCATTGCCATTACCGCATCGCCGGTGTTCGTGCGGCTCACGCGCGGCATGGCACTTGATGCGAAATCAACCGATTGGGTGGAGGCAGCGCGCGCGCTTGGCAACCCGCCCTGGCGCATCGGGCTTTTCCATGTGCTGCCCAATATCATCCCACCCTTGCTGGTACAGGCAAGCCTTGCCATTGCGGAGGCGATCATCGCCGAGGCATCGCTTTCCTTCCTGGGGCTTGGGCAGCAACCGCCTGCACCATCTTGGGGGTCCATGCTGAATAGCGCGCAACGGTTTTTGACTCAGGCGCCCTGGCTTTCGATCATTCCCGGGTTGGCGATTTTTGTTGTCGTGCTGGCCTTCAATTTGGTGGGCGATGGGCTGCGCGATGCGCTGGACCCAAGGGCGGATCGGAAGTGATGGAAATACGCGGCGCGCCTGGGCATTTGCCGCGCGGGCGGCGCATTTACGCCATTGGCGATATCCACGGCTCGCTGCCGCAACTGCGCGATCTGCACACGCAAATTGCCGAGGATTTGCGCCGCCGCCCGGTGGCTTCCGCCATGCTGATCCATCTGGGTGATTACGTGGATAAGGGGCCGGATTCCCGTGGCGTGGTGGATTATCTTTCTGGCGGTGATCCCATTCCCGGCCTGCCCATGCTGCATCTGATGGGCAATCATGAGGAAACCATGCTGGGCGCGCTTTCGGGCGATGGCGCGGCGGCCGCGGATTGGCTTTGGGGCGGGGGCAGGGCGACGCTTGATTCCTGGGGTGTGGCGCCCGATGCGCCGCGTGATGCCTGGCCCGAAGCGATTGCCGCGCATCAGCGCCGTTTCCTGCGCGATTTGGCGCTATGGCATGAGGAAGGCGGGTATCTATTCGTCCATGCCGGCATTCGCCCCGGTGTGGCGCTGGAAGACCAATCGCGCGAGGATTTGCTGCGCATCCGGCATGATTTTCTGAACAGCCCGCGCGATCATGGGTTTGTGGTGGTGCATGGGCACACGGCGGGCTTCATGCCGGTGGTGCGGGAGAACCGCATTTGCATTGATACCGCCGCCTGGTCCGGCGGGGGGCTGACCGCGGTGATGTTGGAAGGCGAAAGCCTCGCGTTTTTGCAGGCGAAGTGAGTTTTTTGGTTGCTGATAACCGGGCTTGCTAAAAATTACTCAAAAACAATGTCTATGAGCTTTCACTACACTGGCGCAATGTGACAAAAAAGCACGCGAAGCGCTACTAATTCTACACTTTTAATATACTTCTTTCTCTTGACAGGCCATGAATACAATTATAGGTGGATTTAGAAGTTAATCCTTCAAAGGAGAGTTCCTATGGCCACGATTTTCGGAACATCATCAATCGACAATCTATTTGGTACGGCAGGTGCAGATTCTTTGGTGGGCCTTGCCGGGAATGATGTTTTGTTCGGTGGCGCCGGTAGCGATACTTTTGATGGAGGCGTTGGCTCCGACACGGCAAATTATGCGGGACTTGGAACGGCCATCACGCTTCGCGATCAGGGACGCGTTGATAAGGGCGTCTTTGGTTCGGACCGTCTTGAGAACATGGAGAAGATTATCGGAGCCGTTGGATTTAGAAATGTCATTGATGGCACTGTCTCAGGTAGCCAGGTGACAAATTTCTTTGTCGATCTCGGCGGCGCTGTCCCTAGCTTGATAGTCAACAATATCCCTGGGCTTGGCTCAGCAAGCTTTCAAGTTGTCAATTTTGTTGATGTGATTGGGACAGCCAATAATGATACGTTGCTCGGTGATGCGCAGGCTAATCTTCTCTCGGGTGCTGGCGGCGACGATTCACTGAATGGTCGCGCGGGCAACGATATACTCCAAGGCGGCACCGGTAGTGATACGCTGAATGGTGGCGATGGCTTTGACACAGCGAATTATTCGGCACTTGGCGGACCGATTACGCTTCGCGAACGGGGACGCGTTGATAAGGGCACCTTTGGTTTGGACAGCCTTTTGGGTATGGAGCGCATTATCGGTGCGGTTGCTTTTAGAAATGTGATAGACGGTACAGTGGATGATCCGCAATCGACTAGTTTTTTTGTGAACCTGGGTGCTGAGCAATTGCTTATTAGCGGTATTCCTACGGTTGGGATTGCAACCTTTCAGGTTACCAATTTTGTCGATGTGATTGGAACAAGCAATAATGATGTGCTGATTGGTAGTGCGCAGGCTAATCTTCTCTCGGGTGGTGGCGGTAATGACGCGCTGATTGGTGGTGCCGGCAACGACACGCTGGATGGCGGCACTGGCAATGACAGAATGGCGGGTGATGCGGGCAATGATTTCTTTGTTGTTGATGGCGCGGGCGACAGTGTGTCGGATTCCGCAGGCACGGATACTATCCTACTGCGTACTGGCAGCATTAACCTGTCTGGTATTTTCGTCGAGAACGTCACCGGTGATATTGTTGGGCAGGCCTTCTCCATCACCGGCAATAGCC
>JADCGF010000049.1 GCA_020249145.1 Roseomonas sp. | reverse complement strand
GCCATGTCTGGTCGAATGACAAGGTACGCGTGACAGCAAGGAATGTGAGCCTTTCGACCGTGGATCTGCCTGCGGCCGCGCTGCATGTGCAGGTGGTGAAGCGGCGGGTGGGGTGAGGGGGGCCATGAAAGTGCCAGGGGAGGACGTCGCCATCAGCCGGGACAGCCTGCCGCTGGCGTCGCGGGGGTTCAGGGTGGTGGAGAGGGTGTGAGGGCGGCAGTTGGATCGCGTTACCGCTTGTTGCATCACCAACCTGCTTCACGTCATGGAATCCGCGCGACATTTTCACGCAGCCTGTTCCCCCATGCTCACCATGCGCTTGATATCCTCACCCATGAAGCCAATCGCGGCTGGCGCACGCCGGCCGGGAATGGCCGCGACATCGTAAAGCTCCTGCACCACGCCTTCAAAGCGAAGCCAATGCGGTGCATCGCCCGATGCCAAATCTATCACCATCACACCGCAACGCGGCTGCGCCCCGCGTGATGTCAAAGCTTCATCCAAAGCAAGCCCAGTGAAGGTGCGGTTTTCGCGGGGCATTGAAAGGCCAACCACGGCGTAATCGCCAAGGAAGGCCATGCCGCGCAAAAAGCCGGGGCAGAAGGCAATCGGTTCAAACTTCCCGCTTGCCACATCAACGCGGCCAAATTCCCCGCTACCCGCATTCAACAGATACAGCTTGCCCTTATGCAGCCGCGGCGAATGCGGCATGGAAAGCCCCTGCGCGACAACCTCGCCAGACGCCACATCAATCACCGTGCCGCCGGATGCGCGATGTTCGCGCCAGCCATCCGCGACATCGGAAGCCCCAACCAGCGTCACGTAGCGCGGCGCGCCGGCTTCATCCATTGCAAGCCCGTTCAGGTGGCAGCGATCTTCCGCCGCCAGACGAGATATAAACTTCGGCTGCCAAAGTGGCGCAAAGCTGTGATCCTCATCCACGGTGGCGAGGCATGAGAACAGCGTATTGACAAAAACCGGGCGGCCATCTGGCAGAAGCGCCAGATCATGCGCATCCAAATCACCCGTAACCCAGCAGCGGCGCGGCGCGTAAAGCGCGTCATGGCCCTTATAGGCGGGCGGCGGCGGCGCGCCGGGCGTATCAGCCAGCAAATCGCGAAAGCGCCAGATTTGTGAGAGCGTGGTGACATGCAGCGTATCCGCGCTGGCATGAAGCCCCATGCAGCGCGGCAGGCTGCGTTCAAACACGGAAAGCCTGCCATCCGCGCGCGTGCCGAGCAGCAAAAGCTTCCCCGCCTGATAGGTGGAAACCGCCATACTGCCACCCTGGGCTGCAAGCCAGGAGGAAAAATGGCGGGAGGCATGCACGGCGAAGCGGGGTTCGGTTGTTTCGGACATTGAAGAGGTTCCTGTTGCGAAGATAGCTGGGCTGCGGCCCAGAAGAAGGGGACTGGAGAACGTCAGGCTGCTCAAGCCATAGAGCCAATCCTTTTTGGCTTGACTCCTTATTTTAATATAATGTTAACATATCTCGCAATTGCTGCGCGATAAAGATTGTTTTCTTTCCCAGCAGGAGGTCCGCATCATGTCATCGCCGCTTGATCTTACTGATATTGCTGCTGGCATGGGCGGCTTTGTTATCCGCGGCGAATTTTTTGATGATAGGTCTGGCTTTTCTGTTGCATCTGCCGGAGACATCAACGGTGACGGTTTTGCGGATCTGATCATTGGCGCGCCCTACGCCGCGCCCCCATTCCAAGGCGCCCGCCAGGGTGGAAGCTACGTGGTGCTCGGAAAACCGGATGGTTGGGCTTCTCCCATTGATCTCGCCGATATTGCCGTCGGTAATGGCGGCTTTGTCATCCACGGTCACGAAGGGGGCACTTGGTCGGGTTGGTCTGTCTCCTCAGCCGGTGATGTAAATGGGGATGGTTTTGCAGATCTGCTGATCGGCGCGCCCCGCGGGGATGTGGACCCAAATAACCCATTTCCCGATACGGGGGCGAGCTATGTGGTATTCGGCAAGGCTACCGGTTGGGGTGCGCCCGTCGATCTTGCTGCCATCTCGGCTGGCATAGGCGGTTTTGGAATCTTCGGACGAGATGTCGGCGATGGTGCTGGTGGTTCGGTAGCCTCGGCTGGCGACGTGAATGGCGATGGTTTCGGCGATCTCATTATCGGGGTCTGGAGTAGCGATGCAGGCAGCAATCTCAAGAATTATGCTGGTGAGAGCTATGTGGTGTTTGGCAAGGCGGGTAGCTGGGGTTCCGGGGTTGACCTTTCGGCGGTAGCCGTCGGCACCGGTGGCTTCGTCATCTATGGCGAGGACGCCTTTGACCAGTCTGGCTTTTCGGTGGCTTCGGCCGGTGATGTGAATGGCGATGGCTTTGCTGATCTGATCATCGGGGCACCTTTCGGTGATGGAGCGGGCAACCTGAAAGATCGGGCTGGCGACAGCTATGTGGTCTTCGGCAAGGCCAGTGGCTGGGGTGCCCCGATCGACTTGTCCGATGTCGCCGCCGGCGTCGGCGGTTTCGTGATCCATGGTCGCGATGCTGGCATTTCCAACGTGATTTCGGGCGATTACTCCGGCCGTTCGGTGGCGTCAGCCGGGGATATCAATGGCGATGGTTTCAGTGACCTGATTATTGGGGCGCCTCTCGGCGGCGCTGCGGGCAATCTTGTCGAAGCTGCTGGAGAGAGTTACGTCATATTCGGCAAGGCTTCCGGCTGGGGTGCGCCTATTGATCTCGCGACCATCGCCGCCGGTGACGGAGGGTTCGTCATTTATGGCGAAGAGATCGTTGATCTGTCAGGCAATTCAGTTGCCTCCGCTGGTGATGTGAATGGCGATGGCTTTGATGATCTGATCATCGGCGCTTATCGAGGCGATGGCGCAGGAAATTTGAGGGGAAATGCGGGCGACAGTTATGTGATCTTCGGTAAGGCGTCAGGCTGGGGTGCGCCGGTTGATCTCACCGAAATTGCTGCTGGTGTCGGTGGTTTTGTGATACATGGGAATCAGTCTAACGGCCTTTCCGGTTTTTCCGTTGCCTCCGCAGGGGATCTCGACGGCGATGGTTTTGATGATCTGATCATTGGGGCGCCGAACAGCCCAGTAAGTGTTTACTGGGCCTTTATGCACTATGCTGGTGAGAGCTACGTTGTGTTTGGTCGGGACTTCACGAATACCGTTACCCATGCCGGCACGGCTTCGGCTGATGCGCTGAGCGGCACGGCTGGCGGGAATG
>JADCGF010000048.1 GCA_020249145.1 Roseomonas sp. | reverse complement strand
TTGCCACGCATCGCAACCTCAACCCGAATGCGAGGACAGTGAATCATAAATACGGAAATCAGGCTACGAATTTCAGCAGCCTGCTAGACATTTGTTTGGTCGCATTTTCCGAGCCGCCAAGCGGTTTCACATTCAGCCAAGGTTGGAATATCTGGAAAGCCGGTGAAACGCTCCAGCCCCGTAATGACAATGCCGCGCACGCGATTACTGCGCAACTTTGCGGCGGCGGAATCAAGAACAACCCCGTCACACCCTTCAGGCAACCCCAGCGCGCGCCTTCACCGGTATCTTCAGATAACGCACGCCATTGCTCTCAGCTTCCGGAAACCGCCCCGCACGGATATTCACTTGTATCGAAGGCAAAAGCAGCGTGGGCGCGGCCAACTTCGCATCGCGCGCCTGGCGGAAGGCCACGAATTCATCCTCCGTCACGCCATCCTTCACATGCGGGTTATGCGCGCGCTGTTCGGCAACGCTGCTTTGCCAAACATAGGTATCGCGCCCCGGCGCCTTATAGTCATGGCACATCCAAAGCCGTGTTGTGGGCGGCAGGGCCAGCAGGCGCTTGATGGAACGGAACAAGGTGCGCGCATCGCCGCCCGGAAAATCAGCGCGCGCCGTGCCGTAATCATGCATGAACAGCGTATCGCCCACGAAAACATCATCACCAATGCGGTAGCAGACACAGGCCGGCGTGTGGCCCGGCGTATGAATTACCTCAATTTCCAGGATGCCAAGCTTCAGGCGTTCCCCATCACGCAACAACAGATCGAAATCGCCACCTTCGGGCTTCACATCATCGGCGGCGAAGACCGGGCGGAAAATGCGCTGCACATCCTTGATGTGTTCACCAATGGCAATCTTCCCGCCGCAACGCTGCTTGATATAGGGTGCGGCGGTCAAATGATCCGCATGGGCATGGGTTTCCAGGATCAGCGCAATCGCAACGCCTTCCTGCCGCGCGGCTTTAATCAGCCGATCAGCGGAACGCGTATCTGCCTCCCCACTGCGATGGTCCCAATCCAGCACCGGGTCAATCACCGCGGCTTGGCGCGTGGCGGGGTCGAAGACAAGATAGCTGACCGTATTGGTCGCCTCATCAAAAAACGGCTGGATGCGGGCGCCATTCGCTGCGGCTGACATGGGCTGGCCTTCATAAAGCGTAGACTAAGATAGCGGATTAGGCGCTGTGCAGAAAGAAATTCTTCGGATCACAGGCACCTTAGGATACGCACATCATAAACGGGGTGTTCCAGCATATTCACGCCCGGCGCTTCGGCGAACATCCAGCCGCGAAACACGGGCGGGCTGCCCTGCGGCGCGCGGCTATCGGTCATTTCAAACCAGGCGGCGGAATCGGGCACTTCGGTGGGGGGGCGCGCATGGCAGGCGCCGATGCGGATGGAAAGCGTGCCGAAACTGACAGTTTCACCCACTCGGCCTTCCAGCACCGTCACGCGCGCTGTCACCTTATCCAGCGCCTGGATGCGGGCTTGTTGGCGCGGCACCCATTCCTGCGCCAAGGCAATGCCTGGCAGGCAGCATAGCGCCAAGGCCAAAAGCCTTGTCATGTGCCGCGCTTCGGGCTTGGCAATGCTACGATCATCTCCTGCAAGATCGCGCGCATCGCGCCTTCATCCACGCCCATCAGCACGGCGTCTTCAAACACATCGCGCAGCACTGTCGCCGCTTCGCTGTGGTTTTCCGCGAGCATTTTCAGCTTTTCAGTGCAGGATACAGGCTTGCCATCCGCCCCGGGCCAGGCGGCGGGTGGCTTGGGCAGCAGTTTCATCGCGGCGTGGCCGGCGCGTTTTCCTGATTGCCGCGCTGATTGCTCTCGCCCGCCGAGAAAATGAACCGCCCCAACAGGCTTTCCAAATTGATGGCACTTTGCGTGATGGTGATCTCACTGCCATCGCGCAGAATGCGCGTATCGCCGCCCGGCACCAGCGCAACATATTTGCCGCCGAGCAAACCTTCGCTGGAAATCTCGGCCGAGGTATCATGCGGCAGCCTCAGCCCTGCATCTACGCGGAGCGTCAGCACGGCCAGGAAGCTTTCGGGATCAATCCGCTGCGCCACAACCTGCCCAACCTTCACGCCGGCAATGCGCACATCGGCGCCCTGGCCAAGCCCATCAATCCGATCAAACTTCGCGGTCAGGTTCATCCCGGCGCCAGAAAAGCTGCGCCCCGTGCTGGTGACGGCATAGCCAAGGAAGCTCGCCGCGATGGCCAGCACCACCAAACCGGTCAGGATTTCAGCGATTGAGCGCTTTTGCATTTTGAATGATCTTTTATCGCCCTGGCGTCCAGGCTTCGTAATCCCCGCCGCGGTTGGCCGCGGGGTTCACTGGCCGCCAGGCTGCAGGCGTGCCGGTCATGTTCGGGAGATGCTCCTTCTGCCAGGGGCGGCGCGGTGCATCCTCCGGCAGGGGGTTTTCCGTGGTGTGGTGCAGCCAGCCCCACCATTCCGCCGGCACGGCAGATGCTTGCGCTTCCTTCGCGTAAAGCACCCGCCGCATGGGGCGGCCATAGGAATCGCGTCGGCGGCGGGCTTCCCAATAGGTATTGCCAAAGCGGTCCTGCCCAACCTGACGGCTGGTGAGGCGGACAAAGAGCGTACTGAGTAACTGCATGGCGGCTTCCCGGTGCAAGCAAAATGTCGCGCATAGTCGCACAGCCGCGCGGGTCACGCAAAAGCAAAGCGATGCGCGAGCTATCCACAGGATATTGTGGGTCAACCCCCGAAAAACTACTAAATAAGGCTTCCCAGGCTTTCGAGTCGCGCCTAGCATTCCCCCATGGCTGGAATAGTCGGAACCATCTGGGCTGGGGTTGCGCTGCGGCGCTTGAAGGCGGGGGCGGACCCTGATGCGCTGCCGCGCGCGGTGGCTATTCCCCTGCCTTGGGAAGATGAAGCCGGGGAGGCGCTGGCCGCGCTCGCCCCTGGAAGCGGCCCGGCCACGCTGCCAAGCGTGGCAGAGGCCTGGATTCAACGCCTGACGCTCCGCGGGCGACGCCTTGGCTTGCTGGATGGCGCCGATGCGGCGGAAAGCCTTGCCGCTGGCCTGCGTTCGCTGATCCTGGCCCGGCGCGGCGCGCCCGGGGCCGAGATATGGCGCGATGCGCGGGGTGATGGGCGTTTCGTGCTCAACCTGCCGGCCTTCCTGGATGGGGCGGGGGGTTTTGATGCGCCGGCCTATCGCGCGGCCTGTCAGCTTGCGGTGCAAACGCTTGATATTTGGGGCAATGGCAAGGCGGAAAGCCTACGCCTTGGCTTTGCCGATTTGGCCGGGCTTTTGGCCGGTTTCGGCCTTGGCTATGACAGCAATGAGGCGCGCGATGTCGCCGCCGCCATTGCCGGCCTGACGCGCGGGGCGGCGGAAGCGGAATCCGGTCGGCTCGCGACGCGTTTCGGCCCGCGCCATGCGGTGGCGCTCATCTGCCCAACGCCCCCCGAGGAAACCGCCATTCCAGGCTTGGCCAAGGCAGCACGCGCGGCTTTGGCGGCGGCGGCGGCTTCCCCAGGTTTGCGCCATCGCGGCTGCATTGCCCTCGCACCTGCTGATGCGGTGGAAGCGCTGCTGGGCGCGGAAAGCGCCGGCATTGCCCCAGCCCCTGGCGCAAGCCGCCCGGCGCGGGGCGAGGATGGGCGCATCACGCAAGTGCCAACCCGCGCGGCGGAGCGCGCTGGCGTTGATGCCGCTTGGCTTTTGGCCCCCGTGGCCCCGCAGGCCCGACGCGCCATGGAAGCGGCGGTGCTGCCCTTCCTGGATGCGCCGCCGCCCGCCATGCCAGCACCGGCTGATCTGCCCGAAGCGCGCCGCGCCGCACCACGGCCCATTCACGCGCCAATCAACCGCTGCTGGCGTGTGGCCATTGCCGGCAATCGGGTTGCGCTGCGCGCCGTTGAAGATGATCGCGGCCATTTGCGGGAGATTTCCTTCTCCCTTCCACGTGAAGCGGCGATGACGCGCGCCTTGATGGATGCCCTCGCCCAGGCCGTTTCGCTTGGTCTGGCGCAGGGCGTGCCCTTGGCGAGTTTCGTCAATGCCTATGCCTATACGCCTGGCCATGGCGGCGCTGTGGAAGGCGACGCCGGCATCCGCCGCGCGACTTCCGTGCTGGATTGGGCTTTCAGGCGGCTGGCGCGCGATTATCTGGGGCGCGAAGATTTACCCGACCCGGTGGAAGAAGAAACACTGCAACCGCGCGCTGCGGTCCTGCCCTTGCTTCCCTTGGAATTGCCGGCGCATCCTTCGCCACGCATGCGCCGCCATTTGCGCCCCGCAGCGTAATTGGCGCCTTTGAAGGAACAGGATCATGGCCGGAAGAATTGAAGCGAAGCTTGCTGCCCTTGGCATTATATTGCCAACGCCGGCGGCACCGATTGCGAATTACATTCCTTTCAATATCAGCGGAAAGCTGGTGGTGATTTCCGGCCAGGTGCCGGTGCGTGATGGCAAGATTGTCTATACCGGTAAGCTTGGCGCCGGTGTTTCGATTGAAGTGGGGCGCGAAGCGGCACGGCTTTGCTTCATCAATCTGCTGGCGCAGTTGAAGGCCGCTGCCGGAGAGCTGGATAACGTGACGCGCGTGGTGCGGCTTGGTGGCTTTATTGCTGCGCCTGCTGACTTCACCCAGCACGCTTTGGTGATGAATGGCGCTTCCGATCTGGCGGTGGAAGTGTTTGGTGATGTCGGCCGCCATGCGCGGACCACCATTGGCGTGCCTTCCCTGCCCGGAGATGCGGCGGTGGAAGTGGAAGGCATGTTTGAGATTGCGTGAGGTGCGGGGCTTGCTGTCTCCGGCACCGTGACGACATCAAGGGGCATGACCAGCCCAACCGAATTGACGCTGACCCTGCATCGCGCCATTGCCGACATCCCGGCGCGTGATTGGGATGCCTGTGCGGGCGATGATAATCCCTTCCTGAGCCATGCCTTTCTGCTGGCGCTGGAAGAAAGCGGCAGCGCAGTGGCAGAACGGGGCTGGCTGCCCCAGCATGCGGCCTTGCGCGATGGCGCCGGGCGCCTGCTTGCTTGCGCGCCGGCCTATGCCAAATCCCATTCCCAGGGCGAATATGTGTTTGACCATAGCTGGGCGGATGCTTTGGAACGCGCCGGCGGGGATTACTACCCGAAGCTGCAAGTGGCCGTGCCCTTCAGCCCCGTGCCTGGCCCGCGCCTTTTGCTGCATCCTGAAGCCGGTTTCGGGCCAGATGTTTTGGCGGGCGCCCTGGTGCAGGCCTGTCAGGGCATTGGCGCTTCATCCGTGCATGCCACCTTCTGCACTGAAGCGGAATGGCGCAGGCTTGGCGATGCGGGATGGTTGCAGCGCCTTGGCACGCAATTCCATTGGGCCAATCCGGGCTATCGCGATTTTGATGATTTTCTGGGCGCGCTGGCATCACGCAAGCGCAAGGCGCTGAAGCGCGAAAGGCGTGATGTGCAGGCGGCAGGGCTGACGCTGCGCACATTGCGCGGGGCAGAAATTACGCCACGCCATTGGCAGGCCTTTCATCGCTTCTATCGCGCCACCACGGATAAGAAATGGGGCCGCAGCGTCTATCTCACAAAAACCTTCTGGCCGTTGCTGGGTGAAAGGCTTGGTGATCGCGTGCTGCTGATGGTGGCGGAGCGGGATGGAGAACCCGTCGCCGCCGCGCTTAATCTGATTGGGCGGGATGCGATTTATGGCCGCAACTGGGGCGCCGTTGTGGATGTGCCCTTTTTGCATTTTGAACTTTGCTATTACATGGCGATGGATTTCGCGATTGCGCATGGCATTCCGCGCGTTGAAGCGGGCGCGCAGGGAGAACACAAGATCCAGCGCGGCTATCTGCCCGTGCCGACCTATTCCGCGCATTGGATTGCGCATCCTGGGCTGTCCCGCGCGGTGGGTGAATTTCTTGCGCGCGAACGCCCGGCGATGGAACGCGAAATGGCCGCGCTTGCGACGCTTTCCCCCTTTCGCCAGGCGGATGAGGGCGCGTGACACCGGGCGCGCCGCGCATCGCTTATCTGCAATTGGCGGCCTCCATGGCGCTGGTCGGCGCGAATGTCGCGGTTGCAAAATTGCTGGCGGAAGCGCTGCCCATTCCGATGATCGCTTTTCTGCGCTGCGTTTTGGCGGTGGCCTTGCTTTGGCCCTTGGCGCGCCTGTTGGAAGCCGCGCCACGGCCTGAGGGCGATGTTATGCGCAACCTTGGCTGGCAGGCTTTGTTCGGCACCGTGATCTATAATGCGGGCTTGCTGGCGGGCTTGCGCCTGACCTCGGCTTTGGAAGGCGGGCTGGTATTGGCAAGCCTACCTGCGGTGGTCGCTTTGGGCAGCGCCTTTTGGCTGCGGGAACGCCTGACGCCGCCGCAATGGATCGCTGTCAGCCTGGCGGCCTTCGGCATGGCGGCCATGACGATTGCGCGCAGCGGTGAGGGGGCTGCGGGGTCTGTCCTTGGCAATCTGCTGATCTTCGGCGGTGTGATCGGTGAAGCGCTTTACGTGCTGCTGGCGCGGCGCATCGTGGGGCGCGTTGGCGTGATCACGGCAAGCCTTTGGATGCAGATTTTCTCGGCATTGATGCTCGCCCCCTTTGCCTTGCCGGGTATTGGCAGCATCGCTGTGCTGGCGGATCCGCGCCTTGCGGCGTTGCTGGCGTTTCATAGCGTGACGGCGAGTGTGCTTTGCTTACTGCTTTGGTATGCGGGCTTGAAGCGTGTGGGTGCCGGTGTTGCGGGCATTTTCACTGCCTTCTTGCCCGCGACCGCTGCGCTGGTGGCCGTGGTGATCTTGCAGGAGGCGTTTACCGCCATCCACGCCATCGGCTTTGCGCTGATGATGCTGAGCGTGTTGATCGCAACCTGGCCGCGAAAGGGTAAGGCATGAGGCCGTGGTTCGCGCAAAGCCTAGGCGAATTTCGCCGCCAAAGTCCGGCGGACATCGCCGCGCGTCTCGCCTATGAACAGGCGGCGCGTTTCGGCGCGCTTGAATTGAAGCAGCGCGAGTCTTGGGAGGCCAGCGCTGCCCTGTTGCAGGATGCTTTGGCTAAGGGCGACGCTTCCTGGCACATCTTCATGGAATGCGATTTGCTGCGCCTGGAAAAACGCGCCGATGCCGTTTTGCTGACGGACCGCGCGATTTTTGTTCTGGAATTCAAGATGGGCGCGCAGAAGCCGGACCTGGCTGATCTGCGCCAGACCGACAATTACGCCATGGATTTGCATGATTTTCATGCCGGCAGCCGTGGCGTGCCGATCATTCCTGTATTGGTTGCCCCTGCCACGCAGCAGCGCGATCTTGACCTGCCGCTATTCTGGCATGGCGTGGCACCAGCCATGGTCGCCAATGGCGCCATGCTGCGGGATATTGTGGCGCGCGCACAGGCAGCCATCGCGTCGCCAGCGACGCCCATTGAAGCGGATGCCTGGGCGCGTTCCGCCTATCGCCCCGTACCAAGCGTGCTGGAAGCGGCGCGGCTTTTGTATCGGCGCAATGCGGTGCAGGATATCGGCGCCACACGCGCCGATGCACATAATCTGACCCGCACCACCGATGCCATTGCGCGCGTGATTGCGCATGCCCAAGCTGAAGGCGGGCGCCATGTCGTTTTCGTCACCGGCATTCCCGGCGCGGGCAAAACGCTTTGCGGCCTCAATCTGGTATTTGGTACCTTGCGGGAAGCAGGTGCGGCCTTCCTTTCCGGCAATGTGCCGCTGGTGACGGTATTGCGGGAAGCCTTGGCGCGCGATGCAGCGCCGCAAGGGGGTGCCGCGTTTCAGGCCGCAGAACGCGCTGCGCGCACCGCGTTGCAGAATGTCCATCGCTTTCTGGAACATCACGTGATCAACGCGGCGGAGAAACCCGAAGCGCGCATTATCGTTTTCGACGAAGCCCAACGCGCCTGGGATCAGGCGCAAGCAACACGCGATGGCCAGCGCCGCAAAAGCCACCTGACCAAAAGCGAACCCGCCCATACGCTGGAAATCATGGCGCGGCATGAAGGTTGGGCCGTGATTGTCGCGCTGATCGGCAATGGGCAGGAGATCAATACCGGAGAGGCAGGGCTTGCCGAATGGGGTCGCGTAATTGCGGCTTCATCTTCCTGGCGCGCGGTGGCGGCCCGGCGCAGCATCACGGCTACCGATCCCGCGCAACGGCTAGCCGAAGGTCCGCAGGCTTGGCTCAGCTTCGATGATGATCTGGACTTGCAAACCCCCATTCGCAGCCTGCGCACCAGCAGGGGCACGGAATGGGTGGATGCGGTCTTGCAAGGTGATGCGCCCGCCGCACGCGCCATTGCGCAAGCGACGCCAGAATTACCCTACTACGTCACGCGCGATCCAATCGCTTGGCGCGCTGCCCTGCGCGCCCGCAGCCGTGGTTTGCGCCGCGCTGGGCTGGTCGCTTCCGCCGGAGCGCGGCGCCTGCGCGCCGAAGGGCTTGGCGTGCAGGTGCCCGATATTGCCGATTGGTTCCTGAAGCGCTGGCCGGATATCCGTTCTTCCGAAGCGCTTGAAACCTTCGCCACCGAATATGATTGCCAGGGTTTGGAATTGGATGTGGTGGGCCTTGCCTGGGGGGGCGATTTTTTGCGCCATGCCGGCCAATGGCGCGCGCGGCGCTTTGCCGGCCATCAATGGCAGATCGTGCGCGGCGCTGAGGAACAGCGCTACATCCTGAATACCTATCGCGTGCTGCTGACGCGCGCGCGGTATGAGACGATCATCTGGGTCCCGCCCGGTTCCGCCGCCGATGATCCCTTCCACGACATCACGCGCCGGGCGGCTGAGATGGATGCGCTGGCTGATTTCCTGCTGGCCTCTGGCGCGCGGCCCCTTGAAGCTTTAACCAAAGAACCTGAACCCGCGCCTGATCTGGCGCAGCTTTTATGAGGCTACCATGCGCGCGCTGATCCTTCTGGCCCTGATGTTCCTGGCGCTGCCTGCATGGGCGCAGGAAATCAGACTCGCTACCTGGAATATCGCCTGGCTCACCACCAAGCCCGCCGGCCATCCTGATCTGCCGCGCGATCTAACCGCCAGGACCGAACAGGATTTCGTTCGCCTGCGGGCCTATGCTGAACGGCTGGCGGCGGATGTGATTGCGTTGCAGGAAGTGGATGGGCCTTTGGCGGCGGCGCGCGTTTTTGACGCCACCGCCTATGATTTCTACTTCCCGGCGGAAAGCGATGTGCAGCGTGCCGGCTTTGCCTGGCGCAAGGGGCTCAATGTCACGCGCAATCCTGACCTGATGGCGCTTGATCTTCGCCCAACCGCGCGCCGTTCCTTGCGGCGTGGCGCAGATATCACCCTGCATGGTGCCAATGGTGCGCGGCTGCGGTTGCTTTCCATTCACCTGGATGGCGGATGCTCTCAGGGTTCTGTGCGCCAGCCCAATAACAGCGATTGCCAAAGCCTTGGCCAGCAGGCGCATATCCTGGCGGAATGGATCACCGAACGGCGCCGCGAAAACATGCCCTTCGTTATCCTGGGCGATTTCAATCGGCGCTTTTCGCGCGATGATGAAATGCTTGCCATACTGAACGCTGCATCGCCGATGCGCCGCGCCACGGAGGGTTTTTCGAATCCCTGTTGGGCGCGTGATGGGCAAGGACGCGCTTTTGTGGACCACATTCTGCTGGGGCTGCGCGCGGCAGATTGGCTCGTCAAGGATAGTTTTCGCGTGTTGTCCTATACGGAACGCGATCCCGCGCTGCGTGATGTGATCAGCGACCATTGCCCGATTTCGGTCCGGCTGCAGCTGCCCTGAAATCACCTATGGGCGGGGGGCAGAGCCCGTGCCATGCTGCGCCCATGTCGCTTTTCACCCGCATCACCCTGCCGCTGGCAGCGATCAATTTCATCAACCAGGCCAATCGGTCCCTGGTGGCGGTGATCGGGCCAGTTCTGGCGCTTGAATTCGGGCTGACGGCAGCGGAGCTTGGCTTGCTCGCGGCCTGCTTTTTCGCGGCCTATGCCATGGCGCAATTGCCGATCGGGCTTGCGCTTGATTTGAAAGGCCCGCGGCGCGTGCAGGCGACCTTGGCCCTGATTGCGGCGACGGGCTTTGTGATCAGTGCGCTATCAACCGATGTGCTGATGCTGGCCGTCGGGCGTTGTGTTGCCGGTGTTGGTGTAGCCGCCGGCCTGATGGCCATGCTGAAGGCAAATACGCAATGGTATCCGAAAGAACGCGTTGCGGCGGTAACTGGGGCAGGTTTGTTCTTCGCGTCCATGGGCGGGCTTGCTGCCACCATGCCGGTGCAATGGGCGCTGCCCTTCATTGGCTGGCGCGGCGTTTTCGCGGTGCTGGCAATGCTTGCGGTTATGGTTTCCGCCTGGATTTGGTTTTCCGTGCCCAATGCGCCGCCGGGTGTAGCACCCGCAGCGCGGCGCAGCTTGCGCCAGGAAATCGGCGAATATGGCCGCATTTTTAAAGACCCGGTATTTTTGCGCCTGGTGCCAACGGTTGGTATGCTCTCCACGTTGAACTTCACCTATCAGGGGCTTTGGGCGGGGCCGTGGTTGCGCGATGTGGGCGGCTTGGATGATGGCGTGCGCGCCGCGGCCTTGCTGATCTATGCGCTTGGTATGATGTTCGGCAGCCTGTTTACGGGGCAGGCCGCGTCTTTCGCGCAAGCGCGCGGCTTTTCGCCCATGTTGATGCCCTATATCGGTGTCGCTGGCTGCCTTTTTGCGCAGGCCATGCTGATGCTTGGGCCAAGTAATTTCTGGGTCATGGCCTTGCTGTGGTTCTTCTTTTCCTTCTCTGGCTCGGTCGGCCCCGCGGGCTATGCGGCGATTGCGCAGGGCTTCCCGCCGGCTTTGGCGGGGCGCGTTGCCACCGCCATCAATTTCCTGATGCTTTGTGTGGTTTTCGTCTTCCAGACAGGGATCGGTGCTATTCTTGATCTCTGGCCACGTACCGCAAGCGGCGGCTGGGCGCCTCAGGGTTATGTCTGGGCGCTTGGCATGACCTTCTCCGTCCAATTGGCAGCAGCGCTATGGATTCTTATGCCCTGGCGGCAAGTACGAAAGGAACCCGCGTGATGGAAAAACGAGTAACCAAAATCCTGGATCGCTATCGGGTGACCAAGGGGCGCGGCTTTCGCCTGAAGGATTATGACCCGGGGGATACCGCCGCGCTCGAGATGGAAAAAACGGCGGCCGAGGCGCTGCTGCAACAGGGTGTCGTGCGGCTGGCGGAGATGCAGGATAAGCTCTATGCGCAGGATCGCTGGTCGGTCTTGTGCATCTTCCAGGCGATGGATGCCGCAGGGAAAGATGGCGCCATCAGGCATGTGTTTTCCGGCGTCAATCCGCAGGGCTGCCAAGTGCATTCCTTCAAGGCGCCAGGGGCGATAGAATTGGACCATGATTTCCTCTGGCGCCATTCCATTGCGTTGCCGGAACGTGGGCGCATCGGGATCCATAACCGTTCCTGGTATGAGGAAGCGTTGGTGCTGCGCGTGCATCCTGAATTGCTTGCGCGGCAAAGGCTGCCGCCATCCTTGATCGGCAAGAAAATCTGGGATGAAAGGCTGGAAGATATCGCGGCCTATGAACGCTATCTGGCGCGGCAGGGCACGGTGGTACTGAAATTCTTCCTGAATGTCAGCCAAGATGAACAAAAAAAGCGCTTCCTTTCCCGAATTGAGGAGCCCGAGAAGAATTGGAAATTCTCACCCAATGATGTCGCGGAACGCGCCCATTGGGATGATTACATGAAGGCCTATCAGGCCGCGATCAGCGCCACCGCCGCGCCTCATGCGCCGTGGTTCGTGGTGCCGGCAGATGCGAAATGGTTCACGCGCCTGGTGGTGGTGGCCGCCATCATCGAAGCGCTGGAAAAGCTTGACCTGCATTATCCCGCGGTCACCAAGGAACAGCGGACTGCCCTTGCGGTAGCGAAGAAAAGCCTGGGGTGAACAAGGCTAATCGTCCACCGCATCCAGCACATGCAGCGCATAGGTATAGGCCGCGCCGGCATTGAGCGCGATGGCGACGCCAAGCGCTTCGGCTATTTCTTCCTTGGTGGCGCCGGCGGCCTTGGCCTTGCGTGCATGGGCATCAATGCAGCCATCGCATTTGGTGGTGATGGCAACGGCTAGCGCGATAAATTCGCGCGTCTTGGCATCCAAATGCTTGGTTTGCGCCGAGCCATTTGAAAGTGCCACAAAACCCTTCACGATATCAGGGTGCAATTGCCCCAATTCCTTGCCACGCGCCTTCAGCCCGGCGCTGTACTTCGCCCAATCCTTGACTTCAGTCATGGCTTATCATCCTTTCAATGCATCACGGCGGCGGAGGCGCTGGCATAACCCACACGACGTTCCGGCGGCACGGGATGGCGCCCGGCCACGCGTTCCAGCAACAGCCGCGCATCGGCCAACATACCGGCTTTCATGGCTGCATCCAGGAAAAGCTGTTCCAGCACATCCTGCTGCGCATGGCTGCCGCCCATGCGATGCATCACACCAATGGCAGGGCGCATCACGGCAACGGCGCGGGCGTGATCACCACGCCCATGCGCCAATACTGCCTCACACACCGGCAATGCTGCATCGCGCAGGATGGGCGCCAGTGTAGCGCAAGCGGCAATGGCATCGCGAATACCGTCCAAAAGCTTCGTTGCAGCCTGGAAACGCCCTGCCGCCACCAGTGCCATCATCCAATGCGGCAGTGTAAAGGCGGAAAGGCAATCGCCAATCCGTGCTTCCGCCTTATCCGCCAATTCCTCCCATCGCGCACCCACATTCACGCCCTGGCGTTGCAAGCGAAACAGCATGGAAGCGGCATTCTGCACATCAATGTAAAGATCAGGGGCGGCTTCCGTCAGCGGGCTTTGCAGATTCCGAAAGCCCTTGTCGTAAAGCGCCAGCACGTCTTCGGATTCCGCCCGTTCCAGATGATACATCGCGCGGTGCCAGAACAGATGATGCGCCAGGTTGGAAGCGCCTTCCCAGTTCTTTTCAAGGCCAGCGAGCCAGGCAATGCCTTCACCACGCCTGCCCTGCATTTCCATCACATGCGCCACCGCATGCGCGGCCCATAAATCGCCCGGGTCAAGGTCAATCGCGGCGCGGCCGCTTTCTTCCGCCACCTGGTAGTTGCCGCATTCCTCATGTGCGAAGCAGCGACAGGCCAGAATACTGCCAAAGGCCGGCAGCGCCGCGGTCCAATAAGGATAAACACTATCCACCACGCGTTGCATCAAGCCCGCGCGCCCCAGCCAAAAGGCATTGAAGTGATGCAACCGAAACGCCAGGATATCATGCGGGCGGTCGCGCAAAATCGCCTCCCACCCTGCCAGCGCCTGGTCCAAATCTCCCTCGGCCCAGGCGGTCACGGCAGCCGCATGCGCCGCTTCCCGCGCGCTTGCTGTCGCGGCAAGCCGCGTGGCGGCCGCGGCCGCTTCACGCGCGGCGGGCAGCAATGCGGCCTTATAGCCAAGCAACAAAAGCGCTGACTGCAACACCCGCGCCATCGGCATCTCGCCATCCGCTTCCAGCAGCGCCTTCATGCGCGCTGGCGTATCGGCACGATATTTCAGATATCCCGTCACCACATGATCATAGGCGCGTGTTGCACCATCCGATGCGCTGGTGATGGCAAGGCCGTGCTGATCCTGGTGCATGGGGAAACTCCAATATTCAAGCCCAAAGCTTGCCAGCCTTGGCCAAGCCGTGTCGAGTATTCTTACCACATGCAGGAGAGAGAAATGCCTGAAGACACCCCCGAAGCCCGCCTGGCAGCACTTGGCTTGGTCCTGCCGCCGGCACCGAAGCCGCTTGGGACTTATGTGCCCTTCCGGCGCGATGGGAACATCATCTACCTGTCAGGCCAGGGGCCACGCGATGCGGAAGGCAAACCGATCGGTGGCAAGGTGCCAACCGAAGTCAGCATTGATGAAGCCTATCAGCTCGCGCGCCGGGTTGGGCTTTCCTTGCTGTCAGTGGCGGCTTCCGCTGCCGGCGGGCTTTCCCGTCTGCGCGCGCTGAAGGTGCTTGGCATGGTCAATGCGGTGCCGGAATTTCGCGAACATCCGCGTATCATCAATGGCTGTTCTGATCTTTTCGTCGCGGTGCTGGGTGATAATGGCCAGCATGCGCGCTCCGCCGTTGGCTTTGGCAGCCTGCCCAACCAAATCCCGGTGGAGATTGAAGCGATTTTCCGCGTGCTGGACTGAAACCCGTTAAACCTTCGTCCCGGTACTGCCGAAACCGCCCGCCCCGCGTGCGGATTCCGGCAGTTCGGTCACTTCGCGCCAAACGCCGCGCGTCACCGGCGCCAGTACGGCTTGGGCAATGCGCATGCCGCGTTCCACGGTGAAGGGCTCATTGCCCGCATTCATCAGGATCACGCCCAATTCGCCGCGATAATCTTCGTCTACCGTGCCGGGGCTATTGGGCAGGGTAATGCCGTTTTTCAGCGCCAAACCAGACCTTGGCCGCACCTGAATTTCATACCCCGCCGGGATCGCCATTGTAAGGCCCGTTGGAATCAAGGCGCGCCCGCCCGGCGGGATCACCACCGGCGCGCTGATCGCGGCCAACAAATCCATCCCCGCGGCGCCTTCAGTCGCATAGCTTGGCAGCGGCAAATCTGCGCCATGGGGCAGGCGTATCACAGCAATTTCCGGGGTCATGCCAAAGCCTCTGCAATGCGCGCGGCAAGCCTTGCCGCGACGTCTTCCTTTTTCATGCGAGGCCAGGATTCCGTGCCTTTGGGCGTGATCAGCAACACTGTATTCTCCGCGCCCCCCATCACATCGCCGGAGACATCATTTGCCACAATCCAATCGCAAGCCTTCTTTTTCCGCTTGGCCCGCGCATGTTCTTCCAGCTTTTCGGTCTCCGCCGCGAAACCCACCACCAGTTTCGGTCGGTGCGGCCCGGCGGCAGAAAGTGTTGCCAGAATATCGGGATTGAGCGCCAGCGCGATGGGCGGCGGCACTTCACCCGCGATTTTTTTCATCTTTTGATCGGCGGCGGCGGCGCTCCGCCAATCCGCAACGGCCGCCGCGCAAATCGCGACATCGGCAGGCAATGCGGCTTTACAAGCGGCCAGCATATCGCGTGCAGATTCCACGCGCTTGACGCTGACACCCGCAGGATCTGGCTGATGCACCGGGCCGGAAACCAAAGTCACCCGCGCGCCAAGTGCGGCGAGCGCTGTCGCAATCGCATGGCCCTGCTTGCCGCTGCTGCGATTGGCGATGTAGCGCACCGGGTCAATCGGTTCATGGGTCGGGCCACTCGTCACCAGCACATGGCGGCCTTGCAGGGGCTGCGGGGCGGGGGCCAGAGCCGCCGCGAGTTCTTCCAAAAGCGCCGTCGGTTCAATCAACCGACCGGGGCCTGATTCGGGTTCCGCCATGGCGCCTTCCGCCGGCCCGGCGATGCGAATGCCGCGCGCCCGCAGCGTCGCTATATTCGCCTGCGTCGCCGCGTTCTCCCACATGGCCGGGTTCATCGCGGGCGCCACCATGATCGGCGCGCGGGTCGCCAGCAGCACGCATGTCGCCAGATCATCCGCCAAGCCATGCGTGATCTTCGCGAGCAAATCAGCGGAGGCCGGCGCCACCAGCACCAGATCGGGCAGGCGCGCCAGGCGGATATGGCCAATCTCGGCCTCGGCGGCCCAAAGATCATCATGCACCGCCTGGCCGGTGATGGCGGCGAGCGCTTCCTTCGTCACAAACCGCGCCCCGCCTGCCGTCAGGATGGCGGTGACACTCGCCCCCGCCTTGCGCGCAAGCCGGGAGAATTCCAGCGCCTTATAGGCAGCGACGGAGCCCGAGACGATCAGCAGGATTTGGCGACCTGAAAGCATGGCGGAAAGCCTAACCCAGAAGCGGCCTGAATGAAATGCGGAGCGCAAGTGCCTGAAACCAGTTGGGATTTCCGATCACGGCGTCATGCTTGTCCTGGGTTGCCTCTGGCTGATGGGGTTTCGCCATGGCTGGCGTGTCACTTCATTAATTTGCGGCACCGTTTCCGGCCCCAGAAGCGGGCTTCGTCATTGCATGGGGTCTCTGCCCGGATCAGCCGGCGGTCAGGGTAAAATCCAGGAAAATCAGGGCCATCACCCCGTCGCGCGCGCGCGGCAATCGGGCGAAGCCATTGGGGCAATGACAGTTTCTAGCCATTGCGCAGGGCTTACCCACCGCGCCCCTTGCGTTCGATCTGTTCCACCTTGGGCCAGATGGATTTGAACAAGGCCTCACGCAGTGGAAGATCGGCACAATTCGCAGGCGCATAATCCGGGTGCAATTCACGCGCGAGCACGCGGCGCAGCGCATCAAAGCGGTGGCGATCCATTTCATCGGCCTCTTCGGTCAGCATGCGCGCCTCAGCGGCCAAAGCGCGGCGCTTCCAGGCTTCACGTTCGGCGATCAGCAGTCGGCAGGCATCACGGAGTTTTTGCATATTCTCCCGCTCGGCCATTAGCACACGGGCTGCGTCACGCAGTTTTTCCAGTAACTCCTGCTGCTCTTCATCACTGGACTGGCCAAGGGGCGCCCCGGCGGTGAGAGCTTCTTGCGGTCTTTCGGACTTGGGTGTGGGGCTTTCTTGCGGCGTCGCAGCCTGGGCCGCTGTGGCTTTGCGAACGGCAGGCGGACCCTGAGGCCGGGACACAGGCCACCAGCCGTGATCGTCGATGGTGCCAACAACGCCCGCTTGCTCCATGCGCTGCAGGTAGTCGAGAGCCAAGCTCCAACGGATCCCAAGGCCATCAGCCAGGGCGCTGGTATTGATCCGCGGCTGGCGACGCACATAGCGCACCGCATCTGCGTAGCTTGGAATCGGCATGGTCCACCATCAGGCGATCCCGGGTGAATCACCTGAAAGCATTTTCGCCTGACCCGGTTAAGTTACCGTGAAGCGCGCCATCGCCTGCGCCCGAACGGTTAACCAGTGGTGATCCTGGCTGCCCGCACAACCTCGACCCAGGCGGCGGTTTCGCGTTCCATGCGGGCCGCGAGCGCTTCCGGCGAGGAAGGCACCACCAGCGCCCCGGCATCAAAGGCGCGTTTGCGGATGGCGGGATCAGCCAACACTTCGTTCAATTTCTGCGCCAGCAGCCGCGCCACGGGTTCCGGCGTGCCGCGCGGGGCGAAAAGGCTGAACCAGACATTGAGGTCCAGATCCGCCAAGCCTTCTTCCTTGGCTGACGGAATATGCGGCATGCCGGGATGACGTTCATTGGAACTGACGCAAAGCGCGCGCAGCCTGCCATCCGCGACCAGCGGCGTGAGTGGTGGCGGGGAATTCATGTAGAAATGCACGCGCCCCGCGATCAGGTCGCGAATGGTTTCGCCCGTGCCGCGATAGGGCACATGCAGCATGTCAATGCCCGCGCGCAGCTTTAGCAATTCCGCGCCCAGATGATGCATGGACCCAACGCCCGCCGAGGCATAAGTTAGATCGCCCGGCCTTTGCTTGGCGTAGGCGATGAATTCACGCATGGTAGTAACCGGCACCGAAGGGTGCGTCACGAAAAGCTGCGGCGTATCGGTGATCTGACCGATTGGGATGAAGTCGCGTGCCGGCAGGATATTGCCCAGCGTGCCAACCGCGACCCGCCCTGTCATGGTGCCGCAATAGCCACACAGCAGCGTATGGCCATCGGCACGCGCTTGCAGTACGGAAGTCAGCCCCACCACATCATTCCCGCCGGGGCGGTTTTCCACCACCATGGAACCACCCAAAGCGCGGCCCAATTGATCAGCGATCAGCCTGGCGCTGAAATCCGTGCCCCCGCCGGCGGGGGCGGGCACCACCAGCGTGATGGGACGATTGGGGAAGGCGTCTTGCGCGCGTACCAGCGCGGGCGTGCTGAGCAGGCCAAGCGCCGCACCCGTCAGCGCGCGGCGGGAAAGGTTTTGCGTCATCGCGATGTCCTCCTGTTTCTGTTTCTAAAGGGCGCCGGCAGCGGTAATGCCACCATCAACGATCAATTCCGTGCCGGTGATGTGCTTCGCCTCATTGGACACCAGGAACAGCACCGCATGGGCAATATCCCAGCCCTCACCCATTTTGCCGAGCGGCACTTGCGCATCGCGCTTGGCGATCAGCGCGGCGGCGTCATTGCCGCCCAATTGCCTGACGAGCCGATATTCTACGAGTGGTGTATGCATCAGCCCCGGCACCACGGTGTTGCAGCGCACGCCCGCCTTGGCGTTTTCGATGGCGACTGATTTGGACAGCGCCACAATGCCGTATTTGGTGGCGCTATAGGCCACATGCGGCCGCGCCGCCTGCATGCGATAGCCGGCGATGGAGGAGATATTCACAATCGCACTCCCCGGCCGCTTCTTCAGATGCGGCAGGGCGAATTTGCAGCCCAGGAAAGCGGATTTCAGATTGAAATCCACCTGGCGGTCCCAGACTTCCTCCGGCATGGATTCCGCGCCGCCGGGGTGTGAGCCACCGACATTATTGACCATGATGTCCAACTGGCCATAGCGCGTAATGCAGGCTTCCACCGCCGCCTGGAAGCTTTCGGAATCAAGCACATCACAAACATGCGCTGTCGCTTCCCCGCCTTCGGATTTGATGATGCCGATGGTTTCCTCAACCGCGGCAGCGTTATTATCCAGGCCAAACACCTTGGCCCCCTGGCGCGCGAGCAACACCGCCGTTGCCTTGCCATTGCCCCAACCGGGGCCGACCGAACCCGCACCGGTGACGATGGCGACCTTGCCTTTGAGACTGAGCATGCTTTCCTCCTACTTGCTTTGGCGCGAAGCATCCGCGCTTCGCGCCGCCCCGTCCAGACCCCTTGCAATGAGGGCGCGGATTTTACGCTAAGCTGATTTCATCTGAACCGGAGAACCCGCCATGGCCGTCACCCTGGTGCGCAGCCGCGCCATGATCACCAAAATCCTCTCGGCCACCGCTTGGGAGGAAATCACCGATGGTGCGCTGATCCAGGAAGATGGCATCATCACCGAAATCGGCACCCATGATGATCTGCGCCGCAAGCACCCGCATATCCCGGTGGTGGGTTCGGGGCGGGAGGTCATGCTGCCAGGCTTCGTCAATGCGCATCACCATGTCGGGCTGACGCCGGTGCAATTGGGCTCCCCCGATATGCCGCTGGAGCTTTGGTTCGTCACGCGCATGGTCGCGCGCAATGTGAACCCTTACCTCGATACGCTCTATTCTGCCTTTGAGATGATCGGGTCTGGCATCACGACCGTGCAGCATTTGCATGGCTGGGCGCCGGGCAGGCTGCCCGATGTGGAAAAGCGCGCGGGCGAGGTGATCCGCGCGTATGAAGAAATTGGCATGCGCGTTTCCTATTGCTTCGCGCTGCGTGATCAGAACCGGCTGGTTTATCAGGCGGATCAGGATTTCGTGGCCAGCCTGCCGCCTGAATTGCGCGGGCCGATGCAGCGCTGGTTTGACCGCTTTCAATTGACGCTGGAAGACAACCTCGATCTGTTCCGCAACCTCCATCGCACCCACAACCCCAAGCGCCGCGTGCGCGTGCAATTGGCGCCGGCCAATCTGCATTGGTGTTCCGATAAGGCTTTGGCGGCGATGGCGGAGCTTTCACGCAGTCATGATGCGCCGATCCATATGCATCTGCTTGAAACCGCCTATCAGAAGGAATATGCGCGCCGCCGCGGCGGCGGCACGGCGGTGGAATATCTTGATCGCTTCGGCATGCTGGGGCCGAATATGACCCTCGGCCATGGTGTCTGGCTGAATGAGAAGGATATTGATCGCCTCGCCGAAACCGGCACCTGCATTTGCCATAATTGTTCTTCCAATTTCCGCCTGCGTTCCGGTGTGGCACCGCTCAATCGCTTCGAAGCCAAGGGCATCAATACGGCGATTGGGCTGGATGAGGCCGGCATCAATGATGACCGCGACATGCTCCAGGAATTGCGCCTGGTGCTGCGCGCCCATCGCGTGCCAGGCATGGGCGATGATGACGTGCCCGGCATGGGCCAGGTGCTGCGCATGGCAACGGTTGGCGGTGCGCGCACCACTTCCTGGCGCGAAAGCCTCGGCACGCTTGAAGTGGGCAAGGGGGCGGATTTGTCGCTCATTGATTGGGACAGCACCGCCTATCCCTATCTGGATGAACTCACCCCTACCCTGGATGCGGTGGTGCAGCGCGCCAAGGCCAGCGCCGTGCGCGCCGTGATGTGTGATGGCGAAGTGATTTATCAGGAAGGCCGCTTCACGCGGGTGGACCGCGACTCAGTGCTGAAGGCTTTGCATGATGATCTGTCCCGCGTTTTGGCGGATGATGAGGTGGAACGGCGCCAGCTTTCCAAGGCGCTGCTGCCCCATGCCAAGCGATTCTATGCCGAATACATTGATCCTTCCCGGCATGAACCCTTCTACCGGCCAAGTTCCAGGGTTTGAGGCGCTTGGTCACAAGTAATGCTTGACCTTGGCCCTCAGGGGCGGAAGAAATGTTGCTATGCATCCTCACCGCCTTTTGCCGTTTCTGAGCGCACTGCTGCTGGCCGCGCCGGCCTTTGGCCAATCAAGCCTGGGGGGCGCGCAGAATGTGCCGCCGCCGCGCCAGGCCGCACCCGCCGCGCCTGCGCCTGCCGCGCAGCAACGGCCAGAACCGCGCCCGCCGGTGGTCAATCCGCCGCCGAGACCCCAGGCGACGCAACGCAATGCGGAGGGGCAGCAGCGTCCGCCGGCTGCGCAACAACAGCAGCGCCCGCCTGGGCAACAGCAGCGTCAGGCAGGGCAGCAACAACGCCCCGCCGGTCAGCCACAAGCGGGCCAGGGCAATCGCGCCGCCGCCGGCGCTGCCGCGGGTGTTGCGGCCGGCGCCGCTGCGGGCGCCGCCGTCACCGCCGGCGCTGCCAAACCAGCCGAGCCCACGCCCGCGCCCCCCCCGCCAGCGGAACGCGCCCCTACCATCGGGTCCATCTCGGGCCTGCCGCTGCCGCGTTTTGCCGCGCTGCGTTCGGATGAGGTGAATATGCGGAGCGGCCCGGGCACGCGCTTCCCCATTGAATGGACCTATCAGCGCCGCGAACTACCGGTGGAAATTGTGCGCGAATTCGAACTCTGGCGCCGTATCCGCGACCCGGAAGGCACCGAAGGCTGGGTGCATCAATCAACGCTCATGGGCAGGCGTTCCTTTGTGGTGCGTGGCGCGCCGGGCACTGAGGTCATGCTCCGCCGCCGGGCAGAGGATCAGGCGCAGCCCGTCGCGCGGCTGCGCCCCGGCGTGGTGGGGCGGCTGCGTGCCTGTGAGGCCAATAGCCCCTGGTGTGAGGCGCAAATCGGCGAATTCCGGGGCTATATAAAGCGCGCCGATATCTGGGGCGTGGGGCCGACCGAGGAAGTGAAATAACGCCCCTTTCGCGCCCTGGCTTTTCCATATTAAGCTTTCGCCATGACCGAGGAATCACCCAACCGCGCGCTGCACGACATAGGCGGGATTGCGCGCTTCCGCTGCACCCCAGTTGAGCATGATGAGGCGCCGCCCGATGCCTTTGGCAAGAAGGTGGATGCCATTCGTCAAATCCTGGCGCAGAAAAAGATGATGACGGTGGATGAACTCCGCCGCGGCATCGAAAGCATCCCACAGGATGAGTATTTCGCCCTTGGCTATTACGAACGCTGGCTGCGTTCCATCGCCTTGCTGATGGTCGAAAAAGGCGTGATTCGGCAGGAGGATTTGGCATGAACACCGCGCCACGCTTCGCCCCTGGCGCGCAAGTGCGCGTGAAGGATGATTGGCCGGAAACGCGCGGCCCCTGCCATATCCGCACGCCCCATTACGTGCGCGGGCGCCTGGGCCAGGTGGTGCGCCCGCTGGGTGCCTTCCCGAACCCGGAAGACCTGGCCTTCGCCCGCCCGGCGCCGCGCCGGCAGCTTTACCATGTGCTGTTCGAACAGCCGCCCATTTGGAATGAGGGTAAGGCCGGCGATACGGTGATGGTGGAAATCTTCGAACATTGGTTGGAGGAAGCCTGACATGGCCGCCCCCCCTTCTGGCGCGAGCCTCGCGCTGCTGGACAAGCTGGTTGCTGCCCTTGGTGCGAAGGGCCTGGTGAGCGAGACCGAAATCGCTGAGCGCCAGGCGATCACCGATCGCGCAAGCCCCGAGATCGGTGCCCGCATGGTGGCGCGTGCCTGGACTGACCCTGATTATTACGCGCTGCTGATGCGTGATGGGAAAGCAGCGGCTGAGGCAGCGGGCGCTTCCATGGCTGGCGCGCCGGAATTGGGTGTCTTGGAAAATACGCCAAAGCAGCATCATCTGGTGGTCTGTACGCTCTGTTCCTGTTACCCGCGCGCGCTGCTGGGCTATCCGCCCGGCTGGTATAAATCCTTCGCCTATCGGTCGCGTGCTGTGCGTGAACCGCGCGCGGTGCTGGCGGAATGGGGCACGCAAATCCCCGATGATGTTGAAATCCGCGTGGTGGATAGCACGGCAGATTATCGCTGGATGGTGCTGCCGATGCGGCCCGAGGGGACGGAAGGTTGGAGTGCGGAAAAGCTGGCGGGGATTGTGACGCGGGATGCTTTGGTTGGGGTTGCGGTGCCGAAGGTATAAACTGAAATGGCCTCTTTCACCTTGTGTTACGATTGAGAATCTGCCCGTCTGGGAATAGTCCCTTTTTTGATAACCATCTGCACCATACGTTATTGGCACGTCGAACGCAGGAAAGGTTTAGATGGTATGTTTGCGGTAGTGGATGAAACCCCTCCGAAGTCCTTGGTCAAAATGAGGACTTGGAGGTTTCAATTAATCTCCTGGTGTCTGCTTTGATTGAACGCATCTCTTTTATTGCGTCGCTAATGTCTGTGCTCAAGTCTCTCAAATTTTCCAGTTGTTCCTCGTCCCCAACTCCAATTTCTGAAGGGGGTGGGGGGGGGAATCATATCGACGTCTCCACCTTTTTTCGTGAAATCAATGAATTTCTCAATCGATTTTTTCAAGAAACCCTCGTTCTCAGGGGGCAATTCGCTGTAAGATATATGTTCCTTCAGGCGAGCTAGAATTTCCTGCGGTCCTTCTTCTTCTAATTTTTGTTTCTTTTTCTTCAGGACCTTTTCCACCTCTGCATCAAGAATTCTTTTCTCTCTGAAATCATTAATTGTATTTGTTATGTCAAGCCCGGTTTTTATGATTTGTGAGACCTCTTTCATTATCAGGGCGAATAATTTTGCTGCGACATACGTGGTGGCGAGAGTCACTATGATGGAGCCGGTAGATGCGCCTTTGACAACTACATCTTCAGGTCTTTCGCCGACAGCAAGAGTAATTCCCCTGGCTATATCATGCCAATCAATTGCGTAATTCTTTAAATCTGTGACGTCCTTTATGCTTGCATCGCCATCAAATTGTACCCGAAAGATCACTAGTTTCTCGGAGCTTTCAGGAGTTACCTCGCCTGTAATCATTACATCCCTAAGCGTCGCTCTGACCCGATCAAAAAGCGTTACAAGCTTGTCGAGATCCTGCTTTGCTCGTCTGCTATCCTGGGCCGTGGTAGCAGGATCAAAGTTTCCTTGCTTTACGGTGGCTTCGATAAATTGCCATCCGGGCTTGCCAATCAATTCGTAAACTCCAATTTTCCTAAGCAAGTCAGATTGTCGCTTAGTCAATTGCTCAGTCGGCATTGCGCTGAGGCTGATACGCAACGCCTCCAGATAATCGCGCAATGGAACTTTGGTTGTATTGTTTGCATTTTGCTCTAATGCAGCAACGAGATGCTCATAAGTGCCCATTGAAGGCAACACCCATTGTTCGATCCAATCCGCAAGACCGGTGACCTCGTTGATATCCATATCTTACGCTCCTCATCGATGTAGGAATTTCCAGTGTTTGCAGTGCACTATCCAAACAACATGGACATTTCTTAACATTTCCAACGCTATTGTTAAAGAGGTTCAAAAAGCACTCTCCCAAAAAAGAGGTTGGTCATTTTCCGAATCCCTCAACTCATCAACCAAACAATCACCGTCCCGCCCGAGGTCAGCAGGATATGCCCAAAGGGCACCGCTGCCGTATAGCCCAGCACCGCAATCGGACTGCCTGATTTTTCCTGCAATGCTGCCAGCGCCGCCGTCATGGTTTGCGCGCCGGAAAGCGCGCCCAGCAGCAGAAGCGGGTTCATCCGCAACACATAGCGTCCGATGAAAAGCCCGATGAATTGCGGCACCAGCGTCACGAAAACCCCGGCAATCAGCAGGCCGAAGCCCACTTCGCGCACGGCTTCCACAAAGACAGGCCCGGCATGCAGGCCGATCATGCCGACAAAGGCGGCAAGCCCCAGCGATGTCATCATGGCAATCGCCGCATCAGGAATGCGCGCGAATTGCGGGCGGCGGGACCGCAGCCAACCAATGAAAAGCCCGGCCAGTAGCGTGCCGACACTGGTGGAAAGTGCGATATGCACGCCGGCGACATCCACACCCACCACGGTGCCAATCAACCCGCCGGCGAAGATCGCAAGCCCAAGCGTCACGTAATCCGTCGCGTCGCTCTGGCGGATCGCAGCGCCGGCTATGGCGGCAGCTGCTTCCACATTCTTCTCGGTCCCGATCAAGGTAATGATATCGCCGCGTTCAAGCCGCGTTTCCGGCCCTATCGGCACTTCAAGCCCACTGCGCAGGATGCCGCGCAGGAATACGCCGCGCGCTGCCGGGGATTGGGCGAGTTCGGCCACGCTGCGCCCCACAACCTCCCGCCCCGCGACATAGACATCAAGCGAAAGCGCAGCGATATCGAGCAGTTCCTTATCCTCAACTTCCCGCATATTGGGGCCGAGCAATTCAATCAGCACCTCTCGGCGCGCTTCAAGGGCCACCACATCGCCCGCTTCAAGCACCAATTCAGGCTTTGCTTCCAGTAGCGCATCCCCACGGCGGAGACGCTCAATGAAAATGCGCTGCCCTTCGGCCAGGGCTTCCGCCGCCGCCACGGTCTTGCCGACCAGTAGCGCGCCCGGTTCAATCAAATAGGCGCGGATTTCTACCGGCCGCCAGGCGGAAGCGATGCCGGCACGCTTATGCGTCATGCCGTATTTTTCTTCGAGCTTGCGCGCTTCTGCCGCGACATCAATGCGGAGAATGGCGGGGCCAATCACCGTTGACATCAAGATCACGCCAAGCGCGCCGAACAAATAGCAAAGCGCATCAGCCACCGCGATGTGGCTGATCATCTGATCGCGCTGTTCCTTGGGCAGCGGCAGCGCGCGGATCGCCTCGGCCGCCGTGCCGATGGCCGGCGATTCCGTGGTGCCGCCGGAAAACAACCCCGCCGCGAAGCCGGCATCAAGGCCCAGGATACGCGCGGCAATAACCGCGGTGGCAATGGCGGTGAGCGGCACAATGATGCCGATGGCAATGCCCGGCAGCCCATCGCCCTTCACGGCGCTCAGGAATTTCGGCCCGACCGAATAGCCGATGCCGAACAGGAACAACAGAAAAAGGATGGAACGCGCAACTTCAGAAACCGGTACTTCCGCGAATTGGCCAATCAGAATGCCGGCGAAAAGCGCGCCCGTCACAGGCCCCAGGCCAAAGCCGCGAAACTTGAACTGACCGATGAAATACCCAAGGCCAAGCACCAGGAACACGGCAAGATCCGGATGCTTTTCCAGAAAATGCGCAAGATCACCGATTCCCATGTGCTACCCCCTCTGACGCCGCAATAATATCACCCTGGCCGAGACAGCCCCACCTGCCAAGGCGCTAAGTGCCGGCCAATAGGGCCAAAGCCTCCCGATAGATATCGCGGCGCTTGCGCCCGGTGGCCTTGGCAACCGCTTCCGCCGCATCCTTGACCGAAAGCCCGCCCGCGAATGCGGCGCGCAACTGCGCGGTGACTTCCGCATCGCCAACCACTGCCTCGGCGGCTGCGGGGCCGACCACGATGCAAATCTCACCGCGCGCTTCGGCGCTTGCGTAATGCGCGGCAAGCGCGCTCAGGCTGTCGCGCCGCACTTCCTCAAACCGCTTGGTCATTTCGCGCGCCACGGCTGCCGGGCGCTCGGCGCCAAAGGCCGCCGCCATATCGGCAAGGCTTTCGGCCAGCCGATGCGGTGCCTCGTAAAAAATCATGCTGGCGGCAAGCCCGGCTTGTTCCAGCGCCTTCAGCCGGCCAAGCGCTGCCTGGCGCGCGGCTTGGCGCGGCGGGAGAAAACCTTGAAACAGGAAGGGCTCGGGCGGCAGGCCGGACAGCACCAGGGCCATGATCGCGGCATTGGGGCCGGGAATGGCCGAAATCGGCAGGCCTTCGGCAATGGCGGCGCGCACCAGCCGAAAGCCGGGATCGCTCACCAAAGGCGTGCCGGCATCCGATACCAGCTCCAATTTCTGGCCCTGACGCAGCATTTCCAGTATGCGGGGCAGCTCAGACGCTTCATTATGGTCATGCAGGGGAATCAGGCGCACGGCGACACCAAGCCGGGCGAGCATTGCCCCGGTAGTTCTGCTATCCTCACACAGCACCGCATCGGCGGCCTTCAGGGCGGCCAGGGCGCGGGGCGAAAGATCCCCCATATTGCCTATGGGGGTGGCAACCAATGTCAGGCCAGGCCCGATAGCGGGCGCAGCCGAAGGATGGACCGACCGTGCCTCGTTTTCTGAATCGGCTGTCGTCACGCCTGATCGCCCTTGCTTCGCTTGGGTTGCTTGTCGCGCTTGCGGCCTGTGCCCCGCAAGCCCCCATCATGGTGGGCCCCCCGCCAAGCGGCGCGCCGGCGGATATGGGGCGGATTCGTGTCGCTTTACTGTTGCCGCTGTCAGGGCAGCAGGAAGCGCTTGGCCGCGCCTTGCAACAGGCGTCGGAATTGGCGCTGTTTGAACAGAATGACCGCCGGGTGGAATTTGTGCCCCTGGATACGGCGGGCACGGCCATGGGTGCTGGGGATGCCGCGCGGCGTGCTGTCAGCCTTGGCGCGGTCAGCATGGTCGGCCCGCTGACCGGGGCCGAGACCGCGGGTGCGGCGCCGGTTGCCCAGGCTGCGCGCCTGCCGGTGCTGGCCTTCACCAATGATGCGTCCCAGGCTAGGCTGGGGGTTTGGACGCTTGGTGTCACGCCGGAACAGCAGATGCGCCGCGTGATGGGATCGGCCATGTCAAGCGGCGCGCGGCAATTCGGCATGGTGGCGCCGGATGATGCCTTTGGCCGTGCCCTGGCGGCGGCGATGCGGCAGGCGGCGGCGGATTTCAACCTGCCAAGCCCGGCGATTGCGCTGTTCAATGAGAGGGCGGGCGCGGCCGGGCCGGTGCAGGAAATGTCTCGACGTGCGACCAACCCGATTGATGCGGTGGTTATTGGCGCTACCGGCTTCCGGGCGCGGGAATTGGCCGCGGCGGTCAGGGCAGGGGCGCAGCATAATCCACGGCCCGTGCTGCTCGGCCATGCGCTATGGATTGCCGATGCCGGGCTTGCCAATGAACCCGCCCTGCATGGCGCGCTTTTCCCCGCCCCGGATGAACGCGCCCGCGGCGCCTTTGATGCGCGCTTCCAGCAGGCTTTTGGCCAGCGCGCCCCGCGCATCGCGGGGGTTGCGCATGATGCGGCGCTGATGGCCGCGGGCCTTGCGGTTGCGCCGGCCGGCACATCGCCTGATGCCATGCCGCGCTTTGATGGCGTGGATGGCCCGGTGCAATTGCGCGCCAATGGGGCGGTGGATCGCAGCCTCGCGCTGTTTCGCGTCTCGCCCAATGGCGATGCCGTGCTGGTGGAACCGCCGATGCCGCTCGGTGTTGGTTTCTAGATCCTTGCGGCGCGGCAGGTTCTTCACATGAAGCCCCTGCTGCGGCTTGCCTTTGCAATTGGCGCGGTGCCGCTGCTGGTGCTTTGTCTGCTGATGCTGACGCGCGAATTGCGGCCTTTGCCGGGCATGGCGGCCTGTGCTGCTGTGATGTTCGGAAGCCTTGCGCTGGCCTGGGGCTGGCGCGCGCGGCTTGCCCTTCTGGCGGTCAGCCTTGGTGAGGCGCTGGCGCAAGTCAGAGCGGCTCCCGCAAGGGCTGAGGTTGCTGCGCTGCCGTCCACGGATGATCTGGCAGATGGTATTCGCCGCCTGGCGCGGGGCCTCGCGGAACAGGGTGCGCTTTTGGAAAGGCTGCGCCGGGCGGATGCCGCCATTCTGGAAAACCTGCCCGAACCCGTTCTGCTGCTTTCGGCTGAACGCGCTGTGCTGCGCGCCAACCCTGCGGCACGGGCGATGCTTGGGCCGGAAGCGGCTGGGCAGGGGCCGGATGCAGCGGCGCTGCTTCGCCATCCGGTATTGGCCGCCGCCATGGATGATGCGTTGGCCTTGGGCCATGCCTCCACGGCGGAACTCCATCTGCCCGTGCCCGTACCGCGCGAGGTCTCGGCCCGCGTTGTGCCGCTTGATCCGCCGCTTACCGATGGTGGGCGGCTTTTGATCCTGTTGATTGATCGCAGCCGGGAAGCGGCGATTGAACGGACGCGCGCCGATTTCGTGGCCAATGCCAGCCATGAATTGCGCACGCCCTTGGCAAGCCTGCTTGGTTTCATTGAAACCTTGCGCGGCCCTGCCGCCGATGATCCCGCCGCGCAGCAGCGCTTCCTTGGCATCATGGCCGAACAGGGTGAGCGGATGCGTCGGCTGATTGATGATCTGCTGAGCCTCTCGCGGATTGAGATGGAAGAACATCAGCCGCCGGTCGGCGAAGCACCGCTTGCCATGATCATACGCGCGGAAGTGGAGGCGCTGTCACCGCTGATGAAGCGGCGCGATTTAAGGGCGGAACTGGACCTGGATGAAGCGCTGGTGGCGCGGCCCGCCAATGCGGATCAGGTGGCGCAGGTGATCCGCAATGTCCTGGAAAATGCAATCAACCATGGGCGTGACGGCGGGATGATTGCTGTCACCTTGAAGCCTGCGGTGGCAGAGGATGGCACCGCGCGCCCCGGCGCCTTGCTCAGCATTGCCGATGATGGCCCCGGCATTGCGAAGCACCATATCCCGCGCCTGACCGAAAGGTTTTACCGCGTGGACCCGGCGCGTTCCCGCCATAAGGGCGGCACCGGGCTTGGCCTTGCCATTACGCGCCATATCGTGATGCGCCATCGCGGAAGGCTTGCGATTGAAAGCACCGAAGGGCTTGGCACCAAGGTGCATGTTTGGCTGCCCATGGGGTAGCGCCAGGGCGCGCTCTCGGTCATGATTGGCGTGAGAGCCGGGGGCGGGCGGGGGCATCACCGCCCCTGTGCCGGAAGGGCAAAAACGGGAGGGTATCCATGAACATCCAACGTCGCGGTCTTTTGGCCTCAGCCGGCGCGCTGCTTGCGGCGCCCGCCCTGGCGCAGCCGCGCTGGCCTGATCGGCCCATCGAAATCATTGTCGGCTTCACGGCAGGCGGCGCGACCGATCTTGATGCGCGGGGCTATGCGGTGGCGCTGGAAAAGCGCATCGGCGGATCAGTGGTGGTGGTGAACCGCCCCGGCGCGGGTGGTGAGGTTGCCTTGGCGGCGGTGGCACGTTCCCGCCCTGATGGGCATACCATCGGCACCACCAATATGCCTGGCTTGCTGACGATCCCGATTGAGCGCACGGCGCAATTCAAGCTGGATGATTTTGTTGGCATCGGCAATCTGGTGACCGATCCGTCTGCCATTACAGTGCATGAGGATAGCCCCTACCGGACGCTCGCGGACCTGCTGGCGGCGGCGCGGGCGCGGCCCGATACCATCACCTATGCGTCGCCCGGCGTGGGCACGGATGATCATTTGCAATTGGTATTGTTGCAGGCAGCGACCGGGACGCGCTTTGTCCATGTGGTATTTCAGGGGGACCCGCAGCTTCGCACCGCCGTGCTTGGCAAGCAGGTGGATAGCATGGGGCTGAACCTTGGCCCGGTCACCGCAAATACCGATAAGCTCCGCGTCCTGTCCCAGGGTGGCGCCACGCGCAGCCGCTTCCGCCAGGATGTGCCGACCCTGATCGAATTGGGTTTTCAGGTGCAAATGGCCTCTGAACGGGGCTTGGTCATGCCGGCGGCCACGCCGCCCGCCATTGTGCAGCGCCTGCGTGAGGCGACCGTTGATATCGCGCGCGATCCGGAATTTGTGAAAATCCTGGAAGGGCGCTTCACCGAACCGGCCTATGAGGCGGGCGATGCCTGGTTTGAACGGTTGCGCCGGCAGGAAGCGGAGTATCGGCGGCTGTGGCAAGTGACGCCCTGGTCGCAGCGTTGAGGCTTCTTCGCACAAATAAGGGGCGATTGACCAAGCCCGAATAGCCGCATGATGCGTGACCAAGGGTTGAGATGGGCGGGCAGGGCAGAGTTGCCTTCGGTTATGCGGCCCCGCCGGCTTCGCTTCGTGCCTGGCAGGCGGAAGATACGCTCGAGAAGATTTTGGGCGAAATCGGCTGCGGTCGCCATTGAACTGGTTGAACTCTCTGGCGCAAGTCGCGGGTTCATTTCCAAGCCCATGGGTGCTTGCTTAGGCGACGCGACCGCAATGGCCTGATATCACGCCGGTGCCGGTTGATGGCGCGACGCTAAATGCGATGGGAGAGTGTGGGACGTCTCAATGAAACATTGTCGGGCAATCGCCTGGTGTTCCGATCGCTGCTGTCGGTTCATGAAAGAAGCGTGAATCTGCCCATAGAATATGAGGCTGGTGGTGCGCGGGGCCATCGTTGGATCGGGAAACGTCATCATGAATCGCACCAGTAGCCCGCGGTAGGCTCCGCTAATGAGAATATGCCGCATGGGCGTGCAAAGCCCAGTTCATGGCCGACGGGCAGGGGAGAAGAGTGAAACATGACCAACCTCCATCCATTCCCGGCCGTTGAGCGAACACTTCGGTTATATCTCCAAGGTTCATTTCAACTTTACTTTAAGACATTACATGCTAATATTCAACCATAACGTGAGCGTTATAATCGTTCTCATAACTGGAGAGGGGAGATTGAGTCGATGTTCAGTGGGGCCTATCGCGGGCGCCAGATGAGAGGATCGGGTATCCTGTCCCTCGTTGCTCTGCTGCTGGCGGGGTGCGGTGGAACCTCCGGCTTGGGCGGAACGGGCGAGGTGGCTCCACTTGCGCCGCGACCAATTTTGGACCCGATTGCGGCTTTTGCGGCAGACCCGCCGAATAACGCCCAGGCCCAAGTATTCCTTGCCGAGCGGAATGAAACCGTTACCCTACGGATTATGCGCCAATATGCGGCCGCGAGCGGGCGTGAATGTCGGGAAGTGCGCGTCACGCAGCGCGGCGGCGATAGCCTAAGGCTGTTTTGTCGCGCCGGTACCGGGTGGATCGAAGCGCGTCCCCTGATTGCGCAAACGGATGCGCGTTGATGAGCTTCAAGGAGGAAGTGGCCCTGACGCTCCGCGGCGCGCGCATGCAGCGCCGCGTGATCGGGGCGCTGATCATCCGGGAATTGCATTCGCGCTTCGGGCAACATTATTTCGGGTATATTTGGTTATTTTTCGAACCATTGCTGCTGGGTAGTGCCATTGGCCTGGTACATCTCTTGAACGATCATTCGGCAATTTTTGGGGCTTTTGAATTTTTTGCTGCCGGATACATTCTGTATTTCATTTATCGCGGCATTCTTAACCGCGCCACCGCTGCGATCCCTTCTAACATGACGTTGCTATATCACAAAACGGTCACCCTGCCCGATATATTCTTCGCCCGCCATCTTATCGAAACAATCTCCTGCATCGGTGTGATGTTTGTTTTCATGTTTGCGCTTTTTGTTGTGAATGGCGAGATGGTCGAAGACCCGACCAAAATCATTCTTGCCTTTATTGGCATGGCCCTTCTCACACAGGGTATGGCCCTGATGGCAGCGGCCGCGACCGAAGCCATGGAAGGGATGGAGAGAGCCGTCCATGCATTTACGTATTTGACTCTTCCCATTTGCGGGATGTTTTTTCTGGTTGAGTGGTTGCCTGAATCGCTGCAGGAACTGGCCTTATACGTTCCGATGGTGCATCTTTTTGAGCTTATGCGTGACGGCCAGTTCGGGTCGCGCTTTCAAGCGCATTATGATCTTGGCTACGTGGCCGCATGGATCCTTGTGACCCATTTACTTGGTCTCGCCGCGCTTCGCATCACGCGTCAGCGCCTGGGGTTGGAATAGGCGTCGCCATGGCCCTCGAACTGATCAATGTGCACAAACACTATCCGACCAGGACAGGTCAAAAAATCATCTTGCATGGCGCTTCCGGTAGGATAGCGCGCGGGGAGAAGGTTGGCATCCTGGGGCGGAATGGCTCTGGCAAATCAACCCTTGTGCGCATGCTGGGCGGGGTTGAAGCGCCAACCAAGGGGCGCATCAATCGGACAATGACCATTTCCTGGCCGATTGGCATGGCAGCCGGGTTTTCTGGGCAGCTTTCCGGGGCTGACAATGCAAGATTGATCGCTCGCCTTTATGGGCGCGACATTCGAAAGATAACCGATTTTGTTGCCGATTTTTCCGAACTCGGTGACTATTTTCGCATGCCCATGATGACCTACTCTTCTGGCATGCGCTCTCGGCTTGCGCTCGCCGTTTCGCTCGCCGTGGATTTTGATTGCTATCTGGTGGATGAGGCCTTGGCTGTTGGCGATACGCGCTTTGGTCGTGCCTTCGCCGAGAAAATCGAAAGATCCGGGCTCATTCTGGTATCCCACTCTCCCGCCCTGGTAAGGCGGCTTTGCACCCGCGCAGCCGTGCTTGATCAGGGAATCCTAACCTTCTATGACGATCTCGATGAAGCTCTCGCCACTTATAACGCTCTCTGAGCCTAGTGCCAGTCGTAGCGGTGAGGCTCTTGAGCCAGCACTACCGCCGCAGCCATGGCTGTTGCGCCTGGTGCGGAAGCCTTTTTTCTTGCTGGTCATCCTGCCAAGTTTGCTTGTGGCCTTTTATTTTTACGGCATCGCCGCACCGCAATATGTCTCTGAGGCAAGATTTGTTGTTCATTCGCGGGGAAATGATGGTGGCGGGCCAGCCGCCGCCCTGCGTGCTGCCGCAGGGGGCGCGCTTGGCGGCCTGGGCGGGGCCATGTCTTCAGGCGAAGCGAATAGTATCCGCAACTTTCTCTCCTCCCTCGATGCGGTCATGCAAGCCAATGAAAAGCTTGACTTGGTCGAATTGTGGCGCCGCCCGGAAGCTGATTTTTTGGCGCGAATTTGGTTCACCGAACCGGAACGCATTGCGCGCTTCTTCAAGCATATGGTCACTGTCACTCTTGACCCCATGACAGGTGTCACAACCTTGCAGGTCCGCAGCTTTCGTCCGGAGGATTCCAAGGAACTGGCTGAGACGCTGTTGGTCGCGGCGGAATCGCTGGTCAACCGGCTCTCGGAGCGTGCTCGCGGCGACACTTTGCGACTTGCGCAACAGGAAATTGAAGTCGCAGAGCGGCGTGTTCAGGAAAGCCGTGCTGCCCTTGTTCGTTTTCGCGAACAGGAAAGAGAGCTCGATAGCGCCGGGGCGGTGCAGGCAGCGCTTGTTCTTCGCGGTCAATTGGAAGGCGCGCTGGCCCAAGCCAGGGCTGAATTGACGGAACGCCAGCAATTCATGCGGCCCGACAATCCCGCCCTGCAGGCAACCCGCAATCGCATTGAAGCGCTGGAACGCCAAATCTCTGCCGAGCGTTCGCGTCACACTGATTCGACTGCCAATGTCGGCGGGGCGGTCCTTGCGCGTCAATTGGCCGCCTATGAAAGGCTCATGCTGGAACGGGAATTTGCTGACAAACAGCTCGCCTCTGCCACCGCAAGCCTTGAAATGGCGCGCATGGAAGCGCAACGCCAGCAACTCTATCTCTCGCGTATCGTCCAGCCCAATCTGGCTGTTTATCCGCTCTACCCCCGGAGCTTCACGAATACAGCGAGCATCTTTCTGGGATTGGTCATCGCCTATGGCATCGGTTGGCTTTTGATTGTGGGGATGCGTGAACATGCGGCTTAAGCGCATAAGTTTCCTGGCACATGTTTTCCTGTTTTTCTTTGGGTTTTTCCTGATCGGCACGGGATTGCCTGCCCTTGCCCAGACCCAACCACAGGCTCCGGGCTCCAACATCATTCCGGGCATGCCAAGCTTTCCGAGGAACCTGATTCCTGTCCTGCCTGGTGTTCCTTCGGAAGGTGTTCGACTGGAAGCGCCCCCTGTATTCGACCAACGCAGCCTTGCCGATTTGCCCGGTCAGTCCCGCGCGACGGAGCGTGCGGGCAGCCCTACCCAGGCCGAAGGTGGCCCCACGCTTGTCACCCCGCTTGGTGATTTGCAGCGCCCTACCGGTGCGCCAACAGCGGTATTCGGTGCTGCCCTTTTCACTGGGCAGCCGCAATCTTCATCCGATGCGCCAAATCCGAATTATGTGCTGGCCCCTGGGGACCGTATCAGCGTGCGCGCCTGGGGGGCGGTTGATGCTGAACAAATCGCGCAGATTGATCCTGCCGGTAATCTTTTCCTGCCCAATATCGGACCCATTCGTGTGGCGGGGGTGCGTGTCGGCGATTTGCAGCGCATCGTGGAAGGCGAAATCCGCCGCGTCTACACACAGCAGGTCCAGGTTTATGCCACGGTCCTATCCACCCAAAGGATCGGTGTTTTCGTGGCCGGTTTTGTCAGGGCGCCCGGTCGCTATGCGGGCGCAGCTTCGGACAGTATCCTTGATTTTCTGTTGCGCGCCGGCGGTGTTGACCCCGCGCGCGGCTCTTTCCGGGAAATCAGCGTGCAGCGCGGTGGCGCCACGGTTACCAGCCTTGATCTCTATCATTTCCTGTTTGACGGCAATATTCCGCAGATACGCTTGCAGGAAGGCGATACCATCCTTGTTGGCCGGCAGCGCCCGCTGATCGGCGCGGATGGCGCGGTGCGCAACAATTACCTGTTTGAAAGCGCGCAACGTGGCCCCATGCGGGGTCAGGATTTGATCAATTACGCCCGGCCTTTGCCGGCAGCAACCAATGCGGTGGTGCGTGGTGTGCGGAATGCGCAGCCCTTTTCGCGCTATGTCACCCTGGCCGAGCTTGCCCGTCAGACCTTGAATGATCAGGATACGGTAACCTTCGTCGCTGATGTGGCCTTGCGCACCGTGCGCATCACAATCGAAGGCAGCCGCCTCTACCCGTCGGTTCTTGTCGCGGATCGGGATTTTTCACTGTGCCAGATTCTGGATCACGTGGCGGTGGACCCAACGCTTGCGAATACCTCGGCTGTTTTCCTGCTGCGCCCCCGCCTTGCCCTGCAGCAGAAGCGCGCCATTGATGATTCGCTTGATCGGCTGGAACGGCAGTTGTTTCTCTCCCCAGCCATGACCCCAGGTGTGGCCGCGGCGCGCACCGCCGAAGCCAATCTCGTGCTTTCCTATATCAGCCGCGCGCGTCGCAGCCTGCCCGAAGGTCGCCTGGTTGTGGTGAATGAGGATGGCACCTGCGCGCCGGTACGCCTGGAAGATGGCGATGTCATCGTCATTCCGGAACGTTCTCAGACCGTGATGGTCCAAGGTGAAGTCAGAATGCCACGCGCCGTCTTGTGGCGCGAAGGGACGACCATTGAACAATACCTTGAACAGGCAGGCGGATTGACGGCGCGCGGGGCGCGCTCGACGCTCATGCTGCGTCGGCCAAGCGGGCAGGTTATTCTTGATCCGCGCCAATCACCCGGTCCAGGCGATGAATTGATTGCGCTGCCTTATCTTGACCCGAAGCTCTTCATCATGGGTCAGGAACTGATCACGGCGCTGTTCCAAGTTGCCCTCGCCTCCCGCGCTTTTAACAATAATTGACCGGCGCTTTGGCTGTTTCACGCGGCATGGGGTATTGATCCCGGCGGCGCGGCGGGTTCCTCTGCGCTTATGGATGATTCGTCCCCCCGGCTGCCGACCCGCACCGATCTTTTCCTCACCTATGGCAAGATTGGGCTGATTGGCTTTGGCGGCATCAATGCCTGGGCGCGGCGGGTGCTGGTGGAAGAAAAGCGCTGGCTGACCGAACAGGAATATGCCGAAACGCTAGGCCTTGGGCAGGTGCTGCCGGGGCCCAATGCGCTGAATGCGGCCATTATGATTGGGGATCGCTTCCATGGTGCGGTGGGGGCCTTGCTCGCTTCCTGTTCCATGTTCGGCGGGCCGCTGATCATCCTGATGGGGCTTGCCGTATTGTATGATTCCTATGGCGAGGTGCCGCTGGTGAAGGCGGTGCTCGCAGGGGTTGCGGCGGCGGCGGCGGGCATGGTGCTCGGCACCGCCGTCAAGATGGCGCAGAAGCTGAAGCCAACACTGGCGCTTTTGGCGGTTGGACTTTGTGCGCTGGCGGCGGCGGGTTTTTTCCGCGTGCCGCTGCCCATGGTGGTGCTGGGTCTCGCCCCCCTTGGCATTCTGGCGTCCTGGCACGGGGCGCGCAGCAAATGACCGCTGCGATCTTCTGGCAATTGCTGCTGGGCTTTGGCGCCATTTCCCTGGTTTCGGTGGGCGGCGGCATTGCCGTGCTGCCTGAGATGCACCGCATGGTCGTGGATGTGCATGGCTGGATGAGTGATGCGGATTTCGCGCGCCGCTTCGCGCTTGCCCAGGCAGCACCGGGGCCGAATGTATTGGTGGTGGGGCTGTTCGGTTGGCATGTCGGCGGCATTCTCGGGATGCTGACGGCAACTGCGGCCATGACCGTGCCGACCAGCCTGATGGCCTTCGGTTTTTCGCGCCTGAGGGCAAGGCTTTTGGGACGCCCATGGCTGCGGATTGTGGAACGCGGGCTGGTGCCGATTGCGGTTGGGCTGATTGCCGCATCTGGCCTGATCCTGGCGCAGGGGTCCGCCGAAAGTTGGGTCACCATCGCGCTGACCGTGGCTTCCGCCATTTTCGTCTGGCGGACGGATTTCAGCCCGCTTTGGGTATTGGGCGCGGGCGCCATCATCGGGGCCTTGGTCCTGTGACGCGGGCAGGCATCGCGGCGCCTGGCTTCCGCGATCCCGCGCCGCGCGGGCTATGCACGGATTGCGGTGTTTCACGCCTGGAAAACCCCAAGGCCTGCGGCGCCGCCTGCCAGTTCATCAAGCCGGATTACCCGCGCCTGGAAGCTGCCGTGCATGGCCGCGCACGAGACCCCAAGCGCCCGGATGAGCTTCATTTCGGCCCCTTCCGGCAAATGCTGCGCGCATCGCTGAAGCCGCCTCAGCCCGGCGCGCAATGGACCGGCATCACCACGCGCCTTGCGGAAAAACTGCTGGAAGCCGACGCCGTGACCGCCGTGCTGACCATGGCGCCCGACCCTGACGATAAATGGAAACCCGTCCCCGTCCTGGTGACGAAGCCCGAAGCCATGGCCGCCTGCCGCGGCATGCGTATGGGCTATGCGCCGCTACTCGCGCTTCTGGAACCAGCGGCTGCCGCCGGGCATAAGCGCATCGCCGTGATCGGGATTCCCTGCCAAGTCTATGCCCTGCGCGCCTTGGAAGCGCAGCTTGGGCTTGAGGCGCTTTACGTCATCGGCACGCCATGTTCCGACAATACCACAACGGAAAAATTCCATCGCTTTCTTGAACTACTCTCGGACAAGCCAGAGACCATCACCTATCTGGAATTCCGCGCCGATTACCATGTGGAACTTCGCTTCGCTGATGGAAGCAAGCGCGAAATTCCCTTTCTGCAATTGCCGATCAGCCAATTGCCTGCGGATTTCTTCCCGCTGACGTGCCGCAGCTGCGTGGATTACACCAATGTGCTGGCCGATATCACCGTGGGCTATATGGGCGGCCAGGGGGAGCAATGGCTGCTGGTGCGCAATGCGCGGGGCGAGGAATTGCTGCGTTTGCTTGGCGATGAAATCTCCATCGCCGCACCGGGGAGTGCCGGCAAACGTGCCAGCGCAGTAAAGGGATTTCTGGAAAACACGCGCCGCGCCGCCGGTGGCTTACCCTTGCGCCGCATGCCCAATTGGCTGAGGCCCATCATCGGCTGGCTGATGCCGCGCATTGGCCCGCGCGGCTTGGAATTTGCCCGCGCGCGGGTGGAAATGAAGGCCGTGGAAAGCGTGCTGCATCTTGAACGCGCCGAGCCCGCCAAGATGCGCAATATGATCCCAGATCATGTCTGGGCGCTGGTCGCGCCCTATGGGATCAAGAAACCGGATCAGCCTTCCACGCGGTAATTCGGCGCCTCACGCGTCACCGCCACATCATGCACATGGCTTTCGCGCAGGCCGGCACCCGTGATGCGGCGGAAGCGCGCCTTGGTCTGCAATTCGTCAATCGTGGCACAGCCCGTATAGCCCATGGCAGAGCGCAAGCCGCCGACCATTTGATGGATCACCGCGCTAACAGGCCCCTTATAGCCAACGCGCCCCTCAACGCCCTCCGGCACCAGCTTCAAGCTGTCCTGCACTTCCGCCTGGAAATAGCGATCCGCCGAACCGCGCGCCATGGCGCCGAGTGAACCCATCCCGCGATAGGATTTATAGGACCGGCCCTGATACAAAAATACCTCACCAGGCGCTTCATCCGTGCCAGCGAAGATGCTGCCCATCATGGCGCAATCCGCCCCGGCCGCCAGCGCCTTGGCAAGATCACCGGAAGACCGAATGCCGCCATCGGCAATCACCGGCACGCCTTTTTCCCGCGCTGCGGCGGCACTTTCCAGAATGGCGGTAAGCTGCGGCACGCCAACGCCGGCCACAATGCGCGTGGTGCAGATGGAACCGGGGCCGATGCCGATCTTCACCGCATCCGCGCCCGCTTCAATTAGGGCAAGCGCACCTTCCGGTGTTGCCACATTGCCGGCAATCACCTGCACGGAATTGGAAAGCCGTTTGATGCGCTCCACCGCTTGCATCACGCCACCGGAATGGCCATGCGCGGTATCCACCACAACAACATCCACGCCAGCCGCCACCAGCAATTCAGCGCGGTGCAGCCCATCATCACCAACGCCCGTCGCCGCCGCCGCGCGCAGCCTTCCCATGCCATCCTTGGAAGCATGTGGATTGGCCTGCGCCTTGTCCATATCCTTCACGGTCACAAGGCCCACGCAGCGCTGCGCCTCATCCACCACCAGCAGCTTTTCGATGCGGTGCTTATGCAACAATGCGCGGGCTTCATCCGGCGTGACCTCAGGCGATGCGGTGACAAGGCCCTCACGCGTCATCAATTCGTAGACCCGCAGATTAGGATCGGTCGCGAAACGCACATCGCGATTGGTGATGATGCCAACCAGGCGGCCAGAGCCTCGTTCCACTACCGGAATGCCGCTGATGCGATGCCGGTCTTGCAACGCGCGCACTTCAGCCAGAGTCTGATCCGGATGCACGGTCAGCGGGTTCACCACCATGCCGCTTTCGAACTTCTTCACCTGGCGCACCTGCGCGGCCTGATCTTCCGGCGAGAAATTCTTGTGAATCACGCCAATGCCACCCGCTTGCGCCATGGCAATCGCCATGGGGGCTTCCGTCACCGTATCCATCGCCGCCGACATCAGCGGGATGTTCAGCCGGATTTCCTTGGTAAGGCGTGTATTCGTGACCGTCTGCGCCGGCAGCACGGTGGAATAGGCCGGCACCAGCAGCACATCATCAAAGGCATAAGCTTCAGCGATGGGCATGGCGCCAAAGGATGTGGGAGCAGAGGAGGGTTTTTCGATGGCCATGGTTGGGCTTTCGCGTTGCGCTACCTTGGCGACCCTCCTTAGCCCCTGATCCCGGTGGGCGCAATCACGCGGATGGCGGCTCAGCCGCGAAAGCCGCTCGCCACCACATATAATTCGGCGGATTCCTTTCGGCTGGCTGGCGGCTTCACATGGCGAACGGTCGCGAAATGGCGCTTGAGTGTCGCCAGCATGTCCTTTTCGGACCCGCCCTGAAAGACCTTCGCCACAAAACCGCCACCTGGCGCCAGCACCTTCAGCGCGAAATCAAGCGCCAATTCCGCAAGCGCCATGATGCGCAAATGATCTGTCGCGCCATGGCCCGTGGTATTGGGCGCCATATCGGACAGCACCAGATCCGCCTTGCCGCCAAGGGCCGCGATGATGCGTGCCTCGGCTTCCTCTTCCTGGAAATCGCCTTGCAGCGTGGTGGCGCCTGGCACCGGGTCCATGGGCAGGATATCCAAAGCCACCACTTCCCCGCGCGGCCCCACCGCTTCCACCGCCACCTGAGTCCAGCCGCCAGGTGCGGCGCCCAAATCCACGACGCGCGCGCCGGGGCGCAGCAGTTTTACCTTCTCATTCATTTCAAGCAGTTTGAAGGCAGCGCGGGATCGCAGGCCGCGTTCCTTGGCGGCGCGCACATAGGGATCATTCAATTGCCGATTGAGCCATTTCTGGCTGGCGGTGCTGCGGCCTTCGGCGCTGCGCAGGCGTTGGGTCAGGCCCCGGCTGCTGCCGGGCGGGCTGGATTTGGCCATGGCCGAGACCTAACGGCGCCGCGGTGGGCTGCGGCGCGCAGCTTCACGGTCCGCACGCATCATCCTGAGCAACATGCCCTCACGCAGGCCACGATCCGCGACGCGGAGGCTCCGCGTTGGCCAAATGCGCCTTATCGCCGCGTAAATCGCGCAGCCCGGTAGCACGTAATCCACGCGTTCCGGCCCCACGCAGGGGTGCGCGGCCAATTCCGCACGGCCCATGGCGAAAAGATCACCCAAAGCGGCATCGGCAGCTTCACAATCAAGGGTCGAGCCATCCACCAGCGGGCGGCGATAGCGCGGCAGCGCCATGACCACGCCGGCGAGTGTGGTGACCGTGCCCGATGTGCCCATCAGCCGCACGCCGCCGGCATGGATTTCCTGGCCGATGCAATGCAGCCGATCAAAGGCTTCCAGCCTGGCCGCGACTTCATCCACCACGGCGAAGAAGCCGGCTTCGGTGAAACAGGCGGCACCGCAGCGCTCAGCCAGGGTCACCACGCCGATGGGGAGTGAAATATAGCCGATCAGTTCCGGCACATCGCAGGGCTTAGCGGCGGCGCGGATCCAGGCGATTTCGGTGCTGCCGCCGCCGATATCGAACAGCAGCGCGCGCCGATCACCCGGTTCCAATAGGGCCGCGCAGGATTCCATGGCGAGTTCTGCTTCTTCCCGCCCCGTGATGATGCGCAGCCTGATGCCGGTTTCCGCCTCAACCCGCGCGATGAAGGCCGGGCCATTGCCGGCTTGGCGGCAGGCCTCGGTTGCCACAGCCTCAAAGCCGCGTAAGGGTCGGCGGCTAAGCTTATCGGCGCAGGCACCAAGTGCGGCCAAGGCACGGTCCATGGAGGCCGTAGAAAGCTGCCCGCTGCTGCCCAGACCTTCGCCAAGCTGCACCACGCGGCTGAAGGAATCCAGCACGCGAAACCCCGCTACATTCGGGGAGGCGATCAGCAGCCGGCAGTTATTCGTGCCAAGATCAAGCGCCGCATAGGCCGCGCCAATCGTCTCCGCCCGCGCATGGGCGGGGGCGGCTTCGGCTTCGCGGGCGATATGCGGGGCGGTTTCGGTCATTATCCCTTTTCTGTCGCCCTTTTGGGACGCTGCGACCATGATCGGGATATCTGGCCCCAAGGGCAAGCAGTTTTGAGGGGGGCGAGTTGAAGCGCCGGGAGGGCAGTGCTATAGCGCGCGGTCCTTGGGGGATAGTTTAGCGGTAGAACTCCCGGCTCTGACCCGGGCAGCCTTGGTTCGAATCCAGGTCCCCCAGCCAATTTCGCGATTCTGGTCATGCTGTTTAGATGTTGTGGCTTCCCCACGCGTCGAAACTACTAAAATTTGTCAGGCCCGCAGGTGAAACCAGAGGCAAGCTGAAGAATGTGTGCATCTCCGGTCCAAGGGCTGCGCGAACGCCTTCTGGGTCTAAAAAAGGGGGAAAGCCGATCTTGAATGATTTGCAGCCTATCGCTGACCGCCTCCATGAGACCATTCGGGCTGCGATTCAGAATCACGCCATGCTGGAAGTCGCAAACAATGACAAGGAATTGATCAGGTTATTCAACGAATCCTATGAGTCGCATGGTTTTGCGACCATCAGGAATGCGTTGACACAAACCTTGTTGCTACAGGTTACCCGTTGCTGGGACAAGCATCAGGCCGATAGGGCAAGCCTGCCTTCGCTTTGCGAACGCTTGTCGAAGCCTGGAATAACAGAGGCGCTGATTGAGGCCGCCGCGTGCTGGAACCCTGGGATGATGCTTGAGGAACAAAACCGCGAAGCGGTTCGACGCCATCTGGAAGAGCTACAAGCAGACGTCGCAGCAAGATTCCAAGGGCCAGCTAAAGAGCGGTTGAATCGAATAACAGAATTTAGACACATCTTTGTGGCGCATAACCTTACCAAGGAGCTAGCGGCAAGGCCGCAATACTCGGACCTCTTTGGTCTGCTTGATGAGACCATCCCCCTAGTTTGGAAGGCTAATGTCGCGATCCAGGGTCGAAATAACGAGTACGGTGATTACCGTAGAATTGCCGAGAAGCAGGCAAAGGATTTCTGGGCATCTGTTCGCCTCGGCCAGAAACAGACTCAGGACCGCTTATTGCAGCGTTAGCAGGCTGCTGAACTTCGTAGCCTGATTCCTGTATTTATGATTCACTGTCCTCGCATTCGGTCGAGGTTGCGATGCGTGGCAATGATGCGGTGGCTGGTTCCTTGTTCAGCTATGTTGATCTTGAAAAGCGGGTGCGTGCTGACCATCCGCTACGGGTGATCCGCGGCCTGGTGAACA
>JADCGF010000047.1 GCA_020249145.1 Roseomonas sp. | reverse complement strand
CTTCAGGAACAGCTCCGCAACCCAGACCCATCGCGAAAGGAAACCACAGCCCACCTGACGGGATCAAAAAACCCCGCATCCCCAAAACCCGGGTCAAATCTGCGCAGCAAACCCGGGTCAGCTCTCGGCGGCATTCAACATACGATCTCGGGCTATAGCGTTACAGATGATACGATAGTGTTGGATGACGCCATTTTCGCTGGAATAGGGGCGGCCGGAACAAGCTTGGCGGCAGGCGCATTCACTATTGGTGCGGCTGCGACAACTTCCGCCCATCGCATCATCTACAATAATGTGACAGGCGCACTTTTCTACGATGCCGATGGATCAGGCGCCGGGTCAGTGGTGCAATTCGCTACGCTTGCGGGTGTTACCGGCACCATCACCGCAGCGGAATTCGTGATCATCTAAAGGGGATTGGAAACACCGGAACGAAGCCGAACGCGGAAGCCGCCGTCGGGACATCCTACCCCTGGTCGGGTAGAGATCTCATGAGCTAAGGTCGTGCTCATGTAGAACCGGAAAGGTCCAATGCCCAATAATGGCGCCCAAAAACACTCACGCAGCTACCTGCTGGCGGTGGAGGATCAGGAATTCCTGCTGCGCGATGAAATGCGCCCTTTCCGCTTCGGCATGGAATACGCCAAGGCCGAATATGAGCTGCGCGATTGGGGGGTGCGTTCCACCATTGTGGTTTTCGGCTCCGCCCGAACGCCAAGCGCGGAGGAAGCCGCGGCGCTGGCAAAAAGGGCGCGCGGCGCGGCGGAAAAGCGCGCCGGGCAAAAGGCCCTGGACCGATCCCGGTTTTATGAGGATGCGCGCGCCTTCGCCCGCATTGTCTCCATGCGTGGCGGCGCCTTGGCCGCTTCCGGCGCGCTGCGGGATAATGTAATTGCCACAGGTGGTGGCCCAGGGATCATGGAAGCGGCCAATCGCGGGGCGTTCGAATGCGGCGCGCCTTCCATCGGCTTCAACATCACCCTGCCGCATGAACAGGCGCCCAATCCCTGGTCCACGCCGGCGCTGACCTTTCGCTTCCATTACTTCGCCATGCGCAAGATGCATTTGGCCATGCGCGCCAATGCGCTTGCGGTTTTTCCAGGTGGCTTCGGGACTTTTGATGAATTATTTGAAGTGCTGACGCTGGTACAATCGAAAAAAATGCGCCCGGTGCCGATTGTGCTTTTTGGGCGCGATTACTGGACCAAGGTGGTGAATTTTGCCGCCATGGTGGATGAAGGCATGATCAGCGAAGCCGATTTGAAGCTGTTTGAAATTGTGGACAATCCCGAAGAAGGCTGGGCGAGCCTGATCCGGCGCGGGCTATCGCCGCAAGCGCCGCCGCCCTTGAAGCTCAGCCTGCCGCCGGTGGCAGGCAGGAAGCGGACAGCAACGCGAAAGCCGCGGCGCGGTGGCTGATGCGGTGCTTCTCCACCGGGTCCATTTCGCCGAAAGTTTCATGCAAGCCTGAAGGGACAAACATTGGGTCATAGCCAAAGCCATGCGCGCCGCGCGGCGGCCAGACCCACACGCCCTCAGCCTTGCCCTCAAAGCCTTCCTCATGCCCATCGGGCCAGGCGAGCACCAAAGCACAGGTGAACCAGGCCGCGCGGTCCGTGGCATGCTTGACCAGGTCATGCACCTTGCCCATGGCCCAAGCATAATCCCGCCCACCCTCGGGCCGAATGGCCCAATCGGCGGTGTAGACTCCGGGCGCACCATCCAGCGCCGCTACCGAAAACCCTGAATCATCGGAAAGCGCCGGCATGCCCGAAGCGCGCGCCGCCGCATGGGCTTTGATGCGCGCATTGCCGAGGAAACTCGTCTCCGTTTCCTCAGGTTCCGGCAGGCCAAGCGCGCCGGCGCTGGTCACCTCAATGCCATGTGGCGCCAAAAGTGCCGCCACTTCACGCAGCTTCCCGGCATTGTGGGAGGCGATGACAATCTTCTCCCCGCGTGAGAGGCGCCGATGCGCCATCACTTATCCACCGCAAGGCGCTGCTTGGAGAAAAGCGCTGCCGTGCCTTCCCGCGCATGGCCCATCAGCGCATTCAAATCCGCTTCGGTGAAGGGCGCGCCTTCCGCCGTGCCTTGGATTTCCACAATCCCGCCAGACGCTGTCAGCACAAAATTTGCATCCGCATCGGCCTTGCTGTCCTCATCATAATCAAGGTCGAGCACGGGCACGCCCTGATAAATGCCGCAGGAAATCGCTGCCACCTGATCCTTGAGCGGATTGCGCGTGATGATGTTCATACGCTTGCAATGTTCAAACGCCAGATGCAGCGCGACCCAGGCGCCGGTGATGGAAGCGCAGCGCGTGCCGCCATCGGCTGTCAGCACATCGCAATCCAAGGTGATGGTCATTTCGCCCATCGCCTTCAAATCCGTGACCGCGCGCAAGCTGCGCCCGATCAGGCGTTGGATTTCCTGCGTGCGGCCGGATTGCTTGCCGCGCGCAGCTTCACGGTCACCGCGCGTATGGGTGGCGCGTGGCAACATGCCGTATTCGGCGGTCACCCAGCCCTGGCCCTGGCCGCGCAGGAAGGGCGGGACCTTGCCTTCAACGCTTGCGGTGCACAGCACCTCGGTCAGCCCCATGCGAATAACGCAGGAGCCTTCCGCATGGCGGGCGACGCCTGGCTGGATGGAAACGGTGCGAAGCGCCCCGGGGGCGCGGCCTGAGGGTCTGTTCATGGGCGCGCGGTTAGCACAAGCGCTGGGGCCGCGCTAACCCGTTGACGCGCCCGGCCCAGGCCCCATACTCGTCCCATGACAAATCGGGACCACAACCCGTGACCCATACGCCCGCGATGCTGACGCCGGGGCTGCCCTCCGCTGCCGGGCTGGATAGCCGTTCGGCGCAGATCCTCCGCGAATTGGTGGAAACCTATGTCGCGACGGGGGAGCCTGTGGGGTCGCGCACCTTGTCGCGCCGGCTGCCGCTGGGCTTGTCCCCCGCCACGATCCGCAACGCCATGGCCGATCTGGAAGATGCGGGCCTGCTTTACGCGCCGCATACCTCGGCGGGGCGCCTGCCCACCGAAAGGGGGCTTCGGCTTTTCGTGGATGGGTTGCTGGAATTTGGCGCTTTGGGTGAGGAAGACCGGGATGCGATTGCGGCGCGCTGCGCGGCATCTGGCCGGTCCTTGCAGGAAACGCTGGCTGAGGCCGGGCTAATGCTCTCGGGCCTTGCCGGCGCGGCAGGGCTGGTGGTGGCGCCCAAAACAGAAAACCCGGTGCGCCATATTGAATTTGTGGCGCTTGGCCCGGGGCGGGCGCTGGTGGTGCTGGTGCATGAAGGCGGGCAGGTAGAAAACCGCGTCATAGAAGTGCCGGCGGGGCTGCCACCTTCGGCGCTGACCCAAGCGTCGAATTACCTGAATGCGCGGCTTGCCGGGCGCACTTTGGAAGAAACCCGCACCAAGGTGTCCGAGGAAATCGCCGCGGATCGCTCAGCCTTGGATGCGCTGACGCAGCAAGTGATCTCGGCCGGGCTGGCCACCTGGGCGGGTGGCGGGGGTGGGTCGCTCATTCTGCGCGGCCAGTCGCGGCTTTTGCAGAATCTGGATCAGGCGGCGCAGGTGCAGGAAATCCAGCGGCTGTTTGAAAGGCTGGAAGCGCAGGAAACCATGCTGCGCCTGTTGGAATTGGCGCAGCGCGGTGAAGGCGTGCAGATTTTCATCGGCGCCGAAAGCGGTTTGTTCGATAGCGCGGGGCTTTCCGTGGTGGTGGCGCCCTTCCGCAATGGGCAGGAAAAGATCGTGGGCGCCATTGGTGTGATCGGGCCGACGCGCATCAATTACGGGCGCGTGATCCCGGTGGTGGATTACACGGCGCGCGTGATTGGAAGATTGCTCGGCTGATCGCTTCAGCCGGTTTTGTTTTCTCAAGTCAGGAACTCAACATGCGTATCGCTTCCATTCGCCAGGGTGTTGTGCCCATCAGCAGCGCCATCGCCAATGCCTATATTGATTTTTCGAAAATGACGGCGAGTGTGGTTGCCATCACGTTGGAAGATGGCGCGGGCAAAAAGGCGACGGGCTATGGCTTCAATTCCAATGGCCGGTACGCGCAGCCCGGTTTGCTTGCGGAACGCTTCATCCCAAGGCTGCAAGCGGCGACCGAGGCGGAACTGTCGCGCGGTGAAGGCGGGTTGAGCCCTGCCGGCGCCTGGGGTGCGATGATGCGCAATGAAAAGCCGGGCGGGCATGGGGATCGTTCAGTCGCCGTTGGCGTTTTGGATATGGCGCTTTGGGATGCGGCGGCGAAGCTTGAAGGCGTGCCGCTGTGGCGCTTGCTTGCGGATCGTTTCCGGGGTGGCCAGGCGGATGACAGCGCCTGGGTCTATGCCGCCGGCGGCTATTACTACCCCGGCAAGGGCGTGGATGCTTTGGTTGAAGAAATGAAGCGCTACCTCGGCATGGGCTATACCACGGTGAAGATGAAAATCGGCGGCGCGCCCGGCACCCCCATGAAGGAAGCCTTGGCGGAAGATTTGGCGCGCATTGAAGCCGTGGTGAAGCTGCTTGGCGGTGATGGGTCGCGCCTGGCCGTGGATGTGAATGGGCGCTTTGGTTTGCATGCGGCGTTGACCTATGGCGCGGCGCTGCAACAATTTGGGCTGCGCTGGTATGAGGAACCGCTGGACCCGCTGGATTATGCAACTCATGCCGCCTTGGCGGAACAATATATGCCGCCCATCGCAACAGGCGAGAATCTTTTTTCCATGCTGGATGCGCGCAACCTGATCCGCCATGGTGGCCTCAGGCCGGATCGCGATATTCTGCAATTCGATCCAGCGCTTTCTTATGGCCTGGTAGAATACCTCCGCACGCTGGATATGCTGGTGCGCCATGGCTGGTCGCCGCGGCGTTGCGTGCCGCATGGCGGGCATCAATTCGCGTTGAATATCGCGGTCGGCCTCGGGCTTGGCGGGAATGAAAGCTACCCAGAGGTTTTCGCGCCTTTCGGCGGTTTTGCCGATAGCACGCCTGTGGTGGATGGGCGGATCAAGATGCCCGAGATTCCGGGCATTGGGTTTGAAGCGAAATCGGCGCTTTGGGCTGTCTTGAAGGATTTGTAATTAGGGAACCTCTGATCAATAGCACGATCCCGTCGATTTTTCATGGTCACGGCGATCCCGGTCTGATTTCAGCCAATGTTGATGGCTTTACGCCCTATTTTCGTGGAAGAAACCCGCGCCCTG
>JADCGF010000046.1 GCA_020249145.1 Roseomonas sp. | reverse complement strand
GGACGGCCCGTCGCGGTGCGGCGCCGACATCGCAATCGGAAATGATGGGCGGCCTGCTTGCCAGCGCCGCGGACATGGGGAGAGTCGAGAGAGCCATGATTGTCTCCTGATGGGGATGGTTGTGGTGAGGGCGGTGGCGGTGGGGTTCTTGGCGGAGCACACCGTCGCTGCCCGGCTTTGGGGTTCGGCCCGCGTGTGGCGGCCCGGTGCTGTTCGGGCGGCGTGTCACGGCACGCCTTCCAGCCAATGGGGAAGTTGGGGGGAGTCGGGGGGAGTTGGTTTTGCACTCCCCCATTCCGAAGTATTTGAGTTTATTGGGCTTTGGGGGAGTGGGGGGAGTGGGGGATGTTTTTCCGTATTCCCCTTATCATGTGCGTGTGCGCGCGCGTGTGTGGGGTATAAAAAACATCCCCCACTCCCCCCACTCCCCCCAAGCGGTTTGTTTTCAATGACATAGGGTATGGGGGAGTTGGAACACGACTCCCCCCACTCCCCCCTCACTCCCCCCTTTTCGGGAACCTCGACGGCGGGTTCGAGCTTCCAGCGCTGCGAATTGTGCACATGACCGGCGGCACGTACGTGAACAAGGCGCTCGCTGGTGCGGAAGGCACGATCGCGCAGCTTCCGGAAAGCCTTCCCGAGCGTGATGCTGAGCGCATGGTCGGTCTTGGCCGAAACCGGTACACCGACCTGGGCGGACTGAGCGTGGCCAATCAAATCGCTGACGCTCACCTCGGCGCTGCCAAAGCGGTCCCACCAAAGCTGGATAAAGGCGCGCCAGCTACCGCCCTCGCTATCTGATGCCTCCATCACCTCATCCAGGTTGCCCAGAAAGCCCGGCACACCGGCGACGTGCAGGATGCCGCCCAGGGTCTGGCTCCATGTCTCGAAGCTGCCCAGGCTTCGCGCGGCGGGCGGCCTGCCGGCGCTGGCCCAGGCCTGGCAGAGGGTCAGGCAAGCCGCCACAAGCCGTGCACGATTGGCGCGCACCCAGATCATCAGATCGGGGTGGCGAAAGCCCTCATGGCGCCAGGGCTGGTCGCTACGGGCATCGAGGCGGATGCGCACCAGGCGCCGCGCGATGACGATGCGCGTTCAAGCGCAGAACCGAATCTTATTGACAGCCGCCCCCAACCCGTCGCTACCTTGAATACATCAAACGCCGTAGCCCATGCAGGCACAAGAACATGCAAAGGGGAATGAAACATGGAACAACATCTCAGCCGTCGTGGGTTACTGGGCGCAGCAAGCGCGCTTTCCCTAGCGCCAGCCGCGGCCTTTGGGCAGCCACGGGAAATTCGGCTCGGCGTGATCTATGATTATACCGGCCCCTTCGCCGGTGGCGGTTCCTTGGCTTCGGCCATCGGCACCAAACATGCCATTGAAATGATCAATGAGCGTGGCGGGGTGGAAGGCCATCGCCTGAACGCGATTTATGCGGATGCACAATCGCGCACGGAAGTCGCCATCAACGAAATGACACGTCTGCTGGAACAGGAACGCGTTGACATCATCATGGGTGTCTTTTCCAGCGCGCATTGCGTGCCCATGGCGCAGCGCGTCAATCAGCAGCGTCGCTTCATGTGGGCCAATGTCTGTGTTGCATCCTCTGTCTTCAAGGATCGCAACCTTGAGTATGTGTTCCGCGCCCAGGTGCATAGCGATCAATTTGGTGAGGCTTCCTGCCAATTCATCGCTGATGTCGCGCAATCACGGCTAGGCCGACCGGTGAATGATGTGCGCGTGGCGATCATCTATGAGGATGGTCCCTATGGCGCGGGGGTGGCTGCTGGCAATGAATCAAAGGCGCGCGAATTGGGCCTGCGTATCGTGCTGAAGGAAGGCTATGCCGCAACCGCGCCTGATCTTTCTTCGCTGGTGACGAAACTGCGGCGCGAAAGACCGGATGTGATCCTGCATACCGGCTACAATCCGGACATTACGCTCTTTCTTCGTCAATCGCGCGAACTTGGTTTGCGCTGGCGTGCACTGATCGGCCATGGCGCGGGTTATGGGCAGATTGACCGCCTGCAACAAACCTTTCGGCAGGACGCCAATTATATCTTCAACGTGGACCCGGTGGCGGCACAGCTGCTGAATCCGACTACCCTGGCGCCTGGCCTTGGTCAGGTAACCGCCGAAATGGTGCGCCGCTACCGTGCGGAGACCAATGTGCAGGAAGTGCCGCCGCATACTTCCATGGGCTTCAATCAGACCTGGATCCTGCTCACTGACGTACTGCCGCGTGCCATCCGCAACCATGGCGGCTTCACGCCGGATGCGCTGCGCCAAGCTGCCATGGCCACCGATATCCCGGATGGCGGCACCATTCAGGGCTATGGTGTGCGCTTCAATCCGCCAGGCCATTCGATGGCCGGGCAGAATGCGCGCTCCACGCCCGTGGTGATGCAATATGTTGACGCGCAGACCAAGATTGTCTGGCCGGCCAGCATCAAGACCGCTGATCCGGTCATTCCTCTGCCTGCGAGCCATGCCTACGCCATCCGTTAACGGCAGCACCTAATGCTGCAGGTTCAAGGGCTGACGAAACGTTTTGGCGGCTTCGTTGCGGTGAATGGCATCAGTTTCTCGCTTGAGCAGGGCGAGATTCTGGGATTGATCGGGCCCAATGGCTCGGGCAAGAGCACGACCTTCAATATGATTGCAGGTCTGCTTAAACCGAGCGAAGGCTCGATCATGTTTGAAGGCCGAGAGATCGGCGGGTTGCCGCCGATTGAAATCTGCCATGGTGGCATTGGGCGCACCTTTCAGATACCGCGCCCTTTCCGCCAGCTCACCATCCTCGACAACGTCGTAACCGCAGCCTTTTTCGGCCAGGGCGGTCGCGTCGGCCGTGCGAAGGCCATTGACCAGGCCGAGGAAGCGCTGACCCTGGTCGGCTTGCCGATTGACCCGCAGGCAGAGGTCGCCTCACTCGGCGCCGCCGGGCTCAAGAAGCTGGAACTCGCGCGCGCCATCGCCACACAGCCGAGGCTGCTTCTTGCCGATGAAAGCCTTGGCGGCCTGGATGAGGCAGAGATGAACCAGGCGGCCGATATGCTGAACCATATCCGTCGGGAGAAAAACATCACCATCATCTGGGTGGAGCACATCATGGGCGTGCTGATGCGCGTTGTGGACCGCGCCATCGTGCTCGATCACGGCGAAAAGATTTTTGAAGGACTGCCAAGAGAGGTCGCGCGCGATCCCCGCGTCATTGAAATCTACCTCGGCAGCGAAAAGATCATGTTTGATGGGGCGGAGCCTTGAGCGAGAATCTGATGCTGGAGGTGCGCAACATCTCCGCAGGCTATGGCAGCTTTCGCGCCCTTTTCGGGGTGAGCATTGAAGTTCGTGCCGGTGAGGCCGTGGGCGTCATTGGTCCGAATGGCGCAGGCAAGACAACCCTGCTGCGGGTGATTTCCAAGATCATCAGCCCTGAATCCGGACAAGTGATGATGCAGGGGCAGGATTTGCGTCAGGTGGCCGCGCATCGCGTGGTCGAAATGGGTATTGCACATGTGCCGGAACACCGGCGGCTTTTCCCGCGGCTGACGGTGGAAGAAAACCTGCGCATGGGGGCTTTTCACCCGGAAGCTCGGCGGCGCTTCGCCGAGAGGCTGGATTTCGTCTACGAACTATTCCCGCGCATGAAGGAACGGCGCGATCAGCTGGCTGGTACCATGTCGGGCGGCGAACAGCAGATGTGCGCCATTGGTCGTGCGCTGATGAGCGGCCCTAAGCTTCTGCTGATGGATGAGCCCTCGGCGGGGCTTGCCCCTGTCATTGTGCAACAGGTGTTTGACCTGGTGCGGCGCATCCGCGCTGAGGGGTATACCGTATTGATCGTGGAACAGAATATCCAGCAAGTGCTTCAGGTAGTGGATCGCGCCTATCTGCTTGAAGTCGGCACCATCAAGCAATCCGGGAATGCAGCCGATTTGCTTGCCTCGCCGGAGATCAGGCGCGCCTATTTGGGGATTTAGGGGCAAGACATGTTCGACAGCTTCCTGCTTGAATCGATCATCAATGGCTTGCTGCTGGGCGGCGTGCTGGCGCTGCTGGCGCTTGGGCTTAATCTGATCTTTGGCGTGATCGATGTTGTCTGGATCTGCTACGCGGAACTGGTCATGATCGGCATGTACGCCATTTATTGGCTCTATGTCTTTTATGGCGTTCCTCTGCCGGGCGCTGTGATTGCTGCGGTGCTGGCAGTCGCGCTGCTTGGCGTATTGCTGCATCGTCTGGTGATTGAACCGGTGCTAGGCACCGCGCCGATCAATCAGCTTCTGGTCACGGGTGGCGTACTTTTTTTCCTGCAAGCGGCCGCGACACTTGCCTTCGGCATTGAGTTTCGCAACCTGGGCATTCGGATGCCGCTGGTAGAATTCGGCGACATGTTCTTCAGCTTTGCCCGCATTCTGGCCTTCATCACTGCACTGGTTGGCGTTTTTCTACTGTGGCTGTTCCTGACGCGCACCTATCTTGGCACGGCCATCCGCGCCATTTCCCAGGATCGGGAGATCATGCCGCTGATGGGTGTGGACCCGCGGCGCATTTACCTCATCACCTCGGCTATTGGTGGCGGCATGGCGGGCATGGCCGCAAGCCTTCTGGTGCTGCAATATGATGTGCACCCGGCCATTGGCCTGAGCTTTGGCCCGATCACTTTCATGGTCTGCGTCATGGGCGGGCTCGGCAATATGTTGGGGGGGTTCGTCGCCGCCTTCATCTTTGCACAATTCATTTCGGTGGGTGGCTATCTGTTCCAGATCGAATGGGGATATGTCATCGCCTTTTGCTTCTTCATCGCCATGATGTTCATCAGGCCCAAGGGCCTGTTCAGCCGCTAGGGGCAAGGCGCATGGATAATCGCATCCTGGGCGGGATCGGCATAGCAGCGCTGGCGGCAATCCCGCTGCTTGGCCTTGGCAACTACCATCTGCATCTGCTGATTACCGTGCTGATCTGGGGTTTTGTCTATACTTCCTGGTCCATCATGGGGCGCTTTGGCATGGTCTCGCTCGGCCATGGCGCCTTCCTGGGTGTTGGTGCCTATGTCACGACCATGCTGTGGAATGGTATGGGGCTCTCGCCCTGGCTTGGCATCCCCATCGCCATGCTGGTTTCCATGGCTATGGCGCTGCTGGTGGGCTACCCTTGTTTTCGCTTCCGTATTGTCGGCCATTATTTTGCACTCGTAACACTGGCCTTGGGTGAAGTGGTGCGGCTGACCATTGTGGGCTTGCGCGATCATACCGGCGGTTCACTAGGCATAACGGTCACGGGTGTACCGCAAGGCACGTCATTCCTTGCGTTGCAATTCAATGATCGCGCGACGTTCTTTTACGTTGCGCTGCTGGTGTGGTTGGCGGGGCTTGCGCTGTGGCGGATTGTTGATCGTTCGATGCTGCGCTACGCGCTGGAAGCATCATCCGAAGATGAGGATGCAGCCGCTTCGGTCGGCATCAATGTCACCCGTGCCAAGTTGGTGATTCTGATGGTGAGCGCTGCGATGACAACCCTGGGCGGCGCGCTTTATGCCCAGTACCAAATGTATATCAATCCAGAGACCGTATCCGGCATTAGCATATCCCTGCAGATTGTCTTTGCTGTGATCGCGGGGGGGCTGTTCACGCAATTTGGTCCCACCATCGGCGCTGTCTTCACGCTGCTGCTGGCGGAGACGCTACGCGTTTCGTTCGGGCATGATATCCATGGTCTGGATGGTACCATTTACGGCATTCTGCTGGTATTGTTCATCATCTATATGCCGAAGGGGATCACGGGGTCGATCATCGCGGGCCTCTCCCGCAGGAGAGCCGCGCCGACGGCGCCTGCCGAATGAGCGATTTGTTATTTGCAACACTCTGTCGCGACCGCGGCAAATGTCATCTGGGCTTTTTCCCGCAGACACTTTCCGGTTAGCCAGCGATCCTCTTAGCGCAATAACCTGCCTTGCCAGCAGCGGAAATGCGCAGATGAGTTTTGCATGGCGCACACGATCCCCACCTCCCACCCCACCTCCGCGAGGTCTGCGACGTTCTCGCCCGCGGGTTACTGCGGCTGCGCAGCCGCGCGGCGGCGCGGGAAGCACCAGTGCCAGCAGCGAGTGGAGAAATTCGCCTACACTTCCAGGCTCCCCAGCGCCGTTATGCGAACCCCAAGAGAAAGGGAACCGCATGAAACGAACCGCACCAAGCGAGCCAAGCCCACCGCCGCTCATCATCCCCGCCATCCCAAAGCAGGACGTGCCAGCCCGGCTTGCCGCGCTGCCTGGCGCCGATATCCGCGATTTGAAGCAGCAATGGCGGAGCCTCTTTGGCACCGAACCGCCACCTTACAACCGGCGCTTTCTGGAAAGCCGTCTGGCCTATCGCATTCAGGAACTCGCTTATGGTGGCCTGAAGCCAGAAACCATCGCGCGGCTGGAAGCGCTGGGCGAGCAGATTGATGGC
>JADCGF010000045.1 GCA_020249145.1 Roseomonas sp. | reverse complement strand
GGTGGTGAACAGCCTGATCAAGAGCCGCTTGCTGATTGAGGTGGCCGCGCCGCGCGATCAATTGGCGATGGTCTGGCGCAAGGATGCGGATGGCACGCCGATCCTGATCCAGGTGACGGATGAAGGGCTGCGCGCGATTGGCATTGACCCGAATGAGGGGCGCGTGGCGCGCGACACGGCGCCACAGGGCGGAGAGGACAGCGCGCCGCAGCAGGACGACGCGGTGACGGAACAACCCGCCCAGGCCGCGCCACAGGCGCCCAACATGGGAAGCGTGAATTTGCGCGAAGCAGCCGAGCGCTTGCTGGCAGCCTGGGAAGAAACGCCACCGGCCAACGCGGATAAAGACCCCATTGCGCGCGCGATGGACATGCTGCGCAACGTGCTCTCACGCCGCGGCACACGCGCCACGGGCGCGCCACGCAAGCCGCGCGAAGGCACGAAGCAGGAAGTGGTGCTAGCCATGCTCCGCCGCCCCGAGGGCGCGACTGTGGCGCAAATCGCCGAGGCCACCGGCTGGGCACAACACACGGTGCGCGGGTTTTTCGCCGGACTGAAAAAGCGCCAGGGGATCACGGTGGAGATTGTCGAGCGCATTCGCCAAGTCGGCCCGAACAAGCAGGGCGCGAAGGGCTCCTACACCGTCTACCGCGTAGCCGAATGAAGCTGCGCAGCCACAGCGGCATGAATGATTGCCAAGCCCAGGGATCATCGCGATCCCTGGCGCTTTATTGCCTTGGCTCACGCGAACCACAGCGCGAAGCGTCCGTCACGCAAGACGGAGAGTGACGATGAACGCAAGAACTGAAACCCGCTGGATCGTACTGGGCGCCGATGGGCGGCATGTTTCCCTCGGACGCACCGAGCCGAGCGAGGCAGAGATAGCGACCGCCAGCCATGCCCTTGCCGCGCAGGGACTTTCCGGATGGCTCGCGCGCATGCAGGGCGAATACTACAGCCGGCGCAAGGTAACGCTCGAACGCATCCAGCGCATCGGCGCCGAACATGAAGCGGACTGGAAAGCGGCCCTTTCCGCATTCCACGCAGCGCGCCACCGCGCCACACACTGACACCCTGAACCCTCACCAACGCGCGGCGGGAGGTCGCCGCCATGGCTGAACTGACTTCCTCCACGCGTGAAGCAGCGCGACGCCTTGGCGTCAGCGATACCACCATGCACAAGGCCGAACGCACGGGGCGCATCACGCGCGAACCCGATGGCCAATGGGACATCGCCAAAACCCGCGCCCGGCTGCTGGATACCGCCGACCCGCAGCGCTCCCCGATCAGCGGCAGCGCGGCGGCCGAGGGCACGCCCTTCGCCCGCCTCAAGGTCGCGCAACTCGCGCTGAAGGTCGAAGCCCAGCGCCTGGCGCTCGATGAAAGCAAGGGCCGCCTGCTGGATGTCGCGACCGCGAATGCGACGATTGACGAAATCGCCAGCACCATGCGCGACGCGCTGCTGAATTGGCCTGCGCGTGTCGCGGGCGTGATTGCCGCCGAACTCGGCGTCGAACCCCATCTGCTGCAAACCATCCTGCAGCAGCACATCAATGAGCTTCTGACGGAGGCTTCCGATCGCTTCGACCCTCCAGGCATCGGCGGCGAATGAAGGCCGCACGCGTGAACATGTGCGCCGCCGTGCCGGGGCCATGCTGCGCCCGCCACCGCAACTCACGGTCTCTGCCTGGGCGGAGCAGCACCGCATTCTGGGCAGCCGGGCATCATCGGAACCCGGCCCCTGGCGCACCAGCCGCACGCCTTATCTCCGCGATGTGATGGATGCGTTGTCCGCGGTGCATCCGGCACGGCGGATTGTGTTCATGAAGGGAGCGCAGGTGGGCGCTCCACTCGCCATCGATACGCCGATCCCGACAGCGGCGGGCTGGGCCACGATGGGCTCCCTGGTGGTGGGCGATACGCTGTTTGACGAGCTTGGCCTGCCATGTCGCGTAACCGGCATATCGCCCGTATTCCATGGCCGCGAATGCTTCAAGATTACCCTCGAAGATGGGGAGACTATAACCTGCGACGGTGCGCATCGCTGGCCCGTCAGAGATTTCACAGACGCGGAGCAGCCGATCGAGCGTATCCTGCGGACGGATGAGATGATCCATCGGGTTCGTATCGGTGCTGGCCCACGCTATCGCTATGCTATTGATTGCTGCGCCCCCGCCGAATTGCCCGAGCAGGATCTTATCATCCATCCTTATGTGCTTGGGATGTGGTTGGGTGATGGTTCATCCATCATGAACCACATCAGTGTTCACGAGGACGATGCCGAGGTGGCGGAGCACCTTCAGGCATGTGGGGTAATGGCCGAATTCCGCCTTCCAAAATGGCGTCATGGCCGGTGCGCGAATATCGTCATTGATCCGACCTTTCGGCTGGTAGACGGAGTAACGGCACCTTCAAGCATTCAGCATCGCTCTCGGTTCATCACGCGGCTGCGCATGCTGGATCTTTTGGAGAACAAGCATATCCCGCCCGCCTATCTGCGGGCGAGCCGTTCCCAGCGCCTTGATCTGGTCCGCGGCATGATGGACTCCGATGGCACCATCACTCCGGATGGTAAACGCTGCGAGTTTTCAAATGCTGATCCTAAGTTGGTCAACGGAATGGTCGAGCTGCTGCGTAGCCTCGGCTATAAGCCGAATGTCTATTTCAGCGCATCCCGCCGCAAAGTGATCAATGGTGACGACCGGGTTTGCCAAGACTACTGGCGCGTGTCCTGGACCGCCTATGTCGAGGAGCCGATGTTTCGTTTGTCGCGCAAGGTGGCGCGGATGCGTTCAATCGCTCATGGTCGACCGGGCCGGAGCAGACGGCGGCGGATTATCAGTATTGAGCCCACCGATAGCGTACCCGTGCGCTGCATTGAGGTTGATTCGCCCAACCATCTTTACCTCTGTGGGAAGGGCTGGGTTCCCACGCATAATACCGAGGCAGGCAATAACTGGCTCGGCTATATTCTGCATCACGTCCCGGCGCCGGTGCTCGCGGTGCAGCCGACCGTAGAATTGGCCAAGCGCTTCTCGCGCCAGCGGATTGATCCATTGCTGGAGGAAACGCCGGCGCTGCGGGAACGCGTGGCGCCGGCCCGCGCGCGGGACAGCGGCAATACGATGCTGTCGAAGGAATTCCCCGGCGGCATTCTTGTGCTGACCGGCGCCAATAGCGCGGTCGGGCTGCGTTCCATGCCGGCCAGGTTTCTGTTTCTGGACGAGGTGGATGCCTATCCTGGTGACATTGAAGGCGAAGGCGATCCGATAGCCTTGGCCGAGGCCCGGGCACGCACTTTTGGCTGGCGCAGGAAAGCCTTTCTCGTGTCAACGCCGACCATTGCCGGGCGCAGCCGGATTGAACGGGAATATGCTGCCTCTGACCAGCGGCGTTATTTCCTGCCCTGTCCGCATTGCGGCGCCATGCAGTGGCTGAAATTCGAACGCCTGATTTGGGAAAAGGGCGACCCGCGCAGCGTGCGCTATCATTGCGAGGATTGCGACACGCCGATTGAGGAACATCACAAGACCGCCATGCTCGCCGCCGGGGAATGGCGGCCAACAGTATCGGCGGAGAACCCGCACACCATCGGCTTTCATATCTCGGCGTTATACTCCCCCGTTGGCTGGCTTTCCTGGGAGCAAATCGCGCGCGATTGGGAAGCAGCGCAGGGCAAGGCCGAGGATCTGAAAACCTTCCGCAACACGGTGCTGGGCGAGACCTGGCAGGATCGTGGCGAGGCGCCGGATTGGGAACGCCTGGTGGAACGGCGCGAGGATTTCCGGCTTGGTGTTGTGGCGCAGGACGCGCTGGTGCTGACAGCAGGCGTCGATGTCCAGGATGATCGCTTGGAATGTGATGTCTGGGCCTGGGCTGAGGGTTACTCCTCCTGGTTGGTGGATCACATCGTCATTGCAGGCAGCCCGCGCGAACGCGCGCCCTGGGATGCGCTGGCGGAATTGCTGGCGCGTGATTGGCCCCGCGCGAATGGCGGCGCGATCCGCATCGCCAAGGCCTGCGTTGATACGGGCGGACGCGATACGGCGGCGGTTTATGGCCATCTGAGGCGCCTGCGCGATCCACGCATTGCGCCGACCAAGGGGGTTGATGGTTGGAACCGCGCGCAGCCGGTGCAGGGGCCGACGCCCGTGGATGCATTGGTCGATGGACGAAAGCTGCGGCGCGGCTTGAAGCTTTGGACGGTATCGGTTTCGACCTGGAAGGTTGATCTCTATCGCCGGCTTTGGCTCGGGCGTGGCGAGGCGGCGGAATTCCCGCCTGGCTGGGTGCATTTGCCGCAGGGGATTGAGGTTGAATGGGTCAAGCAACTGGTGGCGGAGCAGCTTCACCAGGTGAAGGACCGTCGCGGCTTTATCCGCCAGGAATGGGCGAAGCTGCGCGATAGGAATGAGGCACTGGATTGCGCGGTACTGGCGCGCGCGGCGCTGTGGTTGCTGGGTGCGGATCGGTATGGCGAGCGGTTCTGGCAAAGGCTGCGCGAGGATATCGCGAATGCGCCGGTGGAAAGCCAGATAGCGGAGACTGCCACGCCGATTATCGCGCCAAACCCAGACCCACCGCCACTGATGCGCCGGCCCGGTTGGCTGGCACCGCGTGGCGGT
>JADCGF010000044.1 GCA_020249145.1 Roseomonas sp. | reverse complement strand
CATTGGCTGGAAGGCGTGCCGTGACGCGCCGCCCGAACAGCACCGGGCCGCCATGTGCGGGCCGAACCCCAAAGCCGGGCTGCGACGGTGTGCTCCGCCAAGAACCCCACCGCCGCCGCCCTCACCACAACCATCCCCATCAGGAGACAATCATGGCTCTCTCGACTCTCCCCATGTCCGCGGCGCTGGCAAGCAGGCCGCCCATCATTTCCGACTGCGATGTCGGCACCGCACCGCGACGGGCCGTCCTGGCGCTCGACCTCGGCACCACAACCGGCTGGGCGCTGCGTCTGAACACTGGCGGCACGGTTTCCGGCGTCATGACCTTCAAGCCGAGCCGCTTCGAAGGTGGCGGCATGCGGTTTCTCCGCTTTCGGCGCTGGCTGGACGAAGTGACTGACCTCGCCGGTGGTCTCGGCATGATCGTGTATGAGCAGGTGCGCCGACATGTCGGCACCGATGCCTCGCACGCTTACGGCGGATGGCTCGCCATTCTGTCAGCCTGGTGCGAACAGAAATCCATCGCCTATGAGGGCGTCCCTGTCGGCACGATCAAGCGCTACGCCACCGGCAAGGGCAACGCCGACAAGGCCGCGATGATCGCCGCCATGCGAGCCCGTGGCTTTGCGCCGGCGGACGACAACGAAGCAGACGCGCTGGCCTTGCTGCTCTGGGCGACGGACGCTGAGAGAGGCCGGGCATGACCCTGCACGGTGCACCGATGCTCGCGCAGAGCCCGCTCACGCGCCTGCGCAGCACGACCAACGAAGCGGAATTGAACGCCATGCGCGCGGCCGCATGGCACCGGCATGGCGTGGCCAGTATCGCGGTGGATGACATCACCGACCCATGGCTGCGCCAAGCCATCACCAACGAAGCCAATCGCCGCTGGGGGCGGCGCAATGGAGGGTGCAACCATGGCCGCTAAGCGCAAGACCAAACATCCCGCCAAGCCGCGTGAGGATTTGTCAGCGCCGTCCAAATGGCGCTTGCAGCATGGCGATGTCGGCGCACCAATCCGCGACGCAGATCCCGAGACGGGCACTCCGGTCCGGCACCGCCGCGCCGTGGATACACTCGGCATGATGCTGTCCAACGGAACCGTCACGCCAGAGATGCACGAGGCAGGCTGCATTTTCCGCACGCTATTTCGCAGTGCTGCGCTCGATAGCATGTCAACCTCTCAGCTGATCCGTCTGCCAGGATCAACTGCTGATCGGCTCTCCAACCGTCAGCTTGACGCGCGTCGCCGCGTGTTTGCCGCCATGGATGCGCTTGGTGGAGACGATAGCCCGCCAGGCTCCTGCATCTGGTTTGTTGTGGGGCTTGAGATGTCGGTGCGCGAATGGTCGGCGCGTAGCGGTTGGAGTGGCAGGCCCGTGTCACAGCCTTTCGCAGGCGGAATTCTCATTGCTGCGCTTGCAATCTTGGCGAGTCACTTCGGCTTGCAGCCAAGCTCACGCGCGGCCTGAAGTGCTACGCAATGGGGTGAATTGTCATGCTGATGCTCTGTTACAATTCTCCCCATTGCGGCGCGCAAATCGAGTTTGCTATGACGGTGACACGTCGAGAAGGCGCGTCGAGCATAGTGGCTCGTCAGCCAATCAGCAGATGATCAGCCACTGTGGCTTTTGAGCTCATGGTTCCTTCCTGCGCATTTTGTATGCGGGGGGCATTCGCGCCCGACCTCTCTAGCGTCAGAATAAAAATATGGGTTGCAGTTTGCACCATAGCGACGTGAATTCAATGACTTAGGTGCAAACCCAGGCCCCTCAGGTTTGCACTTGGTTTGCACCCAGCCCTCACATGGTTTGCACCCTTTCGGCGTGATTTCAGCAGCTTAGGTGCAAACCTCAGCGCATCGCGCCGCGCATCCCAGCCCCAACCCTTCCCGGATATCCCCCATGACGCTTCCCTGGATGGCCGAGCGAATCCAACTCCGCGCGATCGCCTCGCTGCATCCGAATGGGGCAATGAGTCAGCACCCCTTGTGATCGATCTACCGTTCCTGATGGTACCAGCCGAGTAGCACTTTTCGCCCTAATCTAATGAATTGACGGACGTTACCTCGGCTATGGATTAAGGAGATGGGTGTAACAAGCTCGACATTCAGCCGACGGGGTGGTTAGACTCCTCGCTGCAATCAGTCAGGCGCTTCCGCAAGGCTGAACGTAAGGAGCTTGACCATGCTAGCGCGCATGTTCCTGACATGTATCTTCGCTCTCGTGACCTGGCCTGTTCTGGCCCAGGTCTTTCCGGACCGCCCAATCCGGATCATCGTTCCGGTGGGCCCCGGCGGCGGTACTGATATCTTCGCGCGTAAGCTGGTCGAGCTGATCGGCCCCTCACTCGGGCAACCCATTATTGTTGAGAACCGTCCCGGCGGTAGCGGTACTATTGGGACGCAGGCTGTCATCGATGCCAGACCGGATGGCCACACCTTAGGCTTCGTGTGGAACACGCCAATCACAGCAGCGCCGCACACTCTTGGCGCGCGCTATCAGCTTGATAGCTACACCCCAGTCATGCGCGTGGGATATTCGCCTTTTGCCCTTTGTGCCCGGCCAGATTTTCCAGCTTCGAACCTACAAGAGATGGTGGCACGCATCCGCGCCAATCCGGGGCAATACACCTGGGGCAATGAAGGCATGGGTGGCGTAATGCATCTTGGTGTTGAGCGCATATGGCGGCGTCTTGGCCTTGACTTGACAGCAGTGCCCTTTCAGGGAGCAGGACAGACCCTGCCCGCCTTTCTTGGGGGACACATCACTTTCTATGGCGGCTCGCTGACCGGAGCGGTCCCAGCCCTGCGTGCTGGCACGGCCAAATGCTTGATGCTGACCACGCCCGATGGCTCGCCTGAAGCGCCCGGCAGCCAGGGGCTTGCGATACTTGGCTTGACTGATATGGCGATCACCATCTGGTGGGGCCTGATTGCCCCCAAAAATGTACCGTCGGATCGGCTGGAACGCCTGACGTCGGTTTTTTCTGCGGCAGCACGCCAAGCTGAATTCGCCACCCTGATGCAGCAGCAGGCGGCCGTTATACAGATCGATACGGGCGAAGCCTTCGCGCGCTCAATCCGCGCGGAATATGAAGCGCTTGGCGAAGTTGCTCGTCAGCTTAATTTGTTGCGATAGGCCGAAGCATGCGCAATTCTCTCGAAATCTCCCACGAAGCAATGCTCGCGCTCAGTCGCGTGGCCGTTGAAGCCGCGGGGGCCGACAGCCCGGAGGACGCGCTTTGGAGCATTACGCGCACGCTGCCCGCGCTGCTGGGCGATAGGTCCGCGGCGCTCGCGCCGAATGCATTTCGTGATGATCCGCCGCCGGCAATCACAAGCGCCTGCGCTGTCTTCCTGCGCATGCCTGACGCTAAGAACCATCTTATTAGCGCACCAGTGAACTTCCCTGCCGAGCAGTATCACGAACTTGTGGATATAACGCTCGGGCATCCTGGTCATGTCGCCGCGACGCGCCAACCAATGATACTGCACGACACGACCCTGCATGCAAGTTTCGTGAAGATCCTTCAGGCGTTTCGCGCCGGATCATCCATGTTTACGCCGATGCTTTGGAAAGATGAGTATCTCGGCGTTATTATCTGCGCGAATGCCGCCCGTGGTACCTTCGGAGAGCGTGATTTAGCGGTGCAGGCGGCCTTTGCAGGCCTCGCTGCCGCGCTGTTCATGGCACATAATGGGCCTGACTGGCTCGCCAGTATCAATACTGAGGGATTGCCAGTGCGTCGAACTGGTAACTGAGCGGCGTTAGAACGGCGCCAGCTTCTGCCAGGGCATCGCCTGCTCGAAGGCTTCAGCAAGATCCAGCAAGCGTTCCTCCTGAAAGGCTGGCGCCACAAGCTGCAACCCAGTTGGCAATCCGCGCATAGGTGCCGAGGGAACCACGACTGCCGGGAGTGCGGCTAGATTAAATACCGTGGAGTAGATCGCCGCAGCACGCGGACCGGCGGCAAGGCCATCCACGACTGTCGGTCCCGTTGAATCGCGCGGCCAGGGCATCACAGCGGCTGAGGGCGTAGCGACTATATCCGCCGTTGCTACCCAGTCACCAAGTTCGGCGCGAAGAACGGCGATCCGGTCGAGCGAAAGTAGGTAATCAGTCGCCGATAACGCCTGACCTGCAATCGCCTGTGCGCGGATGGAAGGTGTAACCTTGTCTTCCCAACCTTCATGACCAGAGACCGCACGCGCAACGCCTACCGCAGAAATAGAGGCAAAGAGCGTAGCGACTTCGTCAGGACTCCACGGGGCAGCAACCTCCGCGACAGAATGGCCGAGGCGCCGCAGCACGTTTAGGGCATCATCAAAAGCGGCCAGCACGTCTGGATCAACGGGGGCCGCACCGCAGCGCCGCACTGCCAGAATCTTGAGCCGCGCAGGAGCGGATGGAACAGGTCTAGGATCGCCAATCAAAGAGAGCGCACAACGAAGGTCACGCACACTGCGCGCGATTGGACCTATCACCTGGAAATCTGCGGCGAGCGGCGGAAAACCCCAGCGGCGAGGCACTCGGCCTGGAGTCGCCTTGATTGTGGCAACACCGGCATGTCCTGCCGGGCGGCGTAGCGATCCGCCGGCATCAGTCGCAAGGGCAATCGGCCCCATGCCGGACGCAACCGCTGCGACTGCGCCACCGCTTGATCCCCCAGGCTGATAATCCGGTGCCCAAGGGTTACCGGTTGAGCCAAAGAGCGGGTTATTCGTGAAACCGGCAAGGGCAAATTCGGGCGTATTGGTCTTTCCAAGAATCACCACGCCGGCGGCGCGCAGTCTTGCAACAGGGATATCGTCGCGCGGTGCGATGTGGTTGCCATGAAGTCGACTGCCCCAGGTCGCGCGTAAGCCGCCGACGAAAAGGTTGTCCTTCACCGTGATGGGTACGCCATCGAGCGCGCTCAGCGCCGCCCCCGCCTGCCAACGTGCGGCACTTGCCTCGGCTGCAGCGCGGGCTCCTGCCGCATCGAGCGTCACAACCGCGTTAAGCGCAGGGTTTGTCGCCCTAATCCTTTCAAGGCATGCCTCAAGCACTTGAACGGGATCGAGCCGTCCGGCCCGGAATGAGGCGACGAGGTCGGCCGCATCAAGCGCCCAGACTTGGTCTTCCGTCACGGGAACCAGGCTACGGCGCGGACCGGGCTACCCGTGCCAGCGCGGATGCGGAGCGGAAAGGCAATGAAACGGAACCGACCACGCCCAACGACCTTATCAAGATTAATCACACCCTCGTAGTGCGTGAAGCCAAGATCACGGCAGACGTGGTGCACTTCAAAGTTATTCCGCCCAGGGCGGCCGGGGCTAACGGACTCAACGGTAAAGGCGGTAATGCCCTTGCGGCCAAGCCATGTCGTACTTTCCTTTGTCAGGCCAGGAAAGTCAGTGATATAGCCATCAGTTCCTGCTGCGCGCTTGTAGAACCCTGTATAGAGAAGAACAGTATCTTTCGGCTGAATGGTAATCCCTGCCTTACGTTCCGCCGCTTCAAGCTCGGCAATGGTAATGTCGGTGCGGTCAGGAATGTGGGTAAGGTCGAGGCACACAGCTTCTGTGAAGAAGGTCTCGAGTGGCATTTCCTCGACCGTCTTTGCGCCAGGCCGCTCATCGAAGTGCACCGGCGCATCCACATGGGTGCCACCATGATCGCCCATATGTAGGACCAGGGTGGCGGAAGAGAATTCGTACCCTTCCGCGATGCGTTTTTCATCATGGGTACTAAAGGGATAGACCTCTATCGTCGGGTGGTTCACGAGCCGCTGCATCTTGTGATGAATTTCGCGGGTGAGGTCGATGAGTTCCAATGGAATCTCCGCTGAGCTTGGTGTGATCATGAACGCTAGTCAATTCAGACTGTACCAGCAAGCCACAGCTCACCCAAAGACCGCCATCAGTTGGCGCAATAAGTGCGCAATTCACTCGCAGAAGCCTACGCCGCCGGCCAAGCCGCCACTAAGCGCAGCAGAAAGCGCCGCTAAGCACGCCGATGAAGGGCCAGATAGCAGCAGCTTCTAGCCCTCACATCATGATCAAACCCTGCTCATCTTAGCAATGAAATAACGCTCTATTTCGCTTGGCTCAGCCCCCATCACAGCGCGAATGGTCTGTCACGCGCAGGGGATTTCCCCCGCCGATGACGGAGACAAACAGATGAGCACGATTCTTCCTACCGAAAACCAAGACTGGGGTTTCTGGGGCACCATGCGCGAACACGCAGCAGATGCCTGGCCGATTGCCTTTACCGCAATCCACAACGCGACCAGCACGGATCCCGCCTCGGTCCGCGCTTTCCTCGACAGCCGCTACGGGCGCCACTTCGCGGATGGCGTGAACAGCCAAATGCATCACGGGGCGAGCCTCGCGGATGCAATTGCGAAAACCACCGCGGAATGGATGGGCTGGCGCATCACGCAGCGCACCAGCCGCGAGACGGGCATCCCCGCCGGCCTGCCCTACCTGACGGGCTTCGTGATCAACGAAGGCATCGCCGCCGAAGCGCAAGACTGAAGCGCAGCCCGCCGCAAGGCGGTGCCGCACTGCCCCGCAGGGTCCGCCCGCGGGGCTCCCGGCAGTAGGGGCCGATGGTCGGCGCCCGCAACCGGAGACGAAGACGATGAAGCTTTCTGACACGCAGCGGATTGTATTGAGCCATGGCGCGCAGCACCCGCAATTGCTGGCGATTGCGCCCAAGCATTTGCCAGTCGCCGCCTGCCGCGCGGTGGTGAACAGCCTGATCAAAAGCCGCCTGCTGATTGAGGTGGCCGCGCCGCGCGATCAATTGGCGATGGTGTGGCGGAAGGATGGGGATGGCACACCGATCCTGATCCAGGTGACGGATGAGGGGCTGCGCGCGATTGGCATTGACCCGAATGAGGGGCGCGTGGCGCGCGACACGGCGCCACAGGGCGGGGAAGACAGCCCGCCGCAGCAGGACGACGCGGTGGCGGAACAAACCGCCCCAGCCGCACCCGAGGCGCCCAACATGGGAAGCGTGAACCTGCGGGAAGCCGCCGAGCGCTTGCTGGCAGCCTGGGAGGAAACGCCGCCGCCCAATGCCTCGCAGGACCCGATCACGCGCGCGATGGACATGCTGCGCAGCGCGCTCTCACGGCGCGGCACACGCGCCACGGGCGCGCCACGCAAGCCACGCGAGGGCACCAAGCAGGAGGTTGTGCTGGCGATGCTCCGCCGCCCTGAGGGCGCGACGGTGGCGCAAATCGCCGAAGCCACCGGCTGGGCGCAACACACGGTGCGCGGGTTTTTCGCGGGGCTGAAAAAACGCCAAGGAATCACGGTGGAGATTGCCGAGCGCATTCGCCAAGTTGGTCCAAACAAGCAGGGCGCCAAGGGATCCTACACCGTCTACCGCGTAGCCGAATGAAGCTGCGCAGCCACAGCGGTATGAATGATTGCCAAGCCCAGGGATCATCGCGATCCCTGGCGCTTTATTGCCTTGGCTCGCGCGAAACACAGCGCGAAGCGTCCGTCTCGCAAGACGGAGAGTGATGATGCACGCAGAAACTGAAACCCGCTGGATCGTACTGGGCGCCGATGGGCGGCATGTTTCCCTCGGTCGCACTGAGCCGAGCGAGGCGGAAGTAGCCAGCGCCAGCGACGCCCTTGCCGCGCAGGGGCTTTCCGGATGGCTCGTGTGCATGCAGGGCCAATACTACAGCCGGGGCCGCGTGACGCTGGAAGCGCTGCGCGCGATAGGCGCGGCGCATGATACCGACTGGCAAGCCGCCCTTGCCGCATTCCACGTAGCGCGCCACCGCGCCACTCACTGACGCTTCTGAACCCTCACCAACGCGCGGCGGGAGGTCGCCGCCATGGCTGAACTGACATCCTCCACGCGCGAAGCTGCGCGACGCCTCGGCGTCAGCGATACCACCATGCATAAGGCCGAGCGCACTGGCCGCATCACGCGCGAACCGGACGGCCAATGGGACATCGCCAAGACACGCGCCAGGCTTTTGGAAACCGCCGACCCGCAGCGCTCCTCGCTTAGCGGCAGCGCGGCGGCCGAGGGCACACCATTCGCCCGGCTGAAGGTCGCGCAACTCGCCCTGAAGGTGGAAGCCCAGCGCCTTGCGCTCGATGAAAGCAAGGGCCGGCTGCTGGATGTCGCGACAGCCAATGCGACGATTGATGAAATCGCCAGCACCATGCGTGACGCGCTGCTGAATTGGCCCGCGCGCGTGGCGGGCGTGATTGCCGCCGAACTAAATGTCGAACCCCATCTGCTACAAACCATCCTGCAGCAGCACATCAATGAGCTTCTGACGGAGGCTTCCGATCGCTTCGACCCTCCCGACATCGGCGGCGAATGAAGGCCGCACGCGTGAGCAGGCCTTTCATACCAAAAACAGCTTGCCCATAGAAACCGAATGAGTGAATGATTGACCCTCAAAAGTAACTTAGCCTCGAGGGCGCCTCATGCTTGTTCGGTTTCTT
>JADCGF010000043.1 GCA_020249145.1 Roseomonas sp. | reverse complement strand
GTCATTACCAAGGCCGCCGTCCAGCGTGTCGGCGCCATCAGCGCCACTCAGCTGGTTGGCCGCCGTGTCGCCCAGCAGGCTATCCGCGCCGGCACCGCCAAGCACATTCTCAAAACCAGACAGGCTGTCATTGCCCAGCGCACCGATGACCGTACCAGCCGCAAGGCTTACCGTCACAGCGCCAGTCGCGCTCGCGTAGGATGCAAGGTCAATACCAGCGCCGCCCACCAGGCTGTCATCGCCAAGGCCGCCGTCCAGCGTGTCAGCGCCATCCCCACCGCTGAGCGTATCAGCTCCATCCGCACCACTCAGCTGGTTCGCCCCGGCATCACCCAGCAGGCTATCCGCGCCAACACCGCCCGTCACATTCTCAATGCCAAATAGGCTGTCATTGCCCAGCGCACCGATGACCGTACCAGCCACAAGGCTTACCGTCACCGCACCTGTCGCGCTCGTGTAGGATGCAAGGTCAGCGCCAGCGCCGCCTACCAGGCTGTCATTGCCAAGCCCGCCATCCAGCGTGTCAGCGCCATCAGCGCCATTCAGTGAGTCATCGCCCGCTGCACCCTGCAGCAGATTGTCGCCGACACTACCGATTATCCGGTTTGCCCCGGAATTACCTATGCCTTCGATCGCGGAGCCGACAAGGATCAAGTCTTCAAGATTCTCAGAAAGGCTAAAAGATACTGATGACTGGATGGTATCAAGACCTCCGTCTGCCACCTCCCTGACATCGTCGTTTACGTTGTCAACAAAGTAACGATCATTGCCGGCGTTGCCGCGTAATCTATCGGCACCCAGGCCTCCATCCAAAACGTCATCCCCAGAATCACCCTGAAGTTCGTCATTGTCTGCCCCACCCAGCAGAACGTCATTCCCTGGACCACCAAAGAGAAAATCTATTCCCTCCTGCCCGGCGAGAACATCATTGTCTCTCTCACCCGAGAGGATGTCACTGCCGGTTCCTCCATCCAGAAGATCATCGCCATCACCCGCTGAGATAACATCATCGCCATCTTGACCGAGCAGGGCGTCATGTCCGTCTTCACCGACGATCAAATCATTGCCGCCCCCTGAGAAGATGGCGTCATTGCCGTTACCGCCCTGAATGATATCAACGCCATCACCAGATTGGATGGTATCATTCCCGTCACCGCCAGAAATGATATTGTTGCCCTGGGCGTCCAAAACCATGTCATCGCCCGCGAAGGCGCTAATCACGTCCGACGCAATGGACCCAACAATGAGATCACGGCCTGTTGTGCCGTTCATTTCATTCTGAGCGCCAGTCGAGGCGCGTGTGCCCACGGTTCTGGTACCGTCCGGATTAACAATCAAAACTTCATTGGTGGTAGCGAAAGTGACGTCCGCAACACCAAAAGCGGTGCCATTTGAAAAGCGCCCCGTGGCTCGGCCGTGAATGGTATTGCCTGCAACCGTTTGAAACTGATTATCGCTCGTCAGACCAATTTCGGCGATACCAAGCTGATCCATGGTCTGCAGTTCTGCCGCGGTGGATTCCCCATCACCATCGGCATCACGCCAAGCCAGTAGGCGGCCCCAGAGGGCGTCCAGCGAAGAAAGCTTGCCGTCTTGATTGGTATCAAGCGCCGCGAGACCTTCGAGATCTGTGCGCGCACCGGGCAGATGGGCCTTAAAGCTTATTTCATAATAATTGGTGATCCGGCCATCACCATTGGTGTCGAGAGCGAGCAGGGCATCTTGCGGGTTGACCCAGCCGACACGATACCGCCAACCATCATTCTTGATGTCAAAGAATGCTTGGCTCGCGGCTGCGCTTGAGAGTGCTACGCCGTCATTGTTGAGATCGAGGATGACGGGGGCACCTTCGCCACCGCCCTCACCGCCACCTTCGCCACCACCACCTTCGCCACCGCCGCCTTCGCCGCCACCGCCCTCACCGCCACCTTCGCCGCCGCCACCTTCGCCACCACCACCTTCGCCGCCACCGCTTTCGCCACCGCCCTCACCGCCACCTTCGCCGCCGCCACCGCCCTCACCGCCACCTTCGCCACCACCACCTTCGCCGCCACCGCCTTCGCCACCACCTTCGCCGCCTTCACCGCCACCTTCACCGCCACCTTCACCGGCACCGCCTTCACCACCGCCACCTTCGCCGCCACCACCTTCGCCGCCGCCACCTTCGCCGCCACCACCTTCGCCACCACCACCTTCGCCACCGCCCTCACCGCCACCTTCGCCGCCGCCACCTTCGCCTTCGCCTTCACCCTCGCCTTCGCCTTCGCCCTCGCCTTCGCCCTCCGACTCAGATTCAGATTCAGACTCAGACTCAGATTCGGCTTCTGCTTCCGCCTCGTCACCACCGTCCTCAGCTTCGGCTTCATCGCCCGGACCGGAGTCCTGACCCTCACCGCCACTCCAGCCACCACCCTCGTCAGAGGGGATATCTGGAATGCTGATAAACTGCGACGTCGTACCGCCTTGGGCATCGGTTACGACAATCTCGAACGCGCCGCCTCCGCCCTGGTAGGACCAGGTACCATCGGCGTTCACAACTGCGGTCCCGTAACGGGTTTGGCCATTCGGCCGGCTGGAACGAATGCTGTAGGTGAAGCTTGTATCGTCCGGGTCAGTGACCGAGATACGGCCACTCCGGTAATCTGCGGGCACAGAAGTTGTCTGCTGACGGTAAGTGCCGCTGGCGGCATCCCAGACCATCACAGGGGCGCCGTTTTCATCAACAACGAAAACTTCCTGCATGTGATAGATTGGCCCAACTATGCTGGGCGCATCATTCACCGCGGCAATATTCAGATCCACGGCCATGGTGGCGCTTTGGCCGAAGATATCCCGCACCACATAGGTAAAGCCAGCCGCGGTGCCGTTGTAATTGGCATTGGGCGTGAAGCGCACCGACCCGTTGCGTATCGCAACACTACCGTTGACCGCGTCGCCAACCGAAACCAGGGAAAGGCTGCCCGCAGTTGCAGCGCCAATACTGTCATTGGCAAGCAGATCGCTGATCAGAATATCTATGGGCAGGTCTTCGACACCGCCCGTTACCAGATCTCGTCCAGGGGATTGCGTATCTCGATTTTCAATACTGGTCGCAAGGATCGACGCGGTTCCATCCGTCGATTCAATCCGCAGCCCGCCATTCACCGCTGTCGTCCGCGTACCAGCCAGGGCGGTTTGCAACTCTAGCGAGCCAGCCTGCAGGCTTTGCCCAGCGACATCAAAGCTGCTGCGCCGATAATTTATCGCCGTGATGCCGAGATCGCTCAGGCTTGAAAGCTCTCCCGTATCATCAATGCCATCGGAGTCCAGATCGCGCCAAACGCGCAAAACCTCAAACACCGGATCAGTCGCGGTAATCCGCCCATCACCATTCGCATCAATCCAATCAAGGCCATCAAGCCCCTGCCATGCATTGGCTATACGTGGATTGGCAAATAATTCTTCCGCCGTTGAAATGCGACCATCGCCGTTTCGGTCCAAAACCAGAAAGCCATCACCGGTTCCTGCCCAAGCGGTCTGGCGAATGAAACCATCGCCCCGCGTATCGAAATAGGTTGAGGACGCGTTCCGCTGAACAATGGTAAGCCCATTGCCATCCAAATCCAGCACAATAGGCCGCCAGGATGCGGTGTTAGCATCCGCCGCCGGCGCAGCCGCAAGGCGCCCTTGCTGACGCGCACGTTCAACTTCAGACAAGCCATCATTGGCAAGACCCGCCTGAGACTGCAAAAAGGCAGTCTGCACTTCCCACATTGGGGCGAAAGCGCCCGCTTCCAAAGCCGCTATGGCAAATTGTTCGGTCATGTTCCGAAAGGCGTAGGGCTGGCCTGACAATTCATTCCAGGAAAAGCCATCCCCGCCATACCACAATTCCCGCAGCGCCCCGGTGGCGGGGTCATTATCCTGCAGGCGTATCCTGGTTTCACCCGTATAGTTGCCAATCACCCGGGGCAGGCGCTGCGCGATAACGCCAATCTGCCAGGCCGGGGGAGCGTTTGGCGCGCTGGCATTCGCGTTATCGGCGATGGAATCGAGCACATTGATGAAGCTGTTCATCAGGTTGCGCACATTCTGGTCGCCGCCCGCACCCCCAGCAGCTACGGCAACCAACGAGCCATCCGCCTGGGCTTCAAAATACCCAGTACCCCACACATCGGGAACACTCTTTTTCTTGCCAAAAAGGCTGCCAAAAATTTGACCACCAACTACGTTTATCACGGCACCCAAAACAGCGCCCACAGGTCCAAGGCTAGCCGTGAGAACCATGCCAACGACATTTAATGCGGCGCCGACGTAATTGCCCTGACGCAAACTATTCGCGATGCTTAGCATCGACGCAACAGGCCCCATAAAGCTCGCAACTTGCCCTGCTGAGGAAGCAAGATCCGCCACCGAATTACCCAGCACGTCCGTTGCAAGGTTTGCAAAGGCCGAGGCTGAGTTGGAAATGATGCTGGCGCCCGAAACCAGACCGCCAAAGGCATCATGCGTGCGGATGGCCTGTTGCAGGCTCATCACACTCGCCACCGCGCTCAGCATTGACCCCGCGCCGGCCAATCCGGGCTGCGCCACCCAATTGCCATTGGCGCCGGTGCTGCCGAAAATATTTGCCGTGAAGCCGAGGGACGCGATGGCGATGGGCAAGGGCTGGCCGGTTTGGATTGCTTGCGTTAGCGCAACGAAAGAAGCAAGCCCCTGCATGCCGCCTTGGAAGGTGCTCGCCCCATCAGCTACTGGGCCTTGAGAGACAAGCGTGCCTTCCGCATCATAGATGCGTTCGATATTTTGCCCATTTGAATTGGTTTCAACCTCTCGGTACCCGCCATCACTGGTGGCTTGTCCCGTCAGCGTACTGACCAATTGCCCTTCATTATTGTAGTTGCGGGTAACAGTAACACCGCTGGCGAAGGTGACTTCTTCAGTG
>JADCGF010000042.1 GCA_020249145.1 Roseomonas sp. | reverse complement strand
TTAATCAGCGCAGAGAGCGCGGCCCAGGGAACCACCGCATCCATCTCAGCCAGGAAGCGTTCTCGCGGTGTCTGCTTGTGGGGGCGATCAAAGCCGAGGCTGGAGAAGCTTTTTTGCCGCATGGAGGTCACGCTCAACGCTTGAAGGGCCGATGCAGAAGGGAATCAGGAAACAAGTGCCAGGCCAAGGGGGACATATTGAATTAGAGGTTCCTTGAAAAAATGCTTTCGATGCTTTAAGACTGCCTCCAACAGTTTTTTTTGCCGAAAAATTTCCTCAAGGAGTAGCTCATGCTTCGGTTTTCCAGATATCTTTTTGGCGCGTCGGCGCTTGCATTGCTCTCGCAAGGCGCCTCCGCCCAGAATATCCAGGGGGTCTATCTGGGCGGCGCCGTCGGCGCGATTTGGCAGGAAAAGGATAAAGGTTTGGCAGGCCCTAGCAGTTATTCGGTGGATTTCTCCACCGGTGCTGTTGGCCTTCTCAGTTTGGGTCATGGCTTCGGCAATGGCTTTCGGGTTGAGATTGAGGGCTCGTTCAACAGCAGTGAAGTGGATTCGTCCAATGTTGCAGGTTCAGCTGCGAATGGCAGTGGCCGGTACCAATCGGTCGCCCTTATGGCGAATGTTCTTTATGACCTCGACCTCAGGCTCATTGGCCTCGATACTCGGGCAATTGTGCCTTACGTCGGTGTCGGCCTTGGTTATCACATCGGAATCACCGACAATGTTCGCCTGAGCAAATCAACCACCAACATCACGTCGGATGGCGATGGTGGAAGGTTGGCCTATCAGATCATTGCTGGTTTGTCCTTCCCAATTGCCTCGGTCCCGGGCTTGGCGCTCACGACGGAATATCGTTACTTCATGACCGATATAGATAATGGGCCCGAAATCACGTTTTCTGATTCAGCTTCTGGCAGAAGCACCATTAACAATACCATGTTTTCCTATCACGCGGTTCTTTTGGGGCTCCGCTACGCCTTCAACCCTGCACCCGCTGTTGCCGCCGCTGCTGCCCCGGTGGCCAGCGCGCGCACCTTCCTGGTCTTCTTCGATTGGAGCAAGGCAGACCTGACGGATCGCGCCCGCCAGATCATTGGTGAGGCGGCTTCCGCGCGCGGTCAGGGTGTGACCCGCATTGAAGTGAATGGCTTCACTGACCGCTCCGGTCCTGCCGACTACAACGTGCAGCTTTCGATCCGTCGCGCCAATGCGGTGGCCGCCGAGCTGGTGCGCCGTGGCGTGCCGCGCAATGAAATCGTCACGCGTGGCTTTGGCGAGGAAAACAACCTGGTGCCGACCGCCGATGGTGTGCGTGAACCGCAGAACCGTCGCGTGGAAATCATCCTGAAATAGGCTTTCGGTGCACGGCAAAAGGCCGCTGACCCCGGATAGGGCGGCGGCCTTTTTTGTTGTACCATCCAAGGCTTGTCAGCGGCTGATCAGTCGGTCATTGCAGTGATCCATGCGGCCTTTGCTGATCGGATCGGAAATCTATCGCGGCTCCACCTATGGGCCGAAGCATCCGCTGGCGATTCCGCGGGTTTCAACCACGCTTGATCTGATCCGCGCGCTCGGTTGGGTGACGCCCGATCAATATCATGAAAGCCCGCGCGCTTCCGCGGAACAACTGCAACGCTTCCATCACGCCGATTACATCGCGGCCCTGATGCGCGCTGAGGAGATGCAAAGCGTCAGCGCCGAGGATCGGGAGCGTTTCCGCATCGGCGCCGATGGCAACCCAGTCTACCGCGAAGTCTTCCGCCGCCCTGCTACCAGCGCGGGGGGTGTGCTGCTGGCGGCAAGGCTGACCGCATCAGGTGGGGTTGTGCATGTGCCAGGTGGCGGTACGCATCATGGTCGGGCGGATCGTGCTTCCGGCTTTTGTTATGTGAATGATGCGGTGCTAGGGTTGTTGGCCTGGCGCGATCAGGGGCTGTGGCCGCTGCTTTATGTGGATATTGACGCCCATCACGGTGACGGCGTGCAGGATGCCTTCCATGACGACCCGCATGTCTTCACGCTTTCCGTGCATGAGGATGGGCGCTGGCCTTTCAGCGGCGGCATTGGCGACAGGGCGGGCGGTCATGCGGCCAATATCCCGGTGCCGACCGGCTTCAATGACAGTGAAATGGCCTGGGTGCTGCATGAAGCGATCCTGCCCATCGCACGGCGCCTGCGGCCTGCCGCCATCATGCTGCAGTGCGGCGCCGATGCCTTGGAAGAAGACCCGCTATCGCGCCTCGCGCTTTCCAATAATGCGCATCGCGCGGTGGTGGCCGCACTCATGGGCTTGGCGCCGCGGCTGATCGTGCTGGGTGGCGGTGGCTATAATCCCTGGAGCGTGGCGCGTTGCTGGGCCGGGGTTTGGGGGGCGCTGAATGGTCATGCTCTGCCCGAACGCCTACCCCAAGCGGCCGAGACCGTGCTGCGGAGCTTAAGCTACCATCGCGCCGCCGGGCGCAACCCGCCGGAGCATTGGTTCACCACCCTTGCCGATCCGCCGCGCCCGGGTGTCGTGCGCGCGGTGGTGCGCCGTGCTGCGGCAGCAACGCTTGAGGCGCCAGCTGGTCCCGTGTCATGAAGCCCCTTATGCAAAGACGTTCCCTGCTGGCGCTTGGCGCCCTGCTGCCACTGGCCACCCCCTGGGCCGCCCTGGCGCAACCGGGGGTGGATCGCCCTCAGCCGCGCTTGCCAACTGAGCCGCTGATTTTTGAAACCCGCGATGGCCGCCGGCTGGCCTTCACGGTGGAAATGGCTGTGCAACCCGAACAGCAAATGATCGGCCTGATGTTCCGCCCGGAAGTTAAGCCGGATGAGGGGATGCTATTCGATTGGGGCGCCCCGCGCGAAAGTTCCATGTGGATGCGCAATACCATCACGTCATTGGACATGGTGTTCATCGCCGCTGATGGGCGGGTGCATCGGATTGCGGAGCGCACCGTGCCCCATTCGCTTGCCACGGTTTCCAGCAATGGCCCGGTGCGCGCCACGCTGGAATTGGCCGCCGGCACGGCTGAGCGGCTCAATATCCGGGTTGGGGACCGCGTGCTGCATCGGATATTTGGGACGGCCCCCTAAAGGCCCAGCAAAGCAGGCTGGATGAAGGTTTACCCTCGCGCTACTGCCCAGACCTGCAAGCGCGGGCGGATGCGCAGAAAACCGCGATAGGCGCGTTCCAATACCCATAGCAAGGGCGGCAAGCGCGCGGCCTGGCCAAGCGGGCGGAGCACTGGAATGGCGCGCCACATGGCGGCGAAGGCCGCCGCACCATCCAGCAAAGGGCCATCCGCTTCGCGCGCATGAAAGCGCGCCAGCAGTAGCGCGGGATTAATCGGACAAGCCGCGCCCTCAGCGCCGATATCAATGAAGGCAATCGCGCGCCGCCGATCCAGCCGGCGCATCAACGCAATTTCGCGCAGACACAGCGGGCAGGCGCCATCGAACCAAACAGTAACCTGGGCAGGGGACATGCCACCCAGGTAATGCGCCTGGATGCGCAGGCAAGGCCGTTAGGTAAATCTACAACAGCGCGCCGATAATCCGCCCGCCCGTGAGTGGGCGGGGCGCGCCGGTGGTGCCGGGGAAGCTGAGCGGCAGGCCGCGTGCGACTCGGGCCGCCAGAACACCGAAAGCCTGGGCTTCCAGCGAATCGCCATCCCAACCCGCGACCTCCGCCGGCCGGACAGGTTCTTCCAAGGCGCCGCCCAAAGCCTTCATCAGCGCAGGGTTGCGCCGCCCGCCACCCGCCACCAGCCATTGCATCGGCGGTTCAGGGAAATGCCGTGCGGCGGCGGCAACGCAAACCGCGCAAAACGCAACCAAAGTCGCCGCGCCATCGGCGGCGGAAAGGCTGCCCGCCCCGGCCTCTCGCAAGGCACGGTCGAAATCCAGCCGGTCGAGCGATTTCGGCGGCGGCGCGGCCAGATAGGAGTGCGCCATCAGCCGCCCCAGCACGGCGCCATCCGCCTGGCCCGCCAAAGCGAGTTTGCCTGCGGCGTCATAATCCTTGCCGGTATGCTGGCGCGCCCAATCATCCAAAGGCCCATTGGCCGGCCCGGTATCGAAGGCGAGCATTTCCCCATCCGGCCCAAGCCAGGTGACATTGCCGACGCCCCCCAGGTTCAGAATGGCGAGCGGCTTCGGCAAGGGCGCGGCCAGCGCGCGATGGAATACCGGCACCAAAGGCGCGCCCTGGCCGCCGGCGGCGACATCGGCGCTGCGGAAATCATACGCAACACTCATGCCCGTGCGGCGCGCCAGCATCGCGGCATCGCCGATCTGCCAGGTGAAGGGGGTGCCAGCGCGCCCCGGGGCGGCGGGGCGATGCAGGATGGTTTGACCGTGAAAGCCGACCAAATCTGCCGGCAGACCAATCGCCTCCACCGCTTCCGCATGGCGTTCGGTCAGGCGGCGCGTCGCGTCCAGCAATGCTGGATCATCGGGGGAAAGACTCTCGGCACGGTCCAGCAGGGCGCGCAGCGCGCGGCGTAAGGAAGGATCATAGGGCAGGGTCTGACGCGGGCCGAAGCGCGCAATCACCTCTCCATCCGTTTCCAGATAGGCAGCATCCACGCCATCCAGTGACGTGCCACTCATAAGGCCGATGGTTCTCAGCATGATGGGGACGTGCTACCCCCGCCCGCCTGTCGGTGGAAGCCCCCGATAGCGTTGAGTTTCGAGAAACCGGATAGCATCATGAACAGCGCGCGAAGCGATTTCCTGCATGTGGCGCGGGAACGCGGCTATATTCACCAAACCACCGAAGAAGGCGCCTTTCTGGCGCGGCTTAAGGCCGGACCCTTGGCTGGCTATATCGGCTTTGATGCGACTGCCGATAGCCTGCATGTGGGGTCTTTGGTGCAGATCATGCTGCTGCGGCTGATGCAGCGCACCGGCAATCGCCCCGTGGTGCTGATGGGCGGGGGCACGACAAAAGTGGGCGATCCTTCCTTCCGGGATGAGGCGCGGCCGCTGCTTTCGGATGCGCAGATCGAAACGAATAAGGCCGGCATTCGGAAGGTGTTTGATGCCTTCCTGAATTTTGGCGATGGCCCGACCGATGCGATCATGCGGGATAATGCGGAATGGCTTGATAAGCTGCTTTACATTCCCTTCCTGCGTGATGTCGGGCGGCATTTCAGCGTCAATCGCATGCTGACGATGGAAAGCGTGAAGCAAAGGCTGGAACGCGATCAGCCGCTGACCTTCCTTGAATTCAACTACATGCTGCTTCAGGCCTATGACTTCCTGGAACTGCGCCGCCGCCATGGTGTGGTGCTGCAAATGGGCGGGTCCGACCAATGGGGCAATATCGTCATGGGCACGGATTTGATCCGGCGCATGGACCAGGCTGAGGCCTTTGGCCTGACCACGCCACTGATCACCACCGCATCAGGGGCGAAGATGGGCAAGACAGCGAAGGGTGCTGTCTGGCTCAATGCTGATCGCGTTTCGCCTTATGATTACTGGCAATTCTGGCGCAATACCGAAGATGCCGATGTGGCGCGCTTCATGGGGTTGTTCACTGAATTGCCCATGAATGAAATCGCCCGCTACGCCGCGCTGCAAGGCGCCGAAATAAATGAGGCGAAGAAGGCCCTGGCGACCGAAGCCTGCGCTTTGCTGCATGGCCGCGCCGCCGCGGAAGCGGCAGCCGAGACCGCGCGCAAGGCTTTTGAGGAAGGGCTGAATGCGGCAAGCTTGCCGACCGTGGTTTCAGCCCTGCCGGCCAGTATTGTTGACGTGCTGGTGGAACACAAGCTGGTGCCCAGCAAAGGGGAAGCGCGACGCCTGATCGCCAATGGCGGCATTTACGCCAATAATGAACCTGTTGCCGCGATTGATCGCGTGTTGGCGGAAGCGGATGTGCAGGATGGCGTGATCAGGCTTTCAATCGGCAAGAAGCGTCATGTTTTGCTGAAGCCTGCCTGATTCTACCTCGCTTTACTCCATAGTTCCGGCTGCAATTCTTCCTTGCGGTTCGGAAACAGCATGGCGCAGGCGAGTGTCACGCAGGCAACCCCGCCCAGCACCAGCATGGAAAGCGCGAGCGATCCCGTCGCTTCATGCAAAAAGGCAATGAGCGGTGATGCTATCGCCGCGCCCAAAAACCCAACCGTAAAGCGGATGGAATAAAGCTTCGCGCGCAAGGCGGGGGCAACATACCGCGCTGTCATCGTCTCATTCACCGTCACCTGGCCGAAGATGCAGGCCGCAACCAGCCCAGCCAAGGGCAGCACCACCCAGCCATCCAGAAAGGCCAGCGCGAATAACCCCGGCACCACAAGAATCGCCAGCGGCATGAACACGGTTTTGAGTGTGTGCCGGTCAATCATGCGCCCCACGCTGAATTGCGCGACACCGCCGCAAATCGTCGCCAGGAAGGAAAGCAGGCCCACAATCGGCAGCAATTCCGGGCTGCCGGCCAAGCGTTCCTGCATCAGCTTCGGGATCAGCAGCGTATAGGCGTTGAACACCAGGCCAGAAACGGTTGCGATGGCGAGCAGAATGATCACCGCGCGACGCACCAAGGCGGGCGGGATCTCAGGGAAAGGCTTGCCGCCGGCCTGGATGCGTTCCGAATCAAAGGGTGGCTCGCGCCAGTAAAAGAACCCCGCAATGATGCAGGCGATACCGGGGATAATGAAGGCCCAGCGCCAGCCGACATCGGCGGCGATGAAGGCGGTCAGCACCGGCGCGGTTGCCACGCCCAAATTGCCGAAAACGCCATTGATCCCCATGGCGCGGCCCACTTTCTCGCCAGCGGCTTCCACCAGAATCGCGGTGCCGATCGGGTGATAAATCGCGACAAAAGCCCCCATGGCGCCAAGCGTGATGGCAAGGATCATGGGTGATGGCGCAAACCCCGCCGCCACCATGAAGGCGCCAGAGCCCATGAAGAAGGCCACCATCAAAAAGCGCCGCCCGAAGCGATCCGCAAGCCATCCCATGGGCAAAGCGCAAAGCCCGTAAATCACGAACATGGTGGTGCCGAGAGCAAGGATGGGCCCGTAATCCCCGCCGAAAAGCTCGGCATCCTGCTGCATCATGGCGAGAACGGCGGTCGCCAGGATCAGCAGGCTGTAATGGGTGAAACTATGCGCGGCATTGATCAGAACCACCTGCCGTCTGGCCGCATCCATGCGCCTATCCCCCAAAAACTATAGGCATCATGCAGGATTGGCAGGGCTTGCGCCACGGGGGGTGCGGCGGCGCAATTGGCGGAGCACATCGCGCGGATGGGAGGCGCCCAAGGCCATCCCCGCCAAGGTAAAGGCGGCCATGCCGACCAGGATCATCAGCCCCGCACGCAGCACCGCCCCAAGCCCCGGCAGTGCCAGCCCAACGCCAAACACCAGCGCTGCCATGATGGCACTGGCCAGCACCAGGCGCGGCAGCACGCGCCGGCAGCGCCGGTCCAGCACCATGTGGCCTCGGCGGACCAGCAGCCAGGCCAGCAACCCGGCATTCACCCAGGCCGCGATGCTGGTCGCCAAGGCAACGCCGACATGCCCCAGCACATCCATCAAGGCCAGATTGAGCGCGAGATTGACTGCAACAGATAGAATCCCGATCCGCACCGGGGCCGAGGTATCGCCGCGCGCAAAAAACGCCGGCGCAAAAACCTTCACCAGCACAAAGGCCGGCAGCCCCACCGCATAGGCAATCAGCGCCGAAGCCGAAGCCGCGCTTGCCACCGCATCAAAGGCGCCGCGCTGGAACAAGGCCGCGATGATCGGCCCCGCCGCCACCGCCAGCCCCGCCGCGCAAGGCAGCGTCAGCAGCACCGCCAATTCAATGCCGCGATTAAGCGCACGATGCGCGGCAAGCTTTTCCCCCAGGCGCAAATGCCGCGCGAGCAGCGGCAAAAGCGCCGTGCCAAGTGCAGCGCCAATCACGCCGAGCGGCAGCTGCGCCACGCGATCCGCGTAATAGAGGTAGGAGACGGAGCCACTCACCAGGAAAGATGCGATAATCACATCCACCGCCAGATTGATCTGCGTGACACCCGCGCCGAGCACGCCAGGCACCATGCGGCGCAGCACTTGCCGGATGGGCGGCGTGATTGCCGGGCGGCGATAAAGGCGCAGTGCCATCCCCGCCTGCCGCGCCGCGACCCAGACCATGGCAAGCTGCACGACGCCGGCGGCAAAAACCCCCCAGGCCAGGGCATGGCCAGGTGTGGGCAGATAGGGCGTGAGGCCGACCAAGGCCGCCATCAACAATAGGTTGAAGAATACCGGCGCGGCGGCGGCGGCGGCGAAGCGCTCCAGGCTATTCAGCACGCCGGAAATCAGCGCCGTCAGGCAAATCAGCGGCATGTAGAAGAATGTGATGCGCGTGAGTTCAACGGCCAGCGCGAATTTTTCCGGCGTAGAGGCAAAGCCGGGTGCCAGCACGCCAATCACCTGCGGCATAAAAATCAGCGCGATCAGCGTCAGCAGCGAAAGCCACAGCATCATCAGCGTGCCCATGCGTTCCGCCATGTCGCGGGCTGCGGCGCGGCCTTCGGTGGCCAATACGCCGGCAAAGGCGGGCACGAAGGCCGCATTGAAGGCGCCCTCGCCAAACAGGCGGCGGAACAGATTGGGCAGTTTCAGCGCCACGAAAAACGCATCCGCCACCGGCCCCGCCCCAAGGCGGGAGGCAATCAGCATGTCCCGGGCGAAGCCAAGAATGCGGCTCGCCATGGTCCAGCTTCCGATAGTGAGCACGGAACGCAGCATGGAAGGGGGTGTAGGCGGGGCAGCGGCGAAGCGGAAGGGCGCTTGTCCTGAAGGCGTGGTGCGCCTAGGTGAAGGGCTTGTCCCGGCCATCGTGCCGAACCCTTCCGCGAGTAACCACGCGATACCATGATGAACGATACGAACGACCCCAACGCCCCCCAAGCGGCGGCGCAAGAACCCGCCCCCGAAGCCCCGGCGCTGACCGCCGAGGAGCGTCTTTTCATGCTGGCGCAGGAGATGGAGGCGCTGCGCGACAAATGGCTGCGCTCAGAAGCCGAGATGCAAAACCTGCGCGCCCGCACGCAGCGCGAAGTAGCCGATGCGCGGGCCTATGCCACGCAGAAATTCGCAAGCGATGTGGTGGAGGCAGCGGAGAACCTGCGCCGCGGGATCGAAGCCCTGCCGCCGGCTGCCGAGGATGAGCCCGATCTGCTGACCAAGCTCCGCGCCGGGTTTGAGGGGGTGGAGCGGTCCTTCCAGGGCATTCTTGAACGGAATGGCGTGCAGCGCCACGACCCCAAGGGCCAGCCCTTTGACCCGGAAAAGCACCAGGCCATGGCGGAACAGCCCGCGCCGGCAGGTGTGGCGCCGGGGACGGTGCTGCATGGCTGGACTTCGGCCTGGACGCTCAATGGCCGGCTGCTGAAGCCCGCGATGGTGGTGGTGGCGAAGGCCGAGGGGTAAGCCCCTTGGCCTAAGAAGGCTTTCAGCCTTGGGCGCCGCTTGCCTCGGCGATTGCTGCATTCATGGCGCGCACGCCTTTCGCCGGCCCTTCCGGGTGATTCCAGACAGCGCCGACAACGGCGAGGAAATCCGCCCCCGCCTGGACCAGCGGCGCGCAATTGGCCGAGGTGATGCCGCCGATCGCAACTGAGGGAATTTCGAACATTTCATGCCACCAGGCTAGGATTTCAGGCGAGGCGCGGTGGGTGGTTTCCTTCGTCTCGGTCGGGAAGAAGGCGCCGAAAGCGACGTAATCGGCGCCCAATTCGCCGGCCTCCATCGCAAGATGGCGTGAGGCGTGGCAGGTAATGCCAAGAATGCGTCCTTCGAGTAGCCTGCGCGCTTCGGCATGATTGCCATCCGTCTGGCCGAGATGCGCGCCATCACAGCCAAGCCTTGCCGCAAGTGCCGCATTATCATTCAGGAGAAACGCGACATCCCTGGCCGCAGCGATGGGCATAAGGATTTCTGTTGTACGCGCGATGGTGTCTTCAGTTGCGTCCTTCAGGCGCAATTGCAGGCAAGCGACATCACCTGCATCAAGCGCAGCGGCCAGCGAATCGCGAAAGGTAAGCGGATCAAGCCTTTGCGGAGTGATAAGGTAAAGTCGGCAGGGAGTGTCAGACATGTTTGGCGCCATAGCTTGGAGTGAGCGTCACACAAGCCGGAAGGGGATTTTCTGGCAAGCCATGGCGATATTAGGACACGGGGGGCTAGGCGCGGGGCGCAACTGAGGCTATTGAGCGCGACTTCCGGCCTTGTCCCGTTCGTCTAGAGGCCTAGGACACCAGCCTTTCACGTTGGCAGCACGGGTTCGAATCCCGTACGGGACGCCACCTCCCTTTCCCAAAACATGCTCTCAGCCCTGGGTGGGCTTGGAAATTCGCGAGTATTTGCGGGCTTTTCGCCAGAAACCTTGATAGTGCAAGGGCGGAATGGTCGGGCTTTTTCTCTCCGAATCGGGGGATTCTCTCCAAAGCTTGAGGGTTGGTCGATTTTTCCAACAAGGTTTAACGTATTGATCTGAAGGGATTTTTTTATGCTGCGGTGCAGCATGAGTTGGTGAAATATATGCCTGGGGGAATGGAATTGGGGGCGGAAAATTGATCGGGGGCTACAAGGTTTGGGAGGCTGCCGCTTCCGTTGGTCTTCAGCTGCCAGTCTAACGATGGGGGGTCCGTGAGACCCCCTTCTGCTTCATTGGCTACAGGAGAGTACCAGAGCCACCCTCTTCCTTGGCAGCCTTCTCGGCTGCCTTCGTTAGCGCATCGTATTTTTAACCCACAACGTCCGGTATGTCGCCAGCGAAGGCCTCCGGCTCAGCGGGCGGAATTCTCGTGGCGAATTGCTTGATATCGGTGTGCGCCACGATGTGCTGCACCGTCGCCAACGTGAACACTTTGCCGCCCGTGGCAATCAACAAGTTCCGCATGTCTTGCCGCCGTACGGCAAAGCCACGCCCCGCGAGCGCGGCGACCACTTGATAGCCTCTGGGATTGGATGATGGGTCTCTCGATAGGTTAACGAGGTTGATGATGCGGGTGACCTTGTCGCGAGCCGTGCCGTCATCCTCAGTTACTTTCGCCTCAATGATAACCCGTGGGTTTGCCCACGACGGAATAATGAAGTCCGGTGACTGTACGAAGCCCGGTACTTTCTCGGCTCGCTTCGTCTTGTGGTTGCTCACTCCCCATCGGTCTAGCTGCCGCTCAATGGCGCTCTCCAGCGCGTCACCGACCAGCTCTGACACGGAATCTCGGTGACCTGCGAAAGGCCTTCCGAGAAATCGTTCATAGAGAAGCGCCGCGTAGGGGATGCCAAGCTGCGAAGATGCCTTGAGCGAATCCTTGCCGCGCTCGGTGTCGATCTTACCGAGACGGTGGACCACCTTGTCCGACGTCCCCGCCGGTACCCCAGCCAGCAGCAACTCGTTGGCGGTCCTGACCATCGCCTGGAGGCGGGCCATCATCAGAGGGGACGGCTTAAGGGGCTTCGTAGGCTCCAGCCGTACTTTGCGGTCTAGCGTGCGGGCGAAACCTTGGTCTACCTCCACCTTAGTTCGTACCGTCGTCGTGTAGGCTAGTTCGGGCGGGGTGAAGCCGAGCATGGTCCGCAGGACCAAGAAGGAAATCGGTACATTGAGAATGCAGGTGAGCAGGGCTTCCGGCGCCAGCGTGTCAAACCCGCTTGTGGCCTTCTTTAGGGCCTCATAGCCCGCCTCGAAGACCGAGTAGTCCACGAAGCCTTCGCCCTTGGGCATCGAGATGAAGTCCGAGGATAGACCCGCGTAGATGGAGTCTACGTGATCCTCGATGTTGACCGAGATCTCGGCCGCGGGAATCTCAAAAGGAAATGGCATCTATGGTCTCTGGCACCCTGCGTTGGTCGGCGAAGAGCGGAAGCCCGACCGCTGCCGGTGCTTCCGGCGTGAGCGCCGCCACTACCGAATCGAGCGATGCCAGCCGATCCATCCCATCGGAAAGGAACTTCAGCTTCTCCTTGGTCGGGAGGCAAGGGTTCCATTTCGCCCGTAGATTCCAGATTGCCATACGCGCCAGGTGCCCGAAGACAATGCAACGGGTATCGCCGGGTGTGGGCCGCATGCCGCCCGCTCGCAGTTGCTGCAGGTCGCGGCTGACGATGATGGCCAACCCGTCCGCATCCGTGAACAGCCATTCCTTGGGCGTGGTGCCCGTGCTGCGGCACACGAAGACCGTATCGACGATTGAGGAGCCGGTCCCAGAAATGTGGATGCTCCCCGCCATCTCGGCCGGGCAGGGCAAAGAAGCCGAGCATGTCAGGCCCGCGTCGAGAATGGCTACCGCCACCGAGGCATATGCTTCCTGCTTGTTGTGGTGAAAGGTGAAAGCGAGCGGGGCGCCCGGCTTCAGTGCAACCGCCATGCGGCGGTAGACCTCTGCCAAGCCCTCGGTGAACCGCGCGAGGTCGCGGCCCTTCGTCGTGTTTCCGGTGACTTCCCCAGCGGAACGTGCGCTGGTCGGGGTGAAGCCCTCGGCATGCGAGCCAACCAGCTTCCGGAGCCAGACGTAGCAGAAATCCATCAGCTCGCCGTACTGGACCATTCCGAAGTACGGAGGATCAGTGAAGCAGCCGTCGAGGCTGGCTGGCGGCAGCTCCACCTCGGTGGAGGACTTGCAACGGATGGCGATGCTCCGCGGCCGGTAGCCTTCGCGGCGCTCGCCAATCCACTCGCCATGCACCGGGACTTGGGCGTCCTTGCCCTTGGCGCCAGGTTGCACCTCGAAGGGAGCGTCGCAGTACGCCTTAGCAGCCCGATACTTCTCGACGATGTTGGACCAGCCTCCCGAGCCAACGTTGCTGGCGCCGAGTTTCTTCTCTCCGCCGTTAACGATGCCGAGTAGGTTGCTCTCGCACTGCACGAGGCCAACCGGGAAGCCGTGGACGCTGAAAATGTCTAGGGACTTGAGCGCCATCGTGTCGTAGCGGCAGAGCATGTTCTGGTATCGCAGTAGGTCCGAGAGGTTCGTCGCTAGCGCGTGCCGCACACGATCGTCCTGGACGGCGGCGATTAGCCGGGCACTCGCCTCCAGCCCGAGTAACTGCCTGGCCGAGAACATGTCACGATAGCGCCAGTAGCCCCAACGGTGCAGGCGGTCCGTTTCGTCCCCCGGTGGTATCTCGTCATCCGGGACGAAGCGAGGCTTCTCTACCGCCCATATAGATTCGGCGTCGCGGACTCGGGCGAGATCCCGCTCGTCAGGCTTCTTAAAGAAGCGGCCCTTGTGGTCCTTCTTGCGCGTGGGGTTGTAGTACTCGATCGCGAACAGGCGGTGCCGCGGCGACTCTTTCCCTCCGCGTGGGAAGCTGTTCAGGTGGCCGCAAGCCTTGCATGCGCACTTGCCCCGCTTCGCTGGGCCTTCCGCCAGTAGTTCGGCCGCGCAGCCCTTGCATGCGCCGGGACGTTTCCGGTCCTCCACCTCGTTCAGGTCACCGCAGGCGTGGCAGACCAGCACGTTGAGGGGGTGCCGAACGTCCTCGGCCAAAAGATAGCCGGGGAACAGGTCCACGTCCTCCCCGCATGACTCGCAATCAACGACCTTCACCCACAGAAAGGATTTCACCGGAACGTCGCGATCCCCGTAGAGTGGGCAGTCGGTAAGGTAGAGGTGGCCCAAATCCTTCCGCAGAGTCTCAATCAGGTGGTCGGCAGCCCCTGCGTAAGCCTTTAGGTCCAGGTACTCCACAGCCTCTCTGCAAACCCACGTAGCCATGGGGTTGATATCGAACCCGATGACGTCGCAGCCGAGCCGGTTAGCTTCTATCACGGGCGTCCCGCCACCCATGAATGGGTCCGCAACCAGCTTTCCGGCGAAATCGTGCGCCCGGTAGTAGGCTTCGCGGAGAGGCATGTCTCCGAACTCAGCCAAGGCCAAGCTCCGAAACAGGCTTCCGGGGCGGCGGGCAAACCATTTGTGGACCGCCACGTACGGGCGGTAGACTTGCTGAATCTGCTTCTCACGCAGCGCGTGGGAAGCCACGAAGGCGATATCGAATCCCTGCTCTAGGCTCATGCCTGTAGGCTTACCTCGGGCGAGCCGCTCATGGAACTGATACCGAGAGACGAGAAGCAGAGATCCGGAAGAATTCTTGGCCAAGAGAAAGCAGCACCGTCATGCTTGGCCGACCATCTTTTTGGCGACCCGCTTCGCCTAGCCGCCCCTCGACGACACGTCCAGATCTGGCCAAACAACGGGGAAAGGCTCCAATAGATCCGGCAGCGTCACTCCCTCAGGCTGCCATCCGTTCAGAATTGCCTCCGCCATTGCCGGCGAGAGCAGCGTTAGTCGCAGCAAGGTACCGAGATAGCCGCGTTCGATCCCTTCCACCGCCGCTATTTCGCTGACGCTGGCTTAGCGTCCATCGTCCAACTGCTTCTGATATGTTAAACAGATAAGCAGCTATGACGATTCTCTTTATCTCGAAGCATGAAACTCTAGCCGTTCCCTCCGGAGGAACAGAGGGGCTGGCCGCCGAGTCTTGCCCGGTGCGGTAGAAGCATGTCGTCAGATGGTGGTTCCCAATTACGCCCAGTTGGCATCGCGCCAGCTATGGAACGTAGAGTCGAGATTCTTGAAGACGATCCGCGCCCGGAGCGCCGCACTCTTCGCTTGCGGGACCTTCCTGAAGACGTGTGCGTCCTGGTACTCGGCGATCCTGGTAGTGGTAAGACAACCTGTATGGCAGAGGCAGCAAGCGTCTTCGGCGGCTGCTTCGTCCCGGTTCGCCAATTCCTGACAAGGCCGGCCGGATGGGTAACGCCCGGCACGCCACTTTTTCTTGACGCGCTGGACGAGGCGCTTGCCGGCGGACCATCAAACCCGGCCGACGCGGTCGCACGAAAGCTGTACGAATGCGGGCAGCCGCGTTTCTGGCTTTCGTGCAGGCCAGTGGACTGGGCGGCCCTTGCCGGCACGCGGGTACTGAGAGACGCAGCAGGCAACCGCCCTCTTACCCCGGTCCGGTTGCTGCCGCTCGACGACGCAGACGTCGAGGCGCTCGTCCGTGCCAGAGGACAGGTTCCCGCCGAGTTTCTCCGGCAGGTGGAGGAAGCGCGGCTTACTCCCCTCCTTCACAACCCCCAAACCCTGCTTCTCATGCTGGACGTCGCATCGAGGGGAGGCGGCCTCCCTTCGTCACGCCGAGCCTTGTATGAGACTGCTGCAGATCTCCTGGCCAGAGAGGCTAACCGTGAGCGGCCTCGGCTGGACCACACGGGCCGTCCGCCACCTCCTGTCGCCTTGCTCGATGCGGCGGGGCTAGCGTGCTCCGCGTTGCTTCTTGCTGATCGCGATGCGGTGGCGCTCGATTCGTCGAGCGACCAGCGAGATGTCTCGCTAGACGACCTTGATCCGGAGGGAACGAACAGAGACGCATTGCGCGCTGCGCTCGCCTCGCGGCTCTTTTCTGCAGTTGGAGAGGGCCGCTTCGCGCCCCAGCATCGCACCGTGGCGGAGTTCCTCGCTGGACGCTTCCTTGCGCGCCGAGTGGCGGCGCGCAGCCTTCCGCTGCGACGGGTCGAGGCCCTGCTGTGCGGGCGCCATCCAGAGCCGCATCCATCGCTGCGAGGTCTGTTCGCCTGGGTCGCCACGCTGCTGCCCGCGCGAGCGGAACGCCTCGTGCGCCTCGACCCATACGGCGTCCTGGCATACGGCGACCCCAGTGAATTCGGCCCTGCGGCGCTGCGCGCACTACTTGACGCGCTGGCGGATCTCGAGCGCCGCGACCCCTTTTTCCGCAGCGGCCTGTGGGGCGAGGCGCGCCTGGCGGCGCTCGCTTCGCCCGCCCTGGCCGGCGCCCTGCGCGAGATCCTAGAGAGTCGGCCCTGGCAAGGGCAACTCGCGTGGTGTGTGCTGGAGGCACTGTCGGACGGCCAAGCATTGCCTGAGCTTGTCTCGACGCTTTCCAGCGTCGTGTTGGACTCGTCAGTGTCAGAAGACGGGCGCGCCGGCGCCATCCCGGCCCTGTTGCGCGCATGCGCAGGCGACATATCTCCGGCAGTAGCGGTGTTCCGGCGACTGCTCGAAGACCGCGACCCGCACGGCCCGAAGGGCTTGGCCGCCCGCCTCCTCGTCCGGCTATATCCGGACCATCTAGGCACGACCGATCTAGCCGATTTCGCAAACTTCTTTGCCGGTGGCTCCGAGCGGACCACAACCCACGCGCAGGGACACATTGAATGGCGTCTTCCAAGCCGGGTGCCGGCGGGCGCAGAGCCTTCCGTTCTCGATACTTGGGCGGCGCAGCCTTGGGTATCCGGGGCGCGGCCCACACTTGGCCCGACCGCCGCCCTCGCACGCGTCGCCTGGGCGCTGCTGCCGCGCGCACTGCCGACGCTTGGCGTGGACGAGGGCGCGCGCCTCGTCGGATGGCTAAGGATTATCGGCGCCCATGAGCGTGACAATGACGAGGCTATGAGGGCTGCATTCGCAGCCCGTGCGGATCTGTTCGTACCGATGGCGATCGCGGCTACGGAGCTTGGGCCACGCGATGCTCTGCGCGAGGCTTACATGGGGTCTTACAACCTTCGGGACTTGGTCCCCTGGTGGGTGTGGCCCAAGGATGGTGGCTTGCGGCTTCTGGAGCAAGGGCTTGCTGAGGCCGACCCATTCCGCCAGGAGCTGCTGTTCCGATTCTGCCTGCGGTTCTGCTTCGAAGGAAGCAAAGGGCAGGAACTATTCGAGAGGGTCTGGCAGGAGGCGGAGCAGAACTCTGACCTCGCGGAGCTTGTTGCGGGCGCCGTGACCTGCGCCGTACCGGACGACGAGCATTACTGGCAGCGGCACCAATCGCTGCGGCGCCGCGAAGAGCGGAAAAAGGATATGCAGTGGCGCTCTGAGAATCTTAGGCGGTTGCGTACTGACCTGCTGCAGATCGCTAACGGCACCGCGGATAACGCGTTGCGCTGGTGCGCCGACGTGTGCCTGGGCCGCTTTGTTGGGGCGGACGAAGACGCCAAGCAGGCCACCCCGTTCGAACGCTTGTCGCGGGAGGCCGATGCGGAGGTCTCTGCCGCCGCAGGGGCCGGGCTGCGCCTCCTCGTGGCGAACGGTTGGCTTCCCTCTTCCGCCGAGGTCGGCGGACTTCGCGTTCAAGGTCGAGAGTATAAAATGGCGCGCGCGTGGTTGCTCGGTGCGGATATGCTGTTTGCCGACAGTGACGGGGCGATGCCGCAACTCCCCGACGACCGCCTGACGTCGCTCATGGTCCTCGCCCTCGTTACATCTACGTCTTTTGGCACCAGCGAAAAGCGGGATTGGCCTGGGCGCGTCGCCGCGGCACTGTCGGCAGCCGCCACGGCCGCACTGCGCGATCTTATCCTGCCGCAATTGGAAGCTGGGCTAAAGTTCGTCGACGGCCTCAGCGAAGTTCTCCAAAATCCCGGCTTCGAGGCTGTAAAGCGTGCGCTACTCCCCAATCTGCTTGAGCGAGCAGTCAGCGGGACCGCCATGGACCAAGTGCTCGATGCCTGCTTTGCAAACCTCCCATTGGATACGCTCCTCGCTGCTCTGCGCCGAAGGCTTAACTCACTTGGCGCGGAGGGCGGCGCGCGCTGGCCTCTGCTCGTGGCAGCCTGGATGCTCTCCCCCAAGGAGTTCGAAGCAGAGGTCGGGCGGGCCGTTGATCAGGATCAAGGCCGACTCACTGACCTCGCGGAACGAACGGGGGAAATGCGGCATAGCTATTCTGTGGGCACGAAGCCGCCGCTCCAACTCGCACATCGTGTATTCCTCGTGCGGCGGTGCGGACCCGCTTGGTGCCCGGCGCCGCAACCGGTTGGCGTGTTTTCCGCACCCTGCGCGGCCGACCTAGCGGGCTTCGTGGATCGTCAACTCGACGCGATTGCCTCTGACCCCCTGCCCGAAGCCCGGCGGGCACTTGAAGCATTTGCAGAGGACACGTCGCTCGCCCCGCATTTCGCCATGATCCGCCATGCCTTGGCCCGCCGGCAGCGCGACGATATTCGCCGGGGCTGGGAGACCCCCTCCCTAGAGGCACTTGTCGGTGCGCTGCGCGCAGGGGAGCCCGCAACCGCGGACGATCTGCTGGCGTTTGCGGAGGACCATCTCCGCTCACTCAATGCTGAGTTGCGAACCACCCAGGAGAACCGGTGGAAGGGCTTTTGGGACAGCCGCCCGCTTCGCCCGAAGATCGAGAACGACTGTCGCGACCACTTGTGCGCGCTTCTCGCGGGGCGGTTTGAAGCTGCCGGCCTTTCAGCCGCAGTGGAGGCGAGGGTATCCGGAGACGACCGCTGTGATATCAAGGTTCGCTCATTGGCCGTCACACTACCCATCGAGGCAAAGGGCGAGTGGCATCAGGAGCTTTGGACGGCTTGGAGAAACCAACTTGCCGAGGGCTACGCTCGCGAACCTTCGTCCGCGGGACGAGGCGTGTACCTCGTTTTTTGGTGCGGAAAGAAGAGAATAGCGCACCCCGAGTCTGGCATCGTCATGAGGGATCCGTCGGCGCTTGAGGAGGCCCTGCAAACACTTGTGAATGAGTCAGGCCATGCCCTTCGTGTCGTCGTAATGGACATAATGCCGCCCGGGGTGCCTTCCGCTGGGCGTTCGACATCACGACGGACAGGACGTCGGTCCAGGCCTGCTGGATGACGATGCGAAAGTCGACTGAACCTTCCTTCCCCGTAGAGGGGGAGGCAGAAGCGTCCGCACACGCCATGAAGGGCGATCGAGTGTATCATGCTGATCCCCCCCACCCCACCGGCACCCCCTCCAGCAGCCGCAGCAGCGTCACCCCCTCCGGCTGCCGCCCCGCCAGTATCGCCTCGACCATTTCGGGCGCCAGCAGCGTCAGCCGCAGCAGCGTGCCGACATACCCGCGCTCGACCCCTTCGGCCTTCGCCATCTCGCTGATCGAGCCATACCGCCCCTCCTCCAGCATCCGCCGCCACCGAAAGCCCCGCGCCAGCGCTTTTATCAGTGCCGGGTCGCCATGCACCGGGACAACCCCGGCCCCGCCGTCGCCCTGCCGGGCCACCGCCCCATCCGGCCCGATGATTTGCTTCCGCCCGCCACGCCGGCGGATGGTGAGCGGCACCGAAACCGTCACGCTCGTCACGCCCTTCATGCTGCAATCTCCTTCGGTTGCGAAAGGTCCCGCGCGAGGCTCGCGAGGCCTTCAAGGTTCAGGCTGATTTGTGCCCCGGCCTCGCCCACCACCACGCGCTGGACCAGGAGCCGGATCAGCCGTTCCTGCTCGGCGGGAAATAGCTCGGACCAGACGGGGTCAAACCGCGCCAGGGCATCGCGCACTGCGTCCTCAGCAAGGTCCGGCGCTTCGGCCTGCGCCGCGCGCCAGGTGCCCACCACCACCTCGGGCTGGCGCAGCAGGGCACGCACTTGGTCCAGCACCAGCGCCTCGATCTCGCCCGCGGGCAGCCTGCGATAGGGCGCATCATCCGCGCCGCCCTTCAGGACCGATTGGCTGACATAGTAGCGATACAAGCGCCCCTGCTTGCGCGTATGCGTGGGCGACAGCGCCCGGCCATCGGCGCCAAAGATCAACCCGCGCAGCAGGGCAGGGGACCGATTGCGCGCCTGCCCAGCCCGCATATGCGGGTTGCTCGCCATGATCTCATGCACCTTGTTCCAGAGCGCCAGGGGAATGATGGCCGCGTGCTCGCCGGGATAGGATTTTCCCTTGTGCACGGCCTCGCCAAGATACACGCGATTGACGAGCAGCTTGTAGACCGCGCCTTTGTCGAATGGCCGTCCGTTTTTCGTGAGGCAGCCCTCGGCGCGCAATACAGGTAGCAGCCGCGTGGCTGAGCCGGAGTCGGCAAAGCCCTCAAACACGCGACGCACGGTGGTGGCGGCGGCTTCGTCAACCAGCAGCTTGCGGTTTTCGACGCGGTAGCCGAGCGGCACCGGCCCACCCATCCACATGCCCCGCGCGCGGGATGCAGCGATCTTGTCGCGCACACGTTCGCCGATCACCTCGCGTTCGAACTGCGCGAAGCTGAGCAGGATGTTCAGCGTCAGCCGGCCCATGCTCGTGGTGGTATTGAAGGATTGCGTGACGGAGACGAAGGTCACCTCATTCTGGTCGAAAATCTGCACTAGCTTCGCGAAATCCATCAGTGAGCGTGACAGACGGTCGATCTTATACACCACCACCACATCGACGAGCCCGGCTTCGATATCGGCCAGCAGCCGTTTCAGCGCCGGGCGTTCCAGCGTGCCGCCGGAAACGCCGCCATCATCATAGCGGTCATGCACCAGCACCCAGCCTTCGGAACGTTGGCTGGCGATATATGCCTCGCAGGATTCACGCTGTGCATCGAGGGAGTTGAATTCCTTCTCCAAGCCCTCATCCGTGGATTTGCGCGTATAGACCGCACAGCGGCGCTTGCGCGTGAGCGTCGGGGATGCAGGATCGCGGCGGGTCATGCGCTGGCCTTTCGCAAGCCAAAGAACATCCAGCCATTCCAGCGCGTGCCTGTGATGGCGCGTGCGATGGCGGAGAGCGATTGAAAGGGGCGGCCCTGATATTCGTAACCATCGCGCGTGACGGTCACGACATGCTCGACGCCCTGATATTCGCGCAACAGCCTTGTGCCGGCGATCGGTCGCTGATCCTGCCGGATGCGGCGGAGCGTGATGTTGCCGCCATCAATCTGCTCGCCCAGCGCTTCCAGGCGCGCGATGGTTTCGGGATTCAAGCCGCCATAGGCAAGTTCCTGAATGCGATAGGCCAGGCGGCTTTCCAGAAAGCGCCGGTTGTAGGTCGGCGGTTCGGTACCAAAGAGGCTCCGCCATTGCTGCTTCAGATCGCGGATATTGGCGCCTGGCAGCGCGGCAAGCCGGGCTGGCACGTCCTGCTTTGGGATGGCGGGGATGATGAGCGGCGGTGGGCTTGGCTCGGCTGGTGCGGTTCGTTTCATGCGGTTCCCTTTCTCTTGGGGTTCGCATAACGGCGCTGGGGGGGCTGGAAGTGTAGGCGAATGTCTCCGGTATCGACTGGGGCTGGCGCTTCCCGCGCCGCCGCGCGGCTGCGCAGCCGCAGTAACCCGCGGGCGAGGATATCGCAGACCTCGCGGAGGTGCGGCGGGAGGTGGGGATTGGGGGAATTCGGTGGCATGGCTGGGATGCAAGATCGTGTCGCCCAACCGAAAAGAACAGCGAAAACAGTTTCTTAGAGAAATGCCTCGGTAAAAAAAGCGGTCGAGCGAAAGTTTGCGTTTCGCGTCGGGGTTTGTAGCGATCTATCTTCAGACGCCGATACGGTACCTACCAACTACGCTGTTCTACTTTTGATTGCGCCCCGGTAATCGCCTAGCTATGTTCGGGTACGGTCATCAGCAGCGACGATTCGGAAAAAAGGGGCCAAAAATTGGAGAGAAAATGCTGCGGTTTCGGCGAGGGGCACGGCCGTCCCTGGGCGACTCTCTCTCCCTGAGCCTGATGGATGGGACACCAGCGGCTCGGTACACTACCTGCGACACGGAAATGGAAGGCTGTCGTTGAGCTCATTTCCGGCGGCGCAGATGCGGGCGAGGTCGCGACCGCAGCAGCATCGGCGGCTGAGGCTAGTTTGCGGTTGGGCGCCAACAATCCTGCGCTTCGCCATGCATTCTGGCTTCTTACCCAGATTCCGCTCGCTGCACGCTCCGATGATTTCGGCGCAGCGCTTCGCCAGCTTGGTCTTCAGGTCAATAATGGTGCCGATTTAGCCGATATCTGCGCGGCCATGATTGAAGCTGTCGACTACGCGACACGCCAAAACGGCGGCATCGATGATTTCGGAGAGATGGCGACGCTTGCTGCATCGGAGAGCTTGAGCGCCATCGCTGGACGTGCCGGCGAGAGCCTCTTCGGTGTCACTTACAAGGCGGACGAAGCTCATGCGGCTCTGCGTGGTCTCGCCACAGAAAAGCAGTTTGGAGTGTTGGCTCGGGATTTCTTCGGCCGCCTCACGCGGAGATCTCTGGATTACTTCCTTAGCCGCGAGCTTCCATATCACGTCGGCTTAAACAAGCGCTTTCCAAGCATTGCCGACCATCATCGGTTCGAACAGGCGCTCGATACGCATTGTCGCGAAGCCTCCCTCATAATGGAGAAATTCGCAGCAGATTGGTTCTCCAAGACGAAATACGAGACGGGCATCAACCCAGCGAATGCGGGGAGATTTGCGCATGTCGCATTCGACAAACTGCGCCGTGAACTGCTGATTAGGCGTGACGCGCATGGATGAAATACGTATCTTCTGTGGCGATGTCGAGCGCCCATCCTCCATCGACGATAACACCATCTTGCTTGACGTCGCGGCCGCGAAGAGTGATCCTGCGCGGGTACAGCTCCGCGCCGAAGAGATCACACGCAAGATGCTCGGGAAAATCCCTGATCGCTTAGCCGATCTCTTAGACATCGCCTGCTACGTCTACTGCGCGGATCAGCTCACGCGCCGCGATACAAAGCTTATGGCTCGTCTAGGCGGCGACTGGCAGCGTGATTTTCGCTTCACTGTTGCCGTCCGCGACTTCGCCTTCTGGAGCAATCGGGAGGTGCTCAACCAACTCGAGTCAACGCTGGCCTTTCTATCAGACGATAGATTTGCCTTCACGTTTAAGGCTACGCGCCGAGTATCGCAGCCGCAAGAATACCTGGACCTGAGCGGCGCAGGACCGCCACCAACCTTTGTCCCAGACCGCGTTGTTCTTTTTTCGGGTGGTCTTGATTCTTTTGCTGGCGCCGCGGAAGCACTTATTGGTCAGAATGAACGTCTGGTCCTTCTATCCCATAGATCTTCCCCCTTTGTCGCCGGCCGCCAAGCTGCACTGCTGGATGGGCTGCGCAAGCGTGTCGATCCTACAAGGCTGTTTCGCCTGAGCGTGACGGTCACCAAAGGTGGTGACAAGGCAGTCGAATTTACGCAGCGAACTCGGTCATTTTTATTCGCCTCTATCGGTTTCATCGTCGCCCGCATGTTCGGTAAACGTCAGATTACTTTTTACGAGAACGGCGTGGTGAGCATGAATTTACCATTGGCGCCGCACGTCCTGGGTACACGCGCGACAAGAACTACACATCCCCGCGTCCTTCACGATTTTGGTTTGATGTTTTCCCAGATTGCTGAACATGAAATAAAAATCGTGAATCCTTACTTTTGGCTTTCAAAGGCCGATGTAGTCCGAAAGATTGCAGACTTTGGCTGCCAGCATCTGATCGAACAGACCTTCAGTTGTGCAGAAGTCCGAAAGGCTAATCGTAAAAATAAGCATTGCGGCGTTTGTTCACAATGCGTTGACCGCCGCTTTGGGATCCTTGCAGCAGATTGTGGGGCGAGCGAGCGTTCGACAAACTACGCCGTTGACCTTATTCGTGGCGCCCGTGAATACGGAACTGATGCTTCATTGATGGAGGCGTATCTGCTGGCGGCACATCGTTATGCAGGAATGAGTGAAGCGGGGTTTCGATCAGCCTACGGACAGATATTCCGTGCGATCCGCTATCTCGATGTTCCGCCGAATGAGGCCGCTGGTCGCTTGCACCATCTTCATGTGAGGCATGGAGTAGCAGTGGTGAACGTGCTGAAGCGGGAACTTGGATTACTCGATTTGGCCGAAGCGCGGAAAAATCTTCCTGATACTTCTATGCTTTCTATGCTTCTTGAGAGACCTGTCCAACCGATCACATTCATCGACGCCACAGAAGTCGCGCCACCTGTAGCGTCTCAGGCAGCCGCGGCTTACTATTCACTATTGCAGCGTCCAATACGCTTTGCCGTTTCTACGGACGGGAAACGTGTCGTTTTCGAGGGCGGACCCAGCCTCAGGGGCAAATCAGCGGTGTTAATTTCCGCGCTCTTCGGAGCGCACCGAGATGGGCGCACCTCTGACACTGGCGCGGCTGGGTTTCGCTTCACCGCCGCTACAACGCTCGCTGCTGTTCTGAAGATAGATGAGGGCTCCCTACGTCAACGCGTACGGCGCATTCGCATCAAGCTATCGGAGGAGTTTCACTCGCTTCTGAATGCGACGATCAGCGATGACGATGTCATCGAGACGAAGGAGTGGTCGGGCTACCGGCTTAATCCCGCCCTTTTTCATGCGCCTGAACTACTCAAAGTGGCAGTCGACCCTCCGCTTGTCACAACTCGGCGCTCAAATGTCACAACTCACTTGGCACCCCAAAAGACTCCAAGGGTTTCGCTGCCGAAAATGTCACAACTTTCGAAGCGCTGAACATATCTTCAGCCGAGCGATAGCGCAAAAATAGCCTCGAAATCAGGGGCTTAGTAGCGACGGCATGGTGTCGGCGTTGCCCCAGGGCGGGGCAAATGTCGTCCATCTTCACATCTGTTACTCAGGGCGAGGGTTCCGGTACGCTTGTCCAGGACAGCGTCCGGCATTTGACACAAAAGGCTCTGGCCCGTCGCTGGTGCCTCAGCGCTCGCACCTTGGAACGCTGGCGCTGGCTCGGTCTGGGGCCTGCCTTCCTTAAACTTGGCGGCCGCGTCGCCTATCGCCTCGAGGATATTGAGGCCTTCGAGGCTGCGCAGACCCGCGACACAGCCAACACGTCGCAGCAATCTCGCACCGATACCCGGGTTGGGGTGATCGACAAATGAGTGCGCTGGCCCGCTATGATCAGGCCCGCACCGCGCTGGCCGAATGCGCGCGCATCGATGAGGCCTCCGAGATTCGGGACAAGGCCGCGGCACTTGCTGCCTATGCGCGCCAGCGTGATGACCGCGACCTCGAGGTCTGGGTGCGCGAGATCCATCTGCGGGCTTGCGTCCGCATCGGCGTGCTGAGCCGCGATCTAGATCAGGCACAGACCATCCGCCAAGCCGATGGCGTCACAGTCCGACTTCCCCCCGGTGGGAAGTCGAAAGCCGAGGCCCTGGCTCATGCCGGCATTTCGACTAGCACCGCGCAGCGCTATGAGGAACTTACTGGTGGCCGCGAGGAGCAGGCTCAGGCCGCAGGGCAAGCCGCGATGGAAGCCTACTTTACGCGCTCCCGTGCCGAAGGCGAGCCCCCCACAATGCCCGGTCTGCGTGGCGCCGTGCGGGATGCGGTCCAGGCAACGCTTGGATCTCCCCCACCGCGTCGCAAGCGATCAGACGCAACCAGCGCCCAAGCCAAGGTCGCGCCGATTGGCGCGGATTGGGCTGACTGGACGGCAGCCATTCAAACCATCGCAACGCTGAACATCGATTTCGGCTCGCTCGCCAATCGCACCCCACGTGCTCTTCTCACTGACCTGCGGAACGAAGCCCATGAGGCAGCGCAGCGTCTGCCGCTTTGGATCAACGCCCTGGAGACCCAAAATGACAACGAAATCGCGTGACCGCATGCGCCATTTGATTCGACATGCGCGGCTGAGCATTCAACATCGCGGCAGTGTGCCGGCCATCGTCACCGAGATCGCGCGCAACGCAAGCGCCGTGATCCGTGAGGACGATGAGCTTTTCACAATTGTCCTGACCACTGCACTCAACAAGCTCGTTCGCGATGAACTGAAGCGCTTTGGCGAGAACGCTACCAATGGCGAGGGACTTCGCGCAGGCCAATTGGAAATCTTCCCCCGCGACGCGCGGACCACGGTCGAGCAGATCGGGCGCAGCGAGGTTTTTGTTCCCAGCCGCAACGGTTTTGTTCCATTGGATCCTGGAGAATTGAGCCCGCAGGAGATGGCTGAGGCCGGCGAGTATCTTATTAATCACGGTAGCGATTGCATCCGACGCGGAGGCCTTCTGCGGCGCCTCAGTCGCATCATGCAAGCGAACAAGCAGGCCGCGTGAGGTGCGCCATGGGTAAAGCATCTCGCGATAAGGGCCTCCGGCGTGAACGCGCGCTGGTGGAAATCCACAAGCAAAGCGGCATCGCCGCCGAGCGTGTGCCGCTATCCGGTGCCACGCACTATCGCGGCAATGGCGCCGATATCGACATCTATGCGCGCGGCGTGGCCGAACCCCCGCTGGTGGCCGAAGTCAAAGCCCGCGGCGATGGCGAAGGTTTCAAGACGCTGGAACGCTGGCTTGGTACGCATGATGCGCTGTTTCTATGGCGCGACCGTGCCGCACCGCTCGTGGTCGTGCCCCTGCATGTCTGGCTGGAACTGATTGGTCGCGGCCTGCCCGCACCGCAGGTGAAGTCATGACCCGCCGTTCCATGCGTCGGTTGCGTCGCATCGGCCACCTCCTGCGCAACCTCTCAATCGGCGCTGTCTTCGCCGGCGGTTTCATCGCGCTCTGCTGGATCGCGGAACTGCTGGTGCTGTCATGACGCCCATCCCCTTGAAAATGACGACGCTCGTCCGGTCGTCGCCATGCAAGCCAGAGCCGGACATCACCCATTCCAACGAGACACACATGAGCAATCGCACCCAACTGGCGCAGTTGCGCGAGATAGACGCCGCGCAGGCCGCACGCCTGCCCGTCGATCATCTGGCGCTGCGGCCCTCCTACGCCCTCAAAGAGAAGGAGGCTGCGTGATGAACCATCAGCTTCGCATTGAGGTGATCATCCCGCTTGAAGGGGATGCCATCGCCCGCGCCAAGGAAGTGGCCGCCTTTGAGCCCACCATCGAGACATTTGCTGAGGCGGTGGTCCGTGCCGGCGGTGATCTCAAGATCGACGTCATCAAGGCCAAGACGCGCAGCGCAAAGAAGGAGACCGCGTAATGGCTATCTCCCTTGCATCCCTGCGTCGTGGTGGGGACACGCGTCCACCGCGGCTTTTGATCTATGGCGTTGCCGGCGTCGGCAAAACCAAGCTCGCCGCAGATGCGCCAAACCCGATCTTTCTTCAAACCGAGGATGGGCTCGGGCGCATTGATGCAGCGACCTTTGGGCTGCTGCGCAACTTTGACGCTGTCATGGAAGCGCTGGGCAGCCTCTACTCCGAAGCGCATGAATTCCAAACGCTTGTCATCGATAGCCTTGATTGGCTGGAACCGCTGATCTGGCAGCACACGGCGCAGCAGCATAATCAGCGCGACATCGAAGCCTTCGGCTATGGCAAGGGCTATCAGGCCGCACTGGATACCTGGCGCACCTTTCTGGATGCGGTGAATACGCTCCGCGACGAATGCAGCATGGGCGTTGTGCTGATCGCGCACGCGGAAATCCGGCGCTTTGATAGTCCGGAAACCGAGCCCTACGACCGCTACCAGCCAAAACTGCATCGCAGCGCCTCGGCCCTGGTGCAAGAACACGTTGATGCCGTGCTGTTCGCAAACTATCGCATCAGCACGTTGAAATCAGATGTTGGTTTCAACAAGAAGGTCGTCCGCGGCGTGAGCGGCGGTGACCGCCTGCTGCACACAATCGAACGCCCAGCTTTCCTGGCCAAGAACCGCTTTGGCCTTGAAGAAACCCTGCCGCTCGCCTGGGCCGATCTGGCCGCCGGCATTCCTTTCTACGCGGCAGCGCCCAACGCCTCCGTCACCCCCACCCAAGACACAGGGAACTGATCCCATGGCATCCCTCAATGGTACTTTTGATGCGACGGAAGTCGCCCCCGCCGTCCCGCTCGAAGTGCTGCCGCCCGGCAAATACCTCGCGCAGCTGATCGAGAGTGAAATGGCACCGACCAAGGCGGGCGACGGGCAGCTGCTGAAGCTGGTCTTCGAAATCTTGGAAGGCCCCTCCGCGCGGCGGAAGATCTTCGATCAGCTGAACCTGGTGAACCGCAATGAGCAGACGGTCGAGATCGCGCAGCGCACCTTGTCGGCCATCTGCCACGCGGTGGGCCAGATGCATGTCGGCGATAGCGAGCAGCTGCATTTCAAACCGCTGTTCGTGACGCTGAAGGTCGAGCCTGCCGGGACCGACAAATACGGCGTGTACCGCGAGGCGCGGAACAAGGTGTCTAGCTATTCCGCCGCCAAAGCAGGGAGCACCAGTGTTGCGCCGAGCCAAGCAGCGCCGCCGCCCCGCCCCGCGACAACGCCCGTGCCGGCCACCCGCCCGGGCACCGGCAGCACGCCACCCTGGCGGCGCGCCTGATCGGGAGGGTTGCCATGGTAAGCCTGCCAATCCCGCCAACGCCCACCGTGTCGGCCATCTATGCCGCCTATGAGGCGGCGGCCGATCACGGCTATCGGGAACATCTGGGCGCGTCACTGATCGGCACCGAATGCGAGCGCGCCATTTGGTACGGCTTTCGCTGGACCACACGCGCGAAGCATGCGGGCCGCCTGCTGCGGCTTTTTGATACGGGTAATCTGGCGGAGGCACGCTTTGTCGCTGACCTGCGCCGCATTGGCGTCACGGTGCTGGATGTGGATCCAGCATCGGGCCGCCAGTGGCAACTCCGTGATGAAGGCGGGCATTTCGGCGGCAGCATGGATGCGGTGGCGATCGGCTTACCCGAAGCACCCCGCACCTGGCATGTCTGCGAATTCAAAACCCATAGCGAGAAATCCTTCCTCTCGCTCAAGCGTGACGGCGTTGCCAAAGCCAAGCCGCAGCATTGGGCGCAAATGCAGACCTATATGCATCTGGCGGGGTTGGATCGCGCCTTTTACCTCGCGGTCAACAAGAACACCGACGATCTCTATCAGGAACGCCTTCATTACGACGCCGAGGCCGCATTGCGCATCATGGCCAAGGCTGAGCGCGTCATTGCCGCGAACCGGCCGCCTGCGCGCATCAGCGATGATCCCGCATGGTGGCAATGCCGCTTCTGCGAGCATCACGCCACCTGTCACGAGGGTGCGATGCCTGAGCGGCATTGCCGGTCCTGCCTGCATGCCTCGCCCACCAATGACGGTGCCTGGCATTGCGCGCGGCACAACCATCAGCTTGGGAGGCGCGACCAGGAGGCTGGTTGCGTCGCGCATCTCTTTATCCCGGACTTCATCGCCGGCGAGCAGGAGGATGCTGGCGAGGATTGGGTAAGCTATCGGCTGCGCGACGGTACAGAGTGGCGCGACGGCGTGCCGGAAGCGCAATCCCAAAGAGTTATCGCGCGAAGCCCCTGCCTTACCTGCGACGGCACCATGTTCCGCGTGGCGCCCGGCAAGGGGCCGCATATCGCTGAATTGATCTGCACCGCCTGTGAGCGCGGTGGTCGCTGGCTCAGCAAGGCAGATGCGGTAACGATGGGGGTGGCGGCATGAACCGCGATCTCCTGGTGATCGTCACCATCAAAAACAATGCGCTACTGACAGCGATGCGCGCTGCAGGATGTGAGACTGCAGCGGCACTCGCACGCGACAGTGGCGTCTCCTATACCCGCGTCAGCGACTACCTGAAACTCAAGATCGCGCCGCTGCGCCAGGACGGAGAATGGCGCAGCTGCATCCTCGCCATCTCGAAGACGCTATGCAGGCTGCCCGAGGATCTCTTCCCGGCGCCCTTCATACGACGGGCGCTGGATACCAACCGCGTTACGCGGGAAGTCGACGCAGAGGATCTACCGGCACTTGTTGGTAGCGCGACCAACTCAATTGCCTACGATCCGGAACGAGCGATCTCCATGGGTGACGCCGTTAGTGCGCTCGACGCCGCGCTGGCCACCCTACGCCCGCGGGAGCAGCGCATCATGCAGATGTATTTCGGATTGAATGGCGACGCGCCACAAACATTCGAAGACATCGGACAATCGTTCAATATCAGCAAGAACCGAGTGCGGCAGATCGTGCTCCGGTCCCAGCTTCTACTTTCGGCCCCGAGGCTCGATCTGCGCCGGCGCTGCGCGCCGCTCCTTGAGGATGGAATGGAAGGGGCGCAGCGTTGACCCTCTCCCTCCGCCCCTATCAGCGCTCGGCAATCGAGGCGCTCTACGATTATTTCTCCGGCAGTGCTGGCAATCCGCTGATCGTCATTCCCACCGCAGGTGGTAAATCAGTGGTCATTGCTGGCTTCATCCGTGAAGCCATCGCCGCCTATGGCGACACCCGCGTGCTGATCCTCACCCATGTGAAGGAACTGATCCAGCAAAACTTCATGGCGCTGCTGCGCGCCTGGCCCGATGCACCTGCTGGCATCTACTCAGCCGGGTTGTCGCGGCGCGACATTCACGCGCAGATCCTCTTTGCCGGCATTCAATCCATCCACCGCCACGCATACAAGGTGCAGCGTTGCGATCTGGTGCTGATTGATGAGGCCCATCTGCTCGGGCGCAGTGACAGCGGCATGTATCGCCGCTTTCTGACGCAGCTCAAAGAGATCAACGCCGGCCTCACCAAGGTCGTTGGTTTCACCGCCACACCTTACCGGCTGGATAGCGGCTTGTTGCATGAGGGCGAGGATCGGCTTTTCACCGATATCGCCTATGAGGTGCCGGTGCTGGAGATGATCCAGCAAGGCTATCTCTGTCCGGTGGTCCCCAAGCAGACCACCACGCAGCTTGATGTCGGTGGTGTTGGCACACGCGGCGGGGAATTCATCGCCAAGGACCTTGAGGCCGCAGTTGACCGGGATGAGGTAACACGCGCCGCAGTAGCCGAGATTGTCGAGCACGGAGCTGACCGCGGATCCTGGCTGGTATTCTGCTCCGGCGTCGCCCACGCCCGCCATGTGCGGGACGCCGTCCGCGAGCACGGCATCTCGGCCGAGACCGTCACCGGTGACACGCCCGGGCCCGAGCGCGATGGCATCCTGACCGCGTTTAAGAATGGAAGGCTCCGCTGCGTCACCAACGCCAATGTGCTCACCACCGGCTTTGATGCGCCGGGCACAGACCTGATCGCGCTGCTGCGCCCCACCAAAAGCGTCGGGCTCTATGTCCAGATGGTTGGTCGCGGCACGCGCCTTGCCGAGGGCAAGGATGACTGCCTGGTGCTGGACTTCGCCGGCAACACGGCGCGGCATGGCCCGATCGACACGGTGGATGGCCGCAAGAAGGAACCCGCAGAGGACGGCAAAGCGCCGATCAAAACCTGCCCAGAATGCAAAACCATCAACCACGCGAGCGCGCGGCACTGCATCGAGTGCGACTACGAATTCCCGCCGCCGGTGGTGAAGGTAGCGCCAAAGGCGGCGTCAGACGCGCTGCTGTCCACGCAGATCCAGGCAGCCTGGTGCGACGTAACTGATGTTTCCTACTCGCGCCACGAAAAGCCCGGCAAGCCGGCATCGCTCCGCGTCACCTATGAATGCGGCCTGACCCAGCACAGCGAATGGGTGTGTTTCGAGCATACCGGCTTTCCCCGCGACAAGGCGCTGTCCTGGTGGCGCCGCCGCGCGGGCAATCTACCGCCACCCATGACGGTGAATGAGGCGCTGGCCCAGCAGCAGCATCTGCGCCGCCCCATCGCAATCCAGGTCCGGCCCACCGGCCAATACACCGAAATCACCGCCGTGAGGTTCATGTGAAATGCGCTGCCTGTCGTCTGCGCACTGCGCGCTGCTTTGGTTGGTTCGATCCGCGGCGCAAGACCGGCGCTCCGCGCTGGGTCTGCTCCATGCGCTGCATGCATGCGCTGCGTCGGAGGTGGGGCGTGATTGATCCCGATGAACACGAAATCGCTGCCATCCAGGCCGCGAGCCCCATGGCCGGCGAGTATCTGGAAAGCATCGGCAAGACTGATCTCGCGGTGCTGAGCGATGCAGAATGGCTGACGCTGCTGGAGGTGATCGTCACCGCCTATCAGGACGCGCTGGCACAGCGCCTGGATAGCGGCAGCCACCCCGCACCGCCTTTGCCTGGGAGGGCCGCATGAAGGATTTCATGGCCCAATTCGGCGCGCGGCTGGTGGATAATGGCTATCCCGTCATTCCCATCATGCCGGGCGCCAAGGTGCCGGGGCATTTCCGCAAAGGCGCCTGGGCCGCCTATCCCGATTGGACGCGGCATTGCGATCGGGCGACCAAAACCTTCGAGATCGACATCTGGCGCCGCTGGCCCGATTGCGCGGTGGGCATCGCCTGCGGTGCGGTGGTCGGCATCGACATTGATGTGCCCGATGCCTCGGTCGCGGTCACGCTAACCGATCTGGCGAAGAGGATGCTGGGCGAGACGCCATGTCTGCGCATTGGCCAGGCCCCAAAGCGCATGCTGGTCTATCGCGCTGCCACAGCCTTTCGCGGGCGCAAGCGCCATCCGCTGGAAGTGCTGGCACGCGGGCAGCAATTCGTCGCCTATGCCATCCATCCTGGCACTGGGCAGCCCTACGCTTGGCCCGAGGATGGCCTGACCGACACGCCGCTTGCCGACCTGCCCGAGGTGGACGAAGCCGCCTGTAACGCGTTCCTGGACGCCGCATGGGACATGGTGCCGACGGCGCTGCGCAAGACAACGCTGAACATGGATAGCCCGAGCGACACCTGGCGCGGGCCATCCGATCCGCGCGGCACCCCAGAAGCCGTCGCTGCCGCGCTGGCCTATCTGCCGAATGACGATCTGCCCGGGAATGAATGGATCACCATTGGTGCCGCCATCAAAGCCGCAATTGGCGAGGAGGGCCGCCAGCTTTGGATCGACTGGTCGCGCAAGGCCAGCAAGTCCGGCCAATCGGGCCGCAGCAATACGCCGGAACGGCGCTGGGCGACACTCAAGCCGCATAGCGCAGGTGCGGGCAAAATCTATTGGCTGGCGGAAAAGCGCGGCTGGCTTCCACCGCCTGAAATCATCCTGAATGGGAATGTGGCGGAGCAAATGGCAATGCCGCATCCGGCGGCGGGGCTGTTGGCAAAGGTCAGCACTGCGCCTGCCCCAAGCGCACCGCCACCTAAGCCTTATCGTGTTCCGCCAGAACTGCTGCAGGTCGACGGCGCCTTGCGGCTTTTTCTCGATTACGCAAACGCGACAGCGATAAGCCCGCAACCCTTCCTCGCACTTGGCGCGGGTATCTGCATGATCGGCGCCCTGGCCGGCAGGCGATACCGCACACCCACCGATTTGCGCAGCAACGTCTATGCTGTCGGCATTGCTGACAGCGGCGGCGGTAAGGATCATGCGCGGCGTTGCGTCAAACGTGCGATCTTCGCGGCAAAGCTTGACCGCTACCTTGGCGGTGAAGAACTCGCCTCCTCAGCCGGGCTGCTCACATCCTTACAGCGCCATCCGGTACGCCTGTTCCAGGTGGACGAATTCGGCCAGTTCCTGAAGGCAGTCCTGAGCCCCCGTGCGCCGGCACATAAAGCAGCCATCTGGGCGGAATTGACCAAGCTCTATACCTCGGCAGCAGAGCCATACATCGGCACAGAATACGCGGACCAGAAAACCAAGCCGCGCGTCACCATTGAACAGCCCTGCGCGTGCCTCTGGGGCGTCACCGTGCCGGGACCGTTCTGGACGGCGCTGGAAGGAGGTGCGCTGGGCGACGGGTCCATGGCGCGGTTTATGGTGTTCCTGACGGATGATGATTATCCGGCCCGCGATGGCGCGCCCGCACCAATGGAACCGCCAGCCGACCTTGTCGCCGCCCTCACCGGTATCGCGCGCGGCGTGCCTGGCCATAGCCATGGCGGCAATCTCGCCGATCTGATGGAAGCCACGGCACCGATGCATGCCTATACGGTTCCGCTTACGCCCGAGGCCGAGATGGCCATAGCAGAGATACGGCGCGAAGCAACAGACCTGCTGCGCGCGCATCGCGGCACCTATGCCACCGCCCTTTTTGGCCGCTACGCCGAGAACACCGCCAAGCTCGCCATGATCGCCGCCATCAGTCGCGATCCGGCCGAGCCGGTGACGCAGCTTCGCGACGTGACCTGGGCTGGCAAGCTGGTCGAGCATTGCATCGGGACATTGGTGCGCGAAGCCGACCGCTTTGTCGGGGTGAACGATAATGAAGTCCGGCACAAGAAAGCGCTGAATGTCATTCGTGACGCAGGCAGCGCCGGCATCACGCGCACAAAGCTGATCGAAAAGACTCATTTCCTGGGCGAGCGCCGGGACGCCGTGTTTCAAGCGCTCTGCGAAAGCGGACAGATCACGATCGAAATTGTGAAGGGACGGACCAAGCCCACTCAGCTCTATCGCTTTGTGGCGCCCGAGCAGCGTCAGGACGAGGAAATAACCGAAAATCCGGGTGGGGAGCTAAGCCATTGATTTCGCGCCCTCTTCTGCAAATAACCGAAAAACCGAATAACCGCGCGCGGGTATACATGTGCGCGCGGGTGGGTGCCGTTCGGTTATTCGGTTATCTCAGTTATTATTTTTTTCTATATATATCATATAGAAGAGAGTTGGTCTGTCCCTACCCGAAACGAGATAACCGAAAGGTTATTTCCTCCCCCTCCCTCGGCGGGGGATTGATCGGTGGGGCGCCATGACGCTCCCAGGCTCTCCGGCGCCGCCGCGCTCGTCCCTGAACCGCGGCACGCGCAGCCCGACCACCACACCCGAGATGGAAGCCCTCCGCCGCCGCGTCTGGCAGCAGCAGGGAGTGGTCTCACTCGCGATCGAGGACATCCACGACCCCTGGCTGCGCCAGGCGGTCCAGAACGAAGCCGTGCGCCGTTGGGGGCCTCGGCAACAGGAGAAGCACCATGGCCGCTAAACGCAAGCAGAAACGCACCAAGACGCCGGATACGATGGGCCCGTCCCAATGGCGCCTCCAACATGGCGACTTCACGCCGCCGATCCGCGAGGCGGATCCCGAGACTGGAAGGCCGGTGCAGCATCGCCGTGCGGTGGATACGCTGGGCATGATGTTGGCCAACGGGACGATCACGCAGGAAATGCACGACGCCGGCGCTACGTTCCGCTCGCTGTTCTACGTGGCCGCGCTGGATGGCGTGACGCGGTCAGCCCTGCTGCGCCTGCCTGGGGGAGCGGACGATGATCTTTCCGAACGCAGCCTGGATGCGCGACGGCGGGTGGCGGCTGCGCTGAATGCGCTGGGTGGGCACGACAGCGCGGCGGGCTCCTGCGCCTGGTACGTAGTTGGGCTGGAGATGTCGGTGCGCGAATGGGCCATGCGCCAGGGCTGGGGCGGACGGCCCGTACCGCCGCCGCAGGCGCAGGGGATGCTTGTGGCCACGCTCAGCGTGCTGGCGGGGCATTTTGGGCTGGCGGGGCGGCAGAGGGCGGCGTAAGAAAGGACCGAGATCGTCAATTTTGGTTTCAACGCTCCTGTGCTAAGAAGGGTTCCAGGGAGAAGCCTTTGAACGCCATTCCAGCCTCGTTCGGGATTTACAGCGTTGGTGACGCTGCGCGTCTGACGAATGTGTCGCCGCGGCAAATTCGTGGCTGGCTCCAGGGATATTCTCAGCGTAAGGGAAAAACTCAGGCGCCCCCGGTCTTGCGTAAACAGCACGACCTGCGTGATGGCGAGCTTGCTCTAGGTTTTCTTGATCTTCTTGAAGTCGCCTTTCTTGGACGAATTGTCCAGGCCGCTGAGCGCCGGGGGCGGACTCCCAGTTGGAAAGCCATTAGAACTGCCGCAGAAACTGCGCGGCGCGTGTTGGGCACCGACCATCCCTTTGCGGTCAGGCGCATCCATACCGATGGTCATAAGATTTTTGCTGAAGCGCAGCGGGAGACCGGCGACTTGGCCCTCTATGACTTGGTGGGGGACAATTTCGCGATCTACGACATACTCGTTGATGGCTTCATAGCGACTGTTGAATATGAAGAAGATCTGCCGCGCAGATGGGTGCCTGACCCTCGCTTCAAACGGATAATAATTGACCCACGTCGTGCCTTTGGCCGTCCAATTGAGAGTTCTAGCGGCGCGCCTGTGGAAGCTTTGTTTGACGCGTGGCGAGCCGAAAAAGGTAACCTCGCTAAGGTGGCCGCTTTCTATGAAACCGACGTATCCGGTGTCGAGCAGGCTGTACGATTTTTCATTGGCGCCGACCCGGCGCAACCTCTCGCTGCGTGAGGTTAGTCTTCGACGAAAACACGCCGCGTGTTGTTGCGCATGCGGTCAAGTTAATCGCGGAAGCGGAATCCACAGGTGCAAACGACCCTCTCGAAGTGCTGCATGCGCTAGACGTTGTCGAAAAGGGTACAGCGGACGTGCCTTTGATCCAGGCGATTGCTGCCGGTGCACACACGCGGTCAGCGCTTATTACCAGCGATAAATCTATTCGTACAAGAACACACGAACGTGCTGCGTTTGTTGATACAGGCTGCATCGGAATTATTCTTCGCGGTCAGTGGAGCCATGCCTCCATGCTGGAGCGGGCGCGTTTATCGCTGATTTGGTGGAGCATGTGGGTAAACACGGTCAAAGCTTCAGAGCCAGGAATGCTATGGCAGTGCCCTTGGTCCACGAAACCTAAACCCCTCAAGTCATTTTAATTCTAGATAGCGAAAACAAAGGTAGTGCAGCGAAAGATTGTCGTGTTGCACAGCGGAATTCGCTTCGGCTATCATGCCTTCACCTTAAAGAATTGTGATCGCGATTGATCGTGAGGTCGTCGCAGGTCACGTTCCTGAAGGGCAGAGAGGAATAGCGAAACCAAGAGTGAACCTGATGGTTCCTTCCTGGCGATTTTGTATGCGGGGGGCGGAAGCGCCCGACCTCTCTAGCGTCAGAATAAAAATATGGGTTGCAGTTTGCACCATAGCGCCCTGAATTCAATGACTTAGGTGCAAACCTAGGCCCCCCAGGTTTGCACCTGGTTTGCACCCAGCCCCCGCATGGTTTGCACCCTTTCGGCGTGATTTCAGCAGCTTAAGTGCAAACCTCGGCGCATAGCGCCGCGCATCCTCGCCCCACCCTTCCCGGATATCCCCCCAATGACGCTTCCCTGGATGGCCGAGCGGATCCAACTCCGCGCGATTGCCTCGCTGCGCCCGCATGCCGGCAATGCGCGCGTGCATGACGCGGCGCAGCTGGCGCAGATCATGGCCAGCATGCAGGCCTTCGGCTTCACCAACCCGCTCCTGGTGGACGAGGATGGCGTGCTGATCGCGGGCCATGGACGGCTCGCGGCGGCGGAGGCGCTCGGCATCGCCAAGGTGCCGGTGATTGTGCTGAAGCATTTGGCGCCCGCGCAAAAGGAAGCGCTGCGCCTTGCTGATAATCGCATCGCAGAGAACGCGACCTGGGACCAGGCGCTGCTGCGTGATGCGCTGGCCAGCGTCCAGGCGGCGGAGATTGACCTGGCCGCGCTTGGTTTCTCGGCGGATGAACTTGCGGGCATCCTCGCGGCGGCTGGAGAGGCCGTGTCCGACGGCGATGCGCCCGAGGCCCTGCCCGCGGACACCGCCGAGAACCCTGCCGCGCCGGCGATTGGCGATGATGCCGACAATCCCGCCGATGCTGAGCCCGAGGCACCGCGCCAGGCGGTCTCTCGCCCCGGTGATTTGTGGCTGCTGGGCGCGCATCGGTTGTTGTGTGGGGATAGCACCGACGCGGCGACGGTGGCGCGCGTGATGGAAAGCGATCGCGCGGCGATGCTCTTCACGAGCCCGCCCTATGGGAACCAGAGGGCTTACACGACCGGCGGTGTCTCGGATTGGGATGCGCTGATGCAGGGCGTGTTCCAGCATCTGGACGCGGCACTGCGCCCGGATGGCCAGGCGCTGGTCAATCTCGGCCTGATCCATCGCGAGAATGAATGGCAGACCTATTGGGAAGGTTGGTTGGAATGGATGCGCGCGCGCGGCTGGCGTCGCTTTGGGCTTTACACCTGGGACCAGGGGCCGGGATTGCCGGGCGATTGGAATGGTCGTTTGGCGCCGGCGTTTGAGTTGGTGTTTCACTTCAATCGCATGGCGCGGCAGGCGAATAAGATTATCCCCTGCAAATGGGCAGGCACGCCGAACAAGGGCAGCGGGCTACGTGCGGCGGATGGCGAGGTGAAAGCTTACACTCATGTTGGCCAGCCCGTGCAGGACATGCGCATTCCTGACGCTGTGCTGCGCATCACCCGCCATAAGGGGCGCGGAATTGAGACCGAACATCCAGCCGTGTTTCCGGTGGCGCTGCCAGACTTTCTGATGCGCGCATACACGGAGACTGGCGAGGTGGTGTTTGAGCCCTTTGCCGGTAGCGGCACGACACTGATTGCCGGGGAACGCACCGGCCGCGTTGTGCGCGGCGTGGAACTCGCGCCGGCCTATGTGGATCTGGCGATTGCGCGCTGGCGGATGATTTACCCGGATCAGCCGGTGACGCTGGCGGACGATGGGCGCGATTACGATGCAGTAGCAGCAGCGCGCGAAGGGGCACTTTCCGATGCAGCCTGACCTTGCCGTTGTCTCGCTGCCGGTTGCAGCGCTGGTGCCTTATGCCGAGAATGCGCGCACACATTCGCCGGCGCAGGTAGCGCAGATCGCTGCATCGATCGCCGAGTTCGGCTTTGTGAACCCGGTGCTGGTGGATGGCGCGGGCGTGCTGGTCGCGGGCCACGGCCGCGTCATGGCGGCCAAACGGCTCGGCATGGCATCGGTCCCGGCCATTCGGCTTGCGCATCTCAGCGAACCCCAGGCGCGTGCGCTGCGGCTCGCGGATAATCAGATCGCGCTCAATTCCGGCTGGGATGAGGCGCTGCTGGCGGCTGAGATCGCGCGCATCCGTGACGAGGCAGCGGTGGATTTGGACGTGCTTGGCTTCTCGCCCGAAGCGCTTGAGGATTTGCTGGCCAGTATCGGCGCCAATGGTGACGCGCCAGCGCAAGGTGACCCCGACGCAGCGGCGCAGGAACCTCCGGCGCAGCCAGTCACGCGCCCTGGTGATCTCTGGCGCCTTGGTCGCCACCGGCTATTGTGTGGCGACGCCACCAATCGCACCGATGTTCTCCGCCTACTCGGCGGCACGAAGCCGCATTTGATGGTGAGCGACCCGCCCTATGGGGTTGGCTATGATCCCGCCTGGCGCAACGAAGCCGGTGTCTCGTCCACCGCGCGCACGGGCAAGGTTGCCAATGATGACCGCGCCGATTGGCGCGAGGCTTGGGCGCTATTCCCCGGCGATGTTGCTTACATCTGGCATGCCGGTGTGCATGCGCGCACCGTAATCGAAAGCCTGGAAGCGGCTGGCTTTGTTGTTCGCAGCCAGATTGTCTGGGCCAAGCCGCGCTTGGTACTCGGGCGTGGCGATTATCATTGGCAGCATGAGCCGTGCATTTATGGTGTCCGCAAGGGTGCCACCGGTCATTGGCAAGGCGCGCGCGATCAGACGACTCTTTGGCCGATCGGCGCCGGCGATGAGGATATGGCGACGGTGCATGGCACGCAGAAGCCGGTCGAATGCATGCGCCGCCCGATGCTGAACAATAGCGAACCCGGCGATGTGATTTACGAACCCTTTTGCGGCAGCGGCACGGCGATCATCGCGGCGGAGACAGCCGAACGCATCTGCTACGCGATGGAAATTGATCCCGGCTATTGCGATGTGACGATTGCGCGGTTTGAGGCCATGACGGGCCAGCCCGCGATACTGGATGGTGAGGATCGAACCTTTGCCGATGTCACTGCAACACGCACAACCAATAGATCATGATTGAAACTCCCCAATGATAGCAACGAAGTAACGCTCAATCTCGCTTGGCTCGCCCCCCGCTACAGCGCGAATGGTCCCTCAGGCGCAGGGAATTGCCCCAGCGCCACAGCAAGGAGACCAAGATGAACGACACCACCGACACCGCCCAGCTTTTCCTCGAAATCGCCAAGCGGAATATGCCCTCGGTTGAGACGCTGGAGACCAGAAACCGCGACGCGCTCGATTTCCATGATGTCGCCGTCTGGTCCATCCGAAATTCTCTCGCGGAAGCCTACGCCGCCGGGCAAGCCGCCGCGAAGCGCAGCAAAAAGCGCAGCCGATAAGCGAAAGCGAGGGCCGAATGGTGCTGCCATTTGGCCCTCACATCATGATCAAAACGCCTGAATCATAGCAATGAAATGACGCTCTATTTCGCTTGGCTCAGCCCCCATCACAGCGCGAATGGTCTGTCACGCGCAGGGGATTTCCCCCGCCGATGACGGAGACAAACAGATGACC
>JADCGF010000041.1 GCA_020249145.1 Roseomonas sp. | reverse complement strand
TTCAGGAACAGCTCCGCAACCCAGACCCATCGCGAAAGGAAACCACAGCCCACCTGACGGGATCAAAAAACCCCGCATCCCCAAAACCCGGGTCAAATCTGCGCAGCAAACCCGGGTCAGCTCTCGGCGGCATTCAACATGCTGGGTCCATGACGCTCTCCCTGGAGGCTACAAAACGCCCAGTTTTTCCTAGACTTTGGTGATTGTCATGGGTTTACTCTCAACCGTCACCTTCCCCTTCGGTGTCTGGAACTCCTCCCGCAAAATCACTTCTTTGCCCGTATCCTTCCCGTCCGGTGTGAACTCATCGCCGTTTTCTGGGGGCTTTCCGGCAACGACCCAAGAGCGCGTTTTTGGTTCGCCCTTCTGACTGCCTTCGTACACGCCCAAGGCAGCCGTAAGCTTTTGACCCACGATTGCCTGGCTAGGGATCTTAGGATGCTCCAGAATAACCAAATGCTCGAGGAGTCTATCTCTTGCAGCCGTTAACTGCGTAAGATCAGCGCTCAGTTTTTCTTTCTCAGACTTGAGTGTCTTGTTTTCGTCAGCTGATGTAGCGCCGGCCTTCTGAACTTCGGCGAGCTCATCAGTCTTAGCTGTGAAGTCTCCATTGAGCTTGGCTTTTTCATCCAATGCGATTTTGAGTTTAGCCTCAATCGCTTCGAGACTCTTCTGAACTTCGGCGAGCTCATCAGTCTTAGCTGTGAAGTCTCCATTGAGCTTGGCTTTTTCATCCAATGCGATTTTGAGTTTAGCCTCAATCGCTGCGCGACTCTTCAGAACTTTGGCGAGCTCATCAGCCGTTCGCATATTGAAGACAAGCTGTGCGGCAGCATTGCCGCACAGTAGGCTTGAGACAAAGAAATTGTTCCGAAACGGTTCTGCGCTAGGAACGTTTTCCAGACGCTGTGACGCCATAAGGCCGGTCGCTAACGCCGCGATGGGAGAGTTAATCATGTTGGCCTCACTTTCCTTGTTGGGATGCCATGAGGGCCACGGCCAGAAGCATCATGTCATTTTGACCGGCTCCTTGGCCTGTGCCGCCGCCGCCAAGCAGAAGGGGCAGCAGCATCATCGTGCTGTTGGGACGTTCAAATTGGACGTCCGTCGGAACAAGGGCCGTAGCTCCTGCCACGCTGCCATCCTTTCCGGCGGGTAGCGTGATGCTCGTGATCTTCGGCGGTGGCTGTAGCAGCGGCAGCAAGGTTGTCAGCATTGAATTTTGCTGCATTGCGCCGATGCGATCATTCGTTGCCTTCAGCCGCTTGTCAGTATCGCTGCGCAACTTTACCACATCCGCGCGCACCTCAGAAATGGCGCGTTGCGTGTCCTGCTTCAGCCGTTCAATCGCGGCTGCGCTCGCCACCCGCTGCCGGAAGCGGACTGGCATTGGACCGCTCCCGGTATTGACCTGCGCGTCCCCGATACTCGGCGAAGCGCGGAAGCGGGCGCGCCCGCCGAAGCGTTCATCAAAGCTTTCATAGTCACTGTCACCGAACATGCCGGCATCATCATAGTCGCTTTCATAGTCTTCGGCGAAACGCCGAATGGCTTCGTTTTCGGAACTCATGTCAGTTCTCCTTTGTGTTGCGTTGAAGAGTGAAATTCGGCACCCATGTCCCCAAAGGGGCTGAAGGGCGCCTCTGCGCGGAAGCAATCCGCGCCGACATGGCGCGGACCACGGGCAGGACAAAGGCCTCAAAGGCCAAACGGTCAGGCGGGAAGAAGCCAGGGTGGCCTTCGCCATTGCAGGTGCTGCAATCAGGATCCGCGCCCCAGCACTCCTGGCAGGCGCCGATAGCGCCAGCCAGCTTGTCCATCATGCGCAGAAGATTGCGATTGGCTCCTGCAAGACGTTCAAGGCGTTCACGCTGCTCATCCACCTCTTCGCTGGTGGCGGGCGTCTGCCCTCGGCTCATCGCAAGCTTCAGGATAGCGAGTGTCTGAGGATCAATATCGGCGCCATCCAGGAAGTCGAGCGCGGACGGGGTTGCAGTCGTTTCCATCAGCGGCGCGCCCCCTGAACGGCACCGATAAGCCGGTGTGCAAGTGCGCTGGTTCCGTCCGCATATTCACTTTCAGCAACGCTCTCGCCCGCCACTTCGGCCGCTGCTTCCCCCGCAAGCGAAGCCAGGCTGTTCAACAGGGGGGCGAGCGACGCACCACCAGCAGGCATCGCGCCCGCACCGCCCAGCGCTGCATTTGCTAGGCCGCCAAGAAGCTGGGGATTGTTGAGGAGGCCAAGAAGCTGCTGCGCGGCGCTCGACTGAGGCTCAGCCGTTGCGCCCGCCATCTGCATCGCCGTTTGCATACCTGGAATGCCCATCGCTGCAGGCGTGCCTGTCGTTCTGGGCATACTCATCCCCTGTGGGAAGGGCATCGCTCGTGGTCGCGGCATCGCGAAGCTTGGCCTGCCGGGCACCGGTGTTCGCTGCCGCGGCGGTGCAGGACGTGGCGCTGTTGCCTGGCCGACGAGATTACCCGCGACGCCGCCCAGTGCACCGCCAAGCGCGGTTCCGATTCCCGGCGCGACGAAGCTGCCGATAGCGCCGCCGGCTATGGGCAAGGCCACCTGGGCAACTTGACCTACTATGGGCAAGGCCACCTTTGCAGCTTGGCCGAGTGCGGGTAGCGCACCTTGCAAGGCACGGCCGACACCACTGAGAAACTCGGCTGCCTGCGCGGGTTCCATGCTGTCGGTAATGCGCTCGAGAATCTGGTCAACCTCAGGATCTGTGAGCGATTCCCCCTCGGGGCCCAGCAGCATTCTGACGCCGTCCTGATAGGTTACCCCTGCATTGTAGAGGCGTGACCAATCTTCCGATTCAGCAAGGAAGGCTGGGGGCGGTCTGGTCCACCCCTGCTCCGGGTAAGCCTCAAGCTCATGCCAGCTCTCATCTGCCTTCGTTGTGCAACGGCAGCTTTCCGCTAGCCCAAAGCCTGCGGCGTAAGCGTTATGTCTCTTCTTCATTGTGTTCTCCTGTTGTCTGCTTCGAGTTGGGTTCCACTTTGACGGTTTAGGAAACTGCGGATGATCGCCGGGACTTGGTCGAGGGACTGAAACCAGCGCTTTGGCGAAGGCGAAGCGCCTGCAGCAAGCACTGGGGTGATGCATCCGCGCACGGCGTCTTCCCCGCCGCCGGTTCTCACCGTCACGACAAAAACTGCTGGGTCTCTGGGCTCTTTGACATCCATTCCTCGTCTCCAATGCGAAGCGAGGATGCAGCGCTGCGATCTCGGCGCGATCACAGGGGGATCACAAACGCATCACAAACGAACCCTGCGGGAAGGCGCATCCGCGCTTGCTGGCCCCTGTGTCGAAAAATTTGCGAATTGAATGACGAAGGAGTTTTCGGATTTCTCTATGCCTAAGGATCACGAGTATGTGCCGGAACTCCGTGCGTGTTCGTAAAAGCTAGGCAGCAACGAGCCGCGTGGCGCCCACCCTCAGACCCTCTCCGCCACCCGAAAACCCCGCGACGCCAGCGGCAGGCTGTCCCGGCTGATGGCGGCGTCTTCGCCGGGGGCGTTCATGGCGCCTCGCCAACCTCACCCCACCTTCCGCTTCACCACCTGCACATGCAGCGCCGCCGCGGGCAGGTCCACCGTGGAAAGGCTCACATTCCGCGCTGTCACGCGCACCTTATCATTGGACCAAACATGACAGTCCAGCACAAAGGCGATGCTGCTGGTATCGAGCGATGCATCCGCGAAATCCCCCCGCCGCGCCCCTGGCACCGTCACGTCCGCATTGCTCGTCGCTCCGGGTGGCATGCTCGGCAGATCCCAACTGGCCGAGAACATCAGCGTCCTGCCGCCCGCAGGCAAAGCAGGGCAGCCGGACAGGATCGCCGGCGCATCCTCTGGCAGGCCGTAAAGGCGCAGCGCCTCCACCTCAATCTGTCCGTCAAAGCCAATGATCCCGATTTGCGCAAAGGCCACCTCCGGCCCAAAGCGCACCGTCTGGCGGCGATTAAGGTCGCTCTCCTGCATCACGGCCCCGGCCTGCCAGGATTTGGACGTCGGTGCCCATTGCAGCGTCGTGCCGGATGCCAGCGCATCGCCGGCGATGCTCTCCCGCACAATACCGGCGCTATCAAAGCAGCGCAGACAAAGCCGCCCGCCATCGGCGCCGCCCACCAGCCAATGCGCCAGCGCGAACTCCTTGGCATGGGTGGTCTGCACGACAAAGCCGACGCCGCGATTGGGATTCAGCAGTAGGCCGCGCGCGGTCGGCGTGATGCCATTCAGCCCATTCCAGGAAAGTGCGGCCATGGCGGTCTCGGCGGTGGTGGAAGTGGCCATGATGCAGGCGCCCTCCACGCCAATCTCCGTGCTGCTCTGCCAGAAAGCGGCGGCACGGATATTCGGGATATGCGCCAGCAACCGCGTCAGCCGCGATGTCGGCGCGCGGTGGCGGTTGAATACGGCATTGCCGGCGCGGGTCGCGCTTGGGGTGTAGTCCACTCCAATCGAGTAGCTCTGCGCCCAGGCGACATCATATTCGCAATCGGTGGCGGCGGCCGTGTGCCGCGCGGCAAAGGGGGAACAGCCCTCCATCCGCATGTTCCGCGCGATGATGGCCGTACCGTTTGTCTCATTCAAAAATGGAATGGCGATATTGGGATCAAGCTGGCGCAGCTCGAAATTTGGCGCGTCAGAAACATGGCGGTTGTGGTTGTTATAGGCATCGGCGGCGACGTAATTCGCGGCGAGCAAGGGCGGCCAATCGAGCACAGGCCACTTTCCGTAGGCGCAGTACTTTGTGTGTCCCGGCAGCGCCGCCTGAGGCGTGCCAAGCCAAGCGCCTGTAAGCATCATCGAAATAAGTCGTAAAGCTCGCTAGAGAAGCAAGCGGGGCGTTGCAAAGACGACCCGCACAGTTTCAAGTGCGAGTGAACAAGCGGTGCTGCACAGCGTCCTGCCAAGCCGGCGCCAGGACGAGCGGGGGGCGCGCCTCGGCCAAGCCGCCGTGAGTTCTGATAAAGGCTACGAGGCGAGTCTGGAAGGCTCGCCAGCAGTCTTTTGCGCCGTCAAGGACCATGGTCTCGGTCGGTGTCGCGTCATAGGCGCGGTCCGCGGCACGGACAGAGAAGATATGTGCGCCACTGCCGGCGGGCTCCAGAGCGAATTCACGGTTGCCGGCAACAGGATGCGTGCCCAGCACTAACCGGCCGATACGCACTGGGCTGAAGCGCCAGCGCAATCCGGAACTTTGGCTCACGACAACGGCGCCCCGCTCGGCTTCGGCCCCCCAGCGCTTGATGCCGAATACCATCATGCATCCGGTCGGCGGCTGTGCGAGGCTCCACTCATCCTGGTCGGTCGCGAGATGAGCGCGCAGCACTGCGATAGAGGGATCGAGGAAGCTCGAGATGTTGCGGCGGACATGGGTGTATAGTTGCTGCGCACTTCCTGCTGCCGGACCCGATGTAGGGAGGCGTGTAATCGCGACGTCGTAGCGGTCAAGGTTGAGGGTTGGCTTAGAGGCATTCTCAATCCGCTGGACCTCCCACTCCAGTGGTGGTCGGCCTCGCGACCGCCGCTGAGCCTCGAGCTGGGCCTGGTTTGGGAGGAAGTTGACTAGGTCGCGCCAGGGTTCCCAAGCTGGGGTGGCGATTCCCGAGACTGGCATAACAGCAACGATCGCCGAAGCACCGGCGAAAAATCCAGTCTGCACAACCTCTCTGCGTCGAAAATAGCGCATGATTCATTCCTCCAGCGTCACGGCCGGTAACTGTCGGATTCGCCGAGCAGCCTGGACTAGCTGCATTTTCACTAAAGACGAACCGATCCCATTCGCAATGTCAACTGACCTGCCCCCCGAAAATTCCCTCATTCTGACGTAGAGTCTGCCCGAATTTTTGAAGGAGCAGGAGGCTGGGATGGCGACGACGGATGTCTGTCGCAGATACGGCCTGAGCCCTGCGACCTTCTAAAAGCTGAAGGCCAAATTTGGTGGGCTTGAAGTTTCTGATGCGCGCCGATTGCGACAACTTGAAGATGAGAATCTGAAGCTGAAGCGGCTGCTTGCGGAAGCGATGCTGGATAATACGGTTTTGAAGGATCTTTTGGGAAAACCCTGACGACACCGATGGCGCGGCGGGAGGCGGCGCGGGATCATAAACTCTCGCAACGCCGTGCCTGCCTCCTGGTCGGTTATACCGCGACAATCATACCAAAATCCAGCCGCGCCTTCTCATCATGATTGTCGCGCTCATCGCATCCTGATTGTCGCTGCTCTCTCAGCTTGATTGTCGGCGGTAAGTCGGTTTTGATCCGAAAACGGTACGGCGCGAACACCTGCCGGACCATCCGGACCATCCGGAAATCCGCCACTCTCGCTGCCACCGTCATCTTCTGGCTCGGGCAATGAGTCCTGAGCCTAGTTCGACACCCTGCGGCTGCGCCTGGTGAAGCTCGCCACCCGCATCGTTGCGCTGAAGACCCGCGTCATGCTGCATCTGCCGAGCGCCTGTCCCGACAAGGGCATCCTCCGCCTCGCGCTCGAACGCCTGCCACGCCTCACCTGCTGAGCAACGGGGCCGACGCCTCGATCGAGACCTCCAACCGGAACCCACCAGACTCGCGATACGCACCAACAGGCCGCCAGAAGCGCAGCCTGCGATCAAACGCGACCGTGTCGCCGCTCCAGCGACGCCCGCTCCCCACATGCGCGCTCCAGCCACTCTGATGAACTTTCCAGGTGAGATTGGCGGTAAGCCGATCGCGCCGATTGCACGAGGGCAGATGAAAAGGTATAAACGACTCGATAAAGCTTCCCGCGAGGTCAGGACACGCTTTTCGATAACGCAGTTGGCGCGGTATGATTTCCGGGGAGGGACGGAGCGAGGATCCGTCATGCCCTACAATCGGACCGCTGCGGTGGGCTATGCGCGCAGCTATTGGCGGAAGGTTGCCAGCGATGGCTACATCGGCATGGGAGGCGCCCAGAACTATCGAAAGGTCAATGCGGGTGTTTTTGACCAATCGGCACAAAAGGAAGTCCTGCGCCTCAATACTGGCGAAGCCATTCCGATCGACCTGATCGATGACTGTGCGCATTTCATTTCGTGCTCCATCGGAAAACCGCCTGGGGGTGGTGCTGGCGGAATATCCGTGCCGTCGGCCTTTCCCGCCGGTCCATACGGTCAGCTGTCGGCCGATGACCTTTTTGCCAAGCTTTCGGAAACTCACGGCTCCGCAGTAGGCACCAAACTCAGCAAGCCGGATGCGCTGCTGAAACTTGGACAATTGGCTGAAGGAGACTTGATTTTTTATTTCAACCCAGCAAAAAACATGTACAGCCATGTTGCAATGTACATGAGTGATACTAAAAAATCCATCACTTGTCACACCTATTCCAGATGCGACGTTCGGGACGTCGAACCAGGAGATCCGTTTTACAAATCAAATTGGGATAGCGTAAACATTCAGAACGTCAAATATACTCTGCTGAAACTATCGTAGACTATTAAAAAATACCATTTCATCTATGACGTTTGTCGATTGATCTGGACCTGTGCAATGTAGCGCGGCCCGAGATCAGCCAGCGGTGGAGCCGTTTCGAGATGCTCCAGGCCAACCGTGGCACTCGGCAGCCGCGGAGTTTCGGCCACGCTGAGAAGAAGCCCCGCACCGGCATCGTCGGCCGCAAGCGCAAAGCGGGTGCGCCAGACAGGTTCGATCATCGGCACAGCGGGCAGGCTCGGTCGGCCGGGTGCGGGCACGGTTGGCGGTACCGGATCCCATGTCAGGCCCGCCGGCTGCTCAACCGACCGGTCCTGGACATGCCCTTCGTCGAGCAGGCGACGACGGTGGATCAGCCTTGCGTGCATCACCGTCTCCACCGTGCCGAAATCCGGCCGCTCCACCGCATGCCGGGGCAGTCCACGGACCTCGACCGCGAGCTCCTCGCTGTCGCGCCCGCGTTCCACGCGCCACCGAAGGCTCCGCCTTTCGAGCAATTGGGCGTGGGCCCGGACCGGCTCGGAGCAGTTGCGCCCGGCTTCCGCCTCGGGTTGCCACCGCACAAGGCCGAGGCTGACGAACGGCTCCGCGGCCCGCGGCACGTCGAGGGGCAGGTCGACGTACCACTGCTCGAAATCCGGATCGAAGCGCGGCTCCTTGACCAGGAGGCTGACGAGCAACTGGTCCGCCACGGCGTCCGGCGCGACATCGTTGGGCCGCGGCAGCGGCATGGCGGTGTTGCGCACAAGCGTCCAACCGGCATCGAGCGCCGGCGCGAAGCTGTCCCACGACAGCAGCAGGCCAGCCCGGTCGGGCGCTTCGCGGATGGGGTCGGCCCCCCATCGTGTCACGAACGCGCCACCCGGGCCGAGATCGAGCGCCGGCAGACCCTGGAGCCGGTAGAACGGTGCGCCAGGTTCGGCGCGCGGAAACTCGTCCAGCTCGACCGCGACGGGATCGAGATTGGGGAGGTGCGGCGGCCAGACGACGACGCCCAGCCGTTCACCCTCGCCGCTCGAAAACCAGGGCCGTGCAACCCGGATGCGCAGCGCGCTGCGCCGTATCTGTCCCGTCCAGCCGGCGGCCAGCCCTCCCTCCGGCACGACATCGAACGCCGGCACGATCCAGGGGTCGAGTGGCGGCGAGGGCCGGCGGGTGGCGCGGATCGTGAGCGCGCGACGCTGACCGATGGCATCGCTCGGTTCAGCGTCCAGCGGCTCGCCATGACGATCCAGCGCCAGGTTGCTGCCGCCTGGAACAGCCACCGGTTCCAGCAGGATGCGGCGCGCCTTCCCGTCCTTGATGCCTACCGGCAGGTCGCAAGCGAAATCCTGAAGTTCGAACTCGGACGGCGGCTCCCCGACGACGTACCGCGCCAGGATCTCGACCTGCTCCGGCGGGAAGCGGGCCAGGCCTGTCTGGGGATCGAGGTCGAAACCGTAGACGTCCTTGTGGGTGCGCAGGTCGCCGGTCAATGAATTGCGCGGCCAGGGCTCGGTCCGCGCGCGCGGCGTGCGGCCCCGCTTCTCCGGATCGTCAAACGTGCCGGAGACGAGCGCCGTGCCGATGGCGACGACCTTGAGGCCGTCGATCCGGTGTCCCGCGGCCGATATGCGCCCGGACAGCGGCTTCGCCTCGTTGTGCTTCCACGTCAGCGCCTCCCGCAACACCGGTGCCGGGATGCGGTCGCCGCGCGTCGCCGCATGCGCGAGCGACAGGCGCGCGACGCCGGCCAGCCACGGCAGGGGCACATCCGGCAGCGCCCCACCGATCGGCCTCTCGAGGCTCAGCAGATCGAAGGTATCGAACCCGGCTGCGCTGTCCGGCAGGCACCATGCGAGCAGATCCAGCCGTTCCCCAGCTTCCAGCCTGACGTTGACCTGGGAGGCACCCGGCGCGGCGAGTTCCGGCAGCGCGACGGATCCCGGCTGGCGGATCAGGCGCGGCGCGGCGGCGTCGGTCCGGCCCTGCAGCTGGACGAGCAAAGGCGGCGGATCGGGCCATGCGGTCCCGGACGGATAGACTGGCAGGCGGATCGCGCTGCCGGGAATGGGCTTGTCCTGCCCAGGCCGGGCCAGCGCGATAACCCAAGTCCGGGCCAGCGGATCGGGCAGGAAGGGCAGCTTGCGGATCGTGTTCGGCCGGCGCGCTCGCAGCAGCGCGTCACCCGTCGGCAGCGGTTCCGCGCCGAGCGGAACCGCCACGGGCAGGTCGAAGGCCAGCGTCGCGTCGCCCATCGCCCGCATGGCGGGCCAGCCGCCGTCCCGGGCGGCGAAGTCGATCCCGGGCAGCCCATCGCGCGGCACCGCGACATCCGCGCCGAACCGCCAGCGCATGCCGTGGCGGTCGGCCATGGCCGCGCTGACGGTCGGCGGCAGCAGCACCCGCCGGTTCGCCGTGCCGGCCACGTCCAGGTGGCTCGGCATCAGCACCATCTCGCGCGCGCGCGGCGCGGCCAGCCGAGGGCGTCCGGGCAGCGCGGCCGGCAGCAGCCACCATTCGGCGTCGGGCCGGTCAGGGCGTGGCTGGCGCGCAGCGCCCTGCCGAAGATCCGATTCGACATGCAGCACCGTCGGTGCGGCGATCGGCTCGACGCGGCGCAGCCGATGCGGCCCGATCTCCTGGCCTTCCCGATGTGCGTCGTCGGGCGAGGGCGTCACGCCGCCGCGGAACACCGCGCGCAGCCGCATCGAATAGGCCTGCCCGATGACCATGGGCATGGCCGCGCCGCGCGGCATGTCGGTTTCCGTCGAGACATGCAGCTGATGCACGCTGGCCTGCATGATCCCGCCGTCCGGGATCGAATTGGCCTTGCCGTCGGTCGAGGCACCGAGGCCGCCGCCGGTCCAATGGACGAGGGTGGTGCCGTGCAGGACGAGTTCGCCCTCCGGCCTCTCCGTGACATCGGGCAACTGGCGGATTAGCGCGGCCTCGGCGAGTGCGCGCGCGCCGCGCGGCGCGGGCGCATACGCCGCGTCTATCAGCGGGTTGAGGTCGAAAGGCGCCTGGCTGGGCAGGCGGCGATAGCCGATGCGCCGGCCGCTGAGGCTGCGCCAGGGCCGGGCGCCGCCGCCGCCCTCGATCCGGACATCGAGCTGCCAGCCGGTGATCAGCGGGCGGGCATCCACGATCGGCATCGCATCCTGCGCCGCGGCCTCGATGGCGCAGTCGCAGGCGGTCTCGTCGCTGCTGGGGCGCCGGTCCACGAGCGCTAGACCCGGCGAGCCGCGGGTGCCGCCCTCGACGCCGCTCGCGGCCTCGGCGAAGACCGGGCCGCTGCCGTCGTCCTCCATCAGCCGCCAGCGCGGCATGTCCATGCCGTTCTCCGTGATCCGCTGGCCGAGGTTGCGGAACCCGCCGATCAGCGAGAGCCGCTTCGGCTCCTGCGCGCAGGCTTCCTCCATCAGGCATGGCCAGAAGGATGGCTCGGGTCCTGCGGCGAGGCGCGCCAGGGTCCGGATCCTCGGCTCCGTACCGGGGGGCAGCGGCTCGGCGCGGGCGGCCTGTGCGGGGCGGAAAAGCCAGAAGGAGGGCCGGTTGTCCGGGTCCGGGACGAGGCTCGTGATATCCACTTCGACCTCACGCACCAGGCCGAACAGGCGCTGGAGCGAGGGGTGGGCCGCGAGGTCGGCCCAGAGTTGCATCGCGGGGACGGGCTGCGTGACCGGCTCGGTGGAGTTGCCTGGTGGCCGGTCGCCGCAGAGAGACCGATACTCCGCCTGGATGGCGCGCTGGAGCGCCACGGGGTCGGGGTCTGCTGGGGTGTTGGCCAGCGGAGCGGCTGGCGCGTTCGCGACCGTCAGGCTGGCCACGCGGTGTGCCGCGCCTTCCTCCAGCAGGGCCAGCGCCCGCTCGGGGTCCTGCCGCACCGCCACCTCGAAAGCGCGGCGGCGGTCGAGCGCCGCGGCGCCGAACTCGGCACCCTGGCGAAGCGCCCGCGCCTCGGGCGATTCCGTCGGCAGGCCGGCGCCCGCGGCGAGGGCCAGCATGGCATCGGGCATCCGCGGCGACGGCATCGGCGGGGGGCGGCCCTCCAGCGCCGCCAGCAATCCGGCGACTCCGATGCCGGCGGCCTGGTCGCCGACCTGGTCGCGACGGATCGCGCAGCGCAACGGCGGGGGCTGCTGCTCGGCCGACAGCATGCTTGCGAGGCCCGACCAGTCCTGCAGCGTGCCGCCGACGATGCCGCGCCAGAGCGGCGTCGTCACATCCACGCCAGGCCCACCGGGCCGGAGGTTCGCGGTGAGCAGGGTGGATTGCTGCGCTCGTCCTCCGACGAACCGCGAGGCCTCGACACGCGGCAGCGCCGCGGCCAATGCTTGTGCCGCCTTCGGCCACTCGATCAGCGCGAGGCCGCCCTGGCCCTTCGGTTCGAGCATCAGCACGAAACGGAGCAACAGCCGGCCCTGCACGCGCCGCGCGCCGGCGGCGACGAGGAGCGGCGCGCAGCCGACTTTCGCTGTCGTGTCGGTCATGTTGGCCTCCGCTGGTTCGGCTCGGATGCTGGCGCGGGCGGCCTGAGCGCTGCCGGCAGCAGGCTGAGGTCGAGGTAGCGCGTCGCCCGGCGCCAATCCGTGGCCGCGCCGGCGGCGAGGTTGACGTGGCGGTGCGCGCTGTAGAGGGCTGCCTCGCAGGGCAGGTCTTCAAGCGGGCCGGCGAGCATCGTCGGCTGGATCGCCATCGCCCGCTGGCCGCTGCCGGGCTTGGCGACGTTCTTGCGCGCGGTCACGCGGAACCGCACCTGGGCGAAGCCGACGCTGAAGCTGTAGCTGAACGTTGCCTCTCCCGTCGTGATTTTGTTGCTCGGATCGTTCTTGACGCTGATGTAGAGCGCCGCTGCGATTCCAAAGCAGGCCACTTGCGCCGCGCCGGTCGCCAGGAAGTAGCCCTTGATGACCTTGCCAACGCCGTTGTTGTCGAGCGGAATCTCGAGGTAGAGCCCGGTCATCGCGAAGCCGTAGCCGGTGAGCGGGCCGAAGCTGAACCCGGCGGCACCGCCGAACTGGAAGGCGGTGGCGATGCTCTTGATGCCGTCGCCCTTGCCGCGCAGCTCGACATAGGCGCCGCCGCCATAGGGCGCCGCGGAGATGATCACCGGCGAGGCACGCGTTCCGATGCCGGCGAAGAATTCCGCATCGTCGCCGTCGAAGCGGAGCATGATGCCGGCCTGGACGGCGACGTTGATGAAGGAGACGGGCGGCAGGCTCACCGTGCCGAGGTTGAGCTGGAAGCCGGCGCGGAGGCCGCGGCCGCCCGGATCGAGTTCGACGAAGGGCCCGTTGCCGTCCTTGGGGCCGAGCATGGCGGCGAGTTTCTCGAGATATTCGAGCTTCTCCCCCGGCCTCACGCCGCGGAACGCCACGTTCATGCGCGGCGTGCCGCCGTCGCTCTCGAAGCGCAGGCCGCCGAAGTCGAAATGCACGAAGTCCAGCAGGTTCAGCTCGAACGGACCCATCCGCCCTTCGAACCTGGCCCGCGGCTGTCCGCCCTGGTCGAGCAGCGGCACCTCGACGGCGCTGGTCAGCGTCAGGCGGCGCTGATCCTCGGTGGTGCCCTTCGGCGTGAACGTCAACGGGCCGACACCCTTGGCGTGGAGATCGAACTCAAGGTCGTAGGCGAGCTTCGCCTTCGCGGGCACCAGCTCCTTGAGCCGTGCCTCGATCTCGCGGCGGAGCCCGTCGAGATCCACCATCCTGGCGAGAGCGGCGGCGATGGCCTTCGCGGCCGTCGCCTCGAGTCGCCCGCGCCGCGCGACGAGCAGTTGCAGGCCGAGCTGGTCGGCCCGCGCGAGCCGGGCAAAGCGCAGATAGGCGTCGAAGACGTTCTGCGCCGTGCCGGTCGTCGCCGCCCTGGCGAGGGCCGCCTCGTCGTCGCCGAGCGCATCGGCGGATAGCGGGTCGACGCGGGCGATGATGAAGACCGGGCACAGTTCCTCGAAACCATCGCCGGCACCGCAGACCCAGTCACGCACCGGCTTCACCAGTTGCGCGCCCCAGCGATGGGCGGCCGCGGCAAGCGCGAGCTGCGGCCGCAGCAGCGGCTCGGCGCGCTCCACGAGTTGATCGGCGAGGTCGGCGAGGCGGCCAAGCCCGTCGCGGAACGCGGCGAGTGCCGCGCCTTCGAGCTCTTCGCGGGCCTTCGCGATGACCCGCTCGACCTGCCGGTCCATCTCGTCAATCTTCGCGGCCAGCTCCGCGAGTGCCGCCTGCCTTGCCGCCTGGACCGCGGCATCGGCCTGCACTCGCAGCGTCTCGACGGCTGCGCGCGCTTCGGCGATGCCGCGCACCACGGCGTCCACCCGATCGAGTGCCTGGCGGCGGCGCTGATCGAGTGCGGCGCCGAGTGCAGTGACCGTCTGGATCAGCGACCATGCCTCCGCGATCCAGGGTGCGATGGCGGCGCTGATCCGCATGCGCAGCGCCTCGTCGGCGTCCTGTTGGGCGGCGCCGGCGATGGCTTGAAGCGTTCCGGTGAAGTCGGTGCGATGTTTGCGCAGCGCCGTGAACAGCGCATCCAGCGCCCGCCGCGCGGCCGCGATCTCCTGGAGGGGCAGCGCCCTGTCGAGCGCGGGGCAGGCGCCGCCGGGCGTCACGCCCTGCCGCCAGCTTCGCAGCGATTCAAGCGAAGCGTCGAGCGCCTTCAGCGCGTCGGCGATGTCCGTCGCGCTGCGGCAGAGCGCGTTTTGCCCCTCGCGCAGCGCGGCGCGCAGCCGCAGCGTGAGGGCCGGGTCGTCGGCGATTGCGCCAAGCTCACCGGCGAGATGGACCAGCGCGGCGCAGAAGCCGGTGGGATTTGCCGGCGCCGTGCCACCGCAAGCCAGCGGATCGCGGCAGGAGAAGACCGACATGTCCATCGGCAGGATCGCCTCGAGCAGATCGGCGACGCGCTGACGGAGCCAGTCGCAGCTGAGCTGCACGCCGGTCTCGGCCAGACGCAGCGCGCGCGCTTCCAGCCGGTTGCGCATCTGCTCGACCATCGGGCCGGCCAGCCGCCTGGCCATCGCTTCGAGCTGCTTGGCAATGTCCTCGCTGGCGTCGGTCGGCAGGATGCGCAGTGCGATGAGCAGCACGAGTAGCACGATCGCCGGGCCGGCCACGGTCGCCGGGTCCTGGCGGTCCAGCCAGTCCTGGGCGGCGGTATCCAGATTGGGCTTCAGGCGCGCGACCAGTTCCACGGTCGCCGCCTGTGCGGCTCGTTCGAGGTTGGTCTGGTTGGGTTCGGCGAGGAACGCCTCGAACTCAGGCGCGGCCGCTCCCAGCGTGTCGATCGCTGCCCGCCTGAGATTCTGGATGTCCTTGATCGCGTCGTGCACCGCCTGCGGCGTGTCGAGCGGCAGGGACAGGAGCTGCCGCACCGCGTCCTCGGACAGGCGGTCGATCCAGTCCTGCAGCTTCGCGGCGATGTCGGGCCAAGCCGCGGCTTCAACGATGCGGCCGCGCAGCAGGCTGATGGCGAGCGTCCGCAACTGCTCGACCTGCGCTGCGGCAAGGCTCGCCGGATCGCGCGCGACGGCCGCGAGACGTGCCGCGAAGGCGGTGCCGGCGGCATGCACCTCGGCCAGCTCGGCGATCAGCGCGATGATGGAGCGCTGCCGGGCCGCGGCGATCGCGGCCTTCAACCTGGCTTCCAGCCTGACCCACTCGCCATACAGGGCGGTTGCGCCCTGCTCGAGTGCCGCGAGCAGGTCCTGTCCGGTGCGTGCGCGATAGGCGGACTTCGCGGCCTCCATCGTATCGAGGATCGGGACGAGCACGAGATCGGCGAGCCGTTCGGACGTATCGGCGCCGAGCTGCCCCATCCCGTATTCGATGGTCTGGGCCAGCTTCGGGAGCTTCGCGGAGTCGAAGGTCTTCAGCAGTTCGTCGAGCGGCAGCGCGCCGAGCAGGCGCGCGCCCTTCAGCAGGTTGTCGGGCTTCCTGAAAAGGCTCTTCGGGTTGGCGCCGCCGATGAACGAATGGCCGCCAGGGGGCGGCGGTTGGGTCGTCGCGGAATCCGGCTTGGGCGGGGCGGCGAAATTCGGCCCGATCGGGCCGGCACGACGCGACAGGCCCCAGATTTCGAGCTCTGGCTGAGCAAGCCCGCCGGCGCGGCCGCCGGCTGCATTGTCCCCGATCTGCATGCGTAGCCGCTCGCGGGCCAGCAGATAGACATCGGCCTTCGCCGCGTCGCTGCTCGTGTCGTCGTCTCCTTTCGCGTCAATGTCCAGAAAGCCGGTGGCGATATAGGGCTCGTGCAGCGTGACCTTAACGCCCTGTTCCGCCGGCGGGCCGGCGACATTCGCGCCGGGCTGGCCGGTGAAGCGCTGCACCGAATCCACGTCGATCCGGCCCTCGCGCAGAACCGGATAGAACGGCGGCTGATCGCGCCCGGCCAGCTGCTCGGTGAGCTCCCAGTTCGTCGTGTTGGGTCGGCCGCCGTCGAAGGAGGCGGCGCCGGCACGCAGCCTTCCCTCCACGCCGAGGCGCCAGCTGTGCGTCGCGTGGCTGGTCTGGCCCGGGCGCTCTTCCGCCGCGTAGGACATGCTGGCGCCGCCGAGCAGGATCGTCCGCCGCCGCGTGGTGCCGTCCGCCTCCTCGCCTTCATAGTAGTCGGCCAGCCGCGCCATCGTGGCCTGGCTGGAAGCTGCGACCTCGTCCACGAAGATGAAGGGCGTGCGGCCGCGCGCGGCACGGCCGTTGAGCGAGACGAGGCGCATCGGAAAGGCGACTTCGGCGCCATCGCGCGGGGCGGTGCGCGGCCAGAAGACCAGGCCGTCGGCCGGCGCCGCGCCCGCCGTGGTGGTGATCCAGAGCCGGCCGTAGGGCGCGGCGCGGACACCGGGCTGCCCCGGCTCCGGCCTAGGGTCCATCAGCGGATCCACGAGGTCCGGCGACTGGCCCAGCAGCATGCGCAATTCGGCCAGCGGCCATTGCCGTCCGTCGAAGGCCTGGAATGGCGCCGGATAGGGCTTCACGGGCTGCACGATGCGCAGGAACTTACGCTGGATCAGATAGGCCATCGGGCGGCCATGCGGTCCGCGACGAACGCTGCGCTCGGTGCGCTTGACCAGCACGGCGCGTACGCCGATCGGGTATAGATAGCCGCGGTACTGGACCTCGACCTCGATGTCGCGGCCCCAGACGCTCTTCTGCGTCCAGCGCTCGACCGAGAAGGCGAAGGGGCGCTTGCCGTCGACCTCGATCGCCGCCACCGGCGGCGCCCGGAAGGCGGCGTCCAGGTCCAATGTGGCGCCGAGCGTGCTGAGCGCGAGGCGGCCGACATCAAGCGGCCTCGGACGATGCAGGACGGGGCGCTGGCCTTCCGTCAGGTTCGGGGTTGCGACCTCGAAGCCTGCGGGCTGCTCGAACTGGATGACGTCGTCCTGGAGAGCCGCGCCGACCCGCCGCGCCCGCACCACGAGACCGTGCAGCGAGGACATGGCGACGATCTCGTGCCGGTCCCGCTGATCCGTCGGCAGGCGGAAGACCGGCGGGCGATCCGTCCGCTCCGTGGGGGGAACCGGCCAGGGCGGCTGCAGCGAGGCTTCCGGCGGCGGGTGGTTCGTCAGGCCCAGCAGGGCGTCAGGCACGAAGTCGGGCGACCAGATCGCGCGCATGCTTGGCGCCGCAGGGTCTTCGAGGAGGCTCGCAGTCCAGAGCGCGGCGGTGGGATCGCGCGGCGGCCCGCCCTCCACGCCGGTGATCGCGCGCGGCGTGTGCCAGATCGCGCGCTGGGCCGGCGACAGCATCAGCCGCGCCGGCACCTCGACGGCGGTCTCCTCGAGGCTGGGTGCTTGCCTCGCACTCTCGGCGACTTCGCGCGTACGCTGATCCCAGGTCACCTCGCGGCGGCGCCCAAGCCAGTCGAGGCCGGTCGGCGTGAGGCCCTGGAACCGGAGGATCGCCGCCTCGTCGCGGCTTGCGCGCGGCTCTTCGCCGTTCCCCGGCGTCTCGAGCAGCGTCTCGGCCCGGCGCACAACGGCGAGATCGAGGCCGGACCAATCGGTCAGCGCCTCGAGGCTGAACGGCATCGCGCCCGGCGGAAGATCTGCGTGCGCGTGGCGCGCCGGGTCCATCCGGAACACCAGCCTGCTGGGCCCGGCAGCGCGGGCCGGGGTGGGGTTGCGGAACGGTTCCTCGGCCTCGTCGCGCGCCCGGTCGTGCTCCGCCAGGATCGCGAGAATCGCCTGTGCGGCTGGCTTGCGATCCGGCGCGGGCTTCGACCCGATATGGTCGCGGAAGGCCTTCCGGCTCGCATAGGCCGCCGGTAGCAGCGCCTGCACGGCCGGCGACAGGGTCGGCCAGCGGGTTCTGTAGAACCTGCGGAAGCCGTTCAGATCGGCATCGGCGCGCCACGCCGTCACGCAGTTTGGATCGGCATTTCCGGCCGGCGGGGCCTCGTTGTCGCTGCACCCGGCGGGGCGCGGCACCGGCTCGGGCAGTTCGCCCAGACGGCCGAGCGCATTGACGGCCTGGAGCGCGCGCTCGCCGATGTCGATCGCCTCGGGATCGGGGCCGTAGCGGCCGATGTAGGTGTGCAGCTCCTCATCATGGCAGCAGCGCGCGGCTTCCTTGCAGTATTCCTTGCAGAACTCCCTGAAGGCGGCCCGCGGGCTGGGCTCGAATGCGTCCGGTTCATCCGGCAGGCCGTGGATCAGGCGGGCCTGGATGGCCCTTCGCGCCGCGATGCGATCGGCCTTGCGGGGATGACGGAGCTGTTCGAGCAGCACGCTCGCGGAGGGATCGCCGACCTCCGACAGGACCGGGTCCGGCAGCACGGCGCGGCGCGGGCGGAAATAGGCCATTTCGGCGACGTGCTGCGACGGGAACTCGACGATCAGGAGCGGCCTGGTGTCCGGCGCCGCCTGGCCGGGGACGCGCGGCGGGGCGGTCATCCGGCGATCGCAGAGCAGCCGTGCCCTGCCACGATCCGTCTCCAGCACCATGCCGCGGAACCGCCAGGCCAGCCACAGGTGATCGCGCGGGCGTGCCGCCCGCAGCGTCGCCCGATCGAGCGCGAGGCGCAGCGGCGGCGCCGCGAAGTTGCCGCTGGCCACCCAGCCCAGCGCGGCGAAGCAGGGGAAGCTCTGCGGCGGGTCCTGCCCCGCGACGGACGCGAGGCCGAAGCCGATCCGCGTGGGTTCGAAATCGAGCCGGCTCCAGACGGCAGGTTCATCGGCGAGCGGCACGCCGGCATGCGTCAGCAGCAACTCGCCGCGGAACCGCACGGTGACGAGGCCATCGGCGCGGTCATGCCAGTCGAGCGACACATCGGCACGGCCCGGCGTCAACGGGCCTTCGGTCCGCGGAGCCCCGGCGACGACGAGCGTGGCATGACGCGTCCTTAATTCCCAAGGGTTGGCCTGAGCGGCAAGCCAGATGCGCGTGGTGACGCCGGCATGACCCGCATCCAGGGCTTCGCCCCGATGCACAAGGCCGGCCTGTGCAAGAAACGGCCCTTCCTGCCGCCGATCCGACCTGAATTCGAGGCGCATCGGCCCCTTCACGGCCGAGACCGCGCGGCGGGCATCATCGACGGTCCGAAGACCGATGGTGGCGAGGTTGTGGCCAGCGAGCGCGATCAGCACCGGCAACTGGCCAGCGGACAGGTTGGCCGCTGCGCTGAACTCCTCGGCCTGGATGATCTGCTTGGCGATGCCGAACAGGGCCCGCGGCGGCGTCGGCGCATCGGTCTGGCGCGTGGTCTGCGTTGTCGGGAACAGGAAGCTGAGATCGTCGGCGTGCGGGGATCCGGTCGCGGCGAGGCGTCGGCCGAAACTGAGATCGCGGAAAGCGAGTGCGCCGAGCCAGATGCGGAAGCCCTCGGCCCCGTTCGCGGCAAGCGTCCAGTGAGCCGGCCGGGACACGTTGCGATCCTGATGGGCGCCACCGCCGCCCTGCGATGGCCAACCGAGTCCCAGGCTGAAGTCGCGACCCGGGCTGTCGGGCATGGTGTCAGGCCGGCGCGCCGGACGGATGCGTCGGCCGAACAGCAGATCGAGGAGATCGCGAACCATGGCTGCCCTGATGCCATGAAGTGCGAAGCTCGGGTCGGCGAGCCAGGCGGGCAGGTCGAATGCACCGCGGAATTCCGGCTGCGGCACGAACGCGACGCCGCCGAGGTTCAGGCGGAGCGAGACCGTCGCGCCTTCGGCGAGCGGCTCGAATGCGGGCGACTCCCGGCTGCTCTGGATCGCGAGCTCGAAGCCGAGCGGGGCGCTAGGATGCAGGCCGCCGTTCTGCAGCACGATCCGCCGCAGGCGGGGCTCGCGCTCGATGCGGAAATGCGCTGCTCGGGAAGGCGTATCGCGGCCATCGAAGTCGGCGGCATCCAGGACGAAAGATGCATCGCCGGCTGCGATCCTCACCCTTCGCCGATCGGCTCCGATATGCTCGACGATCAGAGGCGTGGCGGCGGTGGCGGCGCCGGCGATGGCGGCCGAGCCGATCGCGCCCAGGACGGCGCGGCGCGTCAGCGGCGTGGTGGTATCGGCTTCGCCGTTGCCATCTGCCTCAGCCACGCCCGTTCTCCCCGCCGCGTCCTGCGAACGATCATTGCTAATCTGACGGTTTTCGGCATGTCAAGCAATATTTACACATTTAGAGTCTATTTAGCTTGACATATTACGCCGAAGTTTGTGCTCTCGGATACGCAGAAAGCTTGGTGAGCGGCGGGTTTCGCCGCAATTCACGTGGCAGGATGTGTCCATACGGCGGTCTTGCCAGCGGCGCGCCGCCGTGATTCGGTTCCGGCGATGTTCATCGACGTGGTCCCGAACGGTCGCTCGGCGCCGGCGATCCTCCTGCGGGAGAGCTACCGCGAGGGCAAGCGCGTCCTCAAGCGGACCCTGTCAGTTCAGCCATGGCGGCGACCTCCCGCCGCGCGTTGGTGAGGGTTCAGTGTGTGGCGCGCTGGCGCGCTGCGTGGAATGCGGCGAGTGCCGCTTGCCAGTCGGCGTCGTGCGGGGTGCCAATGCGCTGGAGGAGTTCGAGCGTCACTTTTCCCCGGCTGTAGTATTCGCCTTGCATGCGTGCCAGCCATCCGGAAAGCCCCTGCGCGGCAAGGGCGTCACTGGCGGCCTTCACTTGCGCCTTGCTTGGCTCGGCGCGTCCAAGCGAAACATGCCGCCCATCGGCGCCGAGCACGATCCAGCGCTGTTCTGTACCGGCGCTCATCGCGCCGGCTCCGCGTTGCGGATCTGCGTCAGCAATTCGCCGAGCCTCCGGCGCCACACGCCCGCGCCCTCGATGCAATAGGCTGGACCGTATTTGGCAGCGCCGCCCTTGCGTGCTGCGCCGAGCCAATGCGCGTGGCTCAGCCGGGCGTGGTTGGCAAGATCCTTGAGTTTCGCGGTTTCCGTTTGTTGCATCTTCAATCTCCGTCCTGCGGGGCTGAATGCCCTTCGCGTGACGGACGCTTCGCGCTGTGTTTCGCGCGAGCCAAGGAAATAAAGCGCCAGGGATCGCGATGATCCCTGGGCTATGCGCTGATAATCCAAACTGTGGCTGCGCAGCTTCATTCGGCTACGCGGTAGACGGTGTAGGAGCCTTTCGCGCCCTGCTTGTTCGGGCCGACTTGGCGAATGCGCTCGGCGATCTCCACCGTGATGCCCTGGCGCTTTTTCAGTCCGGCAAAGAAGCCGCGTACCGTGTGCTGTGCCCAGCCGGTCGCCTCGGCGATTTGCGCCACCGTCGCGCCCTCAGGGCGGCGGAGCATCGCCAGCACCACTTCTTGCTTCGTGCCCTCGCGTGGCTTGCGTGGCGCGCCCGTGGCGCGCGTTCCGCGTCGCGAGAGTGCGTTGCGCAGCATGTCCATCGCGCGCGCGATGGGGTCTTTATCCGCGTTGGCCGGTGGTGTTTCTTCCCAGGCTGCCAGCAAGCGCTCGGCGGCCTCGCGCAAATTCACGCTTCCCATGTTGGGCGCCTCGGGCGCGGTTGGGGCGGCCTCGGCGGAAGGCTGCTCCTCAGCCTGCGGTGCGTTGTCTTCCCCGCCCTGTGGCGCCGTGTCGCGCGCCACGCGCCCCTCATTCGGGTCAATGCCGATGGCGCGCAGCCCTTCATCCGTCACCTGGATCAGGATCGGCGTGCCATCCGCA
>JADCGF010000040.1 GCA_020249145.1 Roseomonas sp. | reverse complement strand
CGGGCGCCAGCATCATTTCCAACTCAGCCTCGGCCTTTGCAAACCTTGCAACGGACGTGCTGGGTAATTCGGTGGCGGATCTTGCTTCCTCAGCAGGGCAAATTGCGAGCTATATGGGGCCTGTTGCGGCGATGCTGAGCATCGCCAATAGCTTGCAGCAGGGCAATTACGTCGGCGCAGCTTTTAATGTTGCCGCGATGGTCGTGTCCATGATCCCGGGTCTGCAACCACTTGCGCCGGTCATTGCAATCGTCGGGAGTATCGTCGGCAGCCTCTTCGGCAAGAAAAAGAAGATTCCAGACGTTTGGGGTACCGGGCATTTCGAAGCTCAGGCGGATGGCTCACTGGTCGCCGTAGCGGCCGGTGGCGCCGGTGGTGACCAGAATGTGCGCAACCTGATGAACAGCTTCATCAATGTGCTCGATTCAATTGCCGATAACGCGAATGCGAATGCGCAAAACGCCCCCCCGGCCTGGCAGATTGGCGTTATCGCGCAGCGCCTGCCACGGGTGATCGGCAATTATACTGGGGAAGTCCGGATCCGCCTGCAGGATAATGACCCGGTAACCGGCGCGGTGCGTGAATTGTGGTACGGCGGGGATGGCTATTCCTGGAATGAATTATCCGGTCAGCCCTACGCCTTTCGGAACATGAACGAACAGCTGGCCACCTCGGCGCTGGAAGCAGGTGCTTTCGCCCCGATGTGGGAAGTGCAAACGGCTTATTTGCAGTCTCAGGCGGGGCTTGCAGATGATGGCCTTTCGGAAATACAGCGCGCGCAGCAGCATAACTACCGGGCGGCGGCACCTGCCGCGGGCGCGGTTGCGGCAGCCTGGCGACCCATCATGCTGGATCTTGATGGTAACGGCCTGACCATCATCCCGCAGTGGGTTTCCTCTACGTTTTTTGATACGCGCGGTGATGGTTTCATCCGCAAGACCGCCTGGCTCGGCGGCGGAGATGGTTTCCTGACACTGGATCGCAATGGCGATGGGCAGATCACCTCAGCCGAGGAGCTATTCGCCAATCCCGGCGTCGCCACGCCACGGCAGGGGCTTGATAGCCTTGATTGGATTGATGCGAATGGCGATGGGCGGATTACCTCGGCCGATCCGGTGTTTGCGGTATTGCGTGTGTGGCGTGATCTGGATGCCGATGGGATCAATGATACCGGAGAGCTTTCTGGTCTGAGTGATCTGGGGATCACGGCCATCAATTACCGGCGCGGTAGTTTTGACCGTTCCGGGCAGGGCCTGCAAGCCGGCTCGCCTGAGCTGCAAACCGCCCTGGCTGGCACGCGCACCACGGCGGTAAATGGCGGGCTATTGGTTGAATCGACCGATGGCAACGTATCGGTTCTGGCGACGACTATTCAGAACCAGGACGCGGTTTCTCCGGGCCGGGATAGGGTCACGGGCGGCGTTGAAGATGTCGCGATTGATATTTTGATTGCTGATTTGCTGGCGAATGACAGGATTGGTACGGCCACGGCGGGCAGCCTTTCCCTGGTTTCGGTTGGCGATGCGACCAATGGCAGCGTTGAACTCCGCAATGGGTCGGTGCGTTTTACGCCTTTGGCGAATTTCAACGGCACCGGCGCCGGCTTTACTTATGTTGTGCAGGACATCTTCGGCCAAACCGCCACGATGGCCGTGGATGTGAATATCGCCGCGGTGAATGATGCGCCCCGCGTCACCGGGTATGTCTACCGGATGCAGGAAGTTGGCGTTGTTGATGAGAACGGTAACGCCATCGTGGTGTGGGATGCCGCCAGCGGCACCTACCGTCAGCAAACAACGCAAGTCGTCGCCGATTACCGTAGTGGCCGGATTTCGGTTGCGGACATTGATGATACCAGCTTCACCTACAGCATCAGGTCTAGCCGCCCGAATGGCCAAACCCGCTTTGGGGCAGCGACTGTCAATGCTGATGGCACTTGGTCCTACCAAGGTGGCAGCGGCGCATTTGAGATTGTCGTAACCGATGCCCATGGCGGTACGACGTCACAGCTTATCAACATCCCAGACCCGCCTGGCGAAAGCAGCGAAGGCTGGAGTGGCGGTGAGGGGCAGGATTCCGGTCCGGGCGATGAAGCCGAAGCTGAGGACGGCGAGGACGGCTCAGAAGCAGAAGCCGAAGCGGAAGCTGAGAGCGAGGAAGGTGAAGAAGGCGAGGAAGGTGAAGAAGGCGAGGAAGGTGAAGAAGGCGAGGGTGAAGGCGAGGGTGAAGGCGAGGGTGAAGGCGAGGGTGAAGGCGGCGGCGGCGGCGAAGGTGGTGGCGAAGGCGGTGGCGGTGAAGGTGGCGGCGGCGAGGGTGGTGGCGGTGAAGGCGGCGGCGGCGAAGGCGGTGGCGGTGAAGGTGGTGGCGGCGAAGGCGGCGGCGAGGGTGCCCCAGTCGTGCTCGACCTCAACAATGATGGCGTTGGCCTTACTAGCGCAACGGCAAGCCAAGCTTTCTTTGACCTGAAGAATGATGGCTGGCGTTATCGCGTTGGCTGGGTGAATCCGCAGGATGCGCTACTCGCCCTGGATACCAATGGCGATGGCCGGATCACTAATTTCTATGAAATCAGTTTCAAGGCACATCTGCCGGGGGCGCGTACGGACCTCGAAGGGCTTGCTGCGCTTGATAGCAATCGCGATGGCAAGCTTTCATCGCTGGACGCGCTCTGGGGCCGCCTATTGGCTTGGCGCGATGCGAACGGCGATGGGGAAAGCACTGCAGCCGAACTCCAAACCATGGCGCAGCTTGGTATCACTGAAATTGGCCTGACAAGCGACCATCAATTCCAGACGGTTGCGGGCAATACAATCCATGGCCGCGCTACTGGGCGCTTCTCAAATGGAACGTCCTTCGGCGTCGCGGATGTTACGTTTGCCACAACCAATGAAGTCCTTATCGTCAATCCTGATGGGACAAGAACGGTTGGCACTCGTGCTTCGACCGGCGCTCAAAATGAAATGAACGGCACGACAGGTCGAGATCTTATTGTCGGGTCGATTGCGTCAGACGTCATCAGCGCTTTCGCTGGCGATGATATGGTTTTGGACGCACAGGGCAATAATGTCATCTCCGGTGGTGACGGCAATGATACGATCCAGTCCGGTGATGGGGTTGATATCCTTCAAGGTGGCAATGGCAATGACGCCATTTTTGCCGGTGGTGGTGACGACCTGATTGTGGGTGAAGACGGCCACGACGCCCTCCTTGGTGAAGGCGGTGACGATGTCATCTCGGCGGGTGATGGGGATGATGTACTGGATGGCGGTGATGGCAGCGATATCCTGACGGGTGAGAGAGGAGATGATCTACTCGTTGGACAAGGCGGAATAGATTTCCTGTTCGGCGGACCAGGAGACGACATTCTGCTCGGCGGCGCTGATAACGACCAACTTCAAGGTGACTCCGGAAACGATGTTCTGGATGGTGGCCTCGGCGCTGATAGGCTGCGTGGTAATTCAGGCAATGACCGTTATCTAGTGGACAACCTAAATGATGATGTGCGTGAAGGAGCTGACGAGGGGCTTGATACAATACAGGCATCGGTCTCCTTCAGCCTTTCAGAGAATATTGAGGAACTGATCCTTGTTGGCGCTGCGATTGAAGGTATTGGGAACGCTGGAGATAACCGCATAACGGGCAGCGTTGGCGACAATTTGCTGCGGGGTGCGGCGGGCGACGATACGGTCGATGGCAATGCAGGTGACGACTCTATCGAGGGCGGTGCTGGCAACGACAGCCTGATTGGTGGCGCTGGTAGTGACAGCCTGATTGGTGGCGCTGGTATTGACCTTGTTTCCTATACGGCGGCGACTGATGCGGTGACGGTAAGCCTCGCTGCTAACTCAGCGTCCGGCGCTGCTGGTAGCGATAGCCTGTCTAGCATTGAGAATTTGCTGGGCGGTGTGGGTGCGGATAGTCTGCTGGGTGATGCGGCAGCCAATCTGCTGATTGGCGGTGAAGGTGCCGATACGCTGATTGGCGGTGATGGTGCCGATACGCTGGACGGTGGGCTTGGCAATGACAGCCTGGTAGGCGGCGCTGGCGTTGACCTTGTATCGTATGTTGGTGCGACTGGCGCGCTGACGGTGAGCCTTGCTGCTGGTACGGTCATTGGCGCTGCCGGCACTGATAGCCTGTCTGGCATGGAGAATG